>NZ_MUHW01000010.1 GCF_002007235.1 Oribacterium sp. C9
ACTACGCCCCACGTGGACTTTCACCACAGACTGGCGGCATGCCCGCCATACAACAAAAAAGGTGTATGGGAAATCCCATACACCTTTTATATTTAAGCTTTTAATAAAGTCTGAATTACTTAAGAGTAACCTTAGCGCCAACTTCCTCAAGCTTCTTCTTGAGTTCCTCAGCCTCAGCCTTAGGAGCAGCCTCCTTAAGTACCTTAGGAGCAGACTCAACAGCTTCCTTAGCTTCCTTAAGACCAAGACCAGTAGCCTCACGAACAACCTTGATAACCTTGATCTTCTCTGCGCCTACCTCTGTAAGCTCAACGTCGAACTCAGTCTTCTCCTCAGCTGGAGCTGCACCAGCAGCTGCACCTGCAACAACAACGCCTGCAGCAGCAGAAACGCCAAACTCTTCCTCAACAGCCTTTACAAGGTCATTAAGCTCTACAACAGAAAGCTCCTTGATAGCTGCGATAAACTCTTCTGTAGTTAACTTAGCCATTTTAATTTCCTCCATTTAGAAATATCGTGCCTATAGCACTTATCAAAATTTATAATCTTAAATCGCAATTTTCATTGCTTTGTGATCTCTCGACCACGAATGAAGCTTATGCCGCTTCATGATGCCTTTCGCCTATAATTAAGCTGCTGGCTCGCTCTTCTCTGCAACCTGATTGATAACACGTGCGAAGTTTGCGATTGGGCTCTGAAGAGAACCACAAAGTCTTCCGAGAAGCTCTTCTCTTGAAGGGATAGCTGCAAGAACCTGAACCTCTTTCTGATCATAAAGCTTGCCCTCAGCAACTGCTGCCTTAAGCTCAAGCTTAGGAGCATCCTTAGCAAACTTTGCAATGATTCTAGCTGCTGCTGCAGGATCATCCTTAGACACTGCAATAGCTGTAGGTCCCTCAAGTACAGAATCAAGCTGTGCGAAATCTGTACCCTCTGCTGCTCTCTTGATAAGAGTGTTCTTGTAAACCTTGTACTGAACACCAGCCTCTCTTAACTGCTTACGAAGATTTGTATCCTGCTCAACAGTAAGTCCGAGGTAATCAACGGCAGTAACAGCTACAGCACCATCAAAAAGCGCCTTGATCTCGTCAACGATTGGCTGTTTAATTTCAACCTTTGCCATTTACGGTTTTTCCTCCTTATAAGATTTTCGTATAAACCTTTCTAAAAGGAAAACCCCATGCCAAAAGACACGGGGTTGAACAAACAAAATAGTTTGTATCTTTCCTCGGCAGGCGTTCTGTCTTACGGTACCTTACGGCACCACCTGCTGTCTTCGGGTTAATACGTTGCGTATATTAACATCCATCAAATGGATTGTCAATAACTAATTTAAAAATAAATTAAGCACCGAACTGAACAGTATCAAGCTTAACTCCAGGACCCATTGTAGATGTCAGAGTAGCTGACTTCATGTACTGGCCCTTAAGTGTAGCAGGTCTAGCCTTAACGATAGCTGCCATGAGTGTGTTAAGGTTCTCCTGAAGCTTCTCTGTCTCGAATGAAGCCTTTCCTACTGGAACGTGGATGATGTTAGCCTTATCAAGACGATACTCTACCTTACCTGCCTTAGTATCAGCGATAGCCTTGGCAACGTCCATAGTAACAGTACCTGTCTTAGGGTTTGGCATGAGACCCTTAGGTCCGAGAAGACGTCCGATACGTCCTACAACACCCATCATATCAGGAGTAGCGATTACTACATCGTAATCGAACCAACCGCCCTGAATCTTAGGAACAAGCTCCTCAGCTCCTACGAAATCTGCACCAGCTGCCTGAGCTTCATCAGCCTTAGCGCCCTTTGCAAATACGAGGATTCTAACCTTCTTACCTGTGCCGGCAGGAAGTACAACGGAACCACGAACCTGCTGATCAGCGTGACGTGAGTCACAACCTGTTCTGATGTGAAGTTCTACAGTCTCGTCGAATTTTGCTGTTGCATTCTTCTTTACAAGCTCAATAGCGTCTACTGCACTGTACTTTACAGCTCTGTCTACGCCCTGAGCAGCTGCATTATATCTCTTACCTGTTTTCATAATCAGTTGACCTCCCTATTACTTCTCTACTTCAACGCCCATAGATCTGCATGTTCCAGCGATCATAGACATAGCAGCTTCAAGTGATGCAGCGTTAAGATCCTTCATCTTTGTCTCTGCGATCTTCTGAAGATCAGCCTTACTGATTGTAGCAACCTTGTTCTTGTTTGGCTCACCAGAAGCCTTCTGAAGCTTACAAGCCTTCTTGATAAGGACTGCAGCTGGAGGAGTCTTTGTGATGAAGCTAAAACTTCTATCAGCATAAACAGTGATAACTACAGGGATGATAACGTCTCCCTCGTTAGCTGTTCTTGCGTTAAATTCCTTTGTGAATGCAACGATATTTACACCATGCTGTCCAAGAGCAGGACCTACTGGTGGAGCTGGTGTTGCTTTACCAGCTGGAATCTGTAACTTGATGTAACCTTCTACCTTCTTTGCCATTGAGGCACCTCCTTGTGGTAATTGCGGGGTAGACGCCTATAGCGCTAACCCTCCCAAACTTTGTTATCTAAGCTTTTCTACTTCTCCGTATGATAACTCTACCGGAGTTTCTCTGCCGAACATCTCAACCAAGATAGTTACGGTCTTCTTCTGATCATTGATCTCGCTTATAACGCCCACAGTACCCTTCCATGATCCGGAATTAACCGATACTGTATCGCCGATAGCGAAGTCTACAAGAACCTCTGACTTTCTATAGCCGAGGGCCTTGATCTCCTCTTCTGAAAGAGGTGTCGGCTCTGATCCTGGGCCAACAAAACCGGTGACGCCACGTGTATTTCTCACAACGTACCAGGTTTCCTGATTCATAACCATGTTTACAAGAACATAGCCCGGGAACATTTTCTTGTCAGTCTTCTTCTCAACGCCGTTCTTCATTTCGATGACCGGCTGCATTGGAACGCTGACTTCAAGAATAAGATCCTGAAGACCACGGTTTTCGATTGTCTTTTCAAGATCCATCTTAACCTTGTTCTCGTAGCCTGAATAGGTATGTGCTACATACCAACGAGCTGCAGAATTTGTTTCTGACATCGATATCCCCTTTACTTAAGTATAAAGCCAAGTCCCGTCTTCATGATGAGATCAAGAACTGCGATAACAACTCCGATAAGTAAACTTACAACAATTGTAGCTGTTGTTTCCTTAATAACGTCCTGTCTATTCGGGAAAATAATCTTGTTATATTCCGTCTTTAGACCCTTGAAGAAGCCCTGAAATCTAGAACTCTTCTTCTCGTCCATTACTTTGTCTCCTTATGAAGCGTGTGCTGTTTACAGAATCTGCAATACTTACGAATTTCCATTCTCTCAGGATGATTTTTCTTTTCCTTAGTCGTGAAATAATTTCTCTGCTTACATTCTGTACATGCTAAAATAATCTTTGTGCGCACGGCTGTTCACCTCCAATGATTCTTAACTCCGCATGACTACGAAATTAGTGCATAAAAAATAGGGCTTAGCCCCTTGTTTACCTGCAAACTATAACATGTCCGCATGTAGCCGTCAAGCTAATCAGTCAAATGCTTTGTTATTTAAATTTTTTATTACTATTCATGCATTCTATTGTAATAAGTTATAATCCCTTATATACTATTGAATATATTGAGATTTTAAGTATTTTGCATCATGCGTCAGCATTGTGTAAGATCAGACGATTCGCCAGAGATATTATTATGTATTAATATAGGAAGAAGGCACTTTTATGGATCTACGTCGTATCGAAAATATAATTCGTATCGCAGAGGAAAAGAACATCACCAGAGCCGCTGACAAACTCTTTATTTCGCAGCCCGCTCTGAATCTACAGCTCCTCAATCTGGAAAAAGAACTTGGAACCAAGCTTTTCTACAGAAGAGGAAATGAATGGTCCATCACAGAAGCAGGAAGAATCTATGTAGATACCGCGAGAAAAATGATCGCCATGAAGAAGGATTGTTATTCCCGGATATCAGACATAGCAAAGCTTCACAACGAGGAGATCGCGGTAGGTGCTGCCGGCATAGAAGCTGATTACATGATGACCTCTATCTATCGCCAGTTCCACAGGCTGAATCCAACCGTTAAATTACAGCTCAACATCATGAAGGGTCTCAAAGCCCAGGAGCTTGTAAAGAACGGAACCATAGATCTCGGCATCATACTTATGGGCGACAAGCAGAACTACCGTCTGCAGTACGAACTCCTTAGCCACGTAGAGATGGTTCTTGCTGTAGCCTCCTCAAACCCGCTTGTTAATGAAGTGGAATACGAAGAAGACGGAACCAGAGTCATGGACATCCGAAAATTCAAGGATGTACCTTTCTTCCTTGGTCCGAAGGACTCTACCGAACGCTTCGTTTCCGAACAGGTATTTGAACAGGCCGGTTTTGAACCCGATGTATATATGGATGCAGAAGGCATCAACTATGAGCTTGCCCTTGTGGCTGCCGATGAATGTGCAGCACTTATCGGAGCTTCACACCACGTAGATATCCCGGATGATGTTCAGCTCATAAAACTGAAGACCCATCCTGTCATGAATGCCTATGCCGTTTACAGAAAGGATAAGTATCTGTCCGAACCCATGCGAGACCTCATAGATCTCGCAAGAGACTACTGGACAGAGGATATGGGCTGAAATCGTCTATATATCCGTTTTACTGGCCAGGGTAAAGCAGTATATCCTCTCCACTCCGGCTCTTTTCAGGCACCTGCTGGTAGCCTCCAGAGTAGCCCCTGTGGTGAAGATATCATCTACCAACAGTACAGATCGCATGTCCTTTGGGATCTCACCCGCAAAAAATGCACTTGATAAATTTTTAAGTCTTTCCGCAGCATTAAGCTCCTTTAATGCTGCGGTCTTTTTATTTCTGTATAAAGCATCTTCATATACCGGTATATGAAGTTCTCTTCCCATTATTTCCGCAAGAACAGCCGCCTGATTATAACCTCTTTTTTTCAGTCTGCTCTTATGGACCGGAACGGGAACTATGGCGTCCACTCCCATGGCTTTTATTCTGTCGCCGTATAGCCTGATCGCCATATGTCCGTAAAAATCAAGATATTCCTTTGCTCCAGTATATTTTATTCTCGTAATGGAACGGGACACCACATCGCTGTAGCTCATAAGTGAATAACCGTACTCGAAGCTGAATCTGTGTCGTTTACAGTTTGAACAGAGCTCCTCCTCCGCATCTCCGATCTCCCTGCCGCAGATCTTGCACGCAGGTTCCCTGATGAAATGTATGGCACGAATGCATTCGGGACATATAAGCTTTCCCTTCGGCATCACCGGTTCTTCACATATGGGGCATCGCCTCGGAAAAAGCAGGTCCGTCACTCCATTATAAATCATCTTAACCAGCATCTGAAATCTCCCTTAAGCGCTCAGACAAAGACGAGTACCTTTTAGCCTCTGATTCATTACCTATCATCTGTTCAAAAATCTGTGGGTTACCCACGAGACAAACGCAGCGCTTCGCTCTGGTAACCGCTGTATACAAAAGATTACGGTTCATGAGCATTTGCGGTCCCTGATACATAGGGATGATGACTGCAGGATACTCCGAGCCCTGAGACTTGTGTATGGTGATGGCATATGCCAGATCCAGGCTGTCACACTGTTTGAACTCATACTCCACGAATCTGTCATCGAACTTTACCGTCAGAGTCTGTGCAAAATTGTTTATCTCTGTGATGATGCCAATGTCTCCGTTGAACACACCCTCACCCTTTTCTATGGGTATGCCGTACCTTCCTTTGATCTCCCATATGAGATTATAGTCATTCTTCACCTGCATGACCTTATCACCGAGCCGGAACAATGTACCGTTTATTTCCTTCTCCGGCTTCTTGCTGTCCTTTGGGTTGATTCGTTCCTGAAGGAGCTGATTCAGTCTCTCAACTCCCAGGGCCCCCTTTCTCTGAGGTGTCATGATCTGCATATCAAAGGGATCCACCCCGAGATACCCGGGAAGCTTATCCAGTATCAGTGCCGTAATAGAGTTAAAGATCTGTTCAGGGTTCTGGTTCCTGATAAACAGGAAGTCCCTTGATTTTTTACTCAGGTCAACACTTTGTCCTTCGTTTATCCTGTGGGCATTCACAACTATGTCAGACTCTGCCGCCTGCCTGAAGATATGATTCAGTTTAACTGTTCTGATGACACCGGATTCAATGATATCCCTTAGGACATTACCGGCTCCGACGGAAGGCAGCTGATTCGCATCACCCACCATGATCAGTCTCGTTCCCTTGTGAATGGCTTTCAGCAGTGAATTCATCAAGAATATATCCACCATGGACATCTCATCGATGATGACCACGTCACATTCAAGAGGATTGCTGTCATCCCTCTCGAAGTGTCCTCTGATCTGCTCACCGCCTTCATCTCCCTCATCCTCAGGTCGACCCTGATATTCCAAAAGTCGATGTATGGTGGATGCCGCCCATCCCGTGGACTCAGACATCCTCTTCGCTGCTCTTCCCGTAGGCGCTGCAAGAAGTATGGTCTTTCCTTCATTGGCAAAAACTCTGATGATGGTGTTAATAGTCGTGGTCTTTCCGGTACCCGGACCACCGGTGATAACAAGAAGGCCAGAATTTGCCGCAATAGAAACAGCCTGACGCTGAAGCCCGTCAAGCTCTATACCTTCCTTTTCGGTTATTTCATCTATGACTCTCTCAAGTCTTCCGTCCTTATCAGCTTCCTTTTCTATATTGAGTTCCTGAAGCTTTGTTGCCACCTGAAGCTCAGTGTAGTACAAAAGAGATCTGTAGACCCTTGTTCCGGGATCAACATTTCTGTTGTCGGCATCATATACGAGTCCTCTGCCAATGTCTCCCTCTTCACCACTGAACCTGTCCCCATCATTCTCCACTTCCTTCAGGTACTCATCTATACTTTTCTTTTTCCCTGAGGTTTTGACTATCACCTTTCCCTGCATCTGAAGATCAAGAAGATAGCGGTTTATATCATGGATCGTAATATTGAGAAGAGCCTCTGTCGCCTGCAAAAGCTCCGGTAGCGGAAGATAACAGTGGCCGTTACTCTCCGACATGGAGAGAGCATACTGGATGCCTGACTCTATGCGAAAATCAGAATCTTCCTTGATACCTGCATTTCTGGCTATCTCATCGCAGGTCCTGAAGCCCATTCCATCGATATCTTCCGCAAGCTTATAAGGATTATCCCTGACGATATCGTACATCTCATTACCATACTGAGCGTATATCTTTCCCGCCATATTTATGGAGATACCATACTGCTGCAGGAACATGACAGCGTACTGCATCTCTTTTTTTGAGTTCACGGATGCAGCGATATCTATGGCCTTTCTGGAGGAAATACCTTTTATCTCAGCAAGCCTCTCCGGCTCCTCTTCAATGATCCTCATGGTATCATCGCCGAATTTTTTTACGATCCTGGAAGCCATAGCGGCACCTATACCCTTTATGGCACCGGAGCCCAGATATCTTTCAACAGCTTCACTGGATTCCGGAGGCACCACCTGATATTTATCTATAACAAACTGAGTACCGTATATCTGATGTGTGGTCTCATGACCGTCAGCCTTTATGTTCTCTCCCGGTTCCAGCCCGGGAACAGTACCCACCAGAGTATAATTCTTACCCTTCATCACACCGACCATGACGGTATATCCGGTGGAATCACTTCTAAATATAATATGGTCTATATAACCTTCAAAAAAATCCAATTCTTCGTTTCCTTCTAAAAAGCCGATTTCTGAGAAGCACTTTACTTCTTAAGATCATGTCAGCTTCAAAATTCAAGCAATGTAACTCTTTGATACAGCAAAGGGGCAGCCCTATAGGCCACCCCCATTTTAAATTCGATATTACAGATCGTCATCATCATTTGCCAAATCGATGAACTTACCTGTTCCTATAGCAACAGCTGTAAGAGGATCCTCCGCCAGCATACAGTTTATACCTGTCTTTTCATGCATCAGCTTGTCCAGACCGTAAAGATGAGCTCCTCCGCCTGTCATTACGATGCCTCTCTCGTAAATATCCGCTGCAAGCTCAGGTGGAGTACGTTCCAGAACATTATGTACTGCATTTACTATCATAGTTGCCGGCTCGAGAAGTGCATCCATGATTTCATCCGCACTTACTACCACTGTCTTCGGAAGTGCCGTAACCAGGTTACGTCCCCTGACTTCCATAGTGATATTCTCCGGTCTCTTGCTGGCACAGCCTATGTTTATCTTGATATCCTCGGCAGTCCTTTCGCCGATGAGAAGATTATGCTTCTTCCTCATATATCGGAGAATGGCTTCATCAAAATCATCTCCTGCCACCTTTATCGACTCGGAAACTACAGGACCGTCCAGAGCGATAACTGCGATATCTGAAGTTCCTCCTCCGATATCGATGATCATATTTCCCTGCGGCTTGCTGATATCTATACCGGCTCCGATGGCTGCCGCAACAGGCTCTTCAACGATAGTGACCTCTCTCGCACCCGCATGATATGTCGCATCTTCTACAGCCTTCTTTTCAACCTCTGTAGCTCCCGACGGGATACACACACAGATCCTCGGCTTTCTCAGGGTACGTTTTCCTACGGCTTTATTTATAAAATGCTTAAGCATCTGCTCTGTCAAAGTATAATCAGATATAACTCCCTGCCTGAGAGGACGAACCGCAACTATATTCTCAGGTGTCCTTCCGAGCATAAGACGAGCATCTTCACCATAAGCAAGAACACTGTTGGTGTCTTTGTTTACAGCTACGACTGAAGGCTCCTTAAGAACAACACCTCTGCCCTTTATATAAACAAGAACGCTTGATGTACCAAGATCTATTCCTATATCATTTGAAATCAATGAAAACATTAAACTCTCCCATAAAATGCCAGATTCAGCATCTATACTGCTCTATAGGCAACATGCCCCATAATCTCGTATAGTATAATAGAAAGAAGTAGATTTTTAAAGTCAAATTCTGTAGTAAAAACTAAAATGAATATTAACTTTTTAATTTATGTGGTTCCTCTTGTCACCAGACTCACATCAAGCACATTTCTTTCGTTGAACTCTCTGTGCTCCAGAGTATCCAGTATCATATCCACAGCCTTCCTTGCCATCTCTCTTATAGGCTGATGGATGGTCGTGAGCTTCGGTGTTGTAAGAAGAGCAAGCTCCGTGTCATCAAAGCCGATTATCTTTATATCCTCAGGAACTCTTTTGCCCAACATGGCAGCAACCTGTATGACCTGTGCCGCGATGAGATCCGAGCTGCAGAACACTCCGTCAGTTTCCGGATATTCCTTGAGAGCCTTAATTATGCTCTCATGATATTCCATCTCCTTATATTCCTGAGAATTACTGGTAAGTACCCTTGCGCTTACACCGCTCTTACGGCAGACATCCATAAAACCGTCTTCACGAACATCCGCAGGCATCTTGCTCTGCCACACGCTTCCGAGCATCAGAAGATTTTTACAACCCTTTCTGACGAGCTCCTCCGCGGCAAGCTGTCCGCCCTTATAGTTATCGCAAAGCACACATCCCGTTCCGCCTTCTATAAAACGCTCAATGGTGATGATCGGAAGATTGAATTTTTTCAATGTCTCCGGTTTAACCTGCTGGCTAAATATCAGAACACCTGCTACGAGACTGTTTTCGCAAAGCTCCAGCACACTGGTCTCTTTCTGAGGATCGCCTGTCGAATTGTTGATAAATACCTGATACTGCTTTTCCGCAGCATAATGCTCTATCTCACTGAGCATCTGTGAAAAATACGGATGCACCATATGCGGCATGATCACCGCAATTGCGTCTGACCTTCCCTTGGAAAGTGTACGGGCCACTATATTCGGTCTGTACCCTATCTTCTGCATCGCATCATAGACCTTTTTCTTGGTCTTTTCACTGATATACCCTCTGTTATTAAGCACTCTGGATACAGTTTCCACTGCCAGTCCGGCTTCTTTAGCCACATCCTTTAATGTTGTTGCCATACTACCCTATTACCTTTACTGTTTTTAAATATCACCATGACCGGAAATAAAACGATCCGTATTCAAAGCACAAACTACATAATAGCCTGTATCCCCGATTCCATAAATGTTTTTTATCATATACATCCTGTCATGGTAATGTAACTAAAAAGCCGGACACTTTCATGTCCGGCTTCATTATACTATACCAATGTATTAATCTTATTCTTAAAAATACCAACAGATACAGTTTTATAACATATTATTCTAATTTCTATACTCTATTTAACCCGACATTTACTTAACCGCACCTGCTACCATTCCCGCGATGATCTGCTTCTGTAAGAAGAAATACAGAATGAGAATAGGAAGAAGTGTAAGTACCAGTGCTGCCATGATGAGACCATAATCCGAGCTGTATGTTCCATAGAAGCTGTATGTGGAAAGAGGCAGTGTATAAAGCGGCTTCTTTCCGAGAACAAGGCTAGGAAGCAGATAGTCATTCCAGAACTGCATGGCGTTCAGTATAACAAGTGTTGCCGTTGTAGGCTTTAGCAAAGGAAAGACTATAAGCCTGAAGGTCTCCATCTTTGTACATCCGTCGATATAAGCAGCCTCCTCAAGAGACTTTGGTACACCGCTTCGAAGGAAGCCCGCATACATGAACACTGACATACTCATGGCAAAGCCGGTATGCATGAATACAAGTGAAAGTCGATGATTAAGCAAACTCATCTGTGCGCCATAGATCGATACCAGCGGAATCATTATGGACTGGAAAGGTATGATCATGGATGAGATCATAAGTGCAAATATCAGCTTTGCTATCTTAGTGTTCGCACGAACGATATAGTATGCCACCATGGAAGAAAGTACGATAACCGCCAGTGTGGAAAGACCTGTTATGAAAATCGAGTTTCCGAAGGCTTTCACAAATTCCATCTGTTTAAAAGCCTTAAAGTAGTTATCAAGGCTCATTCCATGGGCACCTATGATGTCCATTGGAGCTTTGATGATATCCTTCTTCTGCTTGAAGGAATTGACTATGACCATAAAGAAAGGCACCAGGTAAAACAACGCGCCTATGACCAGAAGGATATATATACAGATATCCTTAACAAGTTTTTTTGTTCCGCCTACACGATCTGCAGCCTTTGGTGAAAGATCTCTGGCGGAAGTATTAGCCTGTGCACTCATCACGCTTCTACCTCCTGCTTCTTACCTATATAAACCTGAAGTCCGGAAATTATAGCTACTACGAAGAACAGGAAAACAGCTTCAGCCTGTCCTATACCGTATTGTCTGGCCGTAAATGCCTTTTCGTATACGTGCATGGCTACAAGTCTGGTACTGCCGTATGGCTCACCGCCTGTCAATGTAAGGTTGATATCGTAAACCATGAAGGCTCTGGAAAGAGTCAGGAATATACATATTACGAAGGACGGCACCATGAGAGGAAGAACGATATGACGCATCTTTGACCAACCGTAGGCTCCGTCTATTGATGCCGCCTCCAGAACATCCTCTGAAAGTCCTGTAAAACCTGCGATGTATATGAGCATCATATATCCGCTCAGCTGCCATACCGTTACGATTACAAGTGCCCAGAACGCCTTGGTCGGATCCGACAGCCATGACTTTGAAAAAATGGCGATTCCCAGACTCTTTCCGAACTTTACAAGAAGCTGTGAAAAAACGAACTGCCATATGAATCCCAAAACTACACCGCCGATAAGGTTCGGTGTGAAAAATCCCGCACGGAAGACATTCTGCCCCTTCTTGATCCTTCCTGAAAGGAAATATGCGAAAAGAAAACCGAATGCATTTACCAGAATAACCGAAAGCACCACATACTTAAGTGTGAGTCCCATGGAATTCCAGAAATCCTTATCCTGGGCGAGAGCTTTGTAATTGTCAAAGCCCACAAGATTCTTCACTGCCGCAACACCGTTCCAGTCTGTAAATGTGAGATAAAAACCATACAGGAAAGGTATGATGACCACACATACAAAAACGAAGGTTCCCGGAAGTGCAAACATTAGAAAACTTTTTATTTTATCACCGGTGGTACGGCCGAGAGAATTCATATTGATCTGCCTTTCTTATAAATGTTCCAACTGCTTATTTCTGTGCCTGCCAGTAAGCATCGATCTCTGAAGCAGCACCTGCGCGGTCTGTCTGACCTGCAACATACTTCTGCATAACAGCACCAACTACTGACCAGTGGTCTGAAGGAGCTACAAAGCTTGAAGAATAAGTATTTCCGGAAGTCATCTTTGCCACGATATCACGGCTAAGAGGATCCTTAGGAGCTACAGTGTTGTTTGAACATGCAGGAATGAGTGCGAGCTTCTCAACAAGTCCCTTCTGACCTGACTCAGAATTTACAAGCCAGTTGATGAACTCAAGAGCTGCCTTCTGCTGCTCCTCTGTTGACTGCTTTGCGTCTACCATAAGCTGCTTGGTAGGTGAAGCCTGCATTGATGTGTTTGCAAGATCAGATGAATCATTACCGAGAACAAACGGGATAAATCCATAGTCATCCGAAGTCTCGGCACCTGCTGTCTCAAGGTTTGGCCATGCCCAGTTTCCGTTTGGCCAGAAAGCTGCTTCACCCTCTACAAGATGCATAGGATCTTCATCATAGATAGCTCCCAGCGGATCCTCCTTGTTGTAGTTGTAATCAAGGATCACATCCATAGTATCCATGAACTGGTTAAAACGATCATAATCCTCAACCTTCTGAGAACCATCCTTAAGAGCTGCCATGATCTTGTCAGCACCGGCTGTTGTTCCATCATATGTGTCATATATATATCCAAGCTGATGCGCACCAAGTGACCAGTCTTCCTTTGAAAGAACTACAGGATTCTCCATGCCCGCTGCTCTGAGCTCTTCACATACAGCCTTGAAGGAATCAAGTGAGTTGATAGATGCAGGATCGAAAGTCTTTCCGAGAGCGTCTTCGATAGACTTCTTTGAGTAGATAATGCCTCTGCCCTCAACACAGAACGGGAAACTGTATACCTTTCCGTCGATCTTTGTTGTCATGTTGTCACAGTACTTGATCCAGTCCTGTGAGCTGAGATCAAGTCCGTACTCTCCTGCAAGAGCGATAACGTCTGTTGTATCAAGGATAGACATGGTAGGAGCTGTTCCTGAGCTGTACATGGAAGTTACCTTTGTATAAGGAACTTCACCGGTACCACAGGCAAGGACTTCAAGATTGATTCCTGTCTCATCGGTGAATGTAGCAGCAAGCTCTTCAAGAGCTGTCTGAATCTCACCCTTTGAATTGAGAAGTGTTATGGACTGTCCTGCAAGCTCTGACTTTTCAGCAGGTGCTGCAGCCGCCTCTGTTCCTGCTGCTGTTGTATCCGCTGCAGCTGTTGTATCTGCCGCCTTGGTTGTCTCTGTAGTTGTACTGCTTCCGCATGCTGCAAGTGAGCTTACACATGCTACTGTCATAAGTAACGCAGCCATTCTGTTCAGGTTCTTCTTCATGATTATCTCCTCTTTAGTCTTAAATAAAATTAATAATGCCAGCTATGTCAACCGCTTGACATTTAACTTATTGCGAATATAACGCTTTACACAATTTCTGTCAATCGCCTAACATATTTTTGTGTATATTGTGCAATAATTAACAGCTTATTTTGTGCGTTATTTTGTACAAAAATACCGCCACAAGGATTTCTCCTTACGGCGGTAGATGAAATTTATATGATTTTGTACAATTCATCCTCTGATGAGCAAAGCTCAGACAACTGAACCAAACACTTTATACATGGCTTTTGCAGCTTTTACAGATTATGCAAGCTCTGATGAGATCTCATAAGAATAATCTTCAAAATCAACCTTAAGTGATGCGGTATTTCCCTTATGCCTCCATGTCATGGTCATCTTTGTGCCCTCTGTCTCGACTGAGAAATCGGCATCAAAGGAGAAAGCCGGACAGGTGTTACGGAACTTAAGCATCTCAACCTGCTTTGCTACAACATCAGAAGAAAGCCTCTTCTCCATCTCCTCGATGGAAAGGTTTGTACGGTTGATCTCCTTATGTCCTGCAGGACCCGCATGCTTTACAGCCTCATGGTCATTCTTTCCCGCAAAAAGGTCGAGATACCATACCTGTGGCTTACCCGGCATGAACATCTGGATCGCACGTGCAAGAAGCATCTTTCTGTCATCCTCACCGAGAGCACTGTAGTATGTAGCATTGACCTGATAGTACATGTTCTTCTTTCCGTGAAGATCCTTTACGAGACCACCTCTTGAAACGATGGTATCGATGAGGTTCTGGATCTCCTCCTCAGGAAGTATTCCCTTAAGGTCAAGAAGAGGTATACCGTCATGACAGCCCAGCATATTTACTGTGCGGATCTTATCTTGAACGAGCTCCTGAGCCCATCTTGCAAGATCCTTACCGTTCTTCTTTTCGATCGCGTCGATGAGAAGTCCCGGAAGGAAGAAATCATAGGTCATGTAACCCATATCCGCCACCTTCTTGTATACCTTCTCTCCGTAGCTTGCATGAATCTCCGGAAGAAGTGTCACACGATACTTATCCGCAAGCTCGCGAACCTTCGCAAGAAGGTCCCATGTATCAGGCTCGTTCATAAAGTTCTTCTTGCCCGGCTCCTTAGGTGCATAAGCAAAGGCGTCGAGACGAACGATGGAAGCTCCGTAGTTTGAAAGAGCCTTGAGAGTGTTCTCATAATGCTCCCATACGAGTGGTGACTTTACATTGAGATCCATCTGACCGAGGTACTTACGGTTTGACTCAAGGTAATCGATCACCTTATCACGATATGCCTCATACCCATTGAAATCTATCTCTGACGGCTTCTTTCCGGCGTCAAGAGAAGCATTGACCCTCTCACAGATATGCTCTGCTGTGAGGTACTGGATGTCCATGGCACCCATGAGATCCATGGCATCAGGGCGCTTGTAGATAACCTCCTGATAAAATGTATTCCAGTAAGGTACATCCTTTCCGTCAGGCATACGCACCATGAGGATAGGAAGACCCGGCTTACGGAAGAACATATCCTTTATATACCTGTCTTCCGGCTGGATATATCCTTCTGCAGTCATCTCTCCCTTGCCTTCCCAGAACCTGTTCCAGTTGATAAAGAAATCACTGTACTTTGAGTTTTCTCCGTTCTTTATGAGATCCTGGAACTGTGGTGAAAGGACAGATGCATGATTCAGAATAAAATCAAGCTTAAGGTTAACTCCCAGCTTACGGAGCCTCTCCAGATCCTCCTCACTTCCCATCTCGTTGTTTATATTGTAATCGATAACTGAAAATCCACGGTCGAGATCTGTATTGAAAATGCTTGGAAGAATATAGAAAGACTGGAAAGAATCCTCCATCTCCCTTTTCTCAAGAAATCCAACAACATCGCTGAGGCGTCCGCCCATACTGTCAGGGTAGGCATTCAGCATAGGTCCGTTATCTGTATAATGTTTATCCATCTCAAACTCCTGCACTATATCCTTAAATCAAAACTGATCCTTCATGAGTTCTGTATATTCATCAAAACTTATAAGCTCACCGTTCTTTGAGCAAATGATCTTTGCCTTGTGTGCCTGAGAGTGGAGCTTACCCTGCTCGATCTCAAGAACCATAGTTGTAAATGCACTGTCTGTCTTTCCGTCTCTGTTTCTTGCCCTTCTGTGTGCCAAAGTCTCTGCAGGTGTACTGTTGAGAAGAACAGGTATATCAACTCCCTTAAGGAAATCACTGTTTCCGTGTGTCCACTCAATGATAAGTACCTGCTTATCAGAGAAATCAATATCTTCATACCAGAGACTGGCCGCATCTCTTCCCATACGTCTTAACCAGAGATCAGCTGCGCCATCCTTGAATGCGCTGATGATATTGCTTACTTCATCAAAATCTGTCTCGTCAGATGTTCCGAGATACTCTGAAAGTCCCTTGCGTCCACCTGCGAGATATGACTCGAACCATGCATTTCCCTCCGCATGCTTCTTATCCGCATCAGTATCCTCCTGCTGCCAGCTTCTGATCTCGGCAAATCTCTCGTTTGTGTAATCTCCGGCTTCCACCATGTTTCTTACAGCACTCTCACGGAATACATGAAGTCTCTCTGCATCGTTGTACATAGGAATACGGTGAGGGTAGTTATCACCTGAAAGAATATATGCTCCTACACCTGACTGGTTAAGGAACCACGCAAGAACAGAGGCGATCTCAGACTTTCCTACTCCTGATCCTCCGCAAACGCTGACTACAACACGCTGGTTTTCATTTTCTTTCATCTTCTCTGCTATTTCCTTTACAAGTACAGGGAAGATTTTGTTTGCCTTTGCGATATGAGACTCTCCGATCTCGATTTTATCTCCCGGCATATCTCCATGAGGAATCTCTACAGGAACTTCCTTTGTCTCCCACGGAAGTACCTTGAGGATATCCTCAGCATAATTTTTTGATGACTTATTGATTTTCTGATAATTTGTATTCATACTTTTACTCATATTGTTACTCATTTTATTTTTTCTCTCCTAACATATGCCAAAATATGTTAAGCGGTTGACATATGCTACGTTAACAGATTTAAAAACATCTGTAAAGAGCATCTTGATAAATTTATGTCAGATTAATAAAGCTGAAATTTGTGCGTAATTACAAGTTGCAGGCATAAGTTCATACTGCCGGCAGACTCACGAAACACCTAATCTTTTTCGCGGAGGAAATACTATGATTCATACCCTTCTTATTACTTCAGACTATCTCTGGATCCCTGTATCACCTGAACAGAATCAGGAAAAGATCTCCTTCTTGGCAGGAGATAAACGCATCTACGAATTTATGATTCCTGTTTCGAAAATCGAAAATTCTGATCATGTCTATCCTGCCGCCTTCTACTGTCCATTACCGGTTAAAGCATGGAAAAACCGCGAGCTGACCATAACCGGCTCTTTTTCAGAGGCATTTATTAAGGCCGTAAAGCAGAGTGATGATCTTCCGACAGAAGTATTATCCGTAGCTCCAACAGGTAAATCTCAATCTGATGCTTCCCCGGAAGTCTTTCCTCTCGTTCATTTTGCAGCTCCGGGCTGGATAAACGACCCAAACGGCCTCTTCTATAAGGACGGTCTATGGCACCTTTATTTCCAGTATAACCCCTTCGATACCAGATGGCAGAATATGTCATGGGGACATGCTGTGAGCCATGATCTACTACATTGGACACAACATCCTTCGGTTCTATTTCCCGACGGAACCGGAAGCATGTTTTCCGGAAGCTGCCTTCCTTTGAGTGATGAGCTTCTGTCCTTCTTCTACACTTCCGCGGGAGACGCCACAGACTGGGGTAAAGAATCTCACTCAACTTTCACCCAAAGAGTCGCCCTCAGCACTGACAGCGGAGAGACTCTGGTAAAAACATCCGCTATAGAGCTTATAGACGAAATCGATTCCGATAATCCCCATAACCTCATCCTGTCAGAGATAGCTCCGGGAAACCGGGATCCCAAGGTCTACAGAGACGACATAAACGGAGGATTCTATATGGTCCTTTTTCTGGAGAAAAACGACTATGCCGTGCTTCACTCGGAAGGAAATGATATCACCGGATGGAAGCTCACACAGCGCCTGTCCATGGCTCCCGGCTGGGAATGTCCCGACCTAAGACAGCTGCCCTCTCCAAAAGGAAAAAAATGGTTCTTCTGGACATCTGATGGTTTCTATCACACCGGAAGTTTCGACGGACACTGCTTCAGGAAGTATTCTGAGACACCCAAACGTGCATACCTTAATTCCCTTGCATACGCCGGACAGAGCTTCCAGATATACAGCCCCGGCATTAGACCTGAAGAAAGCTCTGTCGACAAGGACGATAGCTTTTATGATCGTGTGGTATTTATACATTGGCTGAGAACCTCTAACAGAGAGCACAGCTTCACCGGGATCATGGGCATACCCAGAGAGCTTTATCTCGACAGTGATGATACTCTTCACATGTCTCCTGTAAAGGAATGGACCGATGCTCTTCGCCTGGTATCTCCCGATGCAGAAACCTTTTCGGAATCCTCTGATGCCGGAATCAAATCTTCATCAAAAGAAAAAAAGAGCTCATGGTCCATTTCTCATGAGGCTCCTTTGGAACTCGATATAACTGAAATCGAAGATGCTATAAGTGTCAATGTCTTCGGTCTCAACATTGATTACTGCTCCGGCTCACATCTCCTCCGTGTGGAAAAGGGAAATGCCGACTTCCATGAAGATCATAAAGATATCACTGTTCCTGATCCTGAACCATGCACTGATATCATTTTCCCGGAAGCGCCGAAGGATATCCGTATCATCATCGACAGAGGAATAGTTGAGGTTTCCGCCAACAGTGATTCCTTAAATGCTTTCTTTGAAGTTGACATTTATGAGCTTAAAGGAACTGTCAATATTTATGGCTCCTGTTCATCAAAGCTTTACATAATTGCAAAATAAAGTATAAAGCGCTTCTTATGAAGCTTTGCTGTTTCTCGTGATGCCTCAGTGCCTTAAGATTTCGCTGTTATTTTACATCTTAAGATTTTATGTAGTCTGTTCTTCATAATTGCGTTCATGCACTTTAGATTTTGTTTATAAATTTTAGACTTCTTTAAGTCGTGAGACATACTTAAGTCACAAAGCTTCTGTATCATATAAAACAGTTACAGAAATGTAACACAAAAAAAGCTTTTCATACTCATACTCCGGAGTTGTAATACACTCCGGAGCCCCCCTTCATAAACAACGGTCGCTTATGTGTATGATATCTATGATCTTTCGAGACCATCCCTATCAAGCATGACCGTTTAAAATATACTTAGTAAGAGTTCTTTTCTCCCCTTACGTGAACTCTTGACATATATAGACTTAAAGCAGAGACAGGAAGACCCCACCGGAGCGAAACAGCTTCGGTGGGGTCATTCGTTTACCCTGTTTATTCAGCAGGGAAGTTTTATCCTTCCCTGCTCTCACGTAATCCGTCATCAGAACGGCTGTAAGTCATTTTTCTCTTCTTAAACAATGAAATCTCATTCTTCATCTGAG
Organism: Oribacterium sp. C9; assembly: GCF_002007235.1. Lineage (GTDB taxonomy): Bacteria > Bacillota > Clostridia > Lachnospirales > Lachnospiraceae > Oribacterium. The sequence continues at coordinate 19,051 of NZ_MUHW01000010.1, forward strand.
GACATTTCCCTGATTCTCTCACTTCCCTCTACTATACCGGATTCCAGTTTATGAAGACTTTCAGAGTATTTTCTGGAGGCTTCTCTCAGTTTATCAAAGTACTCGGATCCGCCCTTTAATGTAGGGTTGTTCCTTAGCATACTTCCTACCCACCAGTTCATACGACCTGAACGCTCATCTCCTCCATCCTCAAGTATACGAAGTCTCTCTTCCATACGCCTTCGGTGAAGCTCCAGGCCTTCACGGTTATCACTGTGTCTCTCTTCATAAGCTCTGGTTCCGGGTACCACATTGGCAACCTTTCTCGCAGCTGATTTTCCGGCATCCACCATGGTTTTTCCTGCTGTAGTTCCGGCCTCCAGCACTGTATTACCGGCTTCCAGTACTGTCTTTCCTGCACTGGATCCCGCCTCAAGCACTGTTTTCCCGGCTGTTGTGCCTGCCTCAGCCACAGTCTTTACTGCTGCCTTTGCCGCTGTGACACTTCCATTTGCTATGGTCTTTGCCACAAGTGTACTTCCTGTAGCGATGACACGTTTTGTTTCCTCTGTGACCACCTTTGCGGCAGCCAGATTTCCTTCGGTTTCAGCGATAGACTTCACTTCGGAGACATTGGCACGAGCCTGCTCCTGCATCTCGAGAAGTCGCGTCCGGGCCTCTGAGATATTAAGCTTAAGAGCCTGTATCTCCTCACTGTTCTCAGCAAGCTTCTCGATACGGCGTTTAAGATCCAGAGCTCCGATGATGGAGAATATCAGATCTTCAATGAAAAGCGTATACAGCATGGTAACAGCTACAACGAATCCGGTATATGTCCAGTTCTCCGATATGGCGGCTACATGGGGATGTATGAATTTCGTAAAAACAAGCGCGAGAAGCCCCCATGCAAGTGAGGCATACAGGCAGATATACCCATGGAAATTGAATGGATTGTGACTGTAGTCCCACCACTTCATGTGGAAAATATGGTACATGCTCACGCCTGTAACAAGCTCAAGTGCAGTTCCCACCAGAACCCCCATGATATACACCATGTAAAGCTTTTCCCTGTAGGGCCAGGCGAACAGCAGCATCATGATGGCTCCAACACCATAGATGGGCAGCCACGGACCATGACAGAAACCTCTGTTCAGGGGCCTCAGCTCCTTAAGTGAACAGTATACAGATTCAAATATCCACCCGAATATGCAGTAAAGCATAAAGAGCAGTGCCCACTGAAGAAGGGTATATTGAGAAAATATCGAAAAGTTTTCCAGAAAATCAACCATGATAAGTCCTTTTAATAAATAACTCCTAGTACTACCTTAATAAGCGCTGAGAGCCTTATTAGCTTACATCCTATACATGCCTAAAGTTCATATAGATTACATGTAAGCTAAATCCTATTTATGTTTTTCCTGAAGGGGAACAGTAGCAATTCAAAAAACTTAGTGAAAACGCTCGCCGAAAGCAGCATAGATAACACAATGCAGAATAGTAAGACAATTATGAGATCAAGCGGATTTCCGGGATCAAAGCATGTTATAAGTCCTGCTGCAAAGAGCAGATCCCTTACAGGTCTGTGCAGTATATAGATCTGCAATGTTCTTTGCCCCATGACGCTAAGCACCGGCACATAGCAAGCAGGTACTATCCTAAAGAAGGTCAATGAAATAACACTTGCGGCAACATACCAGATAAGTCTCAGTATCCAAACCTGTCCGAGTATACCTGTAAAGTATTCCGGACGCTCACATATTCTGAATCTTTCATACCATACGCCAAATACAGCATCATGATACGGAAGCAGGTAATCATACATAAAGAATGCTATACCAAGCACAAAAAAAGCCGCCGAAGCCTCTATCACACACCATAATGCTTTTATATCAGTCTTACCTTCAGCTCGAAGAAATGCCTCCAGCCTTTCAGTTCCCATAAAGTGACCTGCATAAAAGAAAGGGGCAAATGCCAGGATCCTTTCAAAAGACAACAATTCACCCAGTCCCTCTATATATCCGCCTGCAAGGGATGCTGCAGTCAGAAGAAGAATCAGTATGATACTGCTCTTGAATACCCGCTCCTTTAAAAGCGTAAAAAAAGGGATAAAGAGATACCATGTAAAAAGGGCCAACATATACCACGGAGCTCCTTCTTCGTAGAAGAACTCCCTCCATGAAGCCTCTCTGCCATAAGCAGGTATCTCTGAAAAAAACACTATGATCTCAAATATAGCATACAGCCATAGTGTTTTGAAAAGCTGTCTAACATTAAATGTCCTTTTCTCTTTTCCTATATAGATATTCTGAGAAAAAAGACCTGAAACAAAGGTAAAAGCCGCCATATGAAAAACATAGATCTCATAGAACAGATTTGTACATACTCTCGTCCTTCCCTGTAAGGGAAGAAGAAAATGCCCTATGACCACCAGCATTATCAAAACGCCCTTTGCATTATCCATCCTGAGATTTCTTTTCACAGACATGTAACTACCCCTACTACCCCGATTTATCCTGCCTCATCATATTCTCCCTGCGTATCTCCGGACAAGCTTATCTATCAGGAATATAAAAAAGGCCGTCGCCAAAGCGACAGCCTAATTCTATCATCATTTGTTTTATGCTTCAATCAAAGTAATTTAAGCTTTGAAGCCGTTTTCATCACTCAAGAATAGGAGCGATGGCTGCTGCGAGCTTCTCCTTCTCTGCCTCAGCCTCAGAAAGATCCTTGCCGAGAGTTGTGAAATAAGTTTTGATCTTAGGCTCTGTACCTGAAGGTCTTACAACCACAGATGAACCATCATCAAGTGTATAAATGAGAACATTGGCCTTTGGAAGACCTGTCTCTTCAGGCTTCTCATAATCTGACACCTTGACTACTTTCTTGCCTGCGAACTCTGAAGGCGCTTCCTTACGAAGACCTTCCATGATGGAAGCCATCTTATCCATACCGCTGAGACCCGGGAACTCGAAAGAATCAACCTTGTTAAGGTAACGTCCATACTCCTTATAGATCTCCTCAAGTCTCTGCTTGATGGATGAACCGATGGAGCGATAGTATGCTGCCATCTCGCAGATAAGCATGGAACCTACGACTGCATCCTTATCTCTTACATATGAACCTGAAAGATATCCGTAAGACTCCTCGAATCCGAAAATAAAACGCTCGACTTCGCCTGCTGCCTCAAGCTGTGCGATCTGATCACCGATCCACTTAAAGCCGGTGAGAACTTCTCTGAGCTCTACTCCATAGTGCTCAGCAACAGCATTGGCAAGAGGTGTGGAAACGATAGACTTTACAGCTACCGGCTTCTCAGGCATAGTTCCCTTTTCCTTGCGTCCCGCACAGATATAATCAAGAAGGAGAACTCCCATCTCGTTACCTGTAACAAGCTCATATGTTCCGTCAGGACACTTCATAGCGATGCCTACACGATCGGCATCAGGATCTGTAGCAAGAAGAAGATCCGCGTCTGTCTTCTTGGCAAGCTCAAGTCCCTTTTCCATAGCTGCGAAGATCTCAGGATTAGGATAAGAACAGGTTGTGAAGTACCCGTTCGGATACTCCTGCTCTGGCACGATGGTGATATCATCTATTCCGATATCGTTGAGGACCTTTGTAACAGGAACAAGTCCTGTACCATTGAGAGGTGTATAAACAAGCTTGAGTCCAGAACCCTTTGCTGCACCGGGACGAACCTGACGTGACTCGATAGCATCATAAAGTCCCTGCTTACAGTCCTCTCCTACGAACTTGATAAGTCCTCTCTCAACACCCTCGGCAAAGCTAATGTACTTTGCACCTGTAAGAACATCCGTCTTCTGGATCTGGTTGTAAACAACAGCCGCTGCGTCATCGGTCATCTGACATCCGTCCGGACCGTAAGCCTTGTAACCGTTGTACTTTGCAGGATTGTGAGAAGCTGTTACCATGATACCTGCGTTGCAGTTATAGTAGCGTGTTGCAAAAGAAAGTGCAGGAACCGGCATGAGCTCATCATAGATGCGTACATTGATGCCGTTGGCAGCAAGAACACCTGCTGCCTCACGTGCAAAATTCCATCCCTTAAGACGGGAATCATAGCTGATGGCTACAGTCTGTGTGCCACCCTGTGTCTTTACCCAGTCTGCAACTCCCTGTGTGGCCTGACGAACTACCCAGATATTCATACGGTTTGTTCCTGCTCCAAGTGTTCCGCGAAGACCGGCGGTTCCGAATTTAAGAGCCACTGCAAAACGGTCCTTAATAGCCTCTTCATCTCCCTTTATGCCCTGAAGCTCGGTTTTCAGATCAACATCCTGAAGGTCAGCTGCCAGCCAACGCTCGTAATCTTCTTTATACATTTATAGTACCCCTCTCATTTTTATTTGAACCAATAAAACTAACTATAAATATATCAATTTTAAGTTATGCCTTCAAGACTTTGCCAGAGAAAGAAGTACCTCCTTTTTATTTCTGGACGGCACCTTAAGCACCTCATCCAGCAGCCTGTGAAGTACCATGCCTATCTCCGGTCCCTTCGGTATACCTATATCCATCAGATCCTTTCCGGTGACCTGAAGCTCGCTGAGGCTAATGCAGTCTCCCGCATCACGGATGGCATCCACATGCCTTCTTGTTGCCCTTATCCTTTCGAGACGTCTCGCAGACTCTTCACCGCTATACTGGAGGGAAAGACATTCATCTGCTGCCAGAAAGGCATAATATGTATCATAACCTATTACAGAAAGAGTTTTTCTTACCTCATATATACTTTCCGGCAGCTCTTCATTGAAAAGTCCTGCTATGATACGTGCCTTGTTTATAGTATCGTTATCCATCTTGAGCTCTTTCAATATGAGCTTGGCCTCTTCGGGAACAGCTCTCAAAAATGTCCCCCATCTTATATATCTTTCCTTTGGAATGTCCGAAGGTATCCACTGTCTGATGTCCGGGTAAGGCGCCCCCTGTTCATTGGAAACATCGAAGGCATCATCAAAATGCTCTGAAATATATGATGAAAGTCCGCTGTCAGACACCAGCGCTATATACTCAGGATGATCTGACATCAGGAGCTTCGTAAGCTCCACATTGATCCTCTCCTTGGAAACATGCATGAGATTCGGAGCCAGCTCCTTTATGGCATCATAGGTATGAGGATCTATCTCAAAATCAAGCTGTGCCGAAAATCTGAGGGCTCTCAGCATTCTGAGGGCATCCTCCGTAAATCTCTGTATAGGATCACCCACAGCTCTTATGATTCTTGCCTCCATATCAGTAAGCCCATCAAAATCATCCACAACTCCGGTCTTGTCATTGACTGCCATAGCGTTTATGGTGAAGTCTCTGCGGGCCAGATCCTCATGAAGAGAAGGTGTGAAAATGACTTCACTCGGATGTCTTCCGTCCAGATATTCTCCATCGATACGATAAGTGGTGACCTCATACCCCACAAACCCGCCTCCGGTCTTATTGGTACTCTGATTATCGCCAACTCCTGAGGAAGCGTTTTCTCCTGAATCAGACTCATCATCGTCAGTAAGCCTGTGGGCAGGCATAAGTACAGTCACTGTTCCATGCTGTATTCCGGTATCTATGGTCCTTCTGAAAACCTTCTTCACTTCATCAGGCTTCGCACTTGTGGTGATATCCCAGTCCTCCGGCAGTCTCCCGAGAAGGCTGTCTCTCACGCATCCGCCGACAGCATATGCCTCATAGCCCGCCTCTTCAAGATGCCCGATTATATATCTCACATTTTCCGGTAATGATATTTTATTCATTCAAAATCCTCTAATCTCGGAATTAAATTCCATCCTTTTTTACATAAAAGCTGCAGCACAACTTCTTTCTCGCTCATTCATCCCTCTGAAACCACCTGACTGCTGACCCATCCGGTTTTAGATCTGTCATCATTTATATAGACCTCATACCATGTTCCATCCGAAGTGTTTTCTTCCTTGCCGGTTCCTGCCAATGTCTCCCCGTTCTCTCTGCTCGATACAACCTCATGATCCTTTCCCGGACCTGATCGGATGTTGGCTGCATCAACAGTTACTATATAGCTTTTTCCCTGCTTACCGCTCTCCGAAGTTATACCCTTTATCGGAAGGATACATGAAATACCGCTTCCGGAGCCGCCTATACGTATCAAAAGAAATATTACTGCCGCTATAACCGCGGCAGCTGCAGCCAGAATTTTTACCTTTTTCCTTTTCTTCTTGCCCTTAAGGAGATCGATACGTTCACTTATTTTATCAATAAGTCCTGAGATATTTGCGTCAGCCGGATTTTTTTCACTTACTATAGCCGCATAATGAAGTGCCTCCTCCAGCATCGGTAAGTCCGCATCCTTATCATTAAAAATGATAAGTGCACTGTAATGTGCGGCAATTATATATCTTTCATCTGTCTCTTCGACAGCAGGATCGGAGATGAACCTTCTGAAACAGCTGAGAGCTTGCTTAGTATCATATATATCACTATTCTTACTTATATGACACTCTCCAAGGATGAAATCCGATATCGGATGACCCTTTTCACCAAGTGTACCGGCGATCTCCTGCGCCTGAGCGATAGATTCAGGATCGTTTTTCTCGATACAGCTGTCTGCAAGCTCGATCAAAGCCTGAAGGTCATCAGTGAAGACCTCGTCATATAGATACTGAAGAAGCTCCTTTGCCTTTTGATCCCCCTTCTCAGACAGATCCCTGAGGCAGTCCTCGGCACTTTTGTATTTTCTTTTCTTGATGAAATTTACAGCAAGAAGATACAGCTTCTGATCCACAAGTCTGGATATATCCAGTGTTCCATCCTTTTTAAGGGCTGCAACAGGTAAGTACTCGTTTCTACTTGTCATGCCGGAAACTCCTGAAGCACTGATATCCACATCTTCTATATCATTGTACACAGCTTCATTCTCATCGGATCTTTCATCTGATGTTCCTGCACAAAGCCTTACTTCCTCCGAAAAAAGGTACTCTTCTCCACCGAAAACTTCAACTATCATTCTCCGTTCATCTATGTAGTGAAAGTAAATTTTCACTTCACCTGCCTGAAAAGCTCTCTTGCTTAGATCAATGCTTATATCCTTATCCACAGAAAACCCTGGATATCCACCTTCACTTCCACAACCTATCAGAAGGTGCATTTCCTTCATATTCCTATCCAATGTATATGAACGAAGCTCTACATCCGGTATCCTGACTTCTTTTCTGAAAAGTATATCTCCATAGACTTCCCCGGTATCCGCATATCTGGTAGCGATATAAACATTAAAAGCATTGTGCAGAGCCTTGCTGTATATACCTGCCGATTCTTCTTCAAGTCTTTGTCTAAGTTCTGCAAGCTTCTCCTGATGTAAGCTTTCCAAAAGACGGATGCCTGCCTCCTTTAGACTTTTTTCCTCGTTCATCAAGGCATCGAACTCCACCTTATCCCTCTGGAAAAGTAAAATTCTTCCTTCATCAAAACTCATAATCCAAACCTTTCATATCTGTTGCTCTGATTCCACTGAATTGAATCACATCGATTATAGCAGAAAAAAACTGATCGGGCAGATTCTCTGCCTGCCCGAAGGATATGATCCTCGACATCCGTCCAATCTGACATGACTTTCACCCTGCAGTATCTTATGGCGAAAAAAACGAGTTCTCTAATCGAGAACCCGTTTTTATATAAATCAATATGCTCTTCCCCAGTAAACCATCTTTGTTGCAGGCTTTCCGCAGACAACGCACTTGTCGCTTACCTGCTCCTGCTCAAATGGGATACATCTTGATGTGATACCGGACATGTCCTTAAGTTTATCCTCGCACTCACGACATCCGCACCACATAGCCTTTACAAAGCCCTTCTTTGTATTAACTATCTCTACCAGCTCATCCATGTTGGTTGCTGATGAAGTATGCTCCTCAAGGAACTGCTTAGCCTTCTCGAACATATCATTCTGAATCTGATCAAGAACTCTTGCAACCTCTTCGTTAAGATTCTCGAAAGGAACCTGAATCTTCTCACGTGTATCGCGGCGTACGAGAACAGCATGACCTGCCTCGATGTCCTTAGGTCCGATCTCGATACGGAGTGGAATACCTCTTACCTCGCAATCAGCGAACTTGAATCCAGGTGACTTGTCACTGTCATCCACCTTTACTCTGAAGCCTGCCTTGATAAGCTGGTCCTTCAATGCATAAGCCTTATCAAGAACGCCCTCCTTCTTCTGCTGAATAGGAAGAACACAGATCTGAACAGGAGCGATACGAGGAGGGATCTTAAGACCCGAATCATCTCCGTGTACCATGATGAGAGCACCGATCATACGTGTTGTATAGCCCCATGAAGTCTCATGTACAGGCTTAAGCTGATTGTCCTTATCAAGGAACTGAACATCAAATGCCTTGGCGAAATCAGAGCCGAAGTTGTGGGATGTACCGCACTGAAGCGCCTGACCGTCATGCATGAGGGCCTCGATTGTATATGTAGCTACTGCACCTGCAAACTTTTCCTTCTCGGTCTTCTGACCTCTAACAACAGGAATAGCAAGATACTGCTCAGTGAAGTCTGCATAGATGTTAAGCATCTGTACTGTTCTCTCCTCTGCCTCTTCAGCAGTTGCATGAACAGTATGACCCTCCTGCCATAAGAACTCTCTGGTTCTGAGGAATGGTCTGGTTGTTTTCTCCCAACGCACTACAGATACCCACTGATTGAGAACCTGTGGAAGATCTCTGTAAGACTTAACCACCTTTGCAAAATAATCACAGAAAAGAGTCTCAGAAGTAGGACGAACACACATTCTCTCCTCAAGCTTCTTCTGACCGCCTTCGGTTACCCATGCAACCTCAGGTGCAAAACCTTCAACGTGATCCTTCTCCTTCTGAAGAAGTGACTCAGGAATGAGCATAGGCATAGCTACATTCTGAACACCTGTCTCCTTGAACATCTTGTCGAGAACATTCATGTAGTTCTCCCAAAGAGCATATCCAGCAGGGCGGATAACCATGAATCCCTTTACTGAACTGTAATCACAAAGCTCTGCTTTTTTAACAACATCTGTGTACCACTGAGCAAAGTCCTCCTCCATAGGAGTAATCTGCTCCACAAGTTTCTTGTCTGCCATATCAATAGCCTTTCTTATCATATATTTGCTTCGGCATCAGCGCACTTCCTTTGTGCCTTGCCTAAGCGGGTTTATTTTGCCCGTTCATTGTAACAACGGCTATATGCTTTTACAAGACTTTTAAAAAAAAAGCTCAGTCTTCCGGATAGATTTCCCTCAGGTTATCCATCCTGCATCCCATGTTCTCAAGAAGAGCATCAAGTATGGTTATAGCCACCATACACTCAACTACGACATTGGCACGCTCAACAACTGTAGGATCATGTCTTCCCTTGATGGAAATGGTGACATTGTCACCTTCTTCATTGGCGGTCTTTTGAGGACGAGCTATGGAAGGTGTCGGCTTAAAGTAAGCTCTCAAAACGATCTCTGCTCCGTCTGACATTCCGCCGAGGATTCCTCCGGCATGATTACTGGTCACCTGAAACACTTCCTCTGTACCGTCGAACTCGCCGTTCGCAAGCATCTCTTCATATTCCTCTTCATCCAGAGCATCCAGTCCGTTCATGGTTCTGAATTTGTTTATCTCCTGAAGAGTAGGCTCATGCTCGATATCCTCATTCTCCTGATCGTCCTCTTCCGGTGCGACCTGTATGGCAACTGCCTCAAAGCCGTCGTTGTTCTCTGAACCGCGCATCTTCGAAACCTTTGCTCCGTCTCCTATCTCAACTGCCTTTACAGCTCCTATGGACATAACTGCCTTTGCAAGATTGGCATCCAGCTTATCAAAGACCGGCTCTCCTATACCTGTAGGCATATTGTTGACGAAACATGTGACCACTCCTCCGGCACTGTCCTGTTCGCTCTTAAGCTCCAGTATCTTCGCATCTGCAGCTTCACGTCCTGCCTCAGTTGTTACATCTATTCCTGCAAGCTCTGTAACTTCAGCATCCACCGTGATGCCTATCTCGGAAAGTATCTTGGCGGCTACAGCTCCTCCCGCAACTCGCGCCAATGTCTCTCTTCCGCTTGAACGTCCACCCCCGCGGTAATCCCTCAGACCGTATTTCTGAAAAAATCCGTAATCCGCATGTCCGGGACGGAAAACATGGGCTATATCGGAATAATCCTTGCTGTGCTGATCGCTGTTCCTTACTATCATGGCGATAGGAGTTCCTGTTGTGACTCCATCGAAAACTCCCGAAAGGATCTCTATCTTGTCATCTTCCTTTCTCGCTGTGGTCTTCTGATTCTGTCCCGGCTTTCTTCTGTCCATATAGGGCTGAATGTCGGCCTCCGAAAGCTTAAGTCCCGCAGGACATCCGTCTATCACCACCCCAAGAGCAGGTCCATGGGATTCTCCAAAAGTTGTTATCCTAAACAGTTTTCCAAATGTATTGCCAGCCATCTGCACCTCTCATATCTTAATCATAGAATGAGGGGTAAAAACATTACCCCTCACCAGCTTACGTTATCTACATAAATCTTCTGTTTTATATCTCTTCTCAACGTCCCTGAGGAAGCTTTACCATGCATATGCAGTTAGGCTCATCTATAGCTACGTCTCTTGCACTCATAACGAGAAGTCCGTTGTCATAGTCAACACTGAAAAATGTAATGGAACCTGACTCATGGTTCGCTACTGCTATATGCTTCTCATCAGGGAAGATGCAGAAATCCTTAGGATATATTCCTGCGATAGGAAGGCTTCCCTTCATGGTAAGAAGGCCTGTTTCCACATCACGATCAAAAATAGTTACTGTATCGTTTCCTGCATTTGAGCAGAAGAGATGCTTTGCATCCTTATCAGGAGAAAAGCGCATCTGTACAGCTGCGATAAGCGGATTGTCCGAATCATCATTGTGTGTGGATATTTCCTGTATCTTTTCGATCTTTATCTCATTAGGTCCCTTGCCCTCGGCGAAACGGTATACGTCGATGACATTTTTAACCTCATACATGAGATAGAGATACTTTCGATCCGGTGAAAAGCGGAAATGTCTGGGACCTGACTTAAGCTGACAGCGTATGGTATCGATCTGGCGCATCTTACCATCTGCCTTATCAAATCTGAATACACGAACCTGATCGATACCGAGATCCGCAACAAGTATATACTTCTGGTCATCAGTCATTCTCGCACATGAAACATGAGGACGGAAGGTTCTCTCTGCTACTGAACCGATACCCTTGTCATATACTCCATCGATGATAGGTCCCACCGAACCGTCCTTTTCAAGCTTAAGAAGAGTTGCCTTTCCATCATGATAGCCTGATACCATGATGTACTCATCATTCTGATCGATGGCAAGATGACAGCCTCTCATGCCTCGGATATTTCTTGTGTTGAGCTTGCTGAGCGCTCCGTTCTCAAGGATACGGAAAGAAACTATACCTTCATCAGCGATGGAATATAAGGTCTTCTGATCTCTTGACGCAACAAGATAGGATGAGTTGTTTACCTCTATCTCCGTTCTTTTGGTCAAAACGCCCTTCTCAACATCAACATCACATACAGTGATTCCCTTTGCATGTCCTGTGTAACTATATGAGCCAATATATGCCATGTATTTATCTTTCATGTTATGCCTCTCCTGTCGTCCTGAATTTGGGCGCACTTCTCCATAAAAATATTCTTAATTCTATCACATATTGATGCATTGTTACAATATTATCATTTAATAGATGGTATGAATTTGAAGATATAAGTGTCATAAGTCTATCCTCCACTTGTGCTTGCACAAAAGTGGAGGATAGACTTAATGACACGCCCCACATGACTCGTGGTACTCACGTTATGAATCTCTAATAAAAAAATCCCGCCTGTGCGATGCACAAAAGCGAGATTATAAATCAGTTTTAGCTTGACTTCACTGTCTTCCAGCGATTGTTGTAAAGAGCATCTCCCTCAGGTCCCAGATAGTGATAGAACTCAGAGGTTCTGAGAAGCTCCTTTGTATCAGGAAATACTGCCTTATTCTCGAGGTACTCCTCATCCAGAAGCTCAAGGGCCCCGGTATTCGGTGTAGGATAAGTAATGTACTCAAAATTCTTTGCAGCCACATCAGGTCTGCACAGGAAGTTGATCCACTGCTCGGCATATTCCTTGTTCCTTGCATTCTTTGGAATGACCCATGCATCGATCCAGAGGTTTGTTCCCTCCTCAGGAATAGCGTACTCGACATTTACATCCGTTCCCTCCAGCTCATCCTGAACATAAAGGATCTCTCCGGAATAAATGATTCCAACTGCAGCCTCCTCACCGATCATCTTGTCCCTTACCTGATCGATAACATACGCCTGAACTATAGGCTTCTGATCTATGAGATCCTTCATGGCTGCGTCCAGCTCCTCCGGATTCTCTGTATTGCAGCTGTATCCGTTCTTCTTGAGGGCTACCATAAACGCATCTCTGACTGAGTCCTGCATAAGTATCTCATTCTTAAGTGCCGGATTCCAGAGATCAGACCACTTTGTGGGATAGGGAATTCCAAGCTTATCCAGCATTCCGGTGTTATAAAGAATCCCTACAGTTCCCCATGTATAAGGAACCGCATATTTATTACCCGGGTCAAACTCGGCAGCCATTTTCAGATAATCATCTCCGATATACTTTATATTGGGAATGTTATCGTAATTTACTTCCTGAAGAAGATTGTTGTGTATCATCTTTTCTATCATATAATCCGACGGACATACGCAATCATAGATTACGCCTCCCGCCTCTATAACAGGATACATTTCCTCAAGAGTCTCGAAAACGTCATATACGACATTGATACCGGTCTCTTCCTCAAACATATCTATGATTTCAGGATCTATATACTCACCTGCATTATAAACATAAAGTGTATCTTCTACCGGTGTGGGAAGCTCTTCAATGTCTTTCTCGGTAGTTCCGCAGCCCACAGCCACTGCTGATATTCCCGCTACAGTAACAAATGAAGCTACCCCTATCACAAAACGATTTCTGTGCGCTTTATCAAGAGCACCAATCACCTTATCAAGTCTCATTATACTGTCCTCTTTCTCTTCTTAGCCCACTCCGGCGCGTAATTTCCTATCATCAGCACGATGAATACAGTAAGGAAAATAACCGTTGACAATGCATACATGGTTGGGCTGATTCCCTTACGTACCTGACTGTACACAAGAGTCGAAATGGTATCTATACCTGCACCTCTTGTGAAGTGGGTTATGATGAAATCATCAAGGCTCATGGTAAATGCAAGCATGAAGCCTGATGTCACTCCCGGCATCAACTCCGGAAGCACTACTGTAAGGAAAGCCTGAAACGGTGTGGCTCCAAGATCCAGTGCAGCTTCATAGGTCTCCTTGCTGGCCTGCCTTACCTTAGGCATGACGCTCAGTATCACATAAGGAAGATTAAATGTGATGTGAGCCATCAGTATGGTATGAAATCCCAGTGATATTCTGAACGCTATAAAGCAGAGCATCAGGGAGATACCTGTTACTATGTCCGCATTGAGCATAGGAACGTTGGTTATGCTCATGATTATGTTCTTGGACACAGGTTTCATATTGTTTATGGCGATAGCAGCAAGCGTTCCGAGAACAGTTGCAACAAAGGCTGAGAGGAAGGCTATGATCACAGTGTTCCTGAGAGCTGCCATGATGGTCTCATCCGCCCACATAGCCACATACCAGTCTGTTGTAAATCCTGACCACTGTGCTCTTGATCTTCCGCTGTTAAAGGAAAGAACAACAAGGGTCGCAATAGGCGCATACATAAACAGTACTATCAGAGAAAGATAACAGTTTGAAAGAGCGCTCTTTAACTTTTCCATCAGATAACTCCTCCCTTTCTCATATCTGACTTGTCGTCGAAATGATTAACGATAAGCATTGACACAATAACAAATATCATTAGTACGAGACTGAGTCCCGAGCCTTCATTCCAGTCTGAATCCTGCATGAACTCCTGCTCTATGACATTTCCGATGAGATATATCTTTCCACCACCCAGCATATTTGAAATTGCGAAGGTTGTAAGAGCCGGTACAAATACCATGGTAACTCCCGATACGATTCCGGGAACGGACAGCGGCAGGATGATCTTTGTAAGAGTCTGCCAGTAGCTGGCTCCCAGATCGTAAGCAGCATTGATGGTATTGTCATCGATCTTCATCAGCGCGTTGAAAAGCGGAAGTATCATGAAAGGAAGGAAATCATATACCATTCCTATGAGGACCGCAGCTGTTGTATTGATGAGGTGCTGCTCAGGCAGATGAAGAGCAGTCAGAATACCGTTTATAACACCCTTTCGCTCCAGAAGTGTCTGCCACGCCAGAACTCTGAGAAGTGAATTCATCCACATGGGAAGGATAAACACAAACACGATAAGTGAGCTTCTTCCAACCTTCAGGCTTCTCAGTATCATGGTCAGCGGAAATGCCAGAAGAAAACAGATGGCTGTACACACCGCTGAAAGAATCATGGCTCTGTACAGAGGTCTGTAATTCTCCCAGACAAGGATCTGAGCGATATTGTTCAGGGTAAAAGTATTGTTCCTGTCAGTAAAGCCATAATAAACGATGGTCAAAAGAGGGATAACTATAAATCCTACTATCCAAATAATATATGGCGTTGCCAGATATCTAGATGTATTATTCTTCAACTCCAAGCGCCTCCTCATCCTCAGATTCCGGCTTGTTCATGACCTGAATGTTTGAAGGCTTAACATAAAGTCCTACCTTCTTGCCCGGCTCATGCAGCTCGGTTGAATGAATGAGCCACTCAAAGCCATCAGGTGTAGTACATTCCATTTCGTAGATCTCGCCCTTGAAGATTATATGGGTCATCTCACCGTGAAGGATGGCTCTCGGGTCATCATCATCGATTATCTCCAGATCCTCAGGACGTATAACAACGTCAACAGGCTTGTTGTTTCCGAAACCTGCATCCACGCACTTGAAGTCAGCACCGAATATCCTTACATGGTAGTCCTCCACCATAATTCCGGGAACTATATTGGAATCTCCGATGAAATCTGCAACGAAGGCATTCTCGGGCTCATTGTAGATCTGCTCGGGACTTCCAGCCTGCTGTATGTAACCCTGATTCATTACCACAACATAATCAGACATGGTAAGTGCCTCCTCCTGATCATGTGTTACATATATAAATGTGATTCCAAGCTCATTCTTCAGTCTGATAAGCTCATACTGCATCTCCTGTCGGAGCTTAAGATCAAGCGCACCAAGTGGCTCATCGAGAAGGAGGAGTCTAGGCTCATTTACGATGGCTCTCGCGATGGCTATACGCTGCTGCTGTCCGCCTGAAAGAGAATCGATGGAACGCTTCTCGAAACCGTCCAGGTTCACAAGCTTAAGTGCATACTTGATCTTATCTTTTATATAGGCATCTGTTTTATTCTTGATACGAAGTCCGAAGGCGATGTTGTCCTCGATGCTCATGTGGGGGAACAGGGCGTACTTCTGAAAAACCGTATTGAGCTGACGCTTGTTTGCAGGGAGATTGGTAATGTCTTTCCCATCAAACAGTACCCTTCCCTTATCAGGCTTCTCGAAGCCTCCTATGATACGGAGTGTTGTGGTCTTTCCACAACCTGATGGTCCTAAAAATGTAACGAAACTGTTCTCATGTATGTCCAGTGTCAGGTCATCAAGAATAAGCTGACCGTCGTAGGACTTGGTAATATTCTGTAACTCCAATAGATTTCTGCTCAAAGCTTTTCCCTCCTGAAATATGTTTAAGCGGCGTCCATATATCCTTTTGATAGCCTTATCGCGAAAAAAATAAGGCTGGAGCCAAAAGCTCCAACCTTATATAACGACCTGTTTTATCCAGTATGCTGACTACACGAACAGCTTTATATCAGAGAAGATTACCCTTCCATAAGATCCATCACTCCGGCTCTCGCCACAGATGTTTCTTCTTTTCTCTTCTCAACTTCCGTTTCTTCGTCTCTTCCAGAGTGCTTACAAAGGCAACTCTATTGATCGTTTCACAAGGTGGAGCAGCTTCTTGCTCCGTTCAGCAGTTAATCTCAACACCCTTCCCTTAAACATATTAGGCAAGGCATGTCCTGATTATCGGCAAAGCCTTATAAGATACCGCTAAATACTTATAAAATTTGAGTCCTCCTGACCTTTCTATCAGGGCCCACTTTTCATGTATCCAGTCCCCCGGGGAACCTTTGCATGCCGCCGGCTACTCAATCAATAAAATCATTTGTAAAACATCTCTGTTTCACGCATTTTTCCTTTGCGATATTAACAATAAATGCTATCAGCGTCAACGGATTTTTTAAAAAAACTTTAAGAATTAAACCACAGTGAAATTTATTCCTGAGACGCCTTTTTTCGTGCATGTTTTGCAAGTATGGCTTTCTGCACTTCATTAAGCTTATGCTTCGAAAGCTCCGCTCTTCTCTCATCCAGTTCTTTATGTCCGACATGGTCGCAATGACCCAGTCTTGCTTCCGTGCAGGTCGCACAGGAACCGTACTTTTTATAATTTATATAAAGGTTACGCACAATAAGTGCAGTGATCAACATCAAAATACCGATAACTATAAAATCCGCCATAGATCCCTCTCTTTCCTGACTCCTGTTTTTTAAACTATACCATAGATTCAATCCTTGGGTATAAGCTCTTTTTCTGATTCTTTCCTGTATCTGCCTGATGAAATAATATTTCTGCCTTTATATCACTGATATGTCCTTATCAGTGTTTCACCCCTATATCTCCGATTATCCTGTATCCCAAAGGGTCTATGGCAGCGTGCAACTTACCTATAAGAACCTCCCTGTTCTCTTCTTCAGCCATGGTAAATCCCGCCTCACCCGACTCGTGGGATGCAGTCACATCCTTCGCCTCAGGAACAGCCTTACGTATTGCGTCCTTTATATGACTTTCGCACATACCGCACATCATTCCGTCAATCACTATATGAAGTTTATCCCCTTTATGAAATGTAATGTCTCCCGAATCCGAAACCATCTTCGGTGCTACAGGCTTTTTAAAAAAGCTCCGTACCACCCTTAGGCCCAAAATAAACATTATGCCCAGGATCGACAGTATGATAATATCCGCTCTGTTAACAGGGACCGAAAAATGAATCATATTCCCTTTCCTCTATTCTGAATAACTATGATCTTGAACCCATTCGATGGATTCTGCTTTTAATTGAAACGCTTCTATAAAGAAAAACGGGTCAGAGTATTCTCCGGCCCGTAAATTCTTTATTTTAAAACCAACCTGTCTTATCAGGCATTTGCAAGCTTAACCGGTGTTACCTCTCTTTTGGTACTTCTCTCCGGTCTGAAGAGAAGGTAGAGATATCCGACAAGAACAGCAAACGCAATGATGGTAAACATGCTGAACTGTACCTGTCCTACCAAAAGACCGATAAGCTGGTAAATCATAAGGCTGATACAGTAAGCATTGATATTCTGGAATGCTATAGCGAACCAGAACCACTTCTTGCTGTTAAGCTCCTTTGCCATAGCTGAGATAGCAGCAAGGCAAGGTGAATCGAAAATATTGAACACAAGGAATGACACTGCAGCCATACTTGTAGGGAAGAACGCTCTGAAAGCAACATTCATAGCCTCATCGTACTCTTCAAGCTCTTCGCCGAGGCTTGACACAACTGAAAGTGTAGTAACAAGTCCTTCCTTTGCAACGAAACCTGAAAGTGATGCTGCAACTGCCTGCCAGCTTCCGAATCCGATAGGAGCAAACATCCATGCAAAAACATTACCGATTGAAGCAAGGAAAGAATCCTCAACATTCTCTACAAGTGTAAATGTTCCCTCAACAACACCAAATGCTCCAAGGAACCACATTACTGCACAGCAGAGGAAAAGTATCGTTCCGGCCTTCTTAAGGAATGCCCATACTCTTTCCCAGACATGGAGAAGAACATTCTTTACGGATGGAATATGATATGCAGGAAGTTCCATTACAAATGGTGCAGGATCACCTGCAAACATACGTGTCTTCTTCATGATGATGCACATGATGATGACCATGGCGATACCACCAAAATATATAGCCGGGGCGAACCACCATGCACCACCCATAAGGTAGCCTGCGATCACCGCGATTACAGGAAGCTTCGCACCACATGGAATGGATGTGGTTGTGATCATAGTCATACGACGATCCTTCTCTTCCTCTATGGTACGGGTAGCCATGATTCCCGGAACACCGCAGCCCGAAGAAATAAGGAAAGGAATAAATGACTTGCCTGAAAGACCGAATCTTCTGAAAAGTCTGTCCATGATAAACGCAACTCTCGCCATGTATCCGCAATCCTCAAGTATGGTAAGGAAAAGGAATACTATAGCCATCTGAGGCGCAAATCCGAGAGGTGCGCCGAGACCACCGATGATACCATCTACAACAAGGGAGATGACCCAGTCAGATGCGCCGGCATTTGTAAGAAGATCTGCGAAGAAAGGCTGTATCCATTCTCCAACCAGTACATCATTTGTCCAGTCAGTTACGATAGTTCCAAGCGTTGTTACTGAAACATAGTAAACAAGGAACATAACTATCGCAAAAATAGGAAGTGCAAGGACACGGTTGGTTACGATCTGGTCGATCTTATCTGAAACCGAAAGCTCACCGGATTTTCTATTCTTCACTACAGCCTTGTCCACAAGCTTCTTGATGTAGTCGTATCTCTGATTTGTGATGATGGACTCTGCATCATCATCAAGCTCATTCTCACAGTCAGCAATGTGTGCTTCGATATCAGAAAGCGTATTTTTATCAAGCTTCAGCTGCTCAAGGGCTACGGAATCACGTTCAAATACCTTTACCGCATACCAGCGAAGATTTGTCTTATCAACGCTCTCCTCAAGATGCTCCTCGATATGAGCGATGGCATGTTCTACAGAACCGTCAAACACAGCAGGAAGCTCATTCTTTTTTCCGGCCTTTGCAACTTCTATGCAAAGCTCTGAGATCTTGTCGATACCCTCGCCTCTTAAAGCTGAGATCTCAACGATCTTACATCCAAGTTCTTTTCCAAGCTTCTCGATGTCAACCTTATCACCGTTCTTACGGACAACATCCATCATATTTACGGCTATGACCATAGGAAGTCCGATCTCAACAAGCTGAGTGGTGAGATAAAGGTTTCTCTCGATATTTGTTCCGTCAACTATATTGAGGATCACATCCGGCTTATCATTGACAAGATAGTTACGTGACACCACCTCTTCAAGTGTATATGGAGAAAGGGAATAAATACCGGGAAGATCCTGAATGACAACTTCACGATTTCCTTTTAAACGTCCTTCCTTCTTTTCAACAGTAACACCGGGCCAGTTACCTACATACTGGTTGCTGCCTGTAAGGGCATTGAACAGAGTTGTTTTACCACAGTTAGGGTTACCGGCTAATGCAACTTTAATTTCCATACTTTTGCCTCTCCTTCTTTAGTAACATCAAGCCATCTCAAGGATGTCTGCATCATCTTTACGTATAGAAAGCTCGTAACCTCTTACGGTTATCTCTATTGGATCGCCGAGAGGAGCTACCTTACGTACAAAAACGTCTGTACCTTTAGTGATTCCCATATCCATGATCCTTCTCTTAAGTGCGCCTTCTCCATGGATCTTGAGAACAGTTGAGGACTGCCCAACAGGAATATCTCTTAGTGTCTTCATAAATTCATCCCCCTTTTTATTTTAAAAGTCAGTTAATGCTAACCAAAATTAGTGAAAGCTAACCTGTGCGGCATAAAAAAAGTTATCTGACATCTGCCACATTACTGTCATGCTATGAACGTCAAATAACCTTACGGCACAATACAGTGATATATCTTATTCTGATCAGTCGACCATGATCTTTGATGCCATCTGGCTCGTGATACCGAGTCTGGTATCCTTGATGCAAACGATGACATTACCTTCACCTGTATCAGAAATTATCTCAACCTGCTCTCCCGGAACAAATCCGAGATCCGCAAGATGCTGTCTCATGTCCTCTTTACCTGTAACTCTGCTGATCATGTGTTTACCACCAGCACCAGCCATGGATAATGGTAACATAACTTTCCTCCGGATATACGTAAGCATGGGGTTTCAAAACCCCTCTTCTCGTAATACTCGTTTAAATTAGCATCAACTAACTTTAAAGTCAAGACTTTGATCTAACAAAAGTTAGTTACAACTAAACAATATTTTTATTAATTTTTTATACTTTTCCACAGTATTTCATCGATATTTTGAAAACATACTATTTATGGTGGTTTTATGCTATACTTGCTAACAATCTGTAGTATCTTTTTAGGATTTCTATGGATGATATAAATTTTGTTAATATTTTATTCTTTACATAAAGAAAGGTGACATTTTATGAAAGCTTATGAGACCCATGAGTCTTCCGAAAACTATCTTGAAAGCATACTCATGCTTTCCATGGACCATCAGGTTGTCCGCTCCATTGATATAGCCAACATGCTGGGATTTTCAAAGCCTTCCGTATCCGTGGCCATGAAGCGTCTCAGGGAGGAGGGGATGATAACCGTTGACTCTAACGGCTACATTACTCTGACAGAAGACGGCATGAAAATCGCCAAGGGAACTTACGAGAAGCATATCGTTATAACCAACGTACTCATCGATCTCGGTGTAAGTGCATATACAGCAGGCCAGGATGCCTGCCGCATAGAGCATGTCCTCAGTCCGGAAACATTTGCACGAATCAAGGATTTCTACCTCAAATCTCATGACGGTGTATCACCCGAGCTTGATGCCATCAGTGCATACGAGCAGCGAAAGCCCTGATTTACCCGGAAATGTATATCATTCTGAAGGTTCCTGTTATATGAACATATGCCTTCATACATCATCACGTATACAAAAAAGCGTATTTGACATCGAAAACGGTCCTTGCCGTTCAGAAGTCAAATACGCTTTTATTTTACGTATCATAAAATGAATTCACGAAATGCCATGAATCTGTCCGGCATCCACATGCACCGGATATGAACTTATTTTATATTGTTTTCTTTTCTGCAAGAAGCCTCATGGAGTTAAGTATACAGAGTACCGATACTCCCACGTCTCCGAAAACCGCAGCCCACATATTGGCGATACCAAGCGCACCCAATACAAGAACCACCGACTTTACAACAAGGGCAAAGGCAATGTTTTGCTTTGCTATCATCATGGTCTTACGGGCAATGCCTATGGTTGTAGGAATTCTTCTCAGATCATCATCCATGATGACCACATCAGCAGCCTCGATGGCAGCATCTGAACCTATGGAGCCCATGGCGATACCTACATCTGCTCTTGCAAGCACAGGAGCATCATTTATTCCGTCACCTATGAAAGCCAGTGCCGCTTCACCTTCCCTTACATTCCTTTGCCCGAGATCATCCAGCAGCTCCTCCACCTTGGAAACCTTGTCCTGCGGGAGAAGCTCCGAATAGACTTGATCAACTCCCAGATCTCTGCCCACAGCTTCTCCAACTGTCTTCCTGTCTCCGGTAAGCATCACTACCTTTCTTACACCGGCCTTTTTCATATCGGAAATGGCGTTTGCCGCCTCTTCCTTAACCTGATCCTTGATGAGGATCGCACCCAGATATCTAACCCCATCGTTTTCCTCTGCCGCAACATAAGATATGGTTGCAGACGGATCCTTAACCTCTGAAAAACCGATTCCGTTAGCCTCCATCAGTTTATCATTTCCGATAAACACCTTTCTGTCTGAAACCTTACATATGATGCCCTGTCCGGAAACATTCTCCGTATCTGTAACAAGATTTGTATTTATCTCATAATCAGGAACCTGAGAAGCAAGCTCTTCTCTTATGGACTTTGCTATGGGATGACCGCTCAGTCCCTCAGAAAGCGCTGCCAGTCTAAGGAGCTCAGTCCTGCTTATCCCTTCTTCACATATTATCTCAGAAACCTTGAAATTTCCCTCTGTAAGAGTTCCTGTTTTATCCGAAACAATCGTATCCACCCCGGAAAGAAGTTCCAGATAATTTGAGCCCTTTATCAGAACTCCGTTTGCGCTTGCGGCGCCGATTCCTCCGAAAAACGCAAGTGGTATGGAAATCACCAGTGCGCAAGGGCAGGAAACAACCAGAAATGTACACGCCCTGTAAAACCACGTTGCAGGATCTCCGGTAATGATGGACGGAATCACAGCAAGAGCTATAGCCGCATATACAACTATAGGTGTATACACTCTCGCAAATCTGGTAATGAAATTCTCGGTCTTTGACTTCTTTTCAGAAGCATTTTCAACAAGCTCAAGTATCTTGGAGACCGTGGAATCCTCAAAGACCTTTAATGCCTTCACTCTCAGTAGTCCTTCACCGTTTATACAGCCGGATATGACCATATCCCCTGTTCTGACACTGCGCGGTACAGATTCTCCTGTAAGAGCCGCAGTGTTAATAAGAGATTCTCCTGACAGAACTTCACCATCTACAGGTATCCTGTCTCCAGCCTTTATGACCAGTACATCTCCTATCTCCACATCATCAGGATCCACTGTTTCCACAGTTCCGTCTTCTCTTTCAACATTTGCCTCCTCAGGCACTATATCCATGAGGCTGGCAATGTTTTTCCGGGACTGTCCCACAGCATACTTCTGGAACCACTCTCCCACCTGATAGAATACCATGACAGCAACAGCCTCGGAGCTCTCTCCTGTTACAAACGCTCCCACTGTTGCGATGGTCATAAGCAGGGACTCGTCCATAGGCTGTCTGTTCCTGATTCCCAGTATCGCCTTCTTAACCACCGGATATCCGCTGATAAAATACGGTATGAGATATACCAGAAAGCTGAGCAGTCTGTTACCGAACAATGCAGGACAAACGCCGGTCTTTTCTGCTGCAAGCAGGACAAAAAATATAACTACGCCCGCAAGTATCTTAAGTAATTCCTTCTTCAGTTTTTTGTCCATTATTTCCTCTTTTCAGATAATGCCGATCCTCCTCATCCTTCAAAAAAAGAAGGAATTATAATTCTACAGAAAAATCAGGTTCTATCTTCTTTCCTGTCTCTATAGCAAGCTTAAGGATCTCATCAAACTTCTCTTCATCCGCATCAAGTGTAAATTTCTGCATCACGAAATTTACCTTTGCATCATTAACGCCGTCTAATTTCTTCACTGCCTCTTCAACCTTCGCAGCACAGTTGGCACAATCGATCTCACATTTGAACTTCTTTTTCATATTCTTTCTCCTTTACTCTTCAACATGCTCCTTGCCCATTGCGATGATAACCTTAACATGATCATCAGCAAGGCTGTAATACATGGCCTTTCCATCCCGTCGTGATTTTATCAGCTTACTTGTTTTCAGTATCTTAAGCTGATGGGATATAGCCGACTGGTTCATCTCTAGATCATCACATATCTCAGTCACGTTCTTCTCTCCCTGAAAAAGATCGTACAGGATCTTTATTCTGGTGGAATCTCCGAATACCTTGAAAAGCTCTGCAAGGTCGCTGAGCTCATCCTCGGAAACGTTCTGAATGAGATGATCTATCTTTTTCTCATCATATTCTTCTGCCACTGTTTACTCCATTTCTGACACAATCTGTGTCAAAAGCTGACATTTTATCCTGTTATGCAGGCTTAAATGCTCTTTTTGTATGAATACAAACCGGATCAAGCCTACAATGCCGGGAGTTAAATGAATCGACGCTCATATGAATATATTATCATATGTTATAACATTGTCAACAAAAAAAAGAGATGTATCCATTTATTTCAGGATGCATCTCTCGTCAGACTGATCATCTGAAAGAAGATCAACTGCTGTCATATGAATATACGTCTGACAGCTGACACTTTAAACATTTTAATATTAGACCATCTTTTCAGGTCTTACAGTGCTGTCATATTCCTCGCTGCTCATAAATCCGAGAGACAGAACCGCTTCTTTAAGAGTTGTGTTCTCTTCAAAAGCCTTGTGTGCGCACTTTGCTGCGTTCTCATAGCCGATAGATGGGCTAAGGCATGTGACCAGCATAAGAGAATTCTGAAGATTTTGTTCCATCTTGCTGCGGTTCGCCTTTATACCGGATACACAGTTCTTCTCAAAAGAAATGATTCCATCAGAAAGTAATCTGATAGACTGCATCATGTTATATGCAAGCACCGGCATGAAAACATTGAGCTCAAAATTACCCTGCGACGCTCCGATACCTATGGTTCCATCATTTCCCATTACCTGTATGGCTATCATGGTTATGGCCTCGCACTGTGTAGGATTCACCTTTCCGGGCATGATGGAGCTTCCGGGCTCATTCTCAGGTATGCTTATCTCAGAAAGACCGCATCTTGGTCCGTTGGCAAGCCATCTGATATCATTGGCTATCTTCATGAGATTTGCAGCAAGTCCCTTCAGCGCACCGCTGGTAAAAACATATCCATCCTTAGATGTAAGGGCATGGAACTTATTGCTGCTTGAGATGAATTTCTGGGATGTCATATCGGAGATCTCAGAACAACATATTTCATCGAATCCTTCAGGACAGTTAAGTCCTGTTCCAACTGCTGTTCCTCCTATGGCAAGATTACGAAGATGATCAGATGCCTCGATGATATGAGCCTTTGACTCCTGAAGCATCCCTCTCCAGCCTGAAATCTCCTGACTGAATCTGAGAGGAACCGCATCCTGAAGATGTGTACGTCCTATCTTTATCACATCCCTGTTCTCATCTTCTAAACGCTCCATGGTCTTTATGAGCACGTCTATGGCAGGAATCAGATTCTTATGTATAGCCATAACCGCCGCCATATTCATAGCTGTAGGGAAGGTATCATTTGAAGACTGGGACATATTAACATGATCGTTTGGATGAATGTTTACCTCAGGATGATCATTCATAGCGATGTGAGCTATGACCTCATTCAGGTTCATGTTCGACTGAGTTCCTGACCCGGTCTGCCATACCTTGAGCGGAAATTCATCAGGATATCTTCCGTCAAGTATGTCTCTGCAAGCTCCTGTTATAGCCTGAGCCCTGTCCGGAGAAAGCTTTCCCAGCTTCTGATTTGCGCTTGCTGCCGCCGACTTAAGAACTGCAAAGGCTTCGATGACTTCTCGCGGAATGGTCTCTGTTCCTATACGAAAGTTTTCTAAAGATCTCTCTGTCTGGGCTCCCCAGAAATGATCTGCCGGAACCTTTACTTCCCCCATGGTGTCATGTTCGATTCTGTATTCCATCTTTTGCTCCTATCCAAGAAGTTTTAAAAACAACAAATAGAAGTATAACATGCAAAAAGGTCAGACATCATAGTCTGACCTGAAAATACGAAATAATTTTATCACTCTATAGTGAGAATATCTGAGAAGCCGGTTACATTAAAAATCTCATTTATCTCTTCAGAAACATTTCTGATAACCATACTTCCCTGCTTATTCATCTTCTTCTGCGCTGAAAGAAGTACTCTGAGTCCTGCACTGGAAACATACTCTAAAGCTGAAAAATCAAAGTTCAGCTCCTTCACACCCTCTATCTCTGCGTTGACAGTCTCATCAAGCTGAGGAGCAGTTGTGGTATCAAGACGTCCCTCTAAAGCAATATCAAGCTTGGTATCTTCCTTCTTCTTTGTTATGTTCAGCATATTCTATCTCTCCTTTATATAAAGATTTATCAAATAATAATCCGATCAAAAAACATCACTTATCTAAGACAATAGTCAGATCCACAGTATCTCTTCTTATACCGACTATAACATCCTTTGCAAGACTTGCCACTATTGACTTTTCCAGCTCATCGGCAGCTTCCTGTACTTCATCTGACTCCTGTGCACCCTCAAGAGAGTCACGGTAATTGCTCAGAGACCACATCATAGGTACTCCTGCAGTTGGCATCTCTCCCATGATTCCCATACCTATGAAATCATAGTAAGGCATAGGTGATCCATACTCCTGCTGCAGTTTCATGCTTTCATCGAAGCTCAACAATCCGTCTTCTATTATATCACTGATCTTTCCCATGAAGCCCTTTGCATATTCGTTTTTCTTACTCTTGGAAACAGACAGAAGAGATTCCTTTTTGCCTTTATCCATGACGGTCTCTATCTGAAGCTTTAATCTATACTCTTCTCCTTCTTTTTCGATCCAAAAACGTGCTTCATATTCTCTCGTCATGGCTTTAACCATGCCGACAGTCTCTTCAGCAATCAGCCTAAGATGTAAAGCCTTCTTTTTATCCAGATCCTGACCACTGATATATTCATCAACCGCCTTCAATGCCTCTGCAGCCATCTCTTCATCACTGTTGATATTCAATATTTCTGTTTTTTGCATGTCACCCTCTCCTTTCAAGCATATAACCGAACTAATTGAATATATCTATATTTTACAACATTAAAGCCCTGCTGTACCATTTGTTTTTTTATGAAATACCGGTATTTTCTAAAAAATATCCCATCTGTTCATAGCACCATCGTACCTGAGACTTCCATATGAACAGTCCTCATATGTTGTCCCGTCCTGACCGAAACTGTAGGACGCATGCTCATACTGGATACAGTTACGTGAAGGAACGGAAAAATTGTATCCCGCTTCATTGAACATCTCTACAGCGCCTTCTTCCCTGGAGAACCTGTAGATGATTCCCGTACTCTCTGTAGAGGTAGTCCTTCCTGTGGTTCCGTATGCATCGATAACATATGGCGTTCTGCCGTTGTTTATGATCTCTCCGGGTGTATAGTGAGACATTATAGAATCTCTCCAATACATGGTAGCAACAAGCTGATTACCCGCATCTGTCTCAACGGAATAGAGCCTTAAGCCTGTCATGACCGGGATGGTAAAATCATAAAATGAATACGTTTCCTCTCCATCCGTATACCACCAGGTAGCATAATAGTCATAGCCTCCGTCAAATTCTACCGGAACATCATCCTCATCCGGAGCACTGGTCAAGCCTTCTTCAGTCTCAAAATGAGCATATCTGATGGTCATGGCAACCATGTCTCTCGCTCCGTCACCATTAAAATCGGAATATATGTAATCTATTATCTTGTCACTGGTCTCGGCATAAATCGCCTCTGTCAGCTGCTGGGTAGTATATTCCTTCGCCTTATCAGGATAATCCTGCGGTGCCTTTTCTATGGTACTGCTGTCCTTCTCTGAAGCATTGGCACCTGTCCTGAGGGTTCTCTTTACAGCTATTATGTCATTTATTCTTTCCTGATGATCGGTGAGCATGGTCATAGAATAGCTTTTTTCATTATCGGAAAGCCAGGATTCCGTAACTCTGGCAACCTCCGAATCATTCTTATCTTCACCATCTATCTTCCTGAGACCTATGTCCTTAAGCTTTACAAAATTGCCCTCGGTATCAAAGCCGAATATGCGATGCCTGCTTACACCGTAATGGGTAACCACATATTCCTCGCCTGCATCCAGTGTCTCTGTCCCAACAGAATACACCATCGGATGGCCGTTTCCGCCCATGATCTCATCCACGAACATCTTCAGTTCATCATCCCTGTATCCGTAGATTCTGAAGTGATAATGCCTATCTCCGAGATCATAGTAAGCCATAAGCATCTCATCCAGTCCGTCCCTGTTGAAATCTATAAGCTTTACCAGTCCTACACCGACCATATCCTTGTAAACATCATCTTCTCTGGAGCATGCAGAGCTTACTATACCTGTTTTCCCGTACTTTTTTTCAAGTCTCTTAAGCTCATCGAGATACGCGCCGTAAGCCTTGCCTGTCATGCTTACGACTTCACCGTTTCTATCCACCTTTCGCCCATCTGGCGCAGTTGCATCCCTGAGAAGAGCACCATTCTCATCCACATAGTATATGCCGTCTATCCACTGCTCTGTAAGAGGCTCATGGTCGTCATCAAGATAGAACCACTTATTGCCTCTGTAGACCCATCCTGTATCCTTTCCCGGATCCGGAACTTCTGTCGGCTTTATCGTTTCATCTGTATCAAAGCTTTCATAAGTATCCGAATCCAGACTAGATTTTCTGCTTATAACACCGGTACTGATCCTCTGAAGCCATTCAGGCGCATATCCTCTCTCGACAACAAAAAATCCTGCTGCCGCGATCAGCGCGGCTATCATCAAAGCATTACCTATACCGAAACTTCTTCTTTTTGATTTTGGCTTATTACGAAATCCTGCCGTTCCGTTATTTCTGTCGGACCTTTCCTCCTTCAGATTTCGACGCATTCTAGCTCCCTTCAGCTGTCATTAAATATGTAAATCAAATTTCAACCCATCGGCCAGTGAAAAGTCACAGATATGTACGATTCACTGACCAGGAATTATTATAAGTATACTTGTTTATACTCTGAAAATCACCAATGCAGTCTGTGAAGCTCACCATATTTATTGAGTTTTTCAAACCCGTTCTGTCTGTATGCCTCATAAAGAAGCACAGCAACAGAATTGCTGAGATTTAAAGAACGTATATCTCCCCACATGGGTATCCTGATACAGGATTTCGGATGCTCAACAAGTATCTCTTCCGGTATACCGGCAGATTCCTTGCCAAACATAATAAAATCATTGGGTCCAAGATGAACATCACTGTAAACATTTTGAGCTTTTGTGGTGGCAAACCAAAGCTTAGGAGCTTCCGGCTGTACATTGTCAGTTGAATCATCAGCTCCGGGAGTCTCCTGCGAAAACTCATCGGCAAAATGTATCTCCGGATGCTTTGCCAGAAAATCCTCATAGTCCATATACTCGGACAGCTTAAGCTTTTCCCAGTAGTCCATTCCGGCACGTTTAACATACTTGTCACTTATTTCAAAACCATAAGGTCTTATAAGATGAAGCTTTGTGTCTGTTGCCACACAGGTCCTGCCTATGGCTCCTGTATTAAATGGTATCTCAGGCTCATGTAAAACTATATTCAACATTTCTATTTTTCCTTTTCAAAAAAATCATTATTAATATACATGGGAAAAGCGAGGTCCCTTAGACCTCGCCATCCGAAAGTTCATCATGAAGATCATCTATAAAACGACCGGAATCACTGTATCCCGGCAGATGACCTATAGACTGATGCTTTACAGTTCTGTACTCGTCATTGCTGTGCCAGTATGGGCAGTGTCTGGTTCTGCCGCTGTACATACGTGCCACATCATCTTCATCGATATCAGCATCGCAGCACCACTCATCATATTCATCATCATATGTGTAATTTGAACACATTTCGCATTCTGACATATCGCTCTTCTTTCTCTCACATATTGCATCGTTTCAGAAAAAACTGTCATTTCAATTTATCTCTGAAATCCATGCTTGATCATGCTCTCCGCTCTTCTCAAAAACCCTGACTTACTTAGCTTTTTTTCCGGAAGCTCTTCTGCTCTTTCCGCTGGTAACTCCTGCTCTTGTTGCCTGGAGTATATCCTCTTTTCCGCAGCTTGGACAAAGATCACTGACAAAACAGCCCTCACAATCAGGATGGGCAGATTTACAGTAACTCCTTCCCAGTGAAATGATATGGGTGTTCCACCTGATCCAGTACTGCTCCGGAACTGTATCATTAAGCTGATACTCGGTTTCCTCGGGATCCTGCGAGTCCGCAAGTCCCAGTCTGTTGGACACCCTCTTTACATGAGTATCCACAACTATGGCATTTTTGTTATAGATATGCCCCAGAATCAGGTTTCCGGTCTTTCTTCCTACTCCGGGAAGTGAGGTGAGCTCTTCGATGGTGTCAGGAACCACTCCTGCAAATCTTTCCAAAAGTGCCCCTGCACAGGCCTTTATATTCTTTGCCTTATTGTGATAAAAGCCTGTTGATCTGATATCCTCTTCAAGCTCTAATATATCCGCCTCCGCAAATGCCTCCAGATTTATATATTTCTTAAACAGCTTCTCAGTCACCTTATTGACTCTCTCATCAGTACACTGCGCACTGAGTATGGTTGCAAACAAAAGCTGCCATGCGTTACTGCTCTTCAAAAAAATAGGCGGCTCGCTTCCATAACGGGAATCCAGCCTTTCCATTATCCTGTCAACTCTCAGCGTTCTGTCCGCCCTGCTTTCACCCTTTACAAACATAGTTTTGATCCTCCCAGATCACCAAAGACCGGAAACTTTACTCTTTAAGAAAAGTAAAAGCTTACAGACAACACTCAAAAAAACGGCTTTACTGTTTAAAGTTCGAGGCTAATATTTCTGCCTGTAGGCTTGTACTGATAATATCTGACTCCCGCAGCATCCAGCATCCTCTTACTGGCCTTCGTCGCAGCATCATCGGCATACTTGTCTGAATAATATATAAGTGTAGTGATACCGGCCTGAATAAGTGCCTTTGCACATTCATTGCACGGGAACAGTGTTACATAAAGCTTTGTTCCCTCCAGGGAACCTCCCCGGTAGTTCAAAATAGCATTGAGCTCCGCATGGGTCGCATAAAAATACTTGGCATTGTAAGGATCATCCTTGGCATGCATCTTTGTCCACGGGAAGTCATCATCAGAACATCCCTTAGGAAAACCATTGTATCCCATGGAAAGGATCTTGTTATCTGAGCTTACGATGCAGGCTCCAACCTGTGTGTTAGGATCCTTTGAACGACGCGCCGACATCTCTGCAACTCCCATGAAGTATTCATCCCAGGTTATATAATCTTTTCTCTTACCGCTGTCTTCCATACTTTTTCTCCTTTATTTTTCACCACGGCTGAAGAAACAGCCGGTTCGATACTTTATCACTCATCCGCAAGGAACTCTGTCATTCCCGCAGCCTTTCTCATACGGTTCATAAGTGCGAAACCTACGCCTCTGTCGCTGTAGCTCTCGGCATAGATCCTGTCCACATTATCGTCATCAAATTCACGAAGCACTCTGAAGAGCTCATGGGTCATGGATAAAGGCTGGTCACGGTGACCGATTACCTTTATATCAGAAGCATTATCCCGAACCTTCCTGTACAGCTCCTTCGTTTCTTCACAGCAGATTATACCTGTTCTAAGGCCTGCCGCTTCATCCTTTTCAACAAGCTCATTGATAAAATCCGAAACCTGTCTGTCAGCCTGAAGTCTCTCTTCTTCACTGACTTCATAATCTTTTGCCTTTAGAAGCTTTGTGCTTACAAGAGCCATTTTGGCATTAGGTGCATAATGACGGTATTTCATTCCCGGAGCCTTTGGACGTACACCTTCGTTTACGCCTCCTGCAACTATCGCAGGATCGATCTCAACCTTTCTTCCGAGAGTCTCACTGAGATCCTCAACCGTTATAGCTCCCGGTCTCAACAATGTAGGAACCGTTCCCGACATATCTACGATGGTTGACTCAACACCGATACCTACCGGTCCGTCATCAAGTATCATATCTATCTTTCCGTTAAGATCATGAAGAACATGCGTAGCCTCTGTAGGGCTTGGCTTTCCCGAAGTATTGGCACTTGGTCCTGCTATAGGAAGGCCTGAAGTCTTTATAAAGGAAAGTGTGACCTTGTTCTCAGGACAGCGTATGGCGACAGTTTCAAGTCCACCTGTTGTCTCATACGGTACTATCTCTGACTTTGGCAGAATGATGGTCAGAGGTCCGGGCCAAAATGCCTCCATAAGTTTCTCGGCGGCCTCAGGAAGAACCGATACCAGTGGATGCACCTCTGAAATAGATGACACATGTACTATCAAAGGATTATCCGAAGGTCTCCCCTTCGCTGCATATATCTTTCGACTGGCTTCAGGATCCAGGGCATTTCCTCCCAGACCGTATACAGTCTCTGTAGGGAAGGCCACAAGACCGCCGTTCTTTATTATCTCTGCGGCCTGTTCTACGCCCTCCATACCTTTTACTATTGTTTCCATTATTACCTCCATGAGTCACTCATCAGATCAGCCCACTTGAGCTCGTATATGACTCACTTTATCTATATTCAAATCTGAATTATGAACCTGATACATTGTTAAGATCAAGTATGGACCATAAGCCTGCCGGCTCCTGTCCAAGCTTCCATGCCGCGACTCCTCCGCAGCCGTTTTCCTTTATGACATCCAGCTTCAGCTTCAAAGATCTTTCATCTTCCATCCATACTCTCTTAAGCTTGTCTCCATCCTGGATCTCTCCGTAGTTCTGTCCTACCTCGCTGTTCCAGCTCAGCTGAACTCCGTTTTCCTCGACCCATTGAAGAGCAGCCTTTATTCCCATGGCATCTGATGTGGTCTTGTTCTCCTGATCGGTCACCCATACTCTGGTGTAGAAAGGAACTGCGATTATAACCCTCTCCGGATCCATCATCTTCTGAGTCTCTGAAATAGCATGGTTGAGATATCCTATAGACGCAACACTTCCTGCCTCACTTCCGGCATAATGTTCGTCATAGCACATTATGATAACATAATCTATATTCTCTCCCAGCTGCTCTATATCATAATAACTGTTATATGAATACGGAACGTAACAGTCTACCGACAAAATGATACCTGCCTTACGGCATGCAACAGCCAGCTCCTTCATAAACTGAACATAATCTCTGCCCAGCCTCTCCGGAATAAGCTCAAAGTCTATATTGAGACCATCTATTCCTCCAGCTACAGCCGTAGCCACGAGATTTTCCACCAGCTTTCCTCGAAGTGCTGTGCTTGTTAGGAAAACCGATTCGTCAATATCACCGCCGTCAAAATTGTTTACCGTAGCCCATACCTGATATCCCTTTGCATGAGCCTTATCCACATAATCCTGGGTCCAATAGCAGGTGAAGCTTCCGTCATCCCCCGTAAGAACGAACCATGTCGGGGCTACAACATTCATACCTGTAGCATCCTCTGTCATATCTTCAAGATAAGCATTGGCCTCTGTCAATGTTATCTGATGGAATCCGAGAACCACCTTGCTTCCGTCGTTCCTGATGATATGCCTGTATTCAGGAGCCTTGAAGCTGCTCTCTGGAGTCACCTTTTCAGCTTCAGTTAAATGGGAATTTCTGAGCCATCCTATATAGCCATTCTCTGTAACGACCCTGCTCCATTTTTCCAGCGTCTCAAGGACCTTTACCTTTTCACCGGCCTCCAGATTGGTGAGAACTTTGGATTTTACGCCACCGAGAAGTCTCACTGCTTCCTTCCTCTTTATATCCGCAGACTTATACTCACCCCAGTCATTGGAGATAAAAACTCTCTTGGTTTCATCTTCAAGAAAGCTTTTATAGCTTATATCCGTATATTCTGCCACCAGCTTGATGTTGAGATAAAGACTTTCTGTAGAATCACCCATGCATATAAATGCCGTCGATCCATCCTTCAGTGTATCTCCGAGACCATATTTCACCGTCTCCTCGGGAAGGGTATAAAGTATGGAATTAATATCCTTCGCCCAGTAATATCTTCTGTTCAACTCCGACATCACCCATTCATATGGTATGAACAGACCTCCGTTTATGCATTTCGCCTTAACGGCTGTACCATCTTCCTTTAGAGCCTGAGCATCATTGAGAAAAAGTGCAACATCATCACCACTGACACCAAAATACTCGGTCTTATCCGCCTGTTCCCTGGATGGCGCATACTTCTTGTCATAAAAATAAAGCCCCGCCACGGAAACAGTAAGCAACATTATGATGACAGCAATAAACGGAAGCAGCTTTCCGCTGCCACCGGAGGATTTCTTTCTGGATCTCTGTCTTTTTCTCAAACTCTTTAATTCTCTAGCCACGATGTCGTCTCCTTGAAGATCACATTACTTCTTTGTTCAATTCCTCAAGCTTTGCAGCCTGATCTGCGGAAATGATAGGATCCAGAAGTTCATCGAGATCTCCATTCAATATCTTTTCGATAGAATACAGTGTCAGTCCGATACGATGATCCGTAACTCTTCCCTGCGGGAAGTTATAAGTTCTTATCTTTTCTGAACGATCTCCCGTACCAACCTGTGAACGCTTGGCTTCAGCAGCCTCATTTTGCTTTTTATTATACTCTATTTCATATAATCTGGCGCGAAGGAGACGCATGGCCTTTTCTCTGTTCTGTACCTGAGAACGCTCCTCCTGACATTCTGCCACCATACCCGTAGGTACATGTATGAGACGAACGGCAGATGAAGTCTTGTTGATATGCTGTCCACCGGCACCTGATGATCTGAATACCTCCATCCTTACATCAGCAGGATTGATCTCCACATCAACATCCTCAGCTTCAGGCATGACAGCAACAGTAGCTGTAGACGTATGAATACGTCCTCCTGACTCAGTCACCGGCACTCTTTGTACTCTGTGAACTCCGGCCTCATACTTAAGTCTGGAATAGGCACCCTTGCCGGTTACGATAAATACAGCCTCCTTCATACCGCCGATTCCGGTCTCATTGGCAGAAACAAGCTCTGTGCGGTATCCCCGGCGCTCCGCGTAGTTGATATACATACGATAGAGCTCATAGGCAAAAAGCGCCGCCTCGTCTCCTCCGGCTCCGCCTCTTATTTCTATGATAATGTTCTTATCATCATTCTCATCCTTGGGAAGAAGCAGAATCTGAAGCTCCTTAACAAGCTCAGGCTGATCTGCCTTAGCCTGCTGAAGCTCCTCCTTTGCCATCTCCACCAGATCCGGATCCTTTTCTGAAGCCAGTATCTCAAGAGAATCCTTCTCCGACTGTACTGCATCCTTATACTTTTTATAGGTGCTGATCAAAGGCTCAAGATCACTGCTCTCGCGCATCATCCTGAGATACTTCTCTGTATCATTAACTATATCAGGCTCTGTCATAAAGCGCTGTATTTCCTCATAATGTCTCGAAATGGATTCAAGACGGTCAAACATATCCATATTTACCTCCATTAGTCATACACGAATCGAGTCCACCTTTATTCATATATGATCGTACAATATCCTCAGTATCCAGACTTATATAAACTCTGTATTCACCGGAAGACCTGAATCTGTCCCATGACCACTCTGTCATTATCGCCAAAATCTTTAATTACCATAACATCCTTAAAGCCGGCTTCTTTCAAAAGTTCCGAAACGGCTTCACCCTGATCGTATCCTATCTCAAATAATACATATCCACCTGTCTTAAGGTACTTCGGACACTCCGCCGCAAGTATACGATAGAACTTAAGTCCGTCCCCGGTTCCGTCCAGAGCTATCCTCGGTTCAAAATCCCTCACCTCAGGCTCGAGGGTATCCACTACCCTTGAGGGAATATATGGGGGATTAGAAACTATCACATCAAATTTGCCGGATACCTCAGAAAACATATCCGAGTGTATCAGCCTGACTTTTTCTCTTTCTCCGTCATTCAGGATAATGTCTCTGTTATATGTTGCGATTTTTAATGCGCTTTCTGAGATATCCACAGCTGTTACGCTCTGAAAATGACCGAATTTGGCCAGTGTGATAGCTATGCACCCCGATCCGGTGCACATATCGAGAAGCTCTGGTCCTTCGTTGTCCACAATCTGTCTTCCGGATGTCAACTTATCAACCCGCTCCTTCATATACCTGTACTTTTCAGGGATATTATCATACATGAGATTTCCGAGAACTCCGTCTATAAGAGTCTCTGTGTCTGCTCTCGGACAAAGAACATCCGCTGTGACCCTGAAATCAAGTCCATAGAATCCCGTGGTTCCCAGGATCTGCTGCAATGGCTCTCTTTTCTCACGTCTCTCTATATTTTTATAAAATGTCCTGTATGCCTCTTCCAGCAGCTCCTTATCCTTCAGCACTCCTGGAACAAGAGCTTCAGGCTCACTTTCCTCATACAAAAGAAATTGTGCCGAATTTATACTGAAGGCAGACATAAGAAGAGCCCGCGCATCAAAACGCGGGTCCGGGACATTTGCATCCTTCAATTTTTCCGAAGCTTCCAAAAGCAGCTTTCGGAAGGTAGTGATCTGCATATTATTTTCTCCCGCTTAATTATCGAAGTTTCAACATCTGCTATTTTCTTCAGACTATGCTATGCCTCACAGATCTCTACTGCTCTCCTGCACCATCATTATCCTGAAAATCAATTCCGAAGGTATCCTTCTCAAATTTACGCCAGTCAAAAACCTTTTCAACTGCAGCTATAGCCACCTCTATCTCACTGTCATCAGGCTCCTTGGTGGTAAGTCCCTGCATCCACATGCCCGGGATAAAGAGAATTCTGGTCAGCGCATTATCATACATTCCCACTATACGAAGCACCTCATAGCTTATTCCTGCTATCACCGGTATAAGCACCAGACGACTTGCAAGCTTAAGCCAGATATCATCAAAACGTATCACCATAAAAAGCAGTATGGAAATGAGCATGACATACACTATAAAGCTGGTTCCGCAACGCTTATGCTCCTTGCTCGATGCCGCAACATTCCTTACCGTAAGGGGAAGACCGTGCTCAACACAGTTTATGCATTTATGCTCCGCACCATGATACTGAAAGGTTCTGGCGATATCAGGTGTACGGGAAACTATCTTAATATAAATAACAAACAGTGTGACTCTGATTATTCCCTCTATAAATCCGAGAAGTGACTCATGAGGAAGGAACGGTTTAAGAAAGCTCGCTACCCATGCAGGAAGAAGTACAAAAAGCACCATCGCAAGAGCAAATGAAAAAATCATCACTATACCTGAGATCACAGATTCCAGTTTTTCTCCAAAGGTATCCTCCAGCCATTTTTCGAACTTACCCGGCTCTTTATCCTGATCCTCCGGATCATCCTCGATAAAAGACGCACTGTAGTTAAGACATTTGGTTCCAAGCACCATGGAATCCACAAAGGAAAAGATTCCTCTTATAAATGGTGCCTTACATATAGGATACTTGTCAGTCATAGAAACGTAGGTATCCTCCATGACCTCAATGCTTCCGTCAGACTTTCGTACTCCTACTGAATACTTTGCGCCGTTTCTCATCATCATTCCCTCGAGAACCGCCTGACCGCCTATTCCGCTGTAAACCTGCCCCCGGCACTTGTCTGCTGTACTGCATCCTGTCCCGGATAAAATATTTTCTGGATTTATTCTATCTGTCATATCATCTGCCTTTACATCATCTATATCTATCTTCGAAATCGAAGTCAGAATCGTAGTTTTTTTCATGGCAATTAGTGTATACGAAATACCTCTCTTATTCAATAAATCTAATGTGAATTATTTGTTAAGCTTTGACCAGAAATTCACTTATCATTTCAGCAAAGAAAAAAGAGTACATGCAGCGCATGTACTCTTTCAATCCTGATCTTTATCAGACGCCGGTCATATACCGGTCTTGTCCACCTATCAGTTAAGACCGAACTTCTTGTTGAACTTATCGATCTGACCAGCAGCGTTAGCTGACTTCTCCTTGCCTGTATAGAATGAATGGCAAGCTGAGCAAACTTCTACGTGGATCTCTGGCTTTGTTGAGCCTGTTACGAATGTGTTACCACAGTTACATGTAACTGTTGCCTGATAATACTTTGGATGAATATCCTGTCTCATTTTGTACCTCTTTCTACATGGTTTCCAACCATATAAATTCGCATATCTCTCCTGATGAAAAGCTATGCTTAGATTTTAAGTAAAGCTTTATCAAGTTAACACAAAAAGAATATATTTGCAATACCTTTTTGAAACTGTCTCAAACTTACTTTTATCACCGAAATGAAGCCGGTGATTTATTCAAATATCAAATATTTCACTGTGGTCTGTTTATCTTTATTGCCAATCTTGAATTCGGGTTCTGCTGACGCAAAACAGGCTTTCCGTTTACTATGAACTGACAAACCTCTTCGTTGTTTGAAGTTTTATCAAAAAGATTGATGATCTCTTCAACCGCTCCTGTCTTTTCATCATAAGTTCTCTTATGAATTATATCCACAGCGTTTCTCTCAAGTTCTGTAAGAAGCAGGTCATCTCTTCTGGTTCCTGACTTAACTATGTCTATAGCCGGGAATATGCGACGTTCCTGAAGTTCTCTGTTAAGTACCAGTTCCATGTTACCTGTTCCCTTAAACTCCTCATAGATAACGTCATCCATACGTGATCCCGTATCTACAAGCGCTGTCGCAAGGATAGTAAGAGAACCTCCTTCACGCATATTTCTTGCTGCACCGAAAAATCTCTTAGGCATATGAAGCGCAGCCGGATCCAGACCTCCAGAAAGAGTTCTTCCCGAAGCCGGTACCACAAGATTGTATGCTCTTGCAAGTCTCGTCATGGAATCAAGAAGAATGGTAACATCCTCTCCCTGCTCAACGAGACGCTTTGCTCTCTCTATGGTCATCTCTGCCACACGCTTATGATGGGATGGTTCTTCATCAAATGTAGAGTAGATAACAGTTACGAGTCCGCCTTCAACCTCTTCCTTCATGTCCGTAACTTCCTCTGGACGCTCATCAATAAGAAGGATCAGCAGATGCATATTAGGCTCATTTTTAACTATGGCTTTGGCTACCTGCTTAAGAAGAGTAGTCTTACCAGCCTTAGGAGGTGATACTATCATACCTCTCTGTCCCTTACCGATAGGAGCAAGAAGATCAAGAAGTCTCAATGCTATAGGCGCCTTTTCTCCCTCTACCTCAAGCTTTATTCGATGGTCAGGGAATACAGGTGTGAGATGATCAAAATTCTTTCTCTGTCCCAAAGCACTGAGAGGTTTACCATTTACAGTTTCAATATAGGAAAGAGCTCCAAAACGCTCATTAGGATTCTTACTTCTGTAGAGACCCTTTATTACGTCTCCGGTCTTAAGTCTGTATCTCTTAATAATGGCAGGATTTACGTACACATCACTGTCTCCGGGAAGGAAATTGGCTGATCTTGTAAATCCGAATCCGTCCGGCATAACCTCAAGTATACCGCCGCAAGGATTACCTGTAGGAGCCTTCTGAGTCTCATTGTCCAGCTCATCGGTTTTTTCATTCTCCGCTGCTCTGGCTATCTCGGCATCTCTCTTGGCCATATCCTCATCTGTGCGGTCTGCTGCTTCCTTTTCGATACGGCGTACATCCTTATTAGGTATATCCTGTCGGAACACCCCCATACTATCCTTAGATGCATATTCCTGTACGATACCTGCATCAGCTCTGTCATATCTGAGCTCACGCTCAACAGTTTCTGAACCTCTTTCCTGTCGGACGTAACGTTCCTGTCTCTGCATGCCATCTGTTCTTGATATATGATCGTTGCTTCTGACAGGCTTCACTCCATGAATGCCTCTCCTGTTCACAACGATGGACTTACGATGAGGATTTGCTCTGTTTTCCTGTCCTCTGTCAAAAACTGCCTCTGTGTTTTCAACAGCCTTCTGATCATCTGTCCTTGTCGGAGGAGCTGTCTCAGCGAGAGGAGCAGATTCTGCATAAACCTCGGTTATAGCTGATTCTTTTGTCTCCAAAGCTGATTCTGCCATCCCTTCTGCAGGCTCCGGTTTTGTATCGGGTGTCTTTGATACTCCATCTTCACCTGAAGCTTCTGAATCCACCTTGCTTCTGGATATACTTTTTCTTCCCGAAGTTCTTTTACGAACAGGTCTTTCTGCGTCTGATTTTTCAGCTGTCTTTTCTAAAGTACCGGAAACCTCGGTGTTTTCTTCTCTAATCTCCGACTCTTCTGTCTTTTTGGTCGTACGACGTGTCACTGTCCGCTTCTTAGGCTTTTCCTCAGCGTCTGCACCGGACTTGATCTCAGCAGTATCGGAATCAGTCTTTACTTCACTGCTCTTAGCCGCAGCTCTTCCACGAGGCTTTCTTACAGTCTTTTTCTCCGCACCTTCTGAAGAATCCTCTTTTTTGACCGCCTTAGCTCTTGTTCTCTTCACAACAGGCTTTTCGTCAGCTGTCATTTTCTCATCTTTTTCGTCTGCCATGTAACCTCCTTAAAGCGGCACAAATTACAAATTTACTACTTACGAAAGAGTACTATGATATGTTCAATATACTTTTTTTACTTTATAAAAATTGGAAAAAACTCTGGAACCCAAGAATGAATTTTCTAGAAAATTTAATTAAGTATTAAGTAAGTATAACAACAAGCTTCTTGTAACGCAAGTTTCATTTTGTTATACTTATCGCGAATTATGGCTAAAATATAAGTATTGGAAAGGTAATTATGGCAAGAAATTATTCAGATAGACACGCCTCACGTTATGCCGCTCACGGCAATTACGCGAAGCCTAAGGCTAATCATTCAGGACTTATCCGTTTTCTGTTAGGATTTTTGATTCCATACGTAGTTATAAACGGTCTCATACTTCTTTTTGTTATTCAGGCCCCTTCCATTGAGGCTTCTGAACCTGATACAAAGGATTATCAGAATGCAGAGGTTTCTTTTAAGGTTTCCTCTCTTATCCCGTTGAAATCCGTCACCGCTACAATAGAAGGACAGGAAGTTCCTTTGGAAAAGACCGGTTCAAGCTATAAGTGTTCACTCACTAACAACGGTAATCTCACAGTAACCGCGGTAGCTATTAACAGCATGACGAAATCCACGAACATACAGATAAACCTTCTTGATGAAGCAAATCCCGTTATTGACGAGGATTCTGTTGTTCTCGGAGCCGGATATCTGGAGTTTGAAGTTTCAGACACTCAGTCCGGTGTCGATTGGGATTCCATTTACGCCGTTGACAGTCTCGGAAACAATTTAAAGCCTACAGATGTTAACAAGACCACTGGAAAAGTGACCTTCTCCATGGCGGCGGATTCCATCACCGTTTATGTAAGTGATCTTGCAAAGAATCAGGCACAGGCAAACTTCTCTATTAACTGATCCTGAGATGTACAGAAGCGTTTGACATTCACATCATTGCATGCTTAAAAGCAGCAAAAAACCAGAGGCGCATAAGCCTCTGGTTTTTCTTTTATTACAACAGGCGCTGTATGAACATCATACAGCGCCCTGATCTGTTTCTGTTACGATCTCAGGATCTTCAGCATCCGGATCATCCTTGATATCCTTATCATTAGCAATCTCTGTTTCTTCACGAGGCTCCGGTTTCGGTAAAGCCTTCTGATATCGACCGTAAACCCCAACGATCTCAGCTATAACATTCTTTATACTGTCTGTAAAAGCACCTTCCTTCAGTCTCCACATCCAGTTATCTCCCGAAGTACCCGGGAAATTGATCCTTCCGTCAGCTCCATACCCAAGGTAGTCTGCTGCCGGAACGATAACCGTATCCGCTATAGTGCTCATACTTAGCCGGATCAGAAGCTCAGGCATAGAATTCCAGTCATTTGCAGAACGGCTCATATACTTATATATATATTCCCTCTGCCAGTCAGGAAGTGTTTCAAACCAGTGACGAAGCGTATCATTATCATGAGTACCCGTGTAATAGATACAGTTAGTAGTCACCAGACTATTGGGGAGGAAAGCATTGTCCGGACCTGAATCCCACGCGAACTGCAGAACCTTCATTCCTGGGAACCCCACTTCAGCCATAAGTTCTCTTACTTCGTCTGTGATGATACCGAGATCCTCTGCAATGATGGGCAGATCCTTTCTTCCGTAATGCTTATACATGGCTTCGAAAAGCCCCATTCCGGGCCCCTTTACCCACTCACCGTTTTCAGCAGTCTTGTCACCGAATGGAATAGCATAGTATGACTCGAAGCCCCTGAAGTGATCAACCCGCAGTATATCATACATCTCAAAGCAGTAATCCATACGGTCGAGCCACCACTCATATCCGTTCTCAGCATGCACATCCCAGTCATAAAGAGGATTACCCCAAAGCTGACCTGTGGCAGAAAAGGCATCTGGCGGAACTCCCGCAACCTTCTTCGGCTCTCCATCACTTGTATACTGGAAAAGCTCCCTGTGTGCCCAGGCATCACTTGAATCAGGCGCACAGTATATCGGGATATCTCCAACTATCTCTATCCCCCTGATCTTTGCATATTCATGGACCTTTCCCCACTGCTTCATGAAATGGTACTGTAAAAAGACGTAGAAGCCGATCTCTTCTTTATGTGTCTTCTTAAACAGTTCCAGCTCTTTAGCATCACAGTTCCTGAACTTTTTTGGCCAAACATCCCAGCTCGCGCCCTTAAAGCTGTCCTTGATCGCCATAAAAAGGCAGTATTCCAATGTTTCCGGCCTCAGATCCTCACAAAGCCCCGGAACATCTCCTCCATTTTTCAGAAAATGTTCATAAGCCAGTTTAAGCGCCTTTGTCTTACTGACATACAGCTTTCCATAATTAACCGCAAACGGGCTGTCCTCCTGATGGTTCCCGTTGTTTCCGGCATCAAGCCCGGGTCTCAAACCATCCCCGAAGTCAAACTCCGCAAGCTCCTCTTCGGACAACAGCCCCTCTTCAACAAGCATCGGAAGATCAATAAAATACGGATTACCTGCAAATGCAGAAAATGCCTGATACGGAGAATCTCCGAATCCCGTTGGTCCCATAGGAAGGACCTGCCATATCTTATTGCCAGTATCGCAAAGCATATCTATAAACTTATATGCTTCCTCACCCAATGTTCCTATGCCGTATTTTCCCGGAAGGGAAAACACAGGCATCAGCATTCCCGCTTTCTTCATATCATATACTCCAAAAATCAGCCTAAAATAAAGACCCATTATTCCGGAAGCTCCGAAACCATGGGTCTGTGTCATAAGCTAAAATAACTGTACGCTTATGTTTCTACCCTAAGGTTATTTCGACATAAGTTCATATATTTATTAAGCTCTATTCATCCTTTTCTGCGGCGGGCAACTCCGGAAGCTTTCTTCGGTGCCTTTGGGGCCACCGGCTTTCTGGCACTCACCTTGCTTCCGGTCTTTGTTTTTTCATCAGTTTTCTTTACGGAAGCAGATTTTGCAGCCTTACCGGCTGTCTTTTTAACTGTAGTTCTTGAAGTGCTTCTCTTTACAGCCGCCTTCTCCTCAGGCTCTTCGCATGGAGTGAGCTGATAGATGGTCGTAGACATGGATGGGATGTCAATGTCTATGGCGTAATCTCTCTCATCCCATGAAACCTTTTTTGCCTGGATCTTCGTACGCTTCACCATACCGAATCCGCCGTACTTCTCATCATCTGTTGAAAGAAGTGCCTTGGCGCTACACATAAACGGTACACCAACTCTGAACTTGGGATGTGCGATATTATCAAAGTTCGTAACTACCAGTACAGTCTCCTCCGGCTTGTCCGTCTTTCGTATGAACATCACCATGGAGAGATCGCTGTAGCTGCAGTTGATCCATTCAAATCCATCAGGATAGTAATCAAGCTGCCAAAGAGCTGGATGCTCCTTATAGACAGTATTGAGATCCTTCACGTAATCCTGAATTTCCTTATGCACAGGATACTCCAGAAGATTCCATTCCAGCTCCTGATTTTCTGACCATTCATCATACTGTCCGAAATCCTGACCCATGAAGAGCAGCTTCTTTCCCGGATGTGTCCAGAAATAGCCGTAAGCAGTACGCAGGTTGCGTGCCTTCTCTTCAAATGTATGTCCCGGCATCTTTCCGAGGAGTGAACGCTTTCCATGAACCACCTCATCATGAGAGAACACAAGCATGAAATCCTCTGAATAATTGTAGATCATAGAGAATGTAAGCTGGTTATAGCTTCCCTTTCGGAAGAAAGGATCTGTCTGCATATAACCGAGGAAATCGTTCATCCATCCCATATTCCACTTTATGTCGAATCCGAGACCATCATCCTTTACCGAACCTGTGATGTTCGGCCATGCTGTAGACTCTTCAGCTATAAGCAATGTTCCCGGGAACATCTTATGGAACTGTGAATTAAGGTGCTTCAAAAACTCTACGGAATCGAGATTCTCATTTCCACCGTACATGTTCCTCGGTGCTCCCTGACCCTGGCGACCATAGTCAAGATACAGCATGGAGGCAACAGCATCCATACGGAGTCCATCCACATGGTACTTATCTGCCCAGTACATGGCACTTCCGATAAGGAAGTTGGAAACTTCATTCTTTCGATAGTTGAATGTCAGTGTTCCCCAATGAGGATGGCTGGCAAGTACAGGATCCGGATTTTCATAAAGTCCTGTACCGTCAAACTGAGCAAGTCCCCATGAATCTCTTGGGAAATGTGCAGGTACCCAGTCAAGAATCACTCCGATTCCCTCATTGTGCATGTAGTTCATAAAATACATAAAATCTTCCGGAGAACCGTAACGGCTTGTAGGTGCATAGTATCCTGACACCTGATAGCCCCAGCTCGCATCAAGAGGATGCTCCATGACAGGCATGAGCTCCACATGAGTATATCCCTGCTTCTTTACATAGCTTGCAAGCTTTTTTGCAAGCTCACGGTAATTATAAAATTCAGAACCGTCAACCGAGGTTCCATCTTCATTAACGAGTGACTGCTTCCTTGCGAAGGATCCAAGATGCACCTCATAAACGCTCATAGGTCTTTCCTTGAGACCTGATGACTTAAGTGTCTTTTTATTATCCTCCCACTCCTTATCGGTCCACTTGAATTTACTGAGATCAGCAACTATGGAAGCATTGTTAGGTCGCATCTCCATGGCATTGGCGTATGGATCGGTCTTTAAGAAAGGCTCCTTGTGACGGCACTTGATCTCGTACTTATAAACAGTTCCCGGAGTAAGATGAGGTATGAAAATCTCAAATATTCCGGA
This sequence comes from Oribacterium sp. C9, assembly GCF_002007235.1. Taxonomy (GTDB): domain Bacteria; phylum Bacillota; class Clostridia; order Lachnospirales; family Lachnospiraceae; genus Oribacterium. Next base: position 63,581 of record NZ_MUHW01000010.1, read on the forward strand.
ACCGCCGAGACTTTGCATCATATTTCTTCTTCCGTCCCAGAGGTTGAAATCTCCAACTACAGATACTCGTTCTGCATTTGGAGCCCAGACTGAGAATACAACACCGTCAACCCCGTCTATGGTTATAGGATGTGCACCCATTTTGTTATAGATATCATACCAGATACCTGCCTGATACTTCTTTATATCCTCATCTGTATAGATAGATGCAAATGTATACGGATCTTCAGACTCCGTAGTTGTGTCATTGTCATATGTTATGAGATAAGAGAACTTGGGCAGCTCCTTTTCCCACTTCTTTTTCATAGGAATAAGTACGGCAAAAAAACCATTTTCATCCGCAAGCTCCATCTGATAGACCTTGTCACCCTGGATCTTAACTTCGATATCTTTAGCTGTCGGTATGAATGTCTGAATCAGAAGACCTTCCGGAATTACATGAGCTCCAAGAACGCTCTTCGGATCACCGGTCTCCGCATAAGTCACATCCTCCACATCTGCCCAATTCATCACATCATATAATTTTTCGGTCATAAGTTCCTCCTTAGTGTCCGGTTACGGTCGCTTTAGCTTTGATATCTACGCCCGTTTTCACGATCTCTTCTTTATTTTTCATCAATGATGCTTCAGCATCAGATTTAAGCTTATCTTCTGTGCTCTTCTTTTCTTTATTGCCACGTACCACTCTGCGCCGCTTAGGTCTGTAAGACTTATCCTTCACAGCCTTAAGAACAACTATGGATCTGGGCTCAACTATCCGTTCATATATATCAAGCTCCGGCTCCAGTCCTTCTGGATACATGCCGTTTTCCTCGTCCGCCGCCGTATCTATGGCTACCGCCCACTTCTTTCCTACCGGAGGATGGGCCAGAAGAAAATCATGTTTTTCCCAATGAAAATTATAAAGAACCAGAAATGTATCATCATCGGCATATTCGCCTGCATACATAACCCCAAGCTGACGTCTGAAGTTCTCCATATCAGGTCTCCAGGCATTTTCACCATGGAAACTGAGATCAGGTATACCTACAGATCTGTAATCAAGCTGCCTGAGAGCCTTCGGTTGATGGAAAACCTTATGCTTCTTACGGAAAGCGATCGCGCCCTTTGCAAATTCGTAAAGCTCACTGTTTTTTTCCATAAGATGCCAGTCCATCCAGTTAAGTGTGTTGTCATGACAATAGGCATTGTTATTTCCCAGCCTTGTCTGTCCGCATTCATCTCCTGAATTAATAAGCGGCGTTCCCTGACTGAGCATAAGCAGAAGATAGGCATTTCTCCACATCTTTCTTCTAAGTAACTTCACAGATTTCTTACGGCTCGGTCCCTCTTCACCACAGTTCCAGGAATAGTTCTGATTGGTACCGTCACGGTTATCCTCATGATTCTCTTCATTATGCTTTCTGTCATAGGAAAGGGCATCCATAAGACTCATGCCGGAAACATTGGCCATGTACTGAATATTTGCTCTGTCCGCCGGATTGAATCTTATTCTGTTCATAAGAGTGCCCAGCATGCTCTCGTCACCCTTCAGGACTCGGCGCATATCGTTCTGGAAGCCGTCGTTGTAATCAGCAAGATATCTGGGAGAATAATGTCTGTATGCTCCACCGAATCGGTCTCCCTCATGCATCTGCCCTTCCCAGCTGTCGGCCCAGATCTTGAATCTGCTGAGATACGGATCTCTGGCTATAACACTGTATGGTGCGGAACCTATCATATGAATTCCATCAATATGATAATTGATTCTCCAGTAACGCATGACAGTTGTAATGTAGTCAGGCAAAGTCTCGTATGTGAAATAAAGGTCTACTATAACCTCTATCCTGTTACGATGCAGTTCATATACTAATTTTCTAAATTCATTTCTTGGGTTTTTGTGATCCGAGGTGAAACTCGACTTAGGCGCCAGCTGCATAGCATCCTTTGTGAATCCCCAGTAGTTTATACGTCCTGTAGGACGAAGCTCTGTCTTGTAGGGATTCTGACTTCCGTAATCCGGAAGCATGACCTCATTGAACTCATATGGAGGCATAAGCTCCACCGCTGTTATGCCTAGAGAAACAAGGTAAGGTATCTTCTCGATGACCCCCTGAAATGTTCCTCTGACATCCTTGTTCACCCCTGAGGAACTATGAGCTGTAAAGCCTCTTACATGAAGACGGTAAACTATGGTTTCGTCATAAGGTATGTCGAGAGGTCTGTCTTTAAGCCACTCCGCGCTCTCATCAGGTACAGCCACAGCCTCTGACACAGGAGTTTTCAGTATCCTGGTTCCATCCTTCAGAAACCCAAACTTCTTTCTTCCCTCAAAAACTGTTCCGTTTGGATCAGTGAAGACCTGCCCGTCTGCTTCATAGCAATAGCTGAGCCTGGAGATATCTTCTTCTACCTCAAGCCTCCAGACATCTCCTATCCTTTCCGATGGATCGAACGCGATCTGACGGACCTTTTTATTACCTTCATAGAGATTAAGATACAGCTGTTCAGTATGAACAACTGCTTCAAATACATATATATTATTTTCTTTTTTTAATCCAAACATTTTGCCCCTGCTCTTGTCTCCCAATGGTGCGTATGGGGATCGGATAAATCAACTTTTGTATATAGTTGGTTTCAGTATAACATAAATACACAAAAACCGTTACATCCGATTGGGGATGTAACGGTCAAAAATACTTAAATTCATATATTATATTTGCTTATTATGTGAATCTTTTACACATCATCTGTCTTTAATAATCATTCAAACGTCAAAAGTCGCAATATGCCGGAAAATAATTTTACAATTCAATATCCAGCTCTATAGGACAGTGGTCTGAACCGAATATCTCCTGATGTATTCCTGCATCCTTTATCTTTTCCTTTATCTTTTCAGACACCACAAAGTAGTCTATACGCCAGCCTACATTTCTCTCTCTTGCCTTCATTCTGTACGACCACCAGCTGTATTCATCCCTTGCTTCAGGATGCAGCATACGGAAGCTGTCCACATACCCTGAATCCAGAAGTCTCGAAAACTTTGCACGCTCCTCATCCGTAAAGCCTGCGTTATGGTGGTTTGTCGCAGGATTTTTGATATCTATCTCCTCATGAGCCACATTAAGATCTCCACAATATATGACCGGTTTCTTCTCATTGAGCTTGTTAATATACTCTCTCCAGGCGTCCTCCCACTCCATTCTGTACGGAAGTCTCTTCAACTCACCCTGAGAATTGGGAACATAAACAGTCAGTACATAATAATCCTCAAATTCTGCTGTTATTACTCTTCCCTCCTGATCATGCTCCTCTATTCCTATACCATAGGTAACATTTACGGGTTCTTCCTTTGTGAACAGGGCTGTTCCTGAATATCCTTTCTTTACGGCATAGTTCCAGTACTGATGGTAACCGGGAAGCTCCAGTTCTATCTGTCCTTCCTGCAGCTTGGTCTCCTGAAGACAGAATATATCTGCATCCAGCTTCTGAAATTCCTCCATAAAGTTCTTACCCATAACAGCTCTTAAGCCGTTAACATTCCAGGAAATCATTTTTTTCATACAAATCTCTCCATTCCTCCGTAACTTTTACGGACTGTTTATCATACAGAATCAGAGATATATCATCCCGATTCATCTATATCCAACATGATAATTAAGTATTTTACCATATAGTTTCATGGTGTTACACTCAATACGTATTCGAAATGATTTATCTCATCTGGAGGTTCTCTTGGCAGCAAAAGCAACAGATTTTTCAAACGGCTCTGTGATAAAAGCCATCATGATTCAGACGGTACCTCTTCTGGTGGCCCAGATCATTCAGCTTCTATATAATATAGTTGACCGAATCTACATCGGTCATCTCCCGGGAGCAAACGGTCTCGCCCTCACAGGTGTAGGAGTCTGCTTTCCAATCATAACCCTCATAACCGCCTTCACAGACTGGTTCGGTATAGGAGGTACCCCTCTTTTTTCCATAGCCAGAGGAGAAGGAAAAAACGAAAGAGCCCTGAATATTATGTCAGAAAGCGCCTTTCTTCTTATAGCTTCATCCATAAGCATTACCATACTGACCCTTATATTTATGAAGCCAATGCTTTATGCCCTGGGTGCCAGTGATGCCACTTACAGCTATGCCCACGCTTATTTTACTGTGTACATACCGGGGACTGTGTTTTTTATGACCGGCTCCGGTATGAATTACTACATAAGCGCTCAGGGATTTCCCAGAATCGGTATGATAACCACCGCGATCGGTGCTCTTCTAAACATAATTCTTGATCCTATCTTCATGTTTGTTTTCGGATGGGGCGTTGTGGGAGCGGCCATCGCAACTGTTATCTCTCAGGCAATTAGTGCGATCTGGGTCATCAGATTCCTCCTTTCCGAAAAGGCTCTGTTCAGACTCGAGCCTAAGCGTATAAGATTTGACCGGACTATAGCCCGTGAGATAATTACTTTGGGATTTGCCAATTTCCTCATGAAATCCACCAACACAGTAACACAGGCAGCCTGCAACATTACCCTAAGGAATTACGGTGGTGACCTGTATATTGGCGTGTTTACCATCATTAATTCCCTTAGAGACTTCATCACACTTCCGGGAACCGCCATCACCCATGCATCACAGCCGGTTCTGGGATTCAATTTCGGAGCAAGAAAGTATAGCAGACTGAAAAGAGGAATCATTTTTGCCTCGGTAGCCGCAAGCTCCTATGCTCTTGTGGTGTGGGTACTAATACTTCTTTTCCCGGCTTTCTGTATACGCATTTTTTCAGGAGATCCGGAGACCATCAGTATAGGTACACATTGTCTTCGTTTATATCTTATGGCGTTTATTTTCCAGATGGGACAGTTCTGCGGACAATCGGTTTTCTCCGCTTTGGGACAGTCAAGGAAAGCTATATTCTTTTCTACTTTGAGAAAGATCATCATTATCCTGCCTTTGACTCTGATACTTCCTCTTTACATGGGAGTTGACGGTGTCTTCGCGGCAGAACCGATCTCCAATGTAATCGGAGGTGTGGCAGCCTTCAGCACCATGCTGGTGACAGTTTATTTCAAATTACCGAAAAATGATGGTGAAGTGGCAAAGCTGTGATATAAAAGAAGCAATATACTCCTGAGCATTCCCGGTGAATTGCTCAGGAGTATATTGCTTCTTTTATATATCTGTCCTTTTCCCAGCCTTACTTCTCATCGCACACCTGGAAGATGTAGAACTTTAAATAGTAGCTGTTCTCATCCTTAGCCCAGAGTATAGGATGATCAGAACACTGGGTGCGGTACTCCACCTGACGAAGACGGCGATGTACGGAATTTGCTGCTTCGGCAATAGTTTTTGTAAAAAGCTCAGGAGTCATGAAATGGCTGCAACTACAGGTGGCAAGATAACCGCCATCCTTCACAAGTTTAATTCCCTGCATGTTTATCTCACGATATCCTCTGATTGCAGCCTTTGTTGCCTCCCTTGACTTGGTAAACGCCGGTGGATCGAGGATGACCACATCATATTTCTCTCCCTGCTTGTTGAGCTTCGGAAGCTCATCCAGAACATCGGCTGTACGGAAATGAACTGTATCCGAGAGGCCGTTCCTCTCAGCATTGGCTGTAGCCTGCTGCACCGCAAGCTCCGATATATCGAGGCCCTCTACGGATGCTGCTCCTGCTATACCCGCATTAAGCGCAAAGGTTCCCATGTGGGTGAAACAGTCCAGCACCTTCTTTCCCTTACAAAGCTTCTGTATGGACAGACGGTTGTACTTCTGATCCAGGAAAAATCCGGTTTTCTGTCCGTTTACAACATCAACCATGTACTTAACACCATTCTCTGTTATGAGAACATTGGTATCGAACTCAGGACCTATGAAGCCCTTATACTGCTCCATGCCTTCCTTCTTTCTTACAGGCGCATCAGATCTCTCATAGATACCTCTGATGCTGATGCCATCCTCCTTCAGGATCTCCTTTAGATCCTCAAGTATCATATCCTTTAGCCTGTCTATTCCCAGTGCAAGAGACTCAACCACCAGAACATCCTCATACTTGTCAACTGTAAGCCCCGGAAGCCAGTCCGCCTCTCCGAATATGATACGGCATGAGCTCGTATCCACTACAGTCTTACGATATTCCCAAGCTTCCCTTACCCTATCACGAAGAAATTCCCTGTCTATAGGATCCTTTCTCCATCTTGAAAGCATGCGGACTCTTATTTTGGAATTATGATTGATAAAACCATAACCCATGAAGAATCCATCAAAATCAGACACACTTATGATGTCTCCGTTCTCATATTCTCCCTCATACCTGTCGATTTCATTATCATAGATCCAGGCTCCGCCGGCTTTGATGGTACGGCCCTCACCCTTTTTTAGAACAATTTTACCTTTTGAAACCAATGATTCACTCATATCCTTCTCTTTCTGTTATAAACTAAGAACTACAGAACGCAGCTTCGGATTTCTGCCTCGAGGTTCATCCTGCAGTTCGAAAAACAATCAGACATATCTTCGAACACGCCTGCCACATTTTATTTATCGTGTTTGCTTTTGAAATTTATTACATATGTGTTATTATTGCAACTAAATTTTATACAGTATTTCGCTGTGAAACATAAACGGATCAGCTTTTTCGTCCGCAGTTCACGGAATGTATATGTCAGGTCAGAATAACGTATTTTTCGGAAACATTTTTTCTGCCTGTGTTATATGTTTCATCATTCGGAGGTTTACCATGTACGATATCAAATGTGATACACATACCCACACCTTATTCAGTAGACATTCCTATTCTACCATTCAGGAAAATGTCAAAGAGGCTTCTGATATGGGGCTGGAGCTTCTCGTATCTACAGACCACTTTTCAGCTATGCTGTTCCCGGATTATGAGAGCACAAAACATTACCAGTATCTCTTCACCTCTCCAATGACATGGCCGAGAGAATGGATGGGCGTGACTCTCCTCTCAGGCTGTGAAGCGGATATCGTCGGACTGGATGGTTCGCTTTTCGGACTGGATATTCCTGTAGATAAATCAATAGTAGGAGATCCTTTTAAAGTCCCTACAACTCTTTACGATCATACGACAAAGAATATGGACTATGTCATAGCCAGTGTCCACGGAAAAGCCTTTGTAAAGGATGCGACCACCGCACAAATGACAGAAATGTATATCAAAGCCCTTCAGCAGGAAAAGGTATTTATCCTTGGTCATATCGGAAGAAGTGGTCTCGATGTGGATTTCCGTGCGATTGCATCAGCTGCAAAGGAAATGAACAAACTTATAGAGATAAATGAACACAGCTTTTCCTTCGATGGTGGAAGAAAGGATGACTTATCGAGAAATCGCTGCAAACAGGTTCTTGAAGCCTGTGCCGAAACCGGGTGTCATATCTCAGTGGCTACTGATGCTCACATTTCATGCCTCATCGGCAGATTTGAAGAGACGAAAAAACTTCTTGAAGAGGTTCAATTCCCGGAAGAGCTTATAGCAAGCCGTGATAAAAAATCCTTCCTTGAAGCACTTAAGCGCTCAGGGATAACGGACCTTACATAATAAAAAAGCAATATTCCATGATCATTCACCTTGAGGAGTACCATGGAATATTGCTTTTTCTTTTTTAAATGTAATGAACTGATAACCACGTCGGCATCATGATAACCCATGCCGACAATAAAGCATTCCGCATCATGAAGACATTGAGTCCTGATATCCGGTTTATGCCTCTTCAGCGGCTCTAAGCTGCTGTGTATCCTGAATTTCCATGATCATGTTAACACGATTCTCATGACGTCCGCCTTCGAACTTTGCATTGATCCATGCATCCACGATCTGCTTTGCAGTCTCTATACCTATAACTCTTGCACCGAAGCAAACAACATTGGCATTGTTATGACGCTTGCTCATCTCGGCAGAATAAGGCTCGCTGCAGCAGCATGCGCGTACTCCGTCTACCTTATTGCAGGCAAGGCTTATACCAACACCTGTTCCGCAGATTGCTATACCACCATCAACTTTACCCTCTGCAACCATCTTTCCAACTCGATAACCTGAGACAGGGTAGTTAAAACTGTCTGTAGAATTTGTTCCCACATCAACGATCTCGATTCCCTTTTCCTCAAGGTACTGCTTGATCTCATTCTTCATGTCTACTGCTGCATGATCATTTCCGATAACTAACTTCATCATTTTTCTCCTAGATTTTTAATTTAGAACCGTACTTTTTAATTTAATGCACGTTCTTCAGCCGATAATTTGACAAAAAAATATCAGCTTCCTGAATGGTGGTATACCCTTAGATATTGTTAAACATTAAACAATATCCTTTTCATTTCGCATGAAGTATATCACATTTTCAACAAAAGAGGGATAAACGTATTAAATGAACAATATCAAAATATCTCAATATCATCTGTATATTTCACCAATTTTTTACTTGTATTTTTGTACAACCTGCCATATCATACTGATCAACTTGAATATATCACAGAAATTTACTGAATTTTTTGCTTAAACTCTTACTTTTACGAGTATTTCAGCCGATGACTTACTCTATAGGTATGATTATTATTCCCTTATTTATCAGTTCAGACAGGAGGTTATAAAATGAAACTTGAAAATGTAAAAAATGTTGATGGACTTTTTGAAGTTCTTAACAGTTGTCAGGGAACTATCGAGCTTGTTTCTGCTGAAGGCGACAGAATCAATCTTAAGTCAAAGCTCAGCCAGATGCTTATGACCGCAAAGCTCCTTAATCAGGCCACCATCAAAGAGCTTGAGCTCTTTGTTTCAGATCCTGAAGATATGAAGAAGGTTGTTTCATTTATGATGAGCGATGCCTGCTGATTCGTACCCGGGTCATAAATCATAAGATAAGAATCTTCCCGTTTCTTTTGAAAACGGGAACAAAAGACCTCCCTGCACCGTAGCTTCGGTCATGGAGGTCTTTTGTTCTTATATCACGTATTTATGATACTGCCTGATTCTCAATTTATATATGACTGATACACTTCTTAATTATGTGCCATCAATCCAAAAGCACAGAAGTCTGAAGGTATCCTCTCTTCACTATCATTTCATTATAATTCTCTGCATCTACCACAACAGGATTTAGCTCACAGGCAGGAACCACCAGTTTTCCATTCTGATACATATCGGAATCGATAACGTCAACCGCACCTCCATGTATTATGGCATCGGTAAGCTCCGTTCCTCTGTAGGCATAGTCCTTTGGCTCGTGAAACAAAGACATGGTCTGAGTCCCCTGAAGTATCCTGTCTAGAGCTGCATCATCGCACCCATCTCCTGTTATGACAGGCATTTTTCCACCATAAATCCCCTGCTGCACAGCCTCTACAACAGCTTTCGATACTCCTCCCGCTATAACATCATCAGTGCATATGACCGCATCAAGATTTCTGTTTCTGTATACCAGATTCATCATGGTATTCATGCGATCATAGGCCGACTCTCCGCTGCCTTCCATAACACTTACCTGTTCCAGTTCAAGCTGACCTGAGCCTACCAGAAGCGTTCCACCATCAATATACGGGAATAATGTTTCCATCAGTCCGGGATATAGAAACAACAGTGTGTCGTTAGTTATATCCCCTGTGAATATTTCAACAGTCTTAGGCTCTTCAGGAGTGGCAGAATCCAATTCCAGCTTGTCTACTACATACTTTCCTATAGTTTCTCCCACATGATAATCATCATATCCGAAAAGATAATTTACACCTGATGTATTCATAGGGACATGATCCAACGCAATGACATATGTCCCGTTATTCTTCACATCGTTTAGAAGATTCCCCAGCTCCTCAGAGGTTACATCCACAGGTGCAACAAATATGATCTTTGCGCCATCCTCCGCAAGCTCTCTTATATCTGAGATCTGCTGCGAAATCTGATCTGCCTTAACAGAATCCCCATCAGGCTCAGAATCGTCTTCCAAAACTTCTTCAGCATATTTGAATTCTGTTTTATATCCCGCATTATTCATGGCATCTTCAAAATAGCTCTTCAGAAGAAGCCACTTCTTACTATACTGATCAGGAAAAGAAAAACCTATGAGTTCTCCATTTCCACCTATAACATCCAGCTCTTTAATATTCTTTTCCGGGAACACCGATTCTGCTATTACAGTTGTTTCTTCCGGTTCATCATCCAGCTCCACATTTTCACCATTTTTTTTAGTAGTTTCATCTAATGTGGTAGTGCTGATCTCTGATCTGAACTTCTTAAATTGTTTTCCTATATTGATACACACAAAAATAAAAACAGCTATAAAAACGATTCCCGCCAGAACAAAGCTCATGGGTTTAATAAAGGATCCACTAAACAGCTTTCTGATAATCCCCTTCTTTTCCGCGATATTCTGGTTTACGTTTCGCCTGTTCATACGGATAGGATTATAGCTTTCCCAATGCATCTCGGAATGTTCCTTTTCCGTTCTTTTTCTGGATTTTCCCTTTTTATGAGTATTTTCTTTATCCAAGTTCAACTCCTGTATCACTATAGACCTACTATACTGTTATCATTATATCAAAAGAGGACGGTCCTATGACCGTCCTCATAAATCCTTAAAAAATATGTCAGATTAATCAGTTCTTTACCTTCTCGGATCCATCTTCCACCATATTCTTTGCTCCGGCTTTCTTAGCAAGCTGCCATACCAGAGACTCTCCCTGAGCGATCTCAAGATCTACACCTGTCTTATTAGGCTCACTGTCGTTAAACTTATAATCCTTACCTGGAAGTATGGCATTTAAAATGATACCCACAAGAGAACCTGTAGCGATTCCGGAGAAATTAATCGTCATTGCGCCAAGAGGTATAATGATGGCACCTGCAGTGGAATAGTTAACGCCTATTGCAAGAACCAGGATAAGAGCTGCGATGATAACATTTCTTGTCTGAGAAAAGTCAACATTGGTCTCAACCACGTTACGGATACCTACAGCAGAGATCATGCCGTAAAGCACGAGAGAGATACCACCAACTGTGGCCGAAGGCATTACCTCGATAAGAGCTGCGAACTTAGGACAGAAACTGAGAATGATGGCTATGCATGCAGCAAGACGGATCACCATAGGATCGTAAACCTTTGTAAGTGTAAGCACACCTGTATTCTCACCATATGTTGTATTGGCAGGAGCACCGAAAAGAGAAGCCAGAGCTGTTGCTGTACCATCACCTGTAAGTGTTCTGTGGAGACCCGGCTCCCTGATGAAGTTCTCACCTACAGTTGATGAAATAGCTGAAATATCACCTATATGCTCCATCATTGTGGCGAAGGCGATAGGTACAATTGTTATAACTGATGTAATAAGGAGTGAAGTATCAAGCGTTCCGTCAGTAAATAATGAAAATACTGTACGGTTGTAGTTTACGGGAACACCGAGCCATGCAGCATTTTCTACCGCTGAAAAATCAATAACTCCGCACACTGCAGCAACGAGATAAGATCCCACTACACCGAGAAGGATAGGTATGATCTTAACCATGCCTCTTCCCCATATATTGCAGACTACAACGATCACTATAGCAACAAGAGCAATCGGCCAGTTGCTTGCACAGTTCTCTATAGCTGACTTTGAAAGATTAAGACCGATGGCTATGATGATAGGTCCTGTTACAACAGGTGGGAAATACTGCATTACTCTTGATTCTCCAAAAGCCTTAAATGCCGTTGCAAGAACCAGATATACGAGACCCGCGCAGGCTACACCGAAACATGCGTATCTGAGAAGATCAGGCTCACCGTTAGGAGCTATGGCTGCATATCCTGCAAGAAATGCGAAGGATGATCCCAAAAATGCAGGAACCTTCTTCTTGCTTATAAGATGGAACAATAATGTTCCGAGTCCTGCCCAAAGCAGTGTTGTTGAAACACTGAGTCCGGTCAGAAGCGGAACCAGAACTGTTGATCCAAACATGGCGAACATATGCTGAAAGCCAAGTACAAGTACCTTTCCTGTTCCCAGCTGTCTGGCATCATAGATTCCATCTTCACCAATCTTAAGTTTTTCGTTACTCATTATAAACCCCTTCCTTGGTTTCAAGATTCAGCTTTAAGAAAATACCCACTATGAAAAGTGAAAGCAGCCTTCTTTGTGTTACCACAAAGAAAAAGCACGCTTAGGAGGAAATATTTCCTCCTTGCGTGCTTTAAACATATCTATATCATTTTCCAAATGAAAATACTCATCTTAAATTGAATCCCTTACATGATTTTTTATTATTTTATCATCGAATTTTTCTTCGTCAATAGTGAAAATCAAATATAGCTAATGGCAAAATTTAGTTTATAGTCATTTATATATTTATAAAAAAAATTTATTAAAGTAATTGCTTACAATTACTTCTTTATATATACTATTTCATGCTTTATTAAGCAGTGAACGGAGAAAATATGGAAATCAGACAACTTAATTCATTTGTCAAAATAGTTGAGATGCAGAGCTTCAGCAAAGCTGCCGAAGCCTTGGGCTATACACAGGCTGCCGTAACTATACAGATCAGACAGCTTGAACAGGAATTCAATACAAAATTTTTCGATCGAGTAGGAAGACATGTGGTCCTGACACCTCCGGGAAGAGAATTTCTTCAGTACGCAAACGAGATTCTGAGACGTGTGGATGATGTTCATACAGCACTCGGCAATCCTCAAATGCAGGAGCATAAACTTCGTATCGGCTCTCTCGAATCCCTTCTTACTTATAAAATCCCGAATGTTGTTAAATATTTTTATGACAATCATCCGGAGATAACATTGGAAATAAAGACAGGTTCTCCTAAGGAACTCATTGATATGCTTGAACATAACCTCATCGATATGGTTTATTTTCTTGACAGGCGCGTATATGACTCAAACTGGATCAAGATACTCGAGGAACCTGAGCCTATTATTTTCGTAGCAAGTCCGGATCTGGAAATTCCCGGAGAGGAGCATAAAACCGGACATGTGCATATGAGTGAACTTATCAAGCTGCCATTCTTCCTTACAGAACAGAATTCCAACTACAGATATGCACTCGAACAGGATCTTGCAGCTGATCGCATGCAGATCAGACCATTTTTCGAAACAGGCAATACAGAAGTCCTGATTCGTCTGGTAAAGGAAAACAGAGGTGTGACTTTCCTGCCTGCATTCTCTGTACAGGAATCCATAAAGAATAAGGAACTTCGTGAAGTCAAACCTGTAGATTTCGAGCTGACCATGTACCGTCAGATCTTCTATCACAAAGATAAATGGGTCACTGATGAAATGAAGGAACTGGAAAAGTTAGTAAAAAAAGGACTGCTTTAAGCTATAAAAACGCCGGCAGAACATATCCATTCTTATCGATATGTTCTGCCGGCATTTATCTTATCAACAATCATCTGAATCTTCTTTTTAAAAAGATACTTCAGTTAATAATCACTTCAGTTCAAAGCCTGATAGTAGTACCATGTCTGTTTTCTGGAAGTAGGTGTCTCACTGACTCCGTCTGAGTTCCAAAGTCCAAATGCATAGCCCTGAGCCACTTCACTTGGAGCATCGACCAGACGGCTTAAGAGAAATGCCTCCACATACGGATTTTCTTTAACCTTATCCCAGCCCTGCATAAGAGCCAGTGCCTGGGCATCCTCTCCCATCACCGAGCTGAATCCCTGCTCAGAGAGAATAAGATGACGGACAGATCCGAAGGGACTGAGCATTTCAGTCTGCTGCATATAGTCTGTCAGTACATGAAGATTTTTAAGGTTCACTATCTTTGACTCCGGATCATCCGTTGCCAGTGGAGAAGTATTCATAAAATCAGGATTACTGAGATCCTGAGGATAAGGATGCCATGCTATGCCATAATCCGTGTCCGAAAGATAAGTATTAAGCAAAGCGAGCATATCTCTTGATGAAAAGTACATGTCACCTCCGGACTGTGTCCAGTTATAATCAAATGGTATGAACACTCTGGCATCAGGATTATATGTCTTTATCGCATCATAGAATATCCTGAAACCATCCGCATAAGCCTTTGTGTAGGTGTCCAAATCCGAAACTCCGAGATAGTTCCATTCCCTCTGATTATTGATCTCATTTCCTATGACCCAGTTTGAAACTGTATCCTTATATCTGTAGGCGAGGGCTTCTGCTACCTGTCTGGTTCTTTCTTTGCCCACCTCTGTCAGTGTGTTGAACTGATATAAATTTGAAACTGGTGATGATACAGGACATATCTCATCCCCCTCCTGATAATCATTCATGACTCCCATAGTCACAGTGAGATCTGCTGCATTGTAAGCATCAATAAGTGCATCAAATGCCTTCATCTGCTGTTCATTCTTTACAAAGCTTGAATTGAACTGAAAAATCACCTGCTTGCACCCCAGTGCCACCATGTCATCCACCATATTCACATGGGATGAATGTATACCCTTTATGCTTTCGGCTGTGTTGTAAAATGCAAAAACATTCACTCCCATTGACATGGTCAGAACGCCTGTTAATGACGCAGTTATGATCTGCTTAATTCTCTTTGATTTCATTCGTCACCTCTTGAACCTTTATAAAATATTTCACCCTTCATAATAGCATCAAACTATGCCTGCAAAACCTGCAAAAGGATTATTTCTCTGTCAAAAATCAGGCCTTACATAAATAACAGCCTCCATCTCACAGCCTTCCGGCTATCACTGTTTCAGTATATATCAGAAATCTCAATGTTTTATTACTATAACTGATTCAAAAAATTTACGTTTTTCTCCAAAATCTTATATTTTCGATCCATGCTCAAAGCTACAACACTCATTTTTCTTGTACGCAACCCTCACACTATAGCTCATTTTCCCGAAACACCTTGCTTTTATGAGGCTCCTCGGATATAATTCTAAAGGTTAATGACATTTAAGAGCGGCTTCCGAGCCACTCTTTTTTTACATATTATTTTAATTTAAAGGAGAAGCGAATGATTGCAGCAAACAATATAACCTTTCGTGTAGGCAAGAAGGCACTCTTTGAAGATGTTAACATCAAGTTTACCGAGGGAAACTGCTACGGTATCATCGGTGCCAACGGTGCAGGTAAGTCAACCTTCCTTAAGATCCTGAGCGGCGCTCTTGAGCCGACAAGCGGTGAGATCACTAAAACTCCGGGACAGCGTCTCAGTGTCCTCGAGCAGGATCAGTTCAAGTATGACGATTGCACTGTTATTGATACTGTTATCCGTGGAAATCAGCGTCTTTATGACATCATGAAAGAAAAGGATGCTATTTACGCAAAGCCTGATTTTTCCGACGAGGACGGAATGAGAGCTGCTGAACTTGAAGCAGAGTTCGCTCAGATGGACGGCTGGAACGCAGAGGCTGATGCCGAGACCATGCTTAACGGTCTCGGCATCTCAACAGATCTTCATTATAAGCTCATGAAAGAGCTTAAGGGTTCTGAGAAGGTAAAGGTACTCCTTGCCAAAGCGCTTTTCGGTAATCCTGATATCCTTCTTTTGGACGAGCCTACTAACCATCTGGATCTCAACTCCATAGAGTGGCTCGAGGAGTTCCTCATCAACTTCGAGAATACAGTCATTGTCGTATCCCACGACCGTTACTTCCTTAATAAGGTATGTACCAATATCGCGGATATCGACTACGGTAAGATCACTGTATTTGCAGGAAACTATGACTTCTGGTTTGAGTCGTCCCAGCTCATCGTTCGTCAGCAGAAGGAAGCTAACCGAAAGAAGGAAGAGAAGATCAAGGAGCTGCAGGAATTCATTCAGAGATTCTCTGCCAATGCTTCCAAATCAAAGCAGGCAACTTCCCGTAAGCGTGCTCTCGAGAAGATTGAGCTCGATACCATCAAGCCATCATCAAGACAGTATCCTTACATCGTATTCAAGCCTAACAGAGAGATCGGTAACGATGTTCTCGAAGTAAAGAATCTTTCAAAGACTATAAACGGCATAAAGGTTCTCGATAACATTTCCTTCATCGTTAACCGTACAGATAAGATCGCACTTGTTGGTCCTAACGAGCTTGCAAAGACAACTCTCATGCAGATCCTTTCCGGTGAGATGGAACCTGACAGTGGTGATTACAAGTGGGGTGTTACAACAAGCCAGTCCTACTTCCCTAAGGATAATACTCCTGAGTTCAAGTCTGAGGATACCATCGTTGAATGGCTCACCCAGTACAGCCCTGACAAGGATACCCAGTTTGTTCGTGGTTACCTTGGACGTATGCTCTTCAAGGGCGATGACGGTCTCAAGAAGGTAAACGTACTTTCCGGAGGAGAGCGAGTAAGATGTATGCTCAGTAAGATGATGATTTCAGGATCAAATGTAATCATCCTTGACGAGCCTACCGACCATCTGGACATGGAGTCTATCTCGGCACTTAACGACGGCCTTAAGAACTTCCCTGGTGTCATCATCTTCTCATCTCGTGACCATCAGGTAGTTGAGACAACAGCTAACCGTATTTTCGAGATCATCGACGGTCGCCTCATCGATAAGATGACTACCTATGATGAGTATCTTGCTTCTGACGAAGAGATCAAGAAGAGATTTACCTTCACTCTTTCAGAGGACGATGCAAGCGATAACTGATTTATATTTAAAGGTATAAAAAATCTCCGTTTCCAATGGAAACGCTGTCAGCCTGAAACTGACTCGTTCCTCTGGAAACGGAGTTTTCTTTTCTTACTGTTTTATCCCTGTATAATCATAAAAAAATACAGTTAAAATATATCCCGGTATTATCCATATGCAGAAAATACATTTTAACGGGGAGTTCTTTTTCTACTCTTTTAACCTTCAGATTCCCAGCTTTTCAAGCGCTGATCTCTTCATTTCATTCACCCAGTAGATATAATACTGATAGTTGTAATGTATCTGCTTATCTATACTCCACTCCTCGGGAAGATTTCCTTCTCCATCACTCATTATATCCTGGACATCTATAAATCCCCACCCGTTGTCTGAACACTTCTGCTTCATGGCTTCATTAAGGGCACGAACCTTATCATTATTATACTCTTCATTCTGGAATGCCTTTGTCATATAGGTAGTACTGATGACCGTGATATCAGCATCAGGATTCGACGCTTTTATCTCCTGAAGAAGCTTCTCATAATTATCCGCTGCCTCAGTATCATTAAGGTCCTTATATCCAAAGAAACTATACACATGCTTTGCGCCTGTCAGACTGATAGCCTCCGGAAGACGATACCTCTTTCCCTTTATCATCGGATGAATATTTGAGCCGTCATTAGGAAGCAGGGCTTTCTTTATACTGTATCCTGCCACTGCAAGAGATGTAAAATTATCGCTTACCACATCTCCAACTCCTGTGCTCAGATTGTATCTCTGAAAATTTTCAGCTACAGAATCACCTATGATCACTGAATCCTTAAAGTATTCTCCCAGGATACCAAGATGTTCTGCATCCAGAAGTGACACATCCAGATTTCTATAGTAATCAGATCTATTCTCTGTCGTTGATGACATAACATCTCCTGCCACGGGTCCCTGTGAATCACCTGGCACTGATAAGGAGGTTTCTTCAGATTTTGAGTCTGTACTTTCTTTTTTTACAGTATTTCCAACAAGTTCCGCACCCGGTCCCCACTGAACTGTATCTACTGTTTCGGGAAGAGCTCCCGGAAACCTGGTACCTGCGAATGCGGTCCCACTTATATTGGCTGCGATCACCAGCGCCAGTCCTGCAGAATACAATTTAGATCTTCTACTCATCTTTCACCCCTTCAAAAAGTAGTTTTATACGGGAATTATAACATTAATGTCATTAATATTTATAGCGGAGTATTTACAATTAATGTCACAAATTATAACATTTGTTATATTAGTCGATGTACACGCGGTAATTTTTGGTACAATTGCTTTATTATCTGCCTAAGGAGTAGTTATGAAAAGATCTCTCAAACATTGTCTCACTTCATTACTGAGCATTTCCGTCATGGTTACCATGTCATGTTTTTCAGCTTTTGCTGAGAAAAACAGTTCAGTTCTCACACCTTCTGCCTCAGTAGGTGATGTTTCTGTTTCAGCCACAGTAGCATCTTCAAATCCCACAGCCACCTATTTATATACAGAAACACCAACTCTGGAGCAGTGCCAGCTTTTATATCAGTATTTTAAAAACTCTGTCATTATAGGTGACTCCATAGGCGCCGGATGGGGTATACAGTGTATCAAGAATTCTTCCGATCCCGTGATGGGAAATTTCCAGAGCCTTGCCTTCCCGGGATTCTGTGTACATTCAGCCTTTGACGCATCCATAGAAGATGCCGGTACCCCCATGTACAGAGGTGCCAAGCGTCCGGTCTGGGAATCTCTGCAGCTCATGGCAGCGGATCACCCCGGTGAAACAACCCATATCTATCTTCATTTTGGCTATAAAGATCAAAAATGGACTGATACTCCTGAACTTTATGTAAAGCTCATTCAAACTCTTCAGCAGTATGTTCCGGATTCAGATGTGACCATCCTGGGCGCCAGCTACATGTATCCGGGAAAAAACGGTGCACCGTATACCAGCTCCAATATAAAGGCTCTAAATTTAAAGATGCAGAGCTACGCAGATACATACGGATGGGGCTACGTGAACCTGGGAGATCTCTTGGCTGACAGGAACGGCGATCTCGAGCCTTCCTACTGTAGCGACAGCTTTATGCACCTTACTCCGGAAGCTTATGACATTTGGAAAAAAGCTCTTACGGGATATGCGTTTACAAGGATGTCAGCTGCCGGAATCTGCTAAAAAACCCAAAATAAAAAACTATGCAGGCGACTGTCGTCTGCATAGTTTTTCTCTATATATGCGAATCACAGGAACTGAAACCGGATCTTTTCATACTCCCATGATCCTCCCTGATCAATATATAACCTCAAATCTATAGTTATCTGCTACTGCCAGTTTCGGATGCTTCCGTACATAATCAACAAGCAGATCCTGAACATTGTCCGCTGATGAGAACACAGTCTTTGAAGTTCCTATCATTTCATATCCTCCGGTTCCCGTAGCTCTGTAATTGGACGTTACAAGTCTGTACTTTCTGCCAGGTACAAGCTCTGTACCATCCAGCATCCTCATACGTACAACTCTGTCTCCCACAGGTCTTCTCAGATCAAAGGCATAATCAAGTCCTGCATAAAAATCATAATTATAATGCTCAACCTTCGGTTTCATGAAAACATCTGAAATATACGGCTTTCCATCACCATCCAGCTCAAGGTACTGGGCACATCTTTCCAATGCCTCCTTCAGTACATCCGCCGTAACTTCCTTTACCTGTGAAGTATTAGAAAACGGATATGCTGCATATATGTCTCTTATACTTACCTGCTTCTTAAATCCTATTTCTGTATTTCCTATGCTGGTACATGAAAAATCCGCTTCAACCGATTCGAGCTGAACCTGATTAAACAGTGATGCCACCTTACTGCCATGAAGAGCGATATAAAGCTTATTCTCCGGAAGTATGTCTTCTTCAAATTCACCTACAGGCTCATCCAGCCACTTCGCAACACTTTTCTCAAGAGGCATTATCAGACTCTTAATATCTTCTCTGGTCTCATTCCCTGTAAACCTAAGCTCGGAACTGCACAGGAGCTTTCCATCCCCGTATGCTCCCTTAAGATATATATACTGCTCTGCATTTGCAGGCGGCTGTACGCTCCAAGTACCATCCAGCTCAATTCCCGCTACAGGCATATGCTGGTGACCTGTAAGAAGTATATCGAACTGAAGCTCTCTTGCTATCTCACAGGCAATATTTTCCCTTGTATCCGCGAGCTTTTCATGAGTATTCAGATCTTCCTCATAGCCGCCATGATATATACAAACAGTAACATCACATCCCTTATCTCTCATCTCCCTGTAAACTTCCCCGGCTGCTTCAAGGGGATCTGAGATCTTTAATTCTGTAAGATGCTCCGGAAGCTCCCAGACATTAACATAGTCTGTTACTATTCCTGTTATACCTACTCTGAGTCCGTTCTTCAAAGTACATATAACATATCTTTTGTATTCTATCTCTCCTCTGAGATCCTCCAGGTTGGCAATGAGGAGAGTACTTTCCATAGCTCTAGTATAATCTCTGATTACATCGTAACCAAAGTTGAAATCATGATTTCCCAGCGTATAAAAATCCAGCCCCATGGCGTTAAATGCTTCCGCAACAGGATGTACTGAAAATTTCTCTTTGTTCTCAAGATAGTAGGCGATCATGGGTGTACCCTGAAGACTGTCTCCTCCATCCATCACAAGAATATCTGAATCCTTCTTAACTTCATTTTCAGATATATCACAAATTCCGGAGTTTAAAGCAGGAGCAGCTTCATAACCGGTATTTTCACCGGCACCTTCAGCATCTCCACTTATCCTTGATTCCTCAGCTTTTTTACGCTGAAGCTCTGCTGCTATATTCAACAATCCACAGGCTTTCTTTTCTCCTGTCGTATAATCGACCGGCATCACCTTTCCATGGGTATCCGATGTATAGTAGATCTCAAATTTTTTCATAATCTCCAATAATCTCTTTTCTATTTTTTGCACTGATCTTCAAATCCTGCAGGATACTTGAAAATATCCGGCCTTCCTCAGAGAAGTTCTCTAAATTGCAAAGGACGGAGAAAAATTCTCCGTCCTTTATCATCAACCTCTGGTTAACTTCACACGAATCTTAGTACTGATCCACTCAACTATAAGAACCAGAACAACAAGACCGATAAGTATGGAACCTGCTTCATTCCAGCGATATGCATTCATGGCAAAAATAAGCGGTGCACCTATACCACCGGCTCCTACAAGACCTAGAACTGTTGCATCACGAAGATTTATATCGAAACGATATATAGCTGTAGATGCAAAATTAGGCATAAGCTGAGGAAGTATTCCATATAATATCTTCTGCCATGTTGAACATCCCATGGCATCAAGAGACTCAAGTATCTTAGTATCCAGATCCTCGATGGCCTCAATATACATTTTAGAAACCATACCTATGGATGTAACAGACATGGTCATGAGACCTGCAAAGGGTCCAGGTCCGGTCACTCTGATAAACATAAGACCGTAAACAAACGCAGGCACAGTACGAATAATCATAATAAGTATACGACCGATAAATGCGATAGGCTTTGGTGACAGATTGTTTGCTGACAGGAAAGCCAGAGGAATTGAAAAAATCGCACCGACAACTGTACCCATAAAAGCGATACAAATAGTCTCCAGAAGGAGATAAAGAACACCCTCTTTACTGAGATTGAAAAGCAGCTCAGTGTCCGGATGAACTATACCGTTAAGTATGCTAAGCGCCATCTTTCCGCCGTTTTTTGTAGATCCGGAAGTCTCCATAGCGCCCAGGCTCCAAATGAGAAGACCTATCACAATAACTGCGATAACAAGATGCCATATCCAGTCCTTCGGACGGCTCTCATATGCCTTTTTAATTCTATCATTCATATGAGCTCCTCCTTATACAAGCTTCTTACGAGCCCAGCGGCTGACTGACTCGATGATAAATACAGTAACGAACAGAACAAGAAGTATCATTCCTACATTAGGATACTCTCTCCAGCCGAGCTGCTCATTTAAAATGAGACCGATTCCACCTGCACCTACATATCCGAGGACCGCAGCATAACGTACATTACCCTCGAAATTGTAAAGGCTGTTAGACAGGAATGCCGGCATGACCTGTGGAACTATGGCATGTATAAACGCCTGTCCTTTGGTGAATCCCATTGCCTCCATGGCCTCAAACGCTCCCATATCGACAGTCTCTATTTCTTCATACATGATCTTACCGATATATGAGAATGAGAATATAGCGATAGCTGTTGTTCCGGCGATGGTTCCCAGTCCAAATATAAATGTGGCAATAAGGGCACTGACAAGCGTAGGAAGAGTACGTACTATACTGAACATAAGTCTCATGACAGCCACGATCACACGGTTCTTGCAAACATTTGTCGATGCAAGCATTGCAAAAGGAATGCACAGCAAAGAACCTATAGCTGAACCGAGAAGTGACATCTTTATAGTGTCCAGTATAGGAGTGACTATAGAACCGAAGTAGGATGGCTCCGGAGGGAACATTCTATTCAGGATCACAAAGAACTGGTTTCCTCTGGTAGCCAGAACCTTAGGATCAAATCCGGTAACCTTTATGGAAACTATACTCATAATAAGGATCACTATCACATAGATAGGTGCCCTTGAACGCTTCTGCTGAACCTCTTTTCCGTTGTCCAGAGTGTATCTCTTAGGCGGGAAGATTTTATCGTATATACTCATACTTCTTCCTCCTGTCCTCCCCCATAGATCTGATTGAGGATAGCCTTATCTACCTTGTCAGAAGGACCATCATAAACTATCTCTCCGGCACTGATACCGATAACTCTTGTACAGTACTTAAGAGCAAGATCCACGTGATGGATATTGATGAGGATGCTGATATTCATATCCTGATTTATTCGCTTGAAGTCATTCATAACCTGCTTTGCAGTAACAGGATCAAGAGAAGCTACTGGCTCATCCGCAAGAATGATCTGTGGACTCTGGGCAAGAGTTCTCGCAAGAGCAACTCTCTGCTGCTGTCCGCCGGATAACTGGTCTGCACGTACAAAAGCCTTATTAAGGATACCAACCTTGTCAAGAGCTTCAAGAGCCTTCATCTTCTCTTCCTCATTGTAGATTCCGAAAAGTGAACGGTACCATGGCATATCCGGTACAAAGGCTGTAAGAACGTTTTTAATTACAGTTGTACGTGTAATTAGGTTAAAGGACTGGAAGATCATACCGATCTTTCTGCGGAAACGACGAAGGCTCTTTCCTGAAAGAGACATTACATCTGTTCCATCTACTGTAAGACTTCCACTTGTAACATCATGCATACGGTTAATGGTTCGGATCAATGTAGACTTACCTGCACCTGACAGACCTATGATCGCAACAAACTCTCCCTGTCCGATTTCAAGGTTTATATGCTTCAGACCTTCATAGCCATTAGGATATCTCTTCCCTACATCTTCAAACTTAATCATTGCTTTTTCCTTTTCTGTTTTGATTGTATATATGAGCAAAAAACTCAATGTTTCATGTGAATGTTTAATGGCTTAAGCATTCGCATAGAATATTGAATTTAATATGCACTTCGGCTATATATCGATATTTGATAAACATCCCCGACCTTACATACCGCTTCTTTAAGAGTAAAAGAAAGTCCGCATGAATGCAAGGCATTCAGCGGACTTCCCAAAATTATTGATGTACCGCTATACAGCTGAATACTTAGTTCTGACCAAGACGAAGTGCCTTGATAAGATTCTGAGCATCACGTGCTGAATTGTAGTCGGAATCCTGAGCCTCAACATAACCCTTGTGAGTGTAGATGTTGATAACTTCCTTACCTTCATCAGAGTTTCCGATATTGATCATAGCCTGCTTGAAAGCAGTCTTGAAATCCTCATCCATCATTACAGTTGATACCTTAGAACCAGAAATAGTATCATTGTAGATTCCCTCTGTTACACCGATAACATTTGTATCATCCCAGATAGAATTCTGCATTGAATACTCTGCATTCCACTTCTCAACATAGTCACGACGAGCATCAGCATATGTGCAGAGTACGTCGATCTGACCCTGAGCGAGACGGGCAAAAGCAGTACCGTATGAATCACACTCTACAACATGTGTAAGATCTGTGATGTTCTTTCCAAAGTTCTTCTGGATCCAAAGTGCAGGGTATACATAACCAGCTGGAGATGTAGGACCCATAACGCCCCAGTTAAGACCGTCGAGGTCTTCCCATGTAAGCTCTTCTCCGTTATTTACCTTATCAGCTACTGCCTTACCGGCATCTGAAGGTCCTGCAACGATAAGTGCACGATAGAAAGTTACCTGATTCTCAGTTGGCTCAGTTGGCTTCTGATCGTTCCAATCCTTTGCGCTATCACTATCAATAGAAAGTCCATCTCTTGTTGCTGTAAGAAGAACCTCTGCATCCTCATCATAAAGGATGTATGTGTTTCCAGGAATAAATCCAACATCGATTGTTCCTGCGGCGAGACCCTCACCAACAGCCTCAAAGCTTGTTCCTACTGTGATGTTTACATCCTTGATGTTATAACCGAATGTAAGCATCTCCTTCTTGATCATATCCTTAAGAGGCTCTGTAGCAGTAACGATCTCCTCAGGCTCACGTGATGGTACGAATGCAACATTAAGAACATCAACGTCCTTAGCATCTGCAGCTGCTACTGTTGTCTCCTCAGCTGACTCTCCCGCTGCAGCTGTTGTCTCTGCTGCTGCGGCTGCTGTTGTTGCTGTTGTTGAACTTGATCCGCAACCAGCAAGTGCTGTGGCTGCCATAACAGCGGAAAGAAGTACAGAAATGGATTTTCTCATATTTTCCTCCTCGATTGAAGCAATTGCTTCTTCGTAAATAATTACAGCTATAATGCTGTCTATAAAAACCTAAGAAAGTATATCCGAGGTTTTTGAATGTGGCAAGTCATTACTGGCAAATTATATAAAAAAATATTAAGTTTGAAATAGTAATTGGTTATGAAACTTCCACAACAAATACCACTCTTGTTCCCATAAAGTAAACATTTATTTCCCGTTTTATAATCCTTAAATTTTCTCTTTTCCATTGAATCATTAAATTTCATGGCATTTTTCAACTTATCCACAGATTTTTACACTTTTCCACATTGATTTTTCCTCATTCAACAAAAAAAGACGTGAATCTTAAAGAATCACGTCTTTTCCCTTATTTTACTTTAATTTTAAGGATTTTATCAACCTTATTCACATGTTATATCTTCAGTTATTTGAAAAAAATAATGAAGTTATCCACATTTTAAAGTTGTGCTTTGATAAAAATGTGTATTTCTGATCTTTGATCAGCCATCCTCTACGGACTTTTAAAGTATATCCTTATACCTTCCAAGGAACAGTCTCATTCTTTCATTTTCAGAGTTAAATACCTCCTCCGCTGATCCCTGTTCAACTATAACACCATCTGCCATAAATATGACCTTATCTGAAATATCTCTCGCAAAAGCCATTTCATGAGTAACTATAACCATGGCGATATGAAGATCCTTAAGAGATTTGATAACCTTAAGCACTTCTCCTGTAAGCTCGGGATCAAGCGCACTGGTAGGCTCATCAAAGAAAAGAACCTTAGGATTAAGTGCAAGCGCTCTTGCTATAGCAACTCTCTGCTGCTGTCCGCCGGATAACTGATATGGATAATACTCAGCCTTATCAAGAAGTCCCATCTTATCCAAAAGCTCTTTACCGATCTTCTCAGCCTCTGACTTTGATTTTTTTTGAACATTTATAACTGCATCTGTTACATTTCTGAGAACATTCCAATGCGGAAAAAGATTAAACTGCTGGAACACAAGACCATAGACTGACTTTATCCTCTTTATTGTCTTCTTATCCGCATAAACTGCTTTCCCGTTCGGATCATCCTTTGCAACTATCTCATCCTCATACTTAAGCATTCCCGCATCCATATTTTCAAGCAGGGTTGCACAGCGAAGAAGTGTGGACTTTCCTGAGCCTGAAGGTCCTATTATGGATACTATTTCTCCATCTCCCACTTCAAGGCTTATATCTCTGAGAACCTGGAGATCTCCAAAGCTCTTCTTTACATTTTTCATTTCTAACAGATTCATTACTATCTCCGGTCTGATTATTTGTTATCTTAAGCACAGGCATGTCCCCATGCCGGTGTACATCCAAAAACTGGAAATACCGCTTTTATTTATAGTAATCCAGCTTCTTCTCTGCCTTTTCCATCATATAAGCAACTATAAAATTGAACACATAATAGAAAACACCTGCAACTATAAGAGGAGTCATGGAAGTCTGGCTGGATGACAGCGCCTTTGCCTTTGTAAACATCTCCATAACAGAAATCGAAAAGGCAAGGGATGTGTCCTTTACTAATGTTATAACTTCGTTTGTAACAGATGGAAGTATACGCTTGATAACCTGAGGCATGATGATGCTGAAAAATGTCTGAACCTTACTATATCCAAGTATGTCCGCAGCTTCATATTGCCCAACCGGCATAGACTGTATTCCCGACCTGTAGATCTCGGCAAAATAGGCTGCATAATTTATTATAAAGCCTATATACACTGCCATGTTTCTATAGGTAGGATTCAGCTTGATATTAAACAGATAATAAGGTCCGTAATATACCACAAAGAGCTGAAGCATAAGCGGCGTACCGCGCATGATTGAAATGTACACTTTTGTAATGCCGCTTACTGTACTGTTCTTTGACATGCGTCCCAATGCTACAACTAGTCCCAGCGGAAGACTGAACAGCAAAGTGATCGCAAAAATCTGAACCGATACCAGTAGTCCTTCAAATAATTCCAAAATAATCTGTGAAATTGACACAGTGATTCCTCCGATTAATATATTTGAAAGTCTTTAATCCTATTGCGAAAATTAAAATTCATCAAAAACCCTGAGCAATTGGATTTTCTAATAACTTTCCGGTAACATTTTTTGATTATACAAAACGCTTTAGCCAGATGCAATGATAAATCACTAAACTGACCGCAATAAAAAAACAGCTCCCAGAGAAAACATACAGTCCCCTTACTATACCGATAAAGAATCTGCATATCTCTCCTTAAGCTGTCATACAAAATAAAGAATAACTTCCTTCGATCCTTACGGAAACTACGGATCATTCTTCATTCTCTTTCTCATCTTCCACGAATTCAAGATTTCCCTGCATCCATATCTTACCCTTGAATCTTCTTCCCACTGCAGGAACACCTTCTAGGTCAGATTCATTGATGGCAACATGGAAAATACAATCGTTACAGTTGATCTTCATATCCACCACATTTTCATGCGTATAGACATTTTCCTTCACCCTGAGGGATACTATTTCACCAAGAATGGAATAGATATCACATTCAACCCCTGTGGGCATAAAGCTCGTCTCTACTATAGAGTACAGATCCTCAGTCAAAAGCCGATGCTGAGCTTCATTGAACATATTGATGTCTGTCTCTGTAAGTATATTGATAGCCTCCTGGTCACCCTGACGTGCTGCTTCCACCAGACTTTTACGTTCATTACTCCTGCTCTTACGTGTCTCTACATCTTCCTTCTTTTCTATAGGAAGAAGTATCTTACCCTCGCTTGCAAGACCTGTGAGAAATGCCTGACGGGCTTTCACATGCATCTGCATCTTTACAAGCTCACGAAGCTGAACTGAATTTGTCAGATAAAAAATAAGTGTTATACCGGATCTGAAATCCTCCAGAACTCCCGCATAGGTCTCTTTCTCCAGATGTCTCTCCACGGATCCTGCTTCTGTCAGTGTTCCGTCATAAGACTGCATATATGGGAAATAATAGTTCCTGTGGAATACTCCGTCGCCGGTTCTCTCACCAACCACAGCGATTCCCATGGATGGAGCTACAGGAAGCTGATACTGTTCTATAACCGAACCATCGGTGCCGTTTATGACCAATGTTTTATTCTTTTCATTTACAGCACGTTCTATAAGCGGCTCCAGCTGCATATCTGTTTGAATTTTAGAAAAACCGATTGTTCTCAGAAATTTATGCATGAATACCTCTTTACTGTCTATGCAAACCTCTGTATTAAATCAACGAAAGTCAGGTGGAAAGACCACCTGACTCCCGTATCTTACTATAACCACTTATTAAATGCAATCACTTATACAAGTCCCTGGCTGAGCATAGCATCGGCAACCTTCTCGAAACCTGCGATATTGGCACCTACTACGAAATCACCCTCATGACCGTACTTCTTTGCTGCTGCAGCAACATTTTTATAGATGTTTGTCATGATATCCTTGAGCTTACCGTCAACCTCTTCAAAGGTCCAGCTGAGTCTCTCTGAGTTCTGAGACATCTCAAGTGCGGAAACCGCAACACCACCGGCATTTGAAGCCTTGGCAGGCATGTAAAGAATCTTTGCTGCAAGGTAAGCATCGATAGCATCTGAATCAGATGGCATATTTGCACCCTCTGCTACAGCCCAGCATCCGTTCGCAAGAAGAGTCTTTGCTGCCTCTCCGTTGATCTCATTCTGTGTTGCACAAGGAAGAGCGATATCACACTTAACACCCCATGGCTTCTCACCCTCATGGTACTCTGAACCAGGTACGCGCTTAGCATACTCGCTGATTCTTGCTCTCTCCACCTGCTTGATCTGTACGAGTACATCAAAGTCGATTCCGTTTGGATCGTAGATGTATCCGTTTGAATCAGAACATGTAACTACCTTTGCACCAAGCTGTGTAGCCTTCTGGATAGCATACTGAGCAACATTTCCTGAACCTGATACAACAATGGTTGTACCCTGAAGAGTCTTTCCTACAGCCTTTACCATCTCATCTGTTATGTAAACAAGACCGTATCCTGTAGCTTCAGGTCTCGCAAGAGAGCCGCCGAAAGAAAGGCCCTTACCTGTAAGAACACCCTCGTAAAGACCTGTAAGTCTCTTATACTGTCCGTAAAGATATCCCACCTCACGTCCGCCTACACCGATATCACCGGCAGGAACATCTGTATCTTTTCCGATATACTTGAAAAGCTCTGTCATGAAGCTCTGGCAGAAACGCATAACCTCTGCATCTGACTTGCCATGAGGATCAAAATCAGAACCACCCTTACCTCCGCCGATAGGAAGACCTGTAAGGGAATTCTTCAGGATCTGCTCCATACCGAGGAACTTAAGAATTGACTGTGTAACTGAAGGATGGAAACGAAGACCGCCCTTGTATGGTCCGATTGCTGAATTGAACTGTACTCTGTATCCGAGATTTACATGGTTAACTCCCTTGTCATCAGTCCAAGGTACTCTGAAAGAAACGATTCTCTCAGGCTCTACAAATCTCTCAAGAAGAGCATTCTTTCTGTAAAGATCTTCGTTCTTCTCTACGATAGGATCAAGAGAGTTGAGAATTCTCTCAGCAGCCTCAAGGAACTCCGGCTCATTTGGATGTTTAGCCTTTAAATTTTCAAATACTTCTGCAACATAAGACATAAGATTTTCCTCCTTCAGGAAACGTTTATTAATAAAAAAATCCGGATGCCAGGACAGACTACGCCCTCTTTCCTGAAAGGCGCCCCCATTGGCTCCGAATCTCTGTGATTAACACAGCCACTATATCACGTCATAACTTTTGAGTAAATATAAAATAATAGATATGCCTAAATTGTATATCACTGCGTATTATTCGGGTGATCTCACGCATTTACCATTAAAAATAAGAAGATGTGAAAGTTCTATGATCCTTTCACATCTTCCTTTATATGAACTTGCTGCCACAAGGTTCACGTCTTTTAACCGGATCCGGGAACACAACCTGCATTCCCGGATCCTTTTTACTCTATACTATCTCTAAGGTTAAATATCCAAATCAGGTCCATCATCCTGTAGTCTTATTCTGTATACTCTTTAACACAGTCCATTATCTCAATCGGAGTCTTTTCATTCTTCTCATACTTCTTTCCGTAGAATGCAAGCTTATACATTTCCTTGAGATCTGAAATCAGCGGATAACGAGGGTTCGCACCTGTACACTGATCATCAAAAGCATTAACGCTCATCTCATCCAGAGTCTTGAGGAAATCCTCTTCCGTAACATTATAATCCTGTATTCTTTCCTTTACTCCGACTGTCTTCTTAAGCTCAGTTATCTTGTCACAGAGCTTGTCTACGGCCTTCTTGTCGTCTGCCTCGTTAATGCCTACAAATCGTGCACATTCTGCATATCTTTTAAGCGTATGAGGATACTCATACTGTGGGAATGTACCCATCTTTTCCGGATGCTCTGAAGAGTTGTATCTTATTACCTCATTAAGAAGAAGCGCATTGGCAAGTCCGTGCGGAATATGATGATATGCTCCGAGCTTATGTGCCATGGAGTGACAGATTCCGAGGAAAGCATTGGCAAAGGCCATACCTGCCATGCATGAAGCATTGGCCATCTCATCACGTGCTTTGATATTTGTAGGCTCGTTATAGGCTGTCGGAAGATAATCAAATACTCTCTTCATAGCCTGAAGAGCAAGACCGTCTGTATACGGTGTTGCCATCATACTTGCATATGCCTCAAGCGAATGTACCAGTACGTCGATACCCGATGCTGCTGTGAGTCCTCTAGGCTGTGTCATCATATTATCCGTATCCACGATTGCGATGTTTGGAAGTAGCTCATAATCAGTGATAGGATACTTTGTGCCTGTCTCCTGATCTGTGATAACCGCAAAAGGTGTCACCTCGGAACCAGTTCCTGATGATGTAGGAATAGCTACAAAAAGCGCCTTTGTGCCCATCTTGGGGAACTGATAAACCTTCTTTCTGATATCTATATAACGCATAGCCATATCCTGGAACTTAACCTCAGGATGCTCATAAAGAACCCACATGATCTTTCCTGCGTCCATTGCAGATCCGCCGCCGAAGGCGATGATGGTATCCGGATTGTAACGGGACATCTGCTCAGCACCCTCTACAGCATTGGCAAGAGTCGGATCCGGCTGTACATGTGAGAATACCCTGTAATCTATTCCAAGCTCATGAAGCTTATCTGTAATAGGCTTGATATAACCTGCTGAATCAAGGAAGGAGTCTGTTACGATAAATACCTTCTTCTTGTCATATACCTCCTTTAGCTCATTCAGAGCAACAGGCATACATCCCTTCTTGAAATAAACCTTCTCAGGTGTTCTGAACCAAAGCATGTTCTCTCTCCTCTCTGCAACTGTCTTGTAATTCAAAAGATGCTTGATACCTACGTTCTCTGAAACAGAGTTTCCGCCGTAAGAACCGCATCCCAGTGTGAGTGAAGGAGTAACCTTAAAGTTGTAGAGGTCACCTATACCGCCGTGGGAAGAAGGCATGTTATGAAGTATTCTGCAGGCATGCATGGCAACTGCGTGCTTATGTATCTTTTCAGTCTCACGAGGGTCGATAAAAAGAGAAGCTGTGTGTCCCGGACCTCCATCCATAAGGAGGATCTCCGCATTCCTGATGGCTGCATCGAAATCCTTTGCCTTGTACATTCCGAGAACCGGAGACAGCTTTTCATGTGCAAAAGGCTCTGCCTTTGTGTTGTCGGAAACCTCTCCGATGATGACCTTCTTGTCATGAGGAATCTTAACACCTGCAAGCTCAGCTATCTTCCATGCGGGCTGACCTACGATCTTTGCATTTAGGGAGCCGTTGATAATGATGGTCTTTCCTACTTTCTCACGCTCCTCTTTGTTGAGGAAATATGCGCCTCTCAGCTCGAATTCCTTCTTGACCTTATCGTAAATGTCGGCAACAACAGTCACTGACTGCTCTGAAGCGCAGATCATACCATTATCAAATGTCTTGGAGTGGAGAATAGATGAAACAGCACTCTCTATGTCAGCTGAAGAATCTATGATACATGGATTGTTTCCTGCACCTACTCCAAGCGCCGGTGTTCCTGATGAATAAGCTGCATTTACCATTCCGGGACCACCTGTAGCAAGTATACAGTCTGCTGAACGCATGATCTCGGATGTCATCTCAAGTGAAGGCTCATCTATCCATCCGATGATGTTCTCCGGAGCTCCTGCTGCTACCGCCGCATCAAGTACGATCTTTGCAGCGAGGCTTGTGCACTTCTTCGCTCTCGGGTGCGGGCTTATGATGATTCCGTTTCTAGTCTTCAGACAGAGCAAAGTCTTAAAAATAGCAGTGGATGTCGGATTTGTTGTAGGAATAACTGCAGCGATGAGTCCAAGCGGCTCTGCCACGGTCTTTGTTCCGAAAGCTGGATCCGAATCTATGACTCCACAGGTCTTTTCGTTCTTATATTTATTGTAGATATATTCTGCCGCATAGTTGTTCTTGATGACCTTATCCTCTACTACACCCATCCCGGTCTCTTCAACAGCCATCTGTGCAAGCTGTATGCGCATCTGATTAGCTGCTGTGGCTGCTGCGTTAAAAATCTTATCTACCTGCTCCTGGCTGTAGGAAGCATACTTCTCCTGAGCCTCACGAACCACCTGTATCTTGGCTTCCAGAGTTTCCATATCCTTTACGATTACCGGATTCTTTAATTTACTCATGTGATTTCCTCTTTTCTGTGGCAACAAAAAATGAAATAATCGGGCTTGTTTGACTTCGTTATTTTTTTATCAATTCCGATATCGCTAGTATATGCCTTTGATAATTTATTGTCAATATATTATTGACATTTTTTTGTCAATCTACTGCATAAAAAAAGAGACTGATGAACTGATCATCAATCTCTTGTAATACTCTTAATCAACCGACTCTAAGCTTGAACTTCTGAATCGCACGATCAGAATCAACCATAGCGATATCTGCGCCCAAAGTCTGAAGCTTCTTGTCAAAATGTTCATATCCTCTCTGGATATAGCCTATTTCATTTACAATAGTAATTCCTTCAGCACAAAGGCCGGCTATAACAAGCGCAGCTCCGGCTCTAAGATCCAGTGCATTGACACTTGCACCTGTAAAGCCCTTGACTCCGTCTATGACAGAGACATTACCCTCAACCTTGATATTGGAGCCCATTCTCGCAAGCTCATCGACATATTTGAATCTGTTTTCAAATATGGACTCGATCACAACAGATGTACCCTCTGCAAGAGCCAGAGTCACTGCCATCTGCGGCTGCATGTCTGTCGGAAATCCCGGGTAAGGAAGCGTCTTTACATCTGTCGGATGCTGAACATCAGCACCTATAACACGTATAGCCTCATCATACTCGTAAATCGTATTACCCATCTCCAGAAGCTTTGCAGAAATAGACTCAAGATGCTTCGGGATAACATTCTTGATAAGAACATCTCCTCTTGTTGCCGCTGCTGCACACATGAAGGTTCCTGCTTCTATCTGATCAGGAATTACCGCATATGTTGTTCCATGCAGCTTCTTTACGCCTTTGATTCGAATAGTATCTGTACCTGCACCCTTTATGTTAGCGCCCATAGAATTCAGGAAATTCGCTACATCTACTATATGCGGCTCCTTTGCCACATTCTCTACTATGGTTCTGCCCTCTGCGAGAACAGAAGCAAGCATAATGTTTATGGTCGCTCCTACAGAAACCACATCCAGATAGATGTGTGCAGCCTTGAGTCCATCCGGTGCTTCAGCCTGAACACATCCGTTTTTGATCTCAACATTTGTTCCAAGGGCCCTGAATCCCTTAATATGCTGATCTATCGGTCTTGATCCGATAGCGCATCCCCCCGGAAGAGGGACTATCGCTTTATGATATTTTCCAAGCAATGCACCAATAAAATAGTATGATGCTCTTATCTTTCGGATATACTCATCATCGATTGAAACGTCCTGCACATCAGCAGCATTAATTACGGCAGTGTGGCGGTCAATACGTTTTACAGTAGCTCCAACTTCCTTGAGCGCTTCCAGCATAACGTTAATATCACGTACATCCGGCAGATTTTCTATTGTAACATTGTCATCTGTTAAAAGTGCTCCGGCAATAATGCCTAATGCGGCATTTTTTGCCCCGCCGATAACGACTTCGCCCTTCAGCGGTTTTCCACCTTTCATGATAAACTGTTCCATATATCTCCTTGAGTCAGTGCACAAATCTGCAAAAGAGCGCACTAAACCTTTTTACATAATCTTAGAGATTATAATTGAAGGATGCCATTTTTGCAACTGCCTTATGACAAATCCTCATGCTGATGTATTGTGACACAGTAAGTTCATCAAGTCTATTAAATTTTAATGAACAATTATTTCATGAAAATATACTGAGTATTTCATCAGAAACCTTCTCCGTTATAGCCTGAACATTGTTCACAAAAATAACATCCTGTATTTTGTTATCCAAGATGAACTGGGTAAGATTATCTTTGTAATAACGATAATCCACAACATATACATCTTCATAATGATCCACAAGAAACGGTACAAAAGCATTGCCATAGGATTCTTTTATAACTACGCAGCTTGATCCATCCTTTATCTCAGGATTCTTAATGGTGGTAAAAGCATTATCGCCCTTTAAAAAGCAGTTGTACTTTCTTCCTGCATTTGACTCCGTAACATCATTTATAACATTCGCATTGTATGTCAGTCCATTTTCATCAACAGCAACTATTTCATTTGTTCCCATAGGGATCCAGGCTTCAACATGGTCAGGATTCGATTTAAGCGACTCATTACGATTTGTTGCAAAATAAAAAGTCCCGTAAAATCCACTGTAATCAACATACTTAAAATCACCGAGCTCATGAGGAGTTATGCCCTTTTCCTTGCAGAATTCTCTGTAAGCGTAATAGGCTCCGAGTCCTGTCCAGTGATGGTCTGTATTAAAGAAAACATACTCATCCCTGTGAGCATATAGGGTATCAAATACAGATAGCCTGTGAATATTCGGATCCATCATACTGAAAATGTAATTGAACACATCCTGCATATTTCCTGATCCCAGCTCCTCCTGCAAAGAAGGATCCAGCTCCACTCCAAAACTATTTGGAACAAGTATGTCATATACATTACTATCCGGAAGCATGGACTTTACCGTGTTCAGTACTGAAGCATACTTCACGGAACCACCCTGATTATAATAGAAGATCTCGTATGCCTTATTATTGCTGACATAAATATTTCCTGCCTGCTCTCCCGTGACATCCACTTTCTCTTTTGGTTCGGTATCCACCTTGAGTGTTCCGTCAGCATTTGTTTCCACCAGCGACTGATATATATCCTCGGTCTCCTTCTGTTCCTGCTCCCTGGGCTTCAACTCCACAATAGGTGCCAGGGTTTCAGAGTTTTCAGGTACAGTATCCTCTACGATATCAGATTTGTTACCATAATATGATTCACCTCCGGCACCGTAAAAGGATTCCAGCTTCGATTCCATATTCAGTAACTCTTCCTTAAATGGAAATGTGTCTGAAAACCACTTATCCAATTCCGTGAAATAGCTTCCATTCATAGCCCCGATCATACTGAACTCAGGTTTCTTTGCAAGTGTTCGTTTCTCCGACTCTGAATAAACAGGTCTGGTCGCAAACGTACCTACCAGAAAAATGCCAGCAAAAAGAGCAAGGGAGGTTCCTGTCATAAACAAAGCACCATAACTTTTTATAGTCTTTTCTTCATGCTCAACTGACTCAGTCCCGTTTTTGCATTCAGTTTCCCTGTTTTCACTTGAAAAGACTTCAACCGGAATATTTTCTGCATTATTTTCCGTAGATTCTTCAACTATGGTTTCATTTTCCTGAAACTCTATAGAATCATTAGCTATGTCTCCTTCTGCATCAGCCCCTATAGTATCCGAAACTATGCTTTCTTCAGATTCAGTCTCCGTAATTCCCTCACCATTACCCTCTATTGCACCGGAAGTATCCCCTACATTCAGAGAGCTTGCCAGCTTTCTGATTATTTCAAAGTCTTCTGATGCACCTATTCTATTTTCCTTCTTTTCATTTTCTTCAATCATTTTTATAAATATCGACCCAAAGAATCAGAACTGGTTATATAAAAACGGTGTATAGCTGGCTCCTACCATGGACAAAATAGAAATATAAAGGAATATGAGCATCAGTACCATACGGACTCCGTAATATACTATTTCCAGTTTTGTTCTTTCACTTTTTCTCTTTTTTAGCCTGTTCTCAAGACGATTGATCATACGCTGGTGATTTTCCGTATCCTGCTGCCTTACCTCATTAAGGATATCACTGTTGCTCTGGGCATACTTCTCCACCAGCACCTGATCCTTGGTGACCTCCTGCTCATATAACGAGCTCTCATTAGCCAGATTTGTTATTTCGCGCGCTTCCCTTATGAAGCTGTGATTGAGTCTTTCACTCAACAGGTTTCCCAGATTCTTCCATGCAGGTGTACATACCGTCACGGCCAAAATCAGAAAATAAATATTTCCACGAAAGGTCAGTATTTCTGAGGTACTGTAAAGAGCTCTTTCACTTCTAAAAAGCATAGCTCTCAATACTTCTGATAGCTTTGCAAAGTCAGAGATCCTAAACAAAACCCAGCCAAAAAACACTACCGCTAATGTGTAAATATGCAATAAAGTCTCCGAAAGGGCACCATTTATACGATCCAGCTTGAGCTTTTCACCGTATTTCTTTATGAGATTTTCCAACACTATAAAGATATAGAAGTAGATTCCCCACAGGATAAAATTCAGGCTCGCACCATGCCAAATGCCCGTCAGTATCCATACAACCAGAAGATTAAGCAGTATCCTCGAAAATCTAACTCGGCTTCCACCTAACGGAATATAAACATAATCTCTAAAAAAACTGCTGAGTGATATATGCCATCTTCTCCAGAAATCTCTTACGGAAACAGCAACATATGGATAATTAAAGTTTTCCGGATACTTAAAGCCTATCATCTGACCAAGCCCCAGCGCCATGTCAGAATAAGCGGAAAAATCCAGATAGATCTGCAACATATAACATAAAGAACCTGCATATGCCCCAAATACAGAGTATTCTCCGCTTCCTGCAAGCGGCAGAAACGCATCGGCAAGCTTTCCGCAATGATCAGCCATCAGTGTCTTTTTTGCAAGACCGATACTGAATCTCCAGATACCGTCTGATACTCCATCATAAGAAACACTTCTTTCAGTGAACTGCGAGACCATCTCATCGTACCTGACTATAGGTCCCTGTGTCACCTGATGAAATATGACAGTATAAAGCATGACATCAAAAAAGCTTCCTGCTTTTACCCGTCCCCTGTAAACATCTGCTACATAGCTTATAAGCTTAAATGTATAAAACGATAAACCAAGAGGCATACCCAGTCTTATGATGCCTTCTTTAATTTCATCCTGAGCAGATACATCAAATTCATTTAAAAGAAAATTACTGTACTTAAATCCCATAAGGACAGCACTTAGTACCAAAACACCTAAAAAAAGCCATATCCTTGCTATTTTATGATTCTTTTCATAGGCATCCTGAGCTGTAGGATTCATAAATTCCTCATCTCCGGCCTGATGATCCGGAGACTCGCATTCCGCTCTGTCAACAGCAGCCTGAATCATCCTTCCGATTATCCATGCAAATGCTGCCATAACAAGTATAAGGATCAGACAGTTTATCCCGCTAAAAGCATAGAAAACCAGCGATCCTATAAGCAGCCATGCATTTTTGGCCCTCATCCCCTGTAATATGTAATAAACCACCAGAAACACAGGAAAGAAGACCGTCACAAAAAACAGACTTGTAAAACTCATATTCTGTGAACCTATTCAATAAAACCAACTCACAATCACTAAAGATTGCGGTCAACCAAGCACATACCTCAATATAATGGCTTCATTATACCACAGCATGTTAGCTATTGCCATTTTACCTTTTTTCATGTATACTTCACTTGCTTCGGAGTTGTCTGGGCCCCACGCAATGGGTCCCTCGAATCGTGTCAGGACGGGAACGTAGCAGCACTAAGAGGATCCTCCCATGTGACGTGGATACACCTATTCAACTCCGGGGTATTTTTATTTAAATTTAAAAGCGACTATTACACGTTCCATGCGATGTAACAGTCGCTTTTTCTGTATCGTAGATAAAAGATCTTCTCAAATATATGTCACGGGATCCTGTAAACTCTTTTGGCATTCTCAGTAGTGATGCGTATTACATCCTCAGTCTTCATACCCTTAATCTCGGCTATCTTTTCTGCAACATATATTAGATTTCTAGGATCATTCCGTGTTCCTCTGAGAGGAACAGGCGCCATATATGGACAGTCCGTTTCCAGAACAATATTTTCCAATGGAAGAGCTTCTGCTACCTCTTTGATCTTCTTTGAATTCTTGAAAGTAACTACTCCGCCGATCCCTACGCACATCCCAAGTTTCGCATAAAGCTTTGCCATCTCAAGGGAATAGCCGAAGCAATGTATGATTCCTCCGTTTTTATATCCTCCCTCAGAAACGATCATATCGTATGTTTCCCTGGCAGCATCACGGGAATGTACATTTATAGGCATCTCAAGCTCAGCAGCGAGCTTCAGCATACGCCTGAAGGTATCCTTCTGAATCTCAGGATCCGGATCAGCTCCTGAAAGAGCATCCGGGTCCGGCTCCTTTCCCGCCTTTTGAGCAGTTGCTATGATACCGTCTCTGGTGTAGTGGTAATCCAGTCCTATCTCACCTATAGCAACGATCCTGCGCCCCGCAGTGAAATCTCCGTTTGCACATCCTGCCCTGTCTTTTTCCACCATCTCACGTATTTCGTCAATGTCTTCATCCTTTAAAACATCACTGTGATCCGGATGGAACCCGACCGCCGCATAAACATTGGCATACTTCTCTGCAAGCTCCAGTGCCATACGGCTCGAAGACATATCATATCCTATCTCTGTAAAAGCTGTTACTCCTGAAGCTTCCAGCCCCTTTATAAGAGTGTCCCTGTCTTCTGAAAAGCTTTCATCATTGAGATGGGCATGCGTATCAAAAATTCGTGTTACATCTATCATACGGTAATCATTGCTCCAATATAAATCATCATATAAAACACCGAAAGATGAAGCGGATAATAGATATAATACAACCACTTAGGATTGAAGCTTCCTCTCTCTCCGTCATAGAACCAGATAGGTATGAAGCATAGTACCGGAAGGAAATATGAAGACAAAGTTCCCAATGCCGTCACCAGTACACCGCTTCCAATCTGTAATATCTTTTCTTTATGGAAGTTGTACATGAGCGCGATGCTCAGCACACCATACAGTCCGAACTGAAAATGGCCAAAATAGGCTATCACTGCAGTGACTATGACTGTCAGCCATTTCAAAACCATATTCTTTCTCCACTTATACATGAAATGCATCGCCAAAAGAGAAATAGCCAATGTGAACATCGGATTCTGCAATTCCCAGTTGTAAGTCTCATTGTACATGCAGAGATCAAATGGAACCTCGGAAATGATCGCAAAAATAAAAACTCTAAGGAAATATCTCCAGAAATTGGAGGTGTTTATAAAACCTTCCACCAAAAGAAAAGCAAAGAACGGAAAACTGAAATGACGGAATGTTATGAGAATATCGAATAGCTTAAGCCATCTGGCACCTTCTTCGGTGGCTATTGCCATCTGATAATACTCATCTACATATCCATAGAGCTTACCATTCTGGATAATGACGACCGCAAAATAATATGCGGTCATCATTAAAGCAGCCATAAACTTCAGTGTCCCACCGGAAATACCGATATTCTTTTTTTTACTGTTGAGTACACTATGATAAGTTGCCATAATCCAACTATCTTTTATCAGCAGATGATAGAACCTGATGGCATCTTGCTCATAGGTGTCATAAGAGCGATATTTCCATCATTATCTTCTGCAGCTATGATCATTCCCTGTGATTCCTCTCCTGCTATTGCACGAGGTGCAAGGTTCGCTACGATCATCACACGCTTTCCTACAAGGTCTTCAGGATTATAAGCCTTCTTGATACCGCTCAGAATGGTACGTGTCTCTGATCCCACCTGTACCTTGAACTTAAGAAGCTTCTTTGACTTCTTTACCTCTTCTGCATGAAGGATCTTTCCCACACGGAACTCGATCTTATCAAAATCATCATAAGTAATCTCTGGCTTCTTTTCAAAATCAGCGATCCTTGTATCAGGGAGACAGTCACCGTTCTCATCTATATCTTCTGGCATTCCGTCACCTTCTGATGTATCGGATGTTTCTGAGGAAGTATCCTCTCCACCGTTCTCCTTTGCCTGTGAAGCTTCAAAAGCAGCGATCTGAGCAGCCTCGATCTTCTCTACCTCCTGCATAACATCCTCTTCCTTTTTACGCTCGAAAAGTGTTGCAGGCTCTGCTGTAACCTTTGTTCCTGACTTGAAAAGTCCCCACTTATCCATATCTGAAAGCTCACGCTTCTCAGCATTGATCTCCTTAAGGATAGACCCGGCTGTCTCAGGCATAAAGCTTTCAAGCATAGATGCACCGATATTGAGAGCCTCTGTGAGATTATACATAACTGTCTTAAGTCGATCAGCCTTCTCTGGATCCTTTGAAAGAACCCATGGCTCTGTCTCATCGATATACTTATTGGATCTGCGGAAAATATCAAATACAGCTGTAAGGGCATCGGCTACTCTGAGCTGATCCATCTTCTCTGTTGCTGTCTTTACGGCATTGAGGATAACATTCTTGAGATCCTCATCAACAGGCTCGACCACACCCTTGTTCTCTACCACTCCGTCAAAATACTTGTTTGACATGGAGATCGTACGCTTTACGAGATTTCCGAGAATATTGGCAAGCATTGAATTGTAACGCTCTACCATAAGCTCCCATGAAATAACACCGTCATTTTCGAAAGGCATCTCATGGATAACGAAGAAACGTACTGCATCTACACCGAAAAGTCTTGCAAGATCATCGGCATAGATCACATTTCCTCTGGACTTTGACATCTTTATCCCTTCCTGTGACTTACCTGCTGCGGTAAGAAGCCAAGGATGACCGAATACCTGCTTAGGAAGCGGAAGATCAAGGCTCATAAGGAAGATAGGCCAGTAAAGTGTATGGAAACGAATGATATCCTTTCCTATAAGATGAAGGTCACATGGCCAGTAATTTGCGAACATGGCATCATTGTTACCATCTACATCATATCCGAGACCTGTAATATAGTTTGTAAGGGCATCAAGCCATACGTAAACCACATGCTTAGGATCAAAATCTACAGGAATTCCCCACTTAAAGGATGTTCTGGATACACAGAGATCCTGAAGACCCGGCTTAAGGAAATTGTTTACCATCTCATTCTTACGTGAAACAGGCTGAATGAACTCCGGATGCTCTTCTATGTGCTTCATAAGACGGTCAGCATACTTGCTCATCTTGAAGAAATATGCTTCTTCACGTGCCTTCTCCACATCTCTTCCACAGTCAGGACACTTTCCATCCACGAGCTGAGAATCAGTCCAGAATGAC
Source organism: Oribacterium sp. C9 (assembly GCF_002007235.1). Lineage (GTDB taxonomy): Bacteria > Bacillota > Clostridia > Lachnospirales > Lachnospiraceae > Oribacterium. The sequence goes on from NZ_MUHW01000010.1 coordinate 104,580, forward strand.
TCACAAGGTGTACAATACCATCCTTCGTACTCAGACTTATAGATGTCACCCTTGTCATACATCTTCTTGAACATCTTCTGAACCTGCTTCTCATGATACTCATCAGTTGTACGGATGAACTTATCATAGGAAGTATTCATAAGATCCCAGATTGTCTTTATCTCACCTGCTGTATTGTCAACATACTGCTTTGGTGTAATTCCTGCAGCCTCAGCCTTTAACTCGATCTTCTGACCATGCTCATCTGTTCCTGTCTGGAATCTTACATCATAGCCCTGAAATCTTTTATAACGAGCAATTGCATCTGCAAGTACGATCTCATATGTATTTCCGATATGTGGCTTTCCTGATGCATAAGCAATGGCTGTAGTAATATAGTACGGTTTCTTTTCCATAATTCACTCTTTCCGGCAGCCCTAATGGAAGGCGGCCTGATCATATTATTTAATGTGTCATGCACATCAATGCCTTAACTTTATAAATATAAATTATGAATCCTTAAAAAGCAAGTTTGGCCATCCGGAGGTGCGGGTATGGTCCATGTTCTTTGCAATCTCACCCACTTAGTGGATTCGATTTCGCGCTGTCGCGCTATTATTAAAATAGATCGCTCGTAGAAACGTGAAAAGAGGCACCCCTTATTGGGATGCCTCTGCGAGCTTTATCTTTATTTACTGAATTGTAACATCACAGCCTGAAAGTTCAAAGTTAAGTGTGAATGTATCAGCCACAGCCTGCTTTGCAGTCTCCTCATCAAGACCCTCACCTGCTGAAAAATCACTGAGTACAAGTGTACCCTTCTTGATGGCAATTGTAGATGCCTCTGCACCAGGTCCAGCTTCCTGAGTCTCACCGGTCTCCTCTGTCTCAAAGCTTACAAGCTTTGTTGAGGCACCTACTGTTCCGAGCTCAATAAGCTTATCAAGCAGTGACTGCTCTGTAAGCTCGTCTACAGAATCCATGACCTGTGACATCTTCTGATTAACTATAGCGTAAACAACAACTGTATCATAAATCGGTGCATTAGGATCCGGCTGCTTTGAAAGAGGAAGACCGTTTTCAGGATTTGTTTCCTCCATTGTAGTCTCCTGAACAACACTTCCATCCGGTGCCGTCTCTGTCTTAGCTGACTCTCTATCATTCTTTGACTTACTACCACAACCAACAACAGCAAGCACTGTAGCTGCAAGCATAATCATAGCAATAAACTTTTTCATAAATTAATCTCCTCAAACAAACCGATTAATATTTATATCTTTTTTACAATATAAAATGAAAGACCCTTTCGAGCCTCTCAAAAAATACAGACTGTAATATATCAAAGCTTTATTGCAATTTCAAGTACAGTGCGTAAATCTTAATCTTTACGCAAAAAAATCCTAGTTTATGTGCTATGCTTAAAAGGTATTTATGCTTGTTACTCTATTCTTTAGAGATTCTTATATTATAGGAGAAAAAACTATGGCAGGAACACTATATGTGTGCGCAACACCCATCGGAAATCTGGAAGACATCACCTTCAGAGTCATAAACTGTCTTAAATCGGTAGATATCATAGCCGCTGAAGATACCAGAAATTCTATAAAGCTTTTAAATCATTTCGACATCCACACTCCCATGACTGCATATCATGAGTTTAACAAATACGACAAGGCAAAAGCCCTTGTAAATGATATGCTAAACGGTAAAAATGTTGCCATAATCACAGATGCCGGAACACCATGCATATCCGATCCGGGCGAGGAACTTGTTCATCAGGCTGCTGAAGCCGGCATCACCATCACTTCACTTCCTGGTCCCGCTGCTGCGATCACAGCATTGACCATATCCGCCCTTCCCACCAGAAGATTCGCGTTTGAGGCATTTCTCCCTACAGAAAAAGCAGATAAAAAAGAGAGAGCAAGGATACTGGAAGAGCTTCGCACCGAGACACGTACCATGATCCTCTATGAAGCTCCGCACAAATTAAAGGCCACTCTTAAGGATCTTTCAAAGACTCTTGGGGATGACCGCCGCATCTCCTTATGCCGTGAACTGACAAAAAAACATGAGGAAGCCATCAGGATCACCATCGGCGAAGCCGTAGCAAAATACGAAACTGAAGATCCCAGAGGAGAATATGTACTTGTCATCGAAGGGCGTGATCCCTCTGACATAGCAGCTGAATCGGAGGCAAACTGGAACGAGATGCCGCTGGAGGAACATATGGAGCATTATCTCAAACAGGGTCTATCTGAAAAGGATGCCATGAAGGCTGTGGCAAAGGATCGCGGAGTGTCAAAACGTGATATATATACCCAGTTAAAAACCTGATAAATACTTAAAATTAAAAATCCCATGAAGCTAAGTTGTTAACTTCATGGGAGCTTTTGTATCATCCTCTTTATATTTTCGATAACATAACTAGCCAGAAGGGACAGTAAAAATACAGTAGGAACACGTATCAGTATATGAAGTATTTCTTTCCAAATGGTATCATACCCATTCGTCATATCAATGATACCGAAGCTCCAATCCTGTCCCTTTCTGAAAAAGATAAAATAGTAGATTCCATAGTGAAGAAGATATATCCAGAAGGTGTATCTTCCTGCTCTCGCGATGAAATTCACCGGTTTATTTTTTTCATAATCAAAGCTCAGAATAAATATCACAAATGCCGTACTCTGCACGGTTGCAAAGGCACAGTTCCAGTATAAATAAAAATCCTGTGAACTGTTCAGGATAAATACCTGTCTTTGTAAGAAAAATCTCGATGCAAATGCGATAACCAGCACAGCCGCTGATATGATCCTTACCTGCTTTCTTTTTTGTACTGCCTCAGGTCTGTCCAAATATCTCTTTAGATCCTTTATCTCAGCCCCTGTCAAAAGAAGCATAGCCGGTGCGGTGTAAAGCATAAAAGGTGAGATCTGTACCGGTGAAAAACTGATAAGTCCGGTCATATTGAGATCCATCAGGATCTGGTTAATAAAGATAAATCCTATGATGAACCATCTGTATTTCCTGAACCTGTCTTTTTCGTTAATGTCTATTCCTCTGACATTCTCTGAATATAAAGGCTTCAATAACGGATATGCAAGCACCAGCTGGAGATAGGTAAATATATACCATAAATGGGCCGCCATACTCTCCCGTATATTTCCTCCCCAGGAAAAAAGATCTGTCAGAAATCCACATACATCAAAGTTCAGGTGTGTAAAACAGTATATTATGTTCTCTTCATCTCTCACAAAAGGAGAAAACTGATAACTTAACAGCATGACCGCGATACCCGGAAAAACTATGCTTGACAGGGCCCTCTTCAAGGTTTCAACAAATCCCTTTCTGAAAAAAAAGAAGCCGCTGAGAATAAAAAACAAGGTCACACCATCTGCGAAAAGTAATCTGATAAAAAGCTTCGTACTGTCTCCTGTTCCCATGACATCAACATGGGTACCTACAACAAGTAAACAGGCGACCACTCTTATGAGATCCAGTCCCGCGTCTCTCCCCTTTTTTTTAGCTTTTTTTATTTCTTCTGCCATATCCCTCCGTGAGAAACATTATATAAAATGTTCAAGAACAAAAACCGTAAGACTGCATATGATGGCTGTAGGAAAAAGTCCTCCACCGAACCACGCAACGACTATTCCTATAACAAGTGCCGCAAGCCCCGCCAAAGGTTCTGCAGTGGCATGCATGATAGCCGGAAATGTCATAACGGCAAGTGTAACATAGGGAACGTAATATAAAAAGGATCTTACAGTTACATTCTTTATTTCTTTTCGAATAAGTGTCAGAGGAAGCACACGTATCAAAAATGATACACCGAACATAACCAGAATATATATATAGTTGTTATGCATTTTTTGCCTCCTTTATCTCATTTTTCAAATAGGAAGTACTGTCTTCTCTCATTTCTCCACTATTTTCTGTATTCAGAGCCTTCTCAATCTCTTTAACTTCTGTATCCTCACTGTCCCTAACAGGAAACAGTACTGCTGCTGCACCTGATATGATCACGGTAAGTATGATTATTCTGGTTCCGTCACTTAAACCTGAAATAAACGGAAGCTTTGAACATATAAGACTGGCAGCCATGGATAAAAATACCAGCACACGTACGATGATATCATCTCTGGCAGGTGGAATGATTATAGCAAGGAACATACCGTAAAGCAGTACCCCCAAAGCACTTACTATATCAGGAGGAACTATATTTCCAACTATAACTCCCGATCCTGTCCCCAGTGCCCAAAAGCTAAGAGAACAAATGGCTAGTCCATAATTATAAAAAGGATTGAGCTTTCCGGGAACAGTAACAGAGGCTCCGAATATCTCATCCGTTATCCAGAAACCAACTAATAATCTGTGGGAAAGTTTAGTATCCTCCGGAAGCTTTTGAGAAAGCGCCGCAGACATAAGAAGATACCTCGCGTTGACGATGGCCGTAATAACCGCCATGGTCACATATCCGGCCTTTGATGCTATAACTGTAAAACCGGCGTATTCACCGGCAGAAGCATTGCAAAGAAGACTCGCAAGAGTGGCCTGAAATACCGTAAGTCCGGCATTTCCTGCAGTAAAACCGAGTGCAAAGGATACAGCAAAATATCCTGCCGCTATCGGTACTCCATTTTTCAGTCCCTTTAAAAACCAACGCTTATTTTCAGTTTTCATATTCTTCAGACGCCTTTGCCCTTTCTTTTTTTATATCTAGCCACACTAGTATATCTTTAAATTATATAATTGTTAATATTATTTATATAGTGAAAAATTATGTCTGAAATTCTGTGATACTCTTTTGTCCTTTACGATCATACCATCACCATCATAAAAAAACATGGTGCCGGATGATACATCTCATCCAGACACCATGCCTTTAACTCATATTTTAAGTTGTTTTCAGTACTCGACACCTTGTCATTCCGTGAGGAGAACTCTTTATGGAATCAGTGATTTATGCACACACCATCACTTCCGAAAATATATGTCTTTCCGTTTATTTCCCGTGTACCTGTACACATAACACCTGCAGAAGCCCCAACTCTGGACTCAAGATAGTACCACGCACCGTTCAGCTCCAGCCATCCTGTATGCATATAGCTGTCAGCATCGAAATAATACCATCTGTCGTTTATCTGTCTCCATCCCTGATTGAATGGCACACCGTCAACGATATACTGCCATTTATACGCGGTTCTCTTCCAAAATGCATTGGCATCTCCGGAACCTATTGATCCTGCGGGAACACTGTTATATGTTCCGTTGCTCTTTACATTGGTAGCAAAAGTTCCATCCACAGTTGACTTGTAATCACTGAGGAAATCCCATTTGTCATCCACATCATAATCACTGGTATCCGCTGCATAGCTTCCGACATTTGCCCAATTTGATATGGCTATATTGTAATACTTTGCATCATTTCTCTTTGGAATGGCTCTGACAGTAACCTTAAGTGTTCCTGCCTGTGCGGAATTTACATATCCCGATACATCATGGCTGGTTTCAGATGTACGATACTTTTTTGTTATCTTCTTGCCGTTTGCATCTGAATAACTAATACGAACCTCATACTCATCCGCCAGTGACACATCCATACCTGTCCAATTGGCCCTGCCTGAAGCATCGATTACCGCATCCATGTATCCCTGCTCATCTGTAGGAACGGCTCTTACGGCAACACCAAACTGCCCGTTATATGCCCCGGTCAACGCGCTTGTTATGCTGTAGTAGGTTTTGGATGTTGTATGATGGCTCGTCTTAACATTACCATTCTTATCGACATAGCTTATGACCACCTCATACTTTCCTGCGTACTTGACATCATCCCATCTCACCTGACTGTTTGTGGTATCGATGATCAGATTCTGAGGAGCAGTCAGCTCATAAAAAGGATAGACCAGAAGTCTGCCTCTTGCCTCTGTATTGTCTACAGAAACCGTATCCACATATGTGGTCCTTATACCTGTTCCTGTGATCTTCAGATCATCGTCGAGGGCACCCGAGCCGCTTGTTATAGTCACATTGATGGTGGCAGGAATAGTCGGATTATTATTCTTTATGCTTGTGGCATCTGCAACTATAACTGTGTCTACATCTTCCTCATCATTTACTTCATATTCCGGAAAAAAGCATATTCCCGCATCAGTCTCTGAAATCGAGTCAAGAACAGCATTGATCTCAATATTTTTCACCATGGCAAATGCAGGGATGGCGGTGCCAATGCTTACAGCCATGCACGCACCCATTACTCTAAGTAAACTCTTTTTCATCATGCCCTCCTTATTCTATTCCGAAAACCGAGCAGATACCGCTCCACAATTTTGCAAATACTGCCTTTATTCTCTGAAGCAGTGTTGTTCCCGGATCAGATATCTCACTATCCAGAACCTTCGCCTCAGGATCATCTGCCGAGATTTCCTCTGAACGACAGACGATGGATATGGACGTTGGCTCCTGATTGTTTGAACTTGTTAGTGAAACCTTCGGAGCATCAGGATCCATATTCAGGAAATTGTTATCAGCCTCCTCTTCGTCCAGCTTATTGTTGATGGTATCTCTTAACTTACGACCGGTAGTCTTCAGATGCTTTGTGCTGTCCACAATATCCTTTGTATTTTCAACAGCCTGTCTGCCTACTTCAAGCCCTTCATCTGCTGCTGCATTAAGTGCCGGTTCTGCCGCCCTGAGGACATTATTGACATTCTGAAGAGCTGATGCCGCATCCTGTGAAGTCTTCTCCATCTGCATGATAACATTCTCTGAATCCTCAAATGTCTTCTGAACATCCTCGTAATAGGCATTCATGATTCCAATGAGTCCGTCTATATCGGCAATTGTTGTTCTTACTGTGTTAAGAGTCCTTGCAGCCTGAAATGCAACAGCACCTCCATAATTCATGATATCGTCAAGATCCGAAATAACATTATTGATCGCATTGATCAGCTGCTGCACCTCATCTGATGTGAAGAGCTCATTATCCGCTCCTTCAAGTGCAGTTATAGCGTCTGTAAGAGAATGCAGATTTTCGGCCAGACTGCCGACCTCTTCATCTGTAGCTATAGTCTCATTTGCAAGAGTCTTTGAGTTTTTCTTGAGTGAAATAAGCGAATCAAGTGTATCGACATAGGTCGTTGCTTTTGTTGCCTGCGCAGCAGTTGGGCTTTTCATTATATCGGCATATTTCTTACCCTTACTTACATCATATCCCGCCTCTTTTGCCTTTGCCGCAAATTCAGGATCAGCAATCTGATCCTTATACATTTTTACAAATGCTATATATTTCGCTTTTTCACTATCTGAATCACCAGATACTGCAGCAGAATCAGCCACTGCTATTATTGATGCAAGACTCTCAGCATCAATACCTGAGAGCTTATCACCCATGACCTCGGAAACTGCAGCTATGAGACTTTTTTCACTGCTACTCAGTCTTCCGGTTCCACTGATTCCATGGATATTATTCGTATTGTCCGTTGCCGCATCTATGGCTATCTCGGAAGCACTTGCCTTGAACCGTGTCATATTATCAGGGTCTGTCGCATTATTTGTTGCTTTATTGACGCCCTTAAGTACATTATTAAGGCTGTTAACAGCCTTTTTTTGATCCTCGGAAAGAGCATCTATCTCCATATTAGATAAGCCTGATCCTCCCATTGAAGATCCTAGCTGCTTTAAACGTTTGTTTAAGGTATTGAGCTTTGAGCTTGCATCCATGAGATCCTTATCCAGGTTATTCAGGTTTGAATTGATATCATAGACCATCCACTGTGTGGTTTTGAGATCCTCATTGACAGGCTCAAGGGTGCTCTGAAGATCTCTCAGATCCTGTATCGCAACATCATTGCCATTAAAGATAACCTGTACATTGTCATGGAGTATATCCTTACCTGACTGAAGATTTGCAAGCATCTTATTGGTGAGATCCAGCTGTGACTGTACATTGGTCACACCATCCAGCACATCATCAAAATCATCCATGATGGCATTGGTATCATCTCTGAAATCATCCTTGATCTCTTTTATTTCTTTTATCTTGGAAAGATCTCCCACTGTTCCCGGGCTCATCATAAAGATGGCGCCCACTGTTTCAAACTTATCTGTGCCAAGTCTTAAAGTGAAGTGTCCCTCCTTGCCCGGCAATGCCTCGAAAACTATACCTGAGTACTGACCGAGAGTCGCTGTCTGAGAATCCGGCGCATCAATCGAATAACACTTCTGTACATCCACCGGCACAGCCACTATGAGCATCATGTTATTCTTCATATAATCCGACACTTTGTCATTGGGATAGGCATCTATATCCATTTCCACTAGACCTGACTGTCCGGCTATCTTATCTGCATCTGTCACTACACCGTTAAGCTTATATGTTATATCGAACTTCCACGGAATCTCCACTGACTCAGGCTTCAATGTGCCTTCAAAATAAAATTTTCCCGCATTATACTTCTGCCAGGTTACAGATCCATTCTTAAAATCCGGCTTCTGTCCATCTGACATGTTGGTGATATTTATATAATCACCAAAGTCAGTATAGCTGTCCACTCCGTTAAAATTTATCCCCTTAACTACATTGGCCTTATTCACGGCACCATAGTGGTCAAGATTCAGATACATTGTCTCATCCACTTCTACTCTGGCTCTTGCCGCATAAGCTTTCATAGGCGTAAGTAGTATATTTGTAGAAAGACAGCTCAAAAGCACAGCATCAGCCGCTATCCTTTTAACCCTCTTTTTGGTCAAATGCTTTCTCATTGTCTTCACTCCTCTTCCATAAAATCATTATTCTTCTGTCTGTTTTGTCTCATCATTTCTTCCGAAATATCTTCAACTTCCCTGTACTTGTTCTTTTCAGCATTTCTCATTGCTCGCTTATCATGAAGGTACTGCTTAAACTGCCTGAGCATCTTTTTACGTCTTTCATGTCTGGAAAGGAAGGTTCCTGTTATAAGTCTGTCTGCTATCTTGAGTAATGTAGGCATTAAACATGTAACAAATATCACGGAGAAGATCGCGCCTCTTCCTACCAGATGTCCTACCTGACCTATGGCAGGAATGGAGGATTTGATGCTGATAGCATATCCACATACTATCAGGATGATTCCGGAAGTGAGTATCGACGGAAAACTGAGTTCTGTCATCATACGTGCCGCGATCCTCTTATCCGACTCCCTTCCTCTGGACTGAAGATAACTTTCTGTTGAGGATATGGCATAATCGATGGTGGAGCCAAGCTGTATACAGGACACCACAGCATAGGCGATAAATATTATCTCACTTCCTGAAAGATAAGGGAGCGACATGTTAACATATATGGCCATCATGATAGGTACCATGGCAACTATAGGCATAACCACCGACTTGAATGAAATAGCAACTACTATAAATATACTTAACATCGCCAATGCATTTACCAGATTGTAATCAGGGATAAGTACCTCCTCCATATCCATGGTTGTAGGAGTATTTCCCGTAATATATGCTTCTCCGGGATAGTATCTGTTGATAATATCTGACACTTCCTGACTGTATCTGAATGCAGTTGTTGACTCCGGCTTCGTCTTTATATAAATAAGAAGTCTTGCGTATCCGTCCTTATGGAACAGCTCTGTAACTGAACCGGGAAGAAAGTTTTCCGGCATACCCTCCGGAAGATAGGATTCCATACCCATTACCTTCTTAACATATTGGAGATCCTTAAGCTCATCGCATAGCTCTTTTTCTTTTATACGGTCATTGTCAGGAAAGATAGCTACTAGGAGGTTTGAACGACCGAACTTTTCATCTATCTCGGCAGAATTCTCATACATTGAGGTTCCGGGACCTGCACCTGTGGCGTCCGGACCGTACTTAAAGTCATTCATACCCTGAGCTATATATATCGGACCTGCGATCACCAGTGAAACGATAAGAAGAACCGGACTTATCTTATTAACTACGACACTGAGACCATGGAAGCTTGGTAAAAACGGCTTATGTCTCATTTGATCTATCTTGTCAGACCAGCTCAAAAGAAGAGACGGCATAAGGAATATGACCATGAACAAAGAGCAGATGATACCCTTTGACATAACGATTCCCATATCCCATCCGATGCTGAATCTCATGAAAACAAGAACTATGAATCCAAAGAAAGTTGTCAGTGAAGATGCGAGTATGGTGGTTATGGTTCCCATCAGACCTACCTTCAGAGCCTCTTCCTTATTGAGACCTGCTTCTCTCTGTCTCTCATACGCATGAAGAAGGAAAACCGAATAGTCCATGGATGTGGCGAGCTGAAGGATATCGCTGATATTGTTTGTAATATAGGATATCTCACCTAGAAAAATATTAGAGCCCTTATTGATGACTATGGCGCATCCTATGACTGTAAGGAAAAGAATCGGTTCAAACCATGAAGTGGTGGTGAAAAGAAGGATGAAAAAGATAAGTATAACGACGATGACCATTATCTGTGCCATCTCCTTCTTGACATTTTCCTCTATAAATTTATTGGTAGGGGACATGCCCACCAGTGAGCCTCTGCCCTCTATGAGCTTATCTATATCACTTATAGCTCTGTGGGTACGTTTTGAGGTATCACCTTCTACAAAAGTGATATCCATTACCGCATATCCATCATCATAGTAATCATCTATCTTGTCATAATCGATGAATTCTGATGAGCCATAAATCTGAGTAGTAGTATCACACCAAACCACCTGATCGACACCATCTATCTTTTCGATCTGATTTTTATACTGCTTTGCCTCATATAAAGAAACATCCTTTAACATGAGTCTTCCGGTTCCGGGATATCCGAAAACCTCTCTCATTTTGTTTATCGCTATTTTGGAATCCACATCATTCGGCAGGTACTTTGTCAGATCGTAATTTACCGAAACAAAAGGATAACAGATAGCAAAAACAACTACCAACATAATGATAATGTTACGGATTCCTATATTGTGGTCAACAATGAAATCTGCAACATTTCCTCTTTTGGCTATCTTAATTGCCTTTAGTGCTTCTTCAGCCTTTGAGGCAACTGCTTTTTTCTTTTTATTAAAAAAACTCATATATTATGTCCCTCTGATAAGCCCATTATCTGTATATCTTGCTATCACACATATTGTATCATAATTGAAACAAGTTTGTTTACAAACATTTTTCTGTTTATTGACACATGTTCATTTATGTGATATCTTCATTTTAGGAATAAGTATCCCAATTGGCAATAGTCAATTTTCATCATTTAGTTTGTTTTTGAACACAAATTGGATGCATGTTTATTATCCCCCTATTTGCACTGTATTTTTACTTATTTCTATTTTTTCTACATTAGAGAGGTCACTGCTATGACAGTTCCTAAAAAAAGCTCAGACTCCATGGATAGAAGAATCAGAAAAACTCAGTCTGCGTTAAAATCCGCCCTTGCTCAGCTCATGGAAAAAAAGAGGGTAAAGGATATATCTGTAAGAGAGCTTACAGATCTCGCAGATGTAAATCGTGGAACCTTCTATCTTCACTACAAAGATGTATTTGATCTTTTAGAACAATCCGAAAATGATTTATTGGCCGAACTCCACGAAACCATCAGTGAGTTTGATGAAAATACCGTTTCCAATGATCCCACACGTATATTTGAAGGTGTTTACAACCTGTGTAAAGAAAATTCCGGATTTGTACGTATACTCATAGGAGAGAACGGAGATATTAAGTTCCTTAACAGATTAAAGGAACTTGTAAGAGAAAAATGTCTTACAGACTGGTCCATCATAGTCCGTAAACAGGGCATCAATCAATTCGACAGCTACTATGCCTTTGTTGTAGGCGGCTGTATCAGCCTGCTGCAGTATTGGTTTTCCAGCGGTATGAACGAAACTCCGCATGAACTCGCAACCATCACAGGAGAACTTCTCAGCGGCGGACTTTCCATGAAATCACACTGATTTTCTGTATTCCCATTATTAAACATACTAAAAAGACTTCACTGAAGATGATTTTTCATCATCCGGCGAAGTCTTTTTTATTACTGTTATATGTTTATATCACGTTTGGATTCAGATATGATCAATTGCTCTCTGCAACCTTACCGTTCTGAGATTCCTCATACTCACGAAGTACGTCATTGAGATCAGCTGTAAGCATGTCGCTGTCAATGCCATGAACCATGCATGCCTCCTCCAGTGATTCTGCTATGGAAGAAGGACAGTAGATACATCCCATACCATTCTGCATAAGGAACGGTGCGACCATCTCGTTTAACTGAAGCAGGTCTCCGATTCTCATATCCTTTGTTACTGTAATCATAGTTGCATATCTCCTTACAAACTTTCAAAATATAGATTTTATGAAATCACAAATGTTATATCATAAAAACTGTCATACGTTCATCAAATACTTTTCAATTTCTGCATGGCATCAGACTCAATGATAACATCATAATGCTCCCTGAAGTAAGCCTCATAAAGCTCATTGTCCTTTAACTTTCTTCCGAACTCATTCAACAGATTTGATGCTCTGTTTAATGCTCCGGCTTCATCTGCTCCTGCATGAAGTACGAGATAGAAATTACCTTCCTTATTGTCTTTATACAGTGTATTGTAGCCTGTATAAATCTCTCCTACCGCAGAAGACGCAGCCATAACACGGTCAAGTGTTTTAAAGACATAAGCCTTTACCACATCTTCACCCTTTACTGCAGAATTCTTAGCCTCATCATTTGTATTCTTATCGGAATTATCAAGGCTGTCAGCTGCCCCAGGTGTGCTTAATTCACCTATACCGGACTTCTCACGACTTCCGCCTTCTTTCATTTCCTTAATTATATCCTGAGCTCCTTCAAGAATCTCACTTGCAAGCTGTGAAATCCAGCTGCTTTGGGATGAACCGGATTGCGCAAACTTTGAAAAACGGGTATCCAGCTCCTCCGGATCATCAACTTTAGATATAACAAGCTGTATCGATCCACCCTGAAGCGGAACAGCCTCGATCATCAATGGTCCGTTATCCGCAATAAAGCCCACTTCACTCTGAGCCTTCTGCATCATCTCAGTAAACAGTCGTTTAGCTGCTTCTGAACCATAGGTCATATCACGCAGATTGATATTTCTTGAACTAAGATCCAAGCTCGTTAATGTACATCTGATGGAGTTGTCATCTATTCTTTCTATTTTCATAATGGCTCCTCCTTTTTATAATCACAGATAATATATTATAGACTAATAAAATGCAAATCCATGAAGAATATTTTATAAAAGTTTAATGTATCTGCTCTTATTTAATTATATAAAGAGCAGATTGAATATCCCTCATATATTGTTTCGGCATTACCTCAGCCTTGATAAGTATCTCTGCCGGAATGATCCTGATTAACAAATCTTGTATACTGAGGCTGCCATAATAAGGTAACTGTACCTATAGGACCGTTTCTCTGCTTGGCTATGATAACCTCTGCCTCATTCGGATGTTCAGTATCCTTATTATAGTAATCATCTCTATACAGAAACATAACTATATCTGCATCCTGCTCTATGGCACCGGACTCACGAAGATCCGAAAGCATAGGTCTATGATCCGGTCTCTGCTCACAGGCTCTGGATAACTGTGAAAGAGCCAGTACCGGACACTGCATCTCTCTTGCAATAGCCTTTAGCGATCTTGAAATTTCAGAAATCTCCTGCTGACGGCTATCGCTTCCTCTTCCAGAACCGGACATAAGCTGAAGATAATCGATGACTATAAGATCAAGTCCCTTTTCCAGCTTAACCTTTCTGCACTTGGAACGCATCTCAGTAACTGTTATACCTGGTGTATCATCTATGATAATGTTGGCATCCGACACCTTATCCACAGCGTTTATAAGTTCTCCCCAGTCTTCATCAGTAAGAGAACCCTTTCTCAGCTTATCCGCATCTACCAGGGATTCCATGGAAAGCATACGGTTTACCAGCTGCTCGCGTGACATCTCCAACGAGAAGATCATACATGGCTTATGCTGACGTACACCTACAGTATCAAGGATATTAAGGACGAATGCAGTCTTACCCATAGAAGGTCTCGCTGCAACAAGAATCAGATCCGATTTCTGAAGCCCGGCTGTTTTATAATCGAGATCATAAAAACCTGTGGATACTCCTGTGACCTGTCCTCCGTTTTTAGCAGCCTCCTGAATGTTGTCAAGAACCTTAAGTGCTACTGTGGCAATAGATTCGGATTCTCCTGTATTTCTTGTCTCCAGAAGCTTAAATATCTTCTGTTCGGTCTGACCCAGGATATCATCTACTTCCTCTTCTCCCGCATAGCACATATTGGCAATTTCTTCATTGACCTTTATGAGTCTTCTGAGAATTGACTTCTCTTTTACGATATTGCAGTGTGATCTGACATTGGCACTGGTCGCAACAGACACCACTATGTCACGTATAACAGAAATATCATAAACCTCGGCAGGAACATTATTGCTTTTTAATTTTTCTGAAAGCGTAACAATGTCTACAGGCTGATCATGATTATACAGATCCTGCATGGCATCGAACATAAGACTGTACTGCTTCTGATAGAAATCATCAGGAATCAGGATTTCAGCGGCTGTGGAAACAGCCTCCTTATCACGTAGCATGGCTCCTATGACACTTTGCTCAGCTTCCTGACTGTGAGGAACGATCCTTGTCAGGATATTTTCATTCATTTCTGCCATTTTTTCTTCCTTATTCAAAATAAAATGAAATTGGTTCCCCTTAGGGGAACCTTTTAATTAAACATATTTCAAGTTTATCAGGCACTGATCACCGAAACATGAAGAACAGCTGTCACATCCTTGTGAAGCTTAACATTTACATCATAGCCTCCAAGGTTTTTCATGGGAACATCAACCGAAAACTTCTTCTTATCAACATTGATCCCTGACTGACTCTTCAGAGCCTCCTGTACTTCCTTTGTTGAAACAGAACCGAATGTTCTTCCGTCCTTTCCTGACTTAACTGTAATTGTCAGCTTGATCTGCTCTATTTTTTCTTTAAGAGCCTGTGCCTCCGCAAGCTTTTCTGCTGCGATTTTGTCTTCATTCTGCTTCTGAAGCTTAAGTGTATTTAAATTCTTATTATCTGCAACTACACCTGTCTTTGAAGGAATGATGAAATTTCTTCCGTATCCCTCGGATACTTCAACAATATCACCCTTCTTTCCAAGAGACTTTACATCTTTTAATAATATAACTTTCATTATGAAACTTCCCCTTCCTTTATCATTTCGTCAATTGCCGCCTTAACGGAGTCCATAGCTTCAGGTATACTTCCTTCTCTGAACTGTGCTCCGGCGATGGTACGGTGACCTCCGCCTCCCAGCTTCTCCATAAGCACCTGAACGTTCATCTCATCTATAGAACGAGCTGAAACATATATAATATCATTATAAAGAGTAAGTACGATACTTGCCTTTATTCCTCTGATATTTAAAAGCTCATTAGCTGTCTGGGCACATACAACTGTGGGGCTCTCAAGCCCCTTTGATTCTATCGTACTGAATGCATAGGCATTACGATATATCTCTGCACTGGAGATTGCCGAAGCCTTGGCCTGATAATCCTTGAAGTTCTCTCTGAAAACTTTTCGTATCCTTGTAATATCAGCTCCGCAGCGTCTAAGGTATGCAGCCGCCTCAAAGGTACGCACACCTGTCTGATTTGTAAATTCCTGCGTATCTATAACTATACCGCCATACATAGCATCGGCTTCAGGTCCTTTGACCTTTATTCCGTCTCCTATATACTGCATCATCTCAGCTATCATCTCACAAGCACTTGATGCATAAGGCTCACAATAACTGAGCACTGCATTCTGTATGGATTCACTTGCCTGACGATGGTGATCAAATACAACTATGGTCTTACATACTTTAAGAAGCTCAGGTTCATCTATGATAGACGGTCTGTTACAGTCTACCACAACAAGAACTGTATTGTTATCCACCATCTGAACAGCCTGAGATCCCGTGATAAACATATCCTCAGGATAATCATCATTCTGAAGAAAACGCTCCTTTAATGGCAGTATGGTGGAGGTTATAGTATTTTCTACAATATAGGCTCTCTTTCCGAGAGTGGTAGCCATTCGATAAACACCGACAGAAGCGCCAAGACAATCAACATCACTGTTTGCATGTCCCATGATGATAACTCTGTCTCTTGATTCAAGAAGCTCTTTAAATGCCTGAGCCTTCACTCTGGCCTTTACTCTGGTTGTCTTCTCCTGAGTCTGGGCTTTACCGCCAAAGTAAGTAATGTTTTCATTGGACTTTACAACAGCCTGATCTCCACCTCTTCCCAAAGCCATATCCATGGAAGTTCTAGCATACTCATAGTTCTGAGCATATGTCTCGGCTCCGTAACCTAAACCGATACTGATAGTTACAGCAAGCTCATTTCCTATATTTACCTGCTTGACTTCTTCCATGATAGAGAACCTGTCATCAAGCATCTTTGAAAGGAACTGTTCCTTCAAAATAAAGAAATACTTATCCTTCTCTATCTTTCTGGTAAGTCCGCTCACTGCGGAAATATAACGGTTTATCTTTCTGTCTATAAGTGCGGTAAGAAGAGATCGTCTTACTTCCTCGGTCTGTTCAAGTACCTCCTCATAGTTATCTATATATATGAGTCCTATGACGATGTGCTCACGATCCAATGCAAATCTCAGCTGTGTTTCCTCAGTCTCATCCCTGAGGTAAACAGCGATCGTCTTCATCTCAGGATCATACAGTGACGGCATACTTCCATCCTCTGTAGTGACCTTGGTTCTGATCAGATCAACAAGATATTTTCTTCCCTGATAGTCAGAGTGAATTTCCAGTGTTACATCATCCCTAAGGAACATATCCTCATGGATATTTGGAAACATCTGCATAATATTAGCTGCGGCAGCCCTGTCGTTTCTCACAATTTCTTCAAACCTTCTGTTTCCCCAGAGAACATTTCCCTTTTCATCCACCATGCAATATGGTGTAGGCATCTCATTAAACAGTTCAGAATGGACATCACTGGCTCCCATTGCATATGCCTGAAGTGCGGCATGCAGCTTAGTCCTTCTTGTAAGATAAATATAAGCTGCGGCAGCAATATATATCGCGATAAAAGGTGACAGTATAAATGCCGCATGAGGAAGCGTGAAAGCCAGAATGATATTGGCTAACACAATAATAAATATAAGAATAAATGGCCATGAAAAGTATGCTTCGATCAAACTCTTCGGATTTTTTATACTCATTTTTCGTCTCCAGATAGTTAACACTTTGGAATTTAGTATATCATAAATAGAATGATATGAAAATAAGACCATAGCATCAGCACAAACCGATGCTATGGTCTTAAGGCTTATCTTATATATCCCTATCTGACGATCTCAAATCCAATATATACTATCAAATTCGAAATTAATCTACCTGATATGGAAGAAGTGCTACGTGTCTTGCTCTCTTAACTGCAAGAGTGATAGCTCTCTGGTGCTTAGCACATGTTCCGGTAATTCTTCTTGGAAGAATCTTACCTCTCTCAGAGATATACTTTCTTAATGTAGCTACATCCTTATAATCAATAGGCTTAGCTTTCTCGCTGCAGAATACGCAAACCTTTCTTCTGCTACGGAAACCGCCGGCTCTTCTAGGTCTTGAGCCACTTCTATCTGACTTCTGAAATGCCATGGTTAATCCTCCTTGTAAAATACACAAGGGTTTCCCTACGATTAATTAAATGGGAGTCCCTCGTCCTCTACCCCATCAGGTATATTCATAAAACCATCACCGATTGAGCTTCCTCCCTGCTGTGAGGACATATGGCTTCCGGAATCATAACCTCTGCCACTTGAAAAGCTTCCACCGTTTCCGTTTGAAGCATTCTTACTCTCTGCGAACTCCTGATTCTCTACAACAACATCTGTTGTATAAACCTTCTGGCCATCCTTGTTAGTATAGCTTCCGGTTTGGATTCTACCCTCAACGGCAATCTTTGTTCCCTGATGTAAATACTTCTCTGCAAACTCTGCAGACTTTCCGAAAGCAACACAACCGATAAAATCTGCTGTCTGCTGGTCCTGAGCATTTCCATCTCTGCGAACACGACGGTCAACCGCCAGTGTATATCTCGCAATCGCCATAGAGCCTTCACCCTGTGAATATCTCACATCAGGATCTCTGGTTAATCTACCCATTAGGATAACTTTGTTCATTTTTGTTCTCGCTTTCCGCTTGCTTATTCAGCTTTCTCTTCAGCAGCAGCTTCTGGAGCTACAACTGCCTCAGTCTCAGCTTCTGGCTTAACAACAAGATATCTGATAACTGGTTCCATAATGCGAATGTGGCTCTCAAGCTCATTCGGAGTATTGGAATCACCTGTAAATGGAATGAAGTAGTAGAAGCCTTCCTTCATATGCTGAATCTCATATGCAAGTCTCTTCTTGCCCCACTCCTGGATGTTCTCTCCAACAGTGCCACCGAAACGGGTGATATATCCCTTAATCTTCTCGAGAGCAGCTGTTCTCTCCTCATCTTCGAGCTTCGCACTCAGAACAACACATAATTCATATTTGTTCATCTGCTTTACCTCCTTTTGGTCTCTGGCTTCCGCAATCAGGGCGGAAACAAGGAATTTATTGATACAAAACAGAATACTAACAAAGAAGCCGAAATTATGCAAGCTTTTTTATTGTTTAAATTATTTTTTTATTATTTATTGTTACAAAATTTATTTTATCATGTTCTTCTGACCTTTTTGATCATCGAGCTGACCTTTGATCTGGGCAATAACAACATATGTCCACAGCCCATACACTTAATCCTTACATCGGCACCGACTCTCAACACTTCCCATTCCGAAGATCCGCAGGGATGTTGCTTCTTTACTGTAATAATGTCTCCAAGCTCTATGTTTTCCATACTATATATTAACTCCAATCAAGCCGCTGTTATAATTTGATCATCTTGAATCATTTGTGTTGTGTGACTGATTTGATTTGATTCATGTGTAAATATAACTGTTTTCACCGATACTCTCATCAGACGTTGATCTATCATCTGATCCTAACATCGCTCAGTATAACATATTGGCTCTGAGCCTATAAATATTTTGTGTTAATTCTTCTATTATATAGTTATATAGATGTTATATTTCACTCGGAGTCACCGGAAAAACATACTCTTCCACATCTGTTTCATTAGGAATCTCATTGTTTATCTCATAGCAACACCCGGTCTCTTCATTATCCTCCCAGCTTGCTGCACATGCTGTTATACTTTTACACTCTTTATCCACATAATTTGCCATCGAAGTATATGTAGACATAATAAGTATAAATACAGTCAGTACAATCTTATGTCTTATCATTTGCTCTTACGGATTCTCGATTTGTCCGTTAGCATCTGCTGTATCCTTTATGAACTCCCATGTCAAAGCTCCATCTGTATTTTCATTCTGTATTCCATATACATTTGCTATCACTTCACAGTTACTGTCCATAAAACTGTTGCCCGCATTAAGTCCTAGAGTAAGCAGTAAATCAACTGTACTTGTCTGATTTCTTGCCAAAACACCATTATTCACTATAAACTTTGCCACCTTACTATCATCTGTCAAAGAAACAAATTTTATCTTTGAATCCATAACTTCATTTATAGTAACTTCATCAACAAAGTCTTTTCCTGCCATTTCCGGATCAACTTGTCTATCCTCATCACTGAAGTTTCCATCCGTATCCTGAATGAACCATTCAACTGTATCATCCATCGGAACAGAAGAAATAAGCGTTATCTCTGATATGACCAATGCATCGGCCTTTCCCACATTTGTCACGGTATAACTCAATTCTCTACTGTCTCCCGGCAGCATGTTCTTTACCTTTTCATTCGTAAACTCTCTGTCATCAACCTCGATTGCGAGATTTGTCGTCTTTGCTGAAATATCTATGGATTTTTTATCTGTAAAATAAGCATATGATCCTGTTATTGCTGAGATCAACGCCAAAACCGATATTGTTGCTGCTGCAATTCTTTTTTTCTTCATTGTGTTTTCTTCCTTATTAATTTTTACCTTTTTCAGAACAATACATATTTAACTGTTCCGATAATGTCTTTTTCCTGTATCCTTCCAGGATCTTCTGTTCTGTTGGCATCTCCCTTTGTTATATATCCATCGGAATCATATCCGACGATCCTATGTGTAACATAGGAATTCATACCGTAATTTTTTTGTCTGAACATGACTATTTCATTCAACTTCGGTGACTCCTGCTTTTCTCTTACAAGTACTATTTCTCCTGAAGTATAAGTTGGTTCCATGGAATCTGATAAAACAATTACCGGCTTCCATCCAAAAAGAAAAAACGGTGTTCCTCGGCTCTGTTCCTTATAGGAACAAAACAGTGCATAGAAAGCTATCAAAACAAGTAGCAGCGTAAAACCAGCAGATATCAATGCAAACACTGCATTCAAATATTTTCTTATCCCTCCCATTTTCAGTATCTCCTTTCTGATTAGTGACCGGTACATTTCATCAAAAATAAATAAAAGGCACGAGAAAAATGAGTTCAACGAATATCGTTCCTCAATATTTCTCATGCCTGAAGACTAACATATTTGGTTTTTCCTGAGAATGTCTAAAAAACGACTATAGTCGCTTTTTAGACTATATTTCACGTCATGAAACAGCATAAATACTGACTATTTCATCTGTATAAATATTTTTATCTTTATACACTACCAGAGGTTTTTCCACAGTTAATTGTGTCTTTCCACCCTTTACAGCCTCCAGCAAAACCATGTTTGCCTCGCTGTTTTCATAGGGATATACGAGCCTCATTCTTTTCGGCTCCAAATGAACCTTACGAAGCTCATTGAAGATATCAACAAGACGATTAGGTCTGTGCACCATGAAAAACTTTCCGTTAGATTTCAACGTATATGCCGCAGCATAACATACATCTGCCAAGGTACACATCACTTCATGTCTGGAAATAAGCTTTCTGTCCGTAGCATTTTTCAATCCCGCATTCATATACGGAGGATTGCAGGTGACAACATTCATACTTGAATCCAGACCCAGCTCCTTTATTTCTCTGAGATCTCCCTGAATTATCCTCATCCTGTTTTCCTGCTGATTAAGCTTCACTGATCTTTCTGCCATATCAGCAACATCTT
The DNA here is from genome assembly GCF_002007235.1 of Oribacterium sp. C9. Taxonomy (GTDB): domain Bacteria; phylum Bacillota; class Clostridia; order Lachnospirales; family Lachnospiraceae; genus Oribacterium. The sequence continues at coordinate 125,727 of NZ_MUHW01000010.1, forward strand.
TCTGAAGCTCGATTCCTGTTAATTCTCTACAGCCTGTCTTTGCAGCTATTAAAAGTGGAACTATCCCTGTACCACTGCAGAGATCCAATAATCTTGTTTCATCATTTACTGCTGCCAGCGCATAATTCGCCAGCAGCACAGCATCCATACCGAAACAAAATCCATCTGTATCCTGAATTATCTTATATCCATTACACTGTAGATCGTCTATTCTCTCCGCCATTACATATAAAACCCGATACCGGATCAAAACCGGTACCAATAATAAAACTATTCAAGTATCTCAATCATCCAGTCCTGACCTTGGATCACTTCTTTCCAGCTTTTCCAATGCCTCGATGTCTTCATCCTCCTGACTGATCTGATTGTTTCTGTTTCCTTTTCCGCTGTTATGGTTTACGTTTTTTCCGTCAGACTTCTTTTCATTGCCTGAATTATTTTTTTTACGAGGCTTAAATTTCAATTCAGAGACCTTATACTCTCTAAGTTCCTTCTCATCCTCATTTTCCAGATTAACTATAACCTTTACCTTCTGGTTAAGCACAGAAACAGAGGTAACCTCTCCCTTCAGTCCATCAGGAGTTGTAACATTGTCACCCATTGAAGGAAGTCTGGAATTTAAAAATTCATAAACCTCTTCCTCATTCTTTAGGCAGCACATAAGTCTTCCGCATACACCTGAAATATTTGCCGGATTAAGACTAAGTCCCTGCTCTTTTGCCATACGTATAGACACTGGAGCAAAATCAGAAAGGAAGGTATGGCAGCACAGTGGTCTTCCGCAAGTACCATATCCGCCAAGAATCTTTGTCTCATCTCTTACGCCCACCTGTCTCAACTCGATACGTGTTCTGAAGATAGACGCAAGATCCTTAACCAATGCTCTAAAATCCACTCTTCCATCAGCTGTGAAATAAAACAGAACTTTACCCCTGTCAAAAGTGTATTCTACATCTATGAGCTTCATCTCGAGATTATGCTTATGGATTTTCTCCAGGCAAACCTTAAAGGCTTCCTTTTCCTTGACTTTATTCTCCTCATGAAGAACATCATCCTCTGGTACAGCTTTACGTATAACAGGCTTCAGTGGCTGAATGATCTTTTCATCTTCAGCATCCTTATTGCCCATTACAACAAAACCATACTCAACACCTCTTGCCGTCTCAACTATGGCATGGTCACCCCTGACGAACTTTATATCTCCCGGGGCAAAATAATATATCTTACCGGCAGTCCTAAACCTTACGCCTATTACTTCTGTCATATATCCCTTACTTTCTTTATCAAAAAATCATCAAAAAGCGATTTGCTCTTTTATTAAACTTAGCTATTAAAAATTCCAGTACCAGTATATATCCGGTACTGGAATTTTACTAACAACTACTAATTATGTCTCAGCTTCAATAAGAAATCTTCAATCAGTATTTCTTTATTTACATTTAGAGGCAAATCTCTAAATGCTTTTTCTATATTTTCGGTCGCACGTCCCAGCTTCTCATAGCTCATAACTGTTGACATCTTGATAATATCCTGAGCTATTTCATGACCATATATCAACTCGATTTTTGACGTGCTTTTATAGCATAACACATCTCTTAAAACAATTTCAATAAAACTTAAAAATGTGCCTATAGGTATCTTCCATTCCTTGGTTATCTTATCAGTAAAGTCAAGAATCTCTTTTCCATTTCTGAACCCTATTTCCGATAAAAAATGCACCGTCTCTTTTGACCAGTCTTCGGAAAGCATATCACTAATAACTTCTTTAACGTCCCTTTCTCCAGCCTTTATCTCGATGACTCTGGAAAGGATCGTAGGCAGAAACGCATCACTGTTTGACGCCAGAAGCATTATCACCACATATTGAGGAGGTTCCTCCAATGTCTTGAGAAGCGCATTCTGTGCCTGTTGGTTCATACACTCCGCGTGTTCGATCAGATAGATTTTATATAACGCTTCATATGGGCGTACCTCAACGGTTCCGTTTATATTGTTACGGATATTTCCGACGGAAACAGTTGTTGGATTATCTTCAGGCTTGTCTGGTCTAATGATCATAAGATCAGGATGCTCATTGTTACTTACCCTTTTTCTTACACTGTCTTCCCATTCTTCCCTGGATTCATAACCTCTTTCCATATATATGGGCACCGCTTCCGAATCTTCATCTGAAGCATCCCGGATCAAAAGTTTTTCCGCAAAGTCAATCGCTGATGATTTTATAAGCTCCATATCATCACCTTCGATTAAATAAGCGTTATATATGTTATTTTCTGGTATCCTTAATGATTTCATCTACGCATTCTTCTATAAAGATATTTCTATATCTCTTCCTTATACCTGCTTTTTCAAGCTTTTCTTCCGAAAAATCCCTATTGTCGGCTTCAAAACGCCTCATCATTTCATCCAACTTAGGATTTTTCTCCTGCATCTCACGACGTTTGGCTCTTTCCAGCCTGATATCATCTGGAACTTCTATATATATAGGTGTAATGTTTTCTTCCCCTACATAATCACGAGTATTTATATAACTTTCCAGAACACCTATCATCAGATAGTCCGAGTTATCCGAAAGCTGTATCTGACCATCATCTACAGTTCCATATCTCCATGGTCCATATACAGTCTGATATATTCTTTCTTCTATTATCTTTCCATCTCGTTTGAACTGATCCATCTGTTCATTACTTACAAAGTGGTATTCCACACCCTCTGTCTCACCCTCACGTATAGGACGAGTGGTATAAGGAGTAATTTCCCTCCATTCAGGCTTCAATTCCTTTAGTTTCTTATAGATTGTGTCTTTGCCACTGGCTGATTTTCCGAATAAGTAATATATCATTTGTTCCTCTTAATTTAAAACCACAGGTCCACCGTTGCTGATTTCGATTCCATCATTTGACGAACCGGGTCCACCGCCTGTTGTAGGAGCTCCTGCCACCGGTCCCTCTGTTATTATTCCATTTTCAACATTCTCCGGTATGATACGGGGTTTCTCTGCCTCATCAGTATAATCAGACTCTTCATAATCTCTATCTTCTATGATTTCGTCATTATTCTGTTTTTTCTTATCAGCTTGAGTCTCATTACCTGACTCTTCAATTATCTCCTCTGATTCCGGAGCCTCTTCGATATCTGATGAACTCTCGGACTCCTCTGCTTCAACAGAAGCTTCTGCAGATTCAATATTCTTCTCTACCTCTTCATTATCCGCTTTTACTTCCTCGGATTGTGAAACTGTAGTACTGATGGTGGTAGTTTCCTGAATAGACTCTGTTGGAGCTACAGTTACTGTAACAGGCTCACTGGTCTCTGCTATCGTAACTCTCAAATCAGGTAGAGAAAAACCATCAACATTTTTAAATACGAAAAAAGAAACCAGAATTGCAACAACCAGCATTGACACAGCGAACAGGATTTTAAATAAATCTCCTATAAGCGTAGCCTCCTGTTTTTTCTTTCTCTTTGTACTTCTAACCTTTTTCTCACTCATGCTCATTGCCTCAAAACCTATGTAACTTACATTACATATGAACAATAATAACTTCTTATACTACTCTGAAGAAAACTCTTTCTAAATCATCTCTAGAGTATCTCATCCTTATCATCTAATCTGACTGAAACTTCACCAAATACAAGAATGTTTTTACTACCGTCTGCTTCAATTATTTCAAGCGTACCGTCATCACATATACCTGTGGCATGTGCGTTACGTACTTTAGTACCGTCTATCACCAGGATATCATGACCGGGAACTATATTTTTTTCAATGTATTCAGGTGCTAATGTTTTTCTTTCAGCTAATTTGTAAAATTCCATGATTATATGTGCCGCAAGTTCATTTCTATCTATCTTCCGTCCTTCAGATCTTTTACCAAGAATTGACCCAGCCTTATTTACAATATCAGAAGGAAAACCCTCCTCAGGCTCGTAAATATTAACTCCGATGCCCACAACTATGTACTCCATCTTACCTGATTCCATACTTGCCTGACCTTCAGATAATATGCCACAGATCTTTCTGCCATTGAAATAAAGATCATTGACCCACTTAATTGATAGCTCAATACCTGTAACATCCTTTATAGCCCTATATACAGCCACCGCCGCCTGTGCCGTCAGCATCAGATTATCGATCACCGAGCCGTCCGGTCTAAGCAGCATACTCAAATAAAGTCCTGTTCCCTTTGGCGAGAAGAAGCTTCTTCCCAGTCTTCCTTTTCCTCCAAGCTGATAATCTGAAACTATAGTTGTTCCCTGATCTGCATGTTCTGTTACAGCCATCTTTTTGAGAACATCATTTGTACTTGATATTTCCTGAAATACTTTTATCGTATAGTTTCCATCCAGATATCTGCTTATAGCTTCCTCTGATAGTACATCTGAGTTTTCTGACAGTTTATAGCCCTTATTCTTTATAGAAATAATCTCATATCCTTCTTCCTTTAGTTGATTGACTGCCTTCCAAACAGCGGTTCTGGAACAGTTAAGTTTTTCCGCTATTTCTTCACCTGAAATAAATCTTCCTTTATTCTCCTCCAACAAGGCTGTCAATGTCTTCTTTACTGCCATAGAACCCTCCCGGAAATGCCACATCATCCATTCTGACTGATAAATAATATCAAATATTAAATATATATACAAGAAAAGGGACCCTTGCTGCAAGGTCCCCTCCCTTAATATAACATTTACCAAATGATTAGTTTTGTACGCCGATCCACTTAAAGTTTATTTCTTTAAAATCTTTATTGCAGTAATCCATTTTATAGAAACCACCATTTCCTGATTTATGAAATAGTCTATACCAGAATTCATAGGGCAATTCTTTTCCATTAAATAAAATCCTTGTTCCTTTATTTCTCATTCTCAAAAGTCCTGACAAATATTTTTCCTGCATGACTACATCCATGTTTTTACTATCTCCTTTTCTTTTTTTACCACTTGCCAAAGACTAATTTGGATTATAAACATTACCTCTAATTTTTTTAGATTTCGTCTGTCACGGCAAATGGATTCGGGGCTTATAAAATTTAACCACGACTAAAATTTTACGATTTTTCTTCAAGTATATATCTAACGTATGTTTCTTTAGCTTCGGAACTATCCTGAGATAATCCTTCCGCCAACATGATCATGTTTAAGTGCGCTCTGTAATTATATCCTACCCCGGTTAGTTTTCCTATACTCTAAAAAACGACCATAGTCTCAAATGCGACTATATTTGTTGCAAAAAAAAATCTCAGGAGCAAGTCCTGAGATAAAAATCATGACGCCAACGAGATTCGAACTCGTGATACCACCGTGAAAGGGTGGTGTCTTAACCACTTGACCATGGCGCCAAAAAAGGCGAAGACCGGGTTCGAACCGGTGATCAGGGTGTTGCAGACCCACGCCTTACCACTTGGCTACTTCGCCTTATAACTGTATAATCTAAAAAATAAATTTTAGATATAGCGCCTCCAGATGGACTCGAACCAACGACACCGCGGTTAACAGCCGCGTGCTCTACCGACTGAGCTATGAAGGCATAACAAAAATATCTGCTCTATATAATATCATCCAATTTGTAGATAATCAACATCAATTCCATATCCAGTAAATTCAACCATATTGGTCAAACCCTCGACCTATTAGTAACTATCACCTGAATGCTTTACAGCACT
>NZ_MUHW01000011.1 GCF_002007235.1 Oribacterium sp. C9
CAATAGGTTGAATTTGCTGGATAAGAGAAGATGGATTACTGAGAATAGTTTATTAACATGTGGTGTACAGTTTTCAAGGCATGATTATATAGATAAAAGCTTTAGAAGTTCCGATGGTGACATCGGGGCTTTTTTCTTTTATATGTACATACAAAAAATAGTATGTCAAACATACAATAATATATATTTTACTGTATTCATCCTGCCAAATTATAATGAAAATAGAGTTATTAAAGTTCATATGATGAGCAGAATAAGCAAATGTCAGAAGCAAATGTCAGACCAACCCCATAGGACAGGAGAAAACATATGAGAAAATTTAAAACAGTATTTATGCGTGGCGGTACATCAAAAGGATGTCTTTTTAAGAAGGAAGACCTCCCTGCAGACAGAGCCGAGTGGGATGAAATATTTCTACAGGTGATGGGTTCACCGGATCCAAAGCAGATAGACGGAATGGGCGGAACAGTATCTTCAAATAACAAGATCGTTATCATTTGGAAGTCAGAAGAGCCTAACGTTGACATCGAGTATCTCGTAGGACAGGTCATAGTAGGAAAGCGACAGGTGGATTATAAATCAAACTGTGGTAATATGACTGCGGCTGTTCCGGCTTTCTGTGTCGAAGAGGGAATGGTGGAAATCAAGGAACCTGTTACTACAGTAAGGATGTTAAATAAGAATACGGATAAGTATATAAACGTTGACGTACCTATAGATCCCGAAACGCACACCTTTGCGAATGACGGTGACTGTGAGATCGCCGGTGTGGATGGTACAGCTGCAGAACTTAAGGTTGATTTCCTAAATCCTGCGGGTTCTAAAACAGGTAAGCTTCTTCCTACAGGAAATATTACAGATACTCTGGATATTCCGGGATTCGGTAAAATCGAAGCAACTATTATCGATGTTTCAAACCCTATAGTTCTTGTCAGAGCCGAGGATATCGGAATGAAGGGAACAGAGCTTCCGGAGCAGATAAACAACAATAAGGAAGTTATGGATCTGCTTGAGAAAATCAGAGGAACAGCATGTGTCATGATGGGATTTGCCGGTGATCTGAAGGAAGCGACCGATAACCAGCCGGGAGTACCAAAGGTCGGATTCGTGACTAAGCCGGAGGGATACATTGACATCGAAGATAATGAGGTTACAGCAGATAAGATGGATATTTGCGCAAGAGTGATTTCTGTCTTCAAATGTCATAAGGCTATTCCTCTTACGGCGGCAAGTTCTGTCTCTACCGCAGCTTTCCTTGAAGGGACAATAGTTAATAAGATCGTTGATGTAAAGAACGATCAAAAGACTGTTCGAATAGGACATCCAAGCGGCGTTATGACCATGGTACCGACTGTTGTCAAGGAGGGAACGAATCCTGCAGATTATAAGATACCGGGAGTGGCAGTACAGCGAACAGCCAGACGTATAATGGATGGATATGTCTATATAAGGAAATGAGCTGTTATAAAAAATAAGGACTGTAAGAAGAATTTTCCGTAAGTTAAGGTCTCAACAAAGTGTGTATGAGTTAATTTAATATATTTACTTCTGAAGATGCAGATATCAGGGGATGCCTGAGTCTGCATCTTTTTACGTTGAGATAAAGAAAAAGAGTAAAGAAAAAACAGAAAAATAATAAAGAATAAAAATGTTTGATATACTTATACTATAAAAAACTTTAAAACTATTCATAAACATAAATTTATATTTTATTGCAAAAATTTAATCATTTTAACAGAACTGTCGAAGTATAGATATGGAAGAAAATACAAAAGCACTTATCAGGCTGGAAAAAGTAGGAAAAATATACAAGAACGGACCGGTAGTATATGAAGCACTTCATGATGTGGATCTGGAGATCATGGAAGGCGAACTGGTTGTAATTCTGGGTCCAAGCGGTTCAGGAAAGAGTACACTTTTAAATGTGGTCGGTGGACTGGATGCTGCCACGGGAGGAAAGATTTACTTTGGAGATGAAGAAATCACGGCATTTAATGATGAAAGGCTGGGACGCTTCAGGGCGAAGGATGTGGGTATAATCTTTCAGTTCTATAACCTTGTACCGTCACTTACAGCATATGAAAATGTTGATTTAATGAGTGATCTCGGCATAGATATCATGGATCCTATAGATGCACTTAAATTAGTGGGACTTGCGGATAAAAAAGATAATTTCCCGTCTCAGATGTCAGGAGGACAGCAGCAAAGAATAGCCATAGCCCGTGCAATAGCAAAAAAACCGAGACTACTTTTATGCGACGAACCAACGGGTGCGCTGGATACACATACCGGTCGGGAAGTTCTAAAGCTACTACAGGATCAGAGCAGAATAGACGGAAGAACTGTAGTTATGGTCACTCATAATGCTTTGTTCGCAGAAATTGCGGATAAAGTTATCATGGTGAAGAACGGAACGATAGATGAGATCATCGCAAATGATAAGCCTAAGGATGCTTTAGAATTGGATTGGTAATGGATAATGAGTAAGAATCTGGCAAAAAAATTAATCAGAGATCTGAAAGAAAACTTGGTACAGTTTCTAGCTATTTTTCTGATGTGCTTTTTTGCCATGTTCATCATGGAATCTTTGGATTCTGTCGTTACCGGAATGGGTAATTCTGTAGATGAATATTTTACCTTGACCAATTTCATGGATATGAGTGTCGCTGCAGAAAAGTTTTCCAAAGAAGACATGTCACTGATACTTAATTTGCCTTCAGTAAAGAATGCAGAGCTTAGATATACCACCAATGGAAAAATAAATATCAGAGGTGAAGAAAAAAAGCTGGAGTTCAATTTTATCGAAGAGAACAATATATCGAAAATGATGTTATCAAAGGGAACTCATTACGATAAAGATCTACAAGGTATCTGGATAGACAGATATTTCGCAGAAGCGCAGGGAATAGAAGTAGGAGACAGCCTTTCTCTTAAATGTGACGGTGTAGCCTTTGATGAGATAGTAAAGGGGATAATAGAAAATCCTGATCATATTTATTTTAAAATAGATAATACATATACGGAGCCCAAGGTAGGAGAATACGGATATGCCTTTTTGGATTCCGGTGAGTATCCGGGATCAGAGTTACACTATGATACCATCTATATAGATCTCAAAAACGTATCTAATCAATTTAATCTCACAGATAACGATAAAAAAGAAATTGAAGCAGTAAAATTTGAAATACAGAATTTGTTTGCAAATACAAATGTGACATGTGAATCCAAAAAGGATAACGGAGCTCATCAGTCGATTCATAGTGATATCGAATCTAATGAAACTTTGGAAATCGTATTTCCATGTCTTTTCATTTCCATCGCCCTGCTGGGAATAGTATCTACCATGACGAGGCTTGTACTTAAGCAGAGAACGATAATCGGTACATTCAAGGCACTGGGCTTTGCAAGAGAAACGGTTTTCATACACTACATATCATACTCGGTTTTTGTATGTCTGATGGGATGTGTGCTCGGTGCTGTAGCCGGCTGGTATACTCTTGGAGCATACATTTTTGATGTTTTTAGATTATACTACTGCAATCCGTTTGCAAGACTGGAAATCTCACCCAGAGTAATAATAGTGATATCGCTTGTCCTTTTGATGTCAGCATTGACAAATTATCTATCCTGTAAGGGGATTCTTTCTCAAAGAGCATCGGAGATCTTGAGACCGGAGCCACCGGCAGTGTCAGGTGCCGGATTTATAGAGAAAACGTTTATATGGAAGAAGCTGAGCTTTGCCAGCAGATGGAACGTTAGAGACATTAACAGAAACAAAGTCAGGACTGTGGCAGGAATAATAGGTGTAACACTTTGTACAGCGCTTTTACTTACAGCTTTTGGCATGGACGAGCTCGATAAGGGAGTCTCGAAATGGCAGTATACAAGACTAACACCTGCAAACTTTGAGATAGGCTTTGCTCCGAATACATCTTACAGCACAGTATATGATTATTCGAGGCGATACAAAGGGCAGATGGTAGAGAAGATACAGACTGACGTAAATAAGAATGATGAAAAAGGACTCTACTATGTCACGGTCATGGATGAAGGGAATCTCTACCGTTTTCAGGATGCATCAGGAAAATATGTGGGGCTACCGGATAGTGGAGTGGCTGTCAGTTCAAAGGTCATGGAGGAGATGGAGCTCAGGATAGGAGACATCATCAGCTTCAGGATCCCGGGTGTGAAGGAAAAGTTCAAGGCGAAGATCTATTCAGTATTTAAGGCACCTGATGAGCAGGGTATAGCCATGAAACGTAAATTTTTTGAAAGCATAAATGGTGAGTTTAAGCCTAATCTTTTGTATACAAACATGACCGTACCCAAAAGATATATTACTGAAAGAGAAGAGATAATAAGTGTTTTTGAAAAGGAAGAATATATAAGAGCTATGAAGCTGAAAAGCGCCGCAACGGATCAGGAGGTTTATTATATAATGATTATCGCGGTAATGCTTGGAATAGTTGTTATGTATAATCTGGGAATCTTATCGTTCGTTGAAAAAATCAGAGAGGTGGCTACACTTAAGGTTCTCGGTTTTTCGACAAAGAATATACGATGGATACTTAATCAGCAGAGTATAATCATAGATGGAATTGGCACCGTTATCGGACTCATATTGGGAAAACAAATTCTTGTTTTTACCATGAGCAACATAGATTACTCAACAGATTATATATACAAGATAAGCTTTAAGCCATATTTAATTTCCATAATGGTCTCATTTATTCTTTCGATCACAGTAAATGCGATAATCTCATCACGAGCAAAGACCATTAATATGGTAGAGGCGCTAAAGGGAGTCGAGTGATGGTAAAATATTTAAAACGAGGACTTATAATTTTAGCATGCATCGTTGTTGCAGCTGCAGGAGTCTGGTATATTATGCAGCCTGAAGAAATGATAGTTATTGTTGCGGGTAAACAGGCTATCAATCCCGAGATCAACGGAACAGGAAGGATATCCGGAGGAAAAAAGATAACTGTCTATGCTGATGTTTCGGGAATAGTTGATTCCAAAGCGGTTCAGGTGGGTGACAGAGTAAAGTCAGGTGACAAGCTGGTTGATTACGTAATGGACAATCAGAAGCTAAAAGTGGATCTGGCAAAGACCGATGCTGAATTCAGTAAAAAGATCCTTGATGCGGACCGTAATAAAAAATCAACCTACGAAAAAATGATGAATGATGCTACGGCTCAGATAAATAATTGTGCCATGACATATACTTCACTTGAGGAACAGTTGAGAACTCTCGCTAACCAAAGCTATGCTGATGACCGGTTTATTGCAGAAGCCAAAAAAGAGTATGACAGGGATATACTAAGACTTCAGTCTCAGATAGTACAGAAGGAGCAGAATGTAGCGCAGACAGAGATCGAATTAAAGAAAATCGAATTACTTACCAAGGATGAAGAGGAAGCCAGCAAATCGAAGGTAGACAGAAAGACAGATAAGGCTATCGACTACCATGAGGATATAGCAACATTAAACAGAAAGCTGACAGATATTCAGGTGGACAGATTGACCCTTCCTGAGGAAGGTATGGACGCGGCAACACATGAAAAATATCTGCAGATACAGGCAAACATGGAGACTGTGCTTAAACTTTGGTCTGAGGCAAGGTCCCAAAAGGATTTTGCACAAAGTATGCTTGTGAGCACCGGGGATATATACAGCAGGGAACAGCAGGTTGCTTTAAATGATCAGGCACTTGAAAAGGCAGAAAGAGATCTTTCGGTGGCTCAGACAGGAACAAGATCAACAGCTGATGGAATCGTTACGGCATGCTTTATCGATAAAGGAGCTATGGTGGAAAAGGGTGCAGCTATAATGGAAATCGAAGCTGATGATATGTATCTGATAAAGATGAAGGTATCAAAGTATGATATCAACTCCATAAAACTCGGGCAAAAAGCCGAGGTGAGAATCGGAGACAAGATATACGAAGGAATAGTTGAGAGGATAAATCAGACAGCAGAAAATGATGCAAGCGGAAAAGCCAAGGCTGTTGTGGAAATAAAGCTGGACACAAAAGATGAGCTTATAGTGGGACTTGAGGCAGATGTGACATTGTCTCTCGATGAGGTATCTGATACTTTAAGCGTACCCAATGAATGTATATATGATGACGATGCTGGTTCATATGTTTATATGATAAATGATGGGGTTGTTACAAAGGTATATGTGACCTCGGGTGTAAGAGATAATGAGTGTACTCAGATAGAAGGCATAGAAGAGGGAGCTCATGTTATCATGGATCCATCTGTTACGGAATATGTCGGTGAAGAGGTTAAAGAGATAATATATGAGGCAGAATGATATCGACTTTTGGCATTCACGTTATGTGATATCCTATGCTATATTTAGAAGCAGAAAGTAAATTATAAGGGATCGGGAATATGGATTTTAGGGAACTGACTTACATAACTGCTGTTGCTGATAATCATTCAGTCACAGAAGCTGCAAAGCAACTGTATATTTCACAACCTTCATTAAGCTATATCATATCCAAGGTGGAGGAGGATCTGGGGGTAAAGCTCTTTGACAGAAAGACAAATCCCATAACACTCACATATGCCGGTGAACGATATGTGAAGACAGCAAGACAGATACTTGTTATGAAGGACAATCTGAGACGTGAGCTTTCAGATATAGGACATGGTAAGAAAGGTCGGATCAATATCGGTATACCGACTGAAAGAGCAGGGTATATGCTTCCGAAGGTCATAGGTGCTTTCAGAGAAATATATCCCAATATCAAGATTTATCTTCAGGAATCACGTTCTGAGGAGATCATCAACAATCTTATGAATGATAAGATCGCATTCTGTGTCCTGCCGGGGGGGAGATCCCATCTGCCGCCCGGAGTGAATGTGGAATATATCTATACAGAGAAGCTGTATCTCGTTGCGGGTAAGGGTATGATAACTGATGATATGATCATTCGACCCGGAACAGCTGATACGATTCCTGAGGTGGATTTCAATAAGCTTAATGTTTTTCCTTTCATCATCATGAAGAGAGGCCAATATATCCGACGGAAGGTTGAAGATATATTTAGAAGATTTGATTTTATACCGAAGGAAATAATGGAGGTATCCAGCTGTCTTTCAGCAACACAGCTTGCAAGTGCAGGACTCGGTATAACCATAGTTCCGGAAAGAGCCATAGAGCCTCTCAGAAATGCCGGCTTTGAGGTCTTCAATTACAGTGATGAAAGTGACAGCTGGGACGTGAATATCGTCTATAAAGAGGGTGTTTATCTGGATGATGCCGAGAGAACTCTGATAAGGACCATGCGGGATGTTTTTGCGAGATATCAGGGCATAAAGCCGGATACAATGGTATAAAACAGGTGATATGGAAAGCTCTCCTGCTTACATAGAAGAAATTTAATACAAATCATACATTTCAATATATTGTACTTATGGCAGGAAGATCCCTATAATCAAATTAAGATTATAGGGATTTTTTTTACTACGAATGAGAAAGAGCTGTTCTGGATGACAGGATACGGATATTTAATTTAATGATATAAATAATTATGGCAAAGGAGAATATATGGTTAGACTGACTGATCACGGTGTTTTTGTTAATGGAAATCAGGAAATTTCTCTTGAACCACCAAAGGATATTGCAGAAGCTTCGGCAGAGGTTACAGAGGCTTATATAGAAGAAGGTCGTAAAAAGACCATGTCCTACAGAATACTGTCAAAGCATAATCATAGTGGTGATATGAAAAATCTTAAGCTCAGGTTTGATTCCATGGTTTCTCCTGACAACAATTATGTAAACATTCTGCAGACCGCAAGAGCTGCAGGCCTCAGTGAGTTCAGGCTGCCATACGTTCTTTCAAACTGTCATAATACTCTCTGCGCTGTGGGCGGAACCATACTTGAAGATGATCACGCATTTGGACTTTCAAATGTAAAGAAGTATGGAGGTATATTTCTTCCACCATATAGAGGAGTTCTACATCAGTATATGCGTGAAATGATGGCGGGAAGTGAGAAGATGATACTTGGCTCAGATTCTCACACCCGTTACGGTGCGCTGGGCACCATGGGTATAGGAGAAGGCGGAGGAGAACTGGTCAAGCAGCTGGTGGGACATACATATGATATTCCATACCCTAAAATAATAGGAGTGAGACTTACGGGAAAGCCCGGACCGGGCGTTGGACCTATGGATGTGGCACTGTCACTTATCGAAAAGACCTTTTCAAACGGATTCAACAAGAATAATGTTCTTGAGTTCATGGGACCTGGAATAAGAAATATATCCATGGAATTCAGGATGGGAATAGATGTTATGACAACTGAGTCCGCTGCGCTTAGCTCCATCTGGTGTACGGATGAGCAGACGGAAGAATACCTTATGGAACATGGAAGAGCAGGAGACTATAAAAGGCTTAGCCCTGATAGAGGGGCTTACTATGACAGGTTCATAGAGATAGATATGGACACTGTGGAACCAATGATAGCACTTCCGTTTCATCCATCAAACGCGATGAGTATCAGAGAATTTAAAGCGGATATGGACAGGATCTTAGGAGAAGTTGAGGAAGACGGAAATAAAATTAAGGGTGGTGCCGGAAAGCCGTTCTGTATCAGACAGCATGTGAAATCCGGTGAATTTTATCCGGATCAGGCGCTGGTGTCAGGATGTGCCGGAGGTCTTTTCGAGAATATAGTGGCTGTTAGTGATATTCTTAAGTCAGGTATGGAGAATGAAACTTATGGAATCAAGGGTCAGGAGCTTAACCTTCATGTGAATCCTGCATCGCTGCCTATAATGGAAGATCTCATGACAAGAGGGATAGGATCTGAGCTGGCACTTTCAGGTGTGACCATGCGCCCTTGCATCTGTGGTCCATGCTTCGGAGTTACGGATGCACCTGCCAATGATCAACTATCCATACGTCATGTGACGAGAAATTATCCGAATCGTGAGGGAAGTAAGCCTACTCAGGGGCAGATGTCGGCAGTATGCCTTATGGATGCAAGGTCCATAGCGGCTACTGTAAGAAACGGCGGAAAACTCACTGCAGCAACGGAGCTTGATGTGGAGTACCGAAATATCAAGCATAATTTCAACAAGAATATATATGAGAAGCAGGTATTTTACAATTTCGGACATGGAGATCCTGATGCTGAAATAGTTAAGGGTCCTAATATAGCCGACTGGCCGGAGATGGCAGGATTAAAGACGCATCTTCTTTTGAAGGTGGCAGGTTCATATAAGGGCTCTGTAACTACAGACGAGCTCATACCATCAGGAGAGATAAGCTCCTATCGTTCAAATCCGGAAAAGATCTCAGGATATACCATGGTATCGAGAGATCCACAGTACGTGCCTGCGGCAAAGTCCGTGAGAACCATAAGCTCGAGGGCTAATCTGGATGATGGTGCCAATGCTATTACCTTCGGGTCTGTCATGATCTCGGATCAGATCGGTGACGGGTCAAGCCGTGAGCAGGCTGCATCCTGCCAGAAGGTTCTGGGAGGATTCGCAAATATAGCCAATGAATACTCTACAAAACGCTATCGCAGCAATCTCATAAACTGGGGACTGCTTCCTCTTCGTACCGAAGAGACTCTTGATATACCGGCAGGCAGTTACCTCTACATAAAAGATATAAGGGATATACTGAAAAGCGGAAAGAGTGATCTCAATGTATATGTTCTTGATGAGGGATTCGAAATAAAGGATGAGTCAGAGCTTATTGGACTCAGTACTTCAAATATAGAAAAACATAAGAAGAGGTGCATAAAAACTACACTTGATAAATTAACGGAGGAAGAAAGAGATATCATTCTATCCGGCAGTCTGATCATTTATTACAGAAAATAAGTCCTATATGTCTTTAAATCGAAATAAAAAAAAGCATTTCATTTGAAATGCTTTTTTTTATTTGATAACACGGAATTATATGACAGTTATACATACAGTGAATGGTGGAACAGAATCAGCGTAAAACAGACAGAACCTACATGTTATAGAAGATATTCCGAAAAATAATAAGGACATGGTTGACAAGTCCTTTAATCGGGTTTATGATATGAACCATAAGAGATAAGGACACATTAAGCAAGTCCTAAATAGCGTGATACAAAGTTAGCTGATATTGATGTTATCGGAAGTGATAACAGAACCTGTATATTAACTGACACAAAAAACAAATGAACAAACAGTGAGCAATGAAGCGGGAGGTAAGCCATGAGAGCAGCAGATGACAAAGCAGTTAAGACAGTAACTTTCTTTAGAGGCGACGGAATCGGACCTGAAATTTCAGATTCAGTATTTGCCATATTCCAGGCTGCACATGCTCCCGTTAAATTTGAGATATTCAATGTTGGCGAAGCCGAGTACAACAGAAACGGAAAGCTTATCCCGGATGAGGCATTTGCATCATTCGAGAAGACAAAGGTGCTTCTGAAGAGTCCTATCACAACACCTGTAGGAAAGGGCTTCCGTTCTCTCAATGTAACCATGAGAAAGAAGTATGATCTCTATGCAAACTTCCGTCCTGCGAAGTCAAATTCAGCGGTTCCTACACCATTCCCTAATACTGACATTGTCACATTCCGTGAGAATACCGAAGACCTGTATGCGGGAGTTGAGGAGAAAATCTCTGATAATGAGATGCACAGCATCAAAATCATAACAAGAGACAAGTCAGAGAGAATCTGCCGTTCAGCATTTGATTTCGCGGTACAGAACGGACGTAAGAAAGTGACATGTATTCACAAGGCTAATATCATGAAGCTTACGGACGGACTTTTCCTGGATGTTTTCTATGATGTGGCTAAGGACTATCCAAGTATCGAGGCAAAGGACATGATCGTAGATGCGTGCTGTATGAATCTGGTTCTGGATCCTACAAAGTTCGATGTAATGGTAACCGAGAATCTGTACGGAGACATCATCACTGATCTTACTTCAGGTCTCATTGGCGGAGTTGGTCTCATGCCTTCTGCAAATGTCGGCACAGACATGGCTATGTTTGAAGCAGTACACGGTTCAGCACCTGATATCGCCGGAAAGAATATCGCAAATCCTACCGCATTCCTCTGGTCAGCATGTATGATGCTCGATCATATAGGACTCGGTGAGTATGGAGATATGATAAGAACTGCCATCAAGAACGTAATGGATGAGGGAGTCCATACAACAAAGGATATCGGAGGCAACGCTTCCACAACAGAGTATACAGACGCAGTTATCAATGAGATAAAGAAACTACTTGCTATGGCGGCTTAACTAAAAAGTTTGCAGGGTGCAAAATTCTGCGTTTTTAAAGAAAATTTACACAGAGGTCGGTCAAGGAAAAACTTGGTGTGACCTCTGTGTTTTTTTGATCTGATTTTTTATAATGATGTCATAATTATGACATAACATTACGGAGCAGAATTCATGAACAGAATAAACAAATACAATCAGATTTATGCAGATGTGGCTCAGAAGTTCGGCCTGATCATGCTGGCCATCATCATGCTTTTTATTTTTTACATAGATTTCAAGAGTTATATGACCTACAGCGAGGTGCTGATCAAGCAGGAGGAGACTCAGCTTTTGTCCATTGCCCGTATAGTCGGAGACAATATGAACAACTATCTAAAGCAGGAGAGGGACAAGATAGACGTTACCTTCGCGAGGCAGAATGAAAGTTTAACTGAGATTCACAGTAAGAACAAATATCTGCTTGATGATAGTTTTCCTCTTTACAGAGGTTACGTGCTGGTGGATGAGAATCGTCAGATAGCTGATCTTGTGGTGTCCGGAGGAAATATCAAAAAAAACCGTGAAAAGATAATCACCGGTATGAAGCAGGTTTCGCTGGATAAAGTTTACAGGGCGGAGATCGAAGGTAAGCATTATTCCGAAGCGGACAAAGAATATACTCTTTATATCAAGAAAACTCTTAAGGTGGGAGAAAAGATGTATACGGCAATCTATGCCGTAAATATGAGCGAGATCTACAACAGGATCATCAAGCCGGTTCAGATAAACGGCGCCGGATTCATCTATGTTAAGGATGCAGCAAATACAATCATGATGCATCCTCATCAGGATGAGATAGGTACCTACGGATTTCATACTGTACATGAAAATACCACGGGGAATCCCAATGCTTTTGATGATCTTTTCAGGTGGACCAACTATCAGAAACAGGTGGCGGAAGGGTATGATGTGATCCAGTCCTACCGTCTGTACAACGAAGAACTGGTTCCTGAGAGTATGATAGGAGCATTTACAAAGCTGTATATACAGAACGAAGAGTGGACAGTAACGGCAGTGCTTCCCATGAACGTACTTTCCGGACCGCTTACACAGTTCATAACAATGTTTCTGCTCATCACTCTCATCATCTTTCTGCTCGCTATCATCGGAACAGCCGTCTGCATGAATATCGTAAGACAGGGAAAGGAAATAAATTATCTGAGAGAAATTAACAGCGGAATGGAGATGATACAGAAGCAGAGCGATGAGATACGAAACTATCAAAGAGTGCAGTCTCTCGGTATGATGGCAAGTCATATCGCTCATGAGTTCAACAATTTCCTAACGCCTGTCATGGTGTATGTGGATCTTCTGGAGGGGGACGAAACGATCTCAGATGAAAATCATGAGCTTCTGAAGGAAATGTCGGGTTCTCTGGATCAGGCAAAGCAGCTTTCCACAGACCTTCTTAGCTTTGCAAGACAGGATACGGGAGCGAAGCTTAGCTTTATGGATCTTCGGGATGAGACAAGTAAGGCCGTTAAGATCGTAAAGCGCCTGACGCCGCAAAAGATAAAGTTTGAAAGTGAAATCACAGAAGAAGACATTCACCTTTATGGAAGAAAGGGAAACATAGAGCATATACTATTGAATCTTTGTAAAAATGCCTATGACGCTATGGAAGGCGCCGCCATCAGAAGACTCAGGATAACACTTCAGAAAAAGGACGATGAGGCGGTACTTTCGGTTTCCGATACAGGCTGCGGTATTCCTGATGAGACTATAGAGCGTATCTTTGAACCTTTCTATACGACCAAGGGAAGCAGACAGGGAACGGGTCTCGGACTCAGTGTGGTAAAGAATATAGTTACATCCATGGGTGGAACCATGGATGTCAGGAGCAGCAATGAAGGCACCACATTCATCATGAGATTTCCTGTTACTGAGGATACCAAAGAAAATCAGATCAGCAGGATCGCTGCCATAAAGAGAATCGCAATCATATATAACAAGAAGATAAATATTGAAAGAATAGAAGAGATATTTAAAGGAAGTACTTACAGGGTGGAGTACTTTGATCATCCGGCAGCAGTAATTTCTCTGATACAGAAGAAAAAGAATTACTACGGCATGGTCATATCGGCATATGATCTGCCGCTGATGAATGGTGTGGAGACTCTGAAGATAGTGAGAAGACTGGAACCTGAGATCAGGCTGATACTTACATCGGATGAGAAGATAACTGAGTTTGAGTGGTATCTGAATAACGGATATTTCGACAGACATATCACCGTAAAAGAACTTTATAAGGAATTGAATACGTTGATATCACTGGATAAAATGCCTGACTTTCCACAGCCAAACGGAGAGTGAACTGTGGGAAGCAGGATATCAAATTTGTCAGACTTGATGTTATATGGAACCGGAAATTAAGGCTCTGATCTAATCGTGGCATGGTTGTGTGAAATCATTGAAGATTACAAAAGTGACAAAACTGTCACTGTTAGTTATGCCCGATTTATTGTGTTTTAGACCGCTCCGAATATATAATCTGCACATAGGTTAAAGAACGAAAGGAGAGGTTCTATTATGAAAAAGAGATTCTTAGGTTCTATTGCTGTTCTTACAGCGATGACAATGGCAGTTCTCGCAGGATGCGGTGGCAGCTCAAATGCTTCAAGCGGCGGACAGACAACAGAGACAAAGGCTGAGGCTTCAGGAGATGCAGCTGCATCTGACTGGACATGGGACAGAAACATCGAAATCGTTTGTCCTTGGGGAACAGGCGGTGGAGCTGATACAACACTCAGAGCTTTCGCAACTGCTCTTGAGAATGAGATCGGTGTTAAGGTTGTTGTTAACAACAAGTCCGGAGCGGGCGGAGTTACAGGTGTACAGTTCGCATCATCACAGCCGGCTGATGGATATACATATCTTCTCTGCACACAGTCACCTATGCTTGCTCAGATCACAGGTGCAACAGATTTCGATGTTTATGGATCAATTAAGCCACTTTGCCAGCTTGTACATGACGTAAACGTATTCGTAGCAGGAAAGAATGAGCCATACAACAACATGGAAGAGCTTAAGGAATACCTTAAGTCAAATCCTGGTTCAGTAAAGTGCGGTGTTATGACTATCACAGGTCTCGATGCAGCATGCGTACAGGGTGCATTTGACGGTGAGGTTGAGGCTGTAGCTTATACAGAGGGTTCACAGCTCAATGCTGATATCGTTGGTGGACACATCAACCTTGGATGTGAGGGACCTGCAGAGGTTTCAGCTATGGTTGAGTCAGGCGACATGAAGGTTATCGGCGCATGTACAGATCAGCACCTTACACTTGCAGGCTGGGAGAATGTTCAGACAACTGCTGACATCAACAACCAGACAACATATGGTCCTGCACGTGGTATCTTCTACATCCCTGGCACACCTGATGCAGCTATCAAGGCATTTGAGGCAGCAGCTGAGAAGGCTGTAGCATCTGACAGCTTCCAGGAGTTCTGTAAGCAGCAGGGTCTCGATCAGAGACAGGGCTGGCTCGGAACAGCTGATTATCAGAAGGAGTGGGATTCAGATTATGAGAATCTCAACGCTCTCTTTGGTACAAAGTAATTTTTGTAAAGTATAAAGTCAGTGTTTAGGTCGGGGGAACAGGTTCCTGTTTCCCCGATTTTGAAAATATTGTGTCAGATTTCTCAGTAGATCCGGCATTTGGCATCAGCCTCTTCGAGAAATATTTATGGGCTGATGTTCCGAGAAAGGGGGATATATTTTGGATATTTTATTTTCCGCATTTTTAATCATCGCAGGAGCAGGTCTCTTTGCAATGATCGGAGCAGATCCTGCTGCTGCAGCATCTGAAACCGAGCTTGGCGCAGCATTCTGGCCACAGATCGTACTTGCTATCATGATCGTTTTATCAGTTGTAAATATCATAACCAATGTTAAGAAGATGAAGGCTGAAGGAGGAAGCATCACTTCAGGAATCGATGTAGCAGGTTTCCTTAAGAGTAAGCTTTTTATAGGTATGATCATAGTGGCTGTTATGGCTTTGATCTTACCTATGATAGGTTTCATACCGACATGTATCATCTTTCTTATGGTTTATGGTATCCTGCTCAAGGCTCCGAATATTCCAAAGCTTGCGATCGCTGTAGTACTTATCACTATCGTGATCTATGTTCTTTTCCAGGGCGCTCTTGATATCATGCTTCCCAGAGGAACAGGTGTATTCCGTAGTTTTGCTCTTGCAGTTGAGTCAATATTACCATTCTAAAGAGAAGGAGAGAAAAACATGTTTGATTTATTAGTGACAGGATTTTCTATTGTGTTTACACCTTCTACCTTCCTCTTTATCGTGGGTGGTACAATCATCGGTGTAATCTTCGGTGCTATGCCTGGTGTATCAGCATCCATGGCGGTTGCTCTCGCACTGCCTTTCGCATATGCTATGAAGCCGATCGTAGCTATCGCGTTCCTTGTTTCGGTTTACTGTGCATCTATTACAGGTGGTGGAATCACTGCAATTCTTTTCAAGATTCCTGGAACTCCTTCATCTGCTCCGACAACCTTTGATGGTTATCCTATGGCTCAGAGAGGTGAGGCAGGTAAGGCTCTCGGATACTCACTTGTTGCATCAGCCTTCGGTGGACTTGTAGCAGCTTTCGCTATGGCGCTCATTTCTCCTCAGCTTGCAGCAGTTGCTCTTAAGTTCGGTCCTTCAGAGCTTTTTGCAGTATCCTTCCTCGGACTTTCAGTTCTTTCATGTCTCGACAGTGATAACATCGTAAAGACTCTCATCTCAGGATGTATCGGTCTTTTCCTTGCTACTATCGGTATGGATCCTATGCTTGGTATCGCACGTTTCACATTTGGAAGTTCAACACTTCTTTCCGGTATCGAGATGATTCCTGTAATGATCGGTCTTTTCGCTGTAACTGAAGTTCTTAAGCAGACTAACAAGCAGAAGAAGATCGATGTAGAAAAGGATTCAACAGCAAAGGGCGGAGATACTTCTGCAAAGCTTCCTTCCATCAAGGAGCTCTGGGAGACAAAGTGGACTATGGTTCGTGCTTCTGTACTTGGTACAGTTGTAGGTATCCTTCCGGGTGCCGGCGCAACTATCGCTTCCTTCCTTGCATATGCAATCGAGAAGAAGGTGTCAAAGCATCCTGAGCTTCTCGGAACAGGTATTCCTGATGGTATCGTAGCGTCTGAGGCAGCAAACAACGGTGCTACAGGTGGCGCAATGGTTCCGCTTCTTTCACTTGGTATCCCGGGTGGTAATGCTGCAGCTATCATGATGACAGCGCTCGTTATCCAGGGCGTACAGGTTGGACCGCTTCTTATCAAGCAGCAGCCGGAGTATCTTGCATCAGTATTTGCTTCAATGTTCGTAACAAATATCGTCATGGTTATCGTATCCATGGGAATCGCAAGAGTGTTCGCAAAGATCCTTTCAGTTCCATATTCTATCCTTGGACCTGTAATCGTTATCCTTGCAACAATCGGTGCTTATGCAACTAACAACAACACAGGTGACGTAGTACTTATGGTTGCAGCAGGTATCATCGGATATCTCTTCTCAAAGCTTAAGTACAATTCAGCTGCTCTTGTTCTCGGACTCGTTCTCGGACAGATGTGTGAGTCTAACTTCAGAAGAGCATATACTCTTAAGAACGGAAGCATCGTAGGTATCTTCGCATCTCCAATTACTTTCATAATTGTTGCAGCATGTGTGGTTATGCTCGTATATCCATTCGTTAAGCCGCTTATCTCTAAGAAGAAGGCTGCATAAATTTTCATAATAGACCAAAAGATATGTTCAGGCTCCCGCAGGATGCGGGGGCCTGTTTTGGTGAATAAAGAATATGTATATTTTAATAATATTTTTATAGTTAGCTGTCGATGAAAAGTTTGGGAAGGAACAGTCAAACTCTACTATTTTTGAGGGGGCAGATATGCTTAAGAAAATAGTCATCAGTGTTGTGGGCTTTATATTGGGATTTTGTATAACGGCTATTGCGGCAGATCCCAGGATCACCATGAATATAAAATATGAGGATTGCTATGAATACAGTACTTTGACATGCAAAAACCAGACTAATGGTTCCATTATGTGGAGTAAAACGCTGGATCCGCTTCCGGCTACAGAGCTCACTAGGTCCCAGTATCTGGGAATCAATAATGGATATGCATATGTTCTTCACGGTGGAACTATGCTTCTGCTGGATCCTCAGACCGGTTCTGTAAAGAAAGAGAATCCTGATTTCGGAGGTGCGAGTGCGATCTGGGTGTTCAGCTCATCAGGAAAGCTATATATGTGCGGTTACTATGGGCCTGATTTCTATGTAATTGATAAGGATGGCAAGACCGTAAGCCGGATTGAAAGCATAAATGATAAGTATTATTGGCCTGAAGCCATGAAATTTTCATCAGGTAATAATCTGATCCTGACCTATGGTGCAAAGGAAGGATCAGGAGAAGGAAGCTATCCTGTAGAGTTCGATGTTACAAAGTATTTCGGGAAAGTTGAAAAAAACTGATTTGAGATGATTACAGGTATGAGCGATGACCGTTTCAGGCAGTGCTCATACCTTTTTTCTGTTTAAATTGACTCATAATGGTCTCATGGATACAATAAAGCTTAGGTTTAAATTCAAAGATTTTTTTCTGGGTTAAGATTAAGGAGTTTTGATGGCGAACGAGAACATACTTGTAGTTGATGATGAGGCTGCGATACGTCTTGCGATACGTGTTGCTCTAAAAAGAGAGGGAATGCGTGTGACGGAGGCGGCTGATGGTAAAGATGCCATAGAGCTTCTTGATAATCAGAAATTCAGTCTGGTGATTCTGGATGTCATGATGCAGGAAATAGGCGGTTATGAGGTTCTTCAGCACATGAGGGACAGAAATGACATGACCCCTGTTCTCATGCTGTCCGGAAAGACTGATGAAGCGGATCAAGTCATGGGGCTCGATTATGGTGCCGACAGCTACCTGACCAAGCCTTTTCATACTGCACTTCTCATTCAGAATATAAAAGCTCTCATAAGACGTACTCAGGTCTATGCCAATGCAGGCTCCGATCAGGTTAAGGCTGGACGTTTCAGTGTAGACACCCTTAAGATGGAGTGCCTGAAGGACGGTGAAAGACTTGATTTCACAGGCAGGGAGACTATGCTTTTCAGATACTTTATGGAGCATCCCGGTGAGGTATTTACGAAGGAGCAGCTTTACAGACAGGTATGGGATGACACCGGAGCCGTGGTGGATGAAAATACAGTTACAGTCTATGTTAAGCGTATCAGAAGCAAGATAGAAGAGGATCCTAAAAATCCGGTGTATCTGAAGACTGTGAGAGGTGTGGGATACCGTTTCGATCAGGAATGATCAATATGATAACAGCATCAGTATACTGATATATGCCCTCTTTACCGGATAAACCGGTAAGGAGGGTGTTTTTGTGTTTACGTGAAGTCCCTTACTATTTTTATGTACTCTGTAGCGTGGTAAGGCAGGTAGCTGTTCTTACGATACGCGGCAACAAAATTGATAGGTGTGCTTGGTTCTCCTACAGAAAAGTATCTAAGGGGCTTTTCAAGCTTCATATGTTTCAAGTGAGTTTCAGTGATGAAGCAAACTCCATAATTACGTGAGGCCAGCTCGGCTTCGGCTCTTATGTTGCTTGTCTCAAGTATGATATTCGGAGTGATATGCTGCTGTCTGAAGAGTCTGTCAACTATGGTTCTGGTACGCTGATTAGGATTTTGCATTATCACGCCTTGATCGTGTTCAACAAGATGTTTAAGGTCAAGGTGAGGATATCGGCATCCCTCCATGGGATAGGCAAACTCACACAGTGGATTGTCTGGAGACATAACAAGAACCATCTCTTCATGGCTAATGATCTCTGTTTCTATATTTTGATTAGCATCAGGCTGGTTGTAAAAGGCAAGGTCAATGCTGCCGTTCAGGATCATTTCATTAAGATGGCTTGAACTTGATTCATGGATCTGTATCTTAACCTTTGGATATAGACTATGGAAAATAGGAAGTGTACAAGGGAGCATATAGGTTCCTCTCATGGCAGGGAAGCCTACATTGAGAAGGCCGGAATCGTGCTTTAATATATCACCAACTTCCTGGTCCAGTTCTTTTTTCAGGTTTAATATTTCTTTTGCCTTTGCAATATAACGTTCGCCAATATAGGTGGGAACATATCTGTTTCCAATACGGTTAAACAAAGGCTGACCAACGTAAGACTCGGTATTTTGAAGAAATCTCGATAATGATGGCTGTGTAAGGAAAAGTGCTTCTGCGGCTTTTGAAATATTACCGTGTTCTTCAATCGCAAGAATGTATGAAAGGTCTTTGAAATCCATATGATTCTCCCTTCTTAAATATGATTAAACATACCATTTTCACAACTATACGTCCAATGCATATTTTTTATCGAATAAATGCATTGGATATATATAAATACAAATGATATCGTATAGACATAGATAAACAGATGCGCGCTGTTCATTGAAAACTCAGGGAAGTATCTCTCACACTCCCCCGATGAGAGATACTTCCGAAAAGTGAAAAGATTATATAAATCTCTCGCTTTGGCTGTTCCTGTATCCGATTTTTTGGACATGGGACTATATGAAGGAGGTTCACATGACAGAAGTGCATGAGGGTATGATCAAGCTGCCGGTTTCCATCATCAGAGGAGGAACCAGCAAGGGTGTATATATTTTGGAAGAGGATCTTCCAAAGGATAAAAATGAATGGGATGCAGTTCTTCTCAGAATGATGGGCAGTCCCGACCGTAAACAGATAGATGGTCTTGGCGGATCCCAGTCCGTTACAAGTAAGGTTGCCATAATAAAGAAGTCAGAAAGACCGGATGCGGATGTTGATTATACATTTGCTCAGGTATCGGTAGATAAACCAATCGTAAGTTATAAAGGAAATTGCGGAAATATTTCCTCAGGCGTAGGACCCTTTGCAATAGAAAAGGGACTTGTAGAAGCAAGGGAAGGAACTACAAGTGTACGCATATATAATACAAATACAGACAAGATAATCGTTGGAGAAGTAAGCACTAAGAATGGTGAAGTGAAGTACGAAGGCGATTTTGCCATCGCAGGTGTGCCGGGAACAGCGTCTCCCATAAAGCTTAAGTTCGTAGATCCTTCAGGAACACTTGGAAACGGACTTCTTCCTACAGGCAATGTAGTGGATGTTCTCGAGGTTCCGGGTTACGGAAAAGTTGAAGTATCAATAGTTGATGCGGCAAATCCACTGGTTTTTGCAAAGGCTGTTGACCTCGGACTTAAGGGAGGCGAAACACCTGATGAGATAAACGGCGATGAAGAAAAGCTTGATCTTCTTGAAAAAGTAAGAGGTCTTGCGGCTGTAAAGCTCGGATTAATTTCAGATTACACAAAGTCAGCCTGGGAGACACCGGGAATTCCGAAGATGACCTTTGTAGCAGAGGCTGCCGACTATACAACAGCAGATGGCAAGGCACTTAAGAAATCAGATATCGATCTTCTTTCCAGAATGATGTCCATGCAGAAGGCTCATCCGAGCTATGCCATGACAGGTGCCATGTGTACAGCTGCGGCAGCAGTCATCAAGGGAAGTATCGTCAATCAGGTACTTTCAAAGGATACAGATACACAGTTTATCCGTATAGGACATGCAAGCGGAGTGCTCGAATGCGGCGTTGACTATGTTGAAGATGCAGAGAATAAGGATGTTCCTAAGATCGATGACACCTTTGGATTCAGAACTGCAAACCTCATCATGGAAGGTAAGGCTGTCATTAGACTTTGATAGAGTATAAGAGTATAGAAATAGAGAGAAATAAAGAGAAATAAAGAGAAATAAAGTAAGATGGTAGAGTTCGTTTTACCTGTGTGAAAAAGGGTGAAGGTATACAGGTAAACGTTAATACAATGTATATTTCAGGAGATACAGATTATGAATTTCGCATTAATATCCCTTGTGGTACTTGCTATAGTAGTTGCCATAGGATTTATAAAAAAGATCAACATAGGTTTCTTTTCAATCGGCGCAGCATTTCTTCTCGGTCTTGCCGGAGATCTTTCAGCAAAGGACATCACAAAAGGCTTTTCAAGTTCAATGTTCGTAACACTGGTTGGTGTAACCTTCCTTTTCGGTATGGCATCACAGAACGGAACACTGGATCTTTTTTCAAAAAAGGTCGTTGCTCTTGTAGGCAAGAGAACATATCTTATTCCTGTTCTTATGTTTGCGCTTTCAGCATTTATCTCAGCTATCGGACCCGGACACATCGCAGCCGGAATTCTCATGACAACATTTGCAGTATACCTTGCATTTGAGCTTGATATCAATCCTATGGCTACAGCGCTTTATGCTAAGCTCGGTGCCAATGCAGGCTGCGCGTCGCCTTTGTCAATGACGGGTATTCTCGCGAAGAACCTCAGTGAGCCTCTCGGATATACAGGATTTGGATTACACCTTTTCCTTACAACACTTCTTTCAGGCTTTGTATTTACAGCTATCATGTATATCTACTACAAGGGCTACAAGGTTAAGGCAGACAATCCTCTTAAGCTTTCAGATATTCCTGCATTCAATCGTAATCAGAAGATCACAATGTTTGCTATCGCTGTTATGGTCGTATGCTGTATCGGTTTCAAGCTCGACACAGGCCTTTTCGCATTTGTTGCGGCAGCAGTTCTGATCCTTCTCGGATGTGCAGATGAAAAGAAGGCCATCAAGGGAATTCCATGGGGAACACTGATGCTCATCTGTGGTGTAGGTCTTCTCGTTAATGTTATCGATAAGCTTGGCGGTATCACACTTATCTCTGATTTCTTAAGCTCACTTATGACAAAGAGCACAGCAACTCCTATTATGGCAGCTACATCCGGAATCCTTTCATGGGTAAGCTCAACAACAGGTGTTGTAATGCCTACACTTTATCCTATCGCTGATAACATCGTTAAGAACTTCGGCGATGGAGTAAGCTATGTTGAGATCATCTCATCACTTACAGCTACATCATTTGCAGCTGCCATCAGCCCTCTTTCAACAGGTGGTGCTATCATCATGTCTTCTTACTCTGCAGCCAAGGAGACAACAACAGAAGAGATGAACAAGATGTTCCGTACACTTTTCCTTCTTTCTGTTATGAACGTAGTTATCAATGTGGTTATGTCAGCTCTCGGAGTATTTAATCTCGGCGGACTTTTCTACTGATGAGAAGATAATGATGTATCAAATATAAAGATGTTTAAAATGTACCGGTTTTACTGGAACTTGGATATGAAGTAAGACCGGTGCATTTTTATTACGATAAAGAATATAAGATATAGGTAAAAACTTATACATAATATTGTATACAATAGGAAAAACCTATACTTGGCATATAGATATAAATATTTTACTATTGTGTCATGTCAAATTAGAATAATTACATAAAAAGAAAAACACAGAGAAACAGAAAAAGGCGATATAATATACATGTTCATTTGTTAAAGTTACATGTGATATTGTATAGTTTGCTTAGTATCTACGTGCTCTTATGTTAGAATGTTGTTCCCCATAAGAAGGGAGTCATTAAGGAGGTTTATTATGGTCAAGCTTCATGAAGGCGGCGTATATCTGGTAAACGGAACAGAACTTGTTCCTGAGGCAGAGGCAGCCAAGGTAGAGCAGCTTACTGGCAAGGCTGCGGATAAGGCAGAGGCAAAGAAGGGTACCATTGCTTATGGTATCATGAAGTCACATAACACAAACGATACTATGGACAATCTTAAGATCAAGTTCGATGCCATGGTATCACATGATATCACATTCGTAGGTATCATTCAGACAGCGAGAGCTTCAGGTATGGAGAAGTTCCCACTTCCTTATGTTCTTACATGCTGCCACAATTCTCTTTGTGCAGTTGGCGGAACCATCAACGATGATGATCACTACTTCGGTCTCTCAGCAGCAAAGAAGTACGGTGGAATCTATGTACCACCACATGTTGCAGTTTGCCACCAGTTCATGCGTGAGAAGTTCGCAGGCGGCGGAAAGATGATTCTCGGATCAGACTCACACACACGTTACGGCGCACTCGGAACCATGGCTATCGGAGAGGGCGGTGGAGAGCTTTCAAAGCAGCTTCTCGAGCAGACTTATGATGTTGCATATCCGGGTGTAGTTTGTATCTACCTTACAGGAAAGCCAGCACCATTTGTTGGACCTCATGATATCGCTCTTGCCATCGAGAGAGCAGTATTTAAGAACGGCTATGTTAAGAATAAGGTAATGGAGTTCGTAGGACCTGGTGTATCTTCCATGACAACAGATTTCAGAAACGGTGTCGATGTTATGACAACAGAGACAACATGTCTTTCATCTGTATGGAGAACAGATGAGGATACAAAGGAGTTCCTTACCATGCATGGAAGAGGAGAGGATTTCAAGCAGCTTGATCCGTCAGAGGTTGCATACTATGACGGTTGTGTAGAAGTTGACCTTTCAGCTGTTCGTCCTATGATCGCCCTTCCATTCCACCCGTCAAATGCTTACGAGATCACAGAGCTCTATGACAACCTTGAGGATATCCTTCGTGAGACAGAGAAGGAAGCTGAGAAGGTTGCAGAGGGAAGAGCACACTTTACTCTTCTTGACAAGATCACAGCTGATCACAAGCTTCAGGTACAGCAGGGTATCATCGCAGGATGTGCCGGCGGTAATTATACAAACGTTGTTGAGGCAGCTCATGCACTTAAGGGCAAGAGCATCGGTGACGGTGAGTTCTATCTCAGCGTATATCCGTCATCCCAGCCTGTTTATACAGACCTTGACCGTAAGGGGCTTCTTGCAGATCTTATGGATGCGGGTGCTATCATCCGTTCAGCATTCTGCGGACCTTGCTTCGGTGCAGGAGATACACCTGCAAACAATGCACTTTCTATCCGCCATACAACACGTAACTTCCCTAACCGTGAAGGTTCTAAGCCGGGTAACGGTCAGATGTCAGCTGTATGTCTTATGGATGCACGTTCAATCGCTGCTACAGCTGCTAACGGCGGTAAGCTCACATCTGCTGAAGAGCTTGATTGCTGGGGCGACATCCCTGAGTACAACTACGATGACAAGGCTTACCAGAACAGATTATATCAGGGCTGGGGTAAGGCAGACCTTGATCAGGAGCTTCGTTTCGGACCAAATATCAAGGACTGGCCGGAGCAGGAGTCTATGACAGACAACATTCTTCTGAAGGTTGCTTCAAAGATCCTTGATCCTGTTACAACAACCGATGAGCTTATCCCATCAGGTGAGACTTCATCCTTCAGATCAAATCCTCTCGGACTTGCAGAGTTTACACTTTCAAGAAGAGATCCTGAGTACGTAGGACGTGCAAAGGCTGTAAGAGATCTTGAGGCAGAGCGTAAGAACGGTACTGTTCCATCTGAGATAGCTGATGTATTTAAGGTTGTCAATACTATTCCGGGACAGGAAAGCGTTAAGGCTTCTGATGTGGAGATCGGTTCAACGATCTATTCCAACAAGCCGGGTGACGGTTCAGCTCGTGAGCAGGCTGCTTCCTGCCAGAGAGTACTTGGCGGTCTTGCAAACATCACTCAGGAGTATGCTACAAAGAGATACAGATCCAACTGTATGAACTGGGGTATGGTTCCGTTCCATCTCAAAGGAGAGCCGGACAAGTTCGAAGTAGATGATTACATCTATGTTCCTGGCATCAAGAAGGCACTTCAGGATGATAAGCTTGAGGATATCAAGGCTTATGTTATCAAGGATGGCAAGGCAACAGAGATCGAGCTTTATGTTCTTCCTATGACTCCAAACGAGCGTCAGATCGTTCAGGACGGATGTCTCATCAACTTCAACAAGTTCGGTCATTCAAAGAACTTTGCTTAATTAATAATCAGATAAATCAGTTTCAAGGTGCTGCGGAGATCATCTCCGTAGCACTTTTTTATAGTGGGAAGATGACGAAACGGAGCTTTCTAATCCGAAAAGAGGGGGATATCCTGTTGAATGACATCTCCAGGCATACTTTATTAAAAATTAAGAATTACAATGGATAAAAGCTATTTAAAAAATTAATACCCCAATTGCTTAAATTTGATAATGAAAAATAATTTTATAATATTTTAGGACATGATAAAGCGTTTTCAAGACAAAAAATATAGGATAAGCCTATGATTGCCATAATACGATAACTATTTTACTATAGGTGCCATGCGTATTATTATTGAAATACTACAATTAAAAAGTTTAAATTCCGTGATTGCTAGGATATAATTGCTAGTAGTTGGGGCGCGATACCTAAGCGCTGCGGGATGTGAAAATGATGACGAATAAGAGCTGCTTTTTTCTATAATTTGCGACTTTTAGGACTCATTGTAAAAGAACTTTATGTAACATTGTTTGCGCGGGATCAAGGGGAAAGATCCTGCATCCAAGGAGGAAACTATGGAAATTAAGAAACCTGCTGTAGCGGGCACTATGGAATCCAGTGACTGCCAGGTTACTGTTGAGCCTGGAGAGGGAAAGATCGATTTCACATTGGACTCTGCAGTAGCTCATCAGTTCGGAAATCAGATCAAGAAGGTAACACTCGAGACATTAGCAAATCTTGGGGTAGATAACGTAAAGATTTCTATCGTTGATAAGGGTGCTCTTGATTGCACAATCAAGGCTCGTATCGAGGGAGCTGTTTTCCGTTCAGTAGACCAGTATAAAGATTTACCATGGGGAGGTGCAATCAGATGATTGAGAATCCTAATAAGAAAAGATTAAGAAGATCCATGATGTTCCTGAATGCTCAGAAGCCTTCACTCATTAAGGATCCGTATATTTACAAGATTGACTCTCTCATGCTGGATCTCGAGGATGCAGTTGCTGTAACAGCGAAGGATACTGCAAGATTCTCTCTGTATCATGCTCTTAAGACCATTGATTACAGAGGATCAGAGCGTGTAGTTCGTATCAACGGTCTCGATACAGATCTCTGGGAAGAGGATATCCGTGTCTGCGTAGCAGGTGGTGCTGATGTTATCCGTATTCCTAAGACAGAGGATGCTTCCATGGTTCGCGCGGTTGAAGAGAAGATCGTAGCAGCTGAGGAAGAGTTTAACAGAGAGCCTGGTTCAACTCTTATCATGTCAGCTCTTGAGTCATGTAAGGGCGTTATGAATGCATATGAGGTATGTACATCATCAGATCGTATGATTGGTGTTGCCCTTTCAGGCGGTGACTATACAAAGGATCTCCAGACACGCATCACAGGAACAGGTGTTGAGCTCATGGGTGCCCGTCAGCAGATGATCATCGCAGCTCGTGCAGCCGGCGTTCAGTGTTTCGATACAGTATGGACAAACCTTGATGATATGGAAGGTTTCCGTAAGGAAGTTCAGATGATACATGATATGGGATTTGATGGTAAGTCATGTATCAACCCTCGTCAGATCGACATCGTTCATGATATCTATACTCCTACTCAGAAGGAAATCATTTTCTCTGAGAAGGTAATCAAGGAGATCGATGACAAGAAGGCAAAGGGCATCGGTGTATTTACTGTTGACGGAAAGATGATCGATATCGCTTTCTATGACGGTGCAAAGAGAAACATCATGCTTGCAAAGGCTGCCGGAGTTTATAAGGGGGATCTGTAATTATGATTAATGCAGTTGGTAGAGATATACCTGAGGAAATCTTAAAGGCAACAGGTAAGGAAGTTTTCCAGGGAACTCATCACTTTGATGGTTTTGAGTATCAGACAGCTTCTCACAAGGTTAAGTGCGTTATCAATTCAAACGGCACAAAGCTTGTTGACAGTATTCATGATGTACTTGTTAAGTGCGGAATCAAGGATGGTATGACACTTTCATTCCATCATCATTTCCGTAACGGTGATAAGGTTCTTAACATGGTTATGGAAGAAGTTCATAACATGGGTATCAAGAACATCACTATCTGTGCTTCTTCACTCGGAAGCCAGAATGACCCTATCGTTTACATGCTTGATGACGGAACCATCACAGAAATCCAGTCATCCGGTGTTCGTGGACAGATCGGTAAGGCAATCTCAGAGGGCAGACTTCAGGGACTTGCTATCATGCGTTCACACGGTGCACGTTCAAGAGCTATCGAGAGCGGTGAGACTCATATCGATATCGCATTCATCGGTGCTCCTACAGCTGATGAGTACGGTAACCTTAACGCTAACGGCGGTAAGGCAGATTGCGGTGTTCTTTCATACTCTGCAGCAGATGCTATGTATGCAGACCGCGTAGTTGCTATCACAGATACACTTGTACCTTTCCCAAATCTTCCTGCACAGATCACACAGACATATGTTGACTATGTAGTTAAGGTTGATGAGATCGGTGATCCTACAAAGATCGCTACAGGTGCTGCAAAGCCTACAACAGACCAGAGAAAGCTTCTCATGGCCAAGTACTGTACTGATTTCGTTGTAGCTACTCCTTACTTTAAGGAAGGCTTCTCATATCAGACAGGTGTAGGTGGAGCTTCTATAGCTTCAACCAAGTTCCTTGCTGAGATCATGAGAGAGAAGAACATCCATATGTCTTTCGGCGTTGGTGGTATCGCTAAGCCAATGTGTGATCTTCTTGAGGAGGGGCTTATTAAGACTCTTGTAGATACACAGGACTTCGATCAGGATGCTATCAAGTCTGTGGCTACAAATCCTAACCATCACTACATCACAGCAAGTGAGTATGCTGATCCGTTTAACAAGGGTGCTTATGTTAACAAGCTTGACTTCGTTATCCTCGCTGCTCTTGAGGTTGATACACACTTCAACTGTAACGTAGTAGTAGGTTCTGACGGTGTCATCACAGGTGCACAGGGTGGACATCCTGATACAGCTGCAGGTGCTAAGTGTACTATCGTTATCGCACCTATCATGCAGGGAAGAATTCCTACAATCTGCACAGATTGTACAACTGTAACAACTCCTGGTGAGGACGTTGACGTTGTTGTTACTGATTACGGTATCGCGATCAATCCTAAGAGAACAGACCTTATCGAGGCTACAAAGGATAAGGGACTTCCTCTCAAGACTATCGAGGAGCTTAGAGATATTGCTTACAGTATCACAGGCGAGCCTGAGAAGGTTCAGTTCGGTGACCGTGTAGTTGGTATCATCGAGGGTCGTGATGGAACTATCATGGACGTTGTTCGTCAGATCAAGAAGTTCGAGTTCAATAACTGATAGTTTAGATAAATAATATAAAGAATACGGCGTTGTGGACGATCAGGGGGATAAGCCACAACGCCTTCTTTTTGCCATAAAATGGTGTAGAATATATACAATACGGTTTCGTTATCCAAAAGAAATTTCCGTTCAGGAAAGTACTTTTGAATCATGAGAGCGAAATTATTCTGCAGTGTACATGAAGAAATAAATCAGATGGAGTATTATGACGGAGAATTACTATTTTGCCGAGGGACAGCCTTTTTCAGGAAGGGAGCTTGACAGGCTGAAGGCTTTTCTTATGGGAAGAGGTCTTGATTATGACGAAAGGATCACCCACACAGTTTGCATAATGGATGAAGATACGGGGGAAATCGCTGCTACAGGGTCACTAAGCGGTATAATTTTAAAATGCGTAGCGGTTTCAGAGAAGCATCATGGTCAGGGGCTTTTGAATGAGCTCATGTCTAAGCTCTATGAGATAATGGTCAGCAAAGGAACTTCCCATTTCGTAGGCTTCACCAAACCAAAAAATCTTCCTATATTTAATCATATGGGTCTTTACCCCATTGTTTCAACGGAACACATCGTTTATCTCGAAAATCGCAAGGATGAATTTTTAAAGTATCTGAACAGGCTAAGAGAAAAGGCCGACAGGATGATAGATGAAAAGGCATTGGAAAGAAACCACGAGGTGATGGAAAAGATAAGTGATGAGCTTCTGAATGGAGAACTACAGAAGTGTGCCAATGCAGGCTCTCCGGACACAGATATTTTTCCGGGGTATCTGATACCGGCGCAGGACATACCGGACTATTTTATTAACGATAAAAAAAATTCATTGAATTACAGGCAGGAGCTTTTTGACAGCCTTAAAAGAACGATAGCCGAAGCTGTAAAGTCTATGGATTAAATCAGAAACAGAGTTATGGAGAAAAAAATGGAAATGAAGCTTGATTATGAACATGAGGTAACTGTACCGGAGATGCTTGAGGCAAGAGACCACAGAGTCGAGATGCAGAGAGATCTCATAGCTGAGTTTCATCATCCGGTGATCTGCTTTATGCTGAACATTCCCGGACCGCATAAGGTAGGAGAAGACTTTGAGAAGGCATTCAGATACGGTGTTGAGAGTATAGATGAGATACTTCATAAGCATAGAATGAAAAAGGATGTTGAGAAGGAAGAAGCCTTCGTCACGGGATATATCTATTATGCTTCTGTTGATGCTGATGCTATAGACATTAAAAAAGCCATGTGTGAGATCGAGGAGAGGGACAGAATAGGAAGAATCTTTGATATAGATGTTCTTCGGACAGACGGTTCCAAGGTCAGCCGTGAAGAGTTCGGCATGGGTCCGAGAAAATGTCTCATGTGTGAGCTGGAAGCACATATCTGTGCGAGAAACAGGACTCATACTGTGAGTTCCATGGTGGAAGAGATCCATAGAATAATCAAAGAATCATTTGCAGGATAAGAAAAGGTATGGATTATGCGGGATAGAAGCAGGGCGGAATTTCATAGTATAGAAGAGCTTAAGGAAATAGTTGGATGGAACGTGCGTAATGCTCTGCTTGGAGAAGTGTATGCTACACCGAAGCCGGGACTTGTGGACAGGAGAGACACGGGCTCTCATAAAGACATGTCCTATGAGACATTTCTTGCGAGTACAGAGGCTATAACTCCGTATATGGTGGAGATGTTCGAAGCGGGGCTTAAGGGCTCAAAAGCAGACAGTGAAAAAGTATTTCTCGGTATAAGAAAGACGGGAATTGAGGCAGAGAATGCCATGTATGCCGCAACGGGCAATGTCAATACCCATAAGGGCATGATATTTACAATGGGGATACTTCTCGCCGCGGCTGGAATAATTGCCGGTGAAAGGCTTGAATGCAATGATACATGTAATAACGGGAGACTTTTCGATATAGGAGAAATTCTTGAAACCGGCAGGAACATGTCTTACCGGATACTGGAGAAGGACTTCATAGAAATGGAAAAACGTGAGCCAAAGTCCCATGGTGAAAAGCTCTATCATAGGTATGGTGAGAAGGGCATACGCGGTCAGGCTATGGAAGGCTTTCCTATAATAAAAGATATAGGATTGGGTGCCATGAGGACATATCTCGGAATAGTCGGGGATGAATCTCTCAGAGCAGGTATCTCCGAGAGAGCAACATTGAGAAAAGACCTGATTTACGGTGAAGGGAATATGAGGGATGAGCACTTTGAAAATGCCGTAAACATTAGCACCCTTATACAGATCATGTCTAAGCTTAACGATACCAATGTTCTCACCAGAAGCTCCTATGAAGATATGGAGTGGCTTAAGTCTGAGAGCTCTGAAATCGTGAAGATGGGGGCGGCATTCAGCGAAGAAGGGCTTTCTGCTATAGAGGAACTTAATGTAAAATGTATAGAGAAGAATATCAGTCCCGGAGGGGCAGCCGATATTCTTGCAGTGACCATATTACTTTTAAAGCTAGAGGGGTTGAGCTATGTATGAGTGTCCGAGCTGCGGCGGAGATCTGAGATTTGATATACCGTCACAGATGCTGAGGTGTGAGCATTGTGAAAGCACATTTGACCCGTATTCTGTAGAAAGAGATCAGGATGCGGAAGAGAGAACATTGGAGTTAAATAAAGATGAGGTGACCGGCAGAGATTCGGGTGAAGCATCGGCAGAAATCACGGAACAGAAGACAGCCGGGGATATGGATCCGCAGGATGCGGGAGAAAAGAATCGCGGATTGCAGGTGACTATATTCACTTGCAGGAGCTGCGGAGCTGAGATTTCAAGTACAAACCTGAGTGCTGCCGGCTTCTGCAGTTACTGCGGACAGCCTGCTGTATTTTCTTCGAGAGTCAGCAATGAAAGACGACCGGAGAAGATCATCCCGTTTAAGATAGATAAGTCAACCTGCAAGGAGATGTTCACCGCCAGAATGAAGGGAGCTTTGTATGCTCCTAAGGATCTCGCGGATCCGGAGGCTCTTTCGGGATTTGTAGGCATTTACATGCCATACTGGGTGTATGGATTCTCTGTTGGACCGCAGGCCGTGATACCTGTGTCCAGAACGAAGACACAGGGAAGATATGAGATAACAGATAAATATAATCTCACCATGGACATCGACGGAAAGTTCGATGGGATAGCATTTGACGCTTCAAGCTCATTTAATGACCATATAGCTGAGGTTATAGCACCTTATGATGCGAAGGATATGATAGAGTTTACCCCATCCTTCCTGTGCGGATTCTATGCAGACGTGCCGGATGTTCCTTCCATCACATACAAGGATGACGCAGAGGTATATGTGCTTAAGCACACCTTTGAATCCATAGATAAGGAGTGTAAAAAGAAGGGGTTTGACAGAGACAGCCTCGGAAATGTTTCAAGTGCAGAGGGAATGGTGAACCTTAAATATGAGGGTGAAAAGGAAGCTATGCTTCCGGTGTGGTTCCTGACCTACAGAAAGGGAGACCGTATATGTTATTCTGTTATGAATGGTGTCACGGGAAAGCTTTCTGCAGATATTCCGGTGGACTTTAAAAAGTTTTATATCACTTCCTTCCTCTTATCCATTCCTATATTTATAATGCTGAACATGCAGTTTACGGTTCAGCCGAAAGCTGTACTTATATTCTCGCTTATTATGGCTCTTATCACAGGAATACTGTACATGATAGAAATTGATAAGATCGAGAAAAAGGAAGATCCGAGAGAAGACCAGGGTTATGTAGCAGCAAGATGCAATGGAGCCTTCAAAAGCGGTGAAAAGGTAAAGGTCAATGCCTACAATGATTTCAAGGATAAGACAGCTGCAAAAAAGGAGTCTCATTTAGGCGGATGCAGCTCGGTTTTGGGGTATCTGTTCATCGCGTATTGGGGTCTCGAGATAATACTGGGTGCGGCATTCATCATAATGGAGTACTGGTTCATCATCGTTTCTCTGCTTTTTATCGCTGGAATCATTCTTCTTGTTATCTATATGCTTGATAGTAAAAATGCAGAGAAGGCAAGGGAAAAGGGGAATAAGAAGGAGGCAAAAAAATACAGCTATAGAGAGATGATGGGCGTTATACTTGGACTTGTAACGGCTGTTGTGGTGCTTATATGGAATCCTGTTGAAGATATTATTTTCTATGGAGCCAGCACAGCGGTATTTGCGGGAATAGTATATACCATTACCGGAATCATCCAAAAGTACAATATCCTGTCCACTCATCCGATACCTGAGTACTTCGATAGGGAAGGAGGTAACATTCATGCTTAAAAAGAAATCAAAGCTTTTCGGGATGTTACTGGCAGACCTTACCATGAAGAATGTCATGAAGCATTATAAGGCTCACAAGGATGAGATAAGGAACAACAGATTCTCCTCATTCTTGAGAGTGCTGTTTGGTGTGGCTGCAATTGTTTTTCTATGTGCCTCAGAGAGTTTTGCCTATGAGGTGAAATATACAAATCCATCCACAAATTATGTTGTCTATATAGATGACAGGGCGGATCTCATCACTGATGATGAGGAAGAGAGTCTCGTGGCGTCCATGAAGGGCATCACGGAATACGGTAATGCGGCTTTTATGACCAGCGAAGAGTCCCACAGTGATTCCACAGCATATTTTACGGAAGGAAAATATCAGGAGCTTTTTGGCTGGGAAAGCGGTACCATGTTCATGATCGACATGGCTGACAGAGAGATCTTTATACACAGTGACGGTGAAGTGTACGAGCACATCACTGATGACAAGGCAGAGACTATTACGGACAATGCCTACAGAGCCGCTGGAAGAGGTGAGTACTATGCCTGTGCGGCGCTTGTATTTGAACAGATGCGGAAGGTTCTGGAGGGTGGACGTATAGCCCAGCCCATGAAGTACACCAGTAATGCTGTTCTCGCCATCATTCTGGCTCTCCTTATAAATTACGGTCTTCTCTCGTTTTCAAGAAGAAAGTATACCAAAGAGATCAGGAGTGACGAGGTTCTGGTACATGCAGTGAACACTTTTGCGCTGGGTGCATGTGTGGAGCATTTCCTGAGACAGACAAAGAAGTATATACCGCCTTCATCGAGCAGCGGAGGCGGCAGTCATCACAGCAGCGGTGGCGGATATCACAGCAGTGGCGGCGGTGGACACCATGGCGGAGGCGGCGGTCACAGATTTTGAGAGTGGAGGAGTTTTCCATCAGGAAAACTCCGACCGACAAGGCCCGAGCAAAGCTCGGGTCCCGAAGGGATCAGGTGAAGGCCTACCCAAGGCCGAACCTGACCGGCGGAGCGCAGCGGGTATGGTCAAGAGAATTATAGTTTTCCATCAGGGAAACTCCGACCGACATGGCGTTTTTTCTAAAGGAAAAATCGTTTTGCGAAGCAAAATCCTCGCTGGTTATCAGAACCAGTGAGGACCACTACGCCCAAGTATCTCATTTAATCAGAAAAGGAATTTATATATGGCAGAAGCAAATTACGCAATATCTTCAGTAGGAAAAAGCGACAGATATATGATGGAGCAGGTGGAAAATCTTCTTGAAAGAGAAGGAATACACCTTGATAAAAATCTGGACTATACAGCAGCAATGCTGGATGATGATTACAATGTCATCGCCACAGGAAGCTGTTTCGGAAATACTCTGAGATGTATGGCTGTAAGTTCAGATCACCAGGGTGAGGCGCTTATGAATGATATAGTGTCTCATCTTATAGAATATCAGTACAGCAGAGGAAATTATCACCTCTTCATGTATACCAAGTGTAATACAGCCCTTTTCTTCAACAGTCTCGGCTTCAGAGAAATAGCTAGAATGGAAGAGGCAAATATAGTGTTTATGGAGAATAAGAGAACAGGCTTTAAGGACTATCTCGAGAATCTCCGCAAGGAATCTGTAGAGCAGCTTGAAAGTATGGATGGTGAGGCGGCAAAGAGCTATCTAGAAGCACTTAAGGCTGATGAAAATGCAGTGAGCGAGTGTTCGGCCTCGAATAATATAGAGGGTATAAGGATCGGAGCTGTAGTCATGAACGCCAATCCTTTTACATTGGGGCACAGATATCTGGTTGAAAAGGCTATGGAGGGTTGTGATATCCTTCATCTCTTTATGGTGTCAGAGGATGCGAGCCTCGTACCTTTCAGTGTAAGAAAGAGACTCATAGAGGAAGGAACATCGGATTTCAAAAACATCATATATCATGATTCCGGCTCATACATCATAAGCTCTGCAACATTCCCGGCCTACTTTCAGAAAGGTGATAATGCTGTAATCAAGAGTCAGGCTGGTATAGATCTACATGTTTTTGAAGGTATCGCAGGAAAGCTTCACGTAAATGCCCGCTACGTTGGTGATGAACCGACTTCTCTGGTTACAGGTATCTACAATGATATCATGGCAGAAGCATTGCCAAAGGCAGGAGTAGAGTGCCATATCATTCCGAGAAAGGAATTCGGAGGAAAGGCTATTTCAGCTTCCACTGTTAGAAAAGCTATTCATGACGGTGATATGGATGCCATAAAGGACCTTGTGCCGGAGTCCACATACAGCTTTTTCATAAGTGATGAGGCTAAGTCTGTTGTGGAAAGGATAAAGGCGGAGAGTGATGTTATTCACTACTGATTAGAAAAGTCTTGCAATAATGATACTTATATATTAAAATATGTCAGTATTTTGTGAGCTCGAATGCCGTAGAGGCTTATTATGAAGCCACAAAGCACGATTATTTAATAAAAATTAGATAAAAACAGAATAGAAATATTCAGTGGTTTCATTATTTAGGAGGATTTTATGGTATCAGCAGGTGATTTCAGAAACGGTGTCACACTCGAGATCGACGGACAGGTTGTTCAGATTATTGAGTTCCAGCACGTTAAGCCAGGTAAGGGAGCAGCTTTCGTTAGAACAAAGCTTAAGAACGTTATCAACGGTGGTGTAACAGAGCGTACATTCCGTCCAACAGAGAAGTTCCCACCAGCACATATCGACAGACAGGATATGCAGTATCTTTACGATGATGGTGAGATGTACAACTTCATGAACCCTGAGACATTCGAGCAGATCGCACTTTCACACGATGAGATCGCTGATTCTATGAAGTTCGTTAAGGAGAACGAGACAGTTCGTGTTGATTCATACCAGGGTAAGGTTTTCGCAGTAGAGCCACCTCTTAAGGTTACTCTTGAGGTTGTTCATACTGAGCCGGGTGTAAAGGGCAACACAGCTACAGGTGCTACAAAGCCTGCAACACTTGAGACTGGTGTAGAGATTCAGGTACCTCTTTTCGTAAACATCGGTGACAAGGTTATCGTTTCTACACAGACAGGTCAGTACGAGTCTCGTGGCTAATATATCTTGAATAAAGATTTACGGAGAAATCTCCGTTATGAGAAAGGTTTCCCGCAAGGAAGCCTTTTTCTTTTTTCTGAAAGGAGTTTTACTTTGACTACAATACTTAATGTTATAGGAGATGCTGTAAGAACCGGATTTGCTCTTGCAGGTTATGATTCTGAGCTTGGAAAGGTGACGATCTCTAATCGCCCTGATCTATGCGAGTATCAGTGCAACGGTGCCATGGCAGGTGCAAAGCAGTATCACAAGAAGCCGATAGATATCGCAAATGAGGTTGTTGAGAAGCTTAAGGATATGAAGCGTGACGATGTTGTCATGTTCTCAGAGGTCACAGCAGTTATGCCCGGATTCATCAACATTAATCTTTCAGCAGAACTGGTTAAGAAGTATCTCAACGAGATGACCTTCCATGAGGATCTGGGACTCGATGCCCACGAAGGAAAGAAGATCATAGTTGACTACGGCGGAGCAAACGTAGCTAAGCCTCTTCATGTAGGTCATCTTCGTTCAGCAGTTATCGGAGAGACCATCAAGCGTATGGCGCTTCAGCAGGGCAATGAGGTCATCGGTGATGTACATCTCGGTGACTGGGGACTTCAGATGGGGCTCATCATCGCCGAGCTTGAGGACAGAGGACAGCTTGATGAAGATCTCAATATCTCGCAGCTTGAAGAGGTCTATCCTTTTGCATCTAAAAAGGCAAAGGACAAGAATGAAGACGGTACACTTGTAAACCCTGATTTTGCAGAGAGAGCTCATACAGCAACTGTAAAGCTTCAGGAGGGGGATCCCAAGTACCGTGAGGTATGGAAGAAGATCATGCAGGTTTCTGTAGCGGATCTCAAGAAGAATTACGGAAATCTGGATGTTCATTTTGATCTCTGGAAGGGAGAGAGTGACGCTCAGCCATACATCCCGGGACTTATTCAGGATCTTCAGGATAAGGGACTTGCTTATGAGTCACAGGGGGCTCTTGTTGTGGATGTCTGTGAGGAGTCAGATCCTAAGGAGATTCCTCCATGTATGGTTCGTAAGTCAGACGGCGGTGCTCTTTATGCCACATCAGATCTCGGTACCATCATTGAAAGAGAGAAGCTTTACAAGCCGGACGAGTACATTTATATCGCTGACAGCCGTCAGTCTCTCCACTATACCCAGTTCTTCAGAGTTGCCAGAAAGGCAGGCTTCGTAAGACCTGAGGAGGAGCTCAAGTTTATCGGTTTCGGAACCATGAACGGTAAGGATGGAAAGCCATTTAAGACCCGTGAGGGTGGTGTTCTCCGTCTCGAGAATCTTATAAGGGAGACAAACGATAAGGTTTATGAGCGTATCAGGGAATCAAGAGGTGATGAGATAACAGAGGAAGAGGCTAAGAATATAGCTTCCATCGTTGGTCTTGCAGCTCTTAAGTACGGTGACCTCAGCAATCAGGCCACCAAGGATTACGTCTTTGACCTTGACAAGTTCACATCCTTCGAGGGAAATACAGGACCTTATATCCTTTATACCATCGTTCGTATCAGCTCTATCATCCGTAAGTTCATGCTGGAGCAGGGCATAGCTCAGGATGTAAAGGTAGAGGATTATATCAGGGATCATGCAGTTGATTTCTCCATCCTTCCGGTTGAGGACAAGAGCGGACGCGGACTCCAGACTCTTCTCACAAGATACCATGATGAGATAAACGGTGCATGGAAGGATCTGGCTCCTCACCGTATATGCTCATATATCTATGAAGTATCAAACGCATTCAACAGCTTCTATCATGACGTTAAGTTCCTTGGCGAGCCTGATGAAGCAAAGAAGCAGGGCTATATGGCTCTTCTCATGCTCACATGGAAGGTGCTGAACACCTGCATCAACACACTGGGATTCAGTGCACCTGAGAGAATGTGAGTGGAGGCAATCAGAGCCGAGCCTGACCGGCGGAGCGCAGCGGGTACGGTCAACTAAATTCATCAAGAAGGAGAAAGAAAAAATGAAATACTTTATCGCAAGTGATATACATGGCTCTGCATACTGGTGCAGAAAGACTCTTGAAGCATTTTCTCAGAGTGGTGCCGAGCGCCTTGTTATATTAGGTGACATCCTCTATCATGGACCCCGTAACGAGCTTCCGAAGGACTATTCACCGAAAGACGTGATTTCAATGCTTAATCCTCTGAAAGATCGTATCTGGGCAGTACGCGGAAACTGTGATGCGGAAGTGG
This sequence comes from Oribacterium sp. C9, assembly GCF_002007235.1. Taxonomy (GTDB): domain Bacteria; phylum Bacillota; class Clostridia; order Lachnospirales; family Lachnospiraceae; genus Oribacterium. The sequence continues at coordinate 38,015 of NZ_MUHW01000011.1, forward strand.
ATCAGATGGTTCTCGAATTTCCTATCATGGCTGACTATGCAGTACTTGTGCTTAATGGACATACTATTTTCACCACACATGGTCATCTTTTCAATGAGGAGCAGCTTCCTCCTATTATGGAGGGTGATGCCATACTTCATGGTCATACTCATCTGGTAAATGCCGAGAAACTTGAGAAGGACGGAAAGAGCTTCTACCATCTGAATCCCGGAAGTACATCACTTCCCAAGGGAGGATATCCTAACAGCTATGCTATTCTGGACGGTGATGTATTTACAGTCAATGATTTCGATGGAAATGTTATCAAGAGCATAACATTGGGATGAAGCTATAGAAAAATTATCATTGTTTGACATTGATAAAAAAAGTCATAAACTTGAATATGGTGATTTTGATCACTGTAAAACTAAAATATAAGGAGGATACAAATGGACAGTTGTGATAGTCGAAGTCGAAGTTTATATAACGATGGACTGACTTTAGGTATACAAAGTGTCTTTTTGTATACCTATATCCTGTAAGGCTTTATTTCGCATATTATTGAGTCTCATCCATCGTTTTTATTTCACGACATTTCACATCTGTTGTGTGATTACGCGATGGATTTTTTGCGCCCTTTTTTCAGGGCGGAGAGGAGGCTTGAAATGAATAAAGAGATATTGAAAGAACCGGTATTTGTAAATGATATAGTCATGCTGATAAGGAGCGGATGCTCTGATACGGAACTCAGAGAAAAGCTCGAGGACTACCATGACAATGATATAGCAGAGAGTCTTGAACAGCTTGAACCTTCCGAAAGAAAACGTCTGTTTTCCATACTTGGAACAGAATGGTGTTCCGAGGTCTTTGCCTACATAGATGATCCAAAGCCTTATATCAAGGAATTCGGAGCAAAGCAGATCGCGGAATTTATCAATGAGATGGATTCTGATGATGCTGCCGATATCCTGGAGATGCTGGATGAAGGTACACGGAGTGAGATAAGCTCTTATCTTGATGATGATGTGAAAGCCGACATTAATCTCATCAATTCCTATTCGGATGATGAAATCGGAAGTCTCATCACAACCAACTATATCGAGATAAAAAAGACCCTTTCTATATCAGAGGCCACTCAGGAGCTTATACGACAGGCCGGTGAAAATGACAATATTTCTACAATTTATGTCAATGATGAAGATGGAAAGTATTGCGGTACCATAGATCTGAAGGACCTGATCATTGCCAGAAGAACAGACGATCTTGATACCATCATATCTTATTCATATCCATATCTTCTAGATAAGGAAAGGATTTCGGATTGTATCGATAGGATAAAGGATTACGAAGAGAATTCACTTCCGGTCCTTGATTCAGAGAAAAAACTGTTGGGTATACTGACGCCCCAGAGCGTGATAGAGGCTGTAGATGATGAGCTGGGTGATGATTATGCAAAGCTGGGTGGTCTTACTTCAGAAGAGGATCTCAGGGAAACCACCAAAGAAAGCATTAAAAAGCGTCTTCCATGGCTTATAGTTCTTTTGTTCCTGGGAATGCTTGTTTCCACGGTGGTAGGTGCATTTGAAGGCGTTGTGGCTATTCTGCCTATTATAATATGCTTCCAGTCACTGATCCTTGATATGGCTGGAAATGTAGGAACCCAGTCCCTTGCGGTTACCATCCGCGTTCTTATGGACGAGAATCTGAAGGGAAAAGAGAAGCTTATGCTCGTTGTGAAAGAGGCGAAGGTCGGGATCGGCAACGGAATGCTGTTGGGAATCATGACTGTGATCTTCCTGGGAATATACATCACCATCGTGAAGGGATACGGATGGAATGAGGCATTTCTGATCTCCGCCTGTGTCGGAGTCTCGCTGCTACTTGCCATGGTCATATCAAGTCTGGTAGGAACGCTGGTGCCTATGTTTTTTCATAGGCTTAATATAGATCCGGCAGTTGCTTCCGGCCCCCTTATCACGACCCTTAACGATCTTGTGGCGGTAGTTACATATTATGGTCTTGCGTGGGTCTTTCTCATCAAAATAATGAGCCTTGCTTAACAGGATTAATTAAATATAGTGCCGCTGACACGGAGAAATGAAGTTTTCCTGTCAGCGGCACTTTTATTCTATCGAAGACTTCGTCCTATATAGCCACATCCTTCGATGAGTTCCTGACCTTCTTTAGTCAGTATCCAGTCCACCAGTTTTTTTACGTTTTGATTTTCATTATCCTTTCGGTATACTGCATAGAAAGATGCCACAAGAGGATAAGTGCCGTTTTTAATGTTTTCCTCATCAGGATATGCTCCGTTTAATGAAAGCATCTTAACATTTTCATTTGCAACCATACCCGATAAATAATATCTGAAGGAATAGCCTATAGATGCACCGAAAACCGCAAATATATCTCTTCGGGAGATCATGTCGTTTTCCATGAATTTCTCCATCATGGTCTGACTGCCGGAGTTCCTGATCCTGATAAGAGGATCTATAAGTCTGTCAGGTCCACCGACCACTTTCCAGTTTTTGATCTTTCCACGATATATTCCTTTTACAGCATCTATGGAAAGATCATCCACAGGATTCTTTTTGTTGACAAAAAATACAAATGCTTCAAGTCCTATGGGGACGATTTCCAGCTCTACTCCCTGTTGCCGTGCTGACTCAAGCTGCTGTCCGGAGGGGTGTGCAGTGAAAAACAGGTCGACGGAGCCATCCAAAAGAGCATCAAATCCCCGTATTGTGTTGTGATACTGCATGACACTGTCGGACGCGAAATTCTCGCCATACTGATTGTCGTCGGAAAAAGCGCCACCTTTGTAGGTGACTGTTCCCTCGGGATATACAGCATCTATTATGGAAGCATATACCGGTACCAGTGCTGCAGCACCGTCAAGTACAGGCAGATCATCTTCATTTGAAAAATGTAAGGATGAACCGGTTCTTGCCAGCTGAGAATCCTTCTCAAAAGGCAGATACTTCGCAACGTCAACCATCCTTGTCTGATTTACACCGCTGTAGTTGTTTCCTACGCGGGAGGTGACAGCAGCATACAGAAAGACATTGACAGAAATAAAGAAAAGAAGGAGTGCCGCAATGATGAGACATTTTTTCATAGCCACACTTCCTTCGATATAAAATAAATAATGGATGAATGCTTATATGCGTAAAGTATATAAGCCGCATGAACAGCAGTAAGTATAACACCGGCTATAACGATCAGTATCACGATCCTCAAAAATAATTTATCGCTCATTTTACATGTTTTGAACTATGGCTATGGTCAGAAGGATCAAAAGCACCGCAAGGACGATTATGGAAATCAGCATTCCGGCACTGAGTATCAAAAGCACGGTTATACCGAGTTTTCGCTTTCTGCCTTCCGCTTTTGCAGCTTTTCCGTCCTGTATGAAAAGATAAAGTGAGAGGAGGAAAATGATAATGAACGGAGCAATATAGACAAGGTCTTTATACATATAAATCCTCCGGTGTCACATCGCGATCCTTCGGTTTTTCATAACGAAAACATATGCGGGGGGAAGATTCCACATTTCTTTCAGAGTCTCGTTAATGCTGAGATATCGCTCAAAAAAGTCTCGTTTAATAAGGCTGTACTGAAATGTAATGAACTCTCCGCGGTTACCTAATGCGGTCCTTGTTGCATTCAGTACTTTGTCGGAAATGTCACCCGGAAGAGATGTGAAAGGAAGACCTGAAATGATGTAATCAGCATGGTCATAACCGTAAGCCCTAAGATATTCCATGACGTATTCTGCATTTCCATGGATAAGATGTACATTTTTCTCTCCGCGGAATCTGTGTGCCAGCTTTTTGCAGAATTCCTCATTCTGTTCGATAAGGAGCAAAACGGTTTCAGGCCTTCTGTGAGCGATCAGCTCTTTTGTAAATGAGCCTGTGCCGGGACCGTACTCGACGATTACCTCGGCATTGTCAAAATCAATGGGTTTCATCATCTTTCTGGAAAGCTTCCTGCCGCTTGGGGCAACTGCACCTATACTACGGGGATGTTTGATATATTCATAAATAAAACTCATAGTCCTCACCACCTGATTTGTTCATTTCCATTAATCATACCAGTGTTTCATATATAATTACTATGAAAAATGTATAAAAAACTTTATAATGGCAATAGCTATACAGATTATGTTATGATAATAATATGTTTAGTTTATGATGTTCGTTCATATAGGAGCATTGGTATGGATTTAGTAGAGAAGAATAAGCGTGAACTTATCGTTGATGCAGAGGTCGAAAAACTTGATAATGTACTTGATTTCATAAGCGGATATCTTTCTGAGCTCGGATGCAGCATGGCACTTGAGATGAAGATAAATGTCGCTTGCGAAGAAATTTTTGTAAATATAGCTCATTACGCATACAAAAAGATTTCTCCTGACTTAAAGGGAAAAGCGGTGATAATCCTCTCTCTGGATGACTCTGAAGAAAATTTTCAGATCATGTTCAGGGATAAGGGTATAGCGTACAATCCTCTGGAAAAATCAGATCCGGATGTAAGCCTGAGTGCAGAGGAGAGAGACATTGGCGGACTCGGTATATATATGGTGAAGAAATCTATGGATGCTGTATTATATGAACGTCAGGGTGATGAAAATGTCCTGGTTCTGGTGAAGAATCTAAAGATGAAATAAGTCTATATCACCATTATAGAAGATTCATGTTCGGAGAAAGAAATTCAGATCAAAAAAGCCATCAGCTCATGTTAAATACATGCCTGATGGCTTTTACTATATAAGTTAATTCACGCAGCCCTGTCTCTCGATGACACCTATGTTCTGAAGTGCGGATTGAATATGAAAAAAATGTAAGTTCGGAATAATTATTACACGTTATGTTCGATAAATGCTTAAAACTTGACACTTATACCCCTAGGTGGTATAAAATGAGCATAACAGATAGGATATAGGGGTATATTGGCTGTATTCCATTATTATCCGACCGTTATTACATAAGACGGCAGTTGGAGCCGGATTTCCGGATTCAGTATTTGAAAAGGAAGGTGATATTCATGTCATGTTGCTGCAGCACTGATGATAATGAGAGACATAAGCATAAGCCCAGAACACCGGAACAGGAGAAGGCTCTTGTCAACAGACTGAATCGTATAGAAGGACAGATCTGTGGTATCAGAAAGATGATACAGGAAAACAGATATTGTCCGGATGTGCTCATACAGGTAAGCTCGGTTCAGGCATCTCTGAATTCCTTCAATAAGGAGCTCCTTTCCGCACATATAAAGACATGTGTTGTTGATGATATAAAGGAAGGAAATGAGGCGGTTGTGGACGAGCTCTGTGAACTTCTGAAAAAGACCATGAAGTGATGGTATAAGTTAAACAGTAATAAATGATCTTTAACTGTTAGCAGTCGGGACGTCCGACTGCTAAATTTTTATCTTTTGTTTATGTTTTTTCACAATGAATACACATTTAACCGGTATATTTGGTATCATCAATTCAAACTTATGACATATAGGGGATGAGAAGTAGAAAGGGCATCTTATGGTAAATATCTTCAATGTATTTAAAAGGAAAAGTTTATCATCACAGCTGAATCTGGCTAATGAGAACTATTCCGGTAACAATCAGAATAATCAGAACGACAACGGGTTCAACAACTTCAATGATTTTTTCAACCGTTTCAACCCGAACAATCAGAATAACAACGGAAACAGTTATAAGCCACGTAACAGAAGACCACTTGTCTTTTATTACTTCGTGGCACTTATAATCATCCTTCTTTTAAACACTTTCGTTTTTCCGTCACTTCTATCACGATCAGTTCGTGATACTACATACTCAGAGTTTATCAATGCTGTGAATAACAGCGCTGTCACCAAGGTGAACCTGAACGATGACTCCATAGTATATGTGGCAAATGTCAACGGCCAGGCTATCACCTGTCGTACGGGACGTCTGAAAAACCAGTTCGTGGAAGCATCGGTGCTGGACACACTTAACAATCAGAATGTCAATTTCGAGGAAGACATTCCTGTTGAGACAAGTCCTATCCTTTCCTTCCTGTTAAGCTGGATCTTCCCTATCCTTATTTTCTGGGCTCTGGGCAACTGGCTCTCCAAGAGAATGGCTTCCTCCATGGGCTCCATGGGTGGCGGCGGAATGTTCGGAGGCTTCGGAAAGTCCAATGCAAGAGAATATGAAGCTACAGGTGAGAACAAGGTAAGCTTCAAGGATGTAGCAGGTGAAGATGAGGCCAAGGAGCTTCTCAGCGAGATGGTCGATTATCTTAAGGAACCTGACAAGTACACAGAGATCGGTGCGCATATTCCTAAGGGAGCTCTTCTTGTAGGTCCTCCCGGAACAGGTAAGACCCTGCTTGCCAAGGCTGTGGCAGGTGAGGCCAATGTTCCTTTCTTCTCTATCTCAGGTTCTGAGTTCGTAGAGATGTTCGTGGGAATGGGCGCTGCCAAGGTAAGAGATCTTTTTGATCAGGCTAAGAAGAAATCGCCTTGTATCGTATTCATCGATGAGATCGATGCCATAGGTAAAAAGAGAGGCGGTGGAGCTGTCGGCGGAAACGATGAGCGTGAGCAGACTCTGAATCAGCTTCTTACCGAGATGGATGGATTTGATTCATCAAAGGCTATCATCATCCTTGCGGCAACAAACCAGCCGGATTCTCTGGATCCAGCCCTTCTTCGTCCGGGCAGATTTGACAGAAGAGTTCCTGTAGAGCTTCCGGATTTCCAGGGAAGAATCGATATACTGAAGGTTCACGCCAGAGACATTAAGATGGCTGAGAATGTCAATCTCGAAGCTATCGCAAAGGCGGCAGCAGGTGCCAGCGGCGCAGAGCTTGCAAACATCATCAATGAGTCAGCTCTCCGTGCCGTAAGAGCCGGACGTGAGAGAGTTATCCAGTCGGATCTCGAGGAGTCCATCGAAGTAGTTATCGCCGGTTATCAGAAGAAGAACAAGGTTATGACAGATAAGGAAAAGCTTATCGTCTCATATCATGAGGTTGGTCACGCTCTTGTGGCGGCTCTTCAGAAGAACAGCGCACCTGTTCAGAAGATAACCATCATTCCGAGAACCTCGGGAGCCCTCGGTTACACCATGCAGGTTGAAGAAGAGGGAAATCATTACCTCTACTCAAAGGAGGAGCTGGAGAACAAGATAGCTACTCTTACCGGAGGACGCTGCGCAGAAGAGCTTATATTCCATACATGCACCACAGGTGCAAGTAATGATATAGAGCAGGCTACCAAGTATGCAAGAGCCATGATCACACGCTACGGTATGGCGGATGAGATAGGCATGGTTGCCATGGAGCATATACAGAACCAGTATCTCGGTGGTGATGCATCACTCACATGTTCTCCTGAGACCCAGACCATGATCGATAAGATGACAGTTGATCTCGTTAAGAAGCAGCATGATAAGGCATATAAGCTTCTTCAGGATAATATCAACAAGCTTCATGAGATCACCAAGTTCCTCTACGAGAAGGAGACCATCACAGGTGCCGAGTTTATGGATATACTTAACAGAAAGGAGATCGATCCTTCTGTTATAGCTCCGTCAGCAGAGTCTGATATGTGATGGATTTCCGGAAGGCTATATTAAAGCCCGATCTTCGGGATGATCCGTGTAAATAAGAATATAAAAATAAGAGTCACAGACTTAAACCGGTGAATGATCCGATGACAGTCAGTGGCTCTTTTTTTGCACCAAAAGAACTGATTATAATAATTGTTAAAAATTTGTTGAAATTTGGTTCTTTTATACAAACAATCGTCATTTTGTATAGATAATAATCATTGCTCCCTATATAATTAGTACATGTTTGTTGGTCTTTTGACTTTCGGGAAGCAGTTAAAAGTATTTGGTAATGACCAAAGAGATTTGTTAATGGAGTATTTGAAATGCGTGATCTTGATTATTTGAAGTTATTAGCCAAGCAGTTTCCTACTGCAACAGATGCAGGTGCTGAAATCATTAACCTGCGCGCCATCTGTGCCCTGCCTAAGGGAACAGAGTATTTCTTCTCGGATCTTCATGGCGAGAGTGATGCCTTTATTTACCTTATGCGTTCAGCATCAGGTATCGTAAGAGATAAGATCGATGAGACCTTCGGAAATCTTTTACCTGAGGAAGAGCAGTTAGAGCTCGCAAATCTTATCTATTATCCAAGGGACATTCTTTCTTCTTCACAGCATAAGGAGAAGGATTCGGCTGAGTGGCAGCGTATAACCATTCACCGTCTCATCAATATCTGCCGCGTAGTTTCATCCAAATTCACACGTTCCAAGGTTCGTAAAAAGATGCCGAAGAACTATGCGTATGCCATCGATGAACTTCTCCATATCGACAGTCACGACGAGGATAAGAAAGGATATCTTCGTGAGATCATGAATGCCATCATAGACATTGACATGGGAGACGATTTCATCATCGCACTGTGTGAGCTCATCCAGAACCTGGTCATCGATAATCTTCATATCATCGGAGACATCTTTGACAGAGGACCACATGCCGACCGTATCATGGAGGAGCTTATGAGCTTCCATGACGTGGATATACAGTGGGGCAATCATGACGCTGACTGGATGGGAGCGGTCTGCGGTAATCCGGCATGTATCGCCAATGTTCTACGCATCGCAACCTCATACAATTCTTTCGACGTGCTGGAGGATGGCTACGGCATCAATCTGAGACCTCTTTCCATGTATGCCGAAGAGGTTTACGGAGATGATCCATGCGAATGCTTCCAGCCACATCTTCTGGATTCCAATGTTTCCGACTCGGTTTCTCCGGCTCTTGCAGCAAAGATGTGTAAAGCCATATCCATCATCATGCTGAAGGAGGAGGGACTTCTCATAAAGCGTCATCCTGAGTATCATCTGGAGCATAGATTGCTTCTTGAAAAGGTGGACTATGAGAAGGGGACTGTAAACATCGACGGAAAGGTATACCCTCTTAAGGATAAGAACTTCCCTACCATAGATCCGAAGCATCCTTACAAGCTTACAGAGCGGGAAGAGGCTCTCATGAAGACTCTTATCTACAGTTTTACCCATTCCCAGCTCCTTCAGAAGCATATACGTTTTTTCTTTACAAACGGCTCTATGTATAAGGTTGTAAACAACAACATCCTTTATCACGGCTGCATCCCTATGGAGAAGGACGGAAGCTTCAGAAAGATAACCACACCTGACGGGGTATTCTCCGGAAAGGCGCTGCTTGATTATTTTAATGACAAGGCAATCGACGCCTATTTCCTTAACGGGGAGAATGATCCACAGGGTAAGCTCTATGCCACAGACTTTTTCTGGTACATGTGGTGCGGACCTAACTCACCTCTTTTCGGAAAAGACAAGATTACGACCTTTGAGCACTGCTTCATCGAGGATACTGCGACACACAAGGAAAGATTCAATGCCTACTACGACCTCGTGAAGGATGAGAAGTATGTGGACAAGATCTTTGAGGAGTTCGGTGTCAATGCGTCTGCCTCGCATATTGTAAATGGTCATGTTCCTGTGAAAACCAAGTTGGGCGAGTCACCTATCAAGGCAAACGGCAAGCTTTTCATTATCGACGGCGGTATCTCAAAGGCCTACCATTCGAGAACAGGTATAGCAGGATATACACTTATCTACAATTCACGTCATCTTGCACTTGCAGAGCATAAGGGCTTCAAGAAGGGCTCGGAGAATACACCTGAGATACAGCTTGTTGAACAGATGAAGACGAGAGTTCGTGTCGGAGAAACCGACAACGGCAGAGAGCTTAAGAAGCAGATATCAGATCTTGAAGAGCTTCTTGCAGCTTATAGAAACGGTGACATACTTGAACAGGGTGAAGTGATTCCGAAGAAGAGGTAAAGAGTAAATGCTTTTAATGAGATTATCCTGATAAGCAAACAGAGTATTTAGCGTATGTAAGGGAGTAAAACCTGATTAGTATTTAGTATAGTATAAAAGACCTTTTGTGACGCGATTTGTCACAAAAGGTCTTTTTGTATTGTATGAAAAGGGGTAGAAATTGTACTACAAATAAAAAACAAATCCGCTGAATATGCAATAAAATAATCAATAAGATAACCCATAAAAAGAAGAAAATAGTATAATTTGCACAAATAACGTTAGACAAACATAGGACAAAGTGTTACGATAATGACAGATGATTTAGTGTTTCCGAAAAGGAAACAGGAGCGAGAAAAAAATCCAAGGAGGAAAATTCATGAGAAAAAGACTTGTTACGAGAAAAATCATGGCAGTGGCTACAGCGGCTGCGATGGCGGCAAGTGCATTGACAGCCTGCGGTTCATCGGGAACACAGGCAACGGAAGCCATGAAGACTGAAGCGGCAAAGACGGAAGCTGCCACTCAGGCTGCAGCACCTGAGACCGAGAAGGCTTCAGAAAAGGCAGCAGATGAGGCTGTTACCATCAAGTTCCAGTATTGGGCTGATAACACTGATTATTCAGCTCTCATGCAGGACATCATCAAGAAGTTTAATTCGGAGAACGGAAAGGGGATCACTGTAGTAGGTGAAGAGCAGCCATGGGATGGCGGAGCTTATGCAGAGAACCTTTTCAATGCCAAGATGGGCGGATCAGATGTTGATGTTTCTACATGGAAGCTCACATCCACACCTCTTTTTGTAAACAACGATCTGCTTCTTGACCTTACGCCTTATGTAGACGCTATGGATACAAAGAGCGACATCGACGATAACATTTACAGCGTTATGAAGGAAGCCGGCGGAGACAGCTCCAAGATGTTCGTTATGCCATGGAACATACAGGTACTCTATGTATATTACAGACCGTCTATCTTTGAGAAGGCAGGTATCACAGAAGTTCCGAAGACATATGAGGAATTCCTTGAGGATATAAAGAAGTGTACTCTCGATACAGACGGAGACGGAAAGACAGATGTCTACGGCTTCGGTATGAGAGGCGCAAAGGGCGGACAGGAGCCTTGGGGCTCATTTGTACACGGTGAAGGCGGAAGCTTTGAGGATCTTACATCCGATGCATCAGTAGCCGGCATGCAGGACTTTATTGATCTCTATACAAACGGATATGTACCGCCAACCGCAACATCAGACGGATTCAATGAGATCATCGCAAACTTCCAGTCAGGTCTTACAGCTATGACCATCCACCATACAGGATCTTCCGGAAAGATGGAAGAGATCTTCGGTGACGATGTATCAGCATTCCCGTTCCCTGCAGGTAAAGGACAGTGGACATCTATGGGAGATACAGAGACTGTTATCTTCAGTTCATGTGAGCATCCTGATGCAGCTTTTGAGTGGGTCAAGTACCTCGCAACAGGTGAAGGACAGAAGATGTGGTGCGAAGGCACAGGAAACGTTCCTGTATCAAAGACAGTCGGAGCAGGAGACTACTTCCAGAATAACCGTTTCATGAAGGCTTCTCTCGACGGTGAGAGCTATGCAGGTATCCTTCCTATCAGAGATACAACAACAGAATGGATCAGTGACCTTTGGCCGAATACAGTTGCTCAGGCTCTTACAGGAGACATCACTGCAGCAGATGCTATGCAGATCCTTCAGGATGGACTCTGGAAATAAGTGAATTAAAGTAAAAATGACATTGGTCTCAAAAGTGGTAAACAGACTTATGAAACTTATGTCATCACATAGGGGACTCTGTATTTGTTCAGTCGGGGCTAAGTCCCCGACTGAGCTATGAAAAGAGACAACTGAGGAGATAGACATGACTAAAAAGCGTTCTGTGTGGCCTTTTCTCCTTGTGGCTCCTGCGACACTGATCATCATGTGCGTAGTATTCATACCTGTTATGAATGCAATCATGATGAGTTTTCAGAATTATGATCTGAGGCGTCCCAAGGATATAGCCTTTATCGGACTTACCAATTATTCCAGCGCCCTGCTGGATAAACAATTTATAAATGCAGTCATCAGAACCATACTGTGGGTCATTTTTGGTGTAGGCTTTCAGTTTTTTTTCGGATTTGTACTTGCGCTGATACTTAATTCGCATTTCAGAGGCAGAGGCTTTGTAAGAGCGGTGAGCATGGTGCCCTGGGTAACTCCGGGAGTTCTCATCGGTCTCATGTGGAGGTGGATATATGATGGAAATGCAGGTGTACTTAATGATGTGCTCATGAAGCTTAACATCATAAACGACAAGATAGCATTTCTGTCCCAGAAGCCCACAGCCTTTCCTTCGGTTATCGTGACCATAGTATGGCAGGGCATACCATTCTTCGCACTCATGCTTCTGGCTGCGCTTCAGGGCGTATCCACCGATATGTATGAAGCGGCGGAGATAGACGGAGCCAGCAGACTGCAGAGGCTTTTCTACATTACCATACCTTCCATAAAGAATACGATATTTGTAACCGGACTTCTGAGGATCATATGGGTAGCGAACTCTGTTGATGTGATCTTCAACATGACTGAGGGCGGACCTGCTTATTCGACCCAGACCCTGTCGGTATACATCTATAACAAGGCAAATGCTCTTAATCTTGGCTATGCATCTGCCATGGCCATCTGCCTGGCGCTGCTGCTTCTTGTGGTCGTAGTACCGTATCTGAGGATGAACTTTAAGGAGGAGAAGTGATGAAGAGAGAACCTAAAGCACTGACTGTCCTTAAATTCACGGTTCTGTTCCTGATGCTGTTGTTTTTACTGTTTCCGTTTTACTGGACATTTTTAACATCTATAAAGCCCTACGACGAGCTCTATGGAAAGGTGGTCACATACTGGACGGCAAACCCTGATTTTTCAGCCTACGGAAAGCTGTTCACAAGTACAGTAGACTTCTTTTCGGCTATGAAAAACAGTTTTATCGTAGCGTTCTGTACAACATTAGTTACACTTACAGTGGCGACCATGGCGGCATATGCATTTTCCAGATACATATTCCCCGGAAGAAGAGTACTCATGAGTATCTTCCTCTGCAATAATATGTTTCCGACGGTGCTCCTACTGATTCCTCTTTATTCCATCATGAGAAATCTGCATCTATTATATACGCCTTCATCTCTGGTACTTGCATATACCACATTTACCATTCCGTTTTCTGTCTGGCTGCTCATAGGATTCATCAACGATCTGCCCATGTCTCTTGAAGAGGCTGCCATGGTGGATGGATGTAACCGTGGACAGGCATTTATGAAGATAGTATTTCCGATTTTGAGGCCCAGCATCATCGCTACAGGCGTATATATCTTCATGCAGTCATGGAATGAATATACATTTGCCATGATGTTCACAAATACTGCGACACGTACCATACCTGTAGCTCTGAAGTCACTTATCGGACAGCTTGGCGTACAGTGGGATCTCCTTACTGCAGGAGGCATCCTTACCATCATACCTGTGTGTATCATGTTCTTCTTTGCCCAGAAGAGACTGGTGGAGGGACTAACGGCCGGCGCAGTAAAAGGATAGTGAATATTTTTAGATTGTGATACAAATGAGCTGTTTTTATGTTTGTATTTCACAAAAATTAATGTTAAAAAATAGACAACATCTACAAAATCTTTTTATTTACAGTACAAAAGCAGAATTATGTTGACATAATTTCTGCATATATTAAAGTTTACTCTAGCATTTTTAATGCCGAACATATTGAGGAGGAGTTTTATATGGATTACGAAAAGAAAGCGAAAGAAATCCGTGCTGAAATTTTGAAGATGCTTTTTGCATGTCAGTCAGGACATCCGGGCGGATCTCTTTCATGCGTAGAGATGCTGATGGCACTTTACTATGACACAATGAAGGGTCTCGATCCTAAGGATCCGAAGAATCCTGACCGTGACAGATTTGTTCTCAGTAAGGGACATTCCTGCCCTACACTTTACGCAATACTTGCTGATCTTGGATATTTTCCTAAGTCTGATCTTGCAAGCCTTCGTCAGCTTCACAGTCACCTTCAGGGACATCCTGACTGCAAGAAGACACCAGGTGTTGATGTAAATACCGGCTCTCTCGGACAGGGTGCTTCTGTTTCTATCGGACTTGCACTTGGTGCAAAGGTTCAGAAGAAGACATGGCAGACTTACACAGTTCTTGGCGATGGTGAGTGCCAGGAAGGTCTCGTATGGGAGGCAGCTATGGCGGCAGCTCATTACAAGCTTGATAATCTTACATGGATGCTCGATTACAATCATCTCCAGATCGACGGATCTAACGAAGAGGTTATGAGCCTCGGAGACATCAATGCGAAGTTCAAGGCATTCGGATGGGAAGTATATGATGTTGACGGACATGATATCAAGGCTATCGACGAAGCACTTCAGGCTCCTCACAACGGAAAGCCAAAGTTCATCTGCTGCCATACAGTGAAGGGCAAGGGCGTTTCATTTATGGAGAACCAGTTCGGTTGGCACGGAAGTCCTATGAATAAGGAACAGTTCGAGAAAGCATTTGCGGAGCAGGAGGTTTGATGTTATGGGAAAGTCATTAAGAGTTGCATTTGGTGAAACACTCGCAAAATTAGGTGAGGAGAATGAGAATATCGTAGCGCTTGATGCTGACCTTGCCAATGCCACACAGTCAAAGTATTTCAAGGAGAAGTTCCCTGAGAGATTCTTTGATATGGGCATCGCTGAGGCTAACATGGTAGATACAGCTGCAGGTCTTGCTCATGTAGGGCTCACCCCTTTCGTATCCACATTCGCTCTTTTCGGTGCAGGACGTGCCTATGAAGAGATCCGTAATTCAGTAGCTTATGAGAACCTCAATGTTAAGTTCGCATTTTCACATTCAGGCCTTTCAGTAGGTGAGGACGGCGGTTCACACCAGTCAGTAGAGGATATCGCTCTTATGAGAGTTATGCCTAACATGAGAGTTATCGTTCCGGCTGATCCTAAGGAGACAGAGAAGGCTGTACGTGCTGCAGCAGCACTTGACGGCCCTGTATATGTTCGTGTAGGAAGACCTGTAGTGGAGGACATTCCTGAGCTTGATGAGAAGCCTTTTGAGTTTGGTAAGGCTACAGTTATCAAGGACGGTACAGATGCGGCTATAATTGCCTGCGGACTGATGGTTCCTGTAGCTCTTGAGGCTGCAAAGACTCTTGAAGCTGAGGGTATCAGCACGGCTGTTATTAATATGCATACTATTAAGCCTATCGATGCTGAGACTATTCTCAAGTATAACGGCAAGGTGAAGGCTATGGTTTCCATGGAAGAGCACAGTGTGATCGGTGGTCTCGGTTCAGCTGTTGCCGAGGTTCTTGCAGGTAATGCAGGTGCCAAGTTCTCTATCATCGGTATCAACGATCTGTTCGGTCAGTCAGGTAAGCCGGATAACCTTTTCAAGGAGTATGGTCTTACAGCTGAGCATGCAGTTGAAGAAATCAAGAAGATGCTGTGAAAGAAGGGCTTTGTCATGGCAGAGATTTTAAATTATGAGTTCAGTGGTGAAGGTATGCATCGTGTCTACGAGAACGAAAAGTGGACAGTTGGCATAAAGAATTGGAAGCCGGCTAATGATATTACCGGTATAGCCAATGTAGAGAGACACAACACTACAGACGAAATGTTTGTTCTTGTAGAGGGAAGGTGTACTCTTGTATACGGAAACGAGAAGGATTCCGGAGAACTTCAATTTGATGCGGTACATATGGAGAAGGGTAAATTGTATGTTATACCCAGATCTCTGTGGCATAATACCATTACCGAGAAGGACACAAAGATGTTCCTGATCGAGGATTCTAACTGCAGCGGTGAAAACAGTGATGTTCGCGACCTTTCTCAGGAAGAAATCGAAGCGATAAAGGCTCTGGTCTGATACTATCTGTATCGGCGGATTTTGATTTTACATATCAATCTAAAAAACAAATACAGTTTTTTACAGGAAGAGTATCCCTTTATTGGGATGCTCTTTTTTGTTATACAAAGCGCATAAATACGCACAATAAAATAATGAAAAATATTATAGAAATTGGTTGAAATGACATTAATTGTATTCTAAAATAGATATCAGAAAAAAGATTGTACGACATTTTTGGGAATATTGTATGACAATTATGCAAAGTGCTGTTACCGGATCTAAAGTTTCCGGGATATGCCGGCTCGTTATCAGAGGAGATAGAAAAAGAGCTGATTTCCCAAAGAAAAAAGGAGGAAAAATGAAAAAAAGAGTTGTATCATTGGCACTTGCTGTAACCTGTGCAGTAAGCACACTTGCAGGTTGCGGTTCATCTTCTGCAACTGCCACAACAACAGCCGCAGCAGCAGAGAAGAAAGAGGAGACAAAAAAAGAGACAGAGAAGGCTACTGAAGCTGCAGCAACCGAGGCACAGAAGGAGGCCGAAGGAGAGCTTGCAGGTCTTGAGCCTGTAACATTGACCATCTATTCTCCGGGTAATGAGAATTCAGTACCTACAAAGACTATTGCAGAGTATGCAAGACTTGTTAAGGAAGCTTCAAACGGACAGATCACACTCGATGTTCACAGCTCAGGTGAGCTTGGAAATGATGCAGAGGCTCTTGCTTCAACCAGACTTGGAACTATCGACCTCATCTTTGCAGGTACATCAGGATTTACAGAGTTCTATGACAAGGCAAAGATCCTTGATATGCCATTCCTTTTCAAGGATGCTGATCAGGCTTATGAAGTAACTAACGGAGAGCTGGGAGACAAGATCTTCTCAGGATTTGAGGATGTTGGTCTCGTTTATCTCGCTGAAGGTGACAACGGTATGAGACAGGTTTCAACTACAGAAGCCGGCGGACCTATTCATTCAGCAGCTGATGTTGATGGCGTTAAGCTTCGTGTACCTACAAGCCAGGTTTACCTCGATGTATGGCAGACACTGGGCGCTAACCCTGTAGCACTTGCTCTTAATGAGCTTGCTATCGCTCTTTCAAACGGTACTGCAGAGGGTCAGGATAACGCAACATATCACCTCGTAGCAAATGCAACATATGATGATATCAAGTACTTCAGCTTCATCAACTATATGTGGATGGGATGCACCATGGCAGCTAACAAGGACAGCTGGGATGCTCTTCCTGAGCAGTATCAGACCATCCTCAGAGAAGAGGCTAAGAAGGCAGCCAAGTATTCTTTCGATACTATTAAGGAAGATAATGTAACTGCAAGAAAGACTCTTGAAGAAGCAGGTGTTCAGTTCGATGATAACCCTGATATCCAGTCATTCAAGGATAAGCTTGATATTCCTAACTTCTACAAGAAGTATGAGAACGAGAGCTGGTACGATCAGGAACTCCTTGATGCACTTCTTGCAGTTAATAAGTGATTGATACCATTGATCATCTGACGCTGAACAGCTTTATGTATTCATCGGATACAGGTAAGTCGATTCAGATATGATGAGGTACAGTTAAAAGGAAAACAGCAGGAGTCCTATTGGGTATCCTGCTGTTTTTTGAAGATAATCCGCCCGAAAGCGGACATTATCGAGATAAAAGGTCTGAAATATAATGAATTCAGGCTTTACCCGATGGAATAAAGAAAGGGGACAGTTGTGAGACTATATCGTAAATTATTGGACATTATAAAATTGATCTCCACAGTGATAATGCTCGTCTGCATTTTGGGCATAGTATGTCTCATGTTATCAGAGCTGATAGTCAGAAACACAATCAATATTTCCTTCAGATTTTCAACTGAGCTGAACGGATTTATGTTCATGTGGATGGCGTTTATGGGACTGATTATCCTTGTGGATGAAAGCAGAATGATCAATCTGGATATGATATATGCCAGAGTGCCGGAAAAGGTAAGAGATATCTTTTGGGTGATCATCAGAATAGCTACCGTATTCCTCGGAATCGTAATGATCATTTCATATAAGGATATGTATCCCATACTTGCCACAAGTAAGTTTTCAACTATGCAGAAGCTGACAAAAGCATGGCATTATCTGCCTTGTGCCATAGCAGGAGGTTATTTCGTGCTTGTGTCCGTTTATGAACTTTTGGATAAGCTTACGGGAAAGAAAAATGAGGGAGGTAAAGAGAAATGATAGTATTTTTGACAGCATTCCTCGTTCTGCTTTTAATAGGAGCTCCGATAAGTATCGCCATAGGAGCCGGAGCAACTGCCGGTTGTATAGCACTTGGATATCCGCTTCAGATCGTAGGTCAGAAGATGGTTACAGGAGTTGATTCATATCTCCTTATAGCGGTACCGCTGTTTATCTTTGCCGGAAATCTCATGAATGAAGGAAAGATAACAACAAAGATTTTTGACTTTGCAAAGAATCTGGTGGGTTGGATACCAGGAGGTCTCGGACATGCAAATATCGTAGCAAGTATAATCTTTGCAGGTATGTCAGGTTCAGCCGCTGCAGATGCCGGTGGTCTCGGAGTCATCGAAATGAAGGCTATGCGTGATAACGGCTATGACGACGAGTTTTCAGCCTCCGTTACTTCTGCATCATCGGTAATAGGACCTATCTTCCCTCCAAGTATCCCGCTTATCATTTACGGATCAGTTGCTTCTGTTTCGGTTGCCAAGCTCTTCATGGGAGGAGTTATTCCTGGTCTTCTTATGGGACTTGCTCTTATGATCCTGGTTTTCTTTTTTGCGGTTAAGAGAGGATATGAGAGGACAGCTTTCAGTTTGAAGGCACTTGCTGAGAGCTTTAAGGGTTCCATACTTTCACTGGTAACTCCGTTTATTATACTTGCGGGCTTCACAACAGGATGGATAACACCTACAGAAGCTTCGTGTATAGCGGTTGTATATTCACTGGTTATTGCTGCTCTGGTGTACAGATCCATAGGACTGAAGGATTTCATAAGATGTGCAAAGGATTCAGCTGTAGGTGCAGCCAATACACTTTTTATTATCGGTACATCCACACTGTTTACCTATGTAATGGTAAAGGAGGGTATCTCCAGAGAAATAGCTAACTTTATTCTGGGAATAAGCTCAAATACGGCAGTGATACTTCTGATCATAAACATTATTCTTTTGATCCTCGGTATGTTCATGGAGCCGGGAGCTATACTTACTCTGATGCTTCCTGTACTTGTTCCTATAGCTCAGGGAATTGGTCTTGACCTTGTACACTTCGGTGTCATCATGGTTCTTAACCTCATGATAGGTCAGGTAACACCGCCATTTGGCGTATGTCTTTTCATCATAAGTGATCTGGCACATCTCAGACTTGAAATACTTTATAAGGGCATACTTCCATTCCTTATTCCGCTTCTCGTTACGCTTATGATGTGTACATATATTCCGGGAATCGTAACATGGCTACCGAATGTACTTTTGGGAGCATAAAGGACTTTGGAGATCAATAGTCTAAACTGTAACAATTAATTTTCAATGTAGTCAGACCGCAGAAACTTGCGGTGGAATGGAGATCTTATGAACAGACTTTCAGCTACACAGAAAACTATAAATGAATTAAAGGAATATCTTCTTTCTGATGAGGCGAAGATCGGCGACAAGCTTGCGACCGAGAAGGAGGTCTGTGAGAGGCTTCGGGTCGGAAGAGGGACGGTAAGAGAGGCGTTTAGAAATCTCGAGGCTGAGGGATATCTTTCCATAAAACCGGGAAAGGGTGCCTTCATAGTCAGGAAGTCGCAGAATGATAATGATGCACTGGTGAGCTGGTTCACAAAGAATCGTGGACGTATTCAGGACTATGTGGAGTTCAGAAACATCATCGAGCCCGCGGCTGCGCGTATGGCTGCAGAAAGAGCTACAGACGAAGACATTCGCACGCTTACTGATATTCATGAGACATTTATAGAGACATCCATGCTGATGGATGATGAAAAGCTTGCTTATCTGGATGAGGAATTTCATACCACAATCATGAAGATGACCGGAAATGAGGTCATGGAGATGATCAATCAGAGTATGAACAAGAAGATAATGAATTTCAGATTTCAGACCTTCAAGATACGTCATAATGTGAAGAATGCCATCGAGGCTCACGGTAAGATACTGAGAGCAATTACCGACAGAGATGCGGATGTGGCAGAGATGTACATGAAGAGGCATATCGAACTCATCGATGAGGACATGGAAAGAATTATCGTAATGTAGAGTTTTGTAAAATAAAGGTTTATAATATGACGTTGGAGCGCATAGTACGATGCGTTCCTATATCGTAAAATATTTATTTATAGGAGGGAATTATGAGGTTTTTTATTGATACTGCAAATGTGGATGAGATAAGAGAAGCAAATGATATGGGAATCATTTCAGGTGTTACTACCAATCCTTCTCTCATCGCAAAAGAGGGTAGAGATTATATGGAGACCCTTAAGGAGATTACAGAAATAGTTGATGGACCTATCTCCGGTGAGGTTAAGGCCAGCACAACTACTGCAGAGGGAATGATCGCTGAAGGCAGAGAGATCGCTAAGCTCCATAAGAATATGGTAGTTAAGATTCCTATGACTGCTGAAGGCCTCAAGGCTGTCAAGGTACTTTCCAGCGAAGGTATCCATACAAACGTTACTCTTGTTTTCTCAGCAGGACAGGCACTTCTCGCTGCAAGAGCAGGTGCTACCTATGTTTCCCCTTTCCTTGGCCGTCTCGATGATATCTCAACAGACGGTATAGCGCTTATCCAGGATATCGAGGATATCTTCCAGATGTATCCTGATATCGAGACTGAGGTTATCTGTGCTTCTGTTCGTCATCCTATGCATATCGTAGAGTGCGCAAAGACAGGTGCCGAGATAGCAACAGTTCCGTTTAAGGTACTTATGCAGATGGTAAAGCATCCTCTTACTGATATAGGAATTGATAAGTTCGTGAAGGATTACGAGTCTGTATTCGGCAAATAAATCGGATATAAATCAGATAATCAAGAAAGCTCCCGGTTTGGTGTTATACCTTGCCGGGAGCTTTTATAATGATGAGTTATGGCTTGATACAATTCAGCCTGTTAAATCAATTTTAGAATTTAATTAGTTAGAGGCGATGACCATGAAATTGATCAAAGTACTATGTACTTCGGTATACCGTTTTCGAACTTACAGGTTAGCTCGCCCTGAACGAGAGGGGTGAGATAGCGGAGCATTTCTTCCTTTACCCCGTTTCCTTCCTCGTTTATCCATTCTACGGGAACTTTCTTCTCGCGGTCTGCAATCTGAGAAATGTCTGCGGCACCGTAGCTTACTTCATACTTTTCGCCCGGTAAACGTGTAAGAGTTGACATGACTCCGTTTTCACCGCTTACAGCAAGGCGTACAGCGTTTCTTCCCAGCTCAAGGGATTCCTTTATATCTGTTTCTGAAAGAAGATGTCCGGCACAGCGCTGAAGGAGGTTAAGCTCAATATAACGTACCTTACAGCCGATATTGGAACGGATGGCATTCTCGAGAACACGGCCTGCACCTGTGGCAATGGTATGTCCGAAGGCGTCCTTTGTCTGATCGCGATCAGCGTAGTCACAGATCATTTTGCCACTCTTGTCTTTGATGCCCTCGCTGATGGCTACTATGAGATTGTTGCAGATAGAGAGCTCTCCACGCACATCTGATATGAAATTGTTTAGGTCGAAAGGATGTTCCTCGAGGTAAATGAGGTATGGAACATTGCTGTTATTTCCTTCAGCAAGTGCAGCAGCTGCTGTGAGCCAGCCTGCATTACGTCCCATCATTTCTACGACTATGACATATGGAGTGTCATATACCTCCAGCTCACGCTCAAGCTCAGAGATGGAAGTTGCGATGTATTTGGCAGCAGAGCCAAAGCCGGGACAGTGGTCGATTCCGTAAAGATCGTTATCTATGGTCTTTGGAGCACCGATTACAACTATATCATCTATGTTGTTCTCTTTGATATACTCTGAAAGCTTCCATACGGTGTCCATGGAGTCATTTCCACCGATATAAACGAAATATCCGATCTCGTTTTTTCTGAATATATCTATGATACTCTGAAACTCAGAAGGATCTTTGGATGGGTCCTGAAGCTTATAGCGGCAGGAACCAAGAGCTGCCGCAGGAGTTACGGAAAGGGTTTCGAGTATATCGTTAATGTCTTTAATGGAGCTTAATTCAATAAAATTTTCCTGTAACACTCCCTGAATTCCGTATTTTGCTCCGTAGACCTTGTCAACAGAAGAAGATTTGAGTGCTTCCTCGATTATTCCTGCAAGTGTTGCATTGATGGCTGCTGTAGGTCCGCCTGACTGTGCTACAAGTAAATTCTTATTCATTGCTGCTCCTTTGATGTGAAAATCTAGTGCTTAAAAAGTTCGCATTCTTAAGATTTTTACAACAAAATGAAGACTCTGTCTATTGTAAATAATCAGACAAAAAACCAACTTATTTATTTATATTATGATGTATGTGTCAAAAGGATAGATATAGATGAACCATCCCTTGTGAAAATGAAGAGAGAAGGACGTCTCAAGATGATATTTCGTCAGGATTTCCTCAAGGGATGATTTATCTAATGGAATATCGGTCGGCTTCTTCCGAAGTAAGGATTTTGACAAAGGTCGCCCGGGAATTGCTTTTTTTCATACAGATGGATCCGGGACCGAAATTCTCATATTCATAAAATCTGACTGTAGATTCGGCATCCTTTTTGTTCCAGTTATGAAAACCTTCATCCTTAATATGAGGTCCCAGATAACAATGCAGGATAGCAACAAATGCATGATTTCGCCAAGGTCTTCCCAGGTAACAGCTACTATCGGGACAATCTGATTCAAAACGACAATTCGAGAAAATATATCCGTAGGACTGATCTTTAGGCGTTGAAGCGGCTGTGGCGAAGCTTTTGGTTTCTCTTGCTTCATCCTGCCGGAGGATCACTTTTAGGTCTTCCGGACTTTTATTCCGATTTATCCTTTTCAGGAGTTTAGCCCTGTCTTTCTGGAAGAGGAGACAATCATCGAAGTACGCACTGGCTGAACCGAAGATAAAGTCGATATCACCTTCTATATAGCAGTTCTTATAATATTGAACACCGTTGATTCTGGGTGCAAACTGTTTGGGACCTACAAAACCGTTCTTTTCGATTTCTTTTTCGGGAAGAGGACCGGTGAAAAGAGTATCCTGCCAACCCAGCAGCCTGACATTTTCGAAGTGAAGATTATTGCCTTCTGCATAAAGCGCGATAGCCTGACCGATATCTGGACCGGAACCTGCATGGTTTTCTATAGTGATATTTCTGAGAGTTACATCGTCAGAATCAATGAACATGGTATAGCTTCTAAAGGTGCCGAGTCTGCCAATGTCTTCGGAGGGCATCTTTGCATAAAGTCCATACGTAATTACAGTACGGTCTGAAGCGAGATGATCGTTTACTCTTGATTCATCATCAGCGTTTATGGTTTCTGAAGATCTAAAATCGGTATTATTTCCTATGATAGTAAGTTTCTTTGCTGTTACGGTGACACGTTCTTCATAGATCCCTTCTCTTATAAGGATGGTTTCACCATCGACCGCGTTATCTACAGCCTCCTGAATGCTTGTGTAATCCCCATCATCATATTTTGAAACAATAATCATGTATGCTTCCCTTTCGGTAAAAACAGGTTTTGTGAAACATATCATATTATAAATTGAACAATCACTATAGAAATTATAAAATCGAATACTATTACAATATCGGCTACAATTCTCTTTTGACTAGATTCTGAGAGGGGAGAATTAGTGAAAACGTGATAATTGTCAAAATGATATCAGGATAATACTAAAAAATGATAACATAAAGCGTTTACATAACCCCATAAATTATGTAATATGTATAGACTAAAGACCGCAAATACGTGCATTTTCGAAGATGAAGAATACAATAATTATCTAAAAGGATATAGAAAATAGGCAATTATATTAGAATCAGACGCAAAATAGTATCCGATAAGATAATAATAAGCTAAATAAGGTTTGTTTATGTAAGTTTTTTCTAAAAGTGAATGATATAATCTTAAATGTCAGATGAGAAAAGACAAAAATAATTGAATTGTTAAAATTTAATTGTACATATGGTATGAATCAATGAAACATATGAAACAGGATGAGTGCAATATGATACAAGAATGTATCTGATTATACAATCGGATACTGAAAAGAGGCATCATGGATTTTGAAATAAGTGCTGCTTTTAAGCGGAGTGTAACAATAGAAATAGAAAATAGTACTATCTGCTACACTGACGAAGAGTACAGAATTCTGATAAACGGAGAAGAAAAGCTTAAGACAAATCTGAATGTTGTCTCGATAGACGGTCTTTTGCCTGACAGTGATTATACATTGGCTGTAGAGGATTCAAGGGGCAGGACAGAAAAGACGTTTAAGACAGGACATGAAACTGTACTGCTTGATATAAAAAACTTTGGCGCAAAGGGCGATGGTAAGAATGAAGATACAAGCTTTATACAGGCAGCCATAAGCTCTTGTCCGGTGGATGGAACGGTCTATGTTCCTAAGGGCATATATCTTACAGGACCGCTTTTTCTAAAGAGCCATATGAGCCTTTGGGTAGACGAAGGAGCAGTGCTTCTCGGATGTGAAGAAAGAGAGAAATATCCTTTACTTCCAGGAATGACTGAGACAACAGACGGGAGTGATGAATACAATCTTTCAAGCTGGGAAGGTAATCCTGAGACCAGCTTTGCCTCACTTATCACTGCTGTAAATGTGGAAGATCTGGATATTTTCGGAAAAGGAACCATAGATGGCAATGGGGACAAGGGAGACTGGTGGGTGAATCCAAAGGTCAAAAGGATAGCCTGGAGACCCAATACAGTATTTCTTAATCACTGCAGAAATGTGAGATTGCAGTCTGTTACAGTCAGAAACTCACCCTGCTGGACCATCCATCCGTACTATACAGATGAACTTTCGATCTACAACATCAATGTCTGGAATCCGTCGGATTCACCAAACACCGATGGTATGGATCCGGAAAGCTGCAGCAGAGTACTGGTACTGGGGAGCAGGATATCTGTAGGAGATGACTGTATAGCCATAAAGTCGGGAAAATACTATATGAGTGAAAGACATCATAAGCCTTCCGAGCATATATTGATCCGAAATTCATTTCTGGAAAGAGGACACGGCAGTGTGACGATAGGATCTGAGGCGTCCGCGGGAGTCAATGATGTGACAGTCGAGAGATGCATCTTCGAGGGGACAGACAGAGGTCTTCGTATAAAGACAAGAAGAGGCAGAGGACCAAGGGCAGTTTATGACAATATCATCTTCCGTAACATCATCATGAAGGATGTACATATGCCTTTCACCTTCAATATGTTTTATTTCTGTGATCCTGACGGACACAGCGAATATGTGCAGGATCAGAATGAAAGACCTGTGGATGAAAGAACTCCGGAGATAGGAACCATAAGGGCTGAGAATATCGAAGCGACGGGAGCTGATCAGTGTATGCTGGTGGCTTACGGACTTCCGGAGAGATACATTGACAACATCGTACTTAGAGATGTGAAGGTTTCCTTCCGGCCTAAATCGGAAAGAAAGCCCGGTCAGACCATCATGATGGATAATTTCCCTGAGATGACCGGAAAGAGCGTATATGCAAGGAATGTAAAGCGCCTTGCCATGGATAACATAGAGATAAGAGGCTCTGATGATACGGAGACAGAGCTAATCAATGTGATCGATTTTGACAGCTATAATGTAGTCTACGTAAATGATGTGGCTACAGAGTTCTGATGTCCGTTTGATGCAGGTTATATCGGTACTGGCACCGTTTCCTGCATTGCAAATAGAAATAAGAGATTAAATTCAATTTATAAGCGGGGCTCGAAGGGGTACCCCAAGGAGGTAAAAATGAAAAAAATGGTAACAAAGATTCTTTCAGGAAGCTTAGCTGCAACAATGGTACTTGGACTTGCAGCCTGCGGCAGCAAAGAAGCACCTGCAACAACAGAGGCTCCAAAGCAGGAGACAACCAAGGCTGCTGAGACAGCTAAGGAGACTGTTGCTGAAGCAGCTGCTGCCAATGGCGGAGATGTAGTGCTCCGTATGTCATGGTGGGGCGGTGATTCAAGACACAACGCTACACTTAAGATGCTTGATGAGTATATGGCTGCAAATCCTAATATCAAGGTTGAGTCAGAGTACGGTGCATGGTCAGGCTGGCAGGACAAGATCGCTACACAGATCGCCGGTAATTCAGAGCCTGATCTTTTCCAGATCAACTGGAACTGGTTATGGCAGTTCAGCCCGGACGGAACAAGATTTGCAGATCTCAAGGATCTTTCTTATTTCGATCTTTCACAGTATGATCAATCACTTATTGATCTCATGACAATCGACGGACATGTACTTGGCGTTCCTGTATCATCAACTGGCCGTGTGTTCTACTGGAACAAGGCTACATTTGAGAAGGCAGGTCTTGAGGTTCCTAAGAGCTTTGCTGATATCCTTGCTGCAGGACCTGTATTTAAGGAGAAGCTCGGTGATGATTACTATCCACTTTCATGCGGTACATATGATCTCACCATCCTTCTTACATACTATATGCAGGAGAAGTACAACAAGCAGTGGATCGTAGACGGACACCTCAACTACACAGTTGATGAGCTGGCAGATGGTTTCGATTTCCTTAAGAGTCTGGAACAGAACCATGTAATCCCTACACAGGAGAAGCTTACAGGTGACGGCGCAGATTCACTTGATAAGAATCCTAACTTCATCGATGGACATTATGCCGGAGTTCTTGAGTGGGACAGCTCGATCAAGAAGCTTTCAGATGCACTTGAGGATGGTCAGGAGCTTGTGATCGGTGAGTATCCTGCAGACTACGGTACACCTGCAACAGTTTATAAGGTATCCATGGGATTCGCTGTATCACCTAACTCAGCCAACAAGGAAGAGGCTGCCAAGCTCCTTCAGTACATGTTCAACGGTGACGGCGTAGAGACTCTTGCTCTTGAGAGAGGTGTTCCTGCATCAAAGGCAGCTCAGGATAAGCTTTCAGCTTCCGGTGCTCTTCAGGGTCTTACATACGAGGCTAATAAGGCAGCTTCTGCAAATGCTCCGTTTGCACTTTCACCATACTATGAGGATGCAGCTCTCAAGGACAGCGCAGAGGGTGCTTACCAGGAGATCATCAACAACATGTCTTATGACGGAACAGATTCAAAGGAGCTTGCTCAGGCACTTATTGATGCTGTGGATGAAGTAGAGAACAAGTAATACCGGCATCCATAAGGATAGGAAAGTGATTTATCCCTGATCCTCCTAAGTTTAGGGTTAAATAAATTAATTTGTACCTGAAACGGGCCTCCGAACCGAAGGTCCGTTTCATCTGCGAAAAATATGAAATAAGGAGTAGACAAAATGTCAAATACAAAAACAAAAAGTGCTCCGAACAACTTCTGGAAAGAAAATAAAGGTTTTATATTTATTTTTCCCTGGTTGGTAGGATTTCTTGTTTTCAAGGGATATCCATTCCTTTCATCATTGGTTTACAGCTTCAGTGATTATTCACTTTTTGAAGGCATTTCAAAGTGGGGTATCTTCAATTATCTGGATGTTTTTACAAATTCAAAGATTCAGACAGGTTTCGGCATCACATTCAAGTATGCATTCATGACGGTTCCTCTTAAACTTGTCTTCGCATTATTTGTTGCTTACATCCTTAACTTCAAGATCAAGGGAGTTAAGATGTTCAGAACAGTCTATTACATTCCTTCAATTCTCGGATCATCAGTTGCCATAGCAGTTCTCTGGAAGGCCATCTTCAAGGACGACGGAATCATTAACATGCTCCTCGGATTTATCGGAGTAGAAGGACCGCACTGGCTGTCAAACAAGTCGGCGGCACTTTTCATCATCTGTCTTCTCCGTGTATGGCAGTTCGGTTCCACCATGGTCATCTTCCTTGCAGCTCTTAAGGGAGTTTCACCTGATCTTTATGAGGCGGCTTCTCTTGACGGTGCAGGTAAGTGGAGACAGTTCTTTACAATTACTGTTCCGATGATCACACCGGTTATTTTTTATAACCTCGTTACACAGCTGGTTCAGGCGTTCCAGGAATTCAACGGACCTTACATCATCACAGCGGGCGGTCCGAGAGGCGCTACAACACTGGTTTCACTGCTTATTTATAACAACGCGTTCAAGAAATACGCAATGGGTCTTGCAAGTGCACAGGCATGGGTACTGTTCATCATCCTTATGATTTTCACAGCTATCTTACAGTACAGCCAGAAGCACTGGGTATACTATTCCGATGAGGAGGCTTAAACAATGACACTTGAAAAGAAAAGACAGATAGCCACAGTTTTTAAGTATATCGTACTGGTTCTGGTGGGTATCGTTATGATCTATCCACTGGTATGGATGATCGGTGCTTCATTTAAGACAAACTCAGAGATCTTCTCAAGCATCGGATTCATTCCCAAGCAGCCAACTGTTCAGGGCTATATCGATGCCATGAACGGTTACGGCGGAGATATCGACATCTGGAAGTCAATGCTTAACACCTACAAGATCGTAATTCCGAAGGTCATACTCACCATCGCTTCATGTACACTGACAGCCTACGGTTTTGCGCGATTCAAGTTCAAGGGACATGATCTTCTGTTTGCGGTACTCATGGCTACTCTGTTCCTTCCGAACGTAGTTCTTAATGTACCTCAGTTCATCATGTATAACGGCTGGGGATGGGTCGACTCTCCGGTATATCTTCCTCTTATCGTTCCTACCATGTTCGCTCAGGATACCTACTTTGTATTTATGCTCATTCAGTTCCTGAGAAATATACCAAAGGAGCTTGACGAGGCTGCGAAGATCGACGGATGCACAGCACTCGGAACTCTGTGGCATGTTATCGTTCCGGTTCTTAAGCCTGCCATGACTTCGGCAGCTCTGTTCCAGTTCATGTGGTCATCAAATGACTTCATGGGACCGTTGCTCTATGTTTCTACTCCGAAGCGTTATCCGGCAGCTATATTCGTAAAGATGTCAATGGATGCAGATACAGGCTTCTCATGGAACAGAATTCTGGCACTTTCACTTATTTCTATCATTCCATCCCTGATTGTGTTCTTTATAGCTCAGGATCAGTTCATCGATGGCGTGACAGCAGGTTCTGTTAAGGGATAAAGAAATGAAGATGCAAACGGGCTATCTTGAAGGTGGCAGAGAAGAGACAGAAAAACTGCTTAACGAATATATAGAGTACCTTATGAAAAATTCGGATTCCGAGCATCCGGCATGGAATCTGGAGGTCATAAGAAGCGGTAAAGAGAATAAATGGAATTATATAGACGGATGTATGATCAGGGGCATTCTCAGTCTTTATGAGATAACTGAGGATGAAAAGTATCTTCGTTTTGCGGATGATTTTATGGGGGGCTTTGTGAGGGAAGACGGCTCCATAAGAACGTATGATGTTGAGGAGAAAAATCTCGATAACATTAATCCGGCAAAGAATCTGTTTATGCTCTATGACAGGACCGGAAAAGAGAAGTACTTAAAAGCAATAAAGCATGTACGTTCGCAGGTTGATATGATGCCCAGAACGAAGGCCGGAAATTTCTGGCACAAAAACATTTATCCCTACCAGGTGTGGCTGGATGGATTATACATGGCTCAGCCCTTTTACCTGGAGTATGAAAAGAGATTCGATGATTCCAGGAAGGTGATGGATGTGTATGAACAGATCTGTAATGTGGAAAAGTTCATGCGTGATAAGGAAACGGGTCTTTACTATCATGGCTATGATGAGACGAGATCCATGTACTGGGCAGATAAGGAAACGGGATGCAGCAAAAACTTCTGGCTAAGGGCAGAGGGGTGGTTCATCATGAGTCTTGTGGATGTACTTGAGATAATGATGGATATGGAAATGAAATCACAGTTTCTGCATCTGAAGACAATGCTAACGGAGCTTGCTGAGTCGCTTTCGAAGTATCAGGATGAAAGCGGACTCTGGTATCAGCTTATAGCTTTGCCGGAGCTTCAGGGAAATTATCTTGAGACTTCAGGAACAGCGCTTATAAGTGCAGCTCTTTTGAAGGGGGTAAGGTTGGGACTTCTCCCTGAAAGATTCAAGAGTATAGGACAAAAGGCTTTTTACGGAATAGTTGACAGGAGATTGTCTAAAGGTGAAGATGGTAATCCATGCGTGACCGGCATATGTCTCGTGGCAGGTCTCGGTGGAGAGAAACACCGTGACGGATCGGTTGAGTATTACCTGGCAGAACCTGTAGTTGATAATGATGCAAAGGGAGTAGGCCCCCTATTCCTTGCGTATACAGAGATGCTGCGATAAAATATGGGATGTGTGTCCGATCGGATAAGTTTCGGTGAGACATGCATCCCATTTACTGTTTTAATTTCATTTAAAAACATTTTTGCGAAGCTTAAATATGCATGTTTCGGGATATGAGCGTGTGGAGATTCGCGATTAAAAGAGGAAACTAATGGCAGACGAGAACTTACACAATTCGCGACTTGAGCTGGTCTTTGAAAAAAGGATACCGGGACTCAGGGTTTCTGAGGCGGTCAGACATCAGAGGTTCATAATGCGAAACAGGCATTTTCATGAGACCATAGAGCTTCATTTCATAATATACGGACAGCGCCTTATGTTCGTGAATCAGGAGACCTACAGACTTACTCCACATACAGCCATCATGGTGAATCACAATATCATACATAAGACTTCAACAGCGCCAAATATGCCACCGGATCATCATAACTTCATTCTTCAGCTGGACAGATCGGTATTTGATGAAAAGTTCAGAGAGTTTGGACTTAAGAGCTTTGATGATTTCGGTGCAACCTACGGTGGACTTGCAAAGTTCAATGACACCGAATGGCAGCTTATACAGTCCATAATCGATGAATTCAAGGCATCCTGCGAGGATGAGAGAAGAGGCATGACTTCTTCAATGGAGGATCTGCATTCTTTTCTGTACCTGCAGGCTGTGGAGCTGGCATGCATCTTTGCGAAGAGTCGAAGAAGAGATATGCAGAGAAAACTGATGGAGCAGGGACTGGAAACAGAAGAGCAGCAGTCTGTGGTAAAGACCGGTGTACACCAGAAGGTCAGAGACATCGCCATGTATCTTCAGAGTCATACAGATGAGAACATGTCTCTGGATGATCTGGCAAAGAAGTTTTTCATGAGTAAATCATATCTCACCAGGGTTTTCAGAAATGTAACGGGATTTTCGGTTGTTGAGTATATAACCTATATCAGGGTTCAGAAGGCGCAGCAGCTACTGAGGGATTCTGACACCAGCATAACTGAGATCGCCGAGATATGCGGATTTGGAAACATCACTTATTTCGAAAAGGTATTTAAGCAGATGACCGGCTTTTCGCCGGGAAAGTACCGGAAGAATCCTGAGAAGGAAGTGAAGCTCAGGCTGAAATAAAAATGGACCATTGAAACGGTGGCTTTTAGATATTAATTTCAGGCGGTAAAACTGCAGCAGGATCATAAAAGGCGGTAGATTAAAAAGCGATAAAGGAGACAGATTATGATACAGTTTGGGATGCGAGTTCATGATATTTGCGGAAAGGGTACGGTAACAGGAGTTCTTGATAAGGTACAGGAACTGGGAGTCCATTATGTTCAGCTTGCTATGTCGAAAAGTTTTTCAGATGCGGATACATCTGTGGGACATTATAATGCAGGTCTCGGGGACTTTGTTGGAGAAGAGCTTCTGAAGAGAAATATCCATGTGTCTATACTTGGCTGCTATATAAATCCTGCTCATCCTGATGAGGAAAAACGTATGAGGGAGGTTCAGAGATTTATAGAACACCTTAAGTACTGTAAGCGTATAGGCGCTGATATGGTTGGTACCGAAACAGGACGGGCTGATGCTGATATGAAGATAGTTCCTGAGACGTATACAGAAGAGAATTATCTTCGTGTTCTTGATTCTTTCAAGCGAATAAGAGAAGCGGCAGAAAAGCTTGGAGTGATGGTGGGAGTTGAGGGAGTTTTCAATCATACTATTCACTCCCCGGAGCTTATGAGAAGATTTCTTGATGATATAGATTCTGTCAATTTTGATGTTATCCTCGATTCCGTGAATCTCATAACACCTGATCTTGAAAATGATCCTGACGGTCAGAATGCTCTGATAAAGAAAGCATTTGACCTGTACGGAGACAGGATATCAACACTTCACCTTAAGGATGGTGTGTTCGAGGGTAATGATCAGAGATTCAGACATCCGGGAGAGGGCTTTTTTAATTATGAAGAACTGATGAGACAGGTGAGCCTTTGGAAGCCGTATATAGTGGGTACTCTTGAGAATTCCACACCTGAGAGATACTATGATGACTGCAGGTACCTTCAGGAACAGTATGACAGATTCAAAGTGAAATAAAATACGGGCATAATGTGAAAGAAAGCCTGATTTGACAAAATATAAGGGTTCAGATACACTGATATCCGTAGATTTCATTGAGTCGAAGTTGATGAATATAAAGTTTTCCTTTATCAGAGGATATATGTTCTCAAATCGTTTAGTGATAAAAAGGAGATATTAACAGCATGGATGAAGGAGGAGCCGAGAGCGGCTTTACCTCACGAAATATATAGTTAGTATTAAGGCATAGTCGGCAGTGAGGGTGGCTGATTAGGCCTTTTTCTCGTATTTAAAACAGTGAATTCTTATGTACGGCACATTTTTCTGCCGGGATCAGTATAGTGAAAGTACCCTGTTACCGCTTGGAGGGCGGCATCTTATTTTATGATCAGAAGTTTTGTTCTTCTTGTAATTTTGATTTTTATTAACGGTCTTTTTTCCTGCGCTGAGATAGCAGTGCTTCAGGTTGGAGACACTAAGCTTAAGAGACTCGCGGAGGATGGAGATAAAAATGCAACGAAACTTTTAAAGCTCACAGAAGATCCGGCGAGGTTTCTTTCCACGATTCAGGTGGCCATAACCATGGCGGGATTTCTGTCATCTGCATTTGCTGCAGACAGTTTCGCAGGACCATTTACCAGGCTTCTTTTGAAGATAGGAGTTCCTGTAAGTGAAGAGGTCTTGAATCCTATAGTTATCATAGTGATAACTCTGGTTCTTTCATATGTTAATATCGTTTTCGGAGAACTTGTACCGAAGAGGCTTGCACAGGCATATACCGAGAAGCTTTCTCTCAGTATGGCAGGGATCCTTCAGTTTGCGTCAGTGCTTTTCAGACCCTTTGTATGGCTTCTCACAGTTTCAACCAACGGAGTCATGAAGCTTATGGGTATAAATCCTCTGGATGTGGAAGATAAGGTTTCTGAGGAAGACATTAAGATGATGCTGGATGAGGGTACCGAAAACGGAACAATCGAGTCTACTGAAAATGAGATTATACAGAATGTGTTTGAGTTCAATGATATCACAGTTGAGGATGTCTGCACCCATCGTACTGATGTAGCCATGCTCTATACAGAGGACAGTGATGAAGACTGGAGAAGGATCATTTACAACAACAGATTCGCGAACTATCCTATCTGCGGTGAGGATGATGACGATGTCATTGGCATTTTGGATACCAAGGATTATTTCCGTCTGGAGGATCAGTCCCGTGAGAATGTTATGAAGAACGCGGTGGACAAACCATTCTTCGTTTCCCAGAACATGAAGGTATCAGATCTTTTCCAGACCATGAAGATAGAGCGTAAGTACTATGCTGTTGTAATCGATGAGTATGGCGGAATGACAGGTATCGTAAGCCTGCATGATCTTATCGAGGCACTTGTGGGAGAGCTTCAGGAGGAAGATGCCATACCTGAGCCTGAGCCTATCGAGGCTATCGGAGAAAATGAGTGGATAGTTCTCGGAATCGCTGATCTCGATGATGTCAATGAAGAGCTTAAGGTGGATATACCCACAGAGGATGCGGATACCTTTGGCGGATATATAATGGGAATAATCGGAAAGGTTCCGGATGACGGAAGCTCATTCCATGTGGAAACAGATGATCTCAGTATAGATGTTGCATATATCAAGAATCATCGTATCGGAAAGACTATAGTAAGAAAGAAGATTAATTCTACGTAAAATTCATTTTATATGCTATACTACAAATCCGTGCTTGAAAGCACAACAGGAGGTTGATTATGCTTAATCAGGATAATGCCGAAAAACCTGTAGAGCTTATAGAAAGAAAGCTTGCATATGAAGGCAAGGTCATCACTGTTTATGATGACTATGTGGATGTGGGAGGACACAAGACCCACTGGGATTTCATCCATCATGTTGGAGCGGCAGCAGTTCTTCCGGTATTACCGGACGGTCGTATACTTATGGTGAGACAGTACAGACATGCCCTTGGCCGCTATACCCTCGAGCTTCCTGCAGGAAAGAGAGATGCGGAGGATGAGCCGTTTGAGATCTGTGCAATGAGAGAGCTGGAGGAAGAGACCGGATATAAGACAGATCATCTGGAGTTTCTTCTTTATGTGAACACCACTATAGCGTTTCTTGATGAGAAGATCGGGATTTATGTTGCAGATCATCTGGAGAAGGGTAATGTTCACTGGGATGAGGATGAAGAGCTCGGTGTAGAGCCATGGAAGCTCGAAGA
Organism: Oribacterium sp. C9; assembly: GCF_002007235.1. Classification (GTDB taxonomy): domain Bacteria; phylum Bacillota; class Clostridia; order Lachnospirales; family Lachnospiraceae; genus Oribacterium. The sequence continues at coordinate 72,488 of NZ_MUHW01000011.1, forward strand.
TCTGAAACAGCTTATCTATGAAGGAAAAATGACCGATGGTAAAACTGTGGCAGCTATCATGACTTATGCTGCAAAATACAATAAATAAGATGTTTTGATGTGCCCGGCGTTAACTGTCGGACACATGACTTAGACATTAATAAAAAACAATGGGCAGATGTTCCCAAACAGAGAGGATAATAAAATGAAGAGAGAAAAATTAGAAGATTACGTATTGACCATTCCTGATTTCCCTGAGCCGGGTATCATGTTCAGAGATGTCACATCCATTCTTCAGGATCCTGACGGATTTAAGGATTCTATCGATGGGCTTCTCAGCGCTTTAAAGGATGTGGATTTCGATGTGGTAATGGGACTTGAGTCCAGAGGCTTTATCTTCGGAACTCCTGTCGCATACGCACTTGGAAAGAGCTTCGTACCTGTTCGTAAGAAGGGTAAGCTTCCGAGAGAGACGGTTTCTGCAAAGTACGATCTTGAGTATGGTCAGGCTGAGATCGAGATCCATAAGGATGCCATCAAGCCAGGTGACAAGGTGGTTATCATCGATGATCTCATCGCTACAGGCGGAACCCTTGAGGCCTGCTGCAAGCTTGTGGAGCAGCTGGGCGGAGAGGTTGCTGAAATTGCTGTAGTTATGGAGCTTGCAGGTCTCAACGGACGTAAGAAGCTTGAGGGCTACAATGTCAAGTCACTTATAACCTACGAAGGAAAATAATCGGGTAAGTAAATGGGACAGGAATTAACCAAGTCGGATGTAAGAAGAATTCAGGAAGAGATCGATCACAGAAAGCTGGTACTGAGACCTCAGATCACAAGAGAGATCGCAGAGGCTGCGGCTCAGGGAGATCGTTCCGAGAACTTCGAATACTATGCGGCTAAGAAGGCAAATCGTGAGAATAACGGTCGTATAAATTATCTTGAAAGAGTTCTCAAATTTGCACGTATCATAGATGATTCATCCAAGGATGATGAAGTTGGTCTCAACAATACAGTGACCCTCTATTTTGAGGAGGACGACGAGGAAGAGGTCTATCGAATTGTTACGTCTATACGCGGGCATAGTCTCGAGGGTCTCATATCCAATGAATCTCCTATCGGTCGTGCTGTTATGGGGCACAAGGTCGGTGACAGATGTGAGGTTACCACTGAGAACGGAGCAAGCTACTTTGTTGTCATCAGAAAGATAGAGAATACAGGCGAGTCAGAGGATGACTATATCAAGTCTTTCTGACGATCATTTATCCGTATGTAAAGCGGATAGTTATAAAGAGAAAACCGTCCGGGAAAAGTAATCAAAAGATGCCTTTCCCGGACGGTTTTTCTATGGAGAAGATTGATTACGCGAGTTCACGAAGATCTGAAATGATGTTGTCTCCTTCATCCTGATCCGCAGGAAGTGAAAGACTTGAGTGAGCGTATAAATAATTGATAAGCTCTTTTCTGCGTATGATTCCTATAAAATGCCCCATGTCATCAACAACAGGTACGAAATTCTGCCTTGAAGCCCGTTCCATGAGATCCTCCATGGTTGCATTGACATCCACAGGATTGTAATGATTCTTCATGGGAACTTCTGAAACTCTGACCTTTTCAAGCTGGTTTAAATTCATGTTAAGGTCGTTTTTGATCTCGTAAAGCAGATCCCCCTCAGTCATGGTTCCAAAATACTTCCCGTCCTTCGTGAGAATGGGAATGGTTGAATAGCGATGAAACTCCATTTTTTCGAGAGCCTGTCGCAGTGTATAGTCTTCCTCCAGATAAGCTACATCACACTTGGGTGTAAGGAAGAATAAAATATTCATTTATGATGCCTCCAAATCAAGACGCCGGTCCTTTAGATTCGCTTCGCGGGGACAGACGCATCGTGGAAAGTTTCTGTGAAAAAATCCACCGGGTTAAAAAATATTTTCGACCTTTGATATAATAGCATATTCTGCATAAAACATCCTATCAAATAACGAAATTGATTATTAAAATTTACTAAATCAAATTTGCTGAATAATTAAGATTATTTATTTGTAAATAGTAAGATTTATTCTGTGACGATTTTTAGCCGAAAATTATATGGTGGGATGGAAAAAGATGGGAGACATAGTTTTGACAATATTAAAAACGGATAGTAAAATTGAAGTTTGTATTGGAAATATCAGGTTACCGTACATAAACAGTAGCCATAGGGGAAAGTAATATGACAGAAGAAGTAATCTTGGAGAGACCAAAGGATAATACTCCGCCTGAACAATTATATCAGAGTCTGATAGATACCATATCATCGTATCATCCGTCAGATGATCTGAGTATGATCGAAAAGGCATACAGGGTAGCAAAGGAACAGCACAAGGATCAGAAGCGTAAGTCAGGTGAACCGTATATCATTCACCCTCTTTGTGTTGCCATAATCCTTGCCGATCTTCAGATGGATAAGGAGACTATAGTAGGTGGTCTTCTTCATGATGTAGTCGAAGATACAGGTATGACACTTTCTGAGGTGTCAGAGGAATTCAATCCGGATGTTGCTCTTCTGGTAGATGGTGTTACAAAGCTGACTCAGTTGAATCTGAATACCGACAAGGTTGAGATGCAGGCAGAGAACCTTCGTAAGATGTTTGTTTCCATGGCGAAGGATATACGTGTCATCATCATTAAGCTGGCAGACCGTCTTCATAACTTAAGAACACTGGAGTATCAGACACCTGAAAAGCAGAGGGAAAAAGCCAGGGAATCACTGGAGATCTATTCACCTCTTGCAGAGCGTCTCGGTATCAGTAAGATAAAGATCGAGATGGATGACCTTTCTCTTAAGTATCTTGAGCCGGATGTTTACTATGATCTTGCGGCTAAAGTCAACCTGAAGAAGGAAGCCAGAGAAGAGCGTATAAGAAACATTGTCAAAGAGGTTTCCTCGCATATAACTGAAGCAGGTATCGATGCGGATATAAACGGCCGCGTCAAGCACTTCTTCTCTATATATAAGAAGATGGTTAATCAAAACAAGACCATCGATCAGATCTATGATCTGTTTGCCATCAGAATCATAGTGGATACAGTAAGGGACTGCTATGCGTCTCTCGGCGTAATACACAAGATGTATACGCCTATTCCGGGACGTTTCAAGGATTATATCGCCATGCCGAAGCCCAATATGTATCAGTCACTTCATACCACTGTAATCGGCAGAGACGGTGTACCATTCGAGATCCAGATACGTACATTTGAGATGCACCGTACAGCTGAATTCGGTATCGCTGCCCACTGGAAATATAAGGAATCCGGCGGATCCAAGGAAAATGTCTCACAGAGCGAAGATGTAAAGATGAACTGGCTTCATGAGATCCTTGAGTGGCAGAAGGATGAGTCTGATTCCAAGGAATTCATGAACATGGTTAAGTCTGATCTTAACCTTTTTAATGAGAATGTTTACTGCTTTACTCCATCAGGTGATGTAAAGAATCTTCCTGCAGGATCCTGTCCTATCGACTTTGCATATGCCATCCATTCCGCTGTTGGAAACAAGATGGTAGGTGCCAAGGTAAATTCAAAGCTGGTTCCTGTGACATATAAGCTGCAGAACGGTGACCGTGTGGAGGTCATCACTTCTCAGAACTCACATGGCCCAAGCCGCGACTGGCTTAAGATATGTAAGTCTACACAGGCAAAGAACAAGATCAATCAGTGGTTCAAGCATGAGCAGAAGGACGAAAACATTGACCATGGAAAGGATCTTCTTTCAAGCTATGCGAAGTCCAGAGGATATAACTTAAGTGATCTTACCAAGCCAGAGTATATCGAGGGAGTTATCAGAAGATACAGCTATGTGGACTGGGAGTCTATACTTGCTTCTGTCGGAAGGGGCGGCATAAAGGAATCCCAGGTCATCGCGAAGCTCATAGAGCTGAAGCATAAGGCCGAGGAGACAACTGTTTCTGATGAGGATGTTCTCCAGAATCTTGAGGGCATGACCAAAAAGCCTGAGATCATCCGTAAGTCAAAGTCCGGAATAGTCGTTAAGGGTATACATGATCTTGCGGTGCGTTATGCAAAGTGCTGTTCACCTGTGCCGGGAGACGAGATAGTCGGGTTCGTGACAAGAGGACGTGGTATAACCATTCACAGAACTGATTGTATCAATATGATGAATCTTCCTGAGGATGAAAAGGCGAGACTTATCGAAGCCGAGTGGCAGTCTGACATCGCAGGAGAAACTTACTCTACAGAGCTTGAGATCTTTACAAATAACAGAGTCGGTCTTCTCGTTGACATCTCAAAGATGTTCACAGATTCCAACATCGACATCAAGGCTCTTACATCAAGAGTTGGAAAGAATGATAAGGCTACTATTACGATTTCCTTCGACATTCATAACAAGACCGAGCTTCAGACTCTGGTCAGCAAGATTCATAAGATCGCAGGAGTGATCGATATCGTAAGAGCTCAGGGATGATAGTAGTCATGGATTTTCAGTTGAATGTGATACTGAGATAGGATCACATTTTATCTGTAAATTCTATGGTTTAAAAAATTCAGCGGGGATAAAATGTTAAAAATATCAAAATATGCGACTGGAATGCTGGAGACCAATGTCTATTTCTGCTATGACAGTGATACGCGTGAATGCGTTATCATTGACCCGGCGGACAAAGCCGATCACATAATAAATATTGTTGAAAATGAGCTTTCAGTAAAACCTGTGGTTATTCTGCTTACCCATGCTCACTTTGATCATATAAAGGCGGCTGGAGAAGTAGCGAAGCATTTCGGGTTAAAGATTTATGTTAATGCTTTGGACGCTGACATGATGACTGATGCGGAAGCAAATCTCAGCCTGAGCTTTTCTTATGACAGGTTAGTTTACGAAAATGGAGATTTTGAGACCTTTAGGTCTGGTGATAGCCTTAGCTATCTTGGAAGGATATGGAAGGTTATAGGAACTCCGGGACATACGAAGGGCTCTACATGCTTCTATGTAGAAGACGGTCTTTCCTATATACCAAATGGTGGAAGTGAAGAGAAGATAGTACCTGTACTTTTTTCGGGTGATACTCTTTTTCAGGGTTCACATGGGCGTACGGATTTCCCGGGAGGCTCTCAGAGTGAGATAACATCAAGCATCAGAGAGAAGCTGCTGACACTACCTGAAGAGACTTCGGTGTTTCCGGGACATGGTCCGCAGACAAGTATAGGCATCGAAAAGAGGTACAATCCTCTGGCAATTTGAGTCGTAAACGGTTGCCGGGTTTTGGAATACAGATACAGTTTAGTCCATAAATCAATGAAGAATGCAATATTTTCTCTGGTTTATACGCATATATGCGTGTGAACCAGATTTTTTATAAGAGGTAAAAATGATTAGACTTATTTTAGATGAAGCTTCGGAAAGCTTTGAACAGGATATAAGAGAGCTGGTACAGGAATTCTATCCGGGAGAGGATTTCGAGATTCGTACCTCTCTGGGGGTTCATTTTACAAATACGACTCAGGAAGAGAAGAATGCTTTGAAGCAGGCAAAAGCTACCGGAGAAGTAACGGAGGTAAATAAGAAGTCCACAAAGAACAGGGCAAGGATGGCTCATGAGGTTACACCTGACGGAGCTTCTGAAGATAAGATCAGACTGACTCTTGAGATCTCCGCTTCTGAGATGCCGCTTACGGGCGTAAGGAAGGATGATAAATCTGTGATCAAAGCGGAGCTTTACGATACTCTTGTGGGAATGACTGGAAAGGAACTTCCATGGGGAGATCTTACAGGGATAAGACCTGTTTCTCTGGTGAGCCCTATGGTTGAGGCTGCCGCGGAGAAGAATGAGAAAAATCTTGATATCAAAGGTATCAAGGAGGCATTGACAAAGGAATACTGTATAAAGGGAGAGAAGCTTGATCTCATGACAGATATAGCTGTCAGGGAGCATCATATTCTCAACCGCATATTTGAGTCCACAGGAAAGACCTACAAGGAAGGCTGGAGCTTATACATAGGAATACCATTCTGTCCTACCAGATGTCTGTACTGCTCATTTTTGAGTAATACCATTGATATCTGGGAGAAACGTCTTTCCGATTATATGGATAATCTTCGAAGGGAGATCAGATTCACTGTGGCAGAGCTCTGCGGAAAGCAGAAAAAGCCTCTTCAGACCATATATATAGGTGGAGGCACGCCAACCTCACTTGATGAGAAGTGGCTTCAGGTACTTATGAATATGGTTCATGAGGAGTGCGGTGAGGCTAACATTCCATTGCTTGGTGGTAAAAAATGCAGTGGTATGAATGTAATCTCATCCCGTCATGACTGGATGAATACAGTTACGGGAATGCCTGGGATAGTCGAGTTCACAGTTGAGGCAGGAAGACCGGATTCCATTACCAGGGAAAAGCTAGAGATACTGAAGGCTTCGGGAGTAGACAGAATATCCGTTAATCCACAGACATTTAACCAGAAAACACTTGATCTTATAGGAAGAAAGCATAGTGTAGAGTCTGTTATAGACAAGTATCTTCTTGCAAGAGAAGTAGGGTTTGAAAATATTAATATGGATATAATCCTCGGTCTTCCGGGAGAAAAGCTTCCTGAGGTCACACATACTCTTTGTGAGATAGCGAAGTACAAGCCTGACAGTCTCACTGTTCACAGTCTGGCTATCAAAAGAGCAGCACGTCTTACGCTGGAAAGAGATTTCTGGGCAGGTGTTTACCGCGCCGGGGACGAAAATGAGATAGTCGCAGAGACGAAACTGCAGGAAGAAGCATTGGCAGAAGAGCTCAGAGGAGAGGGAACATCAGGATCCGGGAAGAAAGCTTCCTTCAAATACCCGGAGATAACACGTATGATGAAGGCTTCTGCTTATACTGCTGAAGTTCTTGGTCTTAAGCCATATTATCTCTATCGCCAGAAGAATATGGCGGGTAATCTGGAAAATGTGGGTTACTGTGAAGAAGGGAAGGAATGTCTGTACAATATTCTTATGATGGAAGAGAAGCATACGGTGGTGGGCTGCGGAGCCGGTACCAGCACCAAGGCAGTACTTCCTTCAAAGGATGGTGATCCTACGCATAAACGCGTTGAGAGATGCGATAACGGTAAGTCTATACCGGATTATCTCGATAATATTGAGAAGTTTATAGAGAGAAAGAGGCAACTTTTTTCACTTTGAAAAATATGCAGAAAAATTTGTTATCAAAAGTAATAAAAAAATGTGTATAGTGTGACAGTTTTGTGATTGAGTAAACAGTATGATGTTGTCATGAAAAATCAGTTCGGGCCTGAAATAGTAACTGTGTAATAGGAGTATATGACGATTTGATTCGTTAGCTTGTCTTGAAAAATACGGAGGGCATTGAGATGAAGATAGCGGAGACCAACATCATAGCAGCTTTTTTATGGCAGATGAAAATAGAACACAGGACACCGTTTGTGAATGTTAACACACTTATGGATTTTTCAAGGTATCTGGACAAGATTTCCAGAAGGAAGGGCTTTGAGTATGAGCTGACTGCTGACAGGGATGCACTGCTGGATGCAGGTGAGTTTACCGGAAGATACTTCCATATAATGAGGGTACATAATGCATCAGTCGGGACAGAGACTTTTATACAGCTTAATTATGATGCCGACGTTGAAAGACTTTATGAAAGCTATATAAGACCCTGCGATTTTGATCTCAGACGTTTACTTACTCAGGGAGCTGAGAATTATATCGATCAGATCGCAAAAATAGAAAAGTCTACTGACAAGATAGAGATGGGTATGTGCAGCTGATAGAATAGAGATATTTTACATAAATAAACATATAGAGGGGTATGTTTACAATTAGGGGAAAAGAGCGGTAAGTGTAAGAGCTTACTGCTCTTTTTTGTGTAAAAAAATTTAAATTGTTGTTGTGTAAAATCCACAATCAGGTGCATATATATGCGGATATTCATATCATACCGTATAAAATAATTAAAAACATTGCAAAGCTTGAAAAGTGCGGATATACTTTAACCCTGCAAAGTAATAAATAGGAGATATAAACAAAATGAATAACGAATTTAAGCCTTACATCCCTGCGGATAAGGTATTGCCTGAGATGACACCCACATCCATTGTCATGGGTCTCATTTTGGCAGTTATCTTCGGCGCAGCTAATGCATATCTGGGTCTTAGAGTTGGTATGACAGTATCTGCTTCTATTCCGGCAGCGGTTATTTCTATGGCCGTTATCGGCGTGATCATGAAAAAGGATTCTGTTATCGAGAGCAATATCGTTCAGACTGTAGGTTCTGCCGGCGAGTCTCTTGCTGCAGGTTCTATCTTCACCATGCCTGCACTTTTTATCTGGGCTAAGGAAGGAATTATGGATAAGCCTTCACTTATTGCCATCACAGTTATCGCTCTTTTCGGAGGACTTTTAGGAGTATTCTTCATGGTTCCGTTAAGAAGCGCACTTATCGTTCAGGAACATGGTTATCTTCCTTATCCTGAAGGAACAGCATGCGCAGAGGTTCTCCTTGCCGGTGAGGAAGGCGGATCTTCTGCCAAGTCTGTATTCATGGGAATGGGACTTGGTGCATTTGTAAAACTCATTGTTGACGGTTTTATGGCTGTACAGGGAGTTGTTGTACTTAAGATCGAAGCTCTTAAGACAGAGTTTGCCGCAGAGGTTTATCCTGCACTTATTTCAGTTGGTTACATCTGTGGACCACGTATCTCTGCATACATGTTTGCGGGCGGTGTGCTCGGATGGTTCGTACTTATTCCAGCTATCGTTACTTTCGGCGGAGATATAGTATTGTATCCTGCAAGTGTTTCAGTAGCAGAGCTTTATGCTACAGGCGGTGCTTCAGCTATCTGGTCAAACTACATAAAGTATATCGGTGCAGGTGCAGTTGCTTCTGCGGGTATAATCAGTCTTATAAAAACACTTCCTCTTATAGTAAGAACCTTTGTGGATTCTATCAAGAGCATCTCAAAGGCTGGACAGATCTCATATGAGCGTACAGCTCTTGACCTCGATATACGTTTTGTACTTGCGGGTATCGTGGCTATAATTATTGCAATTTGGTTAACTCCTGTAGTGCCGGTTACCTTCCTTGGTGCTATACTTATAGTAATCTTTGGATTCTTCTTCAGTGCCGTTTCATCACGTATGGTGGGCCTGGTAGGAAGTTCAAATAACCCTGTTTCAGGTATGACTATCGCAACTATACTTATCGCTACAATCTGCCTTAAGGTATCAGGTGATGTAGGTGTACACGGTATGCAGGGAGCCATAGCAATCGGTTCAGTTATCTGTATCGCTGCATGTATGGCAGGTGATACTTCTCAGGATCTGAAGACAGGATATATCCTCGGTGCAACTCCTAAGAAGCAGCAGATAGGAGAGATACTCGGTGTTGTTGCTTCAGCTCTTGCAATCGGAGGAGTTATGATCCTTCTTGATTATGCATATAAATTTGGCTCGGATAAGCTTGCCGCTCCACAGGCTACTATGATGAAGATGATCATCGAGGGTGTTATGAACGGAAACCTTCCATGGGCACTTATTTTCATCGGTGCATTCATTTCCATCTCTGTTGAGATCCTTGGAGTAGCCGCACTTCCTGTATCTATCGGACTTTATCTTCCTCTTGAGCTTTCATCAACTATCATGCTTGGTGGTCTTATCAAGCTGTTTGCTGACAAGAAGTTCGGAAGTGAGAACGGTGAGTCAGGAAAGGGTATCCTTTTCTGCTCAGGTCTCATCGCAGGAGAGGGTATAGTAGGAGTACTTCTTGCAGTACTTACTGTAGTAGGTCTGACAGACAAGATGGACCTCAGTGCGATCATTCCTACAGGAAACATTCAGGCACTTATCCTTATTGTTCTTGTTTCTGCAGCTGTACTTAAGTCTGCTATCAGAAAGAAAAAATGAGTGATAAAGTAAATTTCTTAGATTACATATTTGAGATAAGCAGTGACCTCAGCTGGACGTGTACTACGTCCGGTGAGGTCATTGTTGAAATGGAGAATAAGGGAATAACCAACAGGATAGCCCAGAAGTTTTTCAAAAAGCCTGCAGTATCGCATATTCATATTCAGGATATGGGCAGTTTTATTTTCAGATGCATTGATGGTAAAAGAAGTGTATTTGAGATCGGTGCCTTGCTTAAAGATGAGTATGGTGATGCGGCAGAGCCGCTTTATGAAAGACTCAGTTTATATATGAAGCAGTTACAGAATACCGGATTCATAAAGCAGATCGGTATCAAAAGTGAATAAGAAAAACTATCATTAATTCCATTGAACCAAAATTAAAAAACTGTGCATATAGTACAAACATGAATTAAAAAATAATAAAGTGTTGAAAAGGTACTTCCAATTTTGGAAAAATGCCTTATACTATGTCAAACGGTTAATTAAAACCTTGTTCTTTTATTAATTTATATTGATTTAGAAAGGCTTTAAAAACGATGAACACACAGTCAGTAAATGCGGAAATGGTCAGAAACAACAATCTCGTATGTGTTACAGATTGTGATACAGGAGACAAGAGAAAGTTCCTTGTTAAGGGATTCAACAATCCATTCTACGGACATGAGATCGGAAATCGTGTTAGAGTTGGAGTAAGCAATTACCTTATCGATGGAATCATCGCTCAGTGATCAGGAAATAATATGAAATTTGTATCCCTCGGACATGAAGTCCGGGGGATTTTGACACTTATATCATGATATAAGAGCTTGAATTATATTTTTTCAGGTGGTATCTTATAGAACGTTGCTTAAAAAGCGATGGCTAAACATGAGTTCGTGACCTTCCTCATGAAAAATAAAACTAAAGGAGAATTTATATGAAGAATAAAGGAGTGCTTTTCATAGCACAGGCCGGTATCATAGCGGCCTTATATGTAACGCTTACATATGTTTTTGCAGCTATCTCTTTCGGAGAGGTGCAGCTTCGTATCGCTGAGGCACTTACCATATTGCCAATGTTTACACCGGCTGCCATACCGGGACTTTTTGTCGGATGTATAATCGGTAATGCCATGGGTGGGGCCGTACTTCCTGACATTATCTGCGGCAGTCTCGCGACTCTTGCAGGCGCCTACGGTACATGGATGCTCAGAAGCAAGTCTCCGATGATAGCATGTCTTCCGCCAATTATCGCCAATATGATAGTGGTACCTTTCGTGCTTCGCTATGCATATGCTGTAAGTCTTCCTATCTGGTTCATGGCTCTGACAGTCGGTGCAGGAGAAGTCCTCGGCTGCGGAATTCTCGGCTGTGTTCTGTATTTCGCTGTAAATAAGAACAGGGTAGCTATCTTTAAGCCTGATATGAGTGAGAATAACTGAATATAAAATAAAGCTGTCCTCATGGGATGAAGCTTAAAGACCTCCAAAAGTCAGATCTAAAAACCGGCTTTTGGAGGTCTTTTTTGTCTGTTCCATAAGTAATGAAGGATATGATTTCTTCTATTATTTATTATGCTTTATGTCGATAAGTACTTTAGAAGACATGGATCAGTCTAAGGAAATATACGATATGAATAAAAAGGATTTAAATTCAGTATTGATAAAAAATGAGCATATATTAAAGGGTCTTGAGATCATGCCCGGCGGATTTATGGTATATAAGGGATTCGGAAAGGGCGAGATCATTTATGTCAACAAAGCGCTTATCATGATGTATGACTGTGAGACCGAAGAGGATTTCATGAAACTTACCGGGGGAACCTATACAGGTATGATATATGAGGAGGATCTCCCGGAGGTTCAGGAAGGAATCAGAAGACAGTTCGAAAGAAATGACGATCGCTTTGAAAGACTTAATTATCGTATCAAGACTAAAAGCGGAAATATAAAATATGTGGAGGACTTCGGAAGATATAGTGAAGATACTGTAGAAGGCCAGATTTGTTATGCATTCATTTCAGATCTGGAGCAGGTGCCGGATGTACTTACAGGACTGCCGAACAGAAATGTTTTTTTGAACAGGGCAGAAAAATATGCAAAGGCATGTCTCGAAAGTCATAAAAATGTATTTATGATCTCATTCAATCTGAGCGGGATAAAGGGGTTTAATGCCAGGAACGGTATAAGGGAGGGAGACAGATTCCTGTGTATTTTCGCTGATATATTGAGGAAATATTTCCCTGATGAAAACTGTTCAAGATTTGGTGAGGATAAGTTTTTTGCATTCAGTGACGATGAGGAGCTAAAGGAAAAATTAGAGGATCTAATTCAGGATCTCGAGGGTGCAAACGGAGGAAAGACTCTTCCTGTAAAAATAGGTTACTGTAAGATGGAAGAGGGCATGACAGTTCATCTTGCCTGCGACTATGCAAGGATGGCATGCGAAGCCCAAAAGTCACACTATGGATCACGGTGTGGAAGTTTCAATGAAAGTATGGCTCAGCGTTACGTAAAGGCTGATTATATACTTAGTCACTTTGATCAGGCTCTCGATGAGGGATGGATACATATATATCTTCAGCCGGTAGTACGTACGCTGACCGAGAATGTTTGCGGGTATGAGGCATTGGCAAGATGGATAGACCCGGTTTACGGATTCATATCTCCAGGTGATTTTGTCCCTATTCTGGAAGAGAACGGATTGTCATATAAGCTTGATACATTTGTGGTTAAGAGAGTAGCTGAGCTCCAGGCCAGAAAACAGAAACAGGGAAATCCTGTAGTGCCTGTTTCTGTCAATATCTCGCGCTCGGACTTCGACAGCTGCAGTCCGGTTGATGTCATAGTCGGTGCTCTGGATGAGTATGATCTCAGGAGAAGCTGTATATGTGTAGAGATAACCGAGAGTGCTCTCATGAACAATGAAGAGGTGATCAAAAAGGAGATAAACAGGTTCAATGAGGCAGGAATCGAAGTCTGGATGGATGATTTCGGCTCCGGATTTTCATCACTTAATCTCCTTAAGGATTATCATTTTGATGAAATAAAGATAGATATGCTGTTCCTGAGAGATTTCAGCGAGAAATCAAAGATCATCATGACCATGGCGGTCAGAATGGCAAAGGAACTCAATATACATACGCTTGCAGAGGGAGTGGAGAATGAGGAACAGATACGGTTTCTGAAGAGTATAGGATGTGAAAAGATACAGGGATACTACTATTCAAAGCCCTTGCCGGTAAAAGAAGTTGATAAGCATTTATCTGAAAAGGGACTTTCATTTGAGACCAGAGAGGAGAGATCTGTTTATGAAAAGACAGGTCTGATTGATGTTGTCACTCAGCAGGCACTGGGACTTCTGTTCTTTGACGGAGCGAGCTTCAAAGTTATGTACTGCAACAAAGAATGTCATGAAACCGCAGTTCTCATGAATGAGGGCAAGGAAGTTGACATCGAAAGAGTCATGAACTCAAAGGGTTCGATAGTTAATAAGAGACTAATCGACCTTTCTTTGAAAGCCCAAAACAGTCAGCATGATGAAAATATGACTATCATTGCCAATGGAAGGTATTTCAGATTCACCTTCAGAAAGGTGGCAGAGAGTAGACAGGGGTCTATGATCCTTTGCATAATAGACGGAAAACAGTATGAGGAGCAGGAACTGCAGGAAAAGTATGACAGTATCATGCGAAATGTTGTTTCTATCTACGACTGTATCTATGTTCTGGACTTTATCAATGATACAAGAACTGTAATTTACAGCAACCTTCCATATGAGAAGGTGGGCTCGGTGATAAACGGACTACATGAGTTCTATCAGGATTATTCACCGCGTTTCATCCACCCTGATGATGTGAACCGATGGTATGATTTCATTAGAGCAGATAACTATAGAAAGAAGATACTGGAACAGGCTGATGCAAGATTTTTTGATGCCTTCAGAGTAAAGCATCCGGATGGAAGCTATAAGTGGACGGAGTTCCAGATAGTTCTGATTTCCGATGTTGATAACAGAAAAGCACTGATATGCGAAAAGCCTTTTGAAATCGAAAAGATAAGCGGTATTTTTAAGGATAAGGTAAAGAAGTCAAGACCGGGAGAAGAGGGATATAATATAAACGATGATCTGATTACGGCTATAAGACATCATTCTGACATCAGATTCTTCTGGAAAGACAGAAACAGAAGATTTCTGGGAGTTACAGATGCATTCCTGAGATATTATGGCTTCAAATCACAGGATGCGGTTCTCGGAAAAACTGATGAGGATGTAGGCTGGCATATAGATGATACTCCTTTCAAGTCGGATGAGGAACGAGTTCTCGAGGAAGGTGAGATCATCAGAAAGAATGTGGGACAGAACGTGGTGGATGGAGTGACCCATTATATCGCTGCCACAAAATTCCCTGTATATAATAACGGTGAGATCATAGGTCTCATGGGATACATGATAGATATAGAGCAGGATATAGAATCAAAGGATGATCTGAAGAGAGAAAGTCTCATAGATCCTGTGACAGGATTCATGAACGCCTATGGACAGATACTCACGCTTACACAGCTGGACGACAATCTCAGAACAAACGGTGAAGCATTTGCATACATAGTACTTGAGGTGCCTGAATTTGAAGATATAAGTGTGGATTACGGCCGTGAGATAGCTGAAAAGCTGGTAAAGACCGTATCGGAATTACTGGTATCATGTTTTGGACATGTCGCCTCCATATTCCGTATGTATGGATGTCATTTCGGAATTGCAAAACGAAATATGAGTTCAGAGGAGATAAGAGAAACTGCCGAGACATGGCAGAAGGGACTTAGATCCATAAGAGAAATCGATGGCAGACAGGTGAGGATACATGGAGAGTTTGCATATGCACAGGGAACAGAAAAGGAAACTATGCAGGAGATAGTCGAGCTGGCGAGCAGAAGACTGAACGAAAAGCTTTCCGGAACTGATGAAAGAAGCGATGAAAAAACAGAGCTGATAAAGGGGTATCTCAACAGGATGCCTCTTCCATATCTGGTCACAAAGCTAATCATGGATGAGGAAGGAAAGACTCCTGTTGATCTGGAATTACTTTATGCGAATAAAAGATTCTGTGAGATAACAGAAAAGAGTCCGTCCCTGATCATTGGAAAGAGGTATACGGAAGTATTTCACAGTACAAAGAATCAAAAGTGGCTGGATATAGGCTACAGGGCAGCTTCGGGTGAATATATCTATTCCAGAACCTACAGTTATTCCATGAAGCACTGGGTGAATTTCATTGCGGCACCGTCAACCGAGGCAGGAACATTTTCGACTGTGTTCATCAAGATGTTCGATGCGGATAAGCAGTCAGAGGAACCGATGGCTGAACATATCGTAAATGAGATAGGCTCCAAGGATAAGATGATGAGAAGTGATAAGCGGGATGGAAGCATTCGCACACTTATCATGAATCTGAAGAAAAGCATCAAGGCAGACAGAATATTTATCATGGAGCTCATGGGAGATAACAAGATAAGCAACACCTTTGAGTGGTGTGCCGACGGAGTGGAGTCTGTCATGGATCAGTGGCAGAATCTGGATCTCGGAACTTATGTAACGAGAAATGAAGAGTTTCTTCCCGGAACCAGCAGAGTGGTTAAGAATGTAGAAAACTGTAAATATATAAATCCGAAGAGGGCAGATCTTATGTCGGATCAGGGTATCAGGAGTTATATCGAGATACCGTTCTACAACAACGGAAAGCTCTTCGGATTCATAGGTGTTGACAATTATAAGGTTGAAGATGAAGAAAATGTTAAGCTGCTTCTGGAGCATGCATCATATTTCCTTGAGTTCAATGAGGAAATAAGACGGGTTGAAGCTCAGAAGCCTAAAACACCATAAATAAGTAAGCCTGTGATGGCACTGATGATGATAACAGTGGGTATCCCCAGCTTTGCTATACGAAGCAGGAGGATATCCACTATACTTATGGCTATAGATATAACTGAGATACCTGAATCAGTCACATAGTTTGAGGCGGAGAGAGTGAATATAACTCCGATCACCATGGCTATACATGCCGGACGTACTCCCACCAGTATCTTCTGCATGATGTTGGATTTTTTGAATTTCTCAAAGAAAACAGCGCCTATAAGACAGAGCGAAAGAGAAGGAGTCAATGCTCCGAGATTTGCTGCAACTGCTCCGATAAATCCGGCTGCCTTGAGTCCTGCGAAGGTTGCGCAGTTAAGGCCAAGGGGACCCGGAGTCATCTCGGCTATGGCAACGATATCTGATATTTCAGAAGCTTTCATCCATCCATGACCAAGCATCTCACTGGTAATAAGAGGAATCATGGAGAGTCCTCCGAAACTGGTAAAGCCGATTTTTAAAAAGCTCCAGTAAAGCTGTAATACAGTTATAAAAGAAGACATGATCACATACCGCCCTTTCTCTCATAAAATTCACTGATGACAAGTCCGCATATGGCTCCGAGTATGACCAGATAAACGCAGTTCACATCAAACAGCAGATAGAGAACTACGCAGATTACTGTTACGAGATAGCATGCCTTGAATTTAAATGCTCCTTTTATCATATTGAAAGCAGCCATAATGATAATTGGTACAACAGCACATCTGATTCCGTTCATGGCTGATGCCACCCAGAAATTGTTTCTGAAAGCAGTATAGCAGCCTGCAACTATCAGAAGTACGAGAAATGGCGGAAGCACCATGGCAAAGAGACATACTATAGAACCGGGAACACCATGCCTGGAATATCCGAACAGTATGGCTATATTTCCTATCATGGTGCCGGGAAGACTTCTACCTACACTGGTCAGATCCAGAAGCTCCTGCGAACTGATCTCTTTACGCTCCTCCACGTATATCTTTTGCATCTGTGCAACGATACTCCATCCGCCACCGAAGGTGAAGAGACCGAATTTAAAGAAATCAAGAAAAAGTGATCTGAGAGATGACCTGGAAATTACTTCATGCTGAGCGGATGTTTCCGGAGTCATTTCTTCTTTTGTTGTATCTATGTTATCAGAATCTTTTTTCATAATCTTCTCCGTTTCACTGCCTGATCTGTATGAACAGAAGGTGCGTAAAATCATCGCACTATAAAGTCATACGATGAGGCTTTTTTGTGGCTGCTTTTATGCAACACCTCAATATTATACTCATTATATATAAATGTGAAATGACATTTTTGTCACGGAATTATAATTAGTACTGATAATTTTGTCTGTTGAATATATTTGTTAAAAAAATAGACCATATCTAATCTTAAAATTAATATTTATTTCAGTAAAAATTGATATAATTATTATAATCGTCCTCTTTCTAAAGCATGGAGGAGCGATATATCAATTTCCGTATTCGGAGGAAGAGTTATGCAGAATAAGAAGTGGTATGAGTGGCTCCTGGCGTTAGTCTTTATCGCCATGGTGGGACTGTGTGTTTATCTCAATGTTTTTTCCGGGCAGGGAGAGGGTGTTTCAAATATCGCAGTCAATGGGGCAATGTTTGTTATTGTGGCCATCATTTTGATAAGCTGTGACCGTAACAGCTTTGGACCGGTAAATGAGATCATAGCGGATTTTACCAGAGTAACAGCCAAGATACGTGATGATGCCATGAACAGCCATGCTTTTCTGTATGACCGGTATAAGGAAAATCAGGAGATGCTTTTTGAAGATGGACATCTTCTGGAGGTCTACAAGGACTACCAGTATGAGCTGGAACGAATAAACGAAATGAAGGAGCACAGCTATAAGTGCGATGTACAGGATTATTTCAATGATGACATCATTGATAAGGTCATGCACAGAAATCAGCTGAATCAGGTTCCGGGAGTTATGACGGGTCTTGGTATACTTGGAACCTTCATAGGACTTTCCATAGGACTTCAGGGCTTCAATACAGGTTCAACAGAGGCTATTACCAACAGTATCACGCCTCTTATGAATGGTATAAAGGTTGCATTCCATACCTCTATATATGGAATGGTGTTCTCTCTGACCTTCAACTACGTTTATAAGCGTAAGCTTGATGAGGCGGAGAATGCTGTCCGGGCGTTTGCATTGGCATACAAAAAGTATGTATTGCCAGATAGTGAGTTCGACAGTGTCAACAGGCTTATAGAGCTTCAGGAAAAGCAGCTTGATACTATAGATAAGATGGGAGACAAACTGAGCCGTAATATCGCTGATATCCTGAATCCTCAGTTTGAAAGACTGCACAGAACCATTACTGAATTTGCCAATATAGCTACAGAGAATCAGATGGATTCACTTAAGGCGGTTGTGAATGCATTTTTAGTTGAGATGAACAAGGCTCTCGAAGGAGCTTTTGCAAATCTTAATGAAACGATAAACGAGTGCTATAACCTTCAGAATAAAAACGCAGATCTCATGAGACAGGTGCTGGATGAAACCGGAAGCTCAAGAGAAATTGCCCATCAGATAAACGAAGAGGCAAAGCTTCTCGGTGAGCAGCTGGCTGCCTTTGCCGGAAGTGTATCTGAGACGCAGCAGGAAATAAAGCGCAGTATGAATGATCTCTGGGTTTCAAACGGAACCAACCAGAAGCTTATAGCCGATGACCGTCAGTATCTTAGGGATCTGGAAAATTACAGAAATATGCTCAATCAGTCTGTACAGGTATTCCAGAACGAGCTGAAGTCACAGAAGGAGCTTCTCGACGCCATACGGCTTTCTGTAAATCAGCTTCCAAAGAATATAGATAATACATTCAAGGTAATCGACAGTAATCTGGTGAATGTTGAGTCACATCTGGTTCAGCAGGTAGCGGAGATCAAAAAAGCCAACGAACAGCTACCGAAGCTTATCAATAACAGCTACAGGGATATGCAGGATGCAGTGGAGCGGGCTTCTTCGGCTATCAACAATCTTTCACTTGCCATGGAGGATGCCAGAAGAAACACCAACATATCTAGAAGAGTATAAGGACGTTTGACATGTTTGATTTGAAGAAGAAAAATGTACGTCCTCGCAAGCAGGATGGGGAAACAACATATTGGCTTTCATATTCTGATATGATGGCAGGTCTTCTGCTTTGCTTTGTACTGATCATTGCGCTGACGACTCTGCATTCACAGATGAAATTCGATCAGAAGGAACTGGAACTCAATGGAAAGGAACAGGAGCTCGTGGTGCAGGCGTCTGAACTTGATGAGCAGAAAAAGGTGGTGGCAACTCAGAAGGAGGAGCTGGAAGATCAGAAGGCAGAGCTTGCAGCCCAGAGGGAGCTTCTGCTCACTCAGGAGGATAAGCTTAATTCACAGGAGGCTACCCTTAATGAGCAGTCTCAGCTGCTTGCAGAGTTTGAAGAGATCATGAAGACACAGCAGGCAAAGCTGGACAGAATAATCGGTATAAGATCAGAGCTGATAGAAGAGCTTAAGGAGGAATTCTCCGGTTCCAATCTGAACATATCCGTGAATGAAAAGACGGGTGCCATAACCATGGATTCCAGCATACTTTTTGAGTACAACAAGGATGAGCTGAAGGATACGGGAAAGACATTTCTCGCAGAGTTCCTTCCGAGATATGCCAACATACTTCTCAGCGACAAGTATAAAGATTATGTTTCTTCCGTATCTATAGAAGGACATACCGATACTCAGGGTAATTATCTCTTCAATCTGGATCTGTCCCAGAAGAGAGCATATTCTGTTGCGGAGTATTGTCTCGGAGATGATTCTGCGGTGCTTAAGGGAAATCAGCTGACAGCCATGAGGGATCTCGTTTCAACAAACGGAAAATCTTATACAGACCCTGTTTTAAATGAAGACGGAACCGAGAATATGGAGGCTTCAAGACGAGTTGAGTTCCTTTTCAATCTGAAGGATGAGGATATGATCAGAGAGATGATAGAGATACTTAACGAGCAGGAAAATGCTGATAAAACAAAGGCTGAGGATAAGGCTGAAATAACAGAGTCAGGTCCTGTTGCGGGAGCTGTGGGATAAGTATACGGATATCATAGTATGATGATGGGAAATATGTACTTAATGAAAACTCCGTGTATATTACGCTTGAATGAATAGATGCAGAAGAGTATTATTAACGTGTTTGTGTCTTGAATCCTCTATAAATGTGATGAACAGAAATATAGCGTTACGGATTCAAACCGACTTAAACATACATATAACACAAAGGGGATTAAAATGGATAAAAAAAGCAATCGCTTTCTGACCTTTGGTGCGCTAAGCATCGTAGTGGCTTTCCTGGTCATCGCAAAGTTTGTGACCACCCAGGAGACAGTGCAGCAATCATTCTGGGCACTTATGCCACCTCTTATAGCTATAGGTCTTGCACTTATAACCAAGGAAGTGTACAGTGCATTGTTTATGGGTATACTTACAGGTGCTCTTCTTTATTCAGGATATGATTTCGAGGGCACTATCAATCATATCTTCAGTGATGGAATCATAGCTGTACTTTCAGACAGCTACAATGTCGGCATCCTGTGCTTCCTTGTTATACTTGGTGCCATGGTTCAGCTTATGAACAGAAGTGGTGGTTCCGCAGCATTCGGAAAATGGGCCTCCAGCCATATAAAGACAAGAGCGGGCGCACAGCTCGCCACCATAGCATTTGGCTGTCTCATTTTTATTGACGATTATTTTAACTGTCTTACTGTTGGATCCGTTATGCGTCCTGTTACGGATAAGCACAAAGTAAGCCGTGCAAAGCTTGCATATCTTATCGATGCGACTGCGGCTCCCATATGTATCATAGCACCTATTTCATCATGGGCAGCGGCTGTATCCGGATTTGTAGAGGGAGAGAATGGTATGAAGCTGTTCCTTCAGACCATACCATACAATTTCTATGCGATCCTCACTATCGCAATGATGATTTTTCTTGTTATCTTCAGGGTTGATTACGGTCCGATGCGTACACACGAGATCAATGCCATTGAGAACAATGATCTTTTCACAACAAATAAGAGACCTTTCGAAAATGAAGAAACGGTAAATGAAAGAAAAGACGGACACATCCTCAATATGCTGGTGCCTATTATCTCACTTATCGTCTGCTGTGTTATCGGTATGATCTATTCCGGCGGATTTTTTAACGGAGAGAACTTTATCGATGCCTTCGCAGGCTCTGATGCATCAGTCGGTCTGGTACTCGGTTCCTTCGGAGCACTTGTGATCACCATAGTTTTCTACATGGTGAGAAATGTACTGCCTTTCAATGCATGTATGGATTGCCTTCCGGATGGATTCAAACAGATGATCTCACCTATACTCATCCTTACTTTTGCATGGTCACTTAAGGCTATGACAGACAGTCTGGGAGCAAAGGAATTCGTTGCGGGAGTGGTTCAGGGGTCAGCTGCTGATTTTGTTGGATTCCTTCCATTCATTATTTTCCTTATCGCAATAGGACTCAGTTTTGCATCAGGTACTTCATGGGGAACCTTCGGTATACTCATTCCTATAGTTGTTGCATGTTTTGAACACACAGATCATACTATGATGATCATTGCCATGTCTGCTTGTATGGCCGGTGCAGTTTGCGGTGACCACTGCTCACCTATTTCTGATACGACCATCATGTCCAGTGCCGGAGCGCAGTGTGTACATCTTAACCATGTATCGACCCAGCTTCCATATGCTCTTACAGCAGCTGCTGTGTCAGCTGTCACATATCTTGTGGCAGGACTCACAAAGAATGTATATATCTCTTTGATCATAGGTTTTTCACTTATGCTGCTTACACTTTATGCTTTGCAGAGAATGACCGGAAAAGAAAAAGAGTGATAAATACGATCCTTTTCGGATTTCTTAATTTATATTTCAAATATTCAGGATGCAGGCTTCAGTAACAGGAGCCTGCATCTTTTTTAGTGGTCTACATCATAAAAATTTAAAATATCTGTGACTGTTTTGTGATACATCACGAAGTATCATATGTGCTACAAGGAAGTGTTTTATCTTTAGCATGGTGGTTTTTATGGATTCTATCGTAAAAAACAGAGAATTGAATATGGTTATTCCAAACAGAACAGTTCTCATGAATGCTGAGAAGTTTAAGGAAGATGGACTTGAACTTAATACTGTTTTTGTTCCGCCTGTAAATCATTCCATGATCCCCCGGGATTTCAGGTTCAATGAATACCTGAAGGAGGCTACCAGAGGGGAGATATCGCAGGAAAAGCATGAGAAGTTTCTGATTGTGGTACATGAACCCTATGACAGGGCGAGTAATGTTAATAATGGTTTCTGGTGGGGAAATGATACGAGTGAAAGACCTGAGAATCTCATCGAAACCTACTCAAAGAGGTTTACAGAATGTTTCGGTGAAAAGGGCAGAAATCTTGTGACAGCACCTTCAGCAATTAGAGAGATACTTGAAAATATATATGTCAACGGAAAAAAATATGCAGAATACTATGGGATCAGTCGTGTAAACAAGATGAATTTTCTAGAAGTTGTGTGTGAAGTAATAGAGAATATGAGTCGAGGTGAGATAGCGAGAAGCTTTTCACCGAAGTCCAAGGAACATATTATAGTAACATATCATCCCATGGGAAAAAACTATGTCAATGTTTATTTCCCGGTGAATGCATTTGCCGATATCGGAATGAGAAAGATCCCACCTGATAGGTATTAGAGAATAGAGGGAAAGCCGTTCGAGCAAATGATTTCGACAGACGAAGTCATTTGTCCGAACGGTTTTTCTTTTTGCAAAGAAATTATAAAAGTTATTAATTTTTATGGTATATTAATATGTAAGAAAAGAGTAAAGATCGTAAAGAAGGGACCCAATATGTTATTAGTAAAAATGGGCTCTGAATTTTATGCAGCACTGGTGGTACTCGTGCTGTTTTCAGGCATAGTCACAACATTTGAAAGAAATATAAAAAATAACTGTCTTATGGTTATTTTGATAGCAGATTTTCTAATGCTTATTTTGGATGCCCTCACATGGCTTTTGGAATATAACGGCATGGTAGGTGTGCTATATACCATTCTGACTATCAGTTCGGTCTCTCTGCTTTACATCATAATTACATCCTTTAATTATTATATTTACTATTATTTTTGTGAGAAGACCCATATTTCGGTATGGGTTGGCCATTTTGGGTTGCCTGTATGTATAACCGGCATATTCATGTGGGTAACTTCACCGGTTCATGAAATGGTCTTTTATATAAGAGACGGAGTATATATACATGGTCCTTTATATGCTTTTTCACAGCTTTTAGGTGCCAGTGTCATCTTTTTTGATTTTATGCTTACCTTCAAGTATCGTAGAAAGCTGGAGGTCCTTGACTTTGTAGCGATCATATCCTACATGGTCCTTCCGCTGATTGCATTGATCATAACCATGAATATGCCTCAGGTGGGATCGCTGCTTATATATCTTTCCGTAACACTAAGCATACTTATGGTCTATACATTTATCCATGTTCAGCAGAGTATGGAGCTCAAGAAGAAGGAAAATGCACTTACCCAGGAGAGACTCAATATCATGATGAGTCAGATCCAGCCGCATTTCCTGTATAATTCGCTCAATGCTATTTATTATCTCTGCACCAAGGATCCTGAAAAGGCTCAGGAAGCAATAGGAGAGTTCTCGGATTATCTGAGAGGTAATCTTGACTCTCTGCGCACCAAGGAGCCTGTACCCTTTGAAAAGGAGCTTGATCACATTAAAAACTATCTCGCTCTTGAAAAGATGAGGTTTGATGATGATCTAATGGTTGTATATGACATTCAGGCCAAGAATTTCAAGCTTCCTGCATTATCCGTACAGCCTATAGTTGAAAATGCAGTAAAGTATGGAGTAGGCAAGTCTCCTGACGGAGGAACTGTTACCATTTCCAGCAGGGAATATGATGACAGATATGAGATCATAGTGGATGATGACGGTGTAGGAGGATATACGGAGACAAAGAGAGAGTATGACGGACGTTCACATATCGGTATCCAGAATGTAAGAGACAGGATAAAGATGCAGTGCCGTGGAACCTTAAAGATAGACAGTGAAATAGGCAGAGGCACAACAGTAGTTATCAGTATTCCAAAAATGACAGAGTGAAATAATCAGACATCTGTTATTTGTTACGTTTTTCCGACGAAATTAGTATATATAGTTTTATTTTGAAAGAGATAGACAGCAGTAGTTTTTTCATTTACGTTGGAAATGAGGGGTGTAACATTGGAGCAGTATGATAATAAAAAGTTACAAAAGATCGGAAAAAGCAGAACCCCATACAGAAATCTGAAGAATTTCAGGAAAAGCATAAGTGAAGATATAAAGACCCTTAAGACAAAGGATATAAACTCAGCCATGAATATGTTCATGGAGGTCATGAAATATCCGATTATATATGTGCTTTGTATAAATCTCACCGATTATCTGGGAAAGACATTGACCCGGGGAATGGCTGAAGAGGAGTTTTATACCGGTAAAGGGAATATATATCATCTTCTTGGAAATATTTTGTTCCTGTTCGTTATCACTATACTTTTACGGAGCAGAGGGAGATCCTTCAGATCTCAGTTCAGCCTGTTCAGGGATCACAGACTGCTGTGTCATGCGGGTAAAAAGAACCTGAAAGCTGATATAAAGGCAGCTGCAAAGAGATGTAAAAGGATTTTCAGTAAAGGGATTACGGCTAAGAGCGTAAGAGTTCAGTATCTGATGCATTTTTTTGCAGGAATTACTCTTGGACTTATGTTCATGGGGATATTCCTTTTGGCAACCGACAGCAGTCAGTATATCCGATGCTTAAATGATGCGGGTCTCATCTTCAGGGGAAGCTATGAGCTTATTGGACTTTTAACATTTGTCTTTCTGCTTCCTTTTATCGAAGAACTTATATATCATGCAAATAATATGACAGTACTGAGGAAGGATGTTACCGCTTTTACCGCTTCTTTCATGGTTACTGTACTGTATATGTTGTTTCATAAAGGAAAGACCTTTGCAGTACTGTTCATTCCTGTGATGTTTCTTATCAGTCTCGTATTTGACAGGACCCAGAATACACGACATATAGGGGATTATGTTTCGGGAAGAACTTCAAAAAGTCAGGCTGCAGGAACAGCAGCTAAGGATAAGATCATATCCATAAAAGACAGAGTCGGAAAAAACAGAAAACTCAGATTTAAAGAAAAAAGCACAGACAGGACTCTGCATCTTGCAAAGAACGGAGATGTGAGGATCGATGGAAACATTGACATAGAAGTTCATACCGCAGAGGCGGTCAACGATCTAGGCGGGATCAAGGATACAAATAAGGAATTCAACATAACTGATATCAGTTCGGAAAGACCGGATAGCGCGAAACCGGATATAACCTACAGCTTACTCATGAATGTGGGCGTTCATATGAGTCTTGCCGTGGGATGGGTGTTCATCAGTTACCATGAAGCTGAAGTGGGCAGGATATTCAGCAAACAGGTACTTATTTTTCTGGTTATATTCTCGGTGTTGATTCTTTATAAATTTATAAAAAAACAGCATTTGTGTGGAGTCGGTTCCACAAAGTAAGGAGTTGAAATATGCAGGTACTTGCTATTGATGACGAGAAGATAGCATTGGAGGGGCTTACCGATGTTATAAAAAAGGCTTTGCCGGAGGCGGAGGTTTTTCCTTATCGTAATGCATTAAAAGCGATAGAGGAGCTTGAGGACAAGCATATTGACATCGCTTTTCTTGACATAGAGATGAGAGATATTAACGGAATGCAGTTTGCCGATCATCTCAAAGAGCGTTTTCCGAAGATCAATGTGATCTTTACAACAGGGTACAGTGAGTATGTGGGGGAGGCTATGGATCTTCATGCCAGTGGCTATATCATGAAGCCTGTAACCCTCGAAAAAGTGAAAAGAGAGATCGATGATCTCAGATATCCTGTGGAAAAGGCAGAAGAGAAAAAGGATGTGCTGAGGGTTCAGACCTTTGGTAATTTTGAAGTACTCAAAAACAACCAGGTGCTTCATTTTCAATACAATAAGACAAAAGAGCTCTTTGCTTATCTGGTGGACCGCTGTGGTGCCCTTACAAGCAATGGCGAAATACTTGGAGTTCTGTGGGAAGATGATGCAAATCCGGAAAGAAAGGCTTCATATCTTCAGAATCTCAGAGCTGACATGATATCCACACTTACTGATGCAGGCTTTCCTGATGTTATAGTCCGTCAGAGAGGAACCATAGCCATAGTGCCTGATAAGATCGAGTGTGACATGTATGAGTGGAAAAAGGACAGGAAAAATGCAAAAAGCAGGTATGCGGGAGAGTACATGAACCAGTTCAGCTGGGCTGAGTACAGTAAGGGTGCACTGGAGTGATAGGATGAAGCCTTAGCCCTGTTTACGTACATATAATCAGCTTGAATACTCACTGTAGGTCAGGCAGTGATTTATCGAAGAAGAGTGGTCGTTTTTACGGCCACTCTTTGTTTGTGAAAAAACAAACGAGAAATGGCGGAATTTAGCCGATGAAAGGGCTTACATAGTAAAAGGTTATCTGCTATAATGCAGAAGATCTGTTGGATCACAGAGAGTGATTCTCATGTGAATAGACTATGGAATATGAAGCCTTTCATGGATGAGCAGAATGTATGCCATAAAGTGAAAGCCTTGATATCCGAAAGACGAGGAGAAGAATTATGAATTTACCATTTAAGATCGACCTTTCAGGTGAAGTGGCGGTTGTAACAGGCGGTACAGGGGTTATCGGCGGAATGTATGCAAAGGCGCTTGCTGCATGCGGGGCAAAGGTAGCTGTTCTCGGAAGAAGTAAGGAGAATGGTGATAAGGTTGTTTCAGAGATCGAGGCTGAGGGTGGAGAAGCCATGGCTGTATCTGCCAATGTTCTCGAAAGAGACAGTCTTCTTGCTGCCCGTAAGGAGATACTCGATAAGTGGGGACATATAAACATCCTTGTTAACTGTGCAGGCGGCGCTGTCAAGGCAGCACAGGTTCCTCAGGATCATTTCCATGAGGCTGAGGATGGTGCAGAGACCTTCTTCACAAAGGATCTGGAGAATGTCCATAAGGAGCTTGATCTCAACATCTACGGAACCATGCTTCCTACTCAGGTATTCGGCGAGGTTCTGGTAGGTCAGGACAATGCTAACATCATAAACATTTCCTCTATGTCAGCATACCATCCACTCACAAGAATTCCGGGATATTCTGCAGGTAAGGCAGGAGTTGCAAGCTTTACAGAATGGTGCGCTATCTATTTCGCAAAGAGCGGCATAAGAGTAAATGCAGTTGCTCCGGGCTTCTTCCATACAACTCAGAATCATGCTCTTCAGTTCAACGAGGACGGAACACCTACTCCGAGAGCAAAGCATATCGTAGATGCTACACCTATGGAAAAGTTCGGTGATCCTGAGGATCTCGTAGGAGCACTTCTCTACCTCGTAAGTCCTAAGGGCTCAAATTTTGTAACCGGTGTGATCCTTCCAGTAGACGGTGCCTTCCATATTTATCAGGGAGTATAAGGTTATATTATATATGCCCTTTGATTACTTGATTTTATAGTTTCATAAGTCTATACTTCAAATTATGCGGCCGGTATATGCGGAGTTTCGTACAGGAGCAAGCGTTCCTGCACGAAGCATTACAGGTCCAAGGGAAGGGTAGATATGAAGACCCTCGCATAAAAAGGAGAGTAACTATGGGATTTGAATTCAGGACAAAGCTTCCGTCAAGTGCGGAAATCAGAGAGCAGATTCCTCTTTCAGCCGACCTTGCAAAAATCAAGGCAGAGCGTGATGAGGAGATCAAGGCTATTTTCAGAGGAGATTCAAAGAAGTTTCTTCTCATTATAGGACCATGTTCAGCGGATCATCCGGATCCTGTACTGGATTACTGCAACCGTCTTAAAGAGGTGCAGGAGCAGGTAAAGGACAGCATCATGATCGTGCCCCGTATCTATACAAACAAGCCTCGTACCACCGGTCAGGGCTACAAGGGTATGCTTCATCAGCCGGATCCTGAGAAGGAAGCCAATGTTTTAGGCGGTATAGCGGCTATCAGAAAGCTCCATATGGAGGTTCTTTCACAGACAGGCATGTCAACAGCCGATGAGATGCTTTATCCTGATAATTTAAGATATCTCAGCGATATCATGAGCTATGTGGCTGTAGGCGCCCGTTCAGTCGAGAACCAGCAGCACAGACTCGTGGCTTCGGGTATAGATGTTCCTACTGGTATGAAGAATCCTACATCAGGGGATTTCGGGGTTATGCTTAATTCCATCTATGCAGGTCAGCATCCTCATGATTTCATTTTCAGAGAGTGGGAGGTAAAGTCAGACGGAAATCCTTATACACATGCAATCCTCAGAGGCTCACAGTCAAAGCACGGTCAGATGATGCCTAACTATCACTACGAGGATCTCAAGCTTCTCTACAATCTCTATACAAAGAAGGAGCTTATGTATCCTGCTGTAGTCGTTGATACAAATCACTGTAACTCCGCAAAGAAGTACAAGGAGCAGCTTCGTATATCCCAGGAGGTCATGCATTCACGCAAGTATTCTACAGAGCTTGCTCGCTTCGTAAAGGGACTTATGGTTGAATCCTATATCGAGGAAGGAAGCTGTAAGGTTGAGGATCATATATACGGAAAGTCCATCACAGACGCATGTATCGGATGGGAAGATACAAAGAGACTTATCTCTAACGTATATGATTATATCCAGATCACTAAATTTGATGACTGATGTCTCTTTTTCGGTGAAATGGAAAAACGGAAACTTAAACAGACATTTATAGAACATAAATGTAAAACATAAAGATAAAACAGTTGATACCCCAAGTTGAATGGTTGCATTTGGCTTGGGGTATTGTATAATATGTAACCAGGGTCAAAAGGTCAACCGTAGACATTTTTGCCGTAAAATCATTGAGCCGGTTCATAGTAACGGCGCAAAGATGATCACTCTGAAAGAAAAAATAATAAGGAGAAACAATTCGATGGGTGTTTATGAAGAATTAGTAGCCAGAGGCCTGATCGCTCAGGTCACAAATGAGAAAGAGATCAAAGAGCTCGTTAATAACGGTAAGGCTACTTTCTATATTGGTTTTGATCCGACTGCTGATTCTCTGCATGTTGGACACTTTATGGCGTTAACTCTTATGAAGAGACTTCAGGATGCAGGAAATAAGCCTATCGCCCTTGTAGGCGGCGGTACCGGTATGATCGGTGATCCATCAGGACGTTCGGATATGCGTTCTATGATGACCATAGAGCAGATCGATCATAACTGTGAGTGCTTCAAGAAGCAGATGAGTCGTTTCATAGAGTTCGGTGAGGGCAAGGCTCTCATGGTAAATAATGCCGACTGGCTCAGAAATCTCAACTTCCTTGATTTCATGCGTGAGATAGGACCATGCTTCTCAGTCAATGACATGCTTCGTGCAAGATGTTACGTTAACCGTATGGAGCAGGGACTTACATTCCTTGAGTTCTCTTACATGCTCATGCAGGGATATGATTTCTACCGTCTCTACAAGGATTATGGATGCAACATGGAGTTCGGCGGAGATGACCAGTGGTCAAACATGCTTGCAGGAACCGAGCTTATCCGTAAGAAGGAAGCAAAGGATGCCCATGCACTTACCATCACACTTCTTACAAACAAGGAAGGAAAGAAGATGGGTAAGACAGCCAGCGGCGCTGTATGGCTGGATCCTGAGAAGACCTCACCTTACGAGTTCTATCAGTACTGGAGAAATGTTGACGACGCTGATGTTATCAAGTGCCTCAAGCTCCTTACATTCATTCCTCTTTCAGAGATCGAAGAGATGGAGAAGTGGGAAGGTGCCGAGCTTAACAAGGCTAAGGAGAGACTTGCTTACTCTCTTACAGAGCTTGTACATGGAAAAGAGGAAGCTGACAAGGCTGATTCAGCGGCAAAGGCTATCTTTGTAGGCGGCGGTGACAGTGAGAACATGCCTAAGTACACTCTTAAGGCAGAGGATTACAGAGACGGTGCCATCGATATCTGCGGTATTCTTGCAGTTTCAGGTCTTGCAAAGTCAAGATCAGAGGCTCGTCAGAATGTTCAGCAGGGCGGTGTTCAGGTCGCAGGTGAGAAGGTTACAGATATTAAGACATCTTACACTGCGGAGTATTTCAAGGATGGCGTTGTTGTACAGCGTGGAAAGAAAAACTTCGTAAAGATTTTCTCATAAGATACATAAATTGTAGGTTGTCTTAAGTTTAGTTTACATATAGGTGGATTGGGTTGTCTCAATCCACCTTTTAATTTATAATGCTATTGTACAAAAGATTAAATTATTCTACGATTCGTAGTTTTTTACTTTTTATCATGAAGTCTTAAGAAGGAGCTTTGTACATTCATGCATTTGAAAAATACCATAAGGTGTATGCTTGCAGCAGTAGGGATGGTAGTGTCTCTCGGTATACAAGCATTCGCTCAGTCAGGTGTTAAAGGGGTTGGAGTTACCAGTCCTATTCAGATAGAATTGGACAGCGACTATATCATTTCAAAGGTGAACGACCCTGTAACCAAAAAAGATAAGCCTGCCTTTATAGTATCCGAGAACGCTGTATTTCACTTTGTTTCAGAGTATTACAGTGAAGCTGATGTGATTTTTTATATCAACGAATATGAAGCTGATCAGGACAAAGGATCACGAAACAGGGTTTTGAAAAAAGTGGTAAAGATGGGCGAGAGCATTACCATGCTTCCTGAAGATGTTTACGATAAGGGCGTTATGGATGGCTCTGCATACAAGTTTACAGAGCGCTGTTATAGCGTAAGAGTTTGCTACGGACCAAATAATCAGAATACTGAAGATTTTTATTTTGGTCTTGTGGATGAGGATACTTTCGAACAGATTGCCAGTTCGATAGATCGCTGAAAACGGAACTACACATGAGGATATACATCCTTTTGTGTAGTTCTTTTTAAAAATGAAAGGAACATATATGTCATACAGTTTAAGTAAAAAAAGCATATTTACCATTCTTTTGGCAGGTTTCATCACCATGACAGCACAGACTACCGCTTTCGCTGAGGTTGTGGCAAATGGAGTTGATGTGAATGCAATAAAGGGACCCACGGCAGGTACAGAATCTATAGTCTCACAGAGTACCGGAGCAGGACCTGTAGCAGGAGGTTCAGTCACAAATTACAGCTATAAGATCGATTATACAACCAAGGCTTCTTTAAACGCTTCAACAGTAGTGTCAGGATATGCCAGGGTCGAGAAAGCAGAGCTGAATCCATATGATCCCACAAAGATAAATATTACCATCGATGCCTCTTCACTTATGGGACAGGTGGGTGAAGTATATCTCTTTGATATGAAGCCCTACGAAATGGATCTCAGCAATCGAAGCGATTATCTCATATCGAGAAGCATAGGAAACGGGAAAATCATTATTACGGTGGATCTTTTCAGAGAGGATGGAAGTAACAGACTGTATGATGCATTTGTTCTCGCAGTTCCACATAATGACGGATATTATATTGTTTCAAACCGATGCTACATATCAAATCCGGAGGCTATAGCTGCTGATCAGAGCCCTGCTCTGAATCTCGGTAAAAAAGGTCTGATGGTAGATCCAAATATCATTGACGATGCCATAGATCTCAATATCAAACATGCATTTATCGCCATAACAACAAGTCAGCTTTTCGGAAACGGAATAAATTACAATTTTGAGGGAAAAACCTATTCCTTTGATTCAGGTCTCATAAATCAGCTGGATCAGGAGATAAACAGACTTAGTGCAAGCGGTATCGCGGTCACAGCCGGTATAGTGAACGGATGGAATGTTCAGTATCCGGCTCTCTACAGGCCGGGAACTGCCGTACAGTCTCAGGATGCGGCACTGTATTATGGTTTCAATGTTGAGACCGAGGAAGGCTTCCAGATGGTGAAGGCTATAGCTTCCTTCCTGGCAAACAGATACAACGGTCATAACAGTCATGGCAAGATAACAAACTGGGTAGTGGGCAATGAGATCAACAACCAGTTCTGGAATTATGTCGGAAATTACGGAGTAGAGGAATATACAAGGATCTTCCAGAGAACCTTCAGAGTATTTTATAACGCCATCAAATCTGTTTCCGCCAATGACAATGTTATGTTCTCACTGGACTACTACTGGACTATTCCTACAGAGTCCGGTTCTGTGAGAAAGTATGCCGGAAAGGATGTGCTTGACACCTTTGCTTCTCTCGATGAGGAAGAGGGAAGAACCAACTGGGCACTGGCCATACATCCGTATCCGTACCCTCTGACTGATCCGGTTTTCTGGGATGATGAAAAGTCAAACAAGGTTACTCAGGATGTGACAACTCCAGTGGTAAGTTACATTAACTTAAGTGTGCTTACGGACTACATGCATAACAGTCAGATGCTTGACAATAACGGTGGCGTCAGAAACATTTTCATGACAGAGCAGGGCTTCAGTTCTATAAAGAATCTAAGCAGAGATGCCCAGACAGAGCAGGCTGCGGCGGTTGCATACGGACATTATATAGTTGAGAACAACCCGGATATAGATGCATATATGCTGTCACGTCAGCTGGACAATGCAGGAGAGACTAAGGATGGTCTTTACTTTGGGCTTTCAACCACCGGATCAGATGGTTCCCTTGTGGCAAAGCCTGCGAGAGAAGTATTTAAGTACATAGATGATCCGGCTCAGTCCCTTCAGGTTTCAGAGTTTGCAAAGGCTGTCATAGGAATAAATGACTGGCCGGATGTCATACCCGGATTTCATTTATAGAGAAACAGGGAAAAAGTCGAAGAATGTGGAATGAATAAAGCTGGATATCATGTATGAGAGTTCATGCAGAGGATTCAGATATGAAAAAGCTTCAGAAGGTGAATTCAAACCTTCTGAAGCTTTTATTCTTTGAATACATATGACCGGCAGCAGGTTGAATATAAATCAGACTGCCGTGGAAAGCTTTTACTATGTAAGTACAGGTTAGGATGATACCGTAAGATCAGGAATCGAAGAACTGGCGTCCGTTGTCGGTAACGAGTCTTTCTGTCTTAGGATACTCATAGATAGAAGCATTGTCCTTGTTTTCTGCAAGATACTTTGCAAATCTCTCTGCATACCACTTAGCCATGGGAAGATTATGCATGAGGCTGTTTCCGCAGTTCTCAGGAGAAGTTCCCGGAACCTCCGAAGAGTCCTTTACAGAATCAAAGGCTCTGAAGAGAAGATCCTGAATCTCCTTCGGTGCACGATCTCCCTTCAGGATGAGATAGAAGCCTGTGAGGCATCCCATAGGTCCCCAATAGATAACCTCGTTTTTCCAGTCAGGGTCGTTTCTGAGGAAAGTCGCGATAATATGCTCAAGTGAGTGCATGGCTGCAACATCAATTGCAGGTTCAACATTGGGCTTTGTGACTCTTATGTCGTAGGTTGTTATCTTTGATCCTGATACATCATCAACTCTGCTGGTGAAGATGCCAGGTACGATCTTTGTGTGATCAACGGAAAAGCTTGGAATCAGATCCATATCAATCCTCCTTTAAGTAATACTTCGCTGTGCGCGTTCGCTTTTGACATTATATCATAGGGGATTGAAAATATGATTGTTCTTCCGAAAAACAAAGAAGATTTATTCTAAAGTAAATATATTGAAAGTAAGTTTTATTGTTAGTGTATAAAAATTAGTCTATAATATTCCTCAGGAAAACTAGATTTTTAATAGTTTAGAGGAGGAATTTTTATGGGACTTTTGCAGGTTGCCAAGGGAGCGCTTGAAACTGTTCTTGCCGATCAGTGGCGTGAATATTTCTATTGCGACTCACTGAGCGAGAATGTTCTGATGAAGAAGGGAACACCTCGAAAATCCAAGAACAATTTCAATACAAAGGGTTCAGATAACCTGATCACGAACGGTGCAGTAATTGCAGTAAATGAAGGTCAGTGCATGATCATCGTTGATAACGGCGCAATCGTGGAATTCAGTGCAGAGCCAGGTCAGTTTGTATGGGATTCTTCAACAGAGCCGACTATTTTTTATGGCGGCTTAGGAAAGGGTATCATAGATTCGTTTAACCAGTGGAAGAAGAGAGTTGCATTTGGCGGCGATACAGCCACAGATCAGAGGATCTATTTCTTCAACACCAAGGATATCATGGGAAACAAGTACGGAACCCAGAATCCTATTCCTTTCCGTCTCATAGACAGGAACATCAATCTCGATGTTGAATTCGGTGTACGCTGTCATGGTGAGTACAGCTACAGACTGTCAGATCCTATCCTTTTCTACAAGAAGGTCTGCGGTAATGTTACAGACCAGTTCACTCGTGACCGTATCGATTCACAGCTTAAGTCAGAGCTTCTAACAGCTCTTCAGCCGGCATTTGCTGACGTTTCCGCAAAGGGAATCCGTTATTCCGAGCTTCCTGCACACGCAGACGACATAGCAGAGGCTCTCAATGTACATCTTTCAGAGAGCTGGGGCAGAAATTACGGTGTAGAGATTTCTGCATTCGGACTCAGCTCTGCAACCATATCAGATGAGGATGCACAGAAGATCCAGACACTGCAGCTCAATGCTACACTTCGTGATCCAGGTATGGCAGGTGCTACCATAGCCGCAGCTCAGGCACAGGCAATGAAGGATGCTGCGAACAACACCAGCACAGGTCCTATGATGGCATTTGCAGGCATGAACATGGCGAGCATGGCGGGTGGAATGAATCTCAATAATCTTTACGGAATGGCTCAGCAGAATCAGATGCAGCAGGGTCAGATGCCACAGGGAACGCCTATGGGTCAGGCAACTCAGGCAGTTCCGCAGGGAGTTGTCGGGGCAGCAGGAGCTGAGGCACCTAAGATGCAGGCAGGCGGATGGACATGTGAGTGCGGAAGCAGCAACAATGGAAACTTCTGTACAAACTGCGGTAAGCCGAGACCAAAGCCGGCTAACTGGTTCTGTCCTGAGTGCGGAACAGAAAATGGTGGAAATTTTTGCACAAATTGTGGAACAAAGAGACCTTGATAAGTCTCGTGAATTAAATAACCTTTGTGATGATTTAAATAAAAAGATGCGGTTTCTGAGTGAACTGCATCTTTTTTGATATGCATTATGTCAAGAAAAAATCCTGAATCACAGGATTCAGGATCTCTTTATGTTCCTAGACGGACTCGAACCGTCACTACAGGCGTCGGAGGCCTGCGCTCTATCCTGTTAAGCTATAGAAACAATTAAATTATATTTTCAACTGTTCAATTATAAGATATTAAGATCAAAAAGACAAGCTGAGTTTGAGAGTTGAAGGATTAGCAACTGCGAATGATGTAAATCAGCCTGTTATTATTGTTTTGACTTTGTAAAAAATAATTTTTGTATGAAAATGATAGGAGAATAGGGTTTTTAAGAGAGATAAATGAAAGTGATATTTTTTAATATTCTTTTAATTGAAACTAATTTTCGTACATGTTATCATAAAGCAAGAATAGTTCGTTTTTTTGGTGTGTTTTTTGACACTTTGAGAGGAGAAAGCGATGCAGGAGGATTACATTACTAAAATTCGTTCAGCATATAATCAGTTTACAAAGGCAGAGAAAAAGGTTGCGGATTATATATTGGCAAATCCCAGACAGGTGCTTTTTATGTCTATTTCTGATCTTGCAGAAGCCTGTGATGTTGGTGATACATCGGTTTTCAGATTCTGTAAGACCATGAACGTTAAGGGATATCAGGAGTTCAAGATGATGCTGTCCCTGAGCATGAGGTCCGGTGATTCTTCACTTTCCGCCACAGAAGATAAGACCATAACATTGGAAGATGATATTGCAGAACTTGCGAAGAAGGTTCTTTCAGAGAATATTTCCGCCATTCAGGAAACTTATTCTCTTATAGACAGTAAGCAAATGACAGAGGCTATGAATGCTCTTACTGATGCGAAGAGAATAGTCTTTTTTGGTGTAGGTACGTCAATGCTGACAGCTATGAAGGCTATGAACAAGTTCCTTCGTATAGAACCTAAGGTGGCATGCAATATGGATGCACATATGCAGCTTATCATGGCTTCTACGCTTACGAGCAATGATGTGGCTCTGATTTTCTCGTATTCGGGTTCTACCAAGGATACCGTTGAGATCGCCAAATTTGCGAAAAAGGCTGGCGCGAAGACCATAGTTATCACCAGATTCACCAAGTCGCAGCTTACACAGTATGCGGATATTCTGCTTCTTTGCGGTGCTAATGAGGGCACACTTCAGGATGGGTCTACATCGGCGGAGATCTCTCAGTTATTCCTTGTGGATGTGATGTACAGTGAGTATTACAGGAGGCACTACAAGAAGTGTAAGCCTACCTGGGACAAGACCAGAGATGCGGTGAAGGATAAGAATTATATGTGAATGTAATAATTATTTATTATAGAAAATGCGGCGGGACAGCACCGGCTCACTCGGTTGAAAGTACAGTCTGTTTGCCCTGTTCGTACCGGTTGTACTTCGTACACCCGGATACGTACAGGACTGCACAGCCAGTTCGTTCAACTCGCAAGCCTTGGTGCATGTCCCGCCGCATTTTCCTTGGTCTTGATTATCTCGTCAAAAAATCATGGATATGGCAGAAATGCGTAGTTCTCTGCATTAGCTGGTCATGCTGAACCGGTGCTGTCCTGCCACATTTAACCTGTTTTAGTCTTCTTTATTCATAGATTTTCTGA
The DNA here is from genome assembly GCF_002007235.1 of Oribacterium sp. C9. Lineage (GTDB taxonomy): Bacteria > Bacillota > Clostridia > Lachnospirales > Lachnospiraceae > Oribacterium. Next base: position 109,036 of record NZ_MUHW01000011.1, read on the forward strand.
TTTCTTCTATCTTGTCGCGGTATTTTGCGGCGTCTTCGAAGTTCAGTTCTGCTGCCGCGGCACGCATCTTCTTCGAGAGTTCTCTGATCAATTTGTCGAGCTCCTGATGGGTCATGGATTCGATATCTTTCTTTATGCCATGTTTATCATCGTCGATGTTTGTAGCCTTGGAGATGGCGATGAGCTCGGCAACTGCCTTCTTGATGGTTGTAGGGGTGATACCGTGTTCCTTGTTGTACTCCATCTGGACTTTGCGGCGGCGCTCTGTTTCTGTGATGGTACGCTTCATGGAGTCGGTAATGTTATCGGCATACATGATGACATGTCCTTCGGAGTTTCTCGCAGCTCGTCCGACGGTCTGAATAAGCGAGGTTTCTGATCGAAGGAAGCCTTCTTTATCAGCATCGAGGATCGCAACCAGTGCAACCTCAGGGATATCAAGGCCCTCTCTCAAAAGGTTGATTCCTACCAGTACATCAAATTTATCGAGACGCATATCTCGTATGATTGCAGCTCGTTCGAGAGTATCTATATCAGAGTGGAGATACTTTACGCGAATGTCTGCGTCCTTCAGGTATTTGGTGAGATCTTCGGCCATTCTCTTCGTAAGTGTGGTGACGAGGATCTTGTTTTTCTTTTTTGTTTCCTTTTTAATCTCGGAAATAAGGTCATCGATCTGCCCCTTTGTAGGACGAACATCGATCTCAGGATCCAGAAGGCCTGTTGGTCTTATGATCTGTTCGGCTCTCATAAGCTCATGTTCGCCCTCATAGTCACCGGGGGTTGCGGACACGAAGAGCATCTGATCCACCTTCTGCTCAAATTCTTCGAAATTCAATGGTCTGTTATCGAGAGCAGACGGGAGTCGGAATCCGAAATCAACAAGGGTGGTCTTTCTGGAAAGGTTACCGTTGTACATGCCTCGTACCTGAGGGAGAGTGACATGGGACTCATCTATGATGATCAGGTAATCATCCGGGAAATAATCCATCAGGGTGTAAGGTGGCTCTCCGGGCTGGGCGAAATTCAGGTGTCTCGTGTAGTTCTCTATGCCGGAGCAGAAGCCTGTCTCTTTAAGCATTTCAACGTCATAATTAGTTCTTTCGGAAATGCGCTGTGCCTCTATAAGCTTATCATTGTCCTTAAAGTACTGAACTCTTTCTTCCAGCTCTGAAAGTATGTTTTCACAGGCAAGATTGAGCTTTTCCTGAGGGATGACGTAGGGGCTGGCAGGGAAGATCATGATGTGTTCCATGGTGGCTGTTGCCTTCGCGGTGAGGGCGTTGATACGGGTTATACGGTCTATTTCATCACCGAAGAACTCGACTCTGTAGGCTTCTTCTCCTTCGCTGGCAGGGAATACATCAACCACATCACCCATTACACGGAAGGTGCCACGCTTAAAGTCCATGTCATTACGGTTGTACTGAATGTCTATGAGCTGTCGTATGAACTGATCTCTGTCCTTCTGCATACCGGGACGGAGAGAGATGGCCATGTTGAGATACTCGGTAGGTGCACCGAGACCGTAAATACAGGAAACAGAGGAAACAACGATGACGTCGTCACGTTCTGCAAGGGATGCCATGGCTGAGTTTCTGAGTTTATCGATCTCGTCGTTAATGTCGGAGTCCTTTTCTATATATGTATCAGTTGAAGGTACATAAGCCTCAGGCTGATAGTAGTCGTAATAGGAAACGAAATATTCGACGGCGTTTTCAGGAAAAAATTCCTTCATTTCCGAATAGAGCTGGGCTGCCAGAGTCTTGTTATGGGAAATGATGAGTGTAGGCTTTTTTACAGCCTGAATGACATTCGCCATGGTGAATGTCTTACCGGATCCTGTGACACCGAGAAGGGTCTCGAATTGATTACCCTCTTTAAAGCCTGAGACCAGTAGGTCTATGGCATGGGGCTGATCACCTGTGGGAGCGTAGTCTGAATGTAATTTAAAGTCGTGATGTTCCATTATTCCATCCTTTTATAGATTCAAAAAACGGTTTATGATTCTGGCTTTTTTGCGGAATCCCGTATTCACAGAGAAACCATGAGATCAGATCTGTGAAACGAGATCTGTGTAACAAACATAATAGCATATATATGTTGGTACATACAGATTGATATATACACGATCGCGGAAGCTTTCATCATATTCGCTGGAAAGGTGATAACAGTCATATCGTAAATATATTTGTGTTGTCAGAATAGCTCTGTAATATAATATACATGGAAGTTATGACGAATTAATATATATGACCGCTCGAAACAGAGGAGAAAAAATTATGAATTTTAAAATCACAACAATCCCCGGAGACGGTATCGGTCCGGAGATCGTAGCAGAGGCTCAGAAGGTACTTGAGAGGGTGGCTGAGGTATACGGACACAGTTTCACATTTGAAAAGGTTCTGATGGGAGGCTGTTCTATCGATGCTTACGGTGAGCCTCTTACAGATGAAACTATAGAAAAGTGTAAGGCAGCTGATGCTGTTCTTATGGGTTCAATAGGCGGAAAGGTCGGACAGTCGAAGTGGTACGAGCTTCCTCCTGAGAAGAGACCTGAGGCCGGACTTCTGAAGCTTCGTAAGTCCCTCGGACTTTTCTGCAATCTGAGACCTGCCCATCTTTATCCTGAGCTTAAGAAGGCATGTCCACTTCGTGAGTCCATCGCTGACAGGGGATTTGATGTAATGATGGTAAGAGAGCTTACAGGAGGACTTTATTTCGGTGAGCGTAAAACAGAGGTAGTGGATGGTGAGGAAGTTGCCATCGATACATTGGAATACCACGACTATGAGATAAGACGTATAGCTAAAAAGGCTTTCGAGATCGCAATGAAGCGTAACAAGAAGCTTACTTCAGTGGATAAGGCCAATGTTCTCGATTCGTCCAGATTGTGGCGAAAGATCTTTGCAGAGATATCCGCTGAGTATCCTGAGGTGGAGCTTGAAAATGCTCTCGTGGATTCTACTGCCATGCAGCTTGTCAGAGATCCGGCGCAGTTCGACGTAGTTGCAACAGAGAATATGTTCGGAGATATCCTTTCAGATGAAATGGCTGAGATTGCAGGATCCCTCGGCATGCTACCTTCTGCATCTCTTCGTGAGGACAGCTTCGGCCTTTATGAGCCATCCGGCGGATCCGCACCTGACATCGCAGGTATGAACATAGCAAATCCCCTTGCCACTATCCTGAGTGCCGCTATGATGCTGAGATACTCCTTCAATCTCACAAAGGAGGCTGATTCCATCGAGGATGCTGTGGCAGAAGCATTGGCACAGGGATACAGAACAGGCGACATCATGGATGACAGTGTAGAAGGACTCAAAAAGCTTCATACCGATGAGATGGGAGATAAAATAGCGGAACTGATAAAGTGATCAAAATGTATCCATCTAAATACATAAAAATATTTTATATACTAGATAAAGCAAAATGGTGCTATAGTATGGTCATGTCCGGAAGGAAAGGTAATGAATGTTAAATATAACCTGATGTTATCGAAAATCCGGAAAATTCTTAAATCATGAGTTTTTTTGAAACTCAATAATATGACGCAGGAGTCGAAATATCAATTGAAGGTATTCTTTCCGTTCAGGTTGATGTTTTGATTCAAAAAACAAAGGAGATTATGAAGATGAGCAGAGTTTACAATTTCAGTGCAGGACCTGCAGTATTACCGGAAGAAGTTCTTAAAACTTGTGCAGCAGAGATGCTTGATTATCATGGATCGGGCATGTCGGTCATGGAGATGTCTCATCGATCTAAGGACTATGAGAATATTCTGGATACAGCAGAGGCTGATTTTCGTGAGCTCCTTTCTGTTCCTGATAATTACAAGGTGCTTTTCCTTCAGGGCGGCGGAAACACACAGTTCGCCATGGTTCCTATGAACCTGATGAAAAACAAGGTGGCTGATTACATCGTTACAGGTCAGTGGGCAAAGAAGGCTGCGAAGGAAGCAGAGATGTACGGTAAGGTAAATATCGTAGCAAGCTCTCAGGATAAGACATTTTCATACATTCCAGATCTCAGTAACCTCGATATAGATGATGATGCGGATTATGTATATATCTGCCAGAACAATACGATTTACGGCACTACCATAAAGGAGCTTCCTGACACAAAGGGAAAGACACTTGTTTCAGATGTTTCTTCCATGTTCCTGAGTGAACCTATGGATGTCACAAAGTACGGTGTCCTCTGGGGCGGAGTACAGAAGAATGTGGGACCTGCCGGTGTGACTATTGTAGTTATCCGTGAAGACCTGATCACAGAAGATGTTCTTCCGGGCACACCTACCATGCTTCGTTACAAGACACATGCAGACAACAAATCACTTTACAACACACCTCCATGCTACAACATTTATGTATGCGGACTTGTGTTCAAGTGGTTAAAGGAAATGGGCGGTCTTTCCGTGATGAAGGAAAGAAACGAAGAGAAGGCAAAGGTTCTCTATGATTTCCTTGATGCTTCCAATATGTTCAAGGGTACAGTCGTTCCTAAGGACAGATCACTTATGAATGTTCCTTTCATAACAGGAAACGAAGAACTGGACAAGAAGTTTATAGCCGAGGCTTCCGCAGCAGGCTTCAAGAATCTGAAGGGTCATCGTACAGTTGGCGGTATGAGAGCTTCCATCTACAATGCCATGCCTAAGGAAGGCGTTGTAAAGCTTGTGGAGTTCATGGATAACTTTGAGAAGAACAACAAGTGAGGAGAGCGTGATGAAGGATCGTGAGATATTTTGTCTTAACAATATAAGCCGTGTAGGTACAACAAAATTCCGCAAGGGCTATACACTTGTGGATCAGATAGACAATGCAGCAGCTGTTCTGGTTCGTTCGGCAGATATGAAGTCTATGGATTTCCCTCCGACTCTCCGTGCCATCGGACGTGCAGGAGCGGGAGTAAACAACATTCCTCTTGAAAAGTGCGCAGAGCAGGGAATCGTTGTATTTAACACTCCGGGTGCCAATGCTAACGCCGTTAAGGAGCTGGTGGTGGCAGGTCTTATGCTGGCAAGCCGTGATGTCATCGGAGGTGCCGACTGGATAAAGGCCAATGCTGAAGATCCTGATATAGCAAAGAATGCCGAAAAGGCAAAGAAGAACTTCGCAGGAACCGAGATCAAGGGTAAAAAGCTCGGAGTTATCGGTCTCGGTGCCATAGGTGTGCTTGTTGCCAATGCAGCAGTTGATCTCGGTATGGATGTATATGGATATGATCCTTATCTTTCTGTAGTATCTGCATGGAATCTGAGCCAGAAGGTCCATCATGCGGCAGTTGTTGATGAAATCTATGAGAAGTGTGATTACATCACCATCCATGTTCCTGCACTTGATTCAACAAAGGGAATGATCAATGCGGATTCCATCAGCCGAATGAAGGACGGAGTTCATATTCTGAATTTTGCCCGTGACACTCTGGTTAATGATGATGATATGACCAAGGCTCTAAATAAGGGTAAGGTCAAGACATATGTTACGGATTTTCCGAATGCAAAGTCAGCCAATATGCATGGTGCAGTAGTTCTTCCTCATCTTGGAGCTTCAACAGAGGAGGCTGAGGATAACTGTGCTGTTATGGCTGTGGAAGAGGTTCAGGATTATCTCGATAACGGTAATATCCTTCATTCGGTAAACTTCCCTGATACGGATATGGGAGTCTGCCAGAGCGGAGGACGAATCGCTATCCTCCACAAAAATATTCCTAACATGCTCGGTCAGATAACAAAGGCACTTGGTGATGCCGATATAAACATTGATGGGCTTCAGAACAAATCAAAGGGCAATTATGCTTATACACTTATGGACATAGATCAGCATCTCACTGATGACGGTCTTGAGAATCTCGGTAAAATTGAGGGAATACTGAGAGTACGTAAGGTCAAGTGATTAGATCAGGATACCTGATAGTAAGAGTAGAATAGAAGAGATATAGGATAGTATGTTATAGGAAAGGGACTACATCGGTAAGTATCGATGCAGTCTCTTTTATTTATTAAAATTATTTAAAAAAGTGATATAAGCAGATTATTTATTTATAATTGATATGAGTGATTTTTTATATATCATTGATGTTTCATGTAGCCAAAAATATAATTTTATCAGCATTTTTACGCGGATGATCTATAGGATGCAGGACAGCGCATTATGGATCATCAGTAATAGGGAGGATCAAAGATGATAACATTTGACGCATTACTTTATCTTGTCCCGGTTCTTGGCTTCTGTGCATTGATATTTGCCGGTTTTCAGTCAGGACGTGTTGCCGGGGCGGAAGAAGGCAATGACAGGATGAAGGAGATCGCAGGGGCGATCTCTGAAGGGGCACATGCATTTTTACTTGCGGAGTACAGGATACTTATCGTATTTGTAGCGGTTCTGTTCGTACTCATAGGTGTAGGCATCGGCTCATGGACCACTGCAATTTGTTTTCTTGCAGGGGCCCTTTTTTCTACTCTTGCAGGTTATTTCGGAATGACCATAGCAACAAAGGCCAATGTCCGCACGGCCAATGCAGCCATGACCAGGGGCATGAACCAGGCTCTTCAGTTGGCATTTGCCGGAGGATCTGTAATGGGTATGTGTGTTGCGGGATTCGGGGTTCTGGGAGTCTCGACCATTTACATTTTTACTAAGGATGTGGGAGTACTTTCGGGTTTTTCTCTCGGGGCAAGCTCCATAGCACTTTTTGCCCGTGTAGGCGGTGGAATCTACACTAAGGCAGCAGATGTAGGTGCGGATCTCGTCGGTAAGGTTGAAGCCGGCATTCCTGAGGATGATCCCAGAAATCCTGCAGTGATCGCGGATAATGTAGGTGATAATGTAGGTGATGTGGCAGGTATGGGAGCCGATCTTTTCGAATCCTATGTTGGAGCACTTGTATCCGCCCTTACTTTGGGAATAGCAGCCTTTGCGGGCGGACAGGGAGTATTATATCCTCTTATCATTTCAGGCTGTGGTCTATGTGCAGCCATAGCAGGTTCTCTGTTCATGGGAGGAGATGAATCCAATCCTCATAAAGCCTTGAACAAGGCGAGTTATGTTGCAAGCGCAGTTGTCCTTGTAGTGGCAGTGGTATCAAGCTTACTTGTTTTTAGAGATATTATGGCGGCGGTGCCTGTGATCTCTGGTCTTGTTGTTGGTGTGCTCATAGGTATGGTTACGGAATATTATACTTCCGGTGATTACAAGCCTGTTAAGGAAATTGCAAAGGAGTCTGAGACCGGAGCAGGAACAAATATTATTTCGGGTCTAGGGGTAGGAATGAGATCAACAGCTGTTCCCATTCTTCTTATCTGTATAGGAATATTCATATCATACAGGACCATGGGGCTCTATGGTATCGCACTGGCAGCAGTAGGTATGCTCAGTACTACAGGTGTGACTGTGGCAGTTGATGCGTATGGTCCTATCGCTGATAATGCCGGCGGAATAGCAGAGATGTCAGGTCTTGACGAGTCAGTCAGAAATATCACGGATAAACTTGATGCGGTAGGTAATACAACAGCAGCCATGGGTAAAGGCTTCGCCATCGGATCTGCCGCGCTTACAGCATTGGCACTATTCGTATCCTATGCGGATTCAGTCGAGCTGGACAGTATCAACATTCTGGAGACCAGAGTAACCATAGGACTTCTGATAGGAGGCATGCTTCCGTTTATTTTCAGTGCCTTTACCATGAATTCCGTTTCAAGGGCTGCCTATTCCATGATCGAGGAAGTCAGAAGACAGTTTCATGAGGATCCGGGAATAATGGAGGGAACTTCACGCCCTGACTATAAGTCATGTGTAGGGATATCTACAACGGCTGCATTGAGAGAGATGATCATACCCGGTGTTCTGGCAGTCGCAGCGCCACTCATTACCGGAATATTACTTGGAGTTGACGCCCTCGGAGGGCTTCTGGCAGGTGCTCTGGTATCAGGAGTTATGCTTGCCATATTCATGTCAAATTCCGGAGGAGCATGGGATAATGCAAAAAAGTTCATAGAAGACGGAAATAACGGCGGAAAGGGCTCGGAAGCTCATAAGGCGGCAGTCGTTGGTGACACAGTGGGAGATCCTTTCAAGGATACTTCAGGACCTTCCATCAATATCCTTATAAAGCTGATGACAGTAATATCCCTTGTGTTTGCTCCGCTGTTCATATCCATAGGAGGAATACTGTGATCTGAGTGACAGGCGATATGGCATTTTCCTGCGGGAACTGCCACGGGCCATGACACTTATATCATTTGATAAGTTCATATTTACGATATACAATAATCAGTCGGAGGGTCTTCCTCCGGCTGATTTTTTTGGCTCGTCCTGTTGAATTTTTGTTTTATTTTCAGGCGGACCCTGTAACAAATAACAGATAATTAAGAAAGGAACAGATAGATCATGGCAGTAGTAAAACCCTTTAAGGCGATACGTCCGAACAGAGAAGCAGTCAGTGAGGTGGCAGCACTTCCCTATGATGTTTATTCAAGACAGGAGGCAAGAGAAGCGGTTAAGGGTCACCCCCTTTCTTTTTTAAATATTGACAGACCTGAGACACAGTTCCCTGAAGATTTCGATATGTACAGTGATGAAGCCTACAATAAGGCTTCGGAAATGTTAAGATCAGAGATAGAGGACGGTACATATGTAAGGGATGAAGTACCCTGTTATTATATCTATGAGCTCACTATGGACGGACGTACCCAGACAGGTATAGCAGCACTCAGCTCCATAGACGATTATCTTGACAATGTCTGCAAAAAGCACGAAAACACAGTAGAGGAAAAGGAACTTGACCGTATAAAACACGTGGACAGCTGCTCCTGTCAGACCGGTCCCATATTTCTTGCATATCGTGAAAGAAAAGAAATAACAGATATAGTAAATAAAGAGAAAAAGAAGGAAGCTCTGTATGATTTTGTCTCAGATGACAGCATTCGCCACAGGGTATGGAAGATAGCTGATGAGAAGACGGTGTCAATGCTTATGGAGGAATTCTCTCACGTTCCGTCAACCTATATCGCAGATGGACATCATCGTGCGGCAAGTGCCGTCAAGGTGGGACTTAAACGTCGCGAGGAGCATCCTGATTATACAGGAAATGAGGAATTCAATTTCTTCCTTTCGGTTTTGTTCCCGGATAATGAGCTGAAGATCATGGACTATAACCGCGTTGTAAAGGATATCAGAGGTCTTACACCTGAGGACCTTATGCTCAGCATAGAAGAGAACTTCGTGGTATTCAACGTGAAGGAGGCATTTGTACCTAAGGTAAAGGGTGAGATGTTGATGTATATTTCAGGTGAATGGTTCCTCATCAGGGCCAAGGAGCAGGTTGTTGAGGAAAGAAAGAACGATCCTGTCCGATCTCTGGATGTCTCCATACTTCAGGATCTCGTTCTGTCACCGCTTCTTGGAATCAAAGATCCGAGAACTGACAAGCGTATCGAGTTCGTGGGGGGAATAAGAGGAATCAAGGAGCTTGAGAAGAGGGTAAGTCAGTATACATACGGACATCTGATGGACGGAAGCATAGAGGAAACAGGACCTGCTGTTGCTTTCCTTATGCATCCCACAGGAATCGACGAACTCATAAACGTTGCGGATCATCAGCTTCTCATGCCGCCTAAGTCAACCTGGTTCGAGCCTAAGCTCCGTTCAGGTATCTTCATACATGAATTTGAAAGATAAAAAACTAAAGTAGTGCAGAGAATACCGTAAAAAATATCCTCGGATAATTTCTGAAAAAAATAAGAAGAAAAATACTTTTTTTGTGAAGTTATGCTTCACATCCATTTCCTTGATTTTACTTCATAGCTTCTTTATAATTAAAATAACTGTTAAAAGCAGTAAGTATAACTTCATATCAGGGGATGGAGAATTAAATGGATAATAATAACAGCAAGGGTAATGACGGAAAGAGATTCAATCATTCTAGCCAGACATTTATCATTTTGATCATCGCGGCAGTTATTACTTTCTTTGTTTACACTCTGATCAGAGGATTTTTCGTATCCGGTGTAACACAGGAGGTAAGCTATACAGAATTCATTGCCATGATCGACGGAAATCAGATTTCCAGAGTTGAGTGGAGAGATTCTGACATTACGATCTTTCCTAAGTCTACTGTGGATAAATCCAGTATCGGTGATGTTCAGAACATGGATCAGTACAGTCAGTACATCAATCAGATGAACATCCGGTATTTTGTTGTGCCGATCAATGCTGATGCCGAGAATCTGGTGGATCGCATGCTTCGTCACAATATCGAGATCTATAAGTCGAAGCCTGATAATTCAGGATACATCATGGAGGCGATGATAAGCATAGTTATTCCTTTTGTGCTTATCTTTATCATCATGAACATGACCATGCGCCGTATGGGTAACGGTGGCGGCGGTATCATGGGAGTGGGTAAGTCCACAGCCAAGATGTACATGCAGAAGGAAACGGGAGTTACCTTCAAGGATGTTGCAGGTGAGGATGAGGCAAAGGAGTCACTGGTAGAGATAGTAGACTTCCTGCACAATCCTACCAAGTATACAGCCATCGGTGCCAAGCTTCCGAAGGGTGCGCTTCTCGTGGGTCCTCCTGGAACAGGAAAGACTCTTCTTGCAAAGGCGGTTGCAGGAGAAGCTCAGGTTCCATTCTACAGTCTTTCGGGTTCTGATTTTGTAGAGATGTTCGTTGGTGTAGGTGCCAGCCGAGTAAGAGATCTTTTCAAGAATGCAACTCAGTCAGCACCCTGCATCATATTCATTGATGAGATCGATGCCATAGGAAAGACCAGAGATACACGTTACGGCGGCAACGATGAGAGAGAGCAAACCCTTAATCAGCTCCTTTCAGAGATGGACGGTTTTGATGCTTCCAAGGGAATCATGGTCATGGGTGCAACCAACAGACCTGAGATCCTTGATCCGGCTTTGCTCCGCCCGGGACGTTTTGACAGACGTATCGTTGTTGAGAAACCTGATCTCAAGGGACGTGTCAACATCCTGAAGGTTCATGCCAAGGACGTACAGCTGGATGAGACTGTCGATTTCAACGAGATCGCTCTTGCTACATCAGGTGCTGTAGGTGCAGACCTTGCGAACATGATGAACGAAGCAGCTATTACAGCTGTTAAGCATGGACGCACCAAGGTTTCACAGGCAGATCTTTTTGAAGCCGTTGAAGTGGTTCTGGTAGGTAAGGAAAAGAAGGACCGTATCCTTTCACAGGAAGAGAGACGTATAGTTTCCTATCACGAGGTTGGACATGCACTGGTTTCAGCTATCCAGAAGGATGCAGAACCTGTTCAGAAGATAACCATAGTTCCGAGAACCATGGGGGCACTCGGATATGTTATGCAGGTTCCTGAGGAAGAGAAGTATCTCAATACAAAGGCTGAGCTTCATGCGATGCTGGTAGGTTATCTGGGTGGCAGAGCTGCTGAGGAGATAGTATTTGATACTGTGACTACAGGAGCCTCCAACGATATCGAAAAGGCAACCAAGCTTGCAAGGGCCATGGTTACACAGTACGGTATGACTGAAAAGTTCGGACTTATGGGTCTGGCAACACAGGAATCTCTGTATCTCAATACCGGACGTTCTGTTATGAACTGCGGTGATGATACTGCTACTCAGGTTGATATCGAGGTCATGCGTATCCTCAAGGAGTGTTATGAAGAGGCGAAGGATATCCTGAGTAAGAACAGATTTGCGCTTGATCGTATAGCGGAGTATCTTATTGAGAGAGAAACCATCACAGGAAAAGAGTTCCTTCATATCCTTCATGACGTTCAGAAGGAGGAGGACATGAAGCTTCATCCTGAAAAGTATGTAAATGAAGCTTCAGAGTCAGGAAGCGAAACAGCTGCTTCCGATGCTGTATCCGTGAATGAAACCTCTGATTATTCAGGAGCAAAGAGCTCATCACAGGATGGAGAAAAGACTCCTTTTGAAGAAGTGAGAGCAATGTATGCCGCTCAGGATGTTACTGAACAGGCAGAAATGGATGAAAAATCCGGGAATTAAATAGATTCAGATAAGATATGAAAGTGTCAGGATTCAGTATCCTGGCACTTTTTGTTGTATGGCGGGCATGCCGCCAGTCTGTGGTGAAAGTCCACGTGGGGCG
>NZ_MUHW01000012.1 GCF_002007235.1 Oribacterium sp. C9
GAGAATCACTAGGTTTCATCTCTCGCTCGTTCGACTTGCATGTGTTAGGCACGCCGCCAGCGTTCATCCTGAGCCAGGATCGAACTCTCATCTTAAATGTTAAGAGATTTCTCTCTTTAAGTTCATCCCGTTCAGAACTCACTAGCTTAGCTTGTTCTGTCCGTTATTCTTTACTGCGAATAAATTCGCTTGACCTCTTTGGTCGTTTGCATTGAAGTCTTTCTCATATCACTACCGGAGGTCGCCATCCGGCTTGAGGCCGTCTGACGATCCTGCTTTCGCAGGATGGCGATTAGAAATCGCCACATATCGCTCCGAAGTTTTTCTTCAGAAAAACTTCTCCGCTCTGAAAATCTAATTCTTAGAATCTTCAGGGTCTGTGTATTAATCGATCTTTGATTTTCAAGGTTCTTTGTGTCGCTCAAGTTCTTGTCTCTCTCGCGACGCCTAGTCACTATAGCAGAGGGGATATATCGTGTCAATTGATTTTTGATTTATTTTATTAATTTATTTTTTAACAATTAAATCCACCAAAAAAGCCATTTGATTTACGTATTATCTGTCAATTTTTCCTATGATTCCACTACGGAAAGTCAAGTCATAATATTCACCAAATTTTCGTGATACTTTTTTCTTAATGAATTCATTATAAAAAAGTTATATTTTGACGAACTATCTGTTACAAAGAAAAACATTTTGAAGCTTACAGGGAGGTATATATGGAAGATTTAATCATGAATTCATTTTTAGTTGTAACAGTCATGTTTTTACTGTCCTATATTGCCAAAGGATTAAGTTATGTATGTGGAGGGCATATACCATTTTTCAGAAAAAAGGATATATCCTCCGGTAAATAATTGAACACTATGTACTCTCTAAAAGATATTTTTATTAAAAGAAGCTGTACTTCCGTAAAGGAAATTGCAGCTTCTTTTAATGATTACCTGTTTCTGTTATTTATTATCCATATTCATGCCATAAAAACCGCACTGACTATCATAACCCACACAGGAAGAAGCAGGATGCTGAGGATGGTTGAAAGAACGACAACATTGGCTGCAAATGTCACATCACCGTCATACTGGCTCGCCACAACGGCTGTCATTGATGCTGCGGGCATGGCAGCGAGAACCACAGCAACACCTGCCGCAACAGGATCCATGCTCACCAGAAAACATCCAAGCATGACCACTGTCGGAATGATAACGAATCGGATAAATGAATAGAGACAGGTATGCTTCGTGATAAGTCCGGAAAATCCGCTTTCCGCAAGACTCATTCCAAGAAACATCATGGTGAGGGGCGAAGTCATATTGCCTATGCTCTGAATACTCGTATCAAGAAAATCCGGAAAATCTATCTGTAAGAACATAATGATCATACCAAGCCACACAGCATTGATGCAGGGATGGCTCATGACCTTTTTGATAACTGTTTTTCTGTCCGGTGCTTCCGTGAAATACGACACACCCGCAGACCACATGACTATTCGCTGCGGAATGACATAAAGGGCCGAATAGAGATAACCGAGATCTCCGTATATGGCTCCGGCTATGATATTTCCCAGTATTCCGGAATTGGATGCGATAGTTGCATACTGAAATACCATCTTTCTCTTTTTGGGGAGCCAGTTATAGCATACAGAAGCCGCCACAGCGAGAAATACCTGCACCAGGACCGAGGCCACAAGCATTATCAGACCCTGTTTCAGGATCTCTGCGTTCATCTCGATCATGAAGGATTTTATGATATTACAGGGAAGGGTAACATACACTATGAGGGCTGTAAGTATCCCTTTTGATTCACCTTTGACCAGGTTCAGTTTTCGTACAATGAAGCCTGCTGCCATCTCCAGGAACATTACCGCCTGAAGATTCAGAAGCGCCTGCATATCAATCATTTTCTGTCACTCCTATATCTGAGCCGTGAGCATCAAAGCCGGTTTTACTCAATGCCTGTAAGTTCTTTTCACTATCTTCTCAAAGAATACCACAGTTCCCTCGGTTCAAATCATACTGATACTTTATATATAGAATAACCCGGGATATGCTCCCGGGCTGCCAGCATGAAAATTTTGACTTTTAATTAAAGTGATACCTGCAACTTCCTCTTTCAGGATCAGAAGCTTAACTCACTGTTATTACCCGTAAACTATCATTCCTCTGTATGAAAAGTCAGTTCATATACGTTATTCGAGTCCCTTGATGGTATCGATGAGGTAATCTGTGAACTCGGCTGCGCTTGCATCCTTTGTCTCTGTTGTCAGGACAACCTTTCTCTCTGTCACTGTGGTGATCTCAAGTGCCTTCTCAAGAATGGCCTTTCTGTCTGCAAAGCCGATATGTGCCATCATCTCACCCATTGCGCGGATAAGGGAACATGGATTTGCATAGTTTCCTCTTCCGTGGCTCATAAGATACGGAGCGGTTCCGTGGATGGCCTCAAAAAGAGCATACTTGTTTCCGATATTGGAGCTTGAAGCGGTTCCCAGTCCGCCCTGATGCTCGGCAGCAACATCTGTTACGATATCGCCGTAAAGGTTAGGAAGTACCACAACCTCCATATCCTTGTTGAACTCAGGATCCAGCATCTTGGCTGCAGTTGCATCCACAAGCTTGTCATTTACTTCTATCTCAGGATACTCTTCTTCTCCGATTCTGTGTACGGTCTTAACGAAATTTCCGTCAACAAGCTTCACTATATTGGCCTTTGTAACAACTGTCACATGCTTCTTGCCGTTCTTTCTTGCAAACTCAAAGGCAGCTCTTGCGATTCTTTCAGCTCCCGGCTTTGTAAGCACCTTGAAATCGATTGCGAGATCATCATTGACCTCGATACCCTTATTTCCGAGTATGTACTCTCCTTCGATATTCTCACGGAAGAATGTCCAGTCAATGTTTCTGTCCGGCATCTTGATAGGACGTACAGCAGCGAACAGATTAAGTCCTCTTCTGAGAAGTGAGTTTGCGGAAAGAAGATTCGGCCATGGATCACCCGGTCTCGGTGTAACGAAAGGTCCCTTTACAAGCACATCACACTTCTTACATTCTTCCATAACGTCATCTGGAAGTGACTGGTTAAGCTCTGATCTTCTTTCGATGGTCATTCCCTCAATGATATGTACTTCAACCTTACCTGAAGCTATCTCATCCTTAAGAAGCTCATTAACAACTCTTAACGCCTGCTCCATAATGATAGGACCTATTCCATCACCCGGAAGGATACCGATCTTTATATGATCAAGTTTGGAGAAATCCTTGATCTCAATATCCTCCTTCATGGTCTCGATACGTGCAAGCTCTGCTCTGATAAGATCTCCGAACTTCGCTTCTGCTGCTCTGATCTGTTCTTCTGTACCCATAGCTAAATCTCCTTTATCATTGTAATCAGTTTACGATGAACCTAAATCGCTGTTATCATGCTCCACGGATATCGTTTTCTATGATCATCGGGAATATTCGATATCTTTGCTCTACAAAAGTAAAATATGTTCAGGTGAATGTTTCATGTTCTAATGTGATTATATTCAGTCCGCTACATAAAGTAAAATATATGCTTTGATATGCACTTTATACAAAAATATCTATCAGTCACTCTCTGCTTGATCTGCACCAAGTTGACTTTTCCACTCAGATTCTTCCTTTATCGTATTTTAACGAAGGTTTTTCACCTTAACCTGACATTCTTATCCACATATTTTATAAGTTCATCCACTATTGGTCTCCTGTTCTTTTCCTTCCTGTAGATAAACCATGATTTTCTTACGACCCTGCTGCCATCCTTCATGGTGAGGGGTTGAAGACACAGGTCATATTCATTAACGAAACCATCTGGAAGGAAGCACAGAAGATACTTGTTTCCCTGAGTCAGGCTTCTGAAAGCAAATTCTATATATCCAAGATCTTCATAAGCTTCCGGTAGTTCTGTACCGAATCTCTCATGCCACCAAAGAGCAAGTTTCTCTTCGGTCTTACCGTTTGTCTGATATGCCACTCTGTCCATACCGGGAAGATCCTGTATATCCACAGGATCTTTCGTCACCGCAAAAGCTTCTGTATGATCCACAAGATCGTGATAGACATTATCTGTATAGTCACTTCTTATAAAGGCCACATCAAGTTTTCCCTCCATAAGCATCTGATGAAGAAGGTTGCTTTGTTTATTCACCACCCGGATATTGGCCTCGGGATGTGCCCTGGAAAAGGGATCCAGAATGTCATAGAGGGAGTACTTAGTATAAGTATAGGCAGAACCGATGACCAGATTTTCCCTGTTCTGCTCTTTTATGTATCTAAGCCCTTCCCGTACTTCTTCCTCCAGCTGCAGGTACTTTACAGCCTCATGATACAGAAACTCTCCCTCCTTCGTAAATTCCACTCCAAGAGGGCTTCGTTCCACTATCTTACAATCGAGTTCCTGCTCCATAAGCTGAAGCCGCTTCGTGATGGCTGATTGAGATTTGAACATCATTCCCGCTATCTTCGTAATGCTGGGATTCTGATACAGCTCATATATGATTCTCCAGTCGCTGTCTTTCACAAATATCTCCTTACTGCAGAGGGCCTGATACGCTTTTATTCTTTTATGATACCCCTGTCTACAAGCTGCTTCTTCAGATGCATAAGCTGGCCTCCATCAAGGATAGTTGCCATTTCCGCATCGGATATATCCAGCTTACATTTAAAGCTGAAGTCACCGGTCTTATCTCTCACTGTGACCTCATGCTTCTTTATCTGTTCAGGAAAATCCACTATCTCAAGTTCATCAAGCAGTTCCAGCTTTTCATAGTCCTCAGGATTTTCGAAGAGCATAGGAACTATACCATGGTTTATGAGATTTCCCTTATGTATACGGGCAATGCTTTTGGCGATGACACATTTGACTCCGAGGTACATAGGATTGATCGCTGCATGCTCTCTTGATGAACCCTGACCGTAATTCTCTCCACCTATGATTATGGACTTGCCGAGCCCTCTTGCTCTCTCCGCGAACTCGGGATCATATCTATTGTAACAGTACTTTGACATCAGTGGAATGTTGGATCTCATGGATGAGAATTCAGCTCCGGCAGGTGTGATATCGTCTGTAGAGATATTGTCACGTCCCTTAAGTGAGATCCTGCAGGAAAGATCCTTTTCCGGCTTTTCAGGTACAGGAAGCGGTGCTATATTCGGTCCCTTTATGACTTCAACCTTTTCGGCTTCCTCTTCACTGAGAGGTTTTATAAGCATGGAATCATCCACGAAATAATGCTCCGGCTCATGAACTGATGCGAGCTTTCCGACATCCGGTCCCATGACATCAAAGGCAGTGGCAAAGGTTCCCTTTATGGCAGTTGCCGCGGCTGTCTCAGGAGACACGAGATAGACATTGGCATTCGGAGAGCCTGCACGACCGCGGAAGTTACGATTTGAAGTTCTGACTGCTATGCCATTCGTCGGCGGCACCTGTCCTATGGCGCAGCATGGACCACAGCTTAATTCCAGGATACGCACACCGGCATCGATAAGCATGTCGAGATAGCCATCCTTCATAAGCTGCTTATAAATCTGTTTGCTTGCGATACCGGC
Organism: Oribacterium sp. C9; assembly: GCF_002007235.1. Classification (GTDB taxonomy): domain Bacteria; phylum Bacillota; class Clostridia; order Lachnospirales; family Lachnospiraceae; genus Oribacterium. The sequence goes on from NZ_MUHW01000012.1 coordinate 5,571, forward strand.
TGTACACTGTACATTCTCATCGACATGATGTCCCTGCATCACGAGGGCGGCCTTTGCAAAATCAGAATATGAACCGTTGGTACATGAACCCATAAATACCTGCTGTACCACCGGGTGCTCTCTGAGTGAACTTACGGGAACAACATTATCCGGCTGATGCGGCAGAGCGATAAGCGGTTCAAGGGATGAAAGATCCAGTTCCATCTCCTCATCATATTCCGCATCCTCATCTGCAGACATAGGTATAAACTCGGAGCCTCTGTCCTGAGCCTCCATGAATTTCTTCACAACTTCATCCGCAGGGAAAATCGAGGTTGTGGCGCCCATTTCCGCGCCCATGTTTGCGATGGTCAGTCTCTCGGGAACCTCAAGAGTCAGAACTCCGGGGCCTACATATTCAAACACTTTTCCGAGACCGCCCTTGATAGTGACTCTTCTCAGCATCTCAAGAACAACTTCCTTGGCATTTACACCGGGCTTAAGATGCCCGGTAAGATTCACCTTTACCACCTTAGGCATGGTTAGTCTCATAGGTAGTCCGGTCATGGCAGTTGCCACATCCATTCCTCCTACGCCTATGGCGAGGGCACCCACGGCACCGCTTGAAGGAGTATGTGAATCTCCCCCCATCAGAAGCTTGCCCGGAGAGGCAAAGCGGCAGGTGTGTATCATATGACAGATTCCGTTACCGGGTCTCGAAACATATACCCCGTATTTTTCAGCTGCAGTACGAAGATATATATGGTCATCCGGTGTCTTGAAATCTATATACAGAAGATTATGATCAAGATTTGAAACAGATACCTCTGTCCTTGCCCTCTTTAGTCCTATCTGTTCAAATGCAAGATATGTCATGACAGCATTGATATCATGTGTCAGTGTCTGATCTACAGTCACAAACACATCCTCTCCCGGTGTCATGGTACCGGAATCAAAATGTGAACGGATTATCTTTCTTGTAAGTGAATCTCCCATATTTTCTCCTTATATTCTCTATAAAGCCCAACCGCCTTTTTGTATGTCAGATCTCAGGCTTTCATAAATTCCTCCACCTTTCTTATCGGAAGAATGGTTTTCATAAATAAATATTATCCTGTAGGAGGCAATAAAAGAAATTCATAATAAAAATGAGGGCATTCCATAATGGAATGCCCTCATAATACGAGATTAATTTTTTTACTGACCCATGCTCTTACGAACTGCTCGTTCCCCCTGTGAACAGTTCATAAGAGTTTTCTGAATCAAAGAGAAATATATGATTTATTCTGCTTACGCAGTAATCATTAAAGTGGCATAAGTCCGATCATTACTGCAAAGATCATGCAGATGATGGAGAATATCCAAACATATCCGAAGGATGCCTTGATATGATCCTTGATATCGACCTCAGCCACACCAACACCGAGAAGTGTTGCAGGTACCATCGGGCTGATGAAGGTTGCACAGTTACGACAAACTACCATTGCGATGGCAACTGGAAGTGCATCGAGACCGAATGATGCGCCGATGGCGATCATAACAGGAAGCATTCCGTAGAAATATGAATCTGTATCGAATGCAAGTGCAAGAGGTACAGAAAGGATACCGATAACAAGTGGAAGATGATTTCCAAGTGTTGCAGGAAGTATCATTGTGATGATCTCAGCCATGTTTGATACAACAGATGTCTTCATCATCTCAACACCCGGCTTAGCGATAACAGCAGCGCCATCAGCATTGAAACCATATACGAGAACACCCATAAGTACAGCAGCGCCCATAAGTGTTGAACACATCATAAGAGCAGGACCTGCATGACGATTGATGATCTTCTTCTGCATCTTGACAGGTGTATAGTTAACAAGTATCGCAGCTGCAACACCAAGCATGAATGGTACATAGCTTGGGAACTGATCCCATACGAGAAGAGCGATTACAGCTATTGTAAGGAGAATGTTGAAAGCGAAAAGCTTTGGTCTTGCAAGCTCATTATCCTGCTTGATCTCCTCTGCATCCTCTGAATCCTCAGAAACTGCCATAGTAGCAAGCTTACCGTTAAGTCCGGCGCCTCTTGCCTTCTCCTGAAGACCTGCTACAACAGCGTGTACAAGACAGAGAACGATTCCGAAGATCTGGATAGGAATGATAGTTCTCCAAAGTGCTCCTGACTCCATTCCGAGAACAGATGCTGCTCTCATTGTAGGGCCTGCCCATGGCATAAGGTTAAGTACACCCATTGAAAGAACCGCACATCTTAAAAGTGTTGTCTTTCTCATGTGCATCTTCTTATATACAGGAAGCATCGCAGGTACAACGATGAGGAAGGTTGAAGCTCCACCACCGTCGAGATGACCGATGAGTGCTATAACTGATGTCATAACTGTTACGCCGATAACATTGTCACCAACAAGCTTCATGAGCTTGTCAATGATTACATCGAACATTCCAGCATCAGTCATGATTCCGAAATAAAGCACTGAGAAAACAAAAAGTGCCGCGGTTGCTCCGGTACTTCCGAAACCGCCCTTGATGAGCTTTCCTACCTGCTCGATATCATAGTAGCCGCCAAGCACCAGAATAAGTGCAAGAATTGACGGGAACACGATAAATGCAATACTAGGAATAGTCTTGCTCTTGAAAAGTGTTACAACGATCGCAACGATCGTAAGAAATCCAAGAATACCAACTACAGTTGTTGTCATTGATTCTCTCCCCCGATTTAGTTTTGTTATGGATAAACCAGATGCACATTTCCCTGGGATAAACGTTAAAAACGAATCACTCATCCCTAGCGCATTACTTATTTATCTCTTAGCGGAGGCTATCTTATTAAACAAACCTTAACACAGCACCATGTATACATTAATATTCATTAATCCAAACCTTACAGTTTATTAAGATTCTTTATATTGCTTGAAATCTGTTCTGCAAGCCCTATTATCTCGGCTTCAGACACCGGTTTTTCCATGTAACCGTTTATGAGTCCTCTTTTCTTCGCTTCAACTATGTCTCTGTTGATACTGTCTGCCATGATTATCCTGAGAGAATCCTTACTGTCCGAAAGTTCAGACATAAAAATCTCTATTCCTGAGTAATTCCCCACATTTTCATCTATCAGAACTATGTCCGGTGCCATGATCTGTAACTCCCTATGAAGCTCCTCGATGGAATCGCACATTACCGCGTTTATAGTCTCCCTTGCATCCAGACCATCCTTCAGAAGAGAAAGAATCTTGTGGTTATCATCCACGACTATTACATTGATCTTCCTGACCTTCATCTTCTGGGGCTGCCTTGCGAGGCCAATGTCTCCCTCTCCGCTTCTGTCATGTCCCAGAACTACATCTACCTGCATCTTTTCTGCTTCAAAGAAGTCCGTCATGGCATCCCGGGATTTTTTTATGAGACTTCCCCCCTTATGCTCATTACCCTGAACCTCTATTACAGGAAAATAAACATAGAAGGTGGTTCCCTTACCTATCTCGGAATCTATATGTATCATTCCCTTATGCTCTTCAACTATTTGTTCCGCAAGAGACAGACCGAGTCCCGTACCCTCTCCCGGCTTTTTCGTGGTATAGAAAGGCTCGAATATCTGTTTACGTACATTTTCACTCATGCCCACACCATTATCACCTATTTCAAATACAAGGTATCTCTTGAATACCTTATCCTTTGAAAACTCCTTTATACTGATGTCCGACTGTTCCTTAACGTATGCCTTGAGTTTTAACTTTCCCGCCTCTTTATCAGACATAGCCTGAATCCCGTTCACCGTGATATTCAAAAGGACCTGATTTATCTGCGTACTGTTACCCAGGATATATTCGTTCTTTACATCATTTTTCTTTTCTATGTCTACAGACTCGGGGCATATGGACTCTGCCATCCTGAAGAACCTGTTCACAAGCTTGTATGCCTCCAGATTACGGAAGATGGTCTCAACATTTTTTCTGCTCATTGCCGACATCTGATGAACCACATCCTTCGCCTTCTCGGAAGCCTGAAGAATCTCTCTTGCACTGTCATACTCATCAGAATCCTCCGGAAGTGACAGCATAAGAAGTTCAGCATGACCCATGATAGGAGTAAGGAAATTGTTGAACTCGTGAGCAATTCCACCGGTCATAGTTCCCATGATCTGCAGTCTCTGCTGATGGGCGATGGCATTTTCACTTCTATGCATCTCCTCCAGTACCTGATTAAGATTCTTGAGATAATCTATTTCATGGGACGCTCTGTTGTTTGCCGATATCAGACGTAAAATTCCTACAGATGCGCATACAAATACCAGAAGTATCCCCGTAGCAACCATGACTATACCCTGAAAACCCTCGAGTATAGGCTGATAGTAATCATCGTAATCCACCACTGCACTGACTATCCAGAAATCATCCCCAATTCTTACCGGACTGTAGCCGCTTATCTTTCTGACCCTCGGAACCTCATCCTCCATCCACCAGTAGGAGTAGTAATCTGCGACACCTTCTTCTCCACGATTTTGTTTATCCAGCAGTCTCTCAAGACTCTGATAATCAAGATCCGGAAACATTTCCATTCTGCCGGAAATAACGCTTATACCCCACTGATCCTTTGAAGGATGCATCAGCATGAGATTTTCCGAGTTTTTTATTACTATGTATCCGTTTGTACCTATGTGTACATCCGAAAGAAGATTATCATAGTACCTGTCTTCATCTATCATGTAACAGACATAGCTTACTGAGGAATCTGACTGGGAAACATCCTCTGTCTTTGACGAATTCTTTTTTCGGGAGGATACTTCTTTTACTGGATCTTCTATCCTTTTCTTGAAAATGAGAACATCCCTGTTGTTACTATTTAAATAAGCTTCTTCATTTTTCGCGGTCTTCAAAGCCGACTCTGCATGACCCTGCCAGAGACTTATCCCATTACCGGCGTCCGAAATCATCTTAAGATCCACTATCTTAAACGCCTCATTTGAATCCACTTCAGAGTCATCAGCCATAGGTCTTAAAGCTTTTATGATCTTTCCATTCTCGTCCTCTATGTAAACATTAAGAGCGAGATCAATTTCACTTCCCAGGTACTGTTTTAAAATTTCATCATTATCCTTTTTCTCAATGATGGAAGAAAAAAGCTCCAGCTCCTTGATGTAATTTTCCATATCTGCACTTACATTCATGCTGATAGTCCTGGCCATCAGAAGAAGCTGATCCTTCTGATTCTTCATGAGTTCGTTTTTGTAATCATGAAACACCTTAAGCCCTGTCATGAGCAGCACAAAGGTACTTAGGATTCCCACGACAGCGAGGATCATATACTTGAGGCTCATCTTTGTTTTTTTCCTGATCCATGCCTTCAATATCTCATCATATCTTGCCTGTATGGTATTTTTCTTCATATTGTCTTTTGCCATATTTAAACCCAATGATTATTTTTTTATATTCATATTATATTTAATGCTATATATCGATCATTTTAAGAGATAATGATCATAGCGATTCTTCTATTTGACGAACTATACCATATAATTTAGAATATAGCCTTAATGTTTATTAAGATTTGGATGAGAAAAGGTGTGCTATGTCCGATAAAGTTTTGATTGTTGATGATGATGTAAACATTTGCAGACTGCTTGAGAAGGTGATGAGAAGTAATGAAATCACTTCCGAGACAGCGAATTCCGGTCAGGAGGCTCTCATGAAGATTTCCTCCGGAATGTATGATCTTATTTTGATGGACGTTACTCTCGGCGACATGGAAGGCTTCGATGTCATCAAAAAAATAAGAGCCGATCATATTTCCACACCTATAATTATCATATCCGGACGAAACGAAGATTACGACTCGGTATACGGTCTTTCCATAGGTGCAGACGACTACATCACGAAGCCCTTCCGACCTATGATTCTTGGTGCCAAGGTCAAGGCTCTCATCAGAAGAAACAGACAGGCCATGTCCCAGCACAGCCATGCAGGCAGCACCGTACTCACTGTTGGTCAGTTTTCCTATGACGCATCATCCATGCGGTTCTACAAGGGGGATGAAGAGCTTTTCCTTTCTTCCAAGGAAGCTGCACTTCTTCTTCTTTTTCTGAAGAATCCACAGCAAGTATTTAACAAAGATGTGATCTATGATCATGTCTGGGGCAATTCCATTGCCGTTGACGATAACGCCATTATGGTTTACATCAACAGACTGCGTAGCAAGGTAGAAGAGGACTCAAAAAAGCCCACGCACATTTTAACTGTACGTGGACTCGGATATAGATTTGTTCCATGAACTTAAAGCATACCCGCATCATCCGGGCATCTGATATTTTGCTTCCAGCTGAGTTAAACTTATATATATGATTCTGCAATTTAAATTCAGTACTGTTGATCTTTTCTCATGATTTCCAGAAGCTGTTTTATCCTCGCCTCGGTACCATCATGCTCCATGACATGATGATGCCCGTTCATAGCTATTATCTCAGCCTCTTTTGGATTTGACAAAAGCCACATGATATCCTGAACCGCCTTCTCGATATGATTCAGATCAAACAGCATGATATCTATGCCATCCATATAGTTTTCCTCAAGATAGGTTGATGTATCCGACACGCAGACTGCACCATTCATCATTCCTGCAAAAGGCTTCTCGCTGCTGCCCTTCTTGAACCACGGCATGATACTCAGATCTATCTTCGCATCTCCCACCAGCTTATGGCATTCATATGGCGAAACTCTGTTATGAATTCTGATGTTATCAGAAAAGGGTTTTTCTTCATCCACCCATCCTGTACCGTATACATCGACACTTATTCCCGCCATATCGAGCGCATGCATGATCATGAGCTTATACTCTCTCCTGACTATGTCCTCTATATATCTGGATACATGTTTCGTGACCAGCAGATCGTACAACATCTCATTATCCGACTTAAGCTCATTTTCTTTCAGATATCTCTCCACTGCTTCTTCTGCAGAAAGATCAGGATCTTCAATAAGCATTCCAATGGCAGCCTCATACATATCCATGCCATTGTTTGGCAGATAATCCACTTTCATCAGATACTCATGAACTTCCTGACAATTGCCGCAGTACAGTACATCCATACTTCTCTCATGGAAAGGCTTGATAATGTCACCTTCTTTTACTCCACTATCCGGTAGATATATCACTTCCTTTACTTTCGGGTAAAATCTTTTCACGAAATCAACATGATTCTGATCCAGGCAGATAACATGCAGTGTATTTATTGGATTCTCCAGACTATCATCATAGTTTCTTGGATGATCAAGCAGAAAATCATAAACATCTACTCCGTACATTTCCCATAAATTTACCGATGCATCAAGCAGCAGGAGACCGAAATTGTTATAACATAGCATGGAACAGTTCCCGCCTTGAATCATCTCCATGAATTCTTTGTCTAATTCATGGATCTCATCGACATAAACTTCCTTAACATGTACATCCGGTATTTTCTTCAGGGCCTTTACCCAATGGCCCGTAAAATAATTTACAAGATCATTATAGGATTTTGATACAGAACAAACTATGATATCACGCATGATCGTCCTCCCAAATTAAAACTAACTCTATAGTGTTAATCGACTCACATAGGCAATTCTTAAATGATATTGAAACTATTTTTATAAATCATTCCTACTTATCACTATATCTTTGAGCTCACGCTTGGGCACAAAGTGTGTTCCGCTTTCGTCTCTGTAGTAGTTAATGCTTCCATCCTTTGGTATGTCTACGATTCTGATGTTCTCTGCAGGCTCACCGAGTGCTATAACAAGAAGAGGCATGAGATTTTCCGGAAGCTCCAGATATTTAGTCAATGGATCCAAACCGAAATCCCTTATAATTAGTCCGCCAAGACCTTTTTCTGTCGCCGAAAGAAGAAGGGTCTGCGCTGAAATTCCGACATCGATCATTACAGCCTGAGTATTTGGCTGTATATCCTTATCCTGAAGTATGATTACAAAGGCTGTTGGATGTGTACCCTCCTTGGGAAGATGCAGTTCAGGAAGAGCTCCGCCCCATTTGGTGAGACTGAGTATACCCTCAACCTCATCCTTTTCAGTTGCGATATAATACTTTAAAGGCTGTCTGTTGGCAGCTGACGCTGTAACACGTGCATCGTCAACCAGTTCAAAAAGCTCCTCTTTTGTGATCCTTCTGTTTTCATTGTAACCTCTGAAACTTCTGTTCTTAAGTACCAAATCTTTAAACATTTTCTTACCTCCTTTTTTATTTTCATAGTAAAAGTATAAATCAATTTTTATTATATTTTTATATTTATAAGTTATCACTTCATGATAGAATATAGGAAATTGCAATAATTCTTTGTTTCAACAAAAGGTATTACCTATGACTACCAGAGAACTTTTATACGTAAAAACCGTAGCAGATACACACAATATCTCAAAAGCCGCAAAAAAACTGTTTGTGGCACAGCCTTCCCTGTCTCAGTCTCTTCAACGTATCGAGGAAAGCATTGGGACTAAGATCTTCATCAGAGGATCAGAGGGACTTAAGCTGACTTACGCAGGGGAACGATATTATCAGATGGCATGTAAGATACTTAAGATCTATGATGATTTCGAGTCAGAGATCAGTGATATGAATGATTTAAAGACAGGACACATTAGTTTTGGTATCACAAACCATCTGGGTGCCATCATTTTACCCATGATCATTCCTCAGTTTAAGGATGAATGTCCCGGTATACACCTCGACATATTTGAAGGTTCAACAGAACTTCAGGAAGAAAAGCTCATTTCAGGTGATCTTGATTTTTCAGTCATGCATGCACCTGTTGAGGGTACAGAAGCCAATCCATCTCTTAATTATGAGATACTTGCGAGACATCCCTTTGTACTTGCCATTTCCAGTAAAAATCCTCTTGTACAGCAGGCTGTTCCCATGGAAGGTTATCCCTATCCTGTCCTCGACGTAAAGCTTCTCGCCGACCAGCCTCTTTTGACTCTTCTCAAGGAACAGCGTATTCGCCATGTCACAGACTCGGTACTAAAAAAAGCGGGTATTCATCCGGAAATTAAATTTGTATCGAGAAACTACATGACCCTTGAGAAGCTTGCTGCAGAGGACATCGGTTTCACCCTTCTGCCATCGGATTATGTCAATGTCAACAGATACGACAATCCACCGGTCTTTCTTTCTATTGATAAAAAATATTCAGCTTACTGGAGCTTATGCATAACCACTCTTAAGGGTGCCTTCCTTTCCAGAGCTGATGAGCGATTCATACAGATAATAAGAGACAAGATGTCCACCAGAGAACGATAAAAAAATCCGCCAGAGTTGATACTCTGACGGATTTTTATTTCAGTCTTTTGGCTTCATATAGAATCTTCCCGATACCTCTGACGTTCTTAAGGAATTGATAAATGCATGAGGATCTATCTCCTTTATCTTTATCATGACTTTTTTTGCATCATCCGCTCCTATAACTGAATATACAACATGATACTGCTTATGCTCATGAGAGCCCTGCGCAGTCATGATAGATGCGCCATGATGACTAACATCATAGATCATCTGAGATATCTCATCAGGCTTTGAGGTTATTATAAATAAGGTCTGTCTCTGATAAGCTCTGTAAAGAGTGTGAAGAGTCTGCGTAGAAACATACTGGAAGACTATTGAATACAGAGCCTTGTCCCATCCAAACAGTATACCTGCAGCCACCAGGATAACAACATTGAATCCGAGTACGAGATTCCATGTTTCCATACCTCTCTTCTGGCTAAGGTAAATCGCTATAAAATCTGTTCCACCGGATGTTGCATCTACACTTAGACACATGCTGACAACAACGCCGTTAATGATTCCACCGAAGATAGCAATCAGCAGCGTATCATAAGTTATGACATGTTCCGGTATCAGATCTGTAAAAAATCCCGAGCATAGTATCATCACCAGCGAAAACAAGGTGAACTTTTTACCTATGAATCTAAATCCTATATATACCGGAATCGCATTCAAAGTGAAATTTATGATGGAATATGGAAGTTCTCTCCCGAGATAAAGCTGACTTACCCTCTGAATAAGTACCGTAAGACCCGTTGCTCCTCCCGGATATAACCCTCCTGTTCTTACGAAAATCTTGACATTCACCGCCATCAGAATAGATGCCAGTACTACAACTATAAGTCTTTTCAGATCTCTCTTATAATCGAACTTCATAGTCATGCCCTTTACTCACTTATATAATGTAATAACCATATCATTTATCAGATATAACTTATGAACATATCTGATTTAACCTAATGTTATCCTTGAATACAATACTCTCCATTTGCCATAAAGTCTAGTGAGTTTTCATTTATTTCATATATTGCCTTTAGCCAATAAAAACATTTTGTTACGTCTTATTTTTGATCAATACACTTTCTCATAATGAAAAAAGACAGAAGCTTCTTTCATCAGCTTCTGTCCCATCGATTCTTTACCCCACAAGCTCAAGAGAATTCTTCAACTTGCTGTGCTTTGTTTTTTTTTCTTCATAAAGCATGGCATCTGCCCTCTCTATGAGTCCGTTTATACTTTCCTTGTCAACGTTCTTTGCATATCTGGTCCAGCCGATGGAAACATCCATATCGAACGGAAGCTGCTCTGAAGTGATTGCCTTATGCAGCATGGTATGAATCTCTTCACATATCCTCTCAACCTCATGCTTATCGGATGTTTCTACAACAACTATAAATTCATCTCCTCCAAATCTTGCCACAAAACGGTTACATGTATGCGAACAGACCTTCTTCAGGACCTTCGCAAGAACCTTCAATGCATGATCACCTTCATTGTGACCGTAGGTATCATTGATCTTTTTAAAACTGTCTATATCCATGATCATAAAATAAAGTCCCGAAGCCCTTGAAGCCTTCAAGGAATTCATCTTGGCTGTCATGAATCTGTATAGCTCATTTCTGTTATTAAGCTTGGTCAGAGGATCCAGAGAAACCAGATCATCCGTAAACTCTATGTATGTGAGAAGAAGAGCTATAGTCAGTCCGAAACAAAGGAAAGGTATCCTGGTATGAAAAACCTGCATGATTCCAAATACTACAGGAAAAACCGGAAAAAAGCCTATGGCCTTATACATATTCCTCTTCGCATAATTCTCCGCCAGCACAGCCATATATATGGCTCTTATAGCTACTACGACAGGATATGCCAGAATCAGTGTAACAAGCATCGGATACAACGGACCTGTCACTAGCTCTCCGTTACCATCTACATATATGTACATCTTATGTAACGGCGTGGTTACTATCATAAATGCATTGAATAGACAGGGAACAGCCGAGAGGATCCTGATCGGAAGCTCATCTATCTTTCTATTTCCCTCATACAGCACCATAAAATATGATACAACATACGCTATGGCAGATGCAGCCAGATAATAGACTATATTCGTCAGATACAACATGAACGGAGTCGTAGTTATAGTTCCGCTGTCCACCAGCACCCAGAACATATCCGTCGTGAGATAGAACATAGCCGTTGCAAGTGTATTACCAAAAAACATCTGGCGCCTTTGTCGATCGATGCTATGAGACGTTTTAAAATATAATATCAGCAAAATAATAATACAGAACGCATTTGCCTCAATATAGTAAAACGCGTAATCGCCCACTAAATCATTTATCATTTACTTCCCCTATATCCTTAAAAAACTTAGATACATTGTTAAAATCATAAATGATATGGTATTACATGTCAAATTCATTCTCCGTCTATGGCGCCAAAATTTTATATGTTTTTTATATATTTTTTACCATAGACAGTTCAATATTTTTCTGATTTTATATCACATGCACAAACATGATTCTTTAAAGCAGGCTCATCCTACTTATTCTCTTATGACTACAAACCCATCATTATCTTCTTCATATGTGTAAAGCTTTTCCGGATTCTTGATAAGCTCTTCTGCTCTTTTTTCAGTATATAGTCCCTTTATATCCTTTACTATATCATGGAGAAGCGCCATAGCTTTATCGTAGCTCTCTTTATCTTTATTTCCCTTACGAAGATAGTATTCTGCCACCTCAAGCTGCATTTCCTTACGATAGATAGCATTTGTGGCATACTGTATCTCTTCCTCAAGGTACTTTATATCCGCATTCTCCATGCCTTTTGCAGCTGCGATTCTGGCTTCATGCACCCTGATCTGCTGTGCAAGATTTTCTGCCAGCATTTTAGCTCTCTTCTCAGCAAGCTCCTTCAGGTGTTTCAGGTCTTCTATCTGAAATTCAGCAGCCTCAAAATCCCTTCTAAGGATCTGTAGATTGGCCTTCTGATTCACAATAAGAGCTGATGTAGTTAATGCATGTATCTTAAGTTCATTTGGTTTCAGCTCCTTAATAGCATCCCATGCCCCATCAAGATCCCCCATCGCTTCCTTTGCATATGAGATCCAGTTCTGACCATTGGCATACTCTGCAAGATCGTGCGGCACCTTTTCATTTACGGGTGCAAATGTCTCTAAAAAGCGTTTTGGATCAGCTTCAGCATAAAGAATCCCCTGAACCTGATTGAGCTTCTTACTGGCAACGATGGCACCTACAAAACGGAAAACTATTATCCCTGCAAAGATAAACAATGCAAAAACAAAAATTGCCGTCTTATTCTCATTATTTAAAATATTACCGCCAAAGTGTATCCACCCAAGCACAGCTCCAAGGACAGCTCCTACTGCCATCATGAGATTAGCCATCCATTTGTAATAAACTATCATTTAAACATCCCCCTGTTATTTTTATTTCACATAATACGCTGGATTATATCATATAAGGCTGTTCATTTCATCATCACTCTAATATCAGTATATTTCTTATAAAACAACATATATAGAAGCCCACTCTTCCATAAAAAAGAGACACCCGAAAGAGGGTGTCTCCAAAATAACAAAACCAGCTGCTTGTATAGTTTTGACAATATTTTATATATCCATCATCCCTTGTGAATAATCCGGAGAACGTAAAAACGCTCTATGGATTACAGCATGAATGAGAATACGAAAGATGCGATGATAAGAACTATACCACCACCAAGACGTGATGAAAGCTGTGAGTATGCAATGAGATCCATACGATCTGCAGCACCCAGACAAGCAAGGTCACCGTTTCCACCTCTGTTAGCCATGCAAAGACCTGCTGTGATAGCTGTATCGATAGGATAGAAACCAACAAGGTATCCAACTGCACCTGAACCGATAACTGCACCAACAACGATCATAAGAGCCATAAGGATGTTTGATGGAGATACTGCATTGAAAAGCTCGGCAAGATTGAAATCAGCGCCCATACCTACCATGATGATGATACCAAGCTGTCCTGAGAAGAAGCTCTGAAGTCTCTTGGCACCTGCACGTACTCTTGCAGGAATCTTACCTGTAGCGGCAAGGATAACTACGAAGATGATCATGTATGCATACTTATGAATAGCTGCGCCTGCAATCTTAGGAAGGAACTTTCCTGCCATAAGCTCACCAACTGAGAAACATGCAAATGCAAGAAGAAGAGCACCTGCAAGGTCAGTGTTATCTGTTGAAACCTTCTCATCATCTCTTACAAGATTCTCTGAACCACGGATAAGAGTCTTCTTATCACCTGTAAGAGCAGGAATCTTCTCACCAAGAGCATTAAGACCTGCTGATGCGATGATACAGAAAATGTTAGCGATTGTAAGAACGATGATTGCAAATGAATAGTAGTTTGCTGCTGCGTCGCCTGTTACCTGCTCATAAATCTGAGAAAGAGGTACTGCACCGGCACCGTTTCCACCGCCCATGATAGGAAGTGTATACTTGATAAGTGTATCCTTAAAAGGAATTCCGAAGATAGCTCCTGTGATGCCGCCGAAGATAGTTGCAACAAGCAGACCACCGAGGATAGCAGGAATATAACCTGCAAATGACTTCAACAGGATATCTCTCTCGAGTGAAAGAACTGATCCACAGATCAGCATGATGATGAACAGCTCAAGGAAGTTAGCATCATCAGAAATGAAAGAATTGATAGCATCAAGTCCTGCCTCAGGAATGAGACCAAACTGCTTAAGGATAGCTACACCGAAGAATGTAAGAAGAAGACCGCCACCGATATATGTATTCCAGATAGGTATTCTCTCACCAAGCTCGTTAAAAATAACTGCGAGACCGAAGCAGATACCAAGTACTGAAGCCATGGTAGTAGCTGCGATCATCTTAGGACCATCGTCGCTTGCCTTTGTGATGTACATAGGCGCAAGTACGAGAATGATACAAATAACTGCCAGCCATGCAGGCTGACCGCCGAGCCAAAGCCCGGTTCTTGCGTGTTTGTTGTCTGCCATATTAAAAAATCCCCCTTAAAAACTGAAGTGAAGCAGCTCACTTCTTTTTGAAATATGACGTTCCGGATAATTCCGGAAAAAATTTTGTCCATATAAAAAAATGGACACGTATTTATAATACGAGTCCATTTTAACATGATAAAATTTTTTTCTCAATCCTTCTTTATGCAAAAAATCATATCAGACTATAACTATACCGGCACATTGCTTTGCGCTCAGATCATAAATATTGCCGGTTTCGATTCCCACAACAACCGGACGAAGCGATAATCCCTCATTTGCTCTTACTACTCTTGCTGTCTCACCATTACTCAACTCTACAATTGAATCAACCGGATAAAGGATCAGAACTCTCATAAAACTCTGAAGTGCATTCTTGTCCAGCTCTTCGCTCATTGCCAGAAGCATCTCAACAGCTTCCCTTGGTGATTTACCCTTTTTGTATGGTCTTTCTGTTACCAGTGCATCAAAAATATCCGCAACAGTAAGTATCTTTGCATAAGGATGTATCTGCGAACCTATGAGTCCATGAGGATATCCGCTTCCATTCATCTTTTCATGATGCTGCAGTATACCTGCCTTTACATCAAATGGGATCTCCGTATCGGTAGCTACTATTTTATAACTCAAATAGCTGTGCTGCTTCATTACCTCAAACTCTTCAGGCGTAAGCCTCGCAGGCTTATTCAGGATCTCTCCAGGAATCTTCGTCTTTCCTATATCATGAAGAAGACCGGCCATTCCTATTTCGAATACCTCACGATCATTTCTTTTCTGTTCTCTTGCTATCATCATACTTATGGAAGCTACATCAACACTATGCTTAAATGTATACTCATCACTGCATTTAAGTGTATTGATATTGATGGCAACTGCTCCGTTGTCAATTATGGCTTTCATAAGCTCTTCTGTTATCCAGTACGCCGTCTTTGCGACTTCAGAAGAATCAGGATTTTTATTTATGTATTCTATTCCCTTTGAGATCCTCTGTTTTACAGAATCCTCCAGAATAACTGTAATAGGGTCATTTCTGCGAAATTCTCTGATTACATATTCCGCAGCCTTTGACATAGTATATGTTTTTTCAGTTTTATTTTCGAAGGTAGGATTAACGAGAATTGTTCGGATGCCATATCCCGCAAGCTCATCGATAGCATATTGTGTAATCGCGGATCCACCCTCAACCAGATGACGTCCGTATCTGTCCTCTATTGACTTACCGACTACCATTCCTTCTTTTACATTCTCTAAAGGAAGTTCAATAAATTTACCCATAGATGCTTTCCGCTACTCTAACTAATCTATATTTTAACATGTATATCACTAGAAACTACTTTTATAATGGTTTTTTTAATTTTGTCAATACCTTTTATAAAATTAAATTTATAGCATTTAAATATAAAAATTCTCTAACCTTTGTTAATGCCTTATGAATTTACCCCAATAAGCCGAGTATTTATATAGTAATTATTGAACAATATAGTAGCTCTCGTGTCTGAATTAAGTATATTTTCTTTATATAAGGAGACATAAATTATGAAAATCAACGAATTCTGTAACATGTCGGAACTCGAATCCATCATCAAGAGTTGGTCTGATCTTACCGGCTTGACTGTTCAAATAAAAGATATCGAGGATGAATCCGGTTCTTCAGATTATTCAGCCGATGTCGCTTCACCTGCAGAGACCTATGAAGACGATTATGGTGAAGAAGCAACTGAAGAAGCACAAGGCAGGACTATCGATGTCGATATAAAATTGAACGACTCTGTGATCGGAAAGGCTGTAGTTACGGAATCATCTGATAATACCGATATCAATACAACTGCTGCCACTAAGCTGCTTGGAGAACTGATCGACAGCTTTGTACTCTCCCAGTATTACAGCTATGCCAACGGTAATGTTCTATCGAATCTTGCTGAAGGTCTCAGTCAGACTGTAGGACTTGTCAAAGAGGTCATTACCAGCACAAACAACTTGAAAGATATCCAGAAACGTCAGAAGATCGTAGCTATCAACGCCAGCATAGAAGCTGCCCGAGTTGGACAGGCCGGTCGTGGTTTCGCTGTTGTTGCCGAAGAAGTAAAAAAACTTTCCGACGCAAGTTCAGATGCCACAGGTAAAATTGAACGTGTTGTAAATAAGATTCAGAATATCGTAGCTACTCTTTCTCTTAATAAAAGCAATGAAGCTTAATTGAATTATGAAAAAGAAACTTCTTATGTCGCTGGTCCTTATTGGAACAGCGACTACTATGCTATCATATCCGATACAGAGCTTTGCCGCTCCAGATGCTCAGGAAGAATCCGAAACAGCCGAAGGAGAAAGCTCCCAGGAGGGAGAAGAGACCGTAGAAGGCGAAGGATCGGAATCGGAAGAATCTACAATCGAAGAAACAACTGAACCGCCTCCCGACAACTCCTACTATGTTATAGTCACCGGAGAAGAAGGAGCTAAGCTCTACCAGCAGCCGGCTTCAGACAGTTCCTTAAGTATCAACATTCCCATTCCCAAGAACACCATACTTCATGTTCTGGAGAACTCAACGGATGAGTCCGGTGTGAGCTGGGGATTTGTTAATTATGCAGACCTGAAAGATGGTTACGTAAAGCTGTCTGAGCTTTCCATGATCCAGGCAAAAACAGCCAAAGAAGTTGTGGAAGAAAAGTTCAACGGCAACTGGGGACAGGATTTCGTTACAGTAAACGGTTCTGGAACTCCTGTCTCATTCAATGCTCCCAGCGATGATGAACTTAAGGCCGCAGAGGAAAGCAATGCTGCCGAAGCGAAGAAAGGCAAAAAGCCCGCAGAAGCTGAATCTGAGGAGTCTACTGAAGTAGAAACCAATGAGGATGGTTCACCGGTTATCGAAGTCTATATGGAAACCAACGAAAACGGCGAAACTATTCCTGTAGAAACCGATGAAAACGGCAACATCATCGAAAAAGAATCCGAGACAGAAGCTGAGGAAGAAAAGAAATCCGGTGGCTTCTCCATCATATCTTTCCTGATAGGATTTTTCTCAGTCATCCTTCTGGAAGTTATCGTAGCAGGTGCTATGCTACTTATCAGAAAGCTGAAGGCGAAGAAGAAATCAAAAGGAGAGGAAACCATGCCGGATGGCAGCGAACCACCCAAGAAAAAAGGCTTTAAGCTTCCTATTCCGAAGATCAAGCTTCCTAAGATATCTCCACCAAAGATCAAACTTCCTAAGATCGGTGGAAAGAAAAAGAAAAAAGACGAAGACACAGAAAAAGAATAATTATAAAGACTTCCGAGTAGCTAAATGCTCGGAAGTCTTTTACTTTTGCAGTTTAATGGCACAAAAGGACAACCGCCACGTTTTAGGGGAACGTTACGGCGGTTGCCTTCACATTGGGGATGTTTATATAAAGTAGGGTCACTACCTCATACCACTTCTACAATGACATATTGAATTGTTTAGTACTTATCTGAACCGTTTGGTGACGAATATTTCTTTAGTGATGCAGGATCCACATTGGTAAGATCCATTCCATCCATATCCGATGGAACAAAACTGTCACCACCGGTAATAGGAGCATCATTCTTAGGCTTTGAAGCCTTTGCAGGTGCAGTTTTTGCTGCACTTGCTTTAGGTGCCGGCTTTGAAGAACTTACAGCTGAATCCGATTTTGAATTGTCTCTCGAGGATGTTGTTACTTTCTTTGGCACTGGAACATTGGCCTTCTTATATGCCGAATCAGGAATATAGTCTACATTTGTATTCTCATCCGTCATCACAGGTGGCACATAATCCGCCTTTTTCTTCTTTGCACTATAGTTTGAAGCTACACCCTTTAACTGGAACTTATTAACGAGATCATTAAGGATATTAGCCTGTCCGGATAGCTCTTCCGCTGCTGCCGCAGACTGCTGTGCAGTTGCAGAGTTTGTCTGTACAACAGAGGAGATCTGGTCGATACCTTCAGTTACCTGAGCAACACCCTTTGCCTGTTCACCGGATGCAACCGAAATTTCATCAACAAGATTTGTGATCTTTATTGATTTCTCAGTTACAGAATTAAGAGCCTCTGCTGTTTCTTCTGAGATACGTCCGCCTCGCTGAACCGCTTCAATAGTCTCTTCGATAAGGAGCGCTGTATTCTGCGCAGCTTCCTGTGACTTCTTGGCAAGATTTCCTACTTCGTCTGCAACTACCGCGAATCCCTTACCTGCAGAGCCTGCACGCGCCGCCTCGATGGCTGCGTTAAGTGAAAGAATATTGGTCTGGAATGCGATATCATCGATAGTCTTGATGATCTTAGAGATCTCATTGGATCTTTCAACGATATCCTCCATGGCAGCTGACATCTCTGCCATCTTAGCATTGGAGGTCTGTACAGCCTGCCCTGCTCCTGCTCCAAGATCCGAGGCTTCCTTAGCCTTGGATGCAGTAACCTTTATCTTGTCGGAGATCTCATTCATGGTTGCAGAAAGCTCCTCAACTGATGAAGCCTGTTCTGTTGAACCCTGAGCAAGTGCCTGAGCGCCGTCAGATACCTGCTCTGCACCACTGGATACCTGTTCTGAAGACTGACGAATATCAAGCATGGTCTGGTTCAGCTGTTTGGTGATGGACTGCATTGATTCAAGAAGCGGTGCATAAGCTCCCACATAATTGCCATTGTCACTGAGATCAACAGTGAAATTACCTCTGCTGATCTCTCCCAGTTTGTCATGAAGATCTTCAATGATATTCCGTATTCTGGTAACTACGCTTCCCAATCCATGGATAGCATTACCGATTTCATCCTGGCTGTGATAGTTGAGATCAACCTCGAAGTCACCTCTTGCCACGCTGTCAGCAACAGCACTGATCTTCTTAAGAGGAGCAAGATTCTTTTTGATAAGTCCATAGGTCAGAACAAACAGGATCACAACTATGATAACTGTCGCTGCAATGATGGAATTTCTGATGGTATTTGATGCTGCATTATACTCTTTTACAGGAACCGCAGTCTGTACCCACCAGGTCTTCTTTCCCATCTTCAAAGGCTCATAGAAACGCTGTACCTTTCCTGAACTTGACGCAGTCGTAACATTAAACCTTCCGCCTTTATCTATCTCTGCCTTGATAGTTGCATATGCTTCTTCAGATACAGTATCCTTGAATTTCTTTCCTATAACATTTGTATGTGATGAATAAAGGATGGTTCCATTTTCATTGATAACGTTACTGTACATGGACGGAAATTCTTCATTATCCACATCGATGATTTTGAAAACATCTGAGTAAACGTCAATAAGGATAACACCCACAACTTCATCCGCTGCATTCTTAATAGGATAGAAAGCTGTAAACATATTTACGCCGTCAGAATCGGTATAAGTATCAGTAAATCCATTGGAACCTTCACTCTTTGCCCTGGTATAATACTCCGACTCCGAATATCTGTCATAAGTAAAGTTTTCAACTGTATGTGTCTCAACATCAGGCTTACTTATATAAGGAGCATATACCGGCTCACCGTCAAATGCTCCCGGATCCATAAAGAATCCAACGCCGTAAATATCATCATTGGATGATACCGCCTGATACATCTGACTAAGAAGTACACTTTCTGCCTCAAAGCGGCTTGGTCTTACAGTATTGCCTGTTATACGGCTCTTAAGACCCAAAGCAGTACCACTGACAGATGAAACTCCGGTAAATGAATCCGTCTGCCATACAGATGTGAAAGCATCATCTGCACCATCCTGTGCTTCATTCAGGATATTTATGGCTCCCTTAAGGCCATGATATATTTCATTTGTTCTGGTAAGAATTCCATCTATCTTCGCAACGTTTGAATCTGAATACGCGTAAAACTCATCTTCCGCAAAAGCATTCAGCTTTTTGCCTGACAGAATGGATACGAATGTCGTAAGAACGACAAGACACGTCAATATAGCAGCACCTACGATCAGTGACAATCTCTGACTGAGCTGCATATCCTTCTTTACTGCATTTACACGATTATTTTTCTGTTTCATCTTTACTACGCCTCACTTATTGATATTTCGCGCACCTGTTACATAAACTTCATATCGGCGTTTAGATAAACCATTATAAGAACAAAAAATCTTTTTTAGTTTTTTTGAAGTTTTAAGTTTCCACCATATATCTCAGTTTTATTAAAGAAGAAACTCTGCTATCGTATAAATAAAATAAAAATCATATAGCAGTGGCACTTTCGAATAAAAATTTCATCTCAATCACTTATAAATAAACATTCCACTGTCGACAAATAACTATGACAAGTTGATGAATACCATCATCAGCATAACATGTAACGAACCGGTAACCGAAAAGTATCATATTCAGAAGGATCTGAATCCATCAGAGCGACGGAACGTCGATAAGGAGTCGTTATGCTTAATCTATATGGAAATGGTGTCAATCTGACAGAGCGCACCCTGGACTATCTTTGGGGTAGACAGAACGTCACCATAAACAACATTGCCAATGTCGATACCCCGGGGTTCAAATCAAAGTACGTTACTTTTGAGAACTTCCTGGCAAAGAACATTCGAGCGGCCCAGCTTAAGTCCGCCACAGGCAAAAGTGTTGAACGAGCCATACAAAGCTCATTTGCAACAGTTCACACAACGACAAACGAATCCACCCGTCTTGACGGAAACAATGTTGATATGGACCAGGAACAGATCGAACTGGTAAAAACTACCTATGAATATCAGATGATGGTTCAGTCCATAACCCATGATTTTTCCCGTTTAAGCGAATCGGTAAAAACCTTCTAAGGTTTTATATCTGTTGCATTTGGTTTTTGTTCATGATATCCTGTTGCAGCTGATTTTTAGAATTACATGGAGTAATCACGTTTTTCCTTAGATTGCTCTTATTTTCAAATTTTTATTGACGAAATAGCTTGTAGTGTTGAAATTGTAAATTAAAGGTGGTACAGAACATATGAATGCAGAAATGGAAGGAATGCTTGATACCTATCTATTCGAGACAAATGGTCTTTTGGATCGTCTGGATGAAATCCTGATGGAAGCCGAAAAAGTAGGTGAGTTCTCAACAGACAACGTAAATGAAATTTTCCGTATCATGCATACGATCAAGGGCTCTAGTGCGATGATGGAACTGACTCCTATCTCCGTAATCGCGCATCGTATCGAAGATCTTTTCTTCTTCATCAGAGATAAGGGTATCGAATTCCTTAATCAGGATCAGAAGAAAGGTCTGTTTGATCTTATGTTCAAATCTGAGGATTATCTCAGAGGAGAAGTCGGAAAAGTCGAAGCCGGCGAGGAAATTGATCCTAACATCAGTGAATTCCAGGCTGCAATCGATGCTTTCCTTAAGAAACTGAAGCAGGAAGGTGAAGATTCCGGCGATGCAGCTCCTGCAGCAGATGGCGGTTCATCCGGCGGTGCAGCTCCTGCAGCTGCTTCCAATCTTCCTGATGATCCAAGTGCACAGGTATTTATTCATGCATTTCTTGAAGATGGCATAGGCATGGAAAATCTTCGTGCCTTTATGATAGTAAATGCGCTGAAGGAAAACGGAATAGATTTCCGTTTCTATCCGGCTGACATGGATCAGAATCCCGATAGTGCCAAGGTGATCATCGATGATGGTTTCTATCTTGCCTTTGATTCTCTGGATACTGCCAACATGGCGGAAGAAGGACTTAAGCAGCAGGCATACATAAAGAACTATGATGTTTTGGATTCTCCAAAAGCTGAGGACAAATCCGAAGCCGAGGCTCCTGCTGCACCTGCTCCGGCTCCGGCTGCACCTGCTCCGGCTCCGGTTCCTGCCGCAGCAGCTCCGGCACCAGTTCCGAAGGCTCCTGCTCCGGCTCCGGCTGCACCTGCTCCGGCAGGCGACAAGAAACCTGCAGCCAAGAGCAACGGTCCTGTTAAATCCAGTCTTATCAGTGTCAATCTGCAGAAACTTGATGCCCTGAACGACCTTGTAGGTGAGATCGTTATCACCGAGTCTATGGTCACATCATCTCCTGTACTTAATCAGCTTCCTCAGGAAGAGATGGACAGCTTCATGAAATCAGCAAGACAGCTTCGTAAGCTTACGGATGATCTTCAGGACATATCCATGTCCCTTCGAATGGTTTCTATCTCCGGTGTATTCCAGAAGATGAGCCGTATCGTCAGAGATATGAAGACCAAGCTTAATAAAGATGTACGCCTGACAGTTATCGGTGAAGATACGGAAGTAGACAAGACTATCGTTGACGCCATTCAGGATCCTATCATGCACATCGTGCGTAATTCCATGGATCACGGTATCGAGGAAACAGCTCAGGAACGTATCAATGCAGGCAAGGATCCTCAGGGTGAGCTGATACTTTCAGCTACACATACGTCTAGTGAGGTCGTCATCGAAGTAAAGGATGATGGCTACGGTATGGATCCCGATAAGCTTCTTGACAAGGGTGAGGAAAGAGGCATCCTTACGAAGCCGAAGGATCAGTACTCCAAGAAGGAGGCTCTCGGTCTCATCATGCTGCCCGGTTTCTCCACAAACAAACAGGTAACTGAGTATTCAGGTCGAGGCGTTGGTATGGACGTAGTTAAGAAGAACCTTGAATCCGTTGGAGGCACTCTCAGCATTGACTCAGAGCTTGGTAAGGGAACAACCATGACCATGAAGATCCCTCTTACCCTTTCCATCGTGGATGGTATGAAGGTAGCAGTAGGCGATACGACCTTCACTATTCCTATCGCCAATATCCGTTCATCCTTCAAGATCGATAACGTTGAGATCATTCGTGATGAAAACGGAAATGAGATGATAGATCGTGACGGAGAGTTCTATCCGATAGTCAAGCTCAACGAATTCTATTGCATCCATGGTAAACATGATGATGATATGCGTGATGGTATCATGGTATGGGTTGAATACGGTGACAAGAGCTGTTGCCTGTATGCAGACGAGCTCATCGGTGAGCAGCAGGTTGTTGTTAAGCCGCTTCCTCAGTTCGTTTCAATCTTTGATCTGAAGTCTAGAGGAATCAGTGGATGTACGATCCTCGGAGACGGAACTATCAGTATCATTCTTGATGTACTTGGCGTTTACAATGCAGCCATTGAAAATGCCTGAGAGGAGGAGTAGACATGGCAGATGAACTTAATACACAGGTAGCTCAGACAGAGGAAAACATCAGTGATGATCCAAAGAATCTTCAGCGTTGTCTCACCTTCGAGTCCGGTGATCTGATTATGTACATGAGCACAGATTATGTTACTGAAATCATCACAGACCAGTATATAACAACTCTCCCGCTGGTTCCCGACTATGTAAAGGGAATCATCAATCTGAGAGGTTCAGTACTGGCAGTTGTTGACATCAGACTGCTGATGGGACTTGATGCTACAGAATATACCAGCAAGACATGTATCATCATTTTAAATATTGACAATGTTCCTATCGGAATCGTCGTTGACAAAGTACGTCAGGTAGTGGATATAGATCTCGATACTGTAAAACCTATACCTATGAAACGTCAAAAGAAGCTTCTGAACGGAATGCTTAATATGGACGATGGCACCGTTGCAATGTCATTTGATTGTGATGCGCTTATCAACGCAAGTATCTAAACCAATTCAAACAGACAGCTATCCGGTCTCGCCGGGTAGCTGTTGCCATATAAAGGGGAACAACCGTGGTTACATTAACAGATGATGATTTTAACCGTTTATACAAATATATCCAAAAAAATTACGGTATCGATCTCAGTAAGAAAAAACAGCTGATCGTCAGCCGTCTTTCCAATTCACTTACCGCAGAGGGATATGAAAGCTTCCATGACTATGTTGAGCTCATTCTAAGCGGTAAAGATCAGGAATCTACTGTTTCCATGCTTAACAAGCTCACCACAAACTATACTTATTTCCTGAGAGAAAAGGAACATTATGATTTTCTGTGGAACACTATCCTTCCGGAGATCAAGAAGAAGCATGCTGTAGACAAGGCCGTATATATTTGGAGCGCAGGCTGCTCTTCCGGAGAGGAACCCTACACCATCATGATGTATCTCCTTGAATTCTTTGGAGCAGAAGCCGGCAAATGGGATCTCCGTATCCTTGCCAGTGATATCTCCCAGAACATCCTAAACTCAGCCATGAATCCTACTTACGGTGAAGAAAGTTTGTCAAAGCTTCCTCCGAATTGGCAGAAAAAGTATTTTGTAAAAACTCAGGACGGAAATTACACCATAGCTCCTGCTATCAAAAACAACGTAGTGTTCAGAACTTTCAATCTCATGAACCCTATCAAGTGGAAGCACACCTTCGACCTCATCTTCTGTCGAAATGTTATGATCTATTTTGATCAGCCTACAAAGGATGCATTGGTAAAACGTTTCTATGATGTGACCGATCCTAACGGTTACCTTTTTATCGGACATTCTGAAGGTCTCAATAAAGCTACCTGTCCGTATAAATATTTATTACCGGCGATATACCAAAAGGTATGACACAGATCTTTCAAACATGATATAATTATAAAAGCAATTATTTTTTGCAGGCTTTTTGTAAACCTCGCAGATTTGACATCATTTTAGTGTAAAGGGGTTGCCGCATATGGGTGCAAACAAAAAGATTCGAGTATTTGTAGTCGATGATTCTATGCTTTATCGTAATTTTTTGATAAATAACATTAAGGCAGATGAACGCTTCGAAGTAGTAGGGCATGCTGTAGATGCTTTTGATGCCATGAAACAGATTCCCGACATTAAACCGGATGTTGTTACTCTGGATATAGAGATGCCAGGTATGTCCGGTATTGATTTTTTGAAAGAGCTTCTGCCCAAACATCCTATTCCAGTCATACTCGTTTCCACTCTCAATCTGAGAGTTTTTGATGCACTCGCTTCCGGTGCTGTAGACTATGTAAAAAAACCGGATTTCAGTGATCAGGATGCGGCTGTATCATTTGTGGAAAGATTAAGAAATAAGATTTATGTTGCTTCATTTTCAAAAGTTCGTATACCTCAGTCTGACGTAGCGGATACGAGTAAGCCTATGACAGTGTCTCAGGGTATTGTACTAAAAGAAACAGCTCCTTCCAATCTGAAAGTACCTGTAAATTCCAGTCAGAAGATAATCGCCATTGGAGCTTCAACAGGAGGCACAGAAGCGATTCTCAGCGTTGTGCGCAATTTCCCTGCAGATATGCCAGGAGTAGTTATCACTCAGCATATGCCGGCAGGTTTTACAGCCATGTATGCCGAGAGACTCAACCGTATATGTAAGATGGAGGTACGTGAGGCAAAGAATGGAGACCATGTAAAGCAGGGTCTCATGCTTCTTGCCCCCGGCGGTTATCAGATGCGTGTTCAGAAGATGGGCAGCGGATATACTGTAAGCGTCACTCAGGAGGACAGAGTTAACGGTCACGCTCCTTCTGTCGATGTCCTTTTCAATTCAGTAGCTCAGAATGTTAAGGAAAATGCCATTGGCGTCATCCTTACAGGAATGGGAAATGACGGTGCAGCCGGACTCTTGCGTATGCGTAAGAACGGAGCCTTCACCATAGGTCAGGATAAGGAATCCTGCGTCGTTTACGGTATGCCTATGGAGGCATATAAGATCGGAGCTGTTTGCCAGCAGGCTTCTCTCATGAACATACCGCCTATTATCTACAAGAAGCTCGGCATAATTAAATAAGAGATTTTTCGAGAGGATGGATCCCAATAAGATTCATCCTCTTTTTTAAATTCATAATATATTTTTATAGCTCCTTAATATTATATTTTCCTCTGTTTTTTTCGATAAATTATTAATATGACAAATGTGGATGAATCGTTATAGCATGATGTGCGAAGCGATTCTATAGATTACTTTATGTTTCTATCTTTATGGGGATGTAAAATATGGATTATCATACATCAGCGTCAAGAAAAAAAGCCTGGGATGGAATCAATTATGATCGCAGAGATGCCTATGTTCCCGACAGTTATACTGCCGGAGGCTATGCTACGTCCAAAACCTTCAAGGAGCAGCTCAGCTCATGGCGCAGAACACGTATGGAAATTTCCGATTCCATTTCTGATGATCTCGCCGATATAAGATCATATTTTGCTGAACAGAAGGCAGAAAACCGTTATATGCGTGAACATCTTACAAAGGAAGAGGTTCTGATCGGTTTTCTCATAAGAGTAGGTATATTTATCGCCGCCATCATTCTGTCTATCAGTATCGCTTATCTCATTCGCCCCTTCACTCCTCAGGATGTCTATGATACGGGTCAGAATGCCGCCACTACTGCTTATACCACTCTCCATATGCCAGTTGATGCCTACACCGAATACAGGGCGCGAAAAGCCGCTGTGGAAGCAGCAAAGATAGCCCTCATAGTACAGAGACATTCCGATACGAAAGCTAATACCCTTTTGGATTGGCATGATACAACCTCAGAGGCTCCGGATCTTTCAAAGCTTTACTCAGAAAAGCCGGTAGATATCATCTCAGGTGTACCTTTGCCTGATATTCTTCATTATGTTTATAATGACTACAACCAGATCATAAGCACTGCCATGGGTTCCATGCTCTATTTCAGTCAGGGTGACTCTCACTGGAAAGAATACAGGATCGCCGGTGCAGACCGTATGGGTGGCTATGGTTGTGGCCCTGTTACAGTTGCCATGCTTGCCAACAGCTTTTCCAACAGTGATACTCCCGTAACTCCTATTGATGTAGCTGACTGGGCTGTAGAGAACAAGGAATATGCGGTTCACGGAGGAAGCTATCACAGCCTCATTCCAAACGCTCTTAAACATTACGGACTTATCTGTACATCTGTAGAAGAGCGTACACCCGAAAAAGTGCATGAACTCCTTTCCACCGGTCATGTTCTGGTGGCTCTCATGGGTAAGGGCTCACTCACTGATGTTGGACACTTTGTTATCATTACTGAAAATGCTCCTGACGGAGGCGTTATGATCGCAGATCCTGCAAAGCTTTCCAACAGTGAGAAATCCTGGCCGGCAGAACTTCTGGTAAAGGAACTTAAGGCAGCCTATGATGCAGGCGGTCCTTTGTGGGCTGTAAGTTATTGATGTTTTATAACAGATACCCTGTTTTATATTAACCATATTTTTTATTGGCTCATGTTTTAGAGGTCAAATATATGCCAGATAAAAGTGAAATACTGGAGCTTTATGAAGCTATGGAACAGAGCAAAGAATCCTATACTATTTTCTTAAATGAATATTTTTCACATATCGATTCACTTATAGCTTCTCATGATCTCCCGGCGTTGAATTCATATTTTAACGAACTTTCAGGATTAGATACTAAAGAAAAAAAAGCTTTGATCTATTCATCTTCAGCTTTTCGGATACGATCTATAAAAGAAGCATTGATTAAAGAGTATGATGTCAAATTGACTATGTTCTGGGATGATGTTTCAGACAGTAACGAACTGCTTGATAAATATAATAAGACTATCTTTATGATACGACGGCTTAATTCAGCTCTTCCTGATGAATATAAACAGGAAGCTCATCTCTATCTTCAGACAGTCTCTCCATACATTGTGAACGCTGCTTTTTCTGATCCTACAGTAAGACTCGGAAAACCTGATTATATATATATTACTCTGGCTATGGATTTCATCCAGAACGAGCGGTATGATCCGGCTCTCATCCTTTTACAATTTGTAAACAATAAAAACAGTGAACTCCTTAATCTTATAGACAAGCTCAAAAGCCTGAAAAAAAAGAATTTAAAGGAAACAAAATGAATGATCATTTAATCTGCTTTATTATATGTACCAACAATGAACTTTTCCTTCAGGAATGTACCATCTACATAAACAATCTTTATGTACCCGAAGGTTTTGCCATTGATATCATCACTATTAAAGAGGCCAGGTCCATGACAGCAGGATACAATGCTGCTATGAAAGCATCTGATGCAAAATATAAAATTTATATGCATCAGGATGTATTTATACTAAATAGATATTTCCTCGTGAATCTCATAAATATTTTTCATTTCAATGAAAACATCGGTATGATAGGCATGGTAGGTGCCCCAAAGCTTGATAAAGAAGCAATTATGTGGAACGTTTATCGTGTAGGTAAAGTAATCTCTGATTCTACTATTCACACAACTTATGAATCAGAACTATGGAATGCCGAAATTCCCGTTTATTCTGTCCATGCCATAGACGGACTTTTGATGGCCACATCAGTTGACATACCATGGCGGGAAGATGTATTTGACGGATGGGACTTCTATGACATGTCACAAAGTATGGAATTCATAAGAAGAGGTTATCTACTGGTTGTTCCGGAACAGAATCTCCCCTGGTGTCTTCATGATGATGGAAAAGTTTTATCACTTTTCAATTTTAATCACTATCGTAAAAAATTTATCAACGAATACAAAGACGAGTATCTCCGGTGAAATTTTGATTTCATTGGAGATGCCCGTCTTTATTATAAATGATATGTCTACTGCCAATCATAAGATCTTTGCTTCCTGCAGGATCTGCCCGACTCTTATGTCGAAAGTATGGTCCCTTTTTATTTTTTCATAGGCTCTAGCCGCAATTTCTCGTCTTCTGTCTGGAGCATTAATATAATATTCTATCTTATCCATCAGATCACTCTGTGATTCATAGAATACAAAGTCCTTATCCGGTTCGAAAAATCGCAAAAAATCCACCTGATAATTGCTGATTAAAAACGAATCACATCCCATGATATCAAAGCATCTGAGAGGTATTCCATTCTGTATGCTCCTTAATGTAATATTCAGATTGATATCTGCACACTTGAAAACATAAGGCATTATTTCAAAGTACTGTGCTATGCCATGATTCCGTATCCCATCTGCCTTCACAGTTTCATCCTTTGTATACAGATCCACAGTCCACTTCTCAGCTATACGCTTTAATATCTCCAGTCTCTCTATTCCGGTGATATGCCTGTTAATTACATAATCGGCATACATATATCCCTTAGTTTCTACACCATCACTATTCGGTTCAAGCGGCAATGCTTCATACATTTTATCTATGATCTTACCGTAAAGACATTTCTCAATAAAATTATATCCCTGAACCTGCATCTGGGATCTCATGAGTCCCTCCAGATATCCTTTGGTATATTCATTAAGCTTAGGCTTCATACGATCATAAAAATTATGTTCTTCAGTATATAGTGAACCTAAAAAGCAAACCTCTGAATGGTATTTTGCCAATGTTTCTGCATTAACTTCTATTTCTGAAAGTCTCCTTACATTGACCGCAAGAGGCATATAATGAACTGTTTTGATCCCCTGTGATGAAAACTCCTCATACATAGCTGAATCAAACAAAAAAATTTCATTACAGTTGTTTATGACTGTATGGGAATAAAGCGCGATGTGCGGGTTATCATATACCCATGATATATATTTTAATCCTGCCTTCTGACATATTTTGGAAACTATAGGATAGTAGTTGAACGAAAAAGCAAAATCCGGACTCTCCCTTTTTATACTCTTAAGCATATCCTCTTCTTTAACAGGATCATTTCTTTCTCCATGATTCTCAAAATCATAATAGTAAATCTCTGTTGGCTTTCCCTGATGGGCATATCTTAAAAGAGCATCGGCAAAATCTGCATTACCGAAACTGCTGATATTGATAAAAAAGACTTTCATCATATTCTCCCGTTAGTTTACTACAGTATCTATGATTGATTTCAGCCTGTCCTCATATCTGAATTGTTCTTTGACCTTTTCATAACCTGCCATCTTTATCTTTTCACGAAGCTCCTCATGTTGAAGATAGAACTGTGCCTTTGCTACGGCGTCCTCTATAGAATCATACAACACAAGCTCCTCACCGTTTTTGAAGTAATGATCAAGCTCCACTGTATAGCCGGAAAGGAGAAATCCTCCTGAACTCATTATATCCAGTGCCCTTTGCGGCATGGCAGACCATACCGCTCTGAAAGGAGGATTCAGGTTTATCCTGCTTCTCCTGAAGACTTCAGGCATTTCTTTATAGTAGTCTACCTTAGGCTGAACCTTCAGCTCCTTCATTATCTCTTTTTCTCTGTCATCCATACCGCCTGTAAAAAGCGTTGTGGAAAAGCGCTTACTAAACATGGCCATAAGAGATAATCTGTCTAGATATGTCATATACGCAGCAAGCGAATACGAAATCTGTTCGGCAGAAATATTAAGCCCTGTTATCTCTTGGATATCCTTAACTTCTTTCTGCCTTTCCTTAAGAAGATCAAGGACAAAATAACTGCCGTATATCCCTCTTTGAGCCGTCATCACTCCTTCCAGAAAACCTGTATGATACTCATCCAGTTTTTCTTTTAAGAAAGGAAATGTTGCCTTATAGAGATTTCCCACCAGTGAAACATCATATAGATATCCATCACTTACATGATAGGAAAATGTTTCAGAAAATCCTGACGCAAGAGGAAGATAATATACCGTATTTAACCCCAGTTTCCTGTATTTCATGTACTCGCCATGGTCAAAGATGAAAATATGATTTGTCGGGTTATCCATGGTATCAGTGTCCGGAAGATCCATGGGAGTATCATAGGTCCAGGCAACATATTTCACATTACTTTTATAACAGGCTCTGGAAACGATAGGATTGTAATTAACAGTAAATACAAACTCCGGATCCACATTTTTTATATCTTTTGAAAGCCTCGATTCCAGTTCAGAATCCCGGAACTTATCTTTAGGACTTGCATAATCCTTTAAGACCACTCTGCATCCCAGTTTTTCAAACCCCTTCCATACACATTCCGTGGTGTAATATTTAAAAAGATTACAGATAAATATTTTCTTCATGTTAGGAATTCACTCATACCTTCATAACCGACTGCTTCTGCAGCTGCTTTAATCATTGATATATCCTTCGCATCATTGAAATCATATATTTTTGAAAGATAATTGATCACATCCTTTACAGGAACCGGATTTTTCCCTTCTCCCTTAAAGGCTCTTAATAACACTACAAGTCCTTTTGCAGAATACTTATTAACAGAGATAATGCTGGATGAATATTTAACTGCATTTTTCATATCTCCTACCTTTAAGCATGCTTCCGACAGCAGCTCATATATGGTAGAGATATTCTGCATGGCAATCTCAGATTTATTTATAGTTCCGTATTTTTCCAGTCTGTCCAGAGCTTCTAGAAAAGCCTGATATGCCTCGCTATAGAATCCGGCGTTGAAGAAAATTTTACCCATAGCATAAGGAATATCCGCATTCTCTTTTATTCGCTGTATTGCATCCTTGTATGAAGCAATAATGGTTTCATTCTCTTTGCCCTGCTGTAATAAGCAGTGTAATCTATATCGAAAAGCATTCGCTGCTGTAGCATCAGTACCTGTTATTTCATCAGGAAGATGATCTATGTATTTCGTATATGCCTCTTCAGCTTTTTCAAAATCGTCTGCTCCACAGTATTCATTTCCGAGATAATAATACATTTCATATTGTTCAGGATTCTCTTCAATTTCTTTGAGAATTAGATTAAGATTTCTTTTACTTGCTTTTTTTTCTCTATATACGTCTGTCTGATATCCTGTATGCCATATAGTAAGTGCCTTGGTTGCATCCATCACTTTGATTTCATGTCCATCGTCATAGCAAAGTTCTTCGTGTATTCTTCTTTTATATCTTAAATTCTTTAGTTTTTTAAATATCCTGATATGTGACGCGCTACTATCGATTTTCCCCTTATCATCTAGATTGATCAGCATGGAAAATATCCCTTCACCGCCATTATCTTCGGTTATTCTTATGTACTCCAATATTTTGCGTGCATCTTCACTGTTAAAGTATTCATCCGCATCCAGAAATGCTATCCAGTTACCGGTGCATTTTTCTATAGCATAGTTTTTAGCCGCAGAAAAATCATCTATCCAGTCAAAATGATAGACTTTTGCCCCCATGGCTTCAGCTATCTCAACGGTTTTATCCTCAGAACCCGTGTCAACCACTATCTGTTCTGAAACTATGCCCTTTCCCCAGCTAAGTGCTCTCTCGATATTTTTTTCTTCATTTTTCACTATCATAGCCTGAGAAAGTCTGATTTTTCTACCCATATACATCCTCCGGATCTTTAAACATCCATCTTATCAATTAGACCTGCTTCCTCCGCTGAACAATGCGATTTAATGATATCTGACAGTCCTATCACCCCAAGCTTCTTGGCTGTAACATAAATAAACGCTTTATCCTTTAAGCTATCTAAATCGTATAGACGTTCCAGTAATTTATATTCTTCATTTTGACTATACCCGATATTGCCCTTCTTCTCCGCCTCCTGAACCGATAATAGCAGTATCCTTAAGCTCTCAACATTATACTTATCAGAGCTTAATATCTTAACAGCTATCTTAATCGCTTCTATGGGCTGTTCACTCATAAAATAGGCATTGGAAAGTTTTGTATGAATTTCAATTATATGAGAATCCACATAATCAGATTTGAGAAACGCACCGAATTTATTATAGCTATCCAGTGAATGCTTAAAAAAAACTGCTGCTTTTTCATAATTCTGATATCTGTAAAAATGGTCAGCTACTATGGCAGAAAAATCTGCATCCTGAGGCAGTATTCGGCTGGCAAACTCATATACATGAAGAAGTTCATCAGTCCGGTAATTATATCCGCCAAGTATAACTAAAAGATTCCTGAGTGTAGTTCCTCTCCTCCCTGATTCTATACTATTCGCTTTGTCCATGTATTTTAATGCTGTGTTATATAACTCTTCCGCTTTGATATAGTCCTGTTGGCCGGCATAAATATCCCCCAGATAACCATACATATCTGCGTCCTCCGGTCTGTCCATGATTTCTTTTTCCAGCAGTATCTTATATTTTTCACTTTTATTCTTTTTACTTTGCTCTGAATCAGAGTATCCCGTGTGAAAAATACTTAATTCTTTCGTTGCATCATAGATTTTGACTGGTTTCTTGCTGCACAAGTGTTCATGTATTCTTTTCTGATATTCTATACCTTCATGATTTTTGAACAATCTGGCCTGTGTCATGCTTCCTATGATTTTTCCTTTATCATTGAGATCCAGAAGCTGCGCTGCGATCACATATGCCCCTTCTCTCTCTGCTTTTTTAATCGTACTAAGGATTTTATCTGCATCCTTCATAAAATATTCATCAGCATCCAAAAAAGCTATCCAGTCTCCGCTGCATTTTTCAATCGCATAATTTTTTGCAGCAGAAAAATCATCTATCCACTCAAAATGATAGACCTTCGCTCCCATAGATTCAGCAATTTTCACTGTGTTATCTGTAGATCCTGTATCAATGACGATTTGTTCAGACACTATGCCTTTTCCCCAGCTTAAAGCCCTCTCTATGTTACTTTCTTCATTTTTAACTATCATCGCCTGGGATAATTTCATCACATACCTTCTAAAAGCATCAATTCCTTTTTATCCAGCATTTCATACACTAAGCTATATATGCTCTTATATTCTGTTTCTCTCGCTGCACGAAGTATCAGCAGCTTGTCAAAAGATTTATCGAAGTCATAGATCTTCCTGAGAAACTTCAACACTTCATTAGCTTCAACACTGCTTTCCGAAAAAGCCTGTAATATCGTAGAAAGAGCTGTATATTCTTTTTTGTTTTCTTTTAGTACACTGCTTTCTATTGCAACTGCACCTTTAAGATCCTTTAATTCCAGGAGTATCTTTCCATATTGTGCATAAGCATTTGCAAGATTACAGATTATATATTCAGAATTACCTTCTACTGTGTACTTTTCCAGTTTATCAAAAGCCTCCCGGAAATATGGATAGGCTTCCTTATATTTCTTTTTATTATAAAAATAAACCCCTGTATGATAGGAAAAATCTGCATTTTTCTGCATCTTTGCTGTTGCTGTCCTATAAATATCTATTATTTCTTCTTCTTTATCATTCAGACCGAGAAGTACTATAAGTTTTATAAAAGTATCCGCTGTTCTTGTATCATGATCATCCACGTTCTCAGGAAGATTTTTGATTGCGCTTTTATATAGTGCTATTGCTTTTTTTCTGTCATTTTCGTTTAGAGTATATTCATCACCAAGGTAACCCAGTATTTCTGGATCAAAGGGATTTTCTTTTACTTCAATCAATAAAAGCTTTCTGTTCCTTCCACTTGCCTGCTTTTTCTTCGCAACTTCTTCTTCATATCCGGTTGTTATGATATTTAATTCATCCGTTGCGTCATACTCTTTTAAATATCCCGGATATTTCAAAGACTCATGAATACGTCTTTTATATCTTAATTTATCAATATTCTTAAAGATACGTACACTAGTTGATTTAAATATCAATCTACCTTTCTCATCTATACTGGTATAGCTGGTTCTGATCGCCTTAGCATCTTCCTGCTCTGCTTTATTCAGGATCGGAATGATTTTATTTACATCTTCAGGAAGAAAATACTCATCAGCATCTAAAAATGCTATCCAGTCCCCTTTACATTGCTCAATAGCAAAATTCTTGGCCGCAGAAAAATCATCTATCCATTGAAAATACATTACGTTAGCTCCCAAATCCTTTGCTATCTGCACTGTATTGTCACTAGAACCGGTGTCAACTACTATCTGTTCGAAAAATATCTCTTTTCCCCATGATAGTGCATTTTTGATATTATTTTCTTCATTTTTGACGATCATAGTCTGTGATATTCTGATTTTTTTCATTTCATTTAAAAAGCTCTATAGCTATATTTGTACGTTTTACATCTCCAATCTCGAGATATTTTTGACATAGTTCTGTCATGATCCTTTTTGTCTGACTGAACATGGAATACTCATTTCCCAATATTACAGATATATAAAACGGTGATATCGTATCCTTCGTCAGGAATTCCATCGCTTCTTCTTTATACTGTCCCGGAAGATCCATCTCTATTCTTCTAAGCATGAATTGACATTTTATATATTTGTTTTTAAGATCCTTAAAATCCTTTATATCATCTATTGTTGATTTTAGACCTTTTTCCAGTTCATTGTTCAGCGCTATAATTGTGTGATGAAATCTTCTTATATCTACACTGACCCTGTATATAGCCTGAGGCACGATCTCATGGTCGATGTAATATCCAAACTTGCTCATCTCATTAACATCATGTTTTTTTATGATATCATCTGCTTTATCGAGTATTCTCTTGATATCATTCTTAAACTCTTTTGAATAATTCTCCAGTAAAATATATTGTTTTATTCTGTTTTGTGCAGTTTTATATTTTCTTTCATCTATTTTTTCTTCTTTTCTTTCCAGATCATAATTTTGAAGATCATAGGCATATTCATCCTGAAACAGTTTCCTGTATTTTTCATATTCATATAGGGTTGAAGTCAGGTCATCTGCATGAAAGCACCATTCCATCCCGAATTGTTCCGGCACTACGACTCTGAAATCAAGTCTGTGGAACTCCATGGATTGAGAAAGATCATAAAAATCCCAGCCATCAAATAAGTCATCTCTCCATGGGATATCATATTGTGTTGCCATTATGAATCCATCTATTACTTCCACATCATATATATAATCATCATCTTTCATTTTATATGATATGTACTTTTCTATATTTTTATTCATATTGTTACCGACATATTTTGACAGATCACAGGATATCAAAGCATCTGACTCTAAATGGACATTGCCTCCCATTCCTATCATTCCTATATCTTCATCACTTTTGAAGATTTTCAGGATATTATATAAATAGTATTTATTTAGTATCATCGTATCCTGATGTAGATATATTTTATATTTTGCAGGAGATTCCCTCATGGCAGTGTTATACGCTGATGTCATCGAGTCTGCCCCCTCTATTGTAAGTATATCGATCGTGTATCCATATGGGATTTCCAGAAGTGAAATATACTTCATACATTCTTCCAGATACAATCTATCATTGGTGCAGATGATGAAACAAAACTGATTATACTCTGATATCATATAAACCACCTTTATCCTTCATGTTTTATATACTCAAAAAAGGTGAAGAAGCAACCGCCTCTCCACCTCAAAATGATTATGATTTTATCCCTGAAGGAGTGAAAGAACACCCTGAGGTTGCTGATTTGCCTGCGCAAGCATAGACTGCGCCGCCTGATTAAGGATATTATTCTTTGTGTAAGCCGAAATTTCCTTCGCCATATCTGTATCACGGATTCTCGATTCAGCAGATGTTGTATTCTCATTATTTATCTTGAGATTATTGATGGTATGTTCCAGTCTGTTCTGTTTAGCACCCAATTTAGCCCTGTAGGATGATACCTGACTGACAGCAGCCTTTATTATCTCGATAGCTTTGTTTGCAGATGAAACATCAGAAACTGCGATGTCATCAATTTTATGTCCTGCAAGTGTCATGCCAAGAGCTGATGTAACCATAGTTGAACCCTGAAGTGTCATGATTTCAGAAGAAGTAGTACCGATCTGGAACTGTTTCGTATTAGTGTTTGTCAGTATCCTTACTCCGTTATACTCTGTAGTAGAAGCGATACGGTTGATCTCAGCTCTAAGCTCATCTATCTCCGCTGCGATGTTGTTTCTCGCTGTGAGATCTCCATAACCCTCATTCTTCTCCGTCGCATAGGTACCATTCGCGGCCTGTGTTGCAAGTGTTGTCATTCTTTCAAGCATCGCATGGGTTTCTGTCAGAGCTCCCTCTGCCGTCTGAATTAGTCCGATGGCATCATTGGCATTGTCCTCTGCCTGATTGAGGGCATTTATCTTATTTCTCATGGACTCTGAGATAGCGAGACCCGCTGCATCATCACCTGCTCTGTTGATCTTATAACCGGATGATAGTTTCTCTAAATTTTTGTTTAATGATTTTTCATTTGTAGAATAATTTCTGTATGAATTTACCGCAGCGATGTTATGCTGTATAACCATATTATCCTCCTGTTTTTCGGTATACGGAACATCCCTGTCCAAAATTCAATCCTTTATATTAACCACCGATCTGACAATGTTTATTTTTCCTATAGTTTATTTTTCGACTTATACTTTATAAAAATAAGCTTCTTATAATAAAAATATAAATTTCTTAGTTCCTTACCGACTGTGATATCTCACTTTATACATACATGAAAAAAAGGAAGGACCGAAGTCCTTCCTCTGTAAACCTGTAGATTTCTGTCTGAAAATCCAACTTTCCTAAGAAAATTATCCAAGGAGTGAAAGAACACCCTGAGGCTGCTGATTAGCCTGTGCAAGCATAGACTGTG
The DNA here is from genome assembly GCF_002007235.1 of Oribacterium sp. C9. Lineage (GTDB taxonomy): Bacteria > Bacillota > Clostridia > Lachnospirales > Lachnospiraceae > Oribacterium. Next base: position 43,119 of record NZ_MUHW01000012.1, read on the forward strand.
CTGCCTGGTTAAGGATATTGTTCTTGGTGTAAGCTGAGATCTCCTTCGCCATATCAGTATCACGAATTCTTGACTCAGCAGAAGTTGTGTTCTCATTGTTAACCTTAAGGTTATTGATGGTGTGCTCAAGTCTGTTCTGCTTAGCACCGAGCTTAGCTCTGTAAGCTGATACCTGGCTAACAGCTGTCTTGATAACCTCAATTGCATGGTTTGCAGATGATACATCAGTTACATGGATATCCGCAATCTTGGTTGTCTTTGTTCCGCTTGTTAATCCAAGAGCTGAAGTCTGCATTGTTGAGCCCTGAAGCTTAAGAGTTTCAGAAGATGTTGTACCGATCTGGAACTGCTTTGAGTTAGTGTTTGTAAGAATTCTTACACCATTATACTCAGTTGTAGAAGCGATACGGTCGATCTCTTCCTTTAACTCCTTGATCTCTTCCTCAAGGTTCTTTCTTGCTGTCATGTCACCATAGCCGTCACTATCCTTCTGAGTAGCATAGGTTCCGTTAGCAGCCTGTGTTGCAAGTGTTGTCATTCTTTCAAGCATTGCATGAGTCTCTGAAAGTGCACCTTCAGCTGTCTGGATAAGTCCGATAGCATCGTTTGCGTTATCTTCTGCCTGGTTAAGGGCATTGATCTTGTTTCTCATGGACTCAGAAATAGCAAGACCTGCTGCATCATCGCCTGCTCTGTTGATCTTGTAGCCTGATGACAGTTTCTCTAAGTTCTTGTTAAGAGAAGTAGCGTTCTGTGATAAGTTTCTGTAAGAATTGATCGCTGGTATGTTATGCTGTATAACCATAAATTCCTCCTATTTCGGCCCGTGTAAGAACTTCCTTGTCCCAACCGGTGACTCATTTTCATGAGCACCAAGCCTTTATTATGATTTGTTTACACTATTATTATCGCACATATAATAAAAATTATAAGTGAATTTCAAAATAAAAAATATTTTTTATTTTGGGAGTACTTTGAAATCCGTCTATTCCTGTTTCCTCTTAGGTCTTGCACCCTTTCTGATCTCTCCAAACATACGGAAAGGCGACTCCTTCGTGAGGGTTTCCTTGATTATATTCTCTATGGAAACTCTGTAGCTTGGATCATTTATGACAGGAACTTCCAGAAGAAGCTCTATCTGATTTTCTGCATCTAGACCTATGTCACTGAACTTCTGGGCGATATCCCTGACTGCCTTGTAAGCTGCACTGGCTGAACGCCCCTCATTCTCTACGAGGACCTTATTGGTCTCAGAGATGTACCTGCTTCTTACTGTCATATCCGATACCTGCTTCTCATACATCCTCATGGTCTGACGGGTCGCCGAATGTCCGGCTCTTCCGTATCCGAGATCTGACCATGAGTACTTTTCTATCAGAAGTTTGGCAGAGGATTCACTTCCATAAAATATTATCTGTTCATCTCCTACCTCTACGAGAAGTCCTGTCATTGCATCAGGTATCAGATTTCTTATGAGCTTTTCATCATCGAAAGGAACCTTGATGAGTTTCATCTGTCCTTCAGTATAGAAAACATTGATGGCCGCCTTCAGGAAATCATTGATCCTTAACTCATCATAACGGTACTTCGCTTCAGAGACCGCAAGCTCGATGAGAACCTTATTCTTGACCTCTTCGGACATGTTCCTTCTTCTGGCTATTTCCTCTATACCGATAGCATGACTTACGAACTGCGCGTCAAGCATCTCCTCTCTCACATTCATAGTATGATTCACCATAAATGCAGCTTTCTTCACCACACTGGAATGTATATCATTTTTTATGGAGATGGCATGCTGGGGCTTTTCTCCCGCAAGACCGATACCGATGATGATGGCCTCAGGTGAATACTTCATATTGTTGATTATGGTCTCATCGTTCCAATATATCATGCTGTTATAGCTCTCGTTCAGCTCATAGAATTTGATGTTCGAGAAATTTTTGAACTCACTCTTTAGTATATTGGTGGCTTCAACACTATATATATCACTGAGGGCGGTATACACATCAACTCTGTTGTTTTTATGAAGGTCACCCACGAAATCTGTGAGCACCTCGTCCCTCTGGCACTGATTGATAGCTTCTTCCAGACGCTCCAGATCTATCTCTATAGACGGACGGTTCCTGATATAAGCCACCAGTTCATATTCATTTACAGGAACAGTTATACCGTCTGCCCCGTTACGTCTCGCTCTTGCGATATCTTCCACCAGTGTATTTAACATGGCAGACAGTTCTCTCTGATCGTTCTCATTTGGAGAAACATCGCATACAGTTATAAATGTAGACCTGCTTCCTGATGCAGAAGCTTCTACTATCATTTTTTTATTTACATCATCTCTTCGTACATGCACCCTGTCTTCAGGCAGTAGTTCTTTTATCTCATCCCCTGAAATATTGTAAAGAACTAACGGATCAACATTATATGTACGTTTAATTGCCGGTTGTTCTTCTTTATCGTTACCACTGCCGAACATCCTGCTGATGACCCCGAAAGGATGCTCTTCAGTGAAATGATCTGAAAATAAGCCCATATTTTACCCCTTATCCTATAAAAGTCTTATCCTCTCTGCTGCCTTCTCATAACCCTGCTCTGCCGAAATCCCATAGTAGTAGCGGGCTTTTTCCTTATTCCCCGAAACCTCATACCAGGTTCCGAGATTATATGCAGCCTTGAAGGATCCAGTTCCTATGACCCCCTCAGGTCGGCTTATCTCGCCGAGCTCCAGACACTTAAGATAACTCTTCTCTATATAAGGTAGAAGGTCCTTGTATTTTTCTGTATTCTTGAGAACAAGCTTCATATAAAAGAGTCCTGAATAAAAATAAAAATCAGGATTCCTCGTGAAATCATACTGAACCTTGCTCATGATGTCATGAGCCTCCTCCAGGCTTTCCTCTGTGTCCATATCATAAAGCGTATAGAGGTATCTCATAATGCCATCTGTCCAATATGGTGCCTGTCTTATCTCCTTCCTTCCTGAAAATCTCCAGAATGTCCTGAAGTACGGCAGACTCTCCTCTTCCTTTTTCAGATTTCTGAGAGTGATGGCCATCTGATAATTGTAATACGGATCATTTGGTTCCTTTTCCAGAGCTTCTGCAAGATACTGATAGTTTCTCTCGCCCTTACCCTTCCTCATATATCCGTCATGAAGCACATAAAGAGGCGATAACCTGTTAACCACCTTTGCAGCGACCTGCTCATGTATGCTTCCTCTGTAGCGCATTCCTGCAGGAAGGATACGGTCTATCTCAGTGATGCTCCGGTCTATCTCGTCCCCGTTCGGATATGAGTCTTCTCTCTTTATGATTCCAAGCCACCTCATACCCTGTTTATCATACATCATATCTATAAACTCTCTCAGAGCTTCCGGATTGCTGTTTTCATCATTAACGAGGTACTCATCCGCATCCAGCACGAGATTTATATCCGCATTCCATTCCCTTTCTGATTCTCCGAGTGCAAAATTCCTTGCCTTTGCGAAGTCATTTTCCCATGGAAATGAATACACCTTGGCGCCAAACTTTTCAGCTATTTCGAGAGTTCTATCCGTCGATCCGCTGTCGGCTATGATTATATTGTCAACAAAAGGAGCTGCCGAAGTGAGGCACCTCTCCAGACAACGTTCTTCATTTTTTACAATCATTACGAGATTAATGATCATATCTGTCTCCATTCCGCCAATGTCCATCCGGCAGCAAAAAGTGCTGAAAAGAATATATTCTCAGGATCATATTCCGCCGCTTTTTTTCTGCCGCTGTTCATTAAGCTCCTTAAATACAAAGCCTCTTATATCTGTTTCAGCTCCATCAGTAAGCTCCACAAACTGAAGACCGTAACCATTATCCCCTGAAGTATAGATCTTCCCCCAGAGGACCTTGACCTTGAGCGCTCTCTCCATTTCTTTAAAACTATAGTGGAACTCTAGGATCTCACCCATGGTAAGTGCCTGAGCAGTCACCATGAAGATGCCTCCGGCGCTCAGGTTCGTTATGGTTCCGAAAAACTTGTCCCTTCGTTCTGTCATAGACTCAAACTGTACATTTATGGAGAGATTTACACGGATATCCTGCTGCCTCTGAATTATCTCTATGACATCTAGTATCTGACACTCTCCCATCCATTTTTCACTCATGCCGGGATAAGCCGGATTTCTTTTGATCACTATGTCACAGTTCGCCTTTACACAGCCCTTTATACTGTCGTTGAAAGAAACCTCTGCTCCCTTCATGCGTAGATCCAGAAGATCATCCCTGAAATACAGGGCCACATCATTTTCCAGCCCGTTAACTACCCTGACACGATATTCTGTTCCATTGTATCTGACTACTGCATTGCTGCAATCCTTAAGTATCATTTATAACCTCTGCTATTACGTGTAATTTCAGATAGATTATCATAAACAGGTCTGTCTGTGCATCTGTCAATTTGACGAATCCAGAGTGCGGACAGAATCTCGGGCTGTACCTTTCCCATCAGACTTCATCAAAATCGCCTATGCTGTTTGTTGTATTTAAAAGCATCTGAAGTCTCAGGATCTCTATGAGGTTTGCGAACATATCCTTGTCTATCTTTCCCTTACCGTCCACATCTCCGCTTATCCTGTCCTGAAGTATGGAGCTTATATTGATCATCCCGTTTCCTAAGGAGGAAGTGCCTATACCAAGAGTGTTCAGGAGCGCCTGCATCTCACTTATGGAGCTGCCTTCCCCTATGAGATCAAGAGATGAATCACTTTTTCCTTTTCCGACTATGGAATTGATATCTATGGCAGTGTTCTCACTGAGGTCTGCCATGATCTTTTTTACATAGTTCTGTGTCTCCTTGTAAGGCGGAACACCATTATACTTCTTCACCGCCCCGGATCCGGCATTGTATGCTGCAAGCGCAAGTTTCAGATCCCCTCCGAACTCCTTTAGATTAGAAGCAAGGAGCTTGGCTCCTCCCATTATATTCTGTTCGGGATCGAAAGGATCCTTTACCCCGAGACTCTTTGCGGTAGCCGGCATAAGCTGCATGATTCCCATGGCTCCTGCCTTTGATACAGCCGTTGTCTTGAAATCAGATTCAGCCTTCGCCACCGCCTTCAGTATCCTTTCCGGAACACCGTAAGCTTCCGCCGCCCTTGCAAATATGGCATCAAGTGTAGATGAACCTGTGTTGACAGGGGTTCCGCTGCTCTCCGCTGTTCCTGCCGCCTTTATCCCTTCCAGAACATTCTGAAAAGTTTCAGCCGTTTTGGACAGAAGGGTCGTATTGGCTGGTCTCCCCTTCCCTGTATTCGTTATCTCGGTAATTGACTCCATAAGTGGCATATCTTACATCCCCCTTTATGCTACTGTTCCGCTACCATCTGGCCATATTCGTTAAGATAGTATATCTTTCCGCCATCATACAGATATCCTGTCTGCATGCGTCCGCTACTGTTGAAATAGTACCAGAATCCGTTTATAAACTCCCATCCTGTTTTCATATATCCCATATTCGGATCCAGATAATAGACACTGCCGTCCTTATCGAACAGAAAACCTGTCATCATCTGCCCCTGATCGTTGAAATAGTACCAGAGACCTCCTATATACTGCCAGCCCGTGGCTACTCTTCCGTAAGTGTCATAGTATATCCATGTGCCACCCGGATTATACCATCCTGTCGTACTGGTCGTTTTACCGTTATAGTCTGGCAATGTTCCCGTATTTTCTGTTGTGTTGTACCCTATAGGCGTTACACCCTTTGTACCTGTATGAGAAGTGACCACATCGCTCTGTGAAGTGATCCAGTCTCCTTCTTTCAGATATTTCTTTTCATCGGAGGTCATGGGAATCGCCCTTACTTCATAGTAGAAAATATCCTTTGTATAATCCTCAATCTTATCTGAGAAATCAACAGTGGTTCCCTTTATCTTCTTGGTGGCTACTTCTTCATCATTTTTATAAAGTTTTATCTCATATCCCGGAGCATAATCCACCGGCATCCAGACAGCCTTTTTGAATTTATAGTCCCATCCTGCCGATTCAGTATCTCCCAGTACAGCACATGGAACATAGTAGACCTTTAGTTCAAGTATACCTTCATCATCTCTTCCACAGTGAGAAAACTCGGCATCCTTCAGAGTGACCGCCTCTCTGTTCCATTTGTTCCCGAAATAGTAGCCGGATTTACAGCTTAGATGTATGGTCACGAGAACCCTCACTCCCGGCTTCCACTTTTCCGCCTCCCTGGCATAAGTGATATCATCTATAACTACATTGCCGGTACTGCATGTGATAGTAGGCTCCAGAGTCTCTCCTCCGTCACCGTAATTCTGCTTGAAAGTCACACTGACCTTTTCGATGATGCTTCCATCGGCCCTGACCTGTTTCACATGGGTGAGCACAAACCATCCAACGAGAAGGAGAAGCATGAAAAGCTTTGCCGCCTTGTTGCTTCGCTTTGCTTCTCGCTCAAGCCTTGCCAGGTCCTCTTCTCTCTGTTCCCTTATGCGGTCCCTGTATGTACTTCTTTTTCTGTTTGATAAGTCTGCCATCACTAAACCCCACTTATTGTCTCATGCCTTCGTTGTTGATGTAGAAACCGTCAACGTAGGCGTTGGTAGCCATCTGTCCGCTTCCCGGATAGAAGTAGTAAAGATTATCGTCGATCGCTTTCCAGCCCTCCACCATGGTTCCGTCAACATCACAGTAATAGGTCTTACCGTTTCTGTGTATCCAGCCCGTGAACATGACCCCGTAAAGTGAATTATCTATATCATTGAGGAAATAGTACTTACCGTTCTCATAGAGCCATCCTGTATACATGGCGCCGCTGCTCTTGAAATAGTAATAGTGAGTATTTATCATTCGCCAGCCGTTGTTCGCAGCCTGGCCGTATATCTCACCGTTCCTTACCTCTTCTCTTGGGATGAGATAGTACCAGTCGTTACCGTTCTTCATCCATCCTATGTACATTGCTCCGGTCTTCGCAAGGAAGTAGGTCCTTCCATCCACTATCTGCCAGCCTGTCTGCATCTGCCCGTACTGGTTAAAGAGATACCACTCATTATCTATATTGGCCCATCCGCCTCCCTGAAGACGATTGTCATCGAGATGCCTGTAGTACCAGAAACCGTTTTCCTTGTACCAGCCGAACTTATAGAGACTTTTAGCCGTTCCTCCTCCGTCCTGTCCCTTTCCGTCGGAAACATCTCTGTCACTTATGGTAAGCTCCGCAGAACCTACCCATCCGCTGTTCTGGGCATACTTCGCCTGTTCGGTAGATGTGACTATGGTTCTGATATTTACATAGTAACTTCCTGCCTGAGTCATATAGGGATAGAAATTATACAAAAGCCCTGAGGTAGTTGTTGAAGTCACCTGAGTCTTATCTCTCATAAGCTGGAGCTCATAGGTACCAGAAGTGTTATCTGGCCGTGTCCATCTAATCTCTCCGAGCTTTTTATCATTCCAGTAAATATCCGTAGGTTCTTCAAACTTTCCCTTTATAGGGTCAAGCTTTATATTGATGACCAGTTTGTCACCATCCTTACTGGCACTCGAAAAAGTACCTCCCGTCACGGTTACGTTGGAACTTCTGTAGCTTGTCAGAAGATAATGCTTACTTATATCCTTTGCTTCTATAGTGACCCTCAGGCTGGGCTGATCTCCGCTCTTTACCCTCATGTCACTGCTGCTTGTCCACTCTGCCTTTGTTATCTTGTAGGTACTTCCTGAACTTGAGACCGCCACCTCGTTGTTATCAACAGAGCTCTTATCTATGAGTACAGTCGAAGGCAGTTTTCTCCCCGCTTCAAGCTTCGACTTTACCTTTACCGATATAGTATTGATAGGCTGGGTAGCTGCCTCTGCTCTTATAGGAGTGAATAAAAGTATAAATGCGCACACTGTAAAAAGCAGGATGTAAAGCCCCCTTAGGCATATTTTCGATCCATCATCCGCGCACTCGATATGAAGTTTTCTATTTTTTTCTAATGTTTCCATCCACCACATCCTGCGGAACCGGCAGCTCGACCTCTGCCTCCTTATGTTTCTCTGCAAACTTCAAAAAATAAACATATATCTCAACCACAGCACTGAACAGTTCAGGCGGTATCTCTGCCCCGAGCTTTAACTGAGTAAGCAGAGAAGCAAGCGAATCGTCTTCATATACCGGAACTCCGGCTTTCATGGCTGTTTCCGTTATCTTTTCCGCTATATACCCCATTCCCGAAGCCACGATGACCGGAGCTCCGTTCTTATCGGGATCATACTTCAGTGCTGCTGCTTTTTTCTTTCTAACTGTATCAGACGGCGACATTTATACCCTTCTCCTTCTCTTTGATTTCAGGGAACACTTCATCTACCCTGTGGCTTCTGGTTAGAACCCCTATCTCCATATTTTTCACATTGAAACCGTTGTTCTTAAGTATATCCTGAATACTTCTCGAGATATTCTCCTCCGGCTCCTTTAGTGTAGGCGGTATGAAGATCTGCATGTTGACATTGCCATTATCCACCATGGAGATGAGCTCAAAGTTCCCCACATCCTGAATACTGAATTTTATGAAAATCTTCTGCTTCTTTGCGGCATCCGACTTCTCACGCTCCGCATCCGGATCCACCCACATCTCAGACATGACATTCTTTTCCTGATAACGGAAAGGAATTAGAAGATGAAGAAGAGGCATATAAACACTCTCATTCATTAGAAGGTGATTGAGCACCTGATAGTATCTCTCCACATTCTCTGATCCGGCGCTTCCCTCAGTTCCCTTCTGGATAAGTTTCGTAAGCATCTCAGGGAACTTCATAGCCTTTTCAGACTGAGGTCCCAGATTCTCCATGGCTTTTGCCAGAGTTTCCTCAGGTACTCCCTTGAAGAACATCTTGAAATCGCTGTGCTTGGTAAGTTTAGTAAAAAGCTGATTCAGTTTATCCTCATTACCATCTTCATATTTAACAGCATATAAAGAAAAAAGGACTGTTGCTGTTCTCACTGCACCGTAATTGTGAGTCCTGGATATATACCTGGATAAGAATGGAATGATCAGCTTATTTATAACTTCCGTGTTTTTTTCGGTATCTCCCGGAGCCGCGCTTTTATCTAACTGATCCATCAGTTTCGAAAAGCCCTCTCTCTGGGAAGGAAGAATCAGACTCTCTATATCATTTCCTAGAGACTCCATCTGATTGAGCAGATGCTCACTTGAGGCATAATTGTTATATGTCTTTATGAAATCAAGAATATTTTCTCTGAGGGCCGGTGAAACATCATGATTCAGGATATTTCGTAATCCATCGAAAAGCTCCCCTGTGAATTTCACTTGCGCCTGCTGCTGTGATTCGATAAAGTTCATCAGTTCCTTCGGATCCTGAGTCTCTATCTCCTGAAACAGCTCATTTAAGATTTCCTGTAGTTCTGTATCCCCTACGATCTGTAACGCTGCCCCGTCAGTGAACAGCAGTTCCTCCATCTCTGTAGGAAGCTGCATCCCCTCATGCATCCTCTGAATGAAATTCGTATAATTCGATTCAAAATTTACGCTGCCCTCTCCACCGACGTTGGCTCCGACCTGATTTCCATTTTCCGAGGTTACTGAGGGCTCCACCTTGCCCGGAGTTGCTACCTGAGGGTTTTGACCTATGTGAGGATGAACTCCCGGTGTGTTGTTGACCTGCTGGTTGTTCAATGAAGTATTCTGCACCTGCAAAATATTAGGCATAAGCTATATCTCCTGATCTATGTACGTAAACCCGGATTTGGATCCCCGTACTGAATTTTTATTTTATATGCGAAAACTTAGAGATTTACCCATGACATCGCATAAAATCACGCGCTTCGTTTCATCTAATGATATTATATCGTCAATTTAAATCCGGACTATTAGATTTTTTGTAAATTTCCCCTTATATTTTTCTGGGATTTTGCCGTTAGCTATCTACGATTTAAAATTTTAATAGCGTTATTCGTTTCTTGATGTTATATTACGGTGGCAAAGGACGATATTATGTTTAAATCAAAACCAGATGCACAATTTTTTAATGAAAATAATTTTAAATAGGAGTTATTATTTTGATCCCACTGCCGATAATATAAGCAGATGGAACTCATTGATTTAATTGTGCGTTTATGCAAGGAGGCATTTTATGGACGTCAATTTACGTACAACTCTGATTGGTAAAGTGGGCTATACCGGTCAGGAAAAGAACATCAAAAAAGAAAAATCCTCTTCCGCATCATCCGCATCTTATGTGAGTAGTTATGATAAAGCATCTTTTACTGACGCTGTCAGCGATGAGAGCTTTGCATCCATGCTCGCATCGAGAACAGCCTCATCCATGAGAGCTGGTGTAAGTGAAGCGAGAGTTGCAGAGCTGAAGGCGCAGGTTCAGTCCGGCACATATCAGATCGATTCAACCAGGATTGCGGAGCGTATGCTTGGATACAGAGGATGATCTTGCAAAAGGAGACATTATGTCAGACTCTGCAGTATTTAACGATTTTACTGAGGTGCTGTCATCTCAGGCAGCTGTTGTAAAGAAACTTGTTAAACTTGAACAGGATTTCAGCGTCTCTGCATCAGAGGATGATCCTGAAAAACTTGATGCATTGGTGAAGGAAGCACAACCGGATCTTTTGAATTTTCGTGGTCTTGAGAAAAAGCGCATTAGACTTGCTGATCAGCTCGGATGGAAAGGGCTCAGGTTTTCTCAGATTCTCAGTCAGGTATCCGAAGATCAAAAGCTTGTTTTAGCTCCTCTTTTCGAGGAACTCAGGACCGCTTTACATAGTCTCAGCGACGCTCAGGAGAGCGCAGACCGGATCATGCGTGTTCGTCTTAATGACGTAAACATCATCATCGCGAATCAGCGTGTTCCGAAACCTTTCCAGGACACTTTGGCGTGATTTCACCCTTTAACTTATCTTTTTATTGATTTTGTGGTCATACATTTAGCATGTATGACCACTATTTTTTTATATTTATACCCCCGATTAACTAATATCTCCTGTTTTTTGGTCGATAAATGATTAGGAAGTGTAATGATTGGGTCTAAGTATGTGTGAAATCAAAGCATAACCTTTTGATTTTTAACTTTTGAACTTGAAACATATATCATTCATTTTTTAACACCCGCTTTTAACTGTTTTTTTATATAGGAGGTATATATGGTTCGCGCAACATTCGCAGGTTTCCAAACAGCTCTTACATCTCTGCAGGCGAACTCAAGAAAACTTGATGTCACATCCCAGAACCTCGCCAACATGAACGTTGAAGGTTATACAAGGCAGCAGTTAAAAACATCAAGTCTTAACTATGAAAATCCTGTTTCATTCTACATGAATGAAAATGATGTAAATGTAGGTTACGGTGTTGCCATGGATGGTGTCATGCAGATTCGTGACGAGTTCATGGACATACAGTATCGTGATCAGAATACGATGACCGAATACAACAGTACGATAGAGTATTCTCTGAACACTCTTGCCAAATTCATGGACGAGTCAAATCATGACGGAATCCGTGCTTCTTTGGATGCTATCCAGAAAGCTCTTACGACCATGCAGGATTCCTCCAAGGTACAGGATCCAGTATATGAAGGACAGTTACAGTCTGATATGAATGCAACTGCCGTTCTCCTGAACTCTGCAGCAAAACAGATAAAGACCGCAGAGGACAACGAATTTGAGAAGCTCTCCGGCGAGGGCACATCCAGCAGAGGAGCCATTGAAAACATCAACACACTTCTTCAGGAGATTGGTGATCTGAACATCAAGATAAAGGATAACCAGCTTCTGGGCAACTCAGCTCTCGAGCTCCAGGATGAGAGAAATATGAAGATCGATGAGCTCTCAGGCTACATTCCCATAACTGTTGAGTATTATTCTGAAGAGTATAAAGTTGGCGGTCAAACCCGTTATCGTATTTATAATTATGATTCATCAGGAAGAGTTTGCGGTCGTTCCGATTGGCCTGAGGATCTTCGTATAACTCTGGACTATACTACAAAGGAAGCAGACGGCTCTATCAAGCAGGACTCTATCATACTGGTAAACGGTACCTATAGAGATGCTGATAAGAAAAACTACGGTTCTGTTGCTTTAAAGGATGGATACACAAAGTGGAAATATTCAGATAATATTACAACAGCAACAAGTGGTAAAAACAGCTCTATCGACGCTATAACTGATACTTCCGGCACTCCGAATCCTCCTCATACCTTAGAGGAAGTTAAAATATTAGGTGTTCAGCAACTGGCATCAGCAGCGTCATATACATCTAAAACATTCCATATACTAGATGATCAAGGCAATGAAACTTCTGATCTTGCAACTAAATTCTCTAAACTTTCTGATATAGGTTTTAAAGATGATGATATATCTGCCATAAAAATTGGTGAAAAGAGCCTCACTGGTTTGGATAAAGATTCAACTATTCAGGAATTAGTGAATGCTATTAACAAAGAGGATACCGGTGTTGTTGCCGCTTTCGATTCAGGCGTCTTCACTTTCACTTCTAAAGAAACTGGTGACAACAGCACAGTTAATCTTAGCACCGAAACAAATTCTTTATTTGATGGTACCACTACCGCAGGAAAAGATACCATCATGTTCGTTCAGTATGGCAGTTCAACCCCTGAAAAACTGACAAGCCATACTAACGTTGTAAAAGTGGATGGTATGAGCGTAACTGTAAACAAAGAATTCGGAGATATTCAGACCGACCCATTAGGAAACTTCTTAAGCTCTGATTCCTCTGCAAGCGTAAGCTATAAGGAGACCTTATCACAGCCTTTAGATGTACAGCTTCAGTTTACAGGATACGATGAGGCTGCCCCTTCTACACCAACAAGCGTAAAAAGGACCACTGCCAACAGCAGTTCTGTTTCGGGTGATGAAAGTATCACCTTCTCCGGCGGTTCTGTTCAGGCAAGCCTCGATATGCTTGCAAAATCAGACCCGAATGGTACTGCAACCAGTGGTCTGAAACAGGGAACCTACTATGGTTATGACTACTACATGGATGAGCTTGATAACTTCGCGAGAACACTGGCAAAAGAAATGAATGTATATAACTACGCCGGTAATGAGTGGGATTACCCCAATAAATCGGAAGAGTATGCTATCAATGATGCAATAAATGCAATTAATGGAGAGGGTAGTTACTCCTCTATAGGACCGACAAAAGATAACCTGCTTTTTGTGAACAGGAATACCCAGACTGCAAAATATACAGAAACTAACGGCAAGATCACTGATGGTGAAATCACCGCTGAAAATATTTCCATTTCGACATTGTGGGTAAACGGCACTACGAAAATAGGTCTCAGAGGTGAATCTTCCAATAACACTATCTTGAATATGTTGGAATCTTTTACACAGCCTCATAAAGAGATCGGCGATAAAACTTATGCAAACTATATGAACAGTTTATCTACTAAGCTTGCCAACGATCAGGAAAACAATAAGGATGCCCTGGACACCAACAAGACTGTCCTTACAAGCATCACCAGCTCCAAGGATCAGCTTTCAGGAGTCAGCCTTGATGAAGAAGCTGCCAATATGATGACATATGTTTCTTCATACAATGCCGCAGCAAAAGTAATTACTGCATATGATGAGACTATCAAATCTCTTTTGGCACTTATCTGATGTTTATTAACAGATTTATGTGAATATATAACGTGATTTACACTCTATTATAAATCAGGAAAGGAGAACGATCATGCGTGTAACGTCTTCAACCTTTTATAAAGACTATGCTCAGTCCGTTCAGAACCTGAAATCCATCTACAACAAGAGTATGGAACAGGTCTCAAGCGGCAAGAAATATGAGAATGCAGCAGAAAGTCCTTTGGACTACTATGCAGGTAAAAAGATAGATAACCTTTATAACGATGCAGTGACCAAGGACACCATGATAAAGGATGTCATGAACCGACTGGAACAGCAGGAAGCCTCTTCCCGCTCCATGTATTCACAGATGGGCACCCTAAACATTAAGTATGAGCAGATGGCATCAGCTTCTTATCAAGGCTTGGAAAGTACCGTTGATACCATGGTCACACTAATGAAAAACACACAGCAGACCATGGCTCAGGATCTCAACTCTTCATACTCAAATTACTATGTTATGGGTGGAAATGATGCCACAACTGTACCTTTTACTATGTCAGAAAATGGTCTGACTCTAACATTCCATCATAAATTCCCCGGTGATGATACAGCTACAGTTATGAGTATGACTTATGACTATGACAGTAATGGATTTAAATATAAAGGAACTGACAAAGATGGCAACGCTATGGACGAAGACACCACTGTGAAAAAGATAATTCTGGCCATGAGAGAACAGGGACGCATGTCTCTCGGATATGGAGACATTACCACCAGAACGACTTTGCCTGACACCTACTATGGCGGTCTCAATATGGTTACCGGTATAACTTCCGATAGACTCAGAGAGCTGGATCCGGATGAACCACCGTTTCAGAATCAAACAAAGGTAGATGAAGTCTTTAAAGAATTTAAAGATGCCATGAACAACTCGGCTTTTGGACTCAATGCCCGTGCCATCGTTTCCACTGACAATTATCGTAAATCTTTTAATGAGTCTGATACTACATTATATCAAAAACATGATGAGCTTCAGGAAACTATGAACCATGATCTTGCCTATGTTCTGGAACATTGGGACGGTGCCATGCAAAGGGTCAGCAACACCTTTAGACGTATAGGTGTAGTTACCTCCACTCTTGAAGATGTTCAGTCCAGACTTCAGACCGCTCAGGACAGCTATATCAAGGAGTACAACGACCACCTTGCCATCGACACATATGATGCCATAGTGAAGATGTACCAGAATCAGTTCTCATACAATGCAGCTATGCAGGTCGGCTCAAAGATCATGCAGAATTCTTTGTTCGATTTTGTACGATAAGATTGATAATTTTTTAAAAATCATAGCAATATTTAATATAATAAGATATACTTAATGGAGGTTGTCATTCATGTTGACATTAGAAACAAGAGACTATGGCACTATCGAATACGAGGAGTCAGACCTCATTCATTTCACTGATGGACTCTTTGGATTTACAGAGTTAAAGGACTATATTCCTCTCGTTTTGGATGAAAATGAGGATAATACTATCCTTCTTTTGCAGTCCATCGCAAACACAGACATCGCCTTTGTAGTCGTCAATCCATTCTCGCTTGATCCGGATTATGATCCGGTTCTGAGTCCTGAGGAATTGTCGTATCTACATGTCAAATCTGAGAATGATCTTTCATATTATGTTATCTGTGTCCTCAGGAACAACTATCTCGAGAACACGGTCAATATGAAAGCGCCGGTTGTTATTAATCCTGATAAGCGTATCGGCATGCAGGTGATACTTAACGATTCTGAGTATGAATTCAGAAAAAAATTAAGTTCTTTCTCTGCCGTTCAGGAGGGCCTCACACAAAGTGCAGCCAACGCTTGATTATCGGAGGACCGATAAATAAAAGTATAGGGTAGGTGATTTGATGCTGATATTAAGACGAAAGAAAAACGAAAGTATACTCATTGGAGACAATATCAGAATTACTGTAGTAGAAAGTGCATCAGACGGTGTAAGACTTGCCATAGATGCGCCGAAACAGATTTCTATTCTTCGTGAAGAACTTTCCATAGCAGAACAGGAAAACAAGAACGCTACATCGCCAAATCCTGACGCTATTACCGGTCTTCAGGACTCCTTGAAGCATATCACCCTGAAAAAGAATAAACCATCTGCTTCTGACACGAAGCCTTCTGATAAGGAAGCTGAAAAAACTGAAAATTGATTTATACTATTTCCCTTCGTCCACATGACGAAGGGTTTTTGTTTGTTTTTTATCTCTGTAATCATTTCTTTACGAGATGAAAAAAGACGGCTGATCCTTTCAGATTCAACCGCCTGTAAACTTTAGCATACTTATCCGTCTTCCCTGTCTTCAACTTCCTGAATGGTCGGAAAACGCCATTTCTGAACACCCACGGAATTATGATTCTCATCCTGGGCAACAACTATCTCCGGCTCTCTAGGTCTTTTCTGATCCCAGGAATCATCTGAATTCTTATCATCTTTAAATCCATATTCGATCTCACCTGATTCAGTGTACTGTGACGTTATAGTCACCTTATCGGAAGTTCGGTTTTTTTCATTGGACAAAAGATTATTGAACAGCGATACATCCATACCGGCCAGAGAATCTGTTCCAAAGCCAAATACTGACTGATAGTCCTTAGTATCAGATTCTTTTTCTTCATCACCATCAGAATTCTGATCATCACTAGCAGGGGCAGGTCTCTCCTGAGGTCTGGTATCCAGCTTCGGGAACTGCCACAATCCTATCTCTGTCTCTGCATTCTCATCTACTATAAAATCATCTTCACTGACATTATCATCTGCGCTTGCCATGATTTCTTCCTCTAGTTCAGACTTCTGCTGTTCATCTGCAAGTACTGAGTCGAATATCTTTCCGCTCTTGATACCATCTTCCATGGATACTGCTACACCACCGAGATCATCTTTCTCCAACGCCCTTGTTGTCTTTGTCTCTCTCGGAAGATAAGAAATATCACCGGACTTCTTAACTCCTGAAGAGGATTTACTCTCCTTCTTATCCCTGTCATCAGATTCAAACTGTACCCGAAGAGAGGTCTTTATCATCCTTATACCTCTGAACAGCCAGAAAAACGGCAACAGGAAAGGAAATTTCTCCAAAGAAGGATATAACGAGCTCATATACTTGTATTCCGGGAATATCCAAAGTATCTGCTGCTTTACTCTCCTCCAGAAATCACTGCGCTGCTTCTTTCGAAGTTCCTTCTCCTCTTCACGTTTCTCCTTATCAAGTTCCTTCTGTATCTCATTTCTGAGGGTATTGGCCTGTGGTACCATTTCAGTACCGATGACACCACTGGACAGTATACGGCTCTCTACCGCATCATACACTTCTCCATCTTCTATGGTGAGATCCAGTATATCATCCGACCTGGTTCCAAACCACATGGCAGAGATATGAATCATGCATTGAACAAGAATATCTATCTTGAACTCTTTAAATCTTGTCCATATAAAGTTCTGGTTCATCTTTGCCTTGAACTGATGATAGAACAGAAATACATCCAGAAGCTTTCGTACTGTAAGCGCATTTTCACAATAGTTGTAACAGATCTCAGCCATACGGAAAACAAAACTGGACTCCAATGAAAAGGTATGCATGGAATTGAAGGTTCTGTCTATATAAGCTCTCTCCATAAGAGCTGTCATACACTTTTGATAGTTCTTCGTTATGAAGGGAAGCCTATAGTAGATTTCAACCATAAATCCATTTCCTGCACGCATATGCTCTCCAAACTTTGGATAGAAATGATCAGTAAGGTATCCAAGATCTACCAAAAAACCCTTTGCAAGACTATAATCCTTTTCACTGAGAAGTAGTCTCAGTGGACTGTTACTGGCTGTTTCAGGAATTCTGTAAAGGCGTCTCGTGGCTGATGATTCAAGCACCGTCGCGGATATTTTATGCATATTGAGAAGAGTCAGGATCTCAAGCTCCGAATTCTCATAACTTGATGAGTACATAAGACTCTCCTGATATCTCTCAAAAAATCTCTCTCCCCACTTCTCAGGAACCTGCTCCGAAGCCCCCAGCATACCGAGATAGATGATATTGGCTATCTTGTGATAATCAGCCAGATGGAACAGTCTCTCCCAGTCCATCCTCATGCTTCTCTTGGGAATCTCTTTCTGTTTAATGACCGCTCCTGTAAGATTGATCAGATACCTGCCTTCAAATATGGTACGATTCATCACGCTCTCCTCCATAAAATCTGAACATTCAGATTATTAAG
This sequence comes from Oribacterium sp. C9, assembly GCF_002007235.1. Taxonomy (GTDB): domain Bacteria; phylum Bacillota; class Clostridia; order Lachnospirales; family Lachnospiraceae; genus Oribacterium. Next base: position 60,982 of record NZ_MUHW01000012.1, read on the forward strand.
GGATCTAACTAATACTTAAATTTTAACACAAAAGAACCACAGAGAACATCTCTGTGATTCTTTATATTTTAATTCTTTTTAATGCTATCTGTCATCATCTGCAGTTCAATCCTTATAATAAGACTCTTCTCTTGCAAGACGCTTATTCAGGAACTTATCCTGCTCCTGAAGTTCTTTTATAAGTAACTGTGTCTTCAGTCTTATATGTTTAACAGCCTTCTCATCTTCATTTTCAGGTTCTATCTCATCAGGTGCACAAAATATAAGCCTGTTCGCATCAAATGCAGCTTTAGGACCTATCTCACCCATTTCACGTATCTTTTGCCATGAATCCTCTACTCTCTCTATGGCTGACATACGCTCATCAAGTATGATCTCCGCAGTGGTGCCATCCTCTCCTGACAGAGCCTCTGAAAGCTCATCTGTAATATTTTTTATGTCCAGAATATAGCTGTATCTACGTTGATATAGCTTAGCCAGTTTTTCAACATCCAAAATATCTTCCATGACTCTCTCCCGATATGTCACCCCACTACGCTTGCAGTCTGAACTATATGCTCATCCTTTACCTGCATACTGGCACCTTCAAAACCATCTCTCAGATTCTGAATGATCTCTATGAGCTTAGGTATCTCATCAGCCTTACGGTTTCCGCCGGCTCTTATCTTCGATAGATCATAAATGAGATAATCGTACAGTCTTCTCAGATCTTTACTTATAGGGACCGACATATCCAGTGTCTTTATAAGGTATCTGATGATCTTCAGTGCTTTCCCGATATACTCTTCAAAAGCTGTATTATCTTGATCCTGTAAAGCTATATCAGCTTTTCGAAGATCCTTCATACATTCATCATACAAAAGAAGCAGTAATTCCACCGGTGTCATAGAATATATCGTATCTTCCTTATATTTATCATAAATCATAAAAACACCCTCTTTACAATATGATTTTATTCACTGTTTATATCGACAAAAATCTTAGGCAGATAAGCTTGCCAGATAATTCGCCTGAGAATTCATGCTGTTTATAAGTTTCTCAAGATTTGAGAACTGTTTGATATATCTGTCCTCTTCTGTCTTGAGCTTACTTTCCCACTTCTTTACCTCTTCATTATAACTTTCTATCTGGTTGTAGATCTGATTCTTCTTTGCAGTAAGTGTCAGCTTATCTGAACCCGCTACCTCAATCAGCCTTCCATAGGAATTTCCGTTACGGGTAGCATATCTTGTTGCATAAGGAGTGAACTTAGCATTAATAACGTTTCCGAACCCCTTACTGTCATCGCTTCCGCACATGACCTTTTCAACTGTTTCGGAATCTGTCTCCATTGCCGCTCTGAACTTTTCCTCGTCGAACTGAAGCTGTCCTCCATCTGCAAAATCATCACTAATAGTAATTCCGATATTCTTTAAATCACTATAGCTTATTCCTGAACCGAGAATGCTGGTCATCATACTGTGAAGAGTATCTGAAAAGTCTCGTATTTCTGTATCATTATAAATGATACCGTCCTTGGCCTTCTTATTCCACTTCTCTATCTCGGTCTCAGTCATTTCATCTTCCTGTTCCTCGGTAAGTGGAGTGTAATCCTTGTTAGGTCTTGTGGTGACTGCTGTATTTACTTCTTCAACCAGCTTGTTGTATTCCTCTATGAAATTCTTTACTCTTTCTGTTGCCTTATCTACATTGGCGCTGGCAGTGAAGCTTACGCTGGCGCTTGCATCAAAGGAGGTGACTTTTCCATCGCTGTCTGTCTGGATGTCACCGAAAACGCCGCTTGCTGTTATCTTAAGTCCGTCTACATTGACAGTAGAGGAACTGCTCTTTACTGCAACAGGGTCAGATCCTCCATAGCTTACATACATGATGGTATCTTTACCGGCTGTGAGTTCGCCTCCGAACATATTTTGTGCTTCTTCATTCAGCTCCACATTACTGCTTTCACCTGTGTCTTTGTCAAAGAACATAAAGCTTCCTGTGCTTTCGATAAAGGTCGCCTTAACTCCGGCATCACTGCTGTTGATTGCATTTACAAGATCGCTTACTGTAGATTCTGAGGTCACACTGAAGCTGGTGCCGTTGATGGTCATGCCTGACAGCTTATCATCAGTGAATCCGAGATCAGCGAGCTTGGTGCTCTTTGAAGCATTTTTTCCGTCCACTTCGAATGATTGTGACGTATAGTATGCAGATGACGCAAGCTGGCTTACTCCCTTTATGGAAACATACTCAAGAACTGCCGAACTGCCGGTAGCCTTAAGTAAGGATGCCGACGAACTGTTCCCGTTAGCTGTAATAACAGATTTTCTGTATAAGTCATTGCTCACTATACTTGTCTTACCGGAATAACTAAGGTAGTTATCTTCCATATCCAGCATCTTTCCGGTGATACTGTTATATGCTTCCTGTCTCCATTCCTGTTTGGTTATATTTTGTTTTATGGTTGCTATCTTGTTAGATGTATTAAGTGTAAGCTGCTCTATCAAAGCATCACGGTCGAGACCGGATGCCAGTCCGCTGAATCCTCTCAGCGAAGTATTTCCCAATGAGCTCGTTGAGCTGCTGCTATCTGAAACTTTCATAATGATGCTCCTTCATGATAAATAAACAGACCTTCCCTGGCCTAAACAGAATATCTCCTAAACACAGTATCGGCAAAAATCCGGATTATATAACTAAAAAATCAAAAAACTGAGAACTTCACCTTTACGATGATGTTCTCAGTTGAAAAATATCTCAGATTATACCTCTTTATGGGGGCTCAATATGCAATACAGCGGTATGTATCTATCTGAATACACCCTTTACTGTATCCTGTCACTTCCGTGATGAGGATGCTCTTTTACATCTCTTATGGCTCTCATGATAGAAGAAAGTATATCCATCTTATAGTTGTCATGATAAAAACTGATCCTTGCGTTGGTATTCTTTTTATACATGACAACATATTTGGCCGGAAGATGAGAAAGGGTTGCAGCCAGTACATCGGCCTGACACCTCTCACAGGTACAGCAGGACATATTCTGCATGTATTCGAGGATATTCTCACTCTTCAGGCACTCCTGCATGATATTTACTATATGGAACCCCTGCTGGATCTTCGCCTCTCCGAAGACACTTTCTTCCAGGTGTTTCTGTATGGCATCAGACAGCACATCCTTTTCTTCCTGAGACTCCACTCTTATGGCTTTACGTTTCTCCTGAACCACCTCATTACGAAGTGCTATATTGTCTATTCCGTATGAAGGTCCGGCGCTGTAATCAGAGCCAACGACTTTTTTTGATTTCCTTGTCTTTCCCTTTGTACTCTTTTCGTCTTTCATCTGTTCATCCTGCAGCTTATTTTCCGTTTCTTCCTCAGCTTCCTTTCCAATCATACGGTTTATGGCTTCCATTTCTTCTTTCTTTTTTTTATCTACGGACTCATTTTTCAGTCCTTCCCTGATGGTGTCCGCTATAGTTTCAGCAAAACTTGCAGCATCATCCGAATTATGAAATGATTTATCTTTATTCTGCATATCATCCATGGTTTATCCCTCTTAACATACAGCTGTCTGCCTATATGCTTACTCATTATCTTTTTCGTAAAACAGGTTTATTTCGTCTTCTGTCGGGAATCTGTCTACCTGTTCATCTATAGTAGTTTCGTTAAGATCATAATAGGTAGCCATGATCTCCGTTCCCAGGTTGCTACGGCGGTACATAAGAGATGAATTCCATTCATTTGCCGAATACTCTATACCGTCTATGTAGTAAACCACATCACCATATTCATTATAGCCGAAATCATAGTGTTCTACACCCTGAAAGAAATATTCGCCTGCCTTAAGCTGCTGAAAATCAAACTCATTTATATCCTTGGAGATGACCAGCCATACATCACCGAGATTCACCTCTCTTTTAAGCACAGCAACTTCATCAGAGGTGAAATCCGATTCCATGACAGCATAGTATTCCTGCTTTTCCGGATTCCATATCTGTATATCCAGGACCTGACGGTTATCCGAATCCTTATTTATGACGATTATATCCCTGTATTCATCACAGTTGAGATCATATAGCGCAAAAGCTGCATTAGAAGCGTTTAAATAGGTCAGATACTGCTTCTGTTCTGATGTAACGGTATTTTTCTTGTTGAGGTCAGAAATGATCTTTTTAAGGCTTTTTTTAGCGCCCTCTCTCCATTTTCCAAAAGACACAAGTTCAGTTCCGTCCGGGCCTACGAACTTGTCACCGCTTACGGTATACTCATTTCTCTTCTTGGTTCCGTCTGCGCCCAGATAGTATTTTTTTCCATCCTCATTATCGGTCTGCCACTTATCGGTGGTCATCAGTCCACCGCTGCCTATATAGTATTCATTTCCGCTGTCAGTGATCCATTGATTCTCCACCGGCTCATCATACATATAGTAGTAGTACCATTTACCGTCTTTATATAACCAGTTTTCCGCGCTGGACGTAAAAGATACAGACAGAGCAGAAAGAACTGTCATAATCATGAAAAGCACTATATGGTGTGATTTAAATTTCATACAGATCATTCTCCCCACCCCTTTTCTGTGTACAAAGACCACGAGTATCCAAAAAACACTATCGTTCTATGTTTTTACCCATAAATCCAATAAAGGCAGGCATTTCTGCCCGCCTTACAGCTTAATATATCATGCACCTTTAAAGTTTTTCTTTCTCTGTTCTTCATATCTTCCGATAAGAGTATCCATGATATGAACCAAATGTCCGATCTCCGGCTTAGAAAGCTGTTCATCAGCTCCCAGCTCCTTACCCTTCGCACGCATCTGCTCATCGATAAGTGATGAGAAGATGACCACCGGAATATGTCGGAGATGAGTATCCGACTTTATGAGCTTAGTAAGTCTGTGACCATCCATCATAGGCATCTCAAGATCAGTTATTATGATGCTGACCTTTTCATAGACGTGTGGATCATCTTTCAGACCGTCAAGATAATTCCAGCATTCCTGTCCATTGTTGAACATATTGATATCTGTAAAGCCTGCTCTCTGAAGAGAATCCAGTATCATCTTCTGAAGAAGGACTGAATCCTCTGCGATAACTATAGGAGCCTGATTGATAGGTCTGTCACCCATCTCATCGATTTCCGATACCTGAATAGTTGTTTCCGGAGAGATCTCTGCTACGATCTTCTCAAAATCCAGAACAGTAACCAGCTGATCATCACACTGTGCGATACCTGTCGCAACTGATTCATCTCCTGAACCTAGAGTCTTGTCAGGCTTCTGTATACTCTTCCATGAAATACGGCTGATTCCTTCGATACTGTCTACTCTGAAGGCAACCATCATTTTATTGAAACCTGTTATGATAAACAAATCTCTGTCACCGTAATCTTTACGTTCTCCCGTAAGATACTGTCCGAGATTTATAACCGTAATAAGCACATCTCTCGGCTTAAAGAATCCCTCAACCGCAGGATGAGAGTGTGGCATAGGTTTAACTTTTTCGGTCATCATGATTTCGACTACCTTGGCTACATTGATGCCATAGTACTCTTCCATGACCTTGAACTTCATGATCTCAATTTCATTTGTACCGGACTCAAGCAGAATTCCGTCCTTTTTATTGTTCTTCAATTCAGGTTTCCTCCTAACGGCTAAAATTATAAATGTTTCTCCGGATGACCAAAGGTTTTTATCACGACGTCCCCTGTTGCCACATCCAGGCTCATAGTTCTCGCATAATTGGCACCGCAATCCTCTGCACGGATATGGAATCCATCCCGCTGCAGGATCTGACGTACGGTCTGCGCGTTCCGCTCTCCTATATTACCGAAATTTGCATTTCCGCTGATCTCGAACATCTTGGCTCCACCTGCAATCTTGACGATGGCTCTGCTTTTGACCATACCAAAGGCTGTAAGCTTACGAATAGTCTCTGCAAGACCGGTATCCGCATATTTCAGTATATTAGCGTCATCTTTGTTTTGTCTAACAGGGAGCATGATATGAAGTAATGCTCCCAATTTCAAAACAGGATCATAAAAGGCTATTCCTATACATGAGCCTAACGCATACGTGATGATCTCACCCTGTCCGCGCGTCAGCTTCATGTCGCCGATCCCGACTTTCAGCTGTCTATCCATAGATTAACCAACCCCTAACTTTTCCAATATACGATTCAGGGATGCAATATCAGGTAACATGAGCAGCCAGTCGTTGTATGTCTTACCATCTATTACGAAATCTGCACTGCAGTACATAAGCTTATCTGTTTCATATCCATACTCTGCTATAGGAACTGTAAGGATGGCTCCTAGCATGTTCACAGCTGCACTGGGAACCGAAAGAGAGATATTCATATCTACAAGTTCAGTAAATGCATTGACATAAGAACAGATAATGATGTTACCTATCTCTGTAAGGGCCGAATGTGCCATCGCATCCATCTGTTCGAATCCTGCGTAGGATATACCCATCATTTTATCAAAAATGGTATTTGCGAACTCAAGATTGAAGAGAAACAGCATCAGACCGTTTAGATCCCCGTCCATTTTTACCAGTGTTGCGCCGACGATCTCTTCTATGTTTCCTCCGATCGCCTCTATAGCTTCGTCATAACCAAGTATCTTGACCTGAGGAATAGTAATACGGACTTCCTTTTGGAGCATCTGTGACAAAGATGTTGCCGCATGCCCTGTTCCTATACTTCCAATCTCCCTCATGACATCCAGATCCTGAAGGTTCATCTCGCTATAATCTTTTATCCTCATTACTTTATCCCCACTTAAACATTATTATTTTATCTCAAAGTATTGATGGTACCTTCTATCTCATCGGAAGTGGAAACCATCCTTAACGCATATGAAAAAGCTCTCTGACTTTCTATGACCTTGGTCATCTCCTTAGCCAGATCCGTGCTGGAACTTTCTATCGCACCCTGCACTATAGTCGGATTTCTGATAAGTGACGCTGTATTCTGTGTGTCCCCCTCCTGCACGATGAACTCATTGTCCCCTTTACTTAATAATCGGCTCGGATGTGGAAAAGTATAAACTCCAACCGTAGGTTTTTCTTCAGTTTCTTCGGTATTTTCCGTGGTAGTTTCTGTTGAAGTCTCTTCTTTACCTGCGATCTTATCGAGATCCAAAACATCCGCCTTCAGTCTCTGACCCTTCTGATCCAGAACATATTTTCCTGCCTCTGTCATGAGATAAAATTCCCCATCAGCCATAAGGCCACTGTGAAAATGACCGTTTCTGGTATATGAAATGGAATTATCTCCCGGATCCTGAAGCATAAAGAAGGCATTATCATCCATCAGGGCATAATCCGACGGTTGATTGGTGGTATTAAGCCCTGATAGCCTGAAATTCATATTTGTCTGGTGCACTACGGCACCTGCTCCTGCCTGAAGCTCTGTTATGGCTTCTCTGGAGTCGTTCAAATTGTAATTTATCAGCTCTCTGAATGGGGCTGATTTGGCTTTATAGCCGGTAGTGTTGATATTGGCTAGATTGTTGGAAGTGATGGCAAGCCTCTTCGTAAAATTTTCGGCTCCCACTGTTCCTGTCCAAAATGACATATTCATATATCGCCCTCCATGACCATGCACAAGTCGAGCCTACCCGAACTCATAACTGACCTGTCTATAAAAGTTCGAATTACCTCATTCAAACAATATCCTCATAAATTACAGTCTTCCAACATCGGAAGAAGCCTTTCCCATGACCGTATCATACATCTTAAGCATCTGAGCCGCACTCTGAAGAGCCCTCTGTGAAGATATCATGAGTGTCATCTCATCCACCATATCAACATTTGCTTTCTCAAGCATGGTCCACTGTAACTGGGTACCATCAGTACCGTTAACTACAGTTGCTGCCTGATTTGTGGAATACAGCCCGTTATCCTCCTTATGAAGCTGTGACAGATCCTCGAAATCAACAAGCTTTATCTGACCATAGGAAACAGGCGGAGCTGCTTCCTCAGTTGCAACTGCTCCCTGAGTTTCGGTATAAAGAGCTGCTTTCGATGTATCCACAAGTATGTTTCCGGATGTATCTACAGTGAAGTTTTCAGTTGGTATCTGTATGGGCTGATCATCAGCCCCCAAAACCCTGCCGAGACCGTTAAGCTCCAGATACCCCTCACTGTCAACAGAAAAAGAACCGTCTCTCGTATATCTCGTTCCTGCCGTTGTCTGGATGGAGAACCATCCGTTGCCTCCTATAGCAAAATCATATATGTCGTCTGTCTGTTCGAAAGCTCCCTGCTCAAAGTCAGTGTAGGTCTGCTCTGCGGTAACTATCTTTGATGTGGTTGCGAGGTCCGTAGGATTATCTTTGTTGTACTTTCCGGTACGGATAAGCATCTCCTCCTGAAATGTCTTTGACGTCATAGTATCTTTTTTATAACCTGCCGTCTGTACATTGACCATGTTGTTGCTGACTACATTCAGCTTTCTCTGCTGAGTCAGCATACCGGATGTCAGATTGTAAAAACCCTGATACATATTTCTCCTGTCCGGGCAACACCCTTTAAATTCCGCACTAAAAAAATTAAATAGCGGGTATCAAAAAACTCACTCACAGATTATGACATCCTGGCCATGTAGCTCTTCAGCTTCTCTATAGCTATAGAATGAAGCTGAGATACTCTCGGCTGACTGATATTCATAACTTCTGCAATCTGGTTCATATTTAATTCGTCAACATAGTATAAAGATATAACCTTTTTCTCGCTATCTTTTAAAGAATCGATGGCTCTGGCCAAGGTTGCTACTGTTTCGCCCTGCAAGAAACTCCCCTCCGGTTGTACATTTACATCCTCTGACGCCACCTGAAAAAGCGTCTCATCATTATCATCATAGGTCATGTCCAGTGAAAGTACATTGACCATGGTTCGCATACGATCGACCTTTTTGATCTTCTTCACATCCATCTTGTAGTACTTGGAGATCTCCTCATCGCTTGGACAGTGTCCAAGTTTTCTCTGGAGTTCATCTCTTGCATCTTCGATGTTCTTGCGATCCCTGTGATAGTTTCTGGGCATCCAGTCGTTCTTTCTGATCAGATCTATGACCATGCCGCGTATACGTCTCGAGATAAATGTTTCGAACTTGTTGTCCTTCTCCACATCATAACGGTCTATGGCCTTCATGATCTCGATGACACCTTCATTGATGATATCCTCAGGCTGCATGGTGTCGTTATAAACATCTCTCATCTGATAAGCCACACTCTTTACGATGTAGATGTAACGCATGGTAAGCTCCTGCTTGACCCGATTATCTCTCGTCCTCTTGTAGATTAAGAACAGTTCTTCGTTAGTCCTTGTTTCAAGATCTTCTACTCTCTCCCTATAAATTGTATCCATCATAAAACTCATCCCCTCTAACTAAAATACCTATACTATGTTCTGATCTTCTTTTCTCCTGTCACTAATATAATGGTGAAAATGTCACAATAATGTCACTAATTCCACTTATTTGAAAAAAACTTTTTGTAATTCAACCCCTAAAATTTAATTTTCCAGTTTTAGACTTCCTATAGCCTGAATCTGAACATTATTTGCCACTTCGTTAAACGACAGAACCCTCACCTGCGGATAGAACTGCTCTATCAGATGATAGAAATGAGCTCTCATAACCTCTGAAGTAAGAATAACCGGTGTCTGCGAAAGATCCTTAAATTTCTTCATCTCATCGGAAACCTGTCGTACGAGACTCTGAAGGATCTCAGGACTCAGTGCCAGATAATAGCCGTTCTCACCCTTTGACAGAGAGCTCACCATGGAACGTTCGAGATCTGCATCCAATGTTACGACCTTCATATTGCCGTCTTCGCAATACATCCTGGTTATTGTTCTCTTCAAAGAGATTCTGACCTGTTCGACCATCGAATCTATATCCTTTACAGGCAGTCCGTTCTCTGTGATCACGTCCACCATAGTCTCTACTATGGTCTCCAGATCCTTGATGGATACGCCTTCCTTAAGGAGCAGTGTCAAGACTTTCTGTAAAAGATTATAGGAAACCAGAGTTGGAAATGCCTCACCCACCAGCTCCGGTGCCGATTTCTTCAGATTCTCCACCAGCCTGAATACTTCCTGTCTGGTGATAAGTTCGTAGCTATGCTGTTTTATGACCTCACTCATATGGGATACAAGCACAGAAAGCGGATCGATAACAGTATAACCGTACATCTCTGCTCTCTCACGATTTTCAGGCTTTATCCATTTGCTAGGGATGCCGTAAGCCGGCTCGATGGTCTCTATGCCATCTATCTCCCTTTCAACATGCTCGGGCTCCAGTGCAAGATAGAAATCCGTAAGGATTTCTCCTACCGCAACTACTTCCCCCTTGATCTTTATGGTATACTCATTGGTTCCCAGCTTCGCGCTGTCTCTCAGCCTCACTGAAGGAATGACATACCCCATATCCTGAGCATACTGTCTTCTGAATACCACAATTCGGCTTATCAGCCTTCCTCCGACAGACTCATCCGCCAAAGGAATGAGACTGTATCCGAAGTCTACTTCTATAGGTTCAACCTGAAGCAAATGATATACATTGTTGACATCCTTGAAGTACTCTTCCTGCGTCTGTGCAGGTGCCTTTTCAGTTTTAGCTTCCTGTTCTTCTCCTGCAGGCTCTTCCATGCCGACATTTCCGATTCTCTGTCTCGCACTGTGACTGGCCGCCCTGTATGCTTCAGCCCTGACTGCCTCCGGAGCTTCAAGTATCCTCCTCTGCATCATATATCCGGCTGCCATAAATCCAAAACCTGTTAAGAGGATCTGGAAGATCGGCATACCCGGGATGATACAAAGTACACAAATGACACCGCCTGCGATCATAAAAGATCTTGGCTGTGCCAAAAACTCCTTTGAGATGTCCTCGTTAAGTGATCCCTCTGCCACGGCACGTGTAACGATCATGCCGGTTGCTGTAGAAATAAGAAGTGATGGGATTTGTCCCACAAGACCATCACCAACGGTTGCAATAGTGTATGTGTTTAATACGGTACCTATGTCCTGTCCGGACTGAACGATACCTATGACACTACCGCCTATCAGGTTGATCGCGGTAGTGATCAGTGACATGACTCCGTCACCTTTTACGATCTTCGTGGCACCATCCATGGAGCCGTAAAAATCGGACTCTCTTTGAACATTCATCCTTCGACGTGCAGCTTCCTGCTCATCGATGAGACCCGCATTAAGATCCGAGTCGATAGCCATCTGCTTTCCCGGCATAGCATCGAGGTTAAATCTTGCTGAAACCTCAGCTACACGTTCAGCACCCTTAGTGATGACTGTGAAGTTCATGAGAACGATGACGATATAGATTACAAGACCGACAACAACATTTCCCTGCAGAACGAAGTCACCGAAAGCCTTGATGACCTGTCCAGAGAAACCGCCAGTGGACAGGATGTTTCTGGTTGTTGAAACATTGATTCCAAGACGGAACAGTGTAGTTAACAGAAGCAATGACGGATAGATCGAAAATTCCAACGGGCTGTGGATCGTCATAGTGATGACCAGGATCATCATGGATAGTGCCATATTAAGGACTATACACATATCCGCCATAAAGGGCGGAAGAGGGATGATCAGCAGCAGTATGATGACCAGTGCCATAACAACTATGGAATTATCTGCAATAAATTTCGTCCATTTCATAGTCTGTGATCTGTTTTCTTATTCTTTTTATTCTACTCTCTATACCCTACGTACATAATTAAGATATATGATTATTATAAATGTAATTAATCATATTGTCTCGATTAAATTATAAAAACTATTAATTTTTTTGTAATAATATTTAATTATTACAGTTTTTTGCCATTTTTAAGAATCTACTTTCAGTTACACGTATATGGCTAAGCTGCTTCACTCCGGCATTATTCTGAACTGATATCACTCTATGCCGGTAGCTCTCCTCCATTCTTCTGGCGATAGATAAATACCAGAAGTTCCGCTACAGCACTGTAATAGTCCACAGGTATCTCCTGCCCTATCTCACATGCTGCGTACAGGGCTCTAGCCAATGGCTTGTTCTCTATCCATGGAACATCATTCTTATCTCCGACATCTACTATCTTAAGTGCCATCAGATCAAGCCCCTTCGCTACAACATATGGTGCCCCATGCTTGTCCGGATCGTATTTAAGGGCTACCGCCACATGGGTAGGATTTCGGATTATGACATCAGCCCTTGGTACTTCCTGCATCATACGACGGTTGGTCATCTCTCTGTGCATCTGCTTCATCTTGTTCTTTATCTTCGGATCTCCTTCCAGCATCTTCATCTCATCTTTGACTTCCTGTTTCGTCATCATGAGATCCTTTTGGTACTTCCATCTCTGATACAGATAATCGAGAAATGCTATGACAGAAAATGCTATCACCACCCGGATGATGAGATCCCATATGAATCCCAGAAGCATGATAGTTGAGTTAAAAGGATGCATATTCAGAGTTCTCGCGATAGGCAGAAGCTTATCCTTTATAACGAAGATGAGCAGGATGATAAGCAGGCTTACCTTCAGTATATTCTTGATGACATCCACGACTTTACTCAGTGAAAAGAGTTTCTTAATCCCGGAAATAGGATTCAGTTTACTGAATTTGACCTTTGTGGCCTTTTTTGAATAGTTGAATCTGGTCTGAACCCCATGAGACAGTATCGCAAGTATTACTGCCACAAACAGTATAGGAAGAGAACATACCAGAGCGTAAATCATAAAACGATAGAAAAGCGTACCGTTTAGCGGATCATGTTCAGAGTGGGCTATACAATCCAGTACATACCTGAACATACTTATTATGTACTGATATATAGTCGGGATCATGATGCGTATCATCACGAAAACTCCAAGCAGCATAACTACTGTTGCCACATCCTTGCTCTGGCAGACATTACCTTCCTTTCTGGCTTCACTTATCTTATGCGAGGTAGGCTTCTCGGTTTTGTCAGCGCCTTCACTACTGGCCATACGTACTCTCCTCTCATTAAGTTTTAATTATAGCTGTATATCGTGTTTCAGTCTTTCCCGGTCCCTTATCTACCCGGCAAGTATAAAGGTTATCTCATCAAGATGAGGATACATATCCTCCAGTATGTTTATGATCATTTCTGACATAGGATTGTAAAGAACCAGCAGCATCACCATACCTGATATGAGCTTAAGCTGGAAATTCACCGAAAATATATTTAACTGAGGTATGACTCTCATGAGTATTCCGAGGCATATCTGAGTCAGAAGCTCGATAGCTATTATAGGAAAGCAGAACTCCAATCCCAGAATCATGCATTCATTAAACATCTCCAGCATATATGTAGCTATATTGATATTTAACTGTACCGTCCCAAATGGTATCAGCTTGATAGAATTAAAAATTATCTCAAAATATCTCAGATGACCGTTTGTGACAAAAAAGATCATGCACATGAAAAGCGCAAATCTGTTCGCGTTCGGAGTTACCTGCTGCTTTGAAGACGGATCATACATCTGTGCCATGTTGAGACCCATCATAAAATCAATGACGGTACCGCCTAAGCGAATTACCGCCAGTGTAAGCTCCACCCCGAATCCTATACATGCTCCGATTGCAAGTTCTTTTACCAGCATAAATCCATACTCAAGAAGAGTCTCAGGCTCAGCCATAAGCATGCCGTCAGTCCATATAAAAACCATGGCAGATATCATAAATATGAACATCCCCTTTATAGTCCGGGGAAATTCTGATCTGGATATTATCGTATTTAATTCCACCACTCCTGTTACACGCATAACGATGAAACTAAATAAAATGATCATTCTAGCCTCCGGATGCGATCAGATCAAATATCTGAACCGTGAAATCACATATCTTTACAAGTATGGTACTGCCTAAAAGCGCAAGCACAGTCAGTATGGACAAAAGCTTAGGAACAAACGTCAGTGTCTGCTCGTTGATCGAAGTAGCGGCACTAAAGATCGCAAGACAGATACCAACTATCATACTTATGAGAAGGAGCGGCAATGCTATCTCCAGAGCAAGCTGAAAGGTCTGTCTCAGCATATCGAGAGCAAGTTCAGTAGTCATATTTTCTCTCCTGTATCGATGGGCTCCTTCATCATCAGATTCCGGAGTCAGGTTACCGGGGTAGCTGTTTCTTATCTGAAACTGTTTATGATAGTGGAGAATAAAAGCTCCCATCCATTAACAGTTATAAAAAGAAGCAGCTTGAACGGCATCGATACCATAGTAGGCGGCAGCATGACCATACCCATGGCCATAAGTGTCGTAGAAACTACGATATCTATAAGAAGGAACGGTAGATAAAGCAAAAATCCTGCCGTAAAACCTCTTTTAAGTTCAGAGGTCATAAATGCAGGAGTTACCACCGTCAAAGGATAATCTCTTACGTCATCCTGAACAGCTATATCAGCCATATCCACGAATCTGTCCAGAGTCTCCTTCTCTGTATTACGGAGCATAAATTCCTTCGCAGGACCTGCCATCCTTTTGATACACTCTTCCTGACTTATACGTCCTGAACGATATGGCTGGTAAGCCACTTCGTTTATCTGTGCTATGGTAGGGCTCATGATAAATAATGTGAGAAATAAAGAAATACCTGCTATGACCATGTTTGGCGGTGAATTTTGTGTACCCATTGCGGTACGTGCAAAATGCAGGATGATGATCGTTCTGGTGAACGAAGTCATCATAATTACGATGGATGGCGCCAACGCCACCAACGTCAGCATGAAGATCAGATCAAGTGTCGGAACATTTCCGCCGTTTAAGCCAGTCAGTAAATCCCCTATCATTTACTGCTATCCTTTCCGTCTCTGAACTGCTTCCAATATCTGTTCAGATACTGAGAAAAATCGCCATGAACCGGAGCCTCGATACTCCTTTCCGGCGAGAAATCGCCATCGAGCTCTTTGAGGAAAGAAATCCCCTGAGAACTTGAGCTCATCAGATAGTATTTTTTTTCTATCCTTACGATCAGAAGCAGCCGATCCTGTCCAACTGCCAGCTGATCAATGACTTCCATATACTTCGCAGTACTGCTGCGATTCCAGGTCTTGCCCAGATACTTGCTGCAGGCGTAAGCCAGCAGCAGTATGAGAACAAATACCAGAAAACCGGATACAAGTGAAATCGTGCTATGCATAAGATCACAAACTTTCCGGATTTATTTCCTTATTGACGATCTCGGTGATACGAATACCGAAATTATCTTCAACTACAACTATATCTCCTCGGGCTATACACTCTCCGTTTACATAGAGATCCGCCTGCTCACCCGCCATCTTATCCAGAACTACCAGGGAACCCTGGGTAAACTCAAGAATATCCTTAACCAGCTTCTTGGTTCTTCCGATCTCAACCGAGATCTCCAGAGGAACCTTCATAAGCATTTCCTTGTTTTCATCCTGCTCTCCGGAATTCTCACTTTCACCGTATTCAGGCGAATTGAGCGAAGTAACCTTTACTCCCTGCCTGTTCTTTCCTGCTCTTCTGTCCTCTTCGATATCCTTGATAAGTTGCATCATCTGTGTCTGTGACTGCTGCATCTGGTTAAGCAGCTGCAGGGTCATAGGATCCGGAGCTCCGGGAGCTGCCTGAACATACTGAGGTGCCATAGCAGGTGCTGCCGCTGCAGGCATAGGTTGTGGTGCAGGTGCTGCGGGCACAGGTTGTGGTGCCGGCGCAGGTGCTGGAGTTGGTGGCGGTGGAGCTGCCGCTGCAGGGGCAGGTGCAGGCTCCGGAGCAGGTGCTGATGCCGCTGCTCCTCCATTGAGAAGAGCATCAACCGTAGCCTGATCTAGCGGTCCGCTTGATCCTGAAGCTGCAGGGGCAGGTGCAGGCTCCGGAGCAGGTGCTGCTTCAGCTGCAGGCTCTGCTTCTGGTGCCGCTCCATCATCTGCATCACCACTGAGCTCTATTCCGAACTGCTCTGCAAACGGAACAAGGAGTCTCCTCACAAGTGATACCGACATGATGTTCAGGAACTCACTCTCCAGCTGCTTATCCTCTATTTCCAGAGTAAAGCATACAACGACCCTGTCCTCATCTCCCTCAAAATACTTATCTTTGAATTCTTCTTCATTTGGAACTTCGAAAGAAACCGGAGTAGAGATATCTACCGTTACTCCCAGAAACTCAGAAAGAGCTGTGGCAGAAGATCCCATCATCTGGTTCATGACTTCTCTTATGGCAGATGCATTCATCTCATCCATAACGAAATCTTCTTCAGGAATATCCATACCCATCATCATGCTGACGATTATACGTACGTCATTCCTGCTGAACATCATGACATTTCTGCCATCCAGGCCCTTTACATATGAAATCTCTACACCGACCGCCGGTTCAAGTTCCTTGAACTCAAACTCTGAACGGTTCTGCACATGTACTACAGGTGTAGTTATGTTAACTTTCGTGCCGAGCATCGTAGACAATGCTGTTGCCGATGAGCCGAGGCTGATATTCATTATCTCGCCTATGGCGTCGATTTCCATGTTATTAAAGCGACCAGCACCCATTAGCTACTCTCCTTTACCCCTCATACTAGTTAAACTTTGATCTCAAGTGCCTTCTGTGCCATCGCCTTCATAGCATTAAGTGCAGTAACGTTCGCTTCATATGATCTGGTAGCGGACATACTGTCTACTGTTTCCTTCAGTACATCAACATTGGGCATTTCTACGTATCCGTCTGCATCCGCATCCGGATGTGACGGATTAAAAACTCGTTTCATCTCACGTGTATCTGCAACTATCTGTGACACGCGGACTCCCGATTTTGTGGCGGTATGAAAGCCTTTTCCCATCTGGGCATTTCTGAACGCCTCAGCGAAGGATCCCTCACCAAAACTTTCAAACACCACATCCTTACGTTGATACGGTCCACCTGCTTCGGTACGGGTCGTATCAACATTGGCAATATTCTCTGCAGCTATGTCCATCCGGATGCGCTGGGCGCTCATTCCGGATGCACATATATCAAAAGAGCTCAAATAAGACATCTTCATCCCTCTTTCTCTATACAACAGCTTTTCGGATACTGAAACAACAGCTCCGAAAGACCGGAGTCGCAGGAGAATGCTGTCCTTAACCTTTAAGAGCCGAGGATGTTCTTTACTGTAGAAGTGATTCTCTCAGCGTTAAACGGCTTAACAACGAAATCTCTCGCGCCGGACTTTATAGCATCAACTACCATTGATTCCTGTCCCATGGCTGTACACATAACGATCTTTGCATCAGGATGTGACTCCTTGATCTTCTTAAGTGCCTGCAGTCCGTCCATGTTAGGCATGGTGATATCCATGATAACCAGATCAGGATTTTCCTCATCAAACTTCTTTACTGCCTCTGCGCCATCCTGTGCCTCAACATATTCACAGTCAGCAAAGCCACCCTTTGTAAGTGAATTCTTAACCATCATGCGCATGAATGCAGCATCATCAACCAGCATAATCTTTGCCATACTTTTTTTCTCCTAGCTTTTAAAATAGTTTACATTTATATAATGAACTGTGTCATGAAGCCTTATCCGGTCTTCTGTTCCACAGATTCACCCAACAGTGCAGCGATTTCTTCCTCTTCAGTGTTCTTCTCTTTTCCCACAGCTTTGATCCTTTCATCGATCCTTACGGCTATGTTCTTCTTGTAGATGCCCATGGTTCCCATGAACCACGGCTGTCTGCCGACAAAGAGCTTGACCTGACTCTTGGAAGACTTGTTCATATCTATAACATCCCCCACCTGAAGGTGATATACATCACTGATATCCAGCCTGATGATACCAAGCTGTCCGGTGATAGGGAATCTGGTATCCTTGATGTGATTCAGGATCACATCAGAATTGTTCTCATATGAGAAACCTCTTGCTATGTGCTTACGGTTATCTATGATCTTGAATATATGTTCAAGAAGTGTTCCCGGTATGCACAGCCTTATCTTCTCGGCTGCAAGTCCCGAAACGTCAACGTTCAGAACTATGATGACAACCGTCTCATCGAGACCTATTTCCTGAGTCATGGACGGGTTCTCTTCAACTCTCTGCATCTTAAAATTGATGTTTATGTAGTTGGAGAAGCCATCATCCATGGAATGGATGATATAGTCCAGAACTCTTCGATAGAGCGCCATCTCGACATCTGTGTATCGATAGTTATCCTCAACACGGATGACTGAGTCTCCGCCTCCCAGCATATGGTTTATGAGGGTAATGATCAGTCCCGGTGTCGCGTAGATCATCATGGGGACGTTGCTCTTTCCCTTATCGCTGAAGTGCGTGTCAACTATGGACATACAGTCGTTCTCATGGAACATGTTAACGTACTCATAGTAGCGGCTCTCTCTAAGCTCGATAACCGTGATATCCGTCATTACACGGAACACACCGTTTACCTGTGACGTAAGGATACGCGCGTAGTTCTCATATATACTGCGCAGAAGCTTGATCTTCTCCTTCGTGAACTTACGAGGACTGTAGAAGTCATACTTGTTGTAGTTTTCTTCTTCCTTGACTTCCGGTTCTGCGGCAGCCTCTTTTTTAGCCTCTACCTTTTTTTCTTCTGCCGGTGCAGAACTTCCTCCTCCGCCACCGCCAGCCATGGATTTAAGTAGTTCGTCAATCTGACTTTGCGATAGTACGTCTGCCATATGTTAAACACCCCACTTCATACTCTGTTTAACAACCCTTCTTTACTATCCGGCAGGTTCCTGTCCGGACACAGCCTGATCGGCCTGTAAAGCTGCATCCAGTGAATTGATATCATCCACTGCATTGGCTGCATATTCCTGGTATTCAGCCTGCCCCGACACTCCTTCGGCGGATGAGCCGATATCCGACGCTTCATCCCCCACAGGGGTGATGACAGTCGTTTCTCCACTTGTATCAGCAGATAATCCCTCATCTGCCGTTGCGGCGCTTTCACCGGTCGTAATGATAGTGGTGTCAGCGTTCACACCTTCATTGAGTTCCTTGTAGTACTGATCCATATCCCTTACGGCTCCGTCCTTATCTATCATAAGGATCTCTACTCTTCGGTTGGCAGCACGCCCCTCGCTTGTGCTGTTATCCTCCAGAGGTCTGAACTGTCCGTAACCGATACTTACCAGCTTATCAGGATCCAAGAAGTTCTTGTTTTGTATATAGATAACAACCTCTGCCGCTCTCATGGAGCTTAGCATACGGTCGTTTCTCGCATTGTTGATACGTATAGGATCTGCCTGAGCGGTATGACCCATGACGTTAACCTGTGAGATCAGTTCATTGTCGTGCTTTATTACATCACAGAATATATCGAGAGTCTTTTGTCCCTGTTCTGTCAGGGCTGAACTGTCCCCCGCGAAGAAGGCTTTATCCTTGAATACTACGAAGGTATAGTCTTCTCCTCTTGTGACAGTAACACCTTCAACTCCAGCCTCATTCAGAGCTCTTGCGATCTGAAGGTATATCTGTGAAAGATCTGATTCCTCGATCAGGTTCTCCTCGATCTCGGGATTTCCTATGATACCCTCGGGCTGTACTCCGTCTTCAACCACCTGGCTGTTTACGAGAGCTGTGTCCTTGTTTGCTTCAGCGGCACGCTCACTAGGAGTTTTTCCATCGGGGTAGATACTTCTTACGAAGAGATCCCACTTGGCACTGTCTACACTGGACATGGAGTACAGAAGAACGAAAAAGCAGAGAAGCAAGGTTACGAGGTCACCATATGTGTCCATCCAGCTTCCGCCTTCGTCACCGCCTCCTCCTTTCTTTTTCATGGCTTACTTACCTCCTCCGTCTCCGGCCTTCTTGAGAAGCTTGGTCTGCTGACCACGCTGCAGTGATGCAAGAAGATGTTCTCTTATATATTTAGGGTTCTCACCTGCCTGAATGGAGATGACACCCTCGATAACTGTTGAACAGTATAGAACCTCTTCTCCTTCTCGTACTGCCAGCTTCTGTGCGATAGGGTGGAAAATAACATTTGCCAGGGCGGAACCATAGAATGTTGTGATCATGGCGACACCCATGTCCTGTCCGAGTGTACTGGCTCCTCCTGATCCGGAGAGATCCATACCTCTAAGCATGTTTACAAGTCCTACGAGAGTTCCGATCATACCGAAGGCAGGTGCCAGGGCCGAACCCTTTACATACATTCCTCTCGCCTCATCATGACGGGTCATCATATCTTCAACCTGACGTTCCAGGATAAACCTGACCTTGTCAGGGTCGTTTGCATCTACGATCATGAGAACCGCTGATTTAAAAAACGGTTCCTTTATCTCGCCAGCTTTTTCTTCCAGTGCCAGAAGTCCGCTCTGTCTGGCTATCATGGCGAGATCAACTAACTGATCAACTGTCTTTGGAACATCATATTTTTTTCCGCCTCTTAAGCAGGTACCTATGTGTTTCGGAATGTCTTTAAGCATTCTGAAGGGGTAACAAGCTATGAGACAGGCTATGGTACCGCCTACTACGATGACCAGCGAAGGAATATCTACGAAGTTTCCCAGCTTGTCCATTCCGATACCGTTGACGATCAGAGCTGCTGCTATGATCCAACCGATGATAATCGTTAAATCCATTACCTAAGCCTCCATATGATGGGACACCGGTCCCTTATCCCTGTGGACCGACACTGCTATATGGTCTCTGAGACCTTTGCCCCCTCACTCACATCCATCATCCGAAACTGCAACTTTTCCCGATAACAAAACATCGTGCAGAAATCTCTTTATCTGATCCTCTATATCCTCAAGTGTATTTTTGACTATATAGTAGTCTCCTGTAGTCAGCTTCACCTTGGTCTCAGGTATCTTCTCAACACTGAGGATCTGTAGATAACTCACGTATAAACATTCTCCGTTCAAACGGATGAGTTCAATCATAAATTTATATACCCTCTCATTTTATCGGCTATAGCGGCGCTAAGTATAACGCCGCTATCAAAATTTTCATGAAATTTAAGTGTTATTATAAGCTTATCTCTTCATATTTACAAGTTCCTGAAGTATTTCATCAGAAACAGTGATGATCTTCGAGTTGGCCTGGAAGCCTCTCTGGGTGGTGATCATGTCTGAAAATTCTTTCGCGAGGTCTGTGTTGGAGCCTTCTACATAACCTGCCATAAGGGTAGGTGTGGCGCCACCCGGCACTGTAGCTGTGACCAATCCTGTATTGTCACCGTCCTTTGCGTTAAAAGTATTATTTCCTGCTTTTGTGAGACCTTCCTGATTCTGGAAAGATGCGATCGCCAGTTTACCTATGATGATCGAAGTTTTCTGACCATCCTGTTCAATTACGCCCTTTATTGACCCATCATTTCCTATTTCTACACTTTTAAGCTGGATAGCCGTTCCTGTCCATGTAGGCTTAGTTAAATCAATAGTAGTGCTACCACTTGCAGGACCATCAGGTGCTCTCAACGCATGAAGTGTCTGTTCTGTACCAGCAGTAGTTTGCCCATAGTACTCTGGATCACTAAGTTTATCAGGTCTGAATCCGTACACAAAATTTCCGTTGCTGTCAACTATATATCCATTGGCATCAACATTGAACTGACCTACTCTCGTGTATGCAAGCTCTTTTTCCTTCAGATTTGTTGATGTTTTTTTTGCGTCTGAAGTATCAATCGTTATTCCTTTATCACCGGTAGTGTCAGTCTTCGTCTTAGCATCAAGATTCGTTGAACAAGTGATAAAAAATCCGGCTCCGTTTACACATGCGCTGAAACCACCGATATAGGTAGGTGTGGAAGAAGTGAAATCTGTGGCTATACTTCCTGTCAGTGAACCATAGCCGTACTGAGATGCATTTATTCCTCCAGAAGATTCTATACCGGCATCCACCTTACCGCCTGATGACGCAGCAGAAGTCTGATACATGGTATCCTTGAAGCTGAAGGTCTGAGCCTTGAAACCGAAGGTGTTGACGTTAGCGATGTTGTTACTGATTACATCCAGCTTATTCTGATGTGATCTCAAACCTGCTACGCCTGAATCCATTGCTCTTAACATATTCTATATCCTTTCTATCTTAGAAAAGCCCAAAGCTCCCCCAAAAAGGTATGATGCCCCCACATCCTTCGGGGCTTTTCCGATTTATGTGATAGAAAGTGCTGTTCCCGGCACGTCACTTCCGGACGTGTCCCAGGCATCCTGAAAAGGTCCTGCCTACATAAAAACCGCACTGTCTATATTTGTTAATGTCTTGTTCTTCATGTCATTTTCTGCCATGGTAGTCACCACGACGTTGTTTGGTACATTTACTATAAATATTCCCTGCCGGCCTATCACTGCCACGTCCCTGGCGCCTTTCTTCCTTGCCTCTTCCACTGCATGTTGGAGATCGTCCATGAGTCCCTCGCTCATTTCTATATTTCTCTCCTCCAGCCGCTTCGCTGCATGCTTGCTGAAGCTGAGTTCCTCTCTTACCTGCCGGTGAAGTTTGTATAACTCCTCTTGAAAGGAAGCGCCCTTATCATTAGATACTGTAGCCTTACTCGTCTTATCGACTAAGTTCTGATATTGCACGGACTGAATCTTTCTCGAATTAAGATCAAAATCCATTGCTGTTCCTTTCTGAATTCTCTATTCAATTTTAACTGTGTTTTACTATCTGTTCATCAGATAGTTCCCGGTCCTCCTCCTGAATTATCCGTACTTACAGGGCCACTAGATGTCTCAACTGCTACAGGTCCACTGCTCGAAGTGGTTGAAGCTGTGGAAGTAGTTGTTGAAGCTGCAGGTCCTGAACCGGAACCCTGGTTCCTGATGCTTACTATCTGTGAGATCTTGTAGTCTGTGGTGTCACCATGAAGTCTTAATATAGGTTCATCCTCTCCGAGATAGATCGCCTCTACTGTTCCTGTTTTCGTGGTCGCTGCCTGTCCGCTTCCTTCATCAGCTTCTATAACTACAGTGATCTCCTTGCCTATCATGCCTACACTGTAGCTCTGCTGTGCGAAGGCTATCTGACTCTCGATGGACTCTGTCATGGAGGTCAGTGACTGAACCATGGCCATCTGTGACATCTGTGCCAGCATCTCGCTGTTGTCCATAGGATTTGTATAATCCTGATTCGCGAGCTGTGCTGCCAGAAGCTTAAAATAACTTGTGATAGTCAGTGTGTTCTTTTCATTGGCCTCAGGTGTTGCTGTCTTCTGTACATAGGGATTGGAAGTGCTGCTTGATACACTAGATACGTCTGCCATATCCATCCTCCTTTCCTTTAGATCTTATACAAGACCCAGTCTCATCTGCTGTAAAAATGCTATGCTGTTCTCAGCGCTCTGCTGTTCCTGCTGCGCCTGCTGTCTCGCCTGCTGCTGTTCAGCATTTTCATTGGACTCTCTGCTGCTTGCCATATCCTGCTTTGCGCTGCTTTCCTGAGCATTCGGGATATAAACCTGTGTTTCCTGTCCTGTCTTCTGCTGGATAATGTTAGCCATGGCCGGTGCGCTCTGTGTAAGTATCTCTACTGTCTTCTGATTGGTAGCGCTGATGGAAACCTGTGCATGTCCTGTATCGTAGCTTACGTTGATGGTTATCTTTCCGAGATGCTCCGGGTCGAGCTCTATGGTGAGCTGTCCGTTCTGAGTCGGGAATCTGGATGAAAGAAGATTGGTGAGATCCGATGCAAGTGTAGTTTCTTCCGTCCTCATCATCATGGTCTCACTGGTAGCTTCAGTTGACTTGCTGCCCTGTGCCAGAGGATTTGTCTGGTTTGCAAAAGGTGTAGGCGTCGAAGCCTGAACCTCTGTAAAACCTGCCATAGGATCAGTTGTTGTGGTGGTAGTCGTCTTCTCGCTTTCCTCTGTCTTCTCTGTTTCTGTTCCTGTCTGTGACTTGTTTCCATCGTCACCCGGCGCTCTTCCGGTAGGACCGTGAGTATCCATAGAAGGTGCTCCTGATGGACTGTTAGAGCTCTGTGCGACTATCTTTCCCTGTCCTTCGAGGCTTTTCAGAACCTCCTCCGGATCATACTTGTTTGCCGGAGTGTTCTCCACCACCTTCTCCTGAGGCTTCTCAGGACCGTTCCTCGCCTCCATAAGAGCGGTTGCTGCTGCATCTGCTGATTCTTTTGTACTGTCACTGCTTCCTGCTGCCGGAACCAGATCTGTAGCTGAAACTGTCGTTGTACCGCTGGATGCTGTCACTTTAGGCGGTTCAGCCTGAGTGGAGATCTTCTCTGTTACGAGTTCAACACCGTTGCTTGCTGTTATACGGTCTGCCTGAAGATTACTCATGAGTAACAGAGCTGCCATCTCATCGGCATTACCTGTCTTTACCTCATCTGTGTCATCGAGTCCTGCCTCATCTCCCGGAGTACTGGGTGAAACCTTGTTCTGATCACTGTAGGGTGTCTTCGACTTATCCTTACTGTAATCAGCTTTCATGTTCCTTCCCGGACCATCCTGGGATGACACAGGTTGTTTTGCTGATTTGTCATTTCCTTTTACAGAATTGCTTCCCTGCAAAAGACTGGAAAACGGAACTCCTCCTGTTGAGCTTAGATCAGTATTCTGACCATAGCCGTAAGTCCCTGGACTCCACGGAACTGTTTTCACAGAACCTGAAAAGTAATTATTTACCGCTTCCAAATTGTTTCCTCCTTTCCTTGGTAGTTATATATGTAATCCATGCAAAGCATGAGGATCACCCTTATTTTTTGAATCCTGTCAGGCTGACCTGACTACCGAATTCTGCTGATTATTTACGAACTCATCGATAAAAGCTTCATTATCCTTTCGTTCCTGAGCCTTATAGATTTCCTGCTTCTTCTCTTTAAGTTTTTCAAACTTGTTCACGTCGATGTTTGCTGCGATGACTTCCTCTTTCTTTTTATCGGCATTAGCCTGCAAAATCTTAAGTGCTTCTTTTTCAAGTTCTACCTGTTTATCGAGATTATCTATCATGTTTGAGTACATCAAAAATTTTTCTATAGCCGCACCCTGCTGCTTTATTCCGTCAAACTCAACGTTTAAAGCATCTGCCTTGGCTCTGAGATTCGCTATCTGCTGCTTCTTTTCATCGACAAACTTCAATCTGATCGCATACTGTTCCTTCAGATCATCAAGCACGCTCTGCTTATACTCAAGTACAGACTGAAGATTATATTGGAATCTTTTCATCAGTTGCCACCTTTCTCCAGAAATGCCGGTAAAATTTAATTTGCATTGTCAGCTAACGCTGAACGCAACTTTCTATAAAAAACTGCCCACAGCTTCTTAACCAACAATGCTCTTAAGCTGTCCCAACACCTCGTCATAAGAAAATGCTTCCTTTGTTCCCTGGATCAAAAATTTATTTATATCCGGGTACTTACTGATTGCCTCATCCAAAGCCGCATTGGTACCTTTTTTATAAGCGCCTATAGAGATCAGGTCAGCATTCTTCTGGTACAGTCCCAGGAGATTTCGCATCTTGGATGCGTACTTGTTATGCTCCTGTGACACTATCTCAACCATGAGACGGCTGACGCTGGCGCCGATGTTTATGGCGGGATAATGATTCTCAGCAGCCAATGCTCTAGACAGAACTATATGTCCGTCCAGGATACCTCTTACGGTATCAGCTATCGGCTCGTTAGTATCATCCCCTTCCACAAGTACCGTATATACGCCGGTTATGGAACCCCTATTAAATTGTCCTGCTCTCTCGAGAAGTCTCGGAAACTCCGCATATATGGAAGGCGTATAGCCTCTTGCTATAGGAGGTTCTCCTGTAGCGAGCCCTATCTCACGCTGCGCCATGGCGTATCGTGTCAGGGAATCCATCATAAGCAGTACATCCATCCCCCTGTCGCGGAAATACTCCGCTATAGTTGTTGCAACTAAAGGACACTTTAGTCTCAGCATAGCCGGCTGATCCGAGGTAGCCACCACCAGAATGGATCTCTTCATCCCTTCCTCTCCGAGATCCTTCTGGGCGAATTCCAAAACCTCACGGCCTCTCTCTCCAACCAGAGCTATGACGTTTATATCTGTTTTGACATTTTTGGCTATCATACCCATGAGAGTTGACTTACCGACTCCGGAGCCTGCAAAAATGCCTATACGTTGTCCTTTACCTATCGTGTTAAGCCCATCGATTGCTTTGATGCCAAAATCCAGTCTTGAACGAATAGGAGGTCTGTCCAAAGGATTTGTGTAGGCGCTGTTAACTGTATATGTCGTTGCATTAACAGGAAACGGCTCGCCGCCATCCATTGGCTGGCCCAAAGCATTGATGATACGCCCTTTAAGGAAGTTTCCCACAGGCACCCGTAGTCTATGCTTAGTGTTCCTTACGAAACTTCCGGATGTGATACCCGGTGTAGCTTCATAGGTCATAAGCTGTATCTTATCTCCCTTAAATCCGACCACCTCTGCCGGAATGCTCTTATTCAGTTCATCGTTATGGATCATGCAGATATCACCGATACTCGCCTTATCGCCGGACGCCTCTATGGCCATACCTACGATATTTTCGATTTTACCTACACGTCCGACTGTTTCTGACTTCCTGATAATTTCGGGAAGCTTTTCAAACATTACTCTATACCCTCTTCTATATCTTCACCCAGACTGACACCATTGAGGTTCTCTCTTATGTTGTCTATCTGAGAGTCGACACCGATGTCTATCATCTCACTTGGTGTCTCTATGACTGCATACCCGACCTTCTCTTTATCCTGAACAACGAATTTAACGTTGTCAGAGATTCTGGCAAGATCCGCAGCCACGTCCTCATCCACGGAGATAAGCTGTTCGTAGTCAAACTTATCTATATAGATCTTGATCCACTCAGTACGCTTCATCTTTTCAACTTCTGCGATGATCATACGCTTGATGATCTCTCCCGAGGTCTCGAGACTTATATGAATGACTTTTTCAGCTACAGCTATGGCCACATTCTTCAACTCATCCAAATATCTGTGGAAACTTTCATCCCTTTCCTCTCCTATCTGGATGATAGAATGAGCCACTGCTGTCTGATACTTTTCTACTGTCTGTTTAAATTCTGCTTCTGCCTGCTGTCTGGCTGCCTCACGTCCGTCCTGCATTCCCTCCTGATGACCGCTGTTATATCCTTCTTCGTAGGCATCCGTTTTTATCTGTTCCGCCTCCATCTTTGCGATGTTGATGATCTTTTCAGCTCTGTCTGCTGCATCTCTCAGCATCTTTCTCTGCATGATGGAGATCTCTTCGTCTGATTTGACATCTCCGTTCTGAAACAGCTGATCCGGTCTCTGCAGGGGCATGTCCCTGTAATCCTGAAAAGTTGCCTCTCTTTCCGGTTTTGTTTCCTGAGCATCGACCTCCTCCTGGATATCTTCGCCCTTTTTAAATATCTCCACTGTGGAGGTAAACTGCTGGATACTTGCATTGTGTCCACCTTTGATGATGGAACGAGAAGATTTACCCTTATACAATGATTGTATCTTCTCCACCTCCCTTATTGATTACAAGCTCGCCCTGCTCTTCCAGCTTACGGATGAGGTTAACGATACGTGACTGAGCTTCCTCGACATCCTTGAGACGAACATTGCTGGTTGTTTCCATGTCTCCCTTAACAGTCTCAGCCTGACGCTTGGACATATTGCCAAAGAAGATATCCTTCATCTCGTCGCTTGCTGTCTTCATAGCAAATACGATATCCTTGGTATCGCAATCTCGTATAAATCTCTGAACAGAACGGTTGTCCATGGTGAGGATGTCTTCGAATACGAACATCTTGTCTCGGATATCCTTTGAAAGTGTAGGATTCGATACATCCAACTCGTCGAAGATTTTCTTCTCGGAGCTTCTGTCGATGTGGTTCATAACGTCAGCCACATAATCGATACCACCGAGATTCATATTGTCCTCACTGGTGATGATGGAGCTGAACTTACGCTTCATCTCATTCTCTATGATCTGTATGGCATCCGGAGATACTCTGTCCATGTTTGCCATAGCTGTAACTGTCGGGATACGTTTTTCCTCAGGCAGGTTCTCGAGAACCTTAGCTGACTGCTCTGCTTCCATGTATGACATGATAAGCGCGATGACCTGCGGTCTCTCTGTACCGAGCAGTGACAGGAGTGCCTTCGGATCTCCCTTTGCAAAGAAGTTGAAAGGCTTGGATGCAAGGGTCTTTGAAACCTTGTCCAAAAGATTCTTCGCTGTGGACTCGCCAAATGCCTTCTCAAGTACGGATTTAGCGTAGTCAATACCACCGTCTGTCATCATCTTATGAGTCAGGCAAAGCTTGTAAAACTCATCCAGAGTGTCTTCCACTTCCTGATTGGTTGTCTTTCCAACCCTTGCCACCTCATAAGTCAGTTCTTCTATATCTGTTTCATTTAAATACTTATATAACTGTGAAGCTCTGTCAGCTCCCATGGAAACAACCACGAGAGCGGCCTTCTGCTTCTGTGTCAGCTTACGCTTGGAACCCTCTTCTCTGGGACTGCTCTCTGCTGCGCTACCTTCTTGAACGGTCTCTTCTGCCATTGTTTCTAGCCTCCTCATCTTCTTCACGCAGCCATCCCTGAATGAGCTTTGCAACTACCTGAGGATTGTTGTCTACAAACTCTCCGATGTTCTGCTTCAGGCGCATGCCATGCTGCATTGATGCATTTGTATCTTCTTCTGCTCCGAGTTCCATCTCTTCTTCGCGCTGTCTCTTCTGCGCTGCTGTTTCCTCTGCAGCTGCAGCCGCCGCTGCCTCTGCTTCCGCCGCTGCTGCCTCTTCCGCTGCCTTCTGTGCTGCGAGTCTCTTCTTCTTTTTCTTCCTGAGCAGTACAAGTATAAGTATGAGTAGAAGAAGTACTGAAGCCGCGATAGCGATGATAAGTGTAACTAGAGGAACCTGCTGTTCAGTTTCAACCTCAGTCTCTGCCTCTGCCGGTGCTTCCTCTTCTGCCGGTGTTGAACGGATGATAGTTATCTTTTCAGCTGCATCAGTTCTTCCGATTCCGCCTGCGTCTGCAACAAGATTTACGAGATCCTGCTGCTGTACGGATCTGTCATCAGTCATGATAACGACTGCTACAGTCGCATCCTTAAGTACGCCTGGAGAGATCTCCTTCTGTTCCTTAAGTACGTTGTACAACCAGTCTCTGGAGTAAGCATTGGCTGCATAAGTATTGGCGCCGTTAGCTCCGTTCTGGTTCGTATATCTCGGGGTATCGGCATTGGCATCTGTTCCCACAACTCCTGCTGCACCATCGTTAGCGGAACCGCTGTTCTCGCTGTTATAGTCCTCGTGATTCAGAAGTCCGGAACGCTCCGTTTCCTCCACCTTGTCGGGAACGGTATACTGTGTGTTCTCGGATATGAGCTTGGTCATATCCAGAGTTCCCTTTACAGATACCGCTATGTTCTCTGCCCCGTAAAGCTTCGCAAGTACACGCTTAATGTTTTGAGCGATGCTGTTCTCGATCTGGGCTGTCAGATCCTGAATGACCTTACTGGTCTCTCCACTGCCGGTGCCTCCACCGACCTCCTCCATGGTGTTGGCATCAAATACTGAGACATTGGTAAAATTAACACCCTTAACCGATCTCGAAATGAGATTTCTGATGGCATCGGCGTTGGTCTCAGTGAGCTTAGCCCCGTCCTTCATGGTGACTACCGCTGAAGCTGATGCATCGATAGTCTTTGTGGTACTGAGGGCAAACTTCTCGTTTGATCCCTTGGCGATGGTTACCTTCGCATCCTGTACGCCGTCAAATATACGTATGGTTGCTCCCAGACGATCCTGCAGATCGTAGAGTGTATACAGCTCTTTGTCAGACTCTGTGGTCATTAGACCTGCATTACTTATGTACATGTCATAAGTAAAACCACTCTTCGGGTAGCCCTTGCTGAGAAGCGATACTCTCGTAGACTCTACCTTGTCCTCAGGTACACGGATGGCACCGTCGTTGGCGTTGTATGTGTAGACTATCCCCTGATCCTGCAAAAGATTAGCCACCTGAGATGCTTCTTCAGTACTTAAGCCGGTGAACAATGTACTATATTTAGTTTGACTTAACAGATTTAAGTATATGATTGCAGCTGCAGCGACAATTACCGTTGCAGCAACGATGCCCATGATCGTGATACGATTCTTTTTAGGCATCTTTCCCCATGATTCTTTAAAGTTATCCAAAGTTCACTCCACTCTGAAACACATCCCCAATTGCTGCTTCTCCAGATCTGCTAAAAAATCAGCCGCCCATCTTGATCAGTTCTGTATAAGCAGACAAAGCCTTGTTTCTTAATGTGATCATCATATTAAGACTGATGGCAGCCTTTGACTCTGCGATAGGAAGAGAATGTGCATCTTCCAGCTGTCCTGTAGCCAGAAGGTACTGCTTGTTCTCAACATCCGCCTGGGTGATCTTAACGTTGTTGACTGCATTGTCAAATATATCCTTGAACAACAATGCGCCCTGAGACTCCTGTGGTCTCTCGTTTCTCTGTGTTCCCAGATCTCCCATAGTCCATGGTTTCATAGGTGTGATAAATTGATTGTTAATTTCCATGATGCAGGCCCTCTATCCTCTTAAAAATTATCCAATAAACCTAATTTTTAAATACAACAAATAATGCGCTAAATTTTATAAATAGCGATCAGTAACGTTTGCCCTTCCCTGGAAACTAACTTTTCATGGAGTACTCTGCGGTCCCTCAGGCTGAAGGCCTATGACTCGGTACCGCTCCTCTCTTTATATGATCTCAACCACTTCCCTGTGGATGACTGTTTATGATCGTTACTAATTCCATGATATAAATATCGACAGAAATTAGTATTATATTAGCGGGTATTCTTAAAAGTAGTTTTGCTGCTTCATACCTTCAGATCCCGCCTTCTTTCAATACTGTTTATTTATTTGATGCCCTATGTCTTCTTATATCACCTCAGCACCGGCTTAACTGATGCTGAGGTGATGCATTTTATACTTAGTATATGATCTTGTCAACCATGCCCTTAAGAACACTTGCGTTCTCATTGAGCTCGCTGCTGGAGTTGGAGCTCTGCTCTGCCGTTGCGCTGTTCTGCTGAACGACTTCAGCTATCTGTTCAAGACCTGTAGTGATTTCGGAGATAGACTGTGACTCTTCCTGCATCTCTGCCGCAATTGTTGCCACCAGATCCTTGGACTTAACCGAGTCATCCTTAACCACATTTAGTTCTGCTGCTGCAGCTCCGATCATCTTTGAACCGTTCCGAACTGCCGCTATGGTTGACTCGATCAGTGTGGATGTTTCAGAAGCAGCTGCCGCTGACTTACCGGCAAGATTTCTAACCTCATCTGCAACTACCGCAAATCCCTTACCTGCTGATCCTGCACGAGCTGCCTCTACTGCAGCGTTGAGAGCGAGGATATTGGTCTGGAATGCGATATCATCGATTGCCTTGATGATGTTCTCGATCTGATTCGACTTGCTTTCGATCTCATCCATAGCTTCCTGAACCTTACTCATCTGCTCATTCTGGATGGTGATCTTGTCTGCTACGCCTGCTGAGAACTCTTCTACGTCTCTTGCTGACTTGGCACTGTTCTTTACCTTATCGTTAAGGACATTGACAGTTGCGGAAAGCTCTTCAAGTGTTGAAGCCTGCTCTGTTGCTCCCTGACTGAGAGCCATGGAACCGTTGGCGATCTTCTCTGATCCGTTCTTGACCTGTGTTGCAACATCGTTCATGTTGGAAAACATATCTGATAGGTTCTCTGAGATCTTTTCAAATCCCACTTTAATAGGAATTGTATCCTGAACATATATCTCCGGATGCTCCAGCTTTACCGCAAAGTTTCCTTCACTCATGGATGTAAGCATTGAGCTGACATCCTCTACAAGTGTGCGAAGATTTAAAGTCATGCCTGACATATTTCTGACCATGTTTCCAAGCTCATCCTGTGAAAGCTTATCTACATCTATATCTACCTGGAAGTCTCCGTTGGCCATCTTGTCCATGGTACCATTTGCGATATCAACAGTACTAACGATACTATTTGCAAGGAACAGGAAGATAAAGATCACACAGACGATAACTGCTGCAGCCAGTGCTACCAGAACAACCGTCACTTTCATCTTAAATGAATCAGCTTCCGCAATGAGATCTGCAGCCTGCTGATCGGAAAGCTTTCCAACCGCACCGAGAGCTGATACGAATTCCTCTGATGTTGTAACATTGAAACCACTCTTATATAGCTCCTTGGCACCTTCCTTATCGCCACTGTCCATCATATCCAGAAGCTTGTACGAATCTGTCTTCAGGGCGTTAAACTTCTCCTGAAGTGTCTTAATCAGCGCATCATCACCGAGAGTTTTGCTGATGGAGTCGATATCTCCCTGCATATCTCCGAAACGCTCATCAAAATCCGCCCTCTGATCTGCAACAGGATTTCCATCCGGATCCAGCATCGTCAGAAGGATACGCTTATTGATGGTCTGTATATCCTTACGCATATTCATCTGCGCTTTCGTGTTTGAATACTGCACAGTAGAAAAACTTTCCATCATACTGCTCATCCTGAGGAATGCGAAAAACGACATACCTACAAGGATGGTTATAGCCAGTGCGATGACTACTACAGTAGTAGTGAACTTGGTTCTGATCTTCATGTTCTTAAAACCTTGCATAGTGCTGCCCCCTTTAAACAGGCTGAAATAATCTCAACGGTATCCGGAATTCTCCTGGGACCCAAAACTTAAATATTGTCTTTTGATATGGAATCTTCATATCTATATTTACTTATTCGTCATGAAATAGCGGTTCTATTAGCTAAAACTTTATATTTTTTGTGTCATAGTTTAGACAGGTTTATATTCACCCTGGCAATTGCCGATACACAAAGAAGGACGTACTCGTTATTTTGTTTAAAACCATTTGGTGGGAGGCTGACGTTTTGGAAAAATTAAAGATCAGTGTGATTGCGCCATTTAACAGACCCTGGTCCGATGTTGAACTTGTCAAAGAATGTATAGTACTGCCATTTCTTCTATATAAAAATCATGATTGTGACGTCACTATAGTTGGCGCTTCACCTGAAGGTGTGCCTTCCGGATACTATGATGCTGAAGACGATCGAATTCTCTCCGATGGTTATTATAAAAATTATAAATATATATCGGGTTTGAAATTCAAATTATTTGACACCTGGGATTATGAGGCGAGAGAGAATTATATTTATCAAAACATACATGATATAGATATTCTGTATTTACGGGGACCGTACAAACTTAATCTTCACATGGCTCCGCTTTTTAAGCAACTGAAGCCTGAAGGAACGGTAATATGCGCATTAGATGCCAACAGCAGTTGGATGGACAAAATCTACTGGTATCTTCCCGAATATATGAATTTTCTGAATTCCTGCGATATCATCACAACTTCCTGTACTGCCATGGCGAATTTTCTGTCTATCAAGTGGCCGTGGCATGTTCATAGTATCATTAATGGATTTTATGATCTCTCTATAGACCATAAACAAAAAGTCAGATTTACCGATAGAGAAAATATTATTTTGACTGTTGGCCGCTTAGGGACCAGACAAAAGTGCAATGATGTGCTCCTGGAAGCCTTTGCTCAAGCAGCAGCTTCTATCCCTGATTGGAAGTTGTACCTGGTAGGAAGTATAGATGATCAGTTCATTCCATATTTAGATGAATACTTAGAACGAAATAAAGCCATATCCGACAGAATCATTTTCACAGGCTCTATCTCAGACAGAGATGAACTTGCGGACTTTTATGACAGAGCAAAGATATATGCATTAACATCAGAACTTGAAGGCGGAACTAACAATGCTACTGCAGAAGCTTTGGGTAGGGGACTCATTCCGATTACCTCCAGGATAGATGCTTATGAAGACATCACTGATCATGAAAGAATAGGCTGTAGTTTTGAAATCGGTGATATAGATGCGCTTGCCGGGATACTGATCAGTTTGTGTAACTCTGAAGATCTGGATAGTAAATCTGAACAAGTGTACGAATACGCTGATAAAGAATATAACATGGAAAAGATAACAGGAAGGTTATATGAGCTCATTAAAAGAAATAAACCATAAAGTATGCATCGATGACGAAATCTTAATTGATTTTCAAAAACCAATATTAAATCACAGCAGGTTGCCCCTCTATCAAAGTGGATTTGATTTAAAATCACTTTTTGGTACATTAACTGCTCTTATCCACGACAGTGAATACATGGATAAATTCGGTGATCAGCATATATATAAGCAGTATTATATACTGATATATTTTCTTTTTTCCAAATATATGATCCGTATTCCCGGAACTCGGGCTACAAGGACTGTTGAACTCGGAGCAGATAACTGTATTTTAAGTTATGATCTGTGTTCTTTATTAGAGGCTTTTCATACAGAGAATGAGTATTATCTTGTTACAGACGCGAAAGTCTCTAACCATATTACTCTATTGAAAAATTTAATCAATGCAGAAAAAGCATTGAAAAATCTCAATTTAGTTAATAGCGATTATGATGAACTAAATCTTCCTTCCAAAAGCTTTGATTTTGTAATATTAAACGGAAGTACCATGTCAGACAGCCCGGACTCTATGGTCCCCGCTGCTATTAATTTGGTAAAAGATCATGGCATCATCTTAGTTTTCAATCAGTTTTACAACACTGTTTTTGATGATGTATATGCGTTTAAATGCGATAAAACCATACATAGGTTTCGATCTTATATGTTAGATGATGAAGTGGCAGAAGTAATAGTGATAGAAACCTGACCTGTCAAGCTTTTCTGGCACAAACTGTTCATCTATAGCTGGCAGATAAACGGTGTCATCCGTTGCCCATAGGAATTCCTCATAATCCATAGGGTACATATTCAGCTTACGCTCTTCGCTGGGTATCACTATATCCCTGACATTCTTTTTTATGAAAATCAGGGAACCAGGAAGCAAAGTTCACAATTATATTTCTTCATGGTATCTGCCTATTCCCTTTCACGGACAGTAATGACATCAATATAATAAAATAAATCACATATCTGCAATATCTCGAAAACACTTTGCACCATAGTCTTCAAATTTCACCCAGTAATTATCCAGATGATTATTCCCATTATTTTTCTTTATATATAAATCAAAATCCATATTCTCCATGCCCAAAGCACGGAGATGCTCATGATAAAACATACATCCTTCTCTCATAGTACGACGCCGAAAAAATTGATTTATACTTCCATATGTCACGCCCAACCTTGCCAATTCATAAGGATACAGCTTTTTTTCACTTAAATCCTCAGCTTTTATCAAATCACGATCTTTTATTTCAAAATCCAAAATAGGGGTATCCAAATAATACAGGACACCCTTCAGGGAATTGATCAGTCTAACTTCTGCCATAATTCCTGCATCCTCCTTTCATATTCTTTTGCATATTCCGTGCGTAAAATATCAGGATATTCAATTTGGTCCACATCTTTGTACACTGACTTTAAGTGAAACTCTTCATTCAATATTTTAAGCATATCAAAAGGATCTTCTCCATAGGGGCTGACATACACAACATTCATCGCCTCATCAAAGGATTCATACCTATCCCTGTAATAATCGTTTTCAAATAATCCCATTCCATTATCAAAAACTAGCGGGATGTAAAACTTATCCTGAAGTGCATGATAAAATAATCCGAAATTTCTTGTATGTCTGTCCACATTTCCAACAAGACAATCTAATACAGCTAAATCCATCATATATCTCAGAGTATGCTCATATTCAATATCACCAATCTCTGATAATTGTTGTGCACACCACCTAAGCTTATCTATAGTTTTTAATTTCAGGAAACTGCTGTCCTTTGTAGATAGACCTTTATCTGATAGTAATGATTCAAACGACAAAAAACTATATCCATCTAATTCAAAATTCTTTGAAAAAACTGCATCATATATTTTCTTTCCAAAAACACATTTACAATGATGCTGTTCAACACAAGGTATCCTGAGTTGCCGTGCTACATCTGCAGCAATTACTTCCACTGCCCAGTCTCTCATCAAGACTCCGGAAATCGATGCCTGAGATTTGACAAAGTACTTTCGATTTTTAGAAAGAGCCTTTAATTGAAAACCATCCGTATCAGTACGAGCAAACAAGATATCTTTCTTTTGAAACTCAAATACAGGAAGCTCATCCGTTTCTACACCTTTCAATTCAAACTGATCCACTTCATCCAGTCGAAAGGAATTTTGTACGTCTGTTATAAAAAAGGTTCCCGGTTCTGTCACACCCGCATTTTTCAGATATTCTCTTTCCGCAAGTTCACAAAAATCACTCCATGATGGATCTGATTTAAAGCCAAATGGAAGCTTCGATAACTCCACAGCATAATTCAAAACACGAATATACTGTTTTCCAAAATCAGCATCTATTTCTGCCACATGCTTTCCGTCAATCACATAGTCAATCTTTACAGACCGTTTCTTACTCTGATGTATCCTCTTATACAGAGCCTGTCTGGAAACACCATATTCTTTTGCAATAACGGAAATACTTTCACCGGCATGATATCTTTCTTTTATAGCTTGTATCACATCATCTGACAATATCGGTTTTCTTCCTGCATTTCTTTCGTTAGACATAAAAAAGCCTCCATAAATGCATTATGAAGGCAACGGAAATGCTTGTCAACTTTTATTTAGTTTACATCATCTATCTCAATGTTTTTTTTACATATGGACACTGAAAGAATAACGGAAGACCGGATTGCACAGCTGATTCAAAAATTGCGTCTGATATGATTCATTATGATTGCCACCTGTTGTATTTTTATATTTACGACAAAGTCGGTATTATTCGAAATCCAATCAGCTTCAAGAAAACCTATGAGAATAAGACTATTGACAACAAATCTGTGAAGGTTTTCATTTATACACACACGGATATTTAGTTGCAATCTTCAATACAGTTTAAAACGCGTAACAGCTCTGCCGACCCGAGGCAGTAATACTTTTTGATTCCGCTTTCAAAAATCGCCGAGTATAATTTTCGGAGAGTTTAGGATACAATAACGCTTATTGAATCTCAAAAATTAGCACCCCTTCATTCCAGAGAGCACAAACATCATTACATGGTCCATTGCCATATGTACATCCTCAACTATCTGCATATTATTAATCTTCACGTGTATACAATAATCAACTAGTTCTTTTATCCTTCCCCCATCATATCCGACCAAACCGACAGTCTTTGCCCCTATGCTCTTCGCATACTCAACAGCCTTAACTACATTCTTAGAATTACCACTCCCTGAAATTGCAAGGAGCACATCTTCTTTTTGCATCTTATTTTTCAGTGGTTCTGAAAAAATATCCTCATAGCTTATATCATTAGCTATAGCCATCATCATAGGAATGTTATCATTAAGACACTCAAAATTATACTTTACCTCTTGACTGTAGCTGATTCCTTTATTGAAGTCGCAACAAAAATGAGAAGCCGTTGCAGCACTGCCACCGTTTCCGCAGATAAACACACGTTTACCATTCAATCTGGTATTTTCAAGAACATTCATTACATCGCTTATTTCTTTTTCATCCAGGCCTTCAAGTACCTTTCTTTCCTCCTCTAGATACCATCTAATGTCCTTACTGTAATCCATAGCTATCCCTCTTTCTGTAAAATGAGTTTTACTGCATCCAACAGATTATCTGCCTTATATTCAGGAATCACTTCATACTTGCCGTCATTTCCAGCCTCACCGGTTCGAAGCAATACAGTATGCAGTCCGGCATTTATCCCCGTCTGAACATCTACTGTTGTATCTCCCACCATATAGGATTTGGAAAGGTCTATATTGTACTTTTCCTGCATCTCTCTTATCATCCCTATCGCAGGTTTTCGGCACTTGCATACTATCTTGTAATCAGGGTTTTCTTCAGGGTAACCTTTATCAGGGTGATGCGGACAAAAAATAATATCATCTAGATACGCCCTTTCTTCACCTAAAAGAGTCTCAATCCTGGCATTTATCGTTCTCACATCATCTTCTGAGCACATTCCTCTTGCCACCACCGGCTGATTGGTCACAACAATAGCAAGATATCCGGATGAATTTAGTTTTGTCAAAGCCTCAGCAACTCCCGGATATAATGCAATCTGCTCTGGTTTAGAAATAAAACCATCATATTTATTAATCGTACCATCACGATCCAAAAAAACGCATCTCTGTTTTCGTGATAGATTCTTTCTGCTCCAAACTCCGCTTTTTTGTTCAGACTCAGCAACACTAAACCGCTCTGGTGTTCCTGCGTCTTTTATATATTCTGATGTCCGATATGCATATACTTTTCCATTTTTTATCAAATTATATACAACGTCGTGTTCCCAGTCAGTTTTCGCAGGTTCTTTTATTCCATCGAGAACATACCTTGAAAAGACAGAAATTCCAGAATTCACCAAATTATGGCAACAATAGCCTCTTTTCTCCTTCTTCCCCAAAATACCTGTCACATTATCTCTTTGGTCTGTAATTAATAGATCCGAATCATATGGGTGTGAGTTTGGATGTGCTACAAGTGTGACATATGCTTCCCTCTGTTTATGAAACACCATAAGTCGGTTAATATCCATATCAAACATCACATCGCCAAATATAAGCAGATATTCTTCTGCAGGATTATCCTTTAAGTAGTATAGTGCCCCAGCAGACCCAAGTGGTTCAAACTCTCTAATATAGTTTATATGTACGCCCCACTTGTCGCCATCACCGAAATAGTCCCGTATCTGCTCACCAAGATGACCGATGATAATTACGATATCTTTTATACCACACCGACTTACCGCATCTATTTGCCATTCAATCATTGGCTTTCCATTTATCAGTAACATGGGCTTAGGTATTTTGTTTTCCGTCAGCGCCTGCATACGAGTTCCAAGACCGCCTGCCTGTATGACTGCTAAAACAGAATCCATTTATTATCCCTCTTTCAATACTTCTCTTACCGTCATTCTGACAGCATTATCTGATGGATATTTTGCTTTCCACCCTGCATTATGTATCTTGTCAATACAGTATTGGAACTTAGGCACATCGCCTTTCCATCCCCCTTCTCCGCCTGTATACTGATATGTCACATCCTTTAGTCCCATTTCCTCACATATAATATCCGCAATCCTTGTAACACTTGTCGCTCCTTCTACACCAACATTGTAGAGAGTTACCCCCTTAGAAACATCCATAAACTGAACAATTGCTTCTACGAGATCAGTGACATATATGTATGGTTTTGTTTGATGCCCGTCTCCCAGAATACGAAGAGCTGTATTATCCTTCCTTAACCTTCCGATAAAGTCAAATATCACGCCATGTGTGAGCCTCGGACCTATTACATTAGGAAACCTAAAGATTAATGAGCTGATATCATTCATATATGAAAATGCACTGATCAGTGCTTCGCTTCCAAGTTTCGCAGCACCATAATACGATATAGGAGAAAGATTTGACGTGTTTTCATCCAGAACTTCATCTCTCTTATCGCCGTAAACAGCAGATGTGGATGAGAAAAACAGTTTTTTCACACCATATTTACGCATGGTATTTAAAATGCAAAAGGTGGTAGTATAAGTGTTTCGATATTCTACTTCCGGATTCTTTGCACTTGCCTGTATATCTGAATTTGCGGCAAGATGAAAAACATATTCCGGCTTAAATGACTCAAATACGCTATCAAGTCCGTCATTATCCGTTGCATCGATTTCTTTCAAAGAAAACAATGTCGAATTAATCAATCCTGACACTTGTTTCTTATTACCGAGTGAAAAATTGTCTACACAACATACTTTATGTCCGTCCGCAACCAAGCTCTCGCATAAATGACTGCCTATAAAACCTGCTCCACCTACTACTAAAGCTCTCATATCATATTATTCCTTCCATCACCAGTATTTATCACCTATATAAACAACGGAAGTTCCGTCATGCTCAAATCTTACCGGGAATCGCTTCAGATTCATGGCTTCATCCAATCGCTTCTGCTTGTATTTTTCACAGTAAAACAAAAGGAATCCTCCACCTCCAGCTCCCAGAAGCTTTCCACCTGAAGCCCCATTTCTCATTGCTGTTTCATACATCTCATCAATCTTTGCGTCAGTAATTCCACTTGCAAGCTCACGTTTTTTCTGCCACCCTTCGTTCAGAATATTTCCAAAATCTGATAATTCATTTTCCTCCAGCACCTTCTTCATACTTTTTGCCAAATTACACATGGAGATCAGATTATCCGTCTTATCCTTCTGTGATATATTACTTTTCTGCTCAGCAAGGATTTTATTTGCATCATGAGTAATTCCTGTATAATAAATCACTATGTTGTCTTGTAGTTCTTTAAGTGTTTCCTGATTCATGATTATAGGCTCAACCGTAACTGTATCATCTCTATGAAAAGTTATAAAATTGAGTCCTCCGCATGCGGCAGCATATTGATCTTGTTTCCCTATAGGATTACCTAGACGATTTATCTCAACGTCGCAGGCTTCTTCCGCAATCTGGTTTTTTGACAAATACTTATCCTTATAGCAATACAGTGTATGAAGAAGACCTACCGTAAACGAACTAGATGAGCCGAGTCCTGTACCGCTTGGTACATCAGCCGTACTGGTGATCTCCACTCCACTTACATTCATATCAGTTAAGACACGTTTGAAAATTGAATGTTGAATATCCGACAAGTTTTCCACCGTCTCCGTTTGAGAATACTTAAGTGATGTCTTGTTCTCATCAAAGAAAGGATGAATAGATATATACATATAACGATTGATGGATGTGCTTACAACACAGCCTCCATGATCTCTATAAAAATCAGGCATATCGCTCCCACCTCCGCAAAAGGAGATTCGGAACGGAGTTTTGGTGATAATCATAAATCGCTTCCCTCTATAAGCCCTTCTAAAAAATGATCTATTCTTATAATCTTTTCTTCAGGCAAGAATAATTCATAAACAAGTTTCTTTTTTATTGGCATATAAAACTGTTCTGTCATTATTAATATTTTGTCAAAATTAAGACTACCTAATTCTTCTGGACAATAAACCTTAAACCCGTATTGGATAGTTCCCCATTTCTTTCTGTCATTATCAGACAATCCAATTATTTCTAATTTCTTGAATTCAGACTTCTCCCACCTGTCAATATAATACTTACATACAGCTCCAGTACCAAACAGGATCACTCTTGGTTTACTATAGATACTTCTCTCTTTTATGCCAGCCTTAATATCATTTAAAATTCTCTTCCCACAATATCCATCTGCTAAAGGGATATATTTATCTCTCTGAATTGAAATCTTTTCTATATCGTTTTCTAAATCACCATTTTTAAACATTTCAATAAATCGAGCCATATCCTCTTCACTATACCCTTGCCTATATGAAGAAACTATCGGCTTTATTGCATTTGTAAGAGGTTCCTCATATTCATAATTCTTCATATAAAGCACAGGAACGTTGCAAAATGCAGCCTCAACCAAGAGAGCGCTTCTATCAACTATTATTGCATCAACATTATAAAAGCTTTTTCTATAATCAGAATCATAATCTATTTTGACATTCTCTTGCTTGTTAAGAATTTCAAATAGAAATTGAGCTTTTTCCGAAAGAGATTTATCTATATTCTCAGAAAAGAACATAGGATGTGGCATGATAATAAACTCTAAATCGTTATGCTTTTCTATTCTTTTTGCAAATTTAATATATTCATCCAGTTCTGGCGTTACTCTTATCCTATCTAACCCATTCGTAATGATTTTTGGAAAGTGAAGCTTCCATAATACTGTTTTCTTTTCATGATTTCTTTTTTTATTAAATACTTCTATTCTCTTATAGTAATCAAATCTTGGAAGACCTAGCGCTCTCACCGCCCCACGATTAGGACAATACTTATCGTAGTCCATCTTCATTAATTCAGAAAAAGTGTATATTCTCCAAGCATTCAATACAGTAAACGGAAAGAAATGGTTCCAATGTGCATCTTCTGTGTCCGCTATCTCTATTCCATAAGGTATATAAACGATTCTTACCCCAAGCTGTTTCAGATGAAATGATGTTGCACGCTCATTCCTATAAAGCATGTCATATGGGGGCTGTAAAATAGCTACATGAGGTGAAAATTCCTTGATTATATCATTTGAAAACAATTCATAATCAAGATTATTTTCCTCTAAAAATCCCTTAGCATGTTCCATTTGAACTCTTTCAACACATGTTTCATCCAATAGAAATATTCGCACCTCAATGGACTGATCATCTAAACAAGCTTTATAAAAGCTCTCTAGTGTCGGCCAATATGATGGAACCTGAAACAAGATTGCGATTCTAACTATATTGCAAAACTCATCTGTGCCCTTGCCCATACATAAGCCCATCCTTACTTTAATCAATTATTGTTTACAAATATTTTCTTAATCTATTTTTGCAAAATTAACTCTTCAAATTTATACTATAGATTTAAAGTATTCGGTTTTTACCTAGTAATTCATTCTCATAATAATACTCTCTGCTTTTAGTCTCCGATCTTCACGTTTTCTACGTTTTTCAGAATCTATCCATGAACCATCAAAATGATGAACAGCAACTGTTCTGTCGGAAATCAACAGCTCTCCTGTATGAACATTTTTAGGCGAAAGTACATCCACAGGATAAACTGCCATGCCATTTTTTTCCTGATAATATGGTTTGGGACAATATCCCATCTTAATAAAGTCATTCGTCTGAAAAATTGGAGATGGTGTTAAATCCATTTCACCATTTTCTAAGATGAAATGTCTATCAATATAGCTATCCAACATAGCCTTAATTACCGGGTGCCCTTTAACGGCCCCAAACCCCAAGCCAAACGCTACTTCGCCTGGATATTGCATACCACAGAATGCAGGGACACATCGTAAAGGATCTAATGACTTCAATAATTCAACATCTGTATCCAGATATATTCCACCGTATTCATAAATAATCTTTAACCTAAAATAATCTGGTACAAATCCATACTTGCAAACACTATAAGCTTCTTTAGTATAAGGAACCTCATCTATGTTACAGTTATTCTCGTCCCATTTGCGTATCTCATAATTAGGACAAAACTTTGACCATGTTTCCATGTACTTTTTATAAGTATCTGGTATTTTTTTATTTCCAAACCAACAATAGTGAATAATCGGGGGAATTATATACTCAGTTTCTTTTTTGCCAACAAAATCATGCTTCGAATCTGGTATTCCAAACATAAAATAAAAAATATAAGCATCCACATCAAGTAATTCTTTATAAGAATCTAGCTTTTCAATTATCTCTGAATAAGCCAATGTTGTTATCAAAATTACTGAATTCTGAAGGTTACTATGCAAAAGTTCATCAACCTCTGAAATCTTATAACTTTTATCCCCAATTTTTTTTAGTTTTCCAGCTAAATTGGGATTTCCATCGACCAACATAGTAATTCTTTTAACCCAATCATAATCATAATAGCATGAAATAATTCTTTCAAACTCTCGACCGATTCCGTAGCAGATAATGCCTTTTGACACTACCAATTCCGAAAATGAATCCATATCACATCTCTTCAAACGCACGACTATTATCCTCACTATTTTACTATTATAAGGCTACCAGTACTATCATCAGTCGGAACACAATTATGAATGGTTTATAACATTTTTCCTCTTAAGATGACTTTTTAGAATTAGCATCCTGTGAACCATGCACAAAACTTTCTTTCTCATTTTAGAAATTACATTATGAGAAAGCTTTCTATTGTTTCTTGACAGAACACGTTACATCATCTATCCAAGTAAGGACAGATGATTTTGTTTGTATTTACACCTCTATCAACTAAAGCGTTAATCATCTCATGTATATTATCTTTATGAATGGTTGCTACAATAATATGATCAAATTTCAATGAATTTATATCATCAATTTGTAATACATTTCGCCCTTCAATAAATATACTTCTGCACCTATCAACTATAGCAACAATTTCACAGTACATTGTCTTTTGAAGTTGTTCATAATATGATTGTCCTACCTTACCAGCACCATATATTACAATTCTTTCGCCCTTTTCAACATTATTAAATGGGAATAAATAGAATCGTTTTATAGCCGTTTCCCCATACAACATTTCCAATCTAATCTCCAATGAATGACTATAAAAAAATTCTATTTGTTTGCAAAGATCTTTATTATTAATATAAAACGCCATTAAGTATTCATATAGTTCAAATGTTTTTCTGTAAAAATCCACCTCAGACATATATTCGGCAATTTCTCCATTTTTTCTTTGCCGATGAAAATAAAAGTATTTATCCGAGAATAATAATGACTCTGCTTCAGACATTAATGGATATAGGATTGCACAATCTTGTCCATAATTTGATGATAATACAGATGCTCGATTCAAATATTTTAGAAATAAATCCATTCTTATAAGTTTATTACATATAGATGGATCTAATCCATATTTCTCATTATGTATATCCCAAATCATAGTTGGAAA
This sequence comes from Oribacterium sp. C9, assembly GCF_002007235.1. Classification (GTDB taxonomy): domain Bacteria; phylum Bacillota; class Clostridia; order Lachnospirales; family Lachnospiraceae; genus Oribacterium. Next base: position 105,446 of record NZ_MUHW01000012.1, read on the forward strand.
AATATCTGATATAATATTATTTTTAGTATATAATCCACACTTATATCTATCTCTCGACTCAATTTGTTTTTTTTCAGAGAAATACCTTACAATATTGAATGATATTACATCATACCGTTTATCTAAATACTGGCTCAAATATTCATATGTATTCTCTAATATCCAATCATCAGAATCTACGGATGAAGCATACTCGCTATTCAGAGCTTTAAATCCGTTTAATCTTGCTTTTATCATTCCTTGATTTTCTTGATGAATTACTCTAACTCTCGGATCTTTTGTATACGAATCACAAATTTCGCCACTGCCATCTGTTGAACCGTCATCTACTAATACCAGCTCAATATCTTTAAAAGTTTGATTTAATATACTGTCAATGCATTTTCTTAGATATTCTTTTGTGTTATATACTGGAACAACTACACCTATTCTTGCCATACATAACCTCTTATGCAATAAATATAATTATCTTCTCATTATTTTTTTACAATTTTCACTTACAATCTTCCAATCTATATATTTTCCAATCTCCAACACTATAGATACGATTTCAGACTAATATACCATCTACTTCAAACTTATAGGCTTCTTATAAAAGAAGTCTTCTTTAAATGCATCTAAATCATCAAACAATTTTTTGATAAATTCTTCAACAAATCTCTCCGGATATTCTCTTTCTTCTTTTAAGAAACAATCATACTTCCAACTTCCAACACGCTGATTACTCTCTGATTCTATAAAAGCAATATCATCCATATTTAAAAGAGGATTAATATAATGCCACTTGACAAATAATTTTGACCAATCATAATACAAATTGGCTATGGAATAGTATTCAAATATCTCACCATTATTATTCTTTTTCCTAGTTGTATCTAAATTGCCTACAATAGAATCATACTCTGCAACGGTTTTAGGATTAAAACTAAAATCGAACATCATCCTAGGATTATACCCTGCATTTATTACTTGTATTCCTTCAAAAGGATATTCAACCCCTATTGTGCCTTGAACCGTAAATGCCCATTCCACGCCATATTCTCTTAGTTGTGTAGGTGAAGTATTTACTGGTAATTTTATTATATTGGAAAATTTTTCTAAAAATGCAGAAACTGCTTGTTTATCTCTCTCACTTTCGAGAAAGAAATGTGGTTTAATAAACCATATATACTTATCAAGCTTTCTGGACAATTCGCCAAGATGATTTAGCCATGCAGAATAATTATTCCAGAATATGTGAGGTCCATACATATACAAATCATCTTCATAAGAATGCGGACAAATAACCACTTTTATCTTATTTGATGGCTCAACTAATTCTTTAGGTAATTCTTTTGCTTCATTCAATCTTTTCTTATTCAGTATCTTATTAAGCTCATTCTTTGACCATGTTATACCAAATTCTTTTTCTTCAGGAGATAATTCATTCCAGAATTTTTTATAATATAAAAATTGTTGACCCAACCAGGGCTCTTCAAATGTTAATTTTTTACACCCAACATAATGAATCATATATGTTGGTATGCCCTTCGAAATTGCAATCTGTCTTATAAATCCTTCCCAATTTGTTCCATCCCAAAGAACTACTAATCTATAATCAAATTTTTGGAAACGATCATACCAAAAAACAATAGTTCTTATGGATTCTAACAAGTAATTCTTTAACTGAATGCTTTGTGGATCAATAATAGGATTATATCTTCTTAAATAATTTCTAACTATTGTTGTTCCAAATTTAATTCCATATATTGAAACATTAATCCAGTCTTCGTAGCAATGAATATTTTCCCACAACTCATCACATATTTGTTTGCAAATACTTTCCTGCTTATCATTTAGTTTATGAGTTAATATTTCATCAGCCCCCCAGGCGTCATAGATCATTCTAATCGTCGGAAATATATCCGGTTTCCCAGCTCTAATATAGCAATCAATCTTGGCATCAAGTTTCTCACTGAAATAGTTTCCAACATATCCATATAAAATGTTTGTAATATCATGCGAATTTTCAATTGGCAAAAGTAAGCGTACTTTATCATTATTTTTTCTTTTTGGGGACCACTTATTTTTACACCATAAAATTATTCTCTCTGTATTCTTATCACAAATATAATTATTGTTTTCATCCCAGATGAAATAATCTTTTCCAGCATATAACCCATTTTCATTCAACTGTTCTGCAATACTCTGCGAATATTTGTCAGTGGTTATAATTATTGTTTCTTCTTTATTATGTTTATTTAGCTCGAAATGTTTTACTTCTATGCCTTCATAAGATTCAAAATTATTCTTTCCATTATCATATATACATTTTATGAATAATTTATCCTTATACATGGATAAGAATCTTTTGCCAAGGACTCCTATCCCAAAAATGCAAATATTTTTTTTTAAAAAAAACGAATTGATAATCGAATTATCAATATATTGTTCAAGCTTTTTTTCATTCATAATTTTGTCTCCATAAATTTCTCTAACAATAACTAGATAAATTCAAGAACAATTCGACTAATTTCATTCCATTAAAATATATAATAATTATAATCCCATGAACTAGATACACCAGTTACTTCTAGAAATCTTATAATCTTTCTTACTATTCTAGTTTTTAACGCAAACATAATTTATGAAATCATTTAAATGAAAGAAATTATACTCATAACTCATTTTTTTTATTTCCATTCGTTCATTTTGACACTTCTTTGTATAATCTATTGCATCATCTGCTTCAATGTTATAAATACTATAATTTAAGCTTTCTTTATTAACTTCATAAAGAGAGCCTCTACTCATTTCTATTGTATAATAAACTTCTTTGTAGTTTATACCGCAAGAAAACTGTAGATTGTTTTTTATATGTAGCTTATCTCTATTTTTGTTTCTCAGGTACAACAGTTCATCTTTTGTAGAGTCAATATAAAATAACTGGGTACCATTCTCTGGAACAAAAAACCATTTATCTTTCCAATTCGTTGCCCAAATATAAGGTTTAATCTTTCCGATTGCAAATTCCTTATGTTTAACAATTTCTTTCTCACAATATTTTACAATATTTATGTATCCTAATTCACTTTGGTATACTGCAACAAGTGCATTTTTTAAAAGATTCATATGAACTTCAGTGCATTTTTCATACTTATCCCCTATTCGATCTATGATTATTTCATCATTACTATTAATCTCGACAATAATATTAGAATCTAGGCTAGGTAGGATTATCTTATCATCAAATATTGTTCCTTCCCACCATAGTGGAATCACATTATTATCTGTGCCCTGTGAGTTCTGAATAAATAAAATTGTTACCTTTTTGTCTTTTAAACAATATTTAATTATCAAACCCATAGTTCCATACATATAAATATTTCCATCTCTATATATCGCGCCAGTCAATCGATACTGATATTTATTATCAAATTGAATAATCGTGTAATTATTTTTTATAAAGTCATATTCACATAGAGTACTTCCAGCATACGGCATAAGATATAACCTGTCTTCATGATAAAATATCCCACGATATGAATAATCTACGTCAGTCCCAGGTATTTTCCCAAGACACTGCATCTTTTTTGTGGCTATATCTACTTCCATCAGCAATGAATAAGGTTCCGCGATATACCATATTTTTTTTCCATTTGTCGCAAGCTTAATATGATAAAAAAGTGGATTATTTAACATTTTTATATTCTCTTATAGCTATAATTTTCTAAATACAATAGTTTTATTATTCGCAAACCTATAAATATAATTTAGATTCTAATATTTCGCATTTACTTTTTTTACGATATCTTTATTCTAAAAATTCTATTCTATTTTTTTCCCTAAGCATACACTCCTCACAAATTGTATTTTTTAAGCTTTTTTGTTCCATGAACAATGCTCTATATTTTTTAAACCCTTCAGATTGCCATGCTTTCATTAGATTTAAATCTCTATTTAAATCCCATATAGAATATTCGCTTTTCATAATGTTACAGCAAGGCATAACTAAACCTTCTGCGGAAATATATACTGTATTAAAAACTATTGGACAAATATAGTTATCATCATATTCTATGTCTGATCCTTCTTTTAATTCAAATTCCGATCTCCATTTCCCTTCTTCCAATCCTGAGAATGATATCGGAATGAATACTATATCATCCACATAATCGCCGAAGTCTTTTATCATTTTTTCTCGTTGTGTAATGGTTTGTTTTGTCATAACACATGACAGCGAAACAGCTATATCGGATTTCAGCTCTTTCCTTAGTTCTGACAAATCTTTAATATTCTCTGATACCTTTTCAAAATGATCCACTCCGTGAATCAGCTGGTATGTTCTGCGATCAGCTGCATTAACAGAGAATCTGATGCTATCCAATCCACATTCTATTAATTTTCGCATCGTCTCTTTATCTGCCAGCGAGCCATTTGACGTAAGAAATATATACTTAAACCCACTTTTTTTCGCATATTCAATCAATTCAGGCAATTGCGGATATAACAATGGTTCTCCCGATATATATAATCCTAATTCTTTTGAACCGAATCCATAGTCACGAGCATTATCTATTATTTTCTTAGCAAAGGCATAGTCCATAACTTTATGTTGAACTGTATGTTTGGCATGTTCTCCATGATACATGCAATAAATACATCTATGATTACAGCTATTATTCAATTCAATATTAAGGGATTCTGCCACTGGTGGATTCATTGACATCACTTGTGCAGTAGAAAATCTTTCTTTCATATGCTCTCGCATTATTTTTTTTTCCATATATCCTATCCCTCCATGTTTTTAGACTGGGATAAATATTTCTTATACAGTTTTTCATTAAGTGGTTCCACATCATCATGTCTATTAAATATACAATTAAAACATTGATTATTAGCTATTTTCTTTTCTAAATGTTGCCTCCTTAAATCTTTCATTATCGGACTATTCCATGCATCCAATAACGAAACTTCTCTTAAATCAGCAAATGCCATTTTGTTATCATAGTCAATACAACATGCATCCATATATCCATCGCTAGTGACATGAATCCTGTTAAACAGCATTTCACAAGGAACATTTATATTCTGATTACCGCTCTCAATTATCAAGTCATTATTTTCATTATATCCACTTTGATTATCTGCAGTGTAATAATATATTGAATCAACATAATTGCCAAAAATATCATTTAGGATCTTTTTTTCGTGTATGTTAATCGAATTTTCAACAAAAGAAATGTACACTGCTAATTTGGATGCCCATTTTTTTCTTTCTATACATAAATTTATAATGTTATCTTTAACTATTTCAAAATCATCTTTCCCATGTATGATTTTATATATATCTCGCGAAGCTGCGTTGACTGAATATTTTATGCTAGATAATCCGCAATCAACTAAATTCTTCACCTTATCTATATTAGCCAAGGCGCCATTTGTAGTTATATATATATATTCATAGCCGACACTATTAGCCTTCATCACCAGTTCTGATAGATTCTTATATAAAAATGGTTCACCTCCAAGATAAAAGCCTATCTCCCTACTACCCAATTCAAAAGCTTCAGTAATAATTCTAAAAAATAGATCTATATCACATATTGAATTCCTTCTTTTTTTGTATTTATTTCCACAAAATACACAAGTATGATTACATGCATTTGTTGGTTCCATAAGTATATTCCTTGGAAACGGAGGATTTATATCAAATACACATTCTCTTTTGATAATCATCAACACACTCCTTTTTATTCGATAAAATCTTTTCCTATTTCAAATAGTCTTTCCCATTTTCCATTATTTTTTTTAAAGAGCTTTTTATTTACATACTTATCTAATACTTGATAGAATTCATCTTGAGTAATATCCATATACTTGCACGCCTTTTCGATATATTGTTCACCACATTTTCCATCATACTCATTAACATACCATATGGCATCATCTCGACTTAGTCTGCCTTCTCTTATATCGTAGCAAGCCTCATCGGTTGCCATACCAAATCCATATTTATAGTATTTGATCATTTGATTTACTATTTGTAAATCAGAATCTAATCCAGTAAATCGCCTATATCTTCCAATATCATGAAGATCCTCACTCATTCTTCCCTTTAGTCCTCTTGCAACTGCAAAATCCGCATTATATACCTGAGACCATTCTTTAACGTAATATTGAAGCCATATAGCACGTATACCTTTTTTATCTAACTCCTCGTGTGACGGCATTTTATACAGATACATATCCTCACTAGGTATACCAGTACCATTAATTAATTCTTCAATATCAAAATTTCTCACTGTGTTAGTGTGGACAATATTGTAAGCATCACTGCCTTCATCCTGTTTCGATGCAGTTCCCAAAGTCAATGCATTATTTTCACCTTGTATTATCAATGGAATTTCAAATTTAAGAGCTATAATATAGGCAGATGCCCAAAGACAGTATTCAGATGCTGAAATAATATTGCCCCTTTCAAAAAAGCATTTTCTTGAAAGTACTTTTGCTATTCTAGGATTAGGCCGTATTGCTATGATATCAAATCCTCCTGATATAGAATTAAGATTATCTATATTGTGTTGACCCACTTCGGTAATTTCATCTGGAACACAGTTTACTAAAAGAGGCTTTAGTCCAAGTTTTTCTTTGGCATATACAGCCTGAAATGTACTATCTTTCCCGCCTGATACGCCAATAACACAATCATAATTCCCTCCTCGACTATGACTCTCTCTTTTAGCTGCCTCTGCTATTTCTTTTAATTCCTCTTCACGGAGTTTCCAATTAATATTTTTTTTACTCTCTTCCCATAAACATGCATAGCAAACATTATCTGCACTAAACATAATCCCAGGTCTTGTATCTGGTTGAAGACATTTTCTACAATACTTCATATATACCTCCCAACTCCGTTTTGGCACACATCAAACTCAAATATTCATCTTCTAGAAATTGCAATACACTTCAATAGAATTAAAACAAATTAAATTCACAATCTGACAAATTAAACCATATCCCATGTAAGTATTGTATCTTCTTCAAGATCTCTCATAACCTTTCTTCCAATAACAATATCGGTATAAACCGGAGAAATTCCTGTTCCTGGACGTTTAGGCATTAAATCTTCTTCTTGAATCACTTCACCAGCTTTCATATCTCTTGTGAGTACCAGTGACCTGCGTGCTTCTCTTCTTGGCACCTGTTCACATTCCAGCACCGTCTTCTCAGGACTTCCAAGTACAGTGTCAATCCATTTAAAGTTTGAAATTGCTTTCTTAAAATCTTCAGGATCTCCTGCATGATAATGATCGTTACCTGAAAGTGTTTTATCCAGAGTAAAGTGCTTTTCAATAACATCAGCACCAAGCATATATGCAGACGCTAATGTCATCATTGTATTATCTGGAGCCACATGATCACTGAAACCTACTTTGATACCAGGGAAGTCATCTTTCAGTGTCTTAATAATGCGCAAATTAGCATTCTTAGGATCAGTTGGATACGAAAGAACACAATGTAGAATCGTAATATCCATACAGCCTGATTCTTTTAATGCTCTAACAGCTTCATCTACCTCTGATAAATATGATGCACCAACAGACATAACAACAGGTTTTCCTTTACTGCCTATATGACGGATAAACGGTATATTGGAAAGATCAGAAGAACTAATCTTATAAAAATCAACCATTGACTCTAGATAATCAGCTGAAGCATAGTCAAAAGGCGTTGATGTATAATCCATTCCTTTTGAATGGGTGTAATCACAAAGTTCTTGGTACTCAGACTCACCAAAGTGATCATGTCTTAAGAATAGTTCATATTGTGTCTTTGTAGGTTCCTTAGTGGTATCCCAATAAGCAGGGGAGTTCTTTGAAACAATTGTAACTGCCTTATACGACTGGAATTTAGCACAATCTATCCCTACTTCAGCCGCTGCATCAATATACATCTTTGCAGCTTCTATTGGTTTGATATTAAGTGCTTTTGCGGTATCATAGAAATTCACTCCCATCTCAGCAATCAAATACGGTTTTGAAGTTTTCATCCTCTTTTCCTTTCCTGCCTTTCTTTACCAAGCCGTTTGGCCACCATCAACCATAATATTAACTCCAGTAATATACTTAGATGCAGCAGAAGCCAAGAAAATCATCACACCAACAAGATCATCTGGATAACCTATACGTCCAAGCATTGTTTTATCTTCTAGGCGTTTTTTAAACAACGTATTTTCCTGTACGTTTTCATGAGGATATGAACCAGGGCTCACACTATTCGCCCTGATCCCATACTTAGCCAGATAAGCAGCACAAAATTTTGTCAATTCAACAGTAGCTGCTTTACCTGCCCCATAGTTAGGTGTCGAGCTAAACGGTGTATCATAATAGGTTCTTGGATCTGGTGCACCAACTGCATATAATGATCCGATATTTATTATACTGCCCGCTACACTTTTTTTCATATATGGAATAGACTCACGGATTGTCCTAAATGTATACCCTACCGTTCCATCAATCCCCTTATTCCAGTATTCATCATCCATATTTTCTACATCACTTAGTACACCTGCGCCAAGATTTGCAGCCATCGTAATAAGAACATCAATGATTCCATCTTCTCCCGCAGCAACCTTCATAACCTGTCGAATATTATCAGTATCAGTAAGATCACACTGTAAATATGTAACTGGTCTAACAATTCCATCAATTTGGGAAATATTCCAATCGATTACAATTACTTCTGCCCCAAAGTCAGCCAGACCTTTTACTATTTCTCTTCCAAGATATCCACATCCTCCTGTGATAACCACCTTCTTATCTTGCAGAGAGAATAGATTTTTATAATTCATACTCATATCTCCCCTCAATCGTTATAGCCTTTGGCTAGTTTTAAACTCTTTATCGCATTGCTTATTGGATTAATATTCTCAACCATACCATTAGAATTTATAAGCGTTATAAAATATTTCATTTCCTTTTGATAGAATCTGTCATCAACTCCAAAGTCCTCAATCTCTCCTAAAAGTTGATGCTCGACAATATGCTTGTTATAGTCAACAATAACGACATCATTCTTAGTATAAAATTCAACCCTTCTATTATTTGTACGTCCAAAATAATCTAAATGCATTTCTATTAGCATGTCTTTATACTCAAATATATATGTCGCTAAATCTGGTGCATCCATAACTAAATTAGAGTATTGACCAGCAACTCTAAAAGTTCGTTTTGGGAATCCAAAAAGTGAAGTCATGTAATCAATTTCATGAAGAGAATCAATATCTACTCCCCCACCACGATTCATGAAGCATCTGAAACTATTTCTATAATCACGTCCTTTTTGCCAGTTTGGCATATAACTAGAGAATATTATTCTTACAGAATACACATCCTCTCTTTTGACTACTTTCATAAGTTCTTCATAATATCGAGAATGTCTAATCGGGCAGGCAACATAATATTCAGACCCTTGTTTTGGTTCTATGACACTAATATCATATCCTATGTCATCGAGAACTGGTTTCTCAATAAACATATGTGAACATCTATCTCTATACTTTATTATATTTTCATAGTGTGATTTTGTTTCATCAGTTATAAATACTACATCGTAATATTCAGCTATTTCCGTTTCATCCCATATTTCCTTATTAATTAATGCCTTTAAATTATCCGATAACACTCTATGAGATTTTCGAACAACATCTATATCTACTTTAATACCCATATCTTGGCAAATCTCTATTAAATTGCCGATATGTCTACTTCCAATGGACCCAACTGCTGTAAAAAGAACCTTCATCACTTCTTACCATCTTTCTCAAATAGTAATTTATATTTTATCTTTGCAAGTTCTAAATCTGTGTAATTATCAATATCTTGAGACTCTACTTCATCAAGATATATTGGAGCCATATTTTGTGTATATAATTTTTTGTCCCTAAGTAAAGCCTCTGTTCTAAACATAAAAAACTGACCGCAATCATGATATAATTTCTCAAAATCCTGGGATCTTTTAAAGTAGTTTTCAGGATGTAACATTTCTATTTTTCCATCTCTGACAACAAGGCTTCTTTGCGGAGGATACGAAAATGGCTCAACTGGACAAACCGACTCCAAATCGTCTCGTGCATTTAATAACTTAAAAGCTTCAATTAGCTTGTCCTTTTGAAGTAATGGTGCAGATGCCAACACACAAATAGTATAATTAAACTCAATCCCAATGTTTTTATAGCGTTCAATAACATCTATCAACACATCTGCGATTCCTGTGTCATCATCAGCAAGCTCTTTTTTTCTGAAAAACGGAACATCGGCCCCATATCTTTGTGCGATTTCTGCTATCTCTTTATCATCTGTAGAAACAATTATTGTTTCTGCAATACCTAAATCTTTGACAGCTTCAATCGAATATGCCAAAAGTGGTTTTCCAAGAAAATCTATAATATTCTTTCTTGGAATTCTTTTACTCCCACCTCTTGCTGGAATAATACATATTGAATTTCTTTTCTCCATGAATTATCGCCCTCACAAACTGTTAATCAAACTCATTACTCTTTTACGTCCACCACGCAAATCATGGCTTAGAAGCTTATCTTGGAATTTTTTTCTTGCTTTCCTAGATAATGACAAATACATCTTTAGATTACTCTCAATTATTTCATCTTCAGGATTCAAGCCTATATATGTAAAACCATTTTCGTTACTTACAAATCCATGTTTCTCTTCTCGCTCGTTTTGAGCCATTGCAATAGCTGGAATTCCTAACATTGCAAGCTCATATCCAGTCCTCCCCCTCGATGTAATTGCTATATCACAGCTGGTCATTATTTCAGGCATATTTGGAATATCATATAGTACCTCGATATTCTCCTTATCAGCGTATTTAAGTAATTCTTGAACATTCTGTTTTGCTCTTCCAAGCACTACAATAAACTTATATTCTTGATATTCTTTTTTTGAAATCATCGAAAGCAGTCGATCAGAATAATTCTGTGGATCAGCTCCTCCGAAAGAAATAAAAACATTTTTTACTTTCTCTCTAATTTCAATAGGCTCATAGAACATAAATGTTTTTCCAGAAATATAATAGCGCTCTCCAGCCTTTACCTGAGGTAAATCATTTTCGCTTAGCAATGCATTAAACACAAGATCCGCCTTCAATTGACCTTCTCCATCATCCTCAAAATTAATTAGCTTAGCCTTTGGAAGTACCGTCCTAAGACCAATCATGTAGTCAATCGAAGTAGTAAGGATATCATTGATAAAAATATCATATTGTTCTTTTCTGCAAATATCAAAAAGCTCCGCAATTCCGTTTACCGGTATAAGGTTATGTGATGTATTACCAAATACTTTTGGATTGGTTTGATTACTATCATAATATATATCAGGTTTAGTATAGAACTCATCAGCAAGTTCTAACGCACGGTATATATGTCCAATTCCTCGCTTATTATTACCATTCACATAAATCGCTACTTTTTTTCTGTTTAATATGTTTTCGACAGCCTGCAAATCCCAAAATGACTCTACATCATGGGCCTCCGTTTCTGGAACTTCATATACGTCTACCTTTGAGCCTATTCTTGTTGATTCAGTTATAATTGAAGCCTTTGATACTAAAAATGCACCTGTTTCAATATAACAAGGTGGCAAATATTGATGGTTAAGACGTTGACTATAGTTGGGCACTTTTTTTCCGTCTTTAATCCCCCATGATAAACGCGGATTATTCAAGACAGATATCAGTGTATCTAAGTCATTATTGATAGCATAAGAAATTGCACGGTCTATTGTATTGGAACTAAGAGTTGGTGAAGTAGGCTCCATTGTGACGATGTAATCCCATGCTATAGTATGGTCTATCGCATCATATATTACAGTGTCTAAAGTAACATCATCACCACAAAGACTTTCATTGCGCCATCGCACAGCAGTCCCCATCTGAGTAGCAATTATCTTTACTTCTGGAGAATTTGTTGTAACGATAACATCTGTAATCAATTCAGATTTTAATGCATTGCAGATAGAATAATAAATTAAAGGATGTCCCCCAACTATCCTTATATTCTTATTTGGTATTCCTATCGACCCAGCCTTAGCAGGAATTACTGCAAGTATTTTCATAAATATATTTCCTCAGCTCTAGTTACTATCACCTTTACAAAGCAATCAAACTAAATTATTATATCAACTTACAATTAACGTCAGTGTCAATCATTTTTCGACTTTTATCAAACCAATTTTTCTTCCTAGGCCTTCTGATCATATAAAATGTCGACTATTCGGCTGAATTTTATAAATATTATTTTATATTTGGTTAAGTCAAAAGATTAGTTTCTTAAAAATTTCATCACCACAACAAAAATAGCAGGATTCCTACATTTTGATATCATAGGAATCCTGCTCTGAATCTATTGTATATTAAATTTTTGCAGTAAATTACTTCACCACCATCATACTTTCCTGAACTATTTTAATCAATTCCATCGGATACTTGCAGAAATCAGCAATCTCCTTTGGTGTCTTTCCATCTTGAAGCAGCTCAGTAATTTTCTCTCTATCTCGCTCTTCACGCCCCTCTTCTTTGATACCGTTTACAAATGTTTTTTCATCATATTCCGTTAGACACATGTCTATTACCTCCGCCCTATGAGCAATCAGGAACTCCTTCAGTATTCCGTCCTCAATACATGAAACAACTGCAGAATCTACAGCCTTCTCTATATCTTCTGAGCATTTTAGTTTTTCGCGTATCCTTTCGATAAGCGTCATATATCCGTCCAGTACTTTAAATTGAAATCTTAGTTCGTCATTTTTTCCTTTGTTAAGATTAAATCAGGTTGCTGTCCATTCAAAAGAGCCTGTCTTATCCGGATTTATAAAGGATTCTGATAACCTCAGCTGTTTAGTCGGATCTATGATTTAATTGTACCAGTTACTCTCAAGTCACCCTCAATAAGATATATCATTAGAGTATATGTAAAACATTTACTTGCAAACGTTTTACTTTTGAGTTATCTTTACATTAGGAGGTGATCATATGGCAACAGCAGTAAAAGATACCAATTTCAACATGCGAATGAACAGTCAAAAGAAAAGTGCATTGGAATCTTTGTATTCCAGCCTTGGCATGTCACTGCCCGAAGCGGTAAACATCTTCTTTGAAAACTCGCTTCTCGTAGGAGGGCTTCCGTTTAATGTCAGGCTTCCACATTACAACCGTGAGACCGAGGACGCTATCCTTGAAGCAAGAGGCATCATGTCAGGACAGATTCCTTCAAAGTCATACAGTTCAGCACGAGAGCTGTTTGATGAACTTGATGCTGAGGACGAGTGATTGACTGATGCTAACGCTCAAACCAACTACCAAATTTAAGAAAGACTACAAGAGGATGAAAAAACAAGGTAAAGACATGTTTTTACTTAAATCTGTCATTGACGATCTTCTTGATGAAAAAGTCCTTGATGAAAAGTATCAGGATCATCCTCTGGTTGGAAACTATATTGGTTTCCGGGAATGTCATATCCAGCCGGATTGGTTGTTAATCTATGCAATTGACAATGATCAACTGATACTCACAGCCTCCCGCACGGGAAGTCATAGCGATCTGTTCAGTTTGTAAAGTTCAATATCTCAAAGAGCAGGGTTCCCTACATTTTTTAGAATGCAAGAATCCTGCCTTTATTATCTTATACTTGGTGTCCAGTACCATTTTATCAAATACGTACTTCTCCCATTACACTTATGATAACCTTCTCTTCGTCAAAATCAGGCGCGAACTTTTCTGCTGCATCACAAATAGCCTTTATCTTTATTTCATCTTCTTCAAGGTCTTCAACAATCTGAGAAACTGTTTTGAACTTCCTAAGCTTTCGACAAACCATCCTTATTAATTGCTCTTTAAAGTGTACCCCTTGTCAAGGACAAAGTAAGAAGAAGGGATTTGAGAAAAATCAGTCTAGCAGATGTCTATATTTTATTAAATTACCTTCTTCTCAATATCTTTTTGAAGGTATAACATCCTTTAAAGGATATACTCCTGATGTTATGTATTCATAGTATTCATTAGGAGATAGCTTTGCTAATCTCCACTGATATCTATCGTTGTTATAATAATCCATCCAATCATCTATTATTGCTTTAACTTCCTCAAAAGTAGTGCAGTTCTTAAGCTTGGATTTTATGTGGTCTTTCATCCTTCCGAAAAAGCTTTCCTGTGGAGCATTGTCCCAACAATTGCCTCTTCTTGACATAGACTGGCGTAACCCTTTGTCTTTTACAAGTTGAATGAAGCTGCAGCTTGTGTAGTGACAGCCTTGGTCACTATGGATTATGGTTTCAGTTGTTAGCGCAACACAATGCTTTTCTATCATTGTATTTACTGTTTCCAGGACAAAATCTACTTCTAATGAT
>NZ_MUHW01000013.1 GCF_002007235.1 Oribacterium sp. C9
GATTATTCAAACGCATGAAAAAAGACCTTTTTAAGGGATTTTCGTAATATACCCCCAAAAAGGTCTCGTTAAGTATTTCATTTAAGCGCATGCGTCTGTCAAATGTAATTGTAAATGCTTAATTGCAGATGTTAATGCTTAATTAAGCTTTTACCTTTGCATACCAAAGCTTATGCGGTTTAATTCGCTCTTGGCGTAATCTTGGGCGTAATTTCATGTATGTTTTAAGCGAGATCTACATACGCGCTAGTCTGTCCTGTGCCACTTTATTCAGATCGTCGAGGTCAAGTGAGTGGTTCAGTTTTTTATCTCTTACCAATATTTCTCCCCATGTTTGTGCCTCCCATGCTTTCAGTCTTGGTAAGATCTCCGTCCATAGCAATTTGCCGATATGCTCTTCCGTAAAAGCCCACATATCAGTGTCGGCGTTTGTAAAAGTCCACGCAGGGGGTTGAGAATAATATTGCTCAGGGTTTCCGCCCTGAGCAATGCTTTTCCCTTTAGGGGATTCTTTCTGCTTTATCTGTTTATCTTTCTTAGAGACCGCCATAATATAATGCCATGCTTTCTTTCGAGATAATGTTGTTGCTTCCTACGCCAGACGGAACTCCTTGCCTTGCATTCTTCCAAGGGTCTTCCATGTGTGTGAGCTGACTTAACCACTGAGCATCGTGCTTTCCATAGTGTTCATATACCTTATCAATGGTATCCTTCTGGTTATCAGTCAGATTATTATCACCGCCGTTCTCATCATTTGCAGTGACGGAATACCTGCCTTTTGTCTTAGAAAATAATTCAGGACATACCGGACCGTTAGCCCACGCTTGAAAATCCTCTTCAAATAGAGGTGCATCGTCCCAAACCAAAGACCACGCCTGCGAATAATAGCATAGCTTCTGAAGTTTCATCGTAGACATCTTACCGGCTTTCTCTAACAGATACTTAGCAGTATCAAATACATTTGCCATAATATGCCTCCTCTCCAATACATATGTTCACTTGTAATATATCACAGTTTGTGAATAGGCAATATATAACAAAATATTAAATTTTTGCGCAAAAGGAAGTATGTTGTTTGTGATTTATACTTTTATGTTTTTTTGCATCAAAAAAGACGCAGGATTCTCCCACGCCTTAGTATACATATACATAAATCACAATACAGTCACAACTTGTTATATAACTCTTTATACTTGGCAAGAAGAAAAGCCTCCGGATTATCCTTGTAGGATGGACAACTTCTTTCGGTATATAAAGCACAATACGGACAACCACCCATACAATGAGGAAGCCATATACAAGACCGACACTCATCTTTGTAAATAGGTGGTCCTGCGTTTATAAAATCTGTCAGCCTGTCAGGCTTGTCAGCGCTTTGAATGGGATTTGCCGGATTCCAACGGTCTGCTGTACCAAAGCTGTATTCAGGTCTGCTCATGATTTCCCAGCATTTGTATAGCCTTCCTTTATCATCTATACCTATATTCCATAAGTTTTGGGCTCCGCAATACATTACTTTGGCAATTCTGTTCAAACGCCAGCGAGCTTCTATCTCTATTTCCAACTCACCATGAAGTAATCTGACATCCGCTCCTCTGTCTGTTGCAGCCGGATTATTCCTCACAAGTGCAGCACTGTATATAAGTCGGTTTCCCGTCTCAGCAGCCAAATCATCTATATATTTCCTGAGCTTTTTATATTCCTCAGCATTTTCGTCACTTACATTATGTCTTATGCAAACCTTAAAAGGTATATGGTTACGAAGATTCCCGGTTATGACACTGAAACTTCCATCACCATTTATCAAATGTCTGGTCCGATCGTGAGTATGACCTATGCCATCCAGAGTTATGGAAGCACAACTGACCCTGGCACGATCTAACATCTTGATGTTATCTTCCGTAAGAAAATAACCGTTTGTAGTTATTGCTGAATCATAATCAACCTTGAATTCCTCAGCCAAAGTTATAAGTTTTTTTGAAAGATTATCTATTATCTCGGGATAAAGTAGCGGTTCTCCTCCGAACCATGAAACGGATAATCTTTTTGCACGGCTTATACTAAGCATACTGCGGGCTAACTGCACAACCTGATTCTGGGTCTCAGCATCCATTTTTCCTTGTCCATGTTTCTCGAAACAATAGGGACAGTCAAAATTACATCCCATGGTGGGACATATCGTCAGACTCACTATTTCCGAATATCCGGCGCACAGACGATTCCTCGCCTCAATGGCAGAAAGCTCATCAAAGTTTACTATCAGACCTTCTTTGGCAAAATACGGAAGTATGGGATGATGTTCATCAAGTTCTTCAAAAACAGAAAGCAGATAGCATTCAAAAAGACTGTATACCTTATAGCTTCCACTGAAAAGATTCGCAATGATATACCCATTACCATCCGGATCTGGCATACTGAGATTATATCGAGAATGCCTCCATCCTTTATCTTTCGCGGTTCTTTTTTTTGTATCGGTTTCCATCGGCAATCCTTTCTGTCAGATTCCTTTGATTTAACAGATTTTTATAATGACTTTGCTCGCTCTATTCCAGTCCGCAATTACCTATCGTTCCGCATTCATCCCAGCATTGAACCCAGTCTAGTCCACCGCCTGCTATCGCATCCAACTGTTCATCCGTAAGTTCTACTCCTGAAGTTTTTGCAAGTTCTATCAGTTCTTCCTTGCTTTGACATTTCTCTGCTTTTGCTCTTAACTCAGGGTCGAGTTTACTGAAATCAAAATTCTTTATATCCATAGTATAACTCCTTTCAAATTAGTGCATATAAGATTCCAAAGAAAGATAAAACTTTACACATTGCGGTATTCCTGCTTTGAATTTTATCTTTACCATGTTTATCGACGCAGTTAATGCTATAAACTGCTTGTTGCCATCCTTACTTTCTAAAGGAAAAGTACGGGCAAATAGCGCATCCGGAAGCATATTCCATCGATCATCTATAAGATTAAGTTCCTGAAGCCGTGTCATAAAACGTGCTCCTTTACCTGACCTTAATGACTCTGCTCCCATCTTCGGACTTCTTTGTGGTGCAAAAGAAAATGAAAGCCCGAATTCATCCGATAAAGTACCATCTGAGCGTATGTCAAACTGATAATCCTTCGGTTCGCATATTGCTGTTAATTCCCTACATAAATCCATCATGTCTGACCCATATGAAGTAAATCCCGAAAGTTTAAACAGATCCATAAGATCAGGATTTCCGGTTATATAACCTCCTAAGCGAGTGGGTGATCCGGGTCTTTCCGGAAAGAAACCAATATACGAACTTGGCCACGACTCTCTTATTCTGTCACTGACATTCATATAGTTTTGGTATCTTTCTTCATCACCACATGCCCGGAGAAATGGCTCTATAATCTTATGATTTCCACGATGCTGCAGATAGAGTCCTGCACGTTCAGTTTCTCCTCGACTAAGGTCTATCGAAAAGCCAAAGCCTACATTATTACCTTTATTCGCAGCAAAGTAATCAAGGGCTTTTCTATATCCAAAAGCCTTAGCTTCAGGGAAAACATTTGAACTGCAGAGCTTTTCTCCATAGCCCACTTCCAAATCGCAGCAAGGTTTACCTATAAGTGGAATTTCCAGATACACCATAGGAAAAACTTTTCCGCATAACGCTCTGTCAAATGTTTCCTCAAACAGAGACAATTGTGATCCAAAAAGCTTTTCTTCTCGTCCTTCTCCGGAGACAAGAGTTAAAAGAATCCTGAAAATATTATTTAATTCTTTTCTTTCCATACCGCCCCTATCTTTCTTTTAACAGTTATCGGTCTACGTAATAGCAGTATACATATTCATAAATCATAATACTGCCACAACTTGTTATTATTCCTCAGCATTATCATCACTTACATTATGTCTTATGAAAGTTAGAGTCATTGCAGCCACAAGTGCCATTGAAATAAGTCTTTTCATAAAGATCCTCCTCAGTTTGGAATCATGTTTCCAGTCAATAATTACATAGTTCGCAATGGCTATTCACTATGATGTATCGACAAAAACCTGTATTTGATTATTCTCTGAAGCTGTTAAAAGGGTATAGCGATGGAAAATCTATTCATAAGATCGCAGTTGAACTTGATCGTGTAGACACTAGCGAAAACACGTAAAATCTTGATTATTACAACCCATGAAAAAAGACCTTTTTAAGGGGTTTTCGTAATATACCCCCAAAAAGGTCTCGTTAAGTTTTTCATTTAAGCCACCTGGCTGTGTGCCTGAATTTGTGTGCTCTTTTTCTAAATATCACCCAAGCACCCATTTAAGACCTCGGTCCAGATAGGCATTCCAAAATGCCCAGTCATGCCTTCCCGGTCCATCTTCAAAAAAGAAATCGGCATTTTCACGCTGAAGAAAATCCCTGAAATCCGTATTCGCATTATACAATGCAGGAGCATCCTCAGTACCTATAGCCATATACAGACGCGGGATCTTTCTGCCTTCCTTTTTTAATTTTGCGAACTGAACCTTCGGATTCTTATCAGATTCCATGAGCTTGGACAAATCACCAAATACATCCGTAAGCATCTCCACCGGCATAAGGCTTCTGGCCGAAGCTTTTTTCCCGGCTATGTCCTCTAAATGTATGGCGGATGATAAAGCGATGCACTCTGAAAATCTTTCCGGAAATGCAAATGCTGTATGGATAGCTCCATATCCACCCATTGACAGACCACCGATCATTGAATCCTCTCGATTCGAAAAATACCCAAACACCTTATTTATATACTCAGGCAGCTCTTCACCTACAAACTGACCAAAATTACCTCCCACATATCCCTTGTCCAGATAAAAAGAATTACCGGTCGTGGGCATAAAAATGGCAAGATTATACTGTCTCGCCATCTCCTGAGCCAATCCGCCAAACATCCAGTCAGTATCCGTGCCGGTCAATCCATGCAGAA
Organism: Oribacterium sp. C9; assembly: GCF_002007235.1. Classification (GTDB taxonomy): domain Bacteria; phylum Bacillota; class Clostridia; order Lachnospirales; family Lachnospiraceae; genus Oribacterium. Next base: position 4,928 of record NZ_MUHW01000013.1, read on the forward strand.
GTAACAGACTCTTCGTCGGTCGTTCATAATGCTTATGATTCCTTACCTCTGTCATTTCCGCATCATTTGGCAATGCAAAGGAAAAATTTGCGTGTTGCATGATACTTTGAGCATGAAATTCCATTCTGCCGCTTGCCATATTCTACCTCCTAATCACATGCTGCCAGATATAAATTAAACTAATAAATTAACCCATCAGTTCTCTGTCTCTATTTTATCCAGTGTATCCTTCAGTATTTCATTCCTGAGTTCTGTGAGCCACTCTGAAAAAGCCACAGTATCAAAGGCATAGGTCTTATTCAGATCATATTCATTATCAGACCATGTGTCTATGGGCGATTCATTGTGCTGAATAAGCGCTTCAAGCTTATCCAGAGACTTGTAGATCTTCGCCTCTTTTGTCTCCTGCGCATCCATCTCCCTGTACAGCTCGGACATTTCCCGGGAAACCTCCTCCGGCAATGTCTTCACCCACTGATCAAGCAGAGAATCCTCCACATCCCTGTCTGAATCAGTCTTTATAAAAGTAGGTATATCTCCGGTAAAACACTCCCCGAGATCATGGATCAGGCACATATCAACGACTCTATTGATGTCAACATCCGGAAACTCATGCCTGAGAAGAAAAGCCATGAGAGATATCCTCCAGCTATGCTCTGCAACGCTCTCTGTCCGCCTCTTTGTTGTCGTACAGTGACGGGGCGTGTCCTTCAGTCTTTCTGCTACATGTAAAATCTCCAAATACTCCCTTGCCTTCATGATTCCTCTCCTTATCTTGCCGAATGATCGCATTACCAATTAATTGTACAAACCCATATCATACTGATTCACTTAATTTTTGCAGAAAAAATTCCAGTCCGATATTCCCGTTTGCCATACTCATTATTTGGGATTATGATGATTCTATACCATATATCAGTGATGCTAATGTCTATCTCTCTACGTAATCACGATCCGGAGGCATGATGAAAAACTATACCTGGAATTTCGATCTCGATACACGCCCGATTCATACTCTCATGTCTCTTTCCGGTCTTCGCGGGTCATCGGCAAAAATCCGTTATTTTTCTGAAGACGGTTCTTACACAGACATAAGGAGCGGTATAGATTCCATGAAAGCCGAAAGGGAATGGATCCATAAGCTCAGGGAACACTACAGCAGGCAGCCGGATTCCCTGTTTTTCGTAATGAAACTGTCCGGAAATGATACTGTACAGTGTAAGACCCTCGACCAGACGCTTCTCGAAGAAGGAAGCTTTACGGAGCTTAAAGGACAGCTTTATTCAATATTCGGAAAATGTGATTTTCCTCTGATTCCGCTCTTCTTTATAGAGTATATCGAATCAACCGGTAATGTCTCTGCCCATATACTTCTGGCTCTTCCTCTGCCTTCCGGTTACGATGAAGACCTCATATACAAAGGCATTTATCCCCTCTGTGAGGCAGGCGGATTTTATAAGCATGAGTACGGACTATACCCCCGGGATATCCAGACCGCCATCTCGGATACCGCATCATGCATCCATGACGGCCTCCTGATCCACGAAACGGAAATGCCATGGTTTCAAAAGAAATTTGAATATATCGGAAACCTTCAGAGTGCCGCATCTCTTCTCATCACGATAATGTCTGTCCTATTTATCAACGAGCTTGTGAAACTGCCCTTCGGATGGCTTCTCTTCGCTGTACTCATAGCTGCAGGCATCTATCTCTTCATACGATCCAGACGTAATACTCAGCGTAACAATGCCTGAATACTGAAATACAAAAAAACCCCCGCACTGCATATCGCAGACGCGGGGATTTGATGATTACATAATCAGTTGTCGATTATCTCTCAACATTGAATGCGTTGAACTGTGGGTAGTCAGCGCCGTCACCAAGAGCCTCCTCGATACGAAGGAGCTGGTTGTACTTGGCAACACGCTCAGATCTTGAAGGAGCACCTGTCTTGATCTGGCATGTGTTAAGAGCTACAGCAAGATCAGCAATTGTTGTATCCTCTGTCTCACCTGATCTGTGAGAAACGATTGCTGTATAGTGATGCTTGTGAGCAAGCTTGATAGCGTTCATAGTCTCTGAAAGAGAACCGATCTGGTTAAGCTTGATAAGGATAGAGTTAGCAACACCGAGGTCGATACCCTTCTGAAGTCTCTCAACGTTTGTAACGAAAAGATCATCACCTACGAGCTGAACCTTGTCACCGAGAACCTTGGTCATCTTCTGCCAGCCTTCCCAGTCTTCCTCATCGAGACCATCCTCGATAGAGATGATAGGATACTTCTCTGTAAGCTTCTTCCAGTGCTCGATAAGCTCATCAGTTGTGAAGTCCTTACCAGCCTTTGGAAGGTGATATACGCCTGGCTTGTCGCTCTTCCACTCAGAAGATGCAGCATCCATAGCGAGAACGAAATCCTTACCCGGCTCATAGCCTGCCTTCTTGATAGCAGCTACGATGTAATCAAGAGCTTCCTCATCAGATGCAAGGTTAGGTGCGAAACCACCCTCATCACCTACAGCTGTTGCAAGGCCGTTAGCCTTGAGCTCTGACTGAAGTGCGTGGAATACCTCTGAACACCAACGAAGACCTTCCTTGAAGCTTGGAGCGCCTGCCGGCATGATCATGAACTCCTGAGCATCGATATTGTTTGCAGCGTGTGCACCACCGTTAACGATGTTCATCATAGGAACTGGAAGCTCAACACCTGCTGCTCCGCCAAGGAACTGATGAAGAGAAACACCGAGAGATGCAGCAGCTGCATGTGCAGATGCAAGAGATACAGCAAGGATAGCGTTAGCACCGAGCTTTGACTTATCCTTTGTGCCATCAAGCTTTAACATAGCCTCGTCTACAGCATAAACATCTGTAGCATCAACACCCTGTAAAGCCTCATTGATCAGAGTGTTAACATTCTCAACAGCCTTAAGAACACCCTTACCAACATAACGAGCCTTGTCGCCATCACGAAGCTCAAGAGCCTCGAACTGACCTGTAGAAGCACCGCTTGGTACAGCTGCTCTTCCAACAGTACCGTCTGCAAGAGTAACCTCTGCCTCAACTGTTGGGTTAGATCTTGAATCAAGGATTTCACGTGCGTGAACATTTACAATTGTCTGAAAATCATTCATGTCATTTACCTCTTTCGTTTGAAACGTCAGCCCGTTTGTATTTCGCCTCGCGAAGGGCTGCCGTAACATGCCATTCTTTTATAGAAAAGTGACATTATCTCCTCGGTCTCTCTTTGTACTTGACCAAGTGCAATTATATCACTGCAAATTCTTGGTCGCAACCGAATCATAGGCTTAAAATATGAATTTAATAGGCATTTCATATAACATTTTGACTATATTTACAGCGATATTTGCGTTAAAACCGTCATTATTTCGCAAAACCTTTCTGCTATAATAGTAGGCATAAGGCAAATAGTCCAAATCTTCTTCTCCGAAGGCGGCTTATGAGCCTACTCTATTGTGAGAATGTCTAAAAATTAACAATTTTGCAGGAGTAACCATGGCATTAAAATATCACGAACAGGTTGACAGAGATAATACGATAAAACTAAGAGAGCAACTTTCCGAGCTTCCGGACTGCTGCAAGACTTTCTTCAGAGGCATTGAACCAAGGACCTCTTCCAGAACGCGCATCGCCTACGCCTATGATCTGAAGGTATTCTTTCAGTTTCTGATAGATCAGAACCCTATATTCAGGGAACGCAGCACAAAGGACTTCTCTCTTGATGACATAGACAGACTTTCTGTACTGGATCTTGAGGATTATATGGAGTACCTGAAATACAGAAAGCGCACCACTAAAGATTCAAAGGGCAATGAGATAAACTCGGATGTCATAAACAGCCGTACCGCCATCAAACGTAAGCTCGCGTCTCTCCGCACCTTTTACAATTACTTCTACAGAAACCAGCTTATAAAGAACAATCCTGCTTCCATGATCCAGATGCCGAAGCTTAAGGAAAAGGAAATCATCCGCATGGATTCCAACGAAGTTGCTGATTTTCTTGATGAAGTCGAAAACGGCGAAGGACTGACCAAACGTCAGCAGCTCTTCCATGACAAGACAGAACTCCGTGACAGCGCCATGATGACGCTGATGCTCGGAACCGGAATCAGAGTCTCGGAATGTGTGGGGCTCAATATCAGCGATATCGACTTCAACAATGACGGCATACATATCCACAGAAAGGGTGGAAAGGAAGTTACCATTTACTTCGGAGACGAGGTTGAAAGCGTCCTTATGGCATATATGGAGTACAGAAAGCACCAGATCCCTGCTGCAGGCTCCGAAGACGCCCTCTTCCTTTCTCTCAGAAACCAGCGTATCTCGGTACGTTCTGTTGAATACATGGTGAAGAAATACGCAAAGACCGTAACTCCGCTTAAGCACATCACTCCCCATAAGCTCAGAAGTACCTATGGCACAAATCTCTATAAGGAGACCGGGGATATCTACCTCGTTGCCGATGTGCTGGGACACAATGATGTAAACACTACAAAGAAGCATTATGCCGCACTTGAGGACGAGCGCCGTAGAAGTGCCAGAAATAAGGTCCGTTTAAGAGAGGATTAAATTATAAATATCCATATATTGCCGATGATAACTTTATGTTGCGGTGGAGTTTTTTGCAAAAAAACAGTGTACAAAAAACATTGACGACAAATGGCTTATTATGTGACCCAGTATGAATTCCTGCAGATGACAGGTCCTGTACTTTCAATAGTGGTTGAAAACGGTCTTGTCAAGGAAGTATATTACTCCGCATAAGTCCCGATAGGATCTTTTCTCATAAGTAAACAAAGCTCCCCTTTGAACCGGATGGTTCAAGGGGGAGTTTTTCAGTGCTGTCATTTATTTTTTAAGTTCCTCATGCATGATCTTCTTTCTTTCATACATGCGCTGGTCTGCTATCTTTCTAAGCTCATTCGGATTGTCACTGTCATAGGGAGCTATGGCAAAACCCGCACTGGCACTGATCTTAATGCTGTATTCATCCGTCTCCAGTATAGGTTTTTCAAAAGCTTCATTGATATTGTCCATGATCTGTTCATACTCTGACTTGGGGATCTCTTCATCCACGAGAATGGCAAATTCATCCCCTCCCAGTCTGTATACCTCAAAATCCGAAACAGAAGAAAGTCTTTCTGCGGTCTCACAGAGTACCTCGTTTCCCACATGATGCCCGTAGTTATCATTGGCATTCTTAAAGAGGTTGAGGTCCACATAGAACAGTCCGTAATGCTCTCTGACCTGCGAAAGCACCTTCAGTGTTTCTCCAAACACGCGGCGGTTCTTAAGCCCCGTAAGCTCGTCGTGATTGCCTCTGTAATCCAGAAATTCAACGAGGGTGTGATTCCTGATCCGGAAACCGATGAAGTAGGAAATACTCTGTATCAGTCTGAGAGTATCTATCTCCTCACTGAGTTCATAATTGTCAGCGCAGAGGAATCCCAGTATCCTGTGCTTGTTATCATAAAACGGTGCCCAGACAAATCTGTATATACCGAGCTCCTTTAAAATCCTGTACCCCTCAGGCTCACTGTCCTTCAGCATCTCCACGTCATCGATCTGGATAACTTCATCCTCGTTCAGATATTTCCTCCAGTTTACAAGATACTTCTCATAGCTGAGTCCCTTCAAAAGCTCCTTATGGGACTCTTCTTCCTCAGCGTACCACGCAAACTGAGAGTCTACGGTCACCCTGTCAGTGATCAGTATATTCATACGGCTGGGATGAACCACATGGCTTATTTCCTTTAGAACGGAGTTCATGATATCCTCATAATCTCCTTCACGGCTCAGGAGTCTCGTTATACGGACTATGGCATCATCTGTGGTGGAATTTCGTCTGAGAAGCTCCTTCTCCAGATGGCTGTCATCGATGAAGGTACACACAGCTATGCAGCAGCCTTCGATATTGGTAGCGGCTATGGTGAATTCCATCCAGTGTCCGAGAACCTTGCTGTAGGTCGTATAATGGGTCTCCTCACTGAAATATGCCGCCCTGTAGCCATAGCCCATCAGTTCCTCGATGTCTTCGTCAAATGTCTCAGTCACGAGCTTTCCGACCAGCTCATCCTTTGAACGGCCTAAACCGACACAGAATCTTTCATTGGCATACAGGTACTTGGCATCCACAGCCCCGTCACCGGCACTGTTCTTCAGCACCTGAAATACGGCATAAGCAACCGGGAGGTTCTTATGCAGCTCCGACATTTTATCAAAAAGCAAAAAAGCGTTTTTAATCAACGACTCATCTGGCTCTATATTATTATTCATATATGATCAGCCTTTCTTTATAGAATAATCTCTGCGTATTTTACATCGTACAAAAAATTAAAATTAATAACATTTTCAGAACATATTCATGTTATTTTCATTCCACTTATCTGCTTTTTTCAATGCAGTTTTCCTTGTGTATAGTGTTCTCACCGAAACTCCGGCGAATTCTGCAGTTTCTTTGGTATTGTGCTCTGAAGAATACCTGAAAACCTCGCTGACAGTCACCTTGGTCTCCTTCCTTTTGAACCACCCGGCGCCTCTGGTCCTGTGATGTTCATGTATGCCCACTTCAACATTGATAAAATTTTCTTTATGCCTGCCCGTCCTCTTCTCGAGATTACTTTCGAGAAAATGAACATATATCCCACATGCTGCAAGCTTATCGGAAAGAAGGGAAATGTCCTTCTTCAGCTCCTCTATGGTCTCGCCATCCCTGGGCGCCATTCTGAATCTATGGTACATGATGTCATATCCAAATGTGTCCTTAGCCTTTTCTATCATCCGTTCCGGTCCTCTTTCGGTAATTTTTAATTATTGCCGATTTAATTATAATATTTCTCCCGCCGCGCGTCCACAGAAAAGAAAATATCATAAAAAAAGTGTCTCCCTGATGCTTCCACCAAAGAGACACTAGGCTATCTATATATTTTACTGATCTCAGCACTTCAAAGTCCTGTCCAGAGGACTCCTCCGTACCGTTTTACAGCTCGTTTATATCAACGATCTTCTTTCCATCTGACCAGATACGCTCGAGATCATAGAAAAGACGCTGCTCCTTATCAAACACATGAACGATGATGTCATTGTAATCAAGAAGTATCCATCCGCTGTTTGGAACACCCTCCTTACGGCGAAGATCTATCTTAAGCTCTGCCATCTTATCCTCAACCGCATCGCTGAGTGCGTCCACCTGTCTGATGTTATCAGCTGTGGCTATGACAAAATAATCTGCTATAACTGATACTTCAGAAATATCGATAACCGTGATATCGTATCCCTTCTTATCGGAAATAGCATTGTATGCTGCTTTGACCATTTCTCTTGATGTTTCGCTAGCCATTAAAAGTACTCCTTTACTGCAATTCTTTATTTATGCCTGACTTTTCACCATACGGACATACCACCTGTATGCCGTATGTCAATATCTCTATCTTACTTTATCGGTAAACCGCGCTTTTTCATAAGCTCTTTATAGTAATGATATGTATCATAGGAATCCTTACATACGAAACCTCCGGATTCCTCGAGGTAGCTGATGGTGTCATGGTTTATCTCATAGACTGCTCTGTCCAGATCCTCAAATGCCATCCTCCTGATCTCCGGAAGTCTCTCCGCTTTGTATCTTCTTGCTTCTATATAATCCGCGACAAAAACTATTTCCTCCAGAACGCTCATTTCCGGGCATCCCAGAGTGTGATAGAAAATAGCCGAAAGGATCTCCATATCCTTGATTCCGAAAGCTTTACGGGCATATTCCGCGCCGTATACCGAATGAATGACCTGAGGTGCCTTCAGCATATCCTCTGTAAGCTCCACACCTTCTTTATCACAGAGCTTTATGAGCTCCTGATTTGAGAACTGCTTCGCACAGTCGTGCAGAAGCCCTGCGACCTCAGCCTTGTAAAGATCGACACCGTATTTCATGGCGAGGCAGATACAGGTGAAGCTGACACTCAGTGAATGCTCATACCTGTCAGGCTTCAGCAGTTTCTTAAGCTTCTTCCTGTATTCATAAATATCTGAAAGATCAGGCTTCTCCTCATCCATCTTTTTCTTACCGTTTTTGTCTGATGCCATATGAACCTCCGAAATTCCCTGTCCCATACGAGATGCCGAGAGAGACAGGAAGCTAATTTTTTATGATCTTCGAGGATACATCATTTATACAGCCCGTTATCCTTTATGTAAAGAGCCACCTCTTTGGGTACAAGGTCCGAAATATCTTCGTCCCTTGCCACCATTCCCCTTATCATGGTGCTGGAGATATCCGATTCTACGAAGTCGAGGACCCGTATATCTGCCCCGAACCTGTCCTCGAGATACCTTACCTGCTCCATGAAGGATCTCTTCCTTTCAGGATACTCGCGCTCTGCAACGACCAGCGTCGCAAGCCTCATGATGACTTCGGGATGCCACCAGGTATCTATCTGATACATCGAATCGGAACCAATGATGAAAAAGAAGTGAATATCAGGATAAAGCTCATCAAGCTTCTCCAGAGTCTCCGCAGTGTATGTTTCACCCTCTCTTAAAAGCTCAAAATCGGACATCTTAAAGCCCTCACGGTCTGAGACCGCAAGGGACGTCATCTCCGCTCTGAGCTTTTCCGGAGTCACATTCTTCTTTTTCTTAAAGTATGGATCCTTGGCGGGCATGAACCATACCTCGTCAAGTGCCAACTGCACCCGGGCACATTCCCCTAGCGCCAGATGTGCATAGTGAATGGGATCAAAGGTCCCACCCATTATGCCTACCTTTTTTTTACCTGAAAACCTATCCTTTGAAGGATGGGTCCCATCCATCTCAGCACTACACATCAAAACACCTCTATACGGCCGTGCATGCTAAAAAGCACGTCACTCTATATCGTTGTCAAAATCCTCATCTGCTTCTTCAACGAATCTGAGGCTCTTTCCGCCTCTTGCGGCCTTCTTCTTGGCACCGGCGATCTCAGCATTGAACTTCTTGCTCTTTCCGCCTCTGCCGGAGGACTTTCCGGCCTCCTTTAACTCAGCCTTTGAGATCTCATACTTACGCTTCTTGAAATCAGGATCCGGCTTGTAAAGAACGATCTTACGTCCTATAACCTGAACTACCTCTGACTGTGTACGGCCTGCAAGTGTGTGTGCGATGGCCTTTGGGTCATCGTCGCAGTTCTTAAGAACATTTATCTTTATAAGCTCGTTCTTTATGATGTTCTCTCTTACAGCCTCGATGAACTCAGGAGTGAGGCTGTTCTTACCGATAGAAAACACCGGCTCGATGCTCATTGCAGCGCCCTTAAGCTGAGAGCGCATCTTGCTGTCTCTTATATACTTTTTCATTCTTCCTCTTCTCCGTTCTTCTTTGACTGATGACGCTTAGGGAATGCCTGCTCGATGGCACTTTCCATGTCTCCCTCTTCATAAGCATCTGTATCATAGTACTCAAATGTATGTCCGTAGATCTTGATGGTATCACCCTCCTGGATACCCATCTTCTTAAGCTGTTTGATAACTCCCTGCTCATCCATGAAACGCTGGAAGAACTCGAAGCCCTTTTCAACCTGAAGATTGGTGTATCCGAGCATTTTCTCGATCTTTGGACCTTCAACAGAGAAGGTATTAGCATCAAGGCGCTTGTACTCGATATCAAGCTGCTCCTTGTGTCCAAGTGTCTCCAGATCAACTTCGCTCTCGTAAACCTCGATCTCCTTGGCGCCGGCTTCCTCAACGTAAGTCCATGCTGCCTCAAGAAGGTCACGAAGTCCTGTATTGGTAGCTGCAGAAATTGCAAAAACCTTCACACCCTGTGGCTCGTAGATCTCTTTGATCCTTGTAACGGCACTGTCTGAATCCTGCTCGTCGATGATGAGGTCTGTCTTGTTGCAGGCGATGATCATCGGCTTCTTGAGGATATCAGAATCATACTTCTGTATCTCATCGTTGATGGTCTTAATGTCTTCAACCGGATCTCTTCCCTCACAGCCTGAAGCATCAACAACATGAATAAGCACCTTACAACGCTCGATATGACGGAGGAACTCATGACCGAGGCCTACACCTTCAGATGCACCCTCGATAAGTCCCGGGATATCCGCCATTACGAAGGATCTGTCACCCTTGAGACCTACTACTCCGAGATGAGGAGTAAGTGTCGTGAAGTGGTAGTTTGCGATCTCCGGTCTGGCATTGGAACACATGGACAGGATAGTTGACTTACCTACATTAGGAAGTCCGACGAGTCCAACGTCAGCGATGACACGAAGCTCAAGCTGTACCCAGATCTCTCTTGCATCCTGTCCTGGCTGTGCAAACTTAGGAGCCTGCATGGAAGGTGTGGCAAAATGCATATTGCCTAAGCCGCCCTTACCGCCCTTCAGAAGGACGATTCTCTGGTTCTCACCTGACATATCCGCGATGACCTTCTTGGTCTCAAAATCACGGATGATGGTTCCCTCAGGTACCTTAAGAACGAGATCCTTACCGTTTTTACCATGCATACGCTTTCCGCCGCCTTCTTCACCCGGGGTAGCTACGTACTTCTGACGATTACGGAAATCCTCAAGGGTATTCATACCCTTATCAACTTCGACGATGATGTCACCGCCCTTACCGCCGTCGCCGCCATCCGGTCCGCCGCATGGTACGAACAGCTCACGTCTGAAGGAAACGTGACCGTTTCCGCCTTTTCCACTCTTAATGAAAATTTTTGCAATATCTGCAAACATAGAACTATTTCTCCTTTCCCAAGGGTATCCCTGCGCCGAAAAGCCGTCGCTAACCCTCAGAGAGCCAATTAAATCAGATACAGAATATGTATACATCCGTATCGGATTTATAACAAATGAAAATAAAATAAATTGCACCCGCATTCCCATGGAAACACGGATAAGAATTAAAAGCCCTGTGCTGATAAATCAGCACAGGGCATAATCTACAGATTTGGTGAGTAAAAATTACTCAGCGTCTCTAGGCAGTACGGATACCTGCTTCTTGTCTCTTCCAAGGTGGCTGTACTTAACTACACCGTCAACCTTTGCAAAAAGTGTGAAATCATTACCAAGACCTACATTAAGACCTGGGTGAATTCTTGTTCCGTTCTGCTTGTAAAGTACATTACCAGCCTTTACGAACTGACCATCTGCTCTCTTCTGTCCAAGTCTCTTGGACTCCGAATCTCTACCATTCTTGGTAGATCCCATTCCCTTATGATGAGCCATGATTATCCTCCATTAAATACTTTGAAAAAATTAGCCGATAGAATCGATCTTTACTTCTGTAAAGAGCTGTCTGTGACCGTTCTTCTTGTGGTAACCAGACTTTCTCTTGTACTTGTAAACGATGACTTTCTTAGCCTTGCCATTCTTAGTAACAGTGGCTGATACCTTAGCACCATCAACGACCGGTGTACCGATCTTCATAGCGCCATCATTAAGAACAAGCACCTGATCGAAAGTAACCTTGTCGCCTTCCTTTACATCAAGCTTCTCAACTCTAATGATATCGCCTTCGCTTACCTTGTACTGCTTTCCACCTGTAAGGATTACTGCATACATTACGAGGGTCCTCCTTTTTATCATTACTCGCTGGCTTCGGTGGTGAAAAAATCACACTTTAACCTCGTCACGCGGCATACTCAAGTACTTTAATTGTTAGCCGGCAAAAAGTCAATGGGTTTCGCAAAATTAATTTATTAACTTTCTATAATATGGATAGCTGGCCGTAACCTCATTGACAGAGACATTGTTCGCAGTGGAATTTTCATGTATAGCGATCATTTTTCCGTTCCCTGACCATGAAAGGAACATGACGACATGGGAATCGGAGCCTTCTCTTATGATAATGTCTCCGGGCTGCAGGTCCGCGCGCTTTATCTTCTCTCCTTCACCTACCAGAGAAGAAGTGCTGGCTGAACCGTTCAGATCGTCCCCTATAGCGGACCAGTATACCCACTGTATCCATCCCGAGCAGTCAAGCCCCCTCAGGACTCTGCCCCTGTAGTCGGAGCTCACGATACTTCCGAAATGATTCTTCTCATAGCCCCTCGAGCCCGCCTTTCCTCCATAATAGTAAGGAATCTTACCTACGGATTCAAGCGCAAACCTGATGACCGACTTTCTTTTCGACGAGATATCCTTGGGAAGTCCGTCTAGATACTTTGATATCTCCTCATCAGTCAGAGGATTTTTCGGATCTATGGTAGAAATGGAAAAACCATATGTCTTGTACCAGTCTCTGGACGCAAGAGACTTTACAGCAGCTATCATGTCCTCAGTCCATTCATCGGTATAAAAGTCAGAGGAAAGCTTTATGTTCCTCAGCCCCTTTTCATCATCAAAACCTGAGATCGTGACATTGACATAAAGATCCACATGTCCGGGACAGTAGTTTTTACTCTTTACATCCGTTTCCGTGTTCCCGTCCTTCTTACTGTCTGAAGCCTCATAAGCCTCCTCTATAAGAGAGAAAAGTGTGGCATCATCCATCTTCCGGAGATCTTCCTTTGAAAATGAGCTTAAAATGGTTTTTAGCGCACCATCTTCAACGGATGTTTTTTTTGCATCCCCTGACCCCTTTTCAGAATCGGAGTATCCCTTCGAAGCTTCATCAGTCTGACTCTCCGATTCAGCGAGGCTTTCGCCGCTTTCCTGTACGGCACCGCTCTGATCTTCAGCTTCCCCTGAGTCGGAAGACTCCATAGAAGCCGCAGTTTCAGAAGATTTTTCCGCGGCACTTTCTGTGCGGGTTCCGGAACTCTCTTCAGAAACGCTTTCTGCGTCGTTATCAGATGCAGTTTCACCGGCGGCTTCAGAAGCCGTGGTCTCACTTGCACTATCATAGGAAACAGTTTCCTCCTGAACAGAAGCCTCTGTTACTTCAATCCCCGTTCCCACTATACGGGTTGTGCCTTCAGTCCGGTCCTTAGCCATCTCCGAAACCAGCTCCTGAATTTCCACAGCATCCGGAATGGTTTCCGTGGGTTCATTCTGAGCCGCTGCACTTTCATCTGCCGCTAAGTTGTGACTCTCTGAAGCCTCGCCTGTTCCGGCGCTCTTCGTTTCGGCTTCACCGTTCCCAGTTTTCGATGCCGCATCTGACCCTGCTTCGGATGAACCTTCCATAGATTTCTCATCCCCGGAGCCACTCTCTGAAGCTGTCGATGTGCTTCCATCACCGAAACCTGTGGTTTCAGAAGATTTTCCGCCTCCCTTTGCGACATCACTCTCGTCCACAGCCACTGCATCTTCCAATGTTTCTCCTTCAGCATCCCCGTCCTCCAAAAGAAGCTTTTTAAGCTGCGAAAGCGCATGCTCGATCCTTTTTATATCATCAGCCTCTTCCTTCGCGGATCTGTTTATGCAGCCGTCATCATAGTACACATTTCCGATGCTTATGCTGTAGCTTCTGGATTTGCCGTAAAGCTCTTCACAGTATTTCCTGAATGCCTCGGGATCCAGAGAATCATGGGTATAGCAGTAAACAGACGCCATAGCCATGATATCCTTAACGTTGGAGCTCTCGTTTATTCGCCTGCCATCGGAGTCGCGGAAGGCAACATTGACATTTTTGAAATCCGGGATATACCAGCTTCCGGGATCATCCGGATTCTGAGAGCCATCGGAAGGATTGTACTTACCCATGACCCTTTGCCCGCTCACCCCGAGCTTTGCAGCCAGAGATCTGGGTGACATACCGGAGGTATCCACTATCCTCGCGAGATATTCATTGTCCTTCTTCATGAGCTCCTTGTACACTTCACCGGCGTAGCTGTTGAGCCTGTCCTCCTGATCTGCCTCATCCGGAAAGATATATGCCAGATTCAGTTCATCAATGGAAGGAACAAACTCGGCCTCTGTGGTGGATTCCTCGGTTTCCGGCTCACTCTCAGTCGTTTCGATCTCAGAAGGTGTCGCCGCCTCAGTCTCAGGCTTTGTTTCATCCTCATCGGCACCTGACAGGCTGAGTACAGCCGTCATGAGCCCTGCGCCCATCACGAAGACCAGCGCGAGACAGATCTGCCTTTTACTGAATCTAAACTTACTGAGGCGAAAATCGCCGAACCGAAACCTACTGAGCCGAAACTCACTTAACCTAAACTTTCTGAACCGCGATTTAACGACCTCTATTATATTTGAAAATTTCTTCCTTAAACTATCTAATAATTTCACACTCTCTTTATCTCTTGTTTCTCAGCTTTTCGAGAAGCTTCTCAAAATACTCCGGATAATCGGAGTCAAATTCCACGTACTCTCCGCTTGTAGGATGTGTAAATCCGAGAGTCTTCGCATGTAGGCATTGACCCTCCAAAGTGAACGGGCATTTCTTCGGTCCGTAGACATCATCCCCCAGGACCGGATGTCCTATAGACGACATGTGTACACGGATCTGATGGGTACGTCCTGTCTCCAGCACACATTCCACCAGTGTGTAGTCCCCGAATCTCTCCAGCACCCTGTAATGGGTCACCGCATCACGACCGTTTATCTCATCTATTGCCTGTTTCTTTCTGTCCTTCTTGGAACGCCCGAGAGGAGCATCCACCACACCTTCATCCTGTCTGATGTTTCCGCAGAGTATGGCAACATACTTTCTCGTGATGGAATGTACCTTCAGCTGCTCCGCCAGAGACTTATGGGACTTGTCATTTTTACAGACCACAAGAAGTCCCGTGGTGTTCTTGTCTATACGATGAACGATTCCGGGACGCATGACTCCGTTTATGGTACTGAGCTCGGAGCCGCAATGATTCATGACAGCATTGACAAGCGTGCCCTGATAATGTCCGGCTGCAGGATGCACCACCATGCCCTTCGGCTTGTTGATGATGAGAAAATCGCTGTCCTCATAAACTATATCAAGCGGAATATCCTCTGCCACGACATCCAGGCTTACAGGCTCCGGCATATCGATCAGGACAATGTCTCCCTCCTGCACCTTCGCACTTGCCTTACACTTTTTTCCGTTTATCTGTATGCGTTCCTCCTTGATGAGTCTGGCCGCATAGCTTCTCGATATCTCAGGTTCTGGAAGAGTCGCCAGAAACTGGTCTACTCTTAAATTACTAACTGACTCCGGGACCTTAAGTTCTATCATTTCTCCTCCACCGGCTCTTCCTGCTTCTCTTCCGCTTTTCGAGATCTGCAAAGATTCAGATACGCAAAATCCTCATCTTTATAGTAGAAAAGGAACAAAAGAACCATGATTATGCATCCGCAGGTAACATAAATATCCGCAACATTGAAAACCGGAAAATCTATAGGGCTAAAATAAATGAAATCAACAACATACTTCTGGCTCACTCTGTCGATGAAATTTCCGATGGCGCCTGCAAAAACAAGCTCTGAAACAAAAAGCACCGGATAAAAATATCTGTTCTTCACAGGTGTCTTATATACCACATAGAGTATTCCGAGAAGAACAACCACCGTAATAATATAGAACATATACTGTGCCCCCTGAAAAACGCCAAAGGCAGCACCCTTATTTTCCACGTAAAGAAGATAAAGTACATTTTTTATTATAGGAATACTATCAGCACCCTTCAGATGTTCCACTGCAAGCTGTTTTGTGATCTGATCCGGAACTATGAGTATGGCTGCCAGCACTAAAAAAAGCAGCATTCTTGTTGTAGTTGATTTCATATATTATATTTCTCCAAAAACTAGATTATCACAGCCGCCTCATACCTTCCCTGTATCAAAGACTACTGCGACCTGAATCCCGAAAAGCCCGCGAAAACGCCACGCTTTTCCGATATATTCAGGATTTTGAAATAAAATCGAGAGCCTCAAGCATCATCTCATCCGAAACTTCATGATCGATATAGGCGTCTCCAAGACTGTGAAGAAGGATAAAACGTACTCTTCCCTTATCCATCTTCTTATCCTTTCTGGTAGCGCTGAGTATCTCCTGATGATCCATCTTCCTGAGAACTGTCGAAAGTCCTACAGCCTCCATAAGCTCACGCACGGAAGCATCCTCTTCCCCGGATGTGGCCTTGGAAATGAACATGGCGGCAAGGCAGCCGAAGGCTACACACTGACCGTGGCTGTAACCGAATTCCGAACACTTCTCTATGGCATGTCCCAGAGTATGACCGAAATTAAGAAGCTGTCTTACTCCCTTCTCCTTCGGATCCTCCTCAACGACTGCCTTCTTTATGAGATTACTCTCATAAACAGTCTTGAGAAGCACTTCGAGATCACGGGCCTTCAGCTCATCTACATGCTCTGAAAGATAGGTAAAATAATCCTTATTCCTGATGAGAGAATGCTTTATGACTTCTCCCATACCGGAAGCATACTGCTCCGCATCAAGTGTCTTCAAGGTGCTGACGTTGCTGTACACAAGTGCCGGCATGTGGAAGGCTCCCACCATGTTCTTGTAGGCTCTGAAATCCACGCCGGTCTTACCCCCTATGGAGCTGTCAACCTGAGACAGCAAGGTCGTAGGGATCTGGATGAATCTGATGCCCCTCATATAGGTTGCGGCCGCAAAGCCTGTCATATCACCGATAACGCCGCCTCCGAGAGCCACCATATAATCATTTCTGTCGAAATTCTCCTGTATAGCCTTCTCATATATATCAGCTATGGAATCCGTATTCTTGAACTTCTCACCAGGAGTAAGCACTATTTCACAAACAGAACCGAAGCAATCTGAAAGAATCGCCTTAACCTCATCGAGATACAGCGGTGCCACATTAGTATCCGTAACTATCAGTGCGCGTCTGTCCGAGACCCCGAGCTCCGAAACAGCATGCTTCAGATTATCAAAGGATTTCTCAAGATAAATATGATATGAAAACGCATTTTCGTAATATACATCCAAAATTCCAGCCATAACACCCTCCCATAAATGATAAATTTAACCCTCGTATCATGATAGCATATTACAGTGGAAGTATATAGCGAAAAAAAAGCCGCCGCAGGTCTTGCGGCAGCCTAACATATTCTTCTTAAACTCTCATGTTGAGTCCGTTAATGTTTACATCGGAATTTCCTGCGAGAATGTTCTGGAAATCTCCTGAAAGCTCAACCATAGATGGCGTAACGATAAAAATATAGTTGGAGATCTTCTGAAGATTACCCTCCATAGAGTACGCAGCTCCTGAAGTAAAATCGATGATCCTCTGAGCTATCTCCATATGAAGACCTTCCATATTGAGAACCACTGTCTTTCCGTCGAGAAGGTAATCACAGATATCTCTGGAATCATCCATGGAGGTAGGCTTGATCATAGTCACTTCCATGCTTCTTCTCGGCTGAGGCTGTGGCTGTTTCTTGGTAAACAGCATCGGTCTCGCATGTCTCTCTTCATCTATATCATCATCCACAGACTTCTTGAAGAATCCGCCTCTCTGTGGCTCATAATCATCATCGTCGCCGTCGAACTCGTAGTCATCATCATAATCGTAATCGTCGTCCTGACTTACTCTCATGTTTTTCATTATATTGCCAATAAAACTCATTTTAACTTTTCTCCCGCCGTTTAGATAGGCATAGCTCGTCTAATTACCGTCTATTTTATACGATTTTCTATCCTTGTCAATAAAATGCGGGATACGTAATACATTAGACAATACTAAAGTATCCAATGTAATAAAATCGTAAGTTTTTCTTTACTGGTACACAAGCTGTCCGTCTGTGACCAGAGACGCGTTCATGACTATGTGATCATAAACCGAAATGCCGTAATCCGTGTTCTTTTCAACTATTACATATTCATTGTTCTGCTCGATAGGAATGATCTGTCGGAACATACAGTATCCTCGATTGATGTTGTACACTCCCTGCAACGATTTCACCGGTCCGACATGATATGTGTTGGAGGTATCGGTCCCTCCTGTTTCAGGTCTGATAACGAAATCGTTAAGCTTCACTCCGTTCTCACTGTTATCCTCGGGAACAGTCACATAGCAGTACTGTTCATCGATACGGTAGATCTCACTAGGAACAAATTCCGTTGTAGTGCTTCCCTCTGCAGAAACAGTCTGACGGTTAAAGCCTGTGGTTCCGTCAGCTCCTGTCACCATAAAGTCCTTAGGAATGATGAAAAAGTCCTTTTCGGTAACCGCTGTAAGAGGGATCTTCAGCCCTCTCTTGTTGTTGATCACCATATCGAACTGTATGAATCTTTCATCACAGAACTGCTCCACGAGCTCATTAAAGGACAGTTTTCCGTAATTATTCCCGTCTGATGCCGTGTAAATATCAAGCTCCGCGCTGGTGGTCAGATCCTTTTCGATGAAATGCACCTGAACCTTATGGATATCCTGATACTTTTCTTTGGTTTCGTCATCTACAGGGAAAACTATATTCCAGTTTGAGCTGGTTATCACCTTATAGACCGGCGATCCGCCTTCTATAAGATTACCCGGCTTCGTGATGTTCATCTTGTAGCCGCTCATGGTGAAGATATCCGATTTCACCGTATCCGGTGTGAGATCCTCATATCCGTCTATCGAATAGGAAACCACTCCGGCCTTCTGGGCAGAGATCTGAGAATAGTTTATACCGAGCTGTCCGAGAACAGAATTGAGGTCCTGAGCATCGGAAATGGATGAATACTCCAGCGCCGTTGCATCCAGAGAAAACTTGGTGTCATAAAGATAGGAAAAAGAACTGTTCTTAAATGTCTGGGAAAACTGGGACAGCCTGTACCTTATATCCGCTATCTGCTCTCCGGACATCTCCTTATTAAGTTCAGGATGGTCCTTCAGATAGGCCTCCAAAGCACCTGTCTCGTCTACCATATATACATCGGTGCCGACAGCCACTCTCTTTCCATCCTGGATATAATAATGAATATATCCCGAAGATGCCGCATCCACAGTCTCCTCCTCGCGGATAGCGACACCGGTATACTGTTCCTGTCTCACAATGCTTCCATCAGACACTTCGTAATATCTGATCTGGTCTCTCGTGATATATGAATACACACTAAAAACAATGTAGAGAAAGATAATCGTGAAGATTATCATCCCTACATTGAATCTAGGCAGAATATTTGGTTTTATAACGTTAGATGTATCTTGTTTCTTTACTGCCATGCTTAAAAATCAAAGTGAAATAGCTACATCTCTCTTCACACTGTCCGGAAGCTCTTCTGCATCCATGGATACGCTGAGTACAAATGTGATCTTATACTTCTCACCAAGGTCCTCAAGACGCTTGATGCAATTAGAAATGTCTGCGCCCTCGAGAGATGAAAGCTTAAGAAAACTATCAAGGAACATATACTCTAAATCATGATCCTGAGAAATGATACCACTTATGAAACCGATAAATGCGTCCTCGGAATCGATAGGATACTCGTTTACGTTAATAAGACGGATCTTATTGTTAAGCTCATACATGTGTTGTGCAGATTTATCGAGGAAATCAACATTTCCGTTTGCTTCCTTAACAACTGCGTTTGCCTTATCAAGAAGCTGCTTGGTCTTTCCTTTGCCTCTCTTGCCTACAATCAACTGTACCATAGTCAAGTACCTCCTAAACTTTTGTAGTTTCAGTATAGTACATTAACCGGGCTAATTCAAGCAAGAATCCCCAAATAAAGGAACCAAAAAGGGCATTCTTTTGTACAATCTTCCTTAATGTAAAAGCTTATAAACGATGGATTTCATCGTATCGTTGAGATCATGCTGGTCATGTTCTGGTAAAGCTCATCCTTGGTATGAGCCTTCATAACTGTGGCTATATATTCTTCCCCTGTGGATATCTTTTTGGCATCCATGGTGAGGCAGTATCCGGCGGCATTGGTGGTGCCGGTCTTTCCTCCCAGAATCTCAAGTCCATCAGGTGTCGGCGTTTCACCAAGCATATACTTGTTGGTAACGCTCCAGTTCTGGGTCTTCGGTGCTCCGTTCTTATCCTTATAATGAGGGGTATAATTCACAGTTCCGACTATCTTACGGAACTCCTCATACTTCATAGCCTCATTCATGGTGAGGTAAATGTCATAAGGGGTCGTATAATGTCTTTCGTCCGGAAGTCCGTGAGGATTCACAAAGTGGGTTCCCGTAGCTCCTATCTCGAGAGCCGTCCTGTTCATCTCGTCCACAAAGGCTTCGACAGAACCGCATGTGGCTTCAGCCACCGCCACCGCCGCATCATTACCCGAAGGAAGAAGCATTCCATAAAGAAGATCCTCTATGGTCAGTGTCTCTCCCGGATAGATCCACGCTTTGGATGAGCCCTCAACAGTAATGGCGGAATTCTCTGTTACAGTGAACTCCTGCTGAAGATCCTTTATATGTCTAAGACACACCAGTGCAGACATCACCTTGGTGATACTCGCCTGATATGTCCTTACATACGGATTCTTATATGCTACAGCCTGCGGGTCTTCCTTTCCGAATTCAACCATAAGTGCCGCCTCTGCAGATATATCATCGGCGTTGAAGGTGGTCTCTCCCGGCAGGGCAAGTCCTACTGAAAAGCCCTTCGCCGAATTAGTCTCAGTCAGGCTTGTATTTATGGAATTCATACGCATGATACCGGTATCGATATCATACTTGTTTTCAATCTTCTGTCCGCAACCGGAAAGTGCCGTAAGACATAAAAGAACCGGAAGCGCCATCAAAAGACGGCTCCCTCCGGATCTGAATTTCTTTTTATCAGGAAAAGATTTTCTCATCAATGTCATCCTCAGATGTTTCTCCACTCGAGATCACCTCTCTCAAGTGCCTTAATAAGAAGCTCTGCTGTTGCAAGATTTGTAGCGATAGGAATATTGTAAGTATCGCAAAGCTGAACAACCGAATTGACCTCCGGCTCCTGTGCCTTGACATGAAGAGGATCTCTCAGGAAGATGACCATATCGAGATTTCCCTGCTCGATCTGAGAAGCAAGCTGTCTGGAACCTCCGGTCTCACCCGGAAGGAACTTGTGTATACGGAGATTTGTAACCTCTTCAACAAGCAAGCCTGTAGTTCCGGTTGCATAAAGCTCGTGTTTACTTAATATACCACGGTACGCAATGCAGAAATTCTGCATCAGTTTCTTTTTTGAATCATGTGCGATCAAACCAACATTCATTTTCTTTTAACCTTTCTGAACCGGATCAGATTACACCGTCTCTGCGCTGAAGTGCAACATTTAATACTAATCCCATTCCTATATAGACTGAAACCAATGAGCTCACGCCTCTCGAAAAGAAAGGAAGTGTAACACCTGTATTCGGCAATATACCGGTCGCAACTGCGATGTTGGTATAGGTCTGGAAACCTATCCATGCCATCATACCAACGCAGATAAGACGCCCGCTCATCTTTTTAGCCTTTGAAGCTATTATAAGGCATTCAATAATTATCAACAAGAAAAATATAATAATTATTACTGAGCCTCTAAATCCAAGCTCCTCACCTATAACTGCAAAAATAAAGTCATTATCCTCTTCCGCAAGGAAGTTTCCGTTCTTAACGGAGAATATGGATTTGTTGTTTAAGCCCTTTCCCGCGAACTGACCGGAACCTATAGCCATGATGGAATACATCTGCTGATAAAAGGTCTGGCTGTTTTCCGAAGGGTTCAGGAAGGTAAGGATTCTCGCCGCCTGATAACCCTGCAGGAAAGGAATATGGTCATAAAGACCGGATTTAAACAAATACACAAAAGCCAGGGCAAAGGGCACGACCGCAATAAGCACACCCATTATCCACTTGTAGCCGATGTTGGATGCAAATACTATGGCCGCTACTATTACGGTCATAATGATGGCTGTACTCAGGTTAGGCTGTATTAGTACCAGTCCTATAGGTATAAGATAAAGTACAAAAGCCGTAAGTACAGTGTGGACCGAATTTATCTGGTCCTTGGCCTTATGAAAATATGATGCATAGAAAACTATAAGACCTATCTTAACGAACTCCGCAGGCTGAACCTGACCAAGAAACGGCACCTGTATCCATCTTACGGCGCCATGTCCGGAAGCGGTACCGTATACCTTAACTCCCACCAGCATAAGTACCGATACCAGATATATCAGATTGTACTGTCTCGCTATACGGCGGTAATCGATCAGGGACAGACCTATACAGATCACAAGCCCCGCAAAGGAGCCTATGATCTGACGGAACACCTGAGGATTCTGGAAGTTATCAGCTCCCACCGCCGAGCGCATGATAACCACGCCCATAACATTGAGCACCACCATATAGAAGACCAGTCTAAAGTCATAATTCTTTAAATTATAATCGAACTTCATAATCTCCTCTTACTCATCAGTCTGATACATTCAATGCTGAGATGTAGGATGCATCTCGTGAAAGGATGGCATCGAGACTGTCCTTACCATAGCAGTAATTGTAGACATTGTTGGCAAGGTTAGCTGCATTACCTGAAGAATATCCGTAAGGAATGTTTACTGTTACTGATATCTCGGGAGCTGCATAAGGCGCATAGGAAACGAATACCGCGTGGTTACCACGGTCCTCTCGCTCCTGGGCAGTACCTGTTTTTCCTGCTATAGGGATGTCCTGTCCCTGGAATACTCTCTTGGCAACACCCTCTGTGATCATCTCTCGCAAGCCCCTGTGTACAGCGCTCCAGGTAAGCTCGTTAAAATCAAGCTGACGGACTACCTTCGGTTCTATGGTTCTGACCAGCGAACCGTCAGGAGCCGTGATCTTATCCAGTATGGACAGATCAAATACTGTTCCGCTGTTGGCAACCGCTGTGATATATCTTGCAAGCTGCACATCGTTGTAGGCATGATTACCCTGTCCCATGGCTGAACGCTCAGGATCGTAATCGGAAATACGCGGCATGGTCTCGTCGATCTCAACTCCGGAAAGTGAATCAAGTCCGAAGAGTGACGCATATTTCTGTATCCTTTCGATACCCAGCGCCTGATTATAGTTTCCGCTTTCATCAGTTGACAAAAGATGTCCAACCGCAGCAAAGAAGAAGTTACAGGAATTCTTTATTCCGTCGATAACATTCTCTCTTCCATGATTCTGAGGATAGATCCAGCACTTGATATGAGGCGTTACTTCCTCATACACACCGGTACAGTCTATAACGGTATAAAGATTAAGCGCTCCCTCCTGCAGTGCCGCTATGGATGTCAGTGGCTTGAAGGTGGAACCCGGAGCAAGCTGTGTCTGGGTAGCACCGTTAAGGAGCGGCAGAGACAGGTCGGCGTTACACTTCTTGAGATAATCCGACTCTGTTATACGGTTGTTGTCAAAGCCCGGATACGTAACCAGAGCCCTGACCTTTCCGGTCTTTACATCCGTAACGACTACCGAACCGTTGCACGGATCCAGCGCAAGCTGCGCAGGGCTTATCTCTATCTTTCTTATCTTTGAGATAAGGAAGGTATAGGCAAAATGCTCATCCCCTGAAGAAAGCTGGTTATAAGACTGTTCATCCGGAGCCAGAACTCCCTGCTCAAACAGTGCCATCAAAAGCAGATATCCCGGAATGGTCTTATCCGAAATGGCATATTTATAGAGTATCTTGTCAAACTCAGGATCGTTGTTGAGTCTGTCGATGATGTACTGAACCAGAAGCTTATAAATATTCTCGGTATCGTAGTAGTCATCGGAAAGCTCAAGCTTTGAAGTATCGAGCCATGCCTCATCTATGCCCTTCATGATGAAGTTTCTGAGATTGATTGTATCGCTCTTCCATGCGGCGTAAGCATCTGATTCACGGTAAATCTGATTAGTCGCATCTATTATTCCCGTATCTTTTTGCGTCAGATAGTCATAAATATAAACTATGAACGCCTGCATATCCTGAGGCAGTTCTTTCAGACCCTCTGTTGTAGGATTCAAAAGCTCTGACTGTATCTCCACGAGCTTTCTCTTTTTATTTGAGGTGAAAATATCTGCTATTCTCCGCTCTGAAGCCCCCGCCTCTGACATACCGAAATGGGCAGAGTCCAGAACGTTGTTGTTGATGAGCTGGAAATATGCATCCTTGACCGGGATGGTGATCTCCGACTGCTCAACCAGTGCATTTCTGTCACTGAGATCCTGCTCCGTTATCTTGGAGGCAAGGACACCCGCAAGCTCCTGCTCCAGAAGATGGTAGATGGCGATCTGATCATTGGCAGAGATGGTGGTATAGATATCATTACCCGCTGTGGCATCTGTTTCAGAGACCACATCAAGTACAGAACCTACTGAATTCAGGTACATCTCTCTGGAGCCCTTCTTGCCCTTGAGCTCTGACTCCATGCTCTTCTCAAGTCCCCATACGCCAACGATATCATTAAGCTGATAGCTGTCATCCTTTTTCTTGAGCTCTTCGAGCTGGTCAGCCCTTACCTGACCTGTGTAGCCTACGATATGGCTAAGATACGGAGCATAGTTGTATCTGCGGACAGATACATTTTCGATATCTACGCCCTTAAGCTGTCCCTTTGCCTCAAGTATCTCCGCTACACACTCTTCGGAAACATTTTTAACGATGGTAGTGCTCTGGTATCTCTGATATGCCGTGAGACGAAGTGTGAAGAAGATATTGATCATATCGAGCACAGTCTCGTCTGAAAGAACCACCGGATTTCCGTCGGGATCCTTTATACTGTCGAACCTGTATCTCTTCTTCGAAAACTCCATGGCCTCTCTTGCGGTCATATCGAAGTCCTTTTCATTAAGATCCGCTGCATTTCTGCCTCGGATGTTGGCGATGAGCCTCCTTCTGTCATCCTCTGAACCGGTGGCAAAATAAGGCTCACGATCAGCATCAAGCTTTATCTTGTACTGTCCGTCTATAGGATAACCATACTTCTCGATTATCTCCGCAAGACGCATGAGCATATAGTTTCTGCTGTTGATGCCGGCATTTGTCGTATCATAGGAACCGTTATCTGAAATGGTGATATTGTACTGAAGCTCATTGTAGGCAAGGAGCTTTCCGTCTCTGTCATAGATATTTCCTCTGGTTCCGTCCGTTGTCACGGTAGCCAGCGTACGTTCCTGATAATCTGTAAGATACTGCTGTCCGTTGACTATCTGAAGATTGAAAAGTCTGATGCCGATGATTATAAAAAACGTTGAAAAAATAAGCCCAAGGAAAAAGAGCCTTGAACTTATAAATCGAACGGTAAATTCCTTGATGGTCTCGAATATTTCTTTGATCAAAGTCTATGCTCCTATTCATCAATTTTTTCCGTCGCTGTAAATACGAACCTGTACAGTATCAGCGTCACCATGAGTGAAAACACCACTGCAGGCAGCACTACGTGCTGAAGGTAATACGGGATGTCGTACTTCTCGCGAAAGAAAAAACGGAAGATATAAATATAAACATGATATATGAACTCGTTTATCACGCACATGACCATAGGAAGGGTTATATACTCCTCGTAATAGGCATTGCTGAAAAAACCGTTCAAATACCCGATGACAACGAAAATAAGGCTGTAGAACCCGAAGGGTCCCGAATAGAACAGATCCAGCAGCAGTCCCGCCGCAAGACCATAGATCATCCCCGGAAGGTTTCCGTGGATAAAGCCTATAGAAAAGGTGAGGATAAGCAGCAGATTCGGAGATGCCGAAAGGAACGGCAAAAGCGGTATAACGCTGGTCTGGATAAGAAAGGCCACCACCAGTGAAAGTGCGTATACCAGTATCCCGAGTCTGCGCTTTGTAGTCTTTTTAATTGTTTTTTTCTTGAATATAGATTTCATTCCGATCAATCAGTTAGGATTCTCCTCAATCAGCTCTTCTTCCGAATTGTTATCCTGAGCGGCTGTCTCGGCACGGCTTTCGGCTGCAGTACTCTCTGCTTCAGTCTGAGTCGTTTCTCTTGCCGCCGTCTCACGTGCCTGAGTCTCGCGGGTCGTAGTCTCCCGATCCTCTTCCTCCCCGGTATCTCTTTCTCTGTTTGATGACTCTTTCTTTGCAGCGGTACTTCGCTCGGAATCACCGGATCCCTCTTCACGCCCTGACTGGGCAGTCTCGCCGTCATCGCTCTTCTTTGCGTTATAGACATTGTCACCGGTATCAACTATATCCTTGGCGGTTATGAGACTTCCGTTAGGATCCTGAGTTCCGTCTATCTCGGAAAGCGGTGTCAGGCCTTCCATTCCTGCCCAGGTTTCGGCAACCTTTACATTGCTGTCTGAAACACTGTTCAGTACCGCATCTGTGTTGCTGTTTCTTAATGCAACACTTCCGTCTCCGCTGTTCTCGTCGAGGAAGCTGTCGCTCTTGACCTGCTTCAGCACAAGTACCTCGGTAAGATCATTGAAATCCGCCGCAGGTATGAGATAGCCGTCCTTCATGAGACGCTTATCATCTTCCTTTACATCCACCGCATAGCCGATGAGTATACCCGGCAGGAATTTTGCCGAGATGTTGGATGTCACGATACGGTCACCCTCCTGAATGGAGGTATCCTTTTTTATGTCGGTGATCCTGAGTCGTCCCTGCTCATAAAGAGTGAGGTCTCCCGCAACTATACAGGTATCGCTGGACTGAAGTCCCATGGCGGATACTCTGGATTCATCATCTATGATAGAACGTACTGTGGCGTAATTGAGTCCGACATCCGTAACTATACCGATGAGTCCCCCGTTCGCCATAACATTCTGGTCTACACGTATTCCATCCTGTGATCCCTTATCTATACGGAACACCTGGAACCAGTTCTCAGAGTCCTTGGCGATAACTCTTGCAGCCACCTTTTCATACTGCATATACTCCTGATCAAGCTCGTAAAGCTCCCTCAGTCTCGAAAGCTCTCCGCTGTCCAGTGTAAGTCGATTATTCTGTTCTGTAAGAAGGTCTATCTTCTCACTCAGCTTTTTGTTCTCTTCCTCAACCTCCTGAAGAGTACGGTGTTCCTTAAGGTTCTCATAGATACCGAATCCAACACTGTTGACCCCCGTCTGGAACGGTACCAGAACAGAACCTATGGTATTGCGGATAGGATCCACGATACCGTCCTTTACAAGCGATATGATGATCATCATCATACATAACACCGAAAGCACTATAAAAATATACTTACTTTTCTTATTATCCACCGATTATTCCCTGTTCTCTGAAACTGAAATAGACATTGTCCCCTATCACCACATGGTCAATGAGTCCAATGCCGACGATCTGTCCTGCCCTGTCGAGCTCCATGGTAAACCGGATGTCATCATTTGAGGGTTCCGGATCACCCGTCGGGTGATTGTGTACCATGATAAAGCACGAGGCACTGAGTTTCAGCGCTTCAATAAAAATCTCACGTGATGATACTGCCGAACGGCTGTTAGTACCTACAGACAGCAGCCTTTCATCGATAAGCTGCATATGATGATCAAGATAAAGAACCCGAACCACTTCATGGCAGAGGTATCTCAGATCTTCCATATAATAATCCGCCACCTGCCTTGACTCTGTAAAGCGCATATTCCTTACACGTTTCTGTCGATTCCATATCCTCCTAGCGATCTCACCCACTACGCTTAGTTGTATCGACTTCACCTTGCCGATCCCGTTGATCCGGCTGTACTCATCTGTACCGAAATGCATGATCCCCACCAGTCCGTCGTACTGAGGATTTATATTCAGTACCTGCCTAGACACCTCCATCACTGAAGACGTCTTTGTTCCGGTACGTAATAAAACAGCCAGAAGCTCTGTATCGCTAAGAGCCTCCGGACCGTATTTCATGCACTTCTCATAAGGCATTTCATCATCATGAGTCATATTATCTGGTTTTAAATTCATTTAAACCTCCTGTTCTTAAGAGAACCAGGAGCCCACGAGAACTTATTTTAACATAAAGATTCCCCTCAGTAAATGCCGCACCGAAGAGCTATGCAGATAGACGCTCTGTCCCCGGCGCTGTCCGGGGCGTCAGCTGATTTTATTTGATTCGCGAAAGACCGGCGATCCGGTCACACGGAACCCGGCCGTAAAGCTTCGGTTCCTCAGAACTTCACGAGACCCTTCTCGTACATCTTCTCGACAGCCATCATGATGCCGAGCTTTGCATGGTACCATGTGAGACCGCCCTGGAAATAAATATTGTAAGGCTCCTTGATAGGACCGTCGGCTGAAAGCTCGATGGAGCTTCCCTGTACGAAGGCACCTGCTGCCATGATGACCTTGCTGTCATAACCAGGCATATCATCAGGATAAGGAGTAACGAAGCTGTCTACAGGTGCAGCAGCCTGAATTCCCTGTGCAAATGCCACAACCGCTTCCTCTGAACCGAGGGTTATAGCCTGGATGATATCGTATCTCTCAGCATCTGCTGCAGGATGGCAGCTGAAGCCAAGCTTTTCAAATACCTTAGCCGCAAAGATAGCGCCCTTCTCGGCACCTGCTGTGATGGTCGGTGCCATGAAAAGTCCCTGATAGAACAGCTTGTTGGTATCAAGTGAAGGTCCTACTTCCTTTCCGAGTCCCGGAGAAGTGAGTCTCACAGCACATCTCTCGATGCACTCCTTTGTTCCTGCGATATATCCGCCGATAGGAGCAAGTCCGCCGCCCGGATTCTTGATGAGAGAGCCGATGACCATATCTGCTCCGAAGGCTGTAGGCTCTTCTCTCTGAACGAATTCACCGTAGCAGTTGTCTACCATACAGATCACATCCGGCTTGATACCCTTTATGAAACTGATGAGCTCACCGATCTTTGCAGGTGAAAATGTATCTCTTGTGGCATAGCCCTTTGATCTCTGGATCTCCACGAGCCTTGTTCTCTCGTTGATGGCAGCCTTTATTCCTTCATAATCAAATACCGATCCCGGAAGAAGATCCACCTGACGGTATGTTACACCGTACTCTGCGAGACTTCCCACTGACGGTCTTATTCCTATCACCTCTTCAAGGGTGTCATATGGCTTGCCAACAGGACAGAGTATCTCGTCTCCCGGTCTTGTGTTGGCGAAAAGTGCTGTAGCAAGGGCGTGTGTTCCGCAGATGATCTGTGAACGGACCAGTGCATCCTCTGTGCCGAAGACATTGGCATAAACTCTCTCCAGGGTATCTCGACCGATATCGTCGTAGCCGTAGCCTGTTGTGCCGTAAAGATGTGCCTCTGACACCTGAGCGTCCTGCATTGCCTTTATGACCTTAAGCTGGTTGTACTCGGCTATGGCATCTATTTCTTCAAATCTATCCTCGAGAGCTCTCAGCTGCTCCTCGCAAAAATCATAAACCTCCGGCTTTATGCCAAGAGACTCAAACATTTCTCTGTTATCCATTCTGTGATCCTATCTTTCTTATAATCAAATTCCTGAATGTTGACCCAGTTTACATCACGTTCTCTTTTGAACCATGTGATCTGTCGTTTCGCATAATTTCTGGAATCCTGCTTTATCTTCTCGACAGCTCGCTCGATTATAGCACGATTTTCCGAAGCTGCAAGACCGGTTCCCTCCATCGTTTCGAATGCCTCCAGCAGCTCCCTGTAGCCGATGCCCTTTACGGAGGTCCTGTCCTTCGGGAGTTTAAGCTGATAAAGCCACCTTGCCTCATCTATGAGTCCCTCTTCCACCATCAGGTCAACTCTCTTGTTGATCCTCTCATAAAGGGCACTACGTTCATCATTTAGTACAAAGAAGGCAGGATTGTATACAGCTTTCTTCTCCCGCTCCTCAGCATTATGCTTCGAGATCGGGTATCCATGTATCTCATAAAATTCAAGAGCTCTTATTACTCTTCTTATATTGTGCTCATGTATCTTCTCGGTAGATTTCGGATCCACCTCCTTAAGCCTTTGGTACAATGCTTCAGGCCCGCCATCTTCTGCCGCCTCTTTCTCGAGGCGCTCCCGGATGTCACTGTGGAGCGTCTCATCCTCATCCGTAAAATCGATGCCGTACAGAAGGCCCTGGATGTAAAAGCCCGTGCCCCCTGCAAGGATAGGAACATGACCTCTCTCATAGATTCCGTCTATGGCTTCTCTCGCCATGCTTTGGAACATGCTTACATCGTAATCCGTATCAACATCGATTATGTCTATGAGATGATGCGGGACCCCGTCCATCTCTTCTTTTGTGACCTTGGCGCTTCCTATGTCGAGCCCTCTGTACACCTGAACGGAATCCGCAGAGACTATCTCTCCCCCGAGTCTCTTTGCAAGAGAAACGGAAGTGGCGGTCTTTCCCACCGCCGTCGGTCCTGCGATTATGATCAATGGCTTTTTATTTAAATTGATATTGTTCATACTATCCTTTTAAATTTCTTTTCCAGCTCATATTTCGACATGGAAATGATGGTTGGTCGTCCGTGCGGGCAGGCGTAAGGATTCTCAAGAGACAAGAGTTCTCCGATGAGGGCATCCGCCTCCATGAGGCTGAGCTTATTGTTTCCCTTTACTGCTGCCTTACAGGACATGGAGGCAATCTTATAGTAGATGGAGTCCGGCGTGGTCATGCCGGTCTCGTCACTTAATCCGTCAAGAAGCTCAAGAAGGAGCTCCTTCTTTCCTATCTCGGGAAGGTCAGTTGGAACCGCGGAGATGCTGAAATCCCTTCCTCCGAGATAGCTTATCTCGAAGCCGAAGCTCTTGAAATACTCCTCATACTTCTCCATCAGCACTGCCTCTTCAGAAGTCAGCGTGATGAGTATCGCCGGGTTCAGATACTGGCTTGCAGGCTTACGTTCCTTGAGCCTCTTCATCATCCTCTCAAAATTCACCTTTTCATGAGCCGCATGCTGGTCGATGATGTAAAGCTTGTCGCCATACTCTATGAGCCAGTAGGTCTCAAATACCTGCCCTATGATCCTGTGCTGGTTTCTCGCCTTCTCACTCAGGAATCTATCTGAGAACAGAGTTTCCTGAACGGGCTTTGCTTTCTTTACTTCGTTTTCTGAAGAGTCTTTATCCGTCCGACCCATGGTCTCTGCGCTGTTGTCCTGATTTAAATCCGGTTTCCCAAAGCTTCTATCGAAGGTCTTTTCAACCTCCTCCTGAGCCGCCTTGAAATCCGAAAGTCCGAAGCCCGAGTTCCTTTCAGAGCTGTTCTGATATCCTGCCCCCCCTGCTGCGTGTTCTCTTCTGTACTGGCTATAGCCGCCGGAGAAACCGGTTCCGGACGTTGTCCCTCTTCCGCTTCCCGATGTGTCATATCTGTCATGTGCGCCGGAAGATGTACCGGACCGTGTATCCGTCTCATCCGCGCTGTCAGTACTCTCATTCCTGTATGAAGATGTGCCGGCAGAGACATTGGCTGACTTCTCACGAAGCTCTGTACCGAAGACACCACTGCCATCCAGATATATGTCCCCCTTCGGACGAGCCTCAGGGTGAATCTCCGGTCTCAGAGCCTCCTCATACTGGCGGTTAGTGACGCTTTCACGCTTCTGCTCAAAGGGTTCCACATGAGGCAGCTTCTTTTCCTTCTCTTCGATCTCCACATGAGGATCGAGATCCGCCTTACGGCTTGTGTTCTCATCCCTTCCAAAGGTCTCGAGATCGGTGTTTACCACAAGCTCAGTCTCTCTGAGTCCGGTCTGTACCGCATCCACAATGGAATTGTACACGAGCATACCGTCGGAGAATCGCACCTCCAGCTTCTGGGGATGAACATTGACATCAACTATCTCCGGATTCACGTCCACCATAAGGACAGAAAACGGAAACTTATGCTGCATGAGGAAGGCATGGTAGGCATCCTCTATAGCCTTTGTGATCATCGGATTCTTTACGAATCTGGAATTTACGAAATATATCTCGAAATTTCTGTTGGCTCTGGTGATAACAGGCTTCCCGATGAAGCCGCGCACAGTCACCGCCGGAAGTCCCGTGAGAGCAGACTCATGGTACTGTCGGTTTATGGTGATGAGCTGGTTAGTAACATCCCTTCCGTAAATGGAGTAGATCACATCCATAAGGGAGCCGTTTCCGAGAGTCGCAAGTCTCTGGCGTCCATCCTGTATGTATCTGAATGCCACCTCAGGGTGTGCCAATGCTTCCTTCTCCAGGATATCCTGGATCCTTGCGGCTTCTGTCTGCGGACTCTTCAGGAATTTCCTTCTGGCGGGAACATTTTTAAAGATGTCCCTTACTATAAAAGTGGTTCCGTCCGGGGCGCCTATCTCGGAAAAGTCCTTCTCCACTCCTCCGTCTATCTCATAATGGGAAGCCATCATGGCTCCCGGAGTCTTACTGATAAGCTCAACCCTTGAGATACTGGCGATACTGGCGAGGGCTTCTCCTCTGAACCCGAGAGTCTGTATATTCTCGAGGTCTCTTGCATCCTTTATCTTTGATGTCGCATGGCGGAGGAAGGCTGTACGGATGTCATCCTTTTCGATACCCTGACCGTTATCAGTGATACGTATCATGGATATACCGCCGTCTCTCACCTCCACTGTCACAGAGGATGAGCCTGCGTCGATGGCATTTTCCAAAAGCTCCTTTACAACGCTGAGAGGTCTCTCTATGACCTCACCTGCTGCTATCTGGTTGATGGTTTCATTGCTGAGAACATTGATCTTCATTTCTATCACCTATCCATAAGCCCCTGACCAAGCTCAATTAATATCCCGATATTATACCCCGAATTTTGACTTAAGCTCGTATAAAGTGTTCATTGCATCAAGAGGTGTCATGTGGTCCACATCAAGGGACCTGAGATACTGCATCGCCTCTTCAAGTTCAGGACTTACTGAAGCGCTGTCTGAGACCGCGCCCGCACTCTTATTTCCGGAAGATCCGGCATCAGCATCCTGTTTCTTTTCCCTGTCTGCAAGGAAGCCTTCCTCATCAAATGCCTCCTGAGTGAATCCCTCGCCTGCCTCAATGGTCTTTGCCTTCGCGATGATATCCGCATCACTGAGCTCTCCTGCGATGACCTTCGCTCTGTCTATGACAGGCTTCGGAACTCCCGCAAGGCTTGCAACGTCGATACCATAGGACTGATCCGCTCCACCGGGAATGATCTTACGTAAAAATACGATATCCTGATCGTGATTTGTAACAGCTATACAGTAGTTATTAACACCCTCAAGCTTTCCCTCAAGCTCTGTAAGCTCATGATAATGTGTGGCAAAGAGGGTCTTCGCCTTAACGACCTTTGCGATGTACTCCACAACAGCCCAGGCGATACTGAGACCGTCGAAGGTACTGGTTCCTCTTCCTATCTCATCAAGGATAAGAAGAGACTTTGTGGTGGCGTTTCTCAAGATATTGGCCACCTCGTTCATCTCCACCATGAAGGTGGACTGTCCTGACGCCAGATCGTCACTGGCACCGACTCTCGTAAATATCCTGTCACAGATGGAGATCTCTGCACTTCCTGCAGGCACGAAGGAGCCTATGGAGGCCATAAGCACTATAAGTGCCGTCTGACGCATGTATGTGGACTTACCTGCCATGTTAGGACCTGTGATGATGGCTATACGGTCCGAAGCATCATTTAAGTATGTGTTGTTGGATACGAACATACCGTCTCTTATGAGCTTCTCAATGACCGGATGTCTTCCATCCTTTATATCTATGATGCCTTCCTCGTTGATCTTCGGACGGCAGTAATTGTTTTCTGTAGCCACCTTGGAAAGAGAGATGATACAGTCAATGAGAGCCACATAATGCGAGGTCTTCTGTATTCTCTGAATGTTTCCGCCGATGGTATCTCTCACGTCGCAGAAAAGCTCATACTCCAGCTGATTAAGCTTCTCCTCGGCACCGAGTATGGTGTTCTGAAGCTCCTCAAGTCTGTCTGTTGTATAACGCTCGCTGCCTGCGAGAGTCTGCTTTCTGATGAAATAATCAGGCACCATATCCTTGAAGGTATTGGTGACCTCGAAGCAGTAGCCGAATATACGATTGTACTTTATCTTCAGGGATTTGATTCCTGTCTTTTCTCTTTCTTCGGCTTCAAGATCCGCGAGCCACTGCTTACCGCTTATCTTGGAATCCTTGTAGCGGTCTACCTCCTCATGGTATCCGCTCTTGATGACTCCTCCGTCCCTGCTGGAAATAGGAGGATCCTCCTCTATGGCATCGTCTATCAGCTTATACAGGTCAGTCATAGGGTCGATTCCGTCGTGTATCTCCTTGACGAGCTTGGAATCGAACTGGGAAAGCTCCTGAATGATATCAGGAAGCATTTTCAGTGACTGCTTAAAGGCTATGAGATCTCTCGGGTTCGCTGACTTGTAGCAGATACGTCCCAGAAGTCTCTCATAATCGTAGATGGTGTTCAGGTACTCTGAAATTTCCTCTCTATCGATGAAATGGGCACAGAAATCCTCCACCGCATCCTGACGTGCAAGTATCTCATCCCTGTCGATAAGGGGCTGCTCAATGAATCTTCTGAGCATTCTCGCACCCATAGCAGTCTTTGTCTTATCCAGAACCCAGAGAAGGGAGCCGCGCTTTTTCTTCTCTCTCATAGTCTCTGTAAGCTCCAGATTTCGCTGGGTAGCCGTATCGATGATCATATACTGGCTGCTGGAATAATATCTGATATTCGCGATATGAGCCACAGTGTTCATCTGTGTATCGTAAACATATCTGAGGGCTGCTGCAGCACTGAGTCTCGCAAGATCCTTATCCTGAAGACCTATTCCGGAAAGACTTGCATGAAAATGCTCCTGCAAAAGCGCACTTGCCTTCTCATCGTCGTAGACCTCATCATTTAACTCGGTGATAATAAGGTTGAATCTGTTCTTTACATCATCAGTGTCTATACCGGAGATCATAAATGCCTGATTGCATACTATCTCTGCCGGAGAGAAACGACTCAGCTCATCCATGACCTCCTTCTCGTTGAAGCAGGTGGTAGCCAGGAACTCTCCTGTTGTGATATCCACGCTTGATATACCGAAGCCTGTGGAGTCATAGAAGATACTCATGAGAAAGTTGTTCTTTGACTCATCAAGTGCCTGCTCTGAAGTGAGTGTTCCCGGTGTGATCACACGGATGACACCTCTTTTTACAAGTCCCTTTGAAAGCTTAGGATCCTCCAGCTGCTCGGCTATAGCTACCTTGTATCCGTTGGATGCAAGTCTCGCCACATAGCCTTCTGCCGCATGAAAAGGGATGCCGCACATAGGAGCACGCTCCTCCATGCCGCAGTCCTTTCCGGTGAGCACGAGATCAAGCACAGAGGAAGCGGTTTTTGCATCCTCAAAGAACATCTCGTAAAAATCACCTATACGGTAAAAAAGAATACAGTCCGGATACTGCTTTTTCGTCTCCAGATACTCTGCCATCATTGGTGACAATTTCTTTTCAGCCATTAATCAGTTTCTCTCCTCTGTCTAGATTTCTCCTAAAACTTTCAACTTGACAAAACAAGGCTTTGCGGCGGTTTTGGGGAATGGGCGGGGCGACAATGCAGGGCGGATGCCGGCCCACTCGATTGAAAGTACAGTCTGCTCGTCCGGTTCGCCCCGATAGCACTTCGTGCTCCCGGGGACGTACAGGCCTCGCATCCTGTTCTTTCAACTCGCAAGCCCAGGCATCCATCCCTTGCATTGTCGCCTGTAACCTCGAAACCAGCCTCGCCACTCGTGGCAGGTCCCCCATGGGACCTGCCATACAGCACCAGCCTGCGCGTAAGCGCATTCCAATGGCTGGTGTTCCCAGTGGCTGGGCGGCAGCCTAGTCGCTAAAGCGACTAGGCTAACTCACCAAAGTAATAAAATCCTTTACTCTCTGTGAGTTTTACCATCTGCATGGTTCCGATGAGACTCTTGTCTCCCGGGAAATGAACGAGAACACTGTTTGAAAGTCTGCCGGTCACATAGCTCTCCTGGTTCTTGTTCTCATCCTCAACGAGGACCTCCATTACCTTTCCGAGATCCCTGTTCTCGTTTTCTGCGGAGCTTTCCTGAACTACTTTAAGCAGTCTGTCAAAACGCTCCTTAACTATATCCTCAGGTACCTGCTCGAACTTTGCAGCAGGTGTTCCTGTACGCTTGCTGTAGATAAAGGTATATGCAGCGTCGTATCTGCACTCCTTAACAACATCGATGGTATCCTGGAAATCCTCCTCAGTCTCGCCCGGGAAGCCTACGATGATATCCGTAGTGAGTGTTGCCTCAGGAATAGCCTCTCTGATCTTGTGAACCAGCTCAAGATAGCTTTCCTTTGTATAGTGGCGGTTCATGCGCTTAAGTATAGCACTTGAACCTGACTGAAGCGGCAGGTGAATGTGTCTCTCAATGATCGGGTGAGTTCTCATTACCTCGATAAGCTCATCCGAGAAATCCTTAGGATTTGATGTCATATAACGAAGTCTCTTGAGACCCGGAAGCTCTGCCACAGCCTTAAGAAGCTCAGGGAAGGTTGTGGATCCCGGAATATCGTTTCCGTATGAGTTGACATTCTGACCGAGAAGCATGATCTCGAGACATCCGTCAGCTATAAGCTTCTCACATTCTCTGAGAATATCTGTGGCATTACGGGATTTCTCTCTTCCGCGGACATAGGGCACGATGCAGTATGTACAGAAGTTGTTGCATCCGTAGCTTATATTAACTGAGCCCTTGAACTTGAATTTTCTGTCTGAAGGAAGATCCTCAACGATAAGCTTTGTATCATCTATAACCTCGACAGTACGCTTTCCTGTAACGAGAGACTTGTAAAGAAGCTCAGCAAGCTTGTAGACATTGTGAGTACCGAAGATGAGCTTTACATAAGGATAATGCTTACATATACCTTCAACCTCATCCTTCTCCTGCATCATACAACCTGTGATACCGATGATCATGCCGTCTCTCTTCTCATACTGATGCTTGAGTCTTCCGAGTCTGCCGTAAAGCTTCTGATTGGCATTCTCTCTGACAGTACAGGTTGTGAAAAGAACGATATCTGCATCCCAGTCATCCTCTGTTGCTGTGTAGCCGCATTTCTCAAGGATACCCAGAAGCTTTTCGCCATCCTTTGCTGACATCTGGCATCCCATAACCTCTACCATGCAATGAGCCTTGTAGCCCTCCTGCTTGCGGATCTCCACAAGCTCACGCACTCTGTCCATAAAATAGTACTGTCTGGCCGGCTCCTCTGCCGGCGCCTGCTCAATTATTTCCTTGTAATCGAT
The DNA here is from genome assembly GCF_002007235.1 of Oribacterium sp. C9. Classification (GTDB taxonomy): domain Bacteria; phylum Bacillota; class Clostridia; order Lachnospirales; family Lachnospiraceae; genus Oribacterium. The sequence continues at coordinate 41,885 of NZ_MUHW01000013.1, forward strand.
GATATATTCCATAAAACCTCATTGTTAATCCCAGGAGACAGAAAATCCCCTGGGATGAATTAGTACATTATCAGTGTCAAAATTGATATCTCGAAGTTCTCCTTCGTCTTGCCGGCATCACCGCAAAATAAAGTGCCGACGCAGAATACGGATTCCTTCCGCCCCGGAAAGAGAAACTTGAACCTGAGCCTCTTATCTCACCTGACCGTTTCCGTAGATCCGGTACTTGTAGGTGGTGAGTTCCCTGAGCCCCATAGGGCCTCTTGCGTGAAGCTTCGATGTGGATATGCCTATCTCCGCTCCGAATCCGAAGCATCCTCCGTCTGTAAAACGGGTGGATGCATTCCAGTAGACACATGCGCTGTCTATCTCGTTCAGGAACCTTTCGGCTGCTGCCGGATCCTCTGAAATGATAGCCTCGCTGTGATGTGTGCTGTTACTGTTTATGTGCTTTATAGCTTCCTGAACACCCGAAACAGTCTTAACGGAAATCTTGTAATCCAGATACTCTGTGGCGAAATCCTCCCCGGAGGCTCTCTCCACAAGCTCCATACGTATCTTTCCGCCTTTTGAAGCTTCTTCCAATGTCTCATAAGCCTCTTCATCGGCATAGACTGTCACTCTCTTTTCCTGAAGCTTTTCAACAACAGGAACCAGCTTCGGAAGAGCTTCTCTGTCCACAACCAGAGATTCGCAGGCATTGCACACGCCGATTCTCTGGGTCTTGGCATTATACACTATCGGGACGGCTTTTTCTACCTCTCCGCTCTTTTCTATATAAATATGACAATTTCCGGCACCGGTCTCTATGACAGGAACGGAAGCATTGTCCACAACGGCCTTTATGAGGCGATTTGACCCCCGGGGGATGATGACATCCACATAATCATTTAACTGCATAAAGCGATTTGTGGTCTCGTGATCGGTAGCCTCTATAAGTATAAGGCTGTCGGGATCCACCTTGCAGTCCTCAAGAGCCCTGCGGATAACGGCAACTATAGCCATGTTTGAGTTAATGGCGTCAGATCCGCCCTTAAGGATAACCGCATTGGAGGTCTTGAAGCAAAGGGACCATGCATCACTTGTGACATTTGGTCTCGCTTCATAGATGATACCCACAACCCCGATGGGAACTGCGGTCTTCACCAGCTTAAGCCCGTTTGGTCTCTCGATGGTCTCAAGCGTCTCTCCCACTGGATCCGGGAGACCGGTAATGTCTCTCACCGCCGAAGCCATGTCGTGAATTCTCGCTTCTGTAAGCCTGAGTCGATCCTTCAGGCCCTCACTCATGCCGTTTTTCTCAGCATTATCAAGGTCTTTCCGGTTTGCACTGAGAATTTTCGAAACATTGTCCGAATCACAAAGAGCGTCCGCGACACTAAGTAGCACCTGGTTCTTCTGTTCGGAGCTAAGTCCTATGAGACTGGCAGAAGCCAGCTTTGCATTCTTTCCGATCGTAATGAGATCCGTCATACAAACCTCCCTTTAGCATACAGCTAATCAATCATCCTATGATATCCGGGTTAAAAGTTTCTATAAATTTAATATATGGCAGTTCTGCATACCGCTTTTCCGAAATCGGCATAAGTCCGGTTACTTCTCAGCAACCTCAATTACGTGGCTCTTCTCTTCAGCCATCTCCTTGTCGGTTGCCTCCATTGCCTTCTTTACATTTTTCTTTGCTTCCGCAGGATCCATATCTGAGCCGGCATCCTTGGATGCATTCTTTATATCCTTGAGATATACTCCAAGGTTCGCCTTTACAGAGTCAATATAGGCTCTTCTTAACTTGGCCTGCTCGTTCTTCTCTTCAGCAGTAAGTCCGCCGCCCTCCTTGGATTTATGATAAAGCTCATTTATTCTTGCTATTTCTTTCTCTGTAATCATTTTATTTCCTTACTATTATTTCTTTTATCTTCTATATGATACGGATTTCGGCCTGCCGACGAACTCTGAAAATACTGTATCATTCGTTCTGTCCGATGTATTCCTTCAGATCGAAATCCTTGTTTTTATGCGCAGCAAAAAGAGTACCTATATTTTTGCCCTCGATGATTTCAGTTATGACATCTGCGCCTGTGAACTTGGCGATGACCATGTCAGCACCGGAATCAGTCGCTATGCGTGCAGCAGCAAGCTTTGCGGACATGCCTCCGGTTCCCACATTGGAACCACTCTTTGACTTGCCCATCTCCAGAATCTTTTCATTTATCTCCGGAATGAATGGAATAAACTCTGCTTCCGGGTTCTCATGAGGATCGTCGGTGAAAAGACCGTCGATATCCGACAGCAGAATAACGAGGTCAGCATTGACAACAGCACCGACTATGGCTGCCAGCTGATCGTTATCTCCGAAAGTCTCCACCTGATTGATCTCAGAGGTTGAAATGGTGTCGTTTTCATTGACTACAGGCACTGTTCCGAGGTTCAGGAGCTCTTCAAAGGTATTCTTTGTATTCCTGCAGGACTCCGGTATCAGCATAACGTTTCTGGTGAGAAGAACCTGCGCGGAAATAACTCCGTACTCAGAAAAGATCTTCTGATAAGTCATCATGAGTCTGGCCTGTCCGATGGCGGCGAATGCCTGCTTCTCTTCCATGCTGCGGGGTCTTCTGTGGATACCGAGGGTCTGTCTTCCTGTGGCTATGGCGCCGGAAGAAACGAGGATAACATCCTTTCCCTCTCCGTTAAGATCTGCAATGACTCTTACAAGCTTTTCTATCTTGGAAAGATAAAGTCCACCTGTCTGCTTGTGGGTAATGCTGGCAGAACCCACCTTGATGACGATACGTTTCTTATCTTTAAGAACTGAGCGCATTTCTTCGTTAGTCATATAGGCCTCCATCAGTCTGTGAGAACACATATCTATAGTAACAAAAGCCCTGCTCATGCCTTATCACTCATAAGTCAGGCGTTTCCCGGAATACTGCTTTAAGTCCGAATCCGGCCAAAGGAGCATCCGTTGAATGGGGCTTTTATTGTAAATGCTCATTATTTTACAATGAATTAAAATGTTTTACAAGCGCCTCTGCGGTTTTCATTCCGTCCATGGCTGCGCTCATGATTCCGCCAGCATAGCCCGCACCCTCGCCGCATGGGTAGATTCCGGAGATATTGGACTCAAATTCCTCATTTCTCGGTATCCTTACAGGGCTTGAGGTTCTCGCCTCTATACCGGAAAGAATGGTGTCATCTCGAGAGAATCCACGCAGCTTATGCTCAAAGCTCTCCATTCCTTCGATAAAGGTATCGTTAAAATCATTTAGAGAAGCGTATTTTGAACCTTCTTCAAAACGGAAGATATCATTAAGCTTCGAAAATCCGTACTGCCCCTTTATCTCTGGCTTAACCTCCCCGAGGCTCTCCTCTGTGCTTATCTTGTTTTTCTTGAAATCCCCGTAGGTCTGAACCGGAACCTTGCCATCGAGAAGCCCGTATGCTCTCTTCTCGAGCTCTCTCTGAAGTTTGATTCCTCCAAGAGGATCGAGCTCCCCGTCATAGTCACTCTTACGGACAGACACGATGATGGCGGCATTGGCATTCTTACCGTCTCTTGCATGGTAGCTCATACCGTTCACGCAGAGCTTTCCTTCCTCTGAAGAGCTGTTCACAACATAGCCTCCCGGGCACATGCAGAAGCTGTAAACTCCTCGTCCGTTTCCTGCTGTATGAGTCACCTTGTAGGCTCCCTGACCGAGGGCTTTCAATGTCTCTTCATCTACTTCACCGTAGAGATCACAGTTTATCATGGCCTGATCATGCTGAACGCGGAAGCCCATGGCGAAATCCTTGGCCTGCATCTCAAGCCCCGCCTCATAAAGCTCCTCATAGGTGTCCCTTGCGGAATGACCTATGGCAAGGACGATCTTTCTGTCCTTGTCTCTTTCCTTATCGTAGGTGAATTTTGTGTTGAACCTGATTTCTCCACCAAGGGCCTCGATCTCGCGACGGATGTTCTTAACGATGTCCACCAGACGGTCAGTTCCCACATGAGGCTTTGCATCTATAATTATAGAAGAATCAGCTCCGTAACCCACGAAAAGATTCAAAACGAAGCTGCTTCTGCCGTCCTTATCCTTAACTAACGTGTTGATTTTTCCATCAGAGAAGGTGCCGGCACCACCCTCACCAAACTGAGGATTGGACTCTGTGTGAAGCTTTCCCTGCTCCCAGAGGTCCTGCACATCTCTGATTCTCTGATCCACATCGGCACCACGCTCAAAAACTATAGGATGCATTCCTGCTCTCGCAAGAAGCAGAGCTGCGAACATACCCGCAGGACCGAATCCAACCACCACCGGTCTGTTTTTCTCTTCCTTAAAGAACTCGCGTCTGCTGACACCCGCTATAACATCATTGAGCTTCGGCTCCCTGTACTCTGCTATACTGTCAATGCTTACATCTCTGTTCTTTAGCCTCTGAACCAGCTTTTCCTCCTGCTTTTCGGAAAATGTTGTCCCGATCATAACGGTATAGCTGAAATATATATCCGGCTTTTTTCTGGCGTCGATGGAACGTCTCACCACCGTAAGGGTTGCGATATCCTTTGCCTCTATCCTAAGAACCTTTGCCGCGGCAAGCTTCAGCTTCACCACAGAATCTGTAGCCTTTAACTTTAACTGATTTATCCTGATCATTTTTTTACCTGTATTTTTTCTTTTCTAAGCGGTTCTTCATATTTAGCCACAAGAACCCGCTTCTATATCATTGCCTATACTAGCATAAATACCATACTCACACAACGAAGCCGTCGCTCTAAAGGATTTTTAATAATCCTTAAAGCGACGGCTGTTCTTTAGATTTCAGAAATCTTTTTCGGTCATACATTCTTGCATCTGCTCTTTCAAATACCTTACGGAAGTTAATATCTTCTCCGGGTCGGAATGCAGAAAGGCCGCTGGCAACAACCGGAGCTCCATTACGCTGGTTTTCCTCTGCCTGCCTTTCAAATTCTGCCAGAAGCGACATTCTGTTCTGATAATCTTCCCCCTCCAGCAGGACAACAAATTCATCTCCGCCGATTCGAAAAACCGGACTGCGCTTAAACATTTCACAGATCAGGTGGCATGCATCCTTAAGAAGACGGTCTCCTGCTTCATGACCATGGGTATCATTCATACGTTTCAGGCCATTTACATCGAACACAACCACTCCGAATTCCTGCAGCGTTCTGCCCTCGATACGTTCGTTTATATCCTGCTCTGCCTCAACATATGCATTATAGCTTTTTACACCGGTGAGAGAATCTCTGAATGCAAGCTGCCTTGCCGAGCCAAGTTCCTTCTTCTGTTTTTCTTCCCTCATAAGCATCTCTTCCAGTTCAATCAGACGGTCCTCTTTCATATCCTCCAGAACAAAGGTATGAAGGATGCAGGTTCCCAGCAGCCAACCAACGGTATACAAAGGAAGTAGCGGGTTAGTAACCTGAATGCCCAACAGTATTGCTATTGCAAAACCAAATAATCCTATTGCCCGATGACGGCGTTTTGCACTTTTATCCTTGCCTTTAGATATAAATAACACATAACCGGCAGAAAACATAAACATGATAACTTGTATTATCAGAAAATCATATCTCAGATGACCTGAACAAAATACTCCGTCCTCATCAAACCAGAACATAACAGGCATAAAGAAGTTCAGTATCAAAACAACAGTTATAAAAGCAAGAAAAAACCAGCCAATATAGTATAATGCTTTGTTTAGCCAGGAACTCTCCAGCAGATAGTTGACCACATAACGAGTCCACAAAAAAACAGTAGCAGCCATTAAAGCAAAGTAAATCACGGTATCTGCAAACACCGCATCGATCATATGTTCCTCATAGAGGATTCCCCAAAGAATGTCTGAAATATAAAATGCTGCTACGCTCAACACGAGCAGACGATAGGTTTTACCTGCAGGTGTTGTATTTCTATAATGCTGATTTCTTATTACATCGTTGTTTATTATACAATGAACCAACAACGCCACTATTGCTGTGCTTGAATAAGTCATATTGGCTTTTTTATCTCCTTATACTGAACTCCTCAGCAAACGTCCGACTATATATTGGTATCGGCGTTTTAAGAAAAATTTATAAATCGAAATCTTAAAAAGCATCAATTTAGTGTAAAATATGATCGGCAGTCCTGCATAAACAGGTACTGCCGATCATATTTCTCAATATTTTTTCGAGACGATCGATATATTACCTGCCCCCCGCAGCTCTTCCGGCCATATAGCCTGAGCTCCAGGCCCACTGGAGATTGTAGCCTCCGCAGATTCCGTCGATGTCCAGTATCTCTCCCGCGAAGTAAAGTCCCTTAACAAGCTTTGACTCCATGGTATACTGATTCACCTCCGCGGTATTTATGCCGCCTGCTGCACACTGGGCATTCTGAAACGGATTCACTTCCTCGCACTCTGCCTTGAAACTGCAGCTAACAGAACCAAGTGCCTTCAACTGCTTTTCAGAAACAGCCGAAACAGGCAGTGTTTTATCTATGTTGGCGAGCTCCAGAAGCACATTGCCGAGCTTTTCGTTGAGAAGTCCCGTAAAGAAGCTTCCCATCTCTTTATGCTGAAGTCTCTCCGCGCGATTCTTAAAAAACGCATATATATCTTCATTTTTATCAGAAATATTCGGAAAGAAATTTATATAAACCGAAACTTCCTTTCCATCCCTGAGCCCATAGGCCGCATATCTCGAAATCTGAAAAACGGGAATTCCGGAAATGCCGTAGTCCGTAAGCTGAAGCTCTCCTTCCTCCTCAGTGACCATTTCTCCGTCTATCTTCACCGTTAGCTTCGCATCTGTTCTTACTCCCGCCATGTTCTTATAGCGGTCACCCTTACACTTTATACCTGTAAGCGCCGGTACCTGCGGAACCAGAGTGTGTCCGAGAGACTTTGCCCATACATATCCGTCTCCTGTGGAACCGGTCTTCGGTACAGCTCTTGATCCTGTGGAGATGATCAGCTTTTTTGCTCTTATAACCGTATCGCTTCCCTCTATATCCAACATGAAACTACATGCAGTTCCTGATTCTTCCGGATCAGTTCCCTGAAAATACGGTCTTTTTCCGGACAGTTTTTCCGACTCTCCCTCATCCAACCTTACCTTTCTGATAAGGGTATCAAAAATCACTTCTGCCCCGGAATTCTCCAATTCGTCAAAAAGAGCTGTGACGACAGATGCAGCCTGATCGGAATTCGGATATACATAGGTTCCTCTGTATTTTGGCTCAATGCCTATTTCTCTGAACCACTCTATAGTCTTTTCAGGCGGAAATCCCTCAAGGGCCGGCTTCGCAAACTCCGGGTTCTCACCCCTGTACTTTCCCCCCGCAAGGTCTCCCATATCGAGATTCGTGAAATTACATCTTCCGTTTCCTGTGGTGGCGAGCTTCTTACCGGGGTCAGGATTCCTCTCTATAAGAAGGACCCTTGCACCTGTACGTGCCGCTTCTATGGCAGCCATCATTCCGGCTGCACCGCCGCCTATTACCGCCACATCAACGATCCCTTTAACTGCAGTCTGACTTTTACTGCCGGCATACTCAGAGATCTTATCGCGTTTGTTATCAACTCTGCTTTCACTTCTGTTCTTACTTATATCGTTGGATTTAATATTGCCTTTACTATTTCTTATATAGTCGCTCTTATTTATGTTTCTATTACTGTTCTTATTGTCAATTTTGCTGTTTCTTTTATTACTACTCTTATCGTTATTTCTCATATCTCAAAACTCTCGCCATTTTGCCTCACAAAACGAATCCTTATTCGTGTCCGTGGGTCATATAGTGACATATAACTACATTTTACAGCAAAGACCAGCCTTTTCGAAGACTGGTCTTTGCTGTAAAACAATATAGATTTTCTATATAAATCTCTTCAATCTTCCGCCCATCGGCATGTTGTCGAGGTCTTCCTCTGTAAACGCATGCATCTTTATAAGCAGTCCGAAATATACCAGCACAGCTATCAGTACCGAAGGTGCCACCATGATGGCAGATCCGACTCTGGTGTATCTCTCTGCTTCCGGCAGTACCATACGAACAGCTATGGATGTTCCGAAGGCTGCAAGTCCCATGACAACACCGGCAATTATAGGAAGTACATATGTCTCTCTGATTCCGTGACGAAGTCTCACACGCCTCTTTATGGCATGATTATTCAGAACACACATCAAAAATGCAAAAAGTATATTTGAGAGCACTACCGCATAGATTCCCATGCCCGTGAACATCAGTCCCACAAGACATATGATATGGAATATGAGCGAAACCAGTGCATGCTTCAGCGGGATACTGAGATGTCCCAGTCCCTGAAGTATGGCATTGGTGATGGTGGACAATGAATAAAATACCACCGCAATGGCTCCTATCCTTGTAAGCATGATAAGAAGCTCTACATTCTTTCCCGGGAAAAGCATACGGCTGATAGGGTCTGCCAATGCACAAAGTCCGATGGCAGACGGAATCGCAACCAGCATGGTGAATCTGATACTGTATTTCACCCTCTGTACAGTGTTCTTTCTGTCATGGGCAGCAACGGCTCTCGTAAGACTCGGGATCAGTGACGATGACAGAGCATTGGCAAGAGCCACCGGAATGTTGAAAAGTATATGATACTCTCCGAAAACTCCCCACTGGGAAACGATCTTTTCGGCATGTCCCAGATAGGTCATAATGTTTCCGAATATGGCATCATCTATGACCGAAGAGATATTGTAGACCGTCGATGAAATGAGGATAGGAAGCATGGTTCCGGCAAGAAGGAGTCCTATCCTGCCGTAGCTCTCCACCACTCCGTCATCTCGTTTCATCCTTCTCTTCATATCACGCCTCTGGGAAGCGTAAAGGATAAGGAAAAATAGAAGCGCCGTCAGGGCACCTGCTCCGGTACCTATGGCTCCTCCTGCGGCTCCAAAGGCTGTGGTGTAGCTCTCGCTCTGATAAACCAGATTGGAAACCTCACCCATCTTGAAGAGGATGGTTGCAGCCAGAATGGAAACTATGGCGTTCAGTATCTGCTCGAGGATCTGGGATACCGCTGTGGGCACCATGTTTCCGCTGCCCTGAAAATATCCCCTGAGGATCCCGAGATATGCCATGATCCAGACTGTCGGCGCCAGAGCTCTCAGGGCGTATCTGCAGTAAGGCTTTTTCAGGAATGATTCCGAAATGAAATCCGAACCGAACCAGAGCGCACAGAACATCAGAAAGCCCACAACAGTTGCATAAAAGCATGCCGCCTTTAAAACTCTGTGGGTGTTCCTGTAATGCCCGTTCACGAGGTTCGCCGAAACGATCCTTGATACCGCTGTAGGCATAGAAAAGCTCGACAGTATGAGTAATAATGTATAAATGCTGTAGGCACTGGTGTAGTAACCGTTACCCTCGTCTCCTATTATGGCTGTGAGGGGAACACGGTATACCATACCGATGATCCTGACTACTATACTTGCCACTGCAAGAAGGGAACCCTGAACGATAAAATTGTTCTTTCTGTCCCTCTCCGCATCTTCGCTAAAAGTTCTCTGAACCTTTATATTTCGTGATCTTGAAGGCCGGTTTGATGGGGTCTCCAAAGCAGGTCTTACTCTTCTCTGATCACTCATCTAAAATAGCCCTTTCCCTCCAAAATTTCCTTTTGGCGTCGCTCCATTTCTATACGCTCCTCATCCTCCATATGGTCATAGCCCAAAAGATGGAGCATGCTGTGTGCCACAAGAAATGCCAGCTCTCTTCTTTCCGGATGTCCGTACTCCTTTGCCTGAGACTCTATACGATCCTGATTGAGTACGATGTCTCCGAGGAGAAGCTCGCCGGAATCGGGATTAAAGATATCGGAATTACTCTCGTCTATCCCATCATAATCCGCAGGCTCTTCCCAGTCCACCATAGGAAATGAAAGGACATCCGTAGGAGAATCTATTCCTCTGGCTTCTCTGTTCAATTCATGAATGCCGTCATTATCTGTTATGACCACGCTGATCTCGCACTCATACGGACACTTCTCATAGTCTATGGAAGCCTCGATGATCTCTCTTATGATATCTTCAAACTGAAGGTCAAGACGCTTTTCTACTTCAAAATCTATATTAACAGTCATTGCTTGTATAACCTTTCAAAAATCAGTGCTGTCTGGCTCTCTTTGCACGCTTCTCCTCGTCTCTTTCATAGGCATTGACGATGCGCTGAACCAGAGGATGTCTCACTACGTCAGCACTTGTGAGCTGAACAAATTCAATTCCCTCAACATTCTTAAGGACCCTCATGGCATCCTCAAGACCTGATTTCTTGCCTTCCTCGAGATCCTTCTGGGTGAGGTCTCCGGTGATGATGACCTTTGAGCCAAAGCCTATACGGGTAAGGAACATCTTCATCTGTGCGGGTGTGGTATTCTGAGCCTCATCAAGGATTATGTAGGAATTGTCCAGAGTTCTTCCTCTCATGTAGGCAAGAGGTGCTACCTCTATAAGTCCCTTTTCTGAATTGGACTGATACTGCTCTGCACCCATTATGGAATAAAGAGCATCATATACAGGTCTCATATAAGGATCTACCTTTGACTGGAGATCTCCAGGCAGAAATCCGAGTTTTTCTCCTGCCTCTATGGCCGGTCTTGTAAGGATGATACGCTGAACCTCCTGCTGACGGAAGGCTGTTATGGCCATGGCCATGCCGAGATAGGTCTTTCCGGTTCCCGCTGGTCCGATTCCGAAGGTTATCATGTTGTTCCTGATGGCATCAACATACTCCTTCTGACCAAGTGTTTTCGGCTTTACCGGCTTACCGAGGGAAGTTCTTGCCAGTATATCCTTATCGATCTCGATAATGTCATTCCCTCTGATCTTTTCGGAAAAGCTGAGAGAAATGGCATAATCCACGTTCTGCTCAGTTATGGTATTGCCACGCTGGCTGAGCTGAAGGAGCTTCTTTATTACTTCCTTAGCCTTCTCGGCATCAGATTCCTCTCCTATGATCTTGAGGACGCCGTTACGATCGATGATCGTTACATTGAACGATCTTTCTATCTTTTTTATATTGCTGTCTAACTGGCCGAGCACGTTCTGCTCATGCTCCATGGGAATGTCCATGATTGCTTCTACTGTTGCCAAGAAATATCTCCTCCATCGGTCTTGATTCTTTATAACGAAGAAAGCCCTGAATCATTTCTGAATCAGGGCTACATTAATCATCTATTTACGATTAGTTGAACTTACGCTTTCTAGCTGCTTCAGACTTCTTCTTACGTCTTACAGATGGCTTCTCGTAATGTTCTCTCTTGCGAATCTCCTGCTGAATGCCGGCCTTAGCGCAGTTTCTCTTAAATCTACGTAATGCGCTGTCCAGAGACTCGTTCTCTTTTACGATAACATTTGACATGCTGAAACCCAAACCTCCCTTCGGGTACAAACTCTGATTTATTATAACACACAATTCGCGTGCGTCAAGCGGTTTTTAAAATAAGTATCTTTGCTGCGCCCGCCAAAACGAACGCAGTAAATTTAAATTTCTTACTTGATCTGCTCCCTGATCACTTCACCGGCCTTTGCGATAGCCTCACCGATCTTGGATGCATCCTTACCACCTGCCTGAGCCATGTTAGGACGTCCGCCGCCGCCACCGCCAAGGATAGGTGCAACGAGCTTGATAAGGTTACCTGCATGAGCGCCCGCCTTTACAGCTGCATCAGTTGCCATGGCAACCATGGAAACCTTGCCATCCTTATCAGAGATAAGAAGGACAACGCCTTCACCAAGCTTAACCTTGAGATCATCTCCGAGATTACGAAGCTCATTCATATCTACGCCGGAAACATGTGCCGCAAGGAACTTGACACCATTTACCTCTGTAACATTATCCATAACATTACCGAGAGCGTTCTTTGCTTCCTTACTCTTAAGAGCCTCATTCTCGCTCTTAAGCTCCTTTAACTCCTTCTGAAGCGACTTGATATGCTCTGCAAGTGTTGCCGGTGTTGCCTTTACAAGCTCACAGGCCATGTTGATTTCCTTTTCAAGGTTCTCATAGTACTTGCGAACATTCTCACCTGTAAGTGCCTCTATACGTCTTACGCCTGCTGCTACTCCTGCCTCACTTACGATCTTGAACTGACCGATCTCAAGTGTATTCTTTACATGAGTACCACCGCAAAGCTCAGTTGAGAAATCTCCCATACGTACAACTCTTACCTCAGCGCCGTACTTCTCACCGAAAAGTGCCATAGCGCCTGTCTTCTTTGCCTCTTCAAGAGTCATGACTTCTGTTCTTACACTGAGACCCTCACGGATCTTAGCATTAACTATATCCTCAACCTTCTGAAGCTCTTCCTTTGTCATAGCCTGGAAGTGTGAGAAGTCAAATCTGGTTCTGCCTGCATCCTGGAATGAACCTGCCTGCTCTACGTGAGTTCCCAGAACTTCACGAAGTGCCTTCTGAAGAAGGTGTGTAGCTGAGTGGTTTCTGCAGGTATCCATACGGTTCTCCGCCGAAACCTTAAGAGTAACCACGTCGTTAAGCTTGATCATACCGCTCTTCATAACACCGATGTGAGCGATCTTGTTTCCGCCAACGTGCTCTGTCTTCTTAACCTCGAAAACTGCAGCTCCCTTACCGAGTGCTGAAGCATCCTTATCCTCAGAACCGAGAACGATGAGACCGGTATCACCTACCTGTCCGCCCATTGTTCCGTAGAAAGGTGTCTCCTCTGTGATGATAGCGCCTTCCTCACCATCAGAAAGTGCCTCTACTACAGCTTCCTCGTCTCCGAGAGCGATCATGGAAATGACCTTGCTGTCCTTCTCGAGCTTATCATATCCGTCGAATGAACAGCTAAGCTCAGGATCAAGCTCGTCATATACAGTTGCCGCGTGACCACTGTATTCTGCCATCTTTCCTGACTCGAGTCTGTCCTTACGACCCTGCTTCTTCTGCTGCTCCATGGCTGCCTTGAAGCCCTCTTCGTCAACAGTGAAGCCCTTCTCTTCGAGAATTTCCTTTGTATTGTCTACAGGGAAGCCATATGTATCATAAAGCTTGAACGCATCCTCACCTGAAAGCACCTTCTTGCCTGACTTGGCAAGCTCTGCCTCCATCTCCTCGAGGATCTCCATACCCTGCTCATAAGTCTTTTCAAACTTCTCTTCCTCAGCCTTAACTACGCTGAGAATGAAATCTCTCTTCTCATCAAGCTCCGGATAACCGTCCTTTGATGTCTCGATAACTCTCTCTACAAGTGTAGGAAGGAATGAGCCCTTGATACCGAGCTTTCTTCCATGACGTACTGCACGACGAATGATACGACGGAGTACATAGCCGCGTCCGTTATTTGAAGGCATGATACCGTCAGAGATCATAAATGTCATTGAACGTGAGTGATCTGTGATGATACGGACTGAAATATCAGACTCGTGTGTCTCAGGCTTGTCATACTCGATTCCGCCTGAGATCTCACAGATGAGGTCTCTCAGGCTCTTCAGTGTATCTACATCGAAAATGGATGCAACATCCTGAACAGCAACCGCAAGTCTCTCGAGACCCATACCTGTATCGATGTTCTTCTGGTCAAGATCGGTATAATGATTCTCGCCGTCGTTGTTGAACTGGGTAAATACGATGTTCCATACCTCCATGAAACGATCGCCTTCACCACCCATTACATCCTCAGGGCCGTTTCCGTACTTCTCTCCACGATCATAATAGATCTCTGAACATGGACCGCAAGGACCTGAACCATGCTCCCAGAAGTTGTCCTCCTTGCCGAACTTATAAATACGCTCAGCAGGAATATGCATATCGTTAAGCCAGATGTTGTATGCCTCTTCGTCATCAACATAAACTGACGGATAAAGTCTCTCCGGATCGAGTCCGACTCTCTCTGTGAGGAACTCCCATGCCCATGGAATAGCTTCTTTCTTAAAGTAGTCGCCGAATGAGAAGTTTCCGAGCATCTCAAAATATGTACCGTGGCGAGCTGTCTTTCCTACGTTCTCCAGATCTCCTGTACGGATACACTTCTGGCATGTTGTGACTCTGCGTCTCGGCGGAATCTCCTGACCGGTGAACCATGGCTTCATCGGTGCCATACCTGAATTGATAATGAGCAATGAATTGTCATTATGCGGAACCAGTGAGAAACTGTTTAAGCGTAAGCATCCCTTCTCCTCAAAGAAGCTAAGGAACAGTTCACGTAATTCATTTACGCCTCTGTACTGCATTATTATAATCTCCTCGTGTTTTCTAAGTAATTAAGCCATTTATGGCATAATAGACATTAACTTGTAAAATATACCACAGTGATTTTTAACTTGCAAGATAGGATGCATAATCTTTAACAAGGTCATTACAATGCTCTCTCGTGAGCCTTATGTGCCTGTCCAGATAGTCTATCTCTTCCATAAAACTGACCTTATTCTGTCCCACTGCCTTCATGCACTCATGATTTCTGGAAACAAGAAAAGTATTCTCCGCATCAAAGAACTCTTTCTTCTCTGCTTCATTCATCCCGGATGCTATATCATCCGAAAGTGCCTTGAGCTCTCTATCCCATAGCTCGGAGATCTTTCTGTAGCCATCCTTCGTCCCCACATCCTGACCTCTTCCTGCCATACGTCTGTAGAGCTCATCTATCTCTCCAAAATGAATATCATATTTCCTGATGAGATCCTCATCACTTTCTTCAGTCTCTGCCTCGACCGTTGCAACTATGAACTGCTCTTCGGTCTCTGCCTGTACAACAGTCGAAGCCGCCCCGGCCTCATAGGAGGCAAGCTTGTTCTTAAGCACTATTTTTATCCCCAGTGTGATGATGGTACATACAAGACAAAGTACCATTATCCCCCAAAGGGTCCTTTTTGATATTCTGTTAAACATATATAAACCCTTCCGTCTGTGACGCGAAAAACGAGTTCGGATATCGAATTTCACGGATATCATATTATTACATTTACATGAATTTTAAAAGCCCCTGCGCATAGCGCAGGAGCCGAAACATTATCATATGACACAGCTGTCACCTTATCCACTTGTCGTAGAGGTTCAGGATCTGATCCGTAAACTTCGCGAGATCCTTGTTGGTGCCTCCGTAATTTGCCTTGATAGCCACGAGGAGCTTGTTGTATGCAGACATAAGTCTGTCGAAGGCTGCATCCGAAGACTTTCTTCTTCCCGGTATGCCGCTTGATGAATACTCCACCGCCTTCACTACCTCCACAGGAGCTCCGACGATCTCCCATTGATTGGTGGCAAGATTGAAAACGGAACCCGAATACGGGCAATCCACCGTATATCCCAGCTTTTCATGTATAATTTCTGACAATGCCTTCATCGCGCCATCATCACCATGCACCAGGAATACTCTGTCCGGTCTGTTAAGGTCATATGCGGATATCCACTTGAGAAGGCTATCCTGATCCGCGTGGGAGGACATGGCCGGCATACGGGCTATCTCCGCCCTTACAGCGATCTCATCACCGAACATCTTTACATAATCCGCGCCGTCCAGAAGTATCCTTCCGAGAGTACCTTCAGCCTGATAGCCCGCAAACACTATAGTTGAGGCCGGCTTCCACAGATTGTACTTTATATGGTGACGTATACGGCCCGCATCACACATTCCGGAAGCGGAAATGATGACCTTGGGGGTCTCGTCGAAATTGATCATCTTTGATTCTTCCGATGTAATGGAAAGATTAAGTCCCTTAAAGGCTATGGGGTTGATTCCGCTCAGTACCAGCTCCCTCGTCTCATCATCATAGCAATCCGCCAGATTTCTGGTGAAAACATGAGTAGCCTCCACCGCCAAAGGACTGTCCACATAAACCGGAAAATCTCCGTGACCCTTTATCAGCTTGTTGCACTTTATCTGCCTGTAAAGGTAAAGAAGCTCCTGAGTCCTGCCCACAGCAAAGGCAGGGATAACTACATTACCACCTCTGTCCAGAGTCCTCTGAGTGATATTGACAAGATCTGCCACATGGTCAACATTTTTATCATGAAATCTGTCGCCATAGGTAGATTCCATGACCACATAATCCGCATCTCTTATATACTGCGGATCTCTTATGAGCGGTTTGTCCGAATTTCCCAGATCTCCAGAAAAAACTATCTTCTTTGAAACCCCGTTCTCTCTGATCATCACCTCTATGGATGCCGAACCCAAAAGATGCCCCGCATCCGTAAAGCGAACCTTCACAGCGTCACTCAGCTCAACCACCTTGTTATAGTCAACGCCCTGAAAATGATCCAGAACTCCATTTACATCATTGAGATCATAGATAGGAACCTCATCCTCAAATCCGGCTCTCCGCCCCTTTCTGTTCTTATACTCAACCTCCTGCATCTGGATGTGAGCAGAATCTCTCAGCATGATGTTGGCGAGATCCTCTGTAGCCTTGGTGGTGATTACCGTTCCATGAAATCCGTTCTTGTATGCATAGGGAATCATTCCCGAGTGATCGATGTGCGCGTGGGTCAAAAGTATGTAATCCACGTCAGAATACTTGATAGGCAGCGCTGCAGTTTCATAATGCTTAACCCCCTGCTGCATACCGCAATCTATAAGTATCTTTAGTCCTGCCGCATGAAGATAATGTAATGAACCGGTTACTTCATGATCTGCTCCGATAAAATATAGCTTCATGTTGTTCACCTCCGGGTATTAAAAAACTCTGCTGATATAATAATTATATCAACAGAGTTTTTTGAATTCCACTTTTCGGGTTTTAATTTTAGAATGTTTTTTCTAATTTTAATTCTTTTTGAAAATATTTTGCGCAGCCGTTTTTTCCGGCCTCTCCTTCAGCACATCAGTCACTAAGAAAGCTGAAAAGCAAACAAAACATTTGCATCATTCGGAAAGATATGCCGCCTTTACCTTCGGATCGTTGGCAAGATCCTGAGCCGCTCCCTCTATGGTGATATTTCCGGTCTCCAGAACATATGCGCGGTCAGCTATGGACAGCGCCTTGTTGGCATTCTGTTCTACCAGAAGCACAGTAACGCCGGAATCATGGATCTTCTCAATGATGTTGAAGATCTCATTTACATAGATAGGCGAAAGTCCCATGGAAGGCTCGTCCAGAACCACCATTTCAGGATTGCTCATGAGAGCTCTTCCCATGGCGAGCATCTGCTGCTCACCGCCGGAAAGTGTTCCTGCCATCTGATTCTTACGTTCCAGAAGTCTCGGGAAATGCTCGTAAACAGTCTTAAGTGTAGCCTCGATGCCATCCTTGTCCTTACGGGTATAGGCACCAAGCATCAGATTCTGGTATACGGACAATGTTGCGAAAACTCTTCTTCCCTCAGGAACGTGAGCAAGTCCGTTTGCCACCAGCTGATGTCCCGGAGTATGGATGATCTCCCTGCCGTTATACATTACGCTTCCTGATTGTGCAGGAATAAGTCCTGTTATGGTCTGAAGCGTAGTTGTCTTTCCGGCGCCGTTTGCACCGATCAGCGTAACTATCTCTCCCTTGTTGACATGGAAGGAAACGCCCTTGAGCGCATGGATCACACCATAATATACGTTAAGATCCTTAACATCCAACATGATACTCATTTCATTTCCCCCTTAATCACCAAGATATGCCTTTACTACTTCAGGATCATGCAGAACGTCCTGAGTCTGTCCCTGCTTTAAGACCTGGCCGAAGTTAAGGACAGTAAGTCTGTCGCAGATACCTGAAACAAGCTTCATATCATGCTCGATAAGGAGTATGGTCATATCGAACTTATCACGAACGAGTCTTATGGTATTCATAAGCTCTTCTGTTTCATTGGGGTTCATGCCCGCTGCCGGCTCATCCAAAAGGAGAAGCTTCGGGTCTGTGGCAAGAGCTCTTGCGATCTCCAGCTTTCTCTGCTGTCCGTAAGGAAGGTTGGATGCCTTATAATTACAGAATCCGTCAAGATCAAAGACCTTGAGAAGACTAAGAGCCTTCTCATCCATCTCCCTCTCTATCTTACGGAACTTAGGTGTTCTGAAGATTCCGTCCAATGTTGAATACTCGTGTCTGTTATGAAGTCCCACCTTGACATTATCGAGAACGGAAAGCTGGGAAAACAGCCTGATGTTCTGGAAGGTTCTCGCGATACCCTTCTTGCTTATGGCCTCACAGTCTAGACCTGTGATATTGTCATCTCCGAGAACTATCTGTCCGCTGGTAGGCTGATAAACGCCTGTCAGCAGATTAAAAACCGTGGTCTTTCCCGCACCGTTAGGTCCTATGAGACCGTATAATTCATTCTTTTCAATCTCGACATTGAAGTTGTCTACTGCCTTTAATCCACCAAAGGAGATACCGAGACTGTCAACCTTGAGCATCGCAGCCATATCAATTACTCTCCTTTCCGTTTACTTTTTTGTTCTTTCCGAAACTCATCATGATCCTCTCACGGTACTGTATCCATGATGGTGCTGATGTACAGAGCATCATAAGTATGAGAACGACCGCATAGATCAGCATACGGTAATCGCTGAGACCTCTCAAAAGCTCAGGAAGTACAGTGAGTACCACTGCCGCCACAACGGAACCTCTGATATTTCCGATACCGCCCATAACAACGAATACAAGGATCATGATGGACTGGTTGTATCCGAAATTCTTCGGAAGCGCCTGAAGTGAGCTCAGGTTATGAGCATAAAGAACACCGCCGACTCCCGCTATTGCAGCAGAAATGGTAAAAGCCAGAAGCTTGAATTTTGTGGCATTGAGACCTACTGACTCTGCGGCGATCCTGTTGTCTCTTATAGCCATAACAGCACGTCCTGTCCTTGAATTGATAAGGTTCAGCACTATGAAGAGCACGATAAGAAGAAGGATCACACCGATGGTGAAGTTCGAGTTCTTAGGTGTTCCGGTGATTCCCTGTGCACCCTTTATGATGATGGTGCCGCCGTCCATATTTAAGTGCATACTGTCTTCCAGTGAAAAATGAAGACCGTTTGCATCGATACCGAAGTACAAAGCATTGACGAGGTTCTTGATGATCTCACCAAAGGCAAGGGTTACGATGGCGAGGTAATCGCCCTTCAGTCTCAGAACCGGGATACCTATGAGGAATCCGAAAAAAGCAGCTGTCACCGCGCCTATAACTATGGCGATGAAAAATCTGAGTCCCTCAGGCATGGATGTTGACTTCATGATCATTGACCATGTGGAGCTTGCAAAGGCTCCTATACACATAAATCCCGCATGTCCGAGAGAAAGCTCTCCCGAGATACCTACCACGAGGTTAAGACTCACCGCAAGTATGGAATAGATACAGAGAGGAACCAGAAGTCCCTTGAAAAGGGAGCTTACGTTTCCCGTATTTATCATTATCTCAACAATTACGTAGGCAATGATCACCATAGCGAAAGTGATCAGATTACTACGGGTGATCTTCTTCTTTTCAGCAATAACTTTATCCATCTGATGTCACACTTTCTCCATAATCTTCTTTCCGAGTATTCCTGTAGGCTTGACCAAAAGCACGATGATGAGCACAGAGAATACGATGGCATCTGAAAGCTTGGATGAAATATAAGCTTTCGCAAGGTTCTCAAGCACTCCGAGGATGATGCCTCCGATGAAGGCTCCCGGAATAGAACCGATTCCACCAAGAACCGCTGCAACGAAGGCCTTGATACCGGGCATAGCTCCTGTGGTAGGTGTCAATGTAGGATACGCCGAACAAAGAAGGATACCACCGATGGCTGCGAGAGCCGAGCCGATGGCGAAGGTAAGAGAGATCGTTCCGTTTACATCAACGCCCATAAGAGTTGCAGCACCCTTATCCTCGGAAACAGCCAGCATAGCCTGTCCTGCCTTTGTCTTATTGATAAAAGTAACCAGACACACAACTATGATCACGCATGTAACGATGGTGACAACAGTCTCGCCTGAAACTGTGAGCTGTCCTCCGGCAAGCTTTATAGGCTCAATGCCTACAAATGAGGTGAAGCTCTTCGGATTTGCCGTGAATATAAGCTGTGCCAGATTCTGAAGCAGATAGGAAACACCTATCGCCGTAATGAGAACAGACAGCGAATTCGCCTTACGAAGAGGCTTATATGCAATTTTCTCAATGGAGATTCCAAGTAAAGTACACACGACCATGCTGACCAGCACTGCGACAGGGACGGGAAGACCCAGGCTGTTAAGGGCAATAAAAGCCGCATAGCCTCCCACCATAAGGATGTCACCATGTGCAAAATTCAGCATCTTGGCGATACCGTAAACCATGGTATACCCAAGAGCTATGATCGCATATACCGATCCAAGACTCAATCCATTGAGCAGATATGAAATAAAACTCATCATCTTTGCTACCTCTTCGTTTCCTGCTTATAATAAAAATTCCGACTAAAACCTGTAATTATATAAAGAAAACCATCCTAGTCATTAAAGAATTCCTCATGCATCAAAGCCGCACAAGGAATCGGTATACTTATGCACTAAAAGGGCCGCTCCGGAAAGCAACCCTTTATGCTTAAAACCTATGCTAATGAATAACCGGGAAATCTTCCCTCAAGTCTGCGATCATTCTGCGGATACGTATGCGCCATCCTTAATAACTACAGCCTTTGGCTCCTTATCAACGTCACCGCCCTCGTTCCATGTCATACCGGCACCTGTGATACCGTCGTATGAAAGGCTCTTGAGCTGCTCTTCAAGAGCTGTTCCGATCTCATCAACAGACTTGTCAGGTGTGAGATTTGCTGCCTCTGCAGCCTTCTTCACGATATATACTGCATCATAAGCGTCTGCTGCAAACTGGATAGGTGTGCTTCCGAAAGCATCCTTATATCTTGTAACGAAGTTTACAGTTGCATCATCTGTTGCATCTGCTGCAAACGGTGTAAGAAGCATAAGTCCTTCTGCAAGTGATGTATCAAAATTATCAAGTCCAAGGATTCCGTCCATACCATCTACTCCGAAGAATATAGGCTTGAATCCCATGGTGTTAGCCTGAGTAAGAACGAGAGCTGCCTCTGTGTAGTAGAAAGGAAGGAATGCGAGCTCTGCTCCTGCTGCCTGCATCTTCTGAAGCTGTGTTGAGAAGTCGGTCTTTGAATCAGCAGTGAACTGCTCTGTATCTACGATCTCGATTCCCTGATTTGCCGCCTCTTTTGCAAATGCCTCATAGATACCGCTTGAGTAAACATCTGATGAATCGTAAAGCACCGCAACCTTTGTAGCGAGCTTGTGCTGTCCGATATACTGAGCTGACTTTGTTCCCTGTGCAGGATCTGAGAAGCATACTCTGTAAGCATTGGCAGTAGCTGTACAGTCAACTGCAGAACCTGAAGGTGTGATCATGAACATGTTGTCATTCACTGCCTCGGAAGCAACTGCCATGGTAGGTGAAGATGTTGTAGGTCCTACAAGCACCTGCATGCCCCAGTCCTTGAGTGAGTTGTAAGCATTGACAGCCTTCTCCTGATCATGCTCATCATCTGCAGTCTTGAACTCGATCTTGTATCCGTTGATTCCGCCTGCCTCATTGATCTCATCGACAGCAACCTTGGCACCGTTAACAACTGCCTCGCCGTATAATGCAGCGCCGCCTGTAAGAGGGCCCTGAGAACCGATCTTCCATGTAAGATCTGAAGAAGCAGAACCGCTGTCAGCAGATGTCTCTCCTGCTGCCGCAGTTGTAGCTGCTGATGTTGAACCTGTTGATGTTGAACCTGTTGATGAAGAACCACATGCTGCAAGTGTTGCTGCCATGGTTCCGGCAAGTAATACGCTTAATATTTTTTTCATACTATTCTCCTCCTGTGACTATAAAACGGGACCCGAAAACATCCCAACCACATATTTGGAAAGCGTAAAATCGGCTTATTTCCTAGGTTTTTTAAGCCACATCCCACACTTAAGCTCTTGAGTCGATTATAAAAAACAGGTAATTTAAAGTCAATCGCTTTTATAACGCAAATTAACATTATTTTTTATTTTAATAACCTATAGTTATATTCATTATAAGCAAAATCAAGATTACAGCGCGTTTTTAAGAATTTTCATAAGCAAAAAAAGCAGCTGCCGGAGAATGTTCTCTCCAACAGCTGCACTATTCTTGTTCAATGAAACTGTCGCTCATTGATCTCATATACCAGACCCTTTACTACAACTTCATTGCTTATTATAAAAGCAGATCATTTATCAAATTTCATTCCCGAATTCTCGAGCCTTCTGTCTCTCATCATCAGATCCTTTACGGCTTCCTCAGGAGATTTATCTCCGAAAAGGATCTCGTTTATCTCTTCAACTATAGGCATGGTTACTGAATACTTATCAGCCAGCTGCTTGGCAGCCTTTGCCGCATAAACACCTTCCACAACCTGACCGACCTCAGTCATAGCCTCCTGATAGGATTTTCCCTTTCCTATAAGTATACCGGCTCTTCTGTTTCTGGAATGCATGGAAGCACAGGTAACTATCAGATCACCTATGCCGCTCAACCCCTGGAAGGTCTCGATATCACAGCCCATCTTCACCCCGAGTCTAGTGATTTCCGCGATACCTCTTGTAATGAGGGCTGCCTTACTGTTGTCTCCGTATCCGAGACCGTCTGCCATACCCGCAGCAAGGGCTACAACGTTCTTCAAAGCACCGCCTATCTCTATGCCCTTGATATCCGGATTTATGTAAACCCTGAAACAATCGCTCATGAAAGTGTCCTGAATGAATCTTGCGGTCTTTTCAGAACGGGCTCCTGTAACTATGGTGGTAGGGATGAATCTGGAAACCTCCTCTGCATGGCTCGGGCCCGAAAGAACCGCCACATCCGCCTGAGGGATCTCATCCTCTATGATCTCAGACATTGTCTTCAGAGAATCACCTTCGATACCCTTTGATACAGAAACTATCACCTGCCCATGGCGAACGAACTCCGACATACGTTTTGCAGTTTCACGCACATATATGGACGGAACTGCAAGAACTATCATATCCTTGTCCATTAACGCTTCATGCATATCCGAGGTAATGATCATGTCATCCTGGATAACAGCTTCAGGAAGGTTTTTCTGCCTTCTGGTCTTTGACATCTCTACGGCACTGCTTTCGGATCTGGTCCAAAGTGTAACCTCATGTCCGTTGTGAGCCAAAAGAACGGCAAGCGCCGTACCCCAGGTTCCTGCTCCTACAACCGCTGTCTTCATAAACTCTCCTATAAAACATTAACTAAATTCACAAACAGCACGCTCATCTTCAGCGTGCTGTCCATCGTTTTTTATTTCTTGAAATGGAACTTACTCTCTGTTCCTTTTCTCAAGCGATCAATATTGCTGCGATGCTGCCATATGGCAAGTACAGAAAGAAAGAATATCAGTGCACATACCATAGGATAAATTCCCATAGACATCGGAAGCATCCCGAAATATCCAAAAAGCACCGTGAAAACAAAAAGCATCACAGCCGCTGTTATAGAACCAACGCTGACATAGCCTGTGGTTTTTACAACAACGACGAACACCAATACAAGTATCAGCGCCAGTTTCCACTCAAAAGCTATGACCAGTGCCCCTGAACAGGCGATTCCCTTACCACCCTTAAGCTTGGGTAATACAGGAAAGTCATGTCCAAGCACAGCACCTGTGCCTCCCCACAAGATGATAAGAGTAGTTTCATCTACCGTTGCAGGTTTCCAAATCATACTGAGGATCAGAATCGGAACTATGGTTTTTGCCATATCAAGAAGGAGCACAGTTGCTCCCGCTCTTTTTCCAAGCGTACGTGATATATTGGTGCTTCCGGGATTACCGGAGCCCACCTTATAAATATCCACACCCTGAGCCTTCCCGTAAAGGTAGCCGTTTGGGATCATGCCGAAAACATATCCCACCAAAAGAGCTATGATAATATGCTGAATATCCATTATTCCTCTTCACCACCTTTTCTTTCACGAATAAGGAATTTAAGCGGTGTTCCCATAAATCCAAATGCATCTCTTATCTGATTTTCGATATATCTTGTATATGAGAAATGCATAAGCTGAACATCGTTTACGAATATGACAAATGTTGGCGGTTCTACGGCTGTCTGAGTCATGTAGAACAGCTTCAGTCTCTTACCCTTATCACTAGGCGGCTGCTTCATGGCTGTAGCTCTGGTCATGATATCATTGAGCACACCTGTACGGATACGGAGTGTCTGGCTCTCTCTTACCTTATCAACGAGATCAAAGATCTTGTTCAGTCTCTGACCTGTCTCAGCAGAAATAAAAAGGTATTCTGCATATGGCATATATGCGAATTTCTCCTTGAGCTTTGCGAGGAACTCGTTCATGGTCTTGTCAGTCTTATCCGGAATCGCATCCCACTTGTTTACACAGATGATAACTCCCTTTCCTGACTCATGGGCTATTCCCGCGATATTGGCATCACCGTCTGTAACGCCCTGTGTGGCATCGATAAGAACGAGGCAGATATCTGCTCTGTCAACTGCAGCCACAGTACGAATAACCGAATATCTCTCTATATCATCGGTAACCTTGCCCTTACGTCTGAGTCCGGCTGTATCTATGAATGTATATTCCTTGCCATCATGAACTATCTTTGTGTCGATGGCGTCTCTGGTGGTTCCGGCAATGTCGGAAACGATAACTCTGTTCTGTCCGAGAAGCTTGTTGACAACCGAGCTCTTTCCAACATTAGGCTTACCTATGAGAGCAACCTTTATGGAATCATCATCAGTGTCATCCAGAGAATCTGTAGGGAAATGCTTAACCACTTCATCCAGAAGATCTCCCACGCCCATCTGGTTTGTGGATGATACTCCGAAAGGATCTCCGAGTCCCAGATTATAGAACTCATAAATATCATCACCGAACTTCTTGAAACTGTCCACCTTATTAACGCAAAGCACTATAGGCTTACCTGACTTACGAAGCATATCAGCAACTTCATAATCTGCATCCACCAGACCTGTTCTTACATCTGTAACGAAAAGGATAACATCTGCAGTATCGATAGCAAGCTGTGCCTGTGAACGCATCTGTGAAAGAATGATATCCTTACTCTCCGGCTCGATTCCGCCGGTATCAACCAATGTGAACTTATAATTAAGCCACTCTGCATCGGCATAGATTCTGTCTCTGGTAACACCCGGGGTGTCCTTTACGATAGAAATCTGCTTTCCTGCGATCAAATTAAACAATGTAGACTTACCTACATTCGGACGGCCAACCACCGCCACAATTACTTTTCTCATTATAATCACCTATCCTGGCAAATAGACATACTTTAACTTATATATCTTAACACGATAGGTTCGAAACGGCAAGATTGGTGATGTTTTTTCAAAAAGACCATGTCCGTGCCTCATTAGGCAACAAAAAATTCCCAACGCAAAAAGGAGCCGGCATAAGCCGGCTCCCCGTTTTAAAGCTTTTAATCTTTATTAGTTGTTGTAAAGATCATTGAGCTTCTTAAGATGCTCATATCTAGCCTCTGACTCAGCCTGGTTCTTCTCATCGAGTGCCTTAGCTCTCTCTGGGTTCTTGAGACCGAGTGAAAGGTAACGAACCTCTCCCTTAAGGAAGTCCTGATATCCTTCGAAGTTTGGCTCCTTAGAGTCAAGAGTGAACTTCTTGTCTCCGCCGTTAGGGTTGAATCTGAAGTTGTTCCAGTAACCTGTTGTAAGAGCAAGCTTCTCCTCATCCATAGCCTTAGCCATGCCCTTCTTGATACCATGGTTGATACATGGAGCATAAGCGATGATGAGTGATGGACCTGGGTATGCCTCAGCCTCTGTAATAGCCTTAACTGTCTGAGCCATATCGCCACCCATGTTGATATGTGCAACGTATACGTAGCCGTAAGACATTGCGATACCTGGGAGATCCTTCTTACCTGTCTCCTTACCGCCTGCAGCGAACTGAGCTACAGCACCGGTAGGTGTTGACTTAGATGACTGTCCACCTGTATTTGAGTAAACCTCAGTATCGAATACCATAACGTTGATATCCTTGCCTGAAGCAAGTACATGATCAAGTCCGCCGAATCCGATATCGTAAGCCCAACCGTCACCACCGAAGATCCACTGGCTCTTCTTTGACAGGAAGTCCTTATTCTTTACGAGATCCTTTGAAAGATCATCAGTCTTGTCTGCAAGAGCTGCAACAAGCTTATCTGTAGCTGCACCGTTTGTAGCACCTACTGAGAAAGTATCAAGCCACTCCTGGCATACATCCTTAACAGATGCATCCTTCTCTGCGAGCTGCTCAACTTCCTTCTTAAGTCTTGTACGGATAGCGTTCTGAGCAAGTAACATACCGTAACCGAACTCAGCGTTGTCCTCGAAGAGTGAGTTATCCCATGCAGGACCCTGACCCTTAGCATTTACTGTGTAAGGTGTAGAAGGTGAAGAGTTACCCCAAATTGATGAACATCCTGTAGCGTTTGCGATGTACATTCTGTCACCGAAGAGCTGAGTGATGAGCTTAGCATAAGGTGTCTCACCACATCCTGGACATGCACCTGAGTACTCAAGAAGAGGCTTCTTGAACTGTGAGCCCTTAACTGTTGTCTCCTTGAACTTGGCAATAACCTCTTCCTTCTCAGGAAGCTTCTCAGCATAATCGAAGTACTTCTGTCTGTCGAGCTCCTGTGCGATAGGCTTCATCTCGAGAGCCTTGTTGCCCTTCATACCAGGACATACGTTTGCACAAGATCCACAACCTGTACAGTCAAGAACAGATACCTTGATACCGAACTTGTAGCCAGCCATACCTGTCATATCCTTGCATACATCTCCTGCTGGAGCTGCTGCTGCCTCGTCTGCTGTGTAAGCGAATGGACGAATAGCTGCGTGAGGACATACATATGAACAGAAGTTACACTGGATACAGTTATCAGGATTCCAGTTAGGAACGTTAACTGCGATACCTCTCTTCTCGTATGCAGCTGTACCTGAAGGTGTTGTACCATCTACATAATCCTTGAATGCTGATACAGGGAGACCGTTACCTTCCTGTGCAGAAACAGCGTTCTGGATGTTGTTAACGAAGTCAAGAACTTCCTTCTTACCTTCTGTCTTATCCTTGAACTCAAGTCCCTCATCCTGTGCGTTAGCCCAGTCTGCAGGAATCTCGATCTTCTCGAATGCGTTAGCACCGGCATCAATAGCTGCCCAGTTCTTCTTAACGACATCCTCACCCTTACGGCCGTATGTCTTCTGAGCTGCATCCTTCATAAGCTTGTTTGCCATGTCGGCAGGGATGATATCAGCAAGTGTGAAGAATGCTGACTGAAGGATAGTATTGATACGAGTAGGACCCATACCTGTCTCGATACCGATCTTTACACCATTGATGATGTAGAAGTTGATCTTGTGATCATACATGTACTTCTTAACCTGTCCAGGGATGTGCTCAGCGATCTCATCCTTGCTCCATACGCAGTTAAGGAGGAATGTACCGCCATCAACGAGCTCCTGTACCATGTTGAACTTTGTCATGTATGCAGGGTTGTGGCAGGCTACGAAATTAGCTCTCTTGATAAGGTAAGTTGACTTGATTGGCTTCTTACCGAATCTGAGGTGTGACATAGTAACACCGCCGGACTTCTTTGAATCATAATCGAAGTAAGCCTGAGCGTACATGTCTGTGTTGTCACCGATGATCTTGATAGAGTTCTTGTTAGCACCTACAGTACCGTCAGCACCAAGACCCCAGAACTTACAGTTGATTGTTCCCTCTGGAGTAGTTGTAAGAGCTGGTCCGATAGGAAGTGAAAGATATGTTACATCATCGTTGATACCGATTGTAAATCTCTTCTTATCAGCGTTCTTGTAAACTGCAACGATCTGAGCAGGAGTTGTATCCTTTGAACCAAGACCATAACGTCCTGAGAATACCTTAACACCCTGGAACTTTGTGCCCTGAAGAGCTGCAACAACGTCAAGGTAAAGAGGCTCACCGATAGAACCTGGCTCCTTTGTTCTGTCAAGAACAGTGATCTGCTTAACTGTCTCAGGAATAGCTGCAACAAGTGCATCTGCAGCGAATGGTCTGTAAAGTCTAACCTTTACTACACCGACCTTCTCGCCCTGAGCTGCAAGGTAGTCGATTGTCTCTTCGATTGTATCGTTAACTGAACCCATAGCAACGATTACGTGCTCAGCATCAGCTGCACCGTAATAGTTGAAGAGCTTATAGTCTGTACCGATCTTAGCATTAACCTTGTCCATGTACTCCTGAACGATTGCAGGAAGTGCATCGTAGTAAGGGTTAGATGCCTCACGTGCCTGGAAGAAGATGTCAGGGTTCTGAGCTGAACCTCTCTCAACTGGGTGGTTAGGATTTAATGCACGAGCTCTGAACTCATCAACATACTCCCAATCAACCATGTCACGGATATCCTCGTAATCCCACTCCTCGATCTTCTGAATCTCGTGAGATGTTCTGAATCCGTCAAAGAAATTGATGAATGGAATGCGACCCTTAAGTGCAGCAAGGTGTGCTACAGGGGTAAGGTCCATAACTTCCTGAACTGAAGACTCGCAGAGCATAGCAGCACCGGTCTGACGGCATGCCATAACGTCTGAATGATCACCAAAGATGGAAAGAGCGTGTGATGCAAGTGCACGAGCAGAAACATCAAATACGCCCGGAAGCTGCTCACCAGCAACCTTGTAGATATCAGGGATCATGAGTAAGAGACCCTGAGAAGCTGTGAAGGTAGTTGTAAGAGCACCTGCAGCAAGTGAACCGTGAACTGCACCTGCAGCACCGGCCTCAGACTGCATCTCGGTTACCTGTACTGTCTCACCGAGAAGGTTCTTTCTGCCTTCTGTTGCCCACTCATCAACATGCTCCGGCATAACTGATGAAGGGGTAATTGGGAAGATGGCGGCTACTTCTGTAAATGCATAAGATGCATGTGCAGCAGCCTGATTACCATCCATGGTTTTCATTTTTCTTGCCATAAGAATTCCTCCTAAAAAATGAATATCATACATGAATGCGATATATAATATGAACCTTATAAAAAGGATATCATACTCTATGAAATTATAGCATTTCCGCTATAAAATGCAAAGAAATCGACTTTCGTACCCAAAAAAATACAACGAAAATGCACAAAGTCAAAAACATAAAAAGTTTTTATACAGTGTATAATGTACAAACGTGAAACAGGATCCAGACCGAGACACCCTGCAACTTTATACATCGTCGTTTTTAGTTAAAAATATAAGAAAAAAAGCGCCTCTTACCGCAAAAATGTTGTTATTATCGGTCACCCGCAATGGCTTTCGGGATAAGCTCACAGGATTCCGAAAAAGCAAAAAAGCCGAAAGCATTATACCAGTAATGCTTTCGGCTTTTATAAATTCAAATATCAAGATGTGAGTATCAGTCACGATACAGAAACGTTTCGCATATCCAGCCGAAACATCAGTTTCCGGCCACCGGGCCTTCTCCTATGAGACCGTCATTTAACTCACTGTCTCCCGGCTTCACATCAGGAAGTTCAGGTACATCCCTGTTGGTCTCGGCATTGGCCTCTGAATGAGTCTGAGACTGAGTTGTTTCCGGCTCATCATCAGGATCTGAATCCCTCTCCGGCTCGCGCTCTTCGTTGCTGTTCTCGGAAGACTGTGATCCTTCAGACTCGGAAGAAACCGGCTCACCGTTTTCGTTTGTGGCAGTGGCTGCCGCAGATTCAGCAGCGAGTGATGCCGCGATTTCCGGAGTATACTGCTTCGGAGTATGTCCGCTGTAGTGTGTATAGTGATCCTTGATCTTCTCAGTCGTTCCGTCGGCATTGTGGATGACCTTATATGCCTGCCACTCAGAGCCCGGAGTTCCTTCCGACTGCTCTCCCTCTGTTATGAGCTGAGGCTCAGGTATAGGAAGATCTGCCGCCTTCTCGGACACAAGCTCCCATGAAACTCCCTCTGGAAGTATCCTTATACCATAGATCTGGGCGTTCATGGTCTGATCCGCATACCAAGCCCTGATTCCTATGGCATGATCCGAATTGTTCACAAACTTGTAATCAGGTCCCGGCCATGAAACAGTCGCGTCCGTTCCAGGTGTTACATAAGTAGGTGCAAATGTATGTGATCTTCTGTAGGTGGTCGTAAGTCCGGCTCTGAACACGGCATTGTACAGAGTTGATGAAACCTGGCAAACACCGCCGCCGACCTCAGTAACGACCTCACCCTCATTATATGCAGGTGCTCCGCCATAGCCCTTTTCTGCGGTACGCTGTCCTACAACAGTATTGAAAGAAAACTCTTCTCCCGGCTGGAGGACTGTTCCGTTTATAGCTGCGGCAGCCTGCTTGATATTGCCGTTACGGATGGAATTCGCCGTGGTCTTCGTTGTAAAGGATCCTATGATCTCATACTTATCTTTAATAGAAGAAACAGAAGCTGATACAGTCTTTCCGTCCGCCTCTATGCTTGCTGCATAGTCGTGATCACTTATGGCCTTCATGACCCTGGCAACCGTTGCGTCAGCATTTATCTCATAGCCGTCAACCGATCCTCCGAAAACAAACTCACCGGTCGATGAATCAAATGAAGTTATATCTCCGTTCTTCGGGTTCATCTTCCAGACTGTGGCAAGCTGATTCATATAGTCTGTGACCTCAGCCGTAAAGTCAGGAAGTGACAATGCATAATCCGCAACAGGTGCAGCTGACTCAGCAGATTCACTGCTTTCTTCTTTTTTATTTGTTTCAGTCTCAGTCTCCTGAGCCTTCTTTGTTTCATAATCTGTGAAGATCTGATCGATCAGCTCTTCCAGCTTATCCGAAATCAGATCCGGAACTTCAAATTTTCCGGCATCAGGTCTGATCGTGATCCCTGCGTATGGGCTAGCTACCTCTGCAGTCTGCTCAGATCCGTCATTATCGCTGACCTCGGCATCCTTTTTTGCCTCAGTTGTTTCTTCAGCAGTCTCGCCCGAAGCGAGGTCCGGCATGGTGAAGTTCTCTAATGAAGGATTAGGGTTTGTAACCACCAGCTTCCAGTCATATGTAGCCATGATGGCGTTCTTCACCTGCTCACGGTTCATGCCCTTCAGATTCAGGAGTTCTGCTCCCGAAGCGAATGAACTAACATCCAGATATACATCATCACGTATACTGTTCGGATCATAGGCTTCTGTCGCAACAACCGTCTCCTCCTTCGGAGAACCGCCCATACCCTTGATCGCAAAAGCCACTCCTCCGATCACAACTACAAAAGCCACAGCCGCTGCAACGATCATGCCCATATTGTAGTCATTTCCACCGGATCTTCTTCCGTAATTACCGCCGTTTCGTCTGGAACCGCCGGAAGATGCCCTGCTGCCGGATGATGTTCTGCTGCCTGAGCCCGAATATCTGGCTCCGTTCTGTCCGGCATACTGACTTCCCCTCGCACGAGACTTGCCTCGTGATCTTGATGCAGCCCGACTGCGACCTAAATCATCATATCTATCTGTCATAGGATTATCTCCCTATATCTATATATAAACATAAAATCTCACAATGCATATAATCTTATCAGCAATAATTATGTTTGTACATTGTGATTTTTATTAAATACACGACAGAATTACGTAAGAAGGATGAACAGTTTTTCATTTTTTAATGCTCTCAAAAGCCTGTGCAAACAGCCTATTTTAATTGCAGACACTGCAGCGATCATTTCATCTCCTGCTTCAAAGTTCCGATAGCGGTCTTCGGATTATTATGGAAGAAATCATAAACCTGTCTTGCGGAATAGTCATCCATGGACGGACACTCTATAAGCTCATCGAGACTCGCCACACGTATATGGTCAATGTCTCCGAACCGCTTCATCAGCGCCTTCTTCCTGACTTCTCCGACTCCCTTTATCTCATCAAGCAGTGACTTTATCTGATTCTTGTCTCTCAGCGAACGATGATAGGTAATGGCAAATCTGTGAACCTCATCCTGAATTCTCGTAAGAAGTTTAAACGCCTCGCTGTTCTCGCTGACAGGCAGCTCTTCATTCTCATAAAGCAGCGCTCTGGTTCTGTGATGATCATCTTTCACCATACCGCAGACCTTCACAGAGCTTATACCCAGCTCGTCCAGTACCTGCTTGCAGACATTGACCTGCCCGCGGCCGCCATCCATACAGATAAGATCCGGGAAATTAGAAAATGAACCCAGCTCGTTATCCTTTCCGGTCGCAGCATTATCCTTCATCTCACTGAGTCCGTGCTCGAAGCGACGGGTGAGCATCTCATACATGGAAGCATAATCGTCCGGTCCCTGAACCGACTTGATGCGGAACTTTCTGTAGTCGTTGTTCTTCGGCTTGCCGTTCTGATACACCACCATGGAACCGACGTTCAGTGCACCCATGGTATTGGAGATATCATAGGATTCGATACGAAGCGGCGGATTCTCCAGTCCTATTATCTCCTGAAGCTCCTTTATGGCTCTTGCGCACTTCGCATCCTGCTCGCGATACTGCTGCCTGTAACGGTTCATAAGAATTCCGGCATTGGTCATGGCAAGCTCCACCAGCTTTTCCTTCTTACCTATCTGAGGTGTGACAATGCTTACCTTTTTGCCCTTCTCGCGACTCAGCCACTGCTCAAGGATATCCCTGTCAGGCAGTTCTGTCTGTACCCAGAGCTCATGAGGGATAAACGGGGTTCCATTGTAATACTGCTCAATAAAATCGTTAAGGATCTCCTCATCAGTCTCCTCCTGATCGATGTCTACAAACTGGTGATCCCTTCCTATGATCTTTCCGTCACGGACAAAGAAGATCTGAACGACACAGTCCGAAAACTCTCTGCGCATTCCGATGATATCCCTGTCTCCGGAATCGTAGGCAACGATCTTCTGTCTGTTCTGAATAGCCTCGATGGATTTGATGAGATCCCTCATCTCTATGGCTGTTTCAAAATCAAGATTGTCGGAGGCCCTCATCATCTTTCTGTTCAGTTCTTTTACGATGTCATCATACTTTCCATTAAGAAAATCTATGGCTTTATCCACCTGTATCCTGTAATCCGCCCGGCTTTGCCTTCCGAGGCACGGAGCATCACACTGATGGATGTCGTAATACATGCATTTCTGCGGAAGAGGTGAATCCTCGGTGAACACCTTATTACAGTTTCTGATATGGAAGGTCCTTCTTATGAGATCGATCACCTCATTCACCTGATCATTGGATGCATAGGGGCCAAAGTACTTCGCCTTGTCCGTCGCTCTCTTTCTGACCTTCAGAACCCTCGGATACTGCTCCATGGTCACCTTGATGTATGGATAGGTCTTATCATCCTTCAAAAGAGTGTTATATCTCGGCTTATGCTCCTTTATGAGATTGTTCTCAAGCATCAGGGCTTCAAGCTCCGAATCCACAACTATATATTCAAATCTTTCCACCAGACTCACCATCTGCTGGATCTTTACGGATTTTTTATAGGATTTCTGAAAATACTGTTTAACACGGTTTTTCAGAACCTTGGCCTTTCCCACATATATTATCTCATCCTTGGGTCCGTGCATCAGGTACACTCCCGGAAGTGCCGGCAGCTTCTTCAGTTCTTCGTCAAAATTGAATTTACTGTTATCTCGCATTTATTTTTTCCATTCTAATACAAAAACCAGCTTCGCCTCTCGTGGCCGGTTACCAGCCGGCCGGGCGGCATCCGTATTTCCTCCAGAAACACGGATATATAAATATCCGCCGAAAAACCGGACATCGGTTTCGCGGCGGATACAATCATATCACGCATGGCCACTGCTATGCGCCGGCCACTCATGAAAATTTTATGAATTAATTTACTTAACTACGAAGTTAAGGATCTTACCCTTTACGAAGATCACCTTCACGATGTTCTTTCCTTCAAAGAACTTGTTGATGGCAGGGTTAGCCTTTGCGGCTTCAACAGCGTCATCCTGAGTTGCTTCAGCAGGAAGGTCAACATTGCCCCTTACCTTACCGTTTACCTGAACGCCCATGTTGATCACTGCATCCTTTGTCTTCTCCTCATCGTACTCCGGCCACTCAGAAAGTGTAAGAAGTCCCTCGCCGCCGATCTCCTCATAGATCTCCTCTGTAAGGTGAGGTGCGAACGGATGAAGAAGCTTGATGAACACAACGAGATCATCCTTCGTGATAGCTCCGGCCTTTGTGAAGTCGTTGATAAGAGTCATAAGAGCCGCAATAGCAGTATTGAACTTCATACGCTCGATATCATCTGTAACCTTCTTGATGGTCTTGTGAAGCTTAGACTCAAGGCTTGGATCTTCCTTCTCAAGGGTTGCGATATCTGTAAGTCCTGCAACACGGTCAAGGAAACGCTTTACTCCGCGAACTCCCTCGTCGCTCCATGGAGCGGCTGCTGTGTAATCACTCATGAAAAGAACATAAGCACGAAGGGTATCTGCACCGTAAAGGTCTACGATGTTCAGCGGATCGATGACATTGCCCTTTGACTTGGACATCTTCTCACCGTCAGGTCCGAGGATAAGTCCCTGATATGTACGCTTAGCATATGGCTCCGGTGTAGGTACGAACTTGTTATCGTACAGGAACTGGTGCCAGAATCTGGAATAAAGAAGGTGTCTTGTAACGTGCTCCATACCACCGTTATAGTGATCTACAGGCATCCAGTACTTAAGCTTGTCCTGATCTGCAAATGCCGCATCGTTGTTGGCGTCGCAGAATCTCAGGAAATACCATGAGGAACCTGCCCACTGAGGCATAGTGTCTGTCTCTCTCTTGGCTGCACCGCCGCACTTAGGACATGTGCAGTTCACGAAGCTGTCGATCTTTGCAAGAGGTGACTGTCCGTCTGTACCCGGCTCGAAGTTCTCAACGTCAGGAAGTGTCAGAGGAAGCTCCTCAACAGGAACACCAACTGTACCGCACTCAGGGCAGTGAATAAGAGGAATAGGCTCTCCCCAGTAACGCTGACGGTTAAATGCCCAGTCCTTCATCTTGTACTGAACGCCCTTGTGTCCGATGCCTCTCTCCTCAAGAACTGTGAGCATCTTCGCGATAGAATCCTTCTTGTTTGTAAGGCCGTTAAGGATATCGGAATTTACCATCTCGCCATCGCCTGTATAAGCTTCCTTGGAAATGTCTCCGCCCTTTATAACTTCAACGATATCTACGCCGAAGGTCTTTGCGAAATCATAGTCTCTCTGATCATGAGCAGGAACCGCCATGATGGCACCTGTTCCGTATCCCATCATTACATAGTCGGCAATGAAGATAGGGATCTGCTTTCCTGTTATAGGGTTAGTAGCCTTGAGACCCTCGATCTTTACACCGGTCTTATCCTTGACAAGCTGAGTACGCTGGAACTCTGTCTTCTTGGCTGCATCCTCACGATACTTCAGAACCTCATCCCAGTTTTCGATCTTGTCCTTGTACTTATCAAGGGCAGGATGCTCAGGTGCAACTACCATGAAGGTAACACCGTAAAGTGTATCGCATCTTGTTGTATAGATCTCAAGCTTGTCGAGAGCTTCTGCGTTTCCGTCTGTAAGCTCGAAATTAACGAAAGCACCTGTTGAACGTCCGATCCAGCTTACCTGCTGCTGCTTGATGCTTTCAGGATAGTCTACATCATCGAGGCCGTTAAGGAGCTTATCGGCATACTGTGTGATTCTGAGATACCATACATCCTTCGGAAGCTGAACAACATCGCTGTGACAGATATCGCACTTACCTCCCTGGGAATCCTCGTTAGAAAGGACAACCTTACAATGAGGGCAGTAATTCACCAGAGTCTTGGCTCTGAATACAAGTCCCTTATCGAAAAGCTGAAGGAAGATCCACTGTGTCCACTTATAGTAATCCGCATGAGATGTAGCAATCTCTCTTGACCAGTCAAAAGAGAAGCCAACCTGTCTCATCTGATCCTTGAAGTGCTCGATGTTCTTCTCGGTAATGAGGTGAGGATGTGTATTTGTCTTTATAGCATAGTTCTCTGCAGGAAGTCCGAAGGAATCAAATCCCATCGGGAAAAGCACATTGTAGCCCTGCATCCTGCGCTTACGTGCAAGAACCTCTACGCTTGAATATGCCTTGATATGGCCAACGTGCATACCTGCACCTGAAGGATACGGGAACTCTACAAGTCCGTACCACTTCGGACGCTTGTCAAAGTCCACAGCCTTAAATGCCTGCGCCTCGTTCCACTTTGTCTGCCATTTCGGCTCGATCTTTTTAAAATTATACTTCATGACTAATTTCCCCTTGTGAAATTCAACTTACATTTCAACAAATTATACTGTGAGTGTCATTAAGTCCATCTCTCACCATCCTGTTTCCGCAAGCGGAAGATGGACTTATGACACCAATATCGTAATATTATATCAGAAACTGACGATACGTCAAAGAATATAAAATATACCGCTTTTATATGTCTGTCATGAACAGAAAAAGGCCCGGGACATGGAGCCCGGGTCTTAAATGCGCATTAGTATAGTAATATCTGAACGCTCTTAC
This sequence comes from Oribacterium sp. C9, assembly GCF_002007235.1. Taxonomy (GTDB): domain Bacteria; phylum Bacillota; class Clostridia; order Lachnospirales; family Lachnospiraceae; genus Oribacterium. The sequence continues at coordinate 78,309 of NZ_MUHW01000013.1, forward strand.
CATCGCATAGATCGATCTGAATCAAATCATGCTGTAAAGCCTTAATCACGCCGCAGGAAGAAATGCATCCCACGGGTAATCATTGGCAGCATTCCAGATAAGCCACTCATCATAGCCGGCATCATATACCGCCTGTATCTCCTGTCTCACTTCTTCCGCTCCATAATGTATATATGAAGGCAGATAGGAAGCCGTAAATCCCTGAAGCCAGGGGCGGACCTTCGCCTGGTGAATCCCTTCCTGATATTCCAGTGACAGATCCTTCTTTGAAGCATTGCAGGCGCCAAGTATGGCCTCATAATGATGGGTGTCAGGTACATCCAGTCCAAAATTACCGTTTCCGTAATGAGACGGATAGATCATCGGACACATATAGTCCACCGCACCTGCCATAACAGGATAATCCTGTCCTACAGAAACAGTATCCACATAGGAGCCGATGATGGTTCCAAATACGTCTGCAGACATGAACACGCCCTTTGCCGCCAGCCTGTCAGATGCAAAACGGACAAACTCTGTGATGATGTCCGTCTTGCCCATGCCGTTCGTATCCGATTCCGAATAAACGACGCTGTTCATACCTTTTTCTGTACAGAAACGCACATAGTCGAACTGAATTTCATCGAACCCCACATCAGCACACTGCTCAGCGACCTGTACCTTGTATTCCCACGCATCCCTGTTGTATGGATTTATCCAGGCCATGCCTGAATTATCGTGAAACACAGTGCCGTCTGCATTATGATTGAGCCACTCGGGCTTAACATTCTCAAGGTAAGGATCTCTGAAGGTAACGATACGCGCTATGGAATAAATATTATGTTCCTTCAGGGTCTTCATAAGCGACTGAATATCAGGGATAGCATGCTCAACCGAACCTATCTCCTCGATCAAGTCACCATGCATGTCATACTCTATGTGTCCCTGGTCATCAAGTATGTCAATGACTACCGCATTTAATTCTGTGGCATCGATCCTGTCTATAATCTTCTGCATGGTGGCAGATCCTGCCATCTTGGAACTGATATAAATGCCCTTAACCTTTACTGCCTCTTTTTCCGGTTTTTTCTTTGTCCACACTTCAGCCTGAGCTAAAGCCTGGCTTTCTGATTCCGCTAGAATTCTCTGCTGTTCAAGCGACTCCTCGAACTCCGATTCCCTGATGGACTCGGCTTCATATTCTCTGAGCTCGTCGGACTTGTTGACATTGTATACCAACGGTGTCTGACTCTGGCATCCGAGAAGTACGAGGCTCAGCAGAAGAATCATCGCTAAAACTTTTTTCATGTTTCAACCTCGTAATTTTGGCGCATTATTTAGATATTATACCACTTTCCTGCCATTTAACAACTTTTTGTAATGTTCAGGCGCCACCAGCAGGGTTTTTTACCGGTTTACCATAGCCTGGGGCGCATCCAACATTCCTGCGGAATGTTGGATAAATGCAAAAAACCCTGAAGCCGAAGCTTCAGGGTTCCATATCTAAACTGAAGTTAAAGATCAATCCTCAACCTTAACGATCTCACGCTTGTTGTAAGATCCACATGCCTTGCAGACTCTGTGAGGCATAACAAGAGCACCACACTTAGAACACTTTACAAGGTTCATCTTTCCCATCTTCCAGTTAGCTCTTCTAGAATCTCTGCGAGCCTTGGATGAATGATTCTTAGGACAAATTGACATACTTACACCTCCTTCGTCATACCCGGGTAATTATATCCAAACGGTTAATTTATGTCAAGCGAAACCCATAAGAGTTTTCGCGATTGCACACTCAATGTAAAATACCACGTTACTCGATTAATTGCAAGCAGAATTTTTGCTTCACGTGGATATTTTTGCGCAAAAACTGTCAAAAATTCCGGCGGGTAATTACTCGCCGGAATAATTCTGGTTTTTCAGTTAAGCATCGGGAATAAGCATATATTCCCGAAGACCCTTTAAGCCGCTCTGCCCTCTCACTTACAGATCGGGACAGCGACAGGTACAGCGAATCAAGCCTCAACAAGACGAAGTGTATCGCGAGCGATAGCAAGCTCCTCATTTGTAGGGATCATGAAGATCTTAACCTTAGAATCATCTGAAGAAATAAGAGCAGCCTTGCCGCGAACGTTATTTCTCTCGTCATCGATCTTAGCACCGATGAAGCCAAGATACTTCTCGATGATGTTCTTACGTGTTACCTTATCGTTCTCACCAACACCGGCTGTGAATGTGATAGCGTCAACACCGTTCATAGCTGCTGCATATGAACCGATATACTTGGCAACTCTGTACTCAAATGCCTCGAGAGCAACCTGAGCCATGTGGTTACCTTCCTCTGCTGCCTTCTCAACATCACGGAAATCTGATGAAACGCCTGAAAGGCCAAGTACACCTGACTTCTTGTTAAGGATGTTAAGAACCTCATCAACAGAAAGATTCTCGTGGTTAGCAAGGAACTGAACTACTGCAGCATCGATGTCGCCTGAACGTGTTCCCATGATAAGTCCCTCAAGCGGAGTAAGACCCATAGATGTATCAACGCCCTTTCCACCGATTGAAGCAGAAATAGAAGCACCGTTTCCAAGGTGGCAAACGATAACCTTTGCCTTCTCAGGATCGAGGTTACCGAACTTGATTGTCTCGTGAGATACAAAGTTATGAGATGTTCCGTGGAAACCGTAACGACGGATGCCGTACTTCTCATAGTACTCTGTAGGAATTGCATAGTAGAATGCCTTCTCAGGAAGAGTCATACCGAATGTTGTATCAAATACAGCAACGTTTGGCTTTCCAGGAACTACCTTCTCACAAGCCTCGATACCAAGAAGGTTTGCAGGGTTGTGAAGAGGTCCGAGATCGAAGCACTCACGGATGATATCCTTAACTTCCTGATTTACAACGATAGACTCTGTGATCTTCTTTCCGGCATGGAGTACTCTGTGACCGATAGCACCGATCTCATCAACAGACTTAACTACACCGTGTGCAGCATCTGTAAGAGCATCAAATACAAGCTTAACTGCAACGCCGTGATCAGGCATAGCTGTCTCAAGCTCGAAATCATCCTTGCCAGGAGCCTTGTGTGTAAGCTTTGAGCCCTCGATACCGATTCTCTCGCAAAGTCCCTTTGCAAGAACTGACTCATCCTCCATATCGATGAGCTGGTACTTAAGTGAAGAAGATCCACAGTTTAAAACAAGAATTTTCATTGGTTATTCTCCTAAAATAAATTACGGAGCTACAGCTCCTATTATAAACGGCTAAGAGCTTCATGCCCTGCCGAAGTTTTTAAAACAAACAGGGTCAAGTCCTTAGGGCTCGACCCTGTGAAAAGCAAAATCTGTTAGATTAAGCGTTCTGAGCCTGTACAGCTGTCATAGCAACAACGGCTACGATATCATCTGCATAGCATCCTCTTGAAAGATCGTTTACAGGCATTGAAAGTCCCTGAAGAACAGGACCGTAAGCGCCGGCACCTGCAAGTCTCTGAACAAGCTTGTAACCGATGTTACCAGCCTCAAGAGATGGGAATACAAGTGTGTTCGCATGACCAGCAACTGAGCTGTTAGGAGCCTTGAGAGCTGCAACTGTAGGATCAAGAGCAGCATCGAGCTGAAGCTCACCGTCGAGCTTGATCTCAGGGAACTTCTCGTTAGCGATCTTAACTGCCTCTGCAACCTTAGTTACATCATCGTGCTTTGCACTGCCCTTTGTTGAGTATGAAAGCATAGCAACCTTTGGCTCTGCTCCAACAAAGTTCTTGAAAGACTCAGCTGAAAGTGCTGCGATCTCAGCAAGCTTCTCTGAATCGAAATCTACGTTTACTGCACAGTCAGCAAATACGAATGTACCATTCTCGCCGTACTGAGTAGCAGCTGTCTCCATAAGGAAGAAGCCTGAAACAGACTTGATACCAGGCTTTGTCTTAAGAAGCTGAAGAGCCGGTCTGATAGTGTTACCTGTTGAGTGGCATGCACCTGAAACAACACCGTCAGCATCACCGCACTTACACATAAGACATGCATAGTACATATAGTCCTTCTCCATCTGCTCCTGAGCAGACTCAGCTGTAACACCCTTGCTGCCTCTGAGCTCTACGAACTTATCAATGTACTTCTGCTTGTTAGGATCGTTGTAAGGATCTACAACTGTGATACCTGTAAGATCAAATCCCTCACCGTTCTTGGCAATTTCGTCAGGAGTTCCAATCAGAACAACATTTGCGATTCCTTCCTTTGTAATCTTGACAGCAGCCTCGAAAGTTCTCTTATCCATTGACTCAGGAAGAACAATAGTCTTCTTGTCTGCTTTTGCCTTAGCCTTGATCTCATCAATAATAGCCATTGGTGTCATTCTCCTCTCAATATACACATTATAATTTAATCACCCGCCATGCCATCCGTAACATCCTGTACCGAAAAGGCCATGGAAAGTGAAGAGTTTATGTGATTCCGTATACAGTGTAAACCTGTATACAATACGACATACATAATTATTATACTCTATAAAATCCGCCGTTCAAGTCGCAAGACAAGTGTTTTTCTGCACAAAATCAAGGACAAAAAACGAATTTTTCATCCACTGTCACCTGCCGCATATCCCAGCTGTGTAACCGTCAGCTTTCTTTATAGAAAAACACTGTAAAGATCAATACTTCTCAAATCTCTCGAGATCTACCACCATGACTGTTGCGCCGCCTATCTCAACAGGTACCGGCATGGTGGAATAACTGTTCATGGATGTACCTGATACATACGGCATGTTGACAGTGATCTTCTGGCGTTTTCCGCACTCCTTCTTTATAGTCTCGATACAATCGTCAACTCTCTCGTCATCCGTTGCAATCATAAGAGTCGAGTTACCTTTTCGTAGGAATCCTCCTGTACTGGCAAGCTTTGTGACCTGAAAATGCTCGCTGTTCAGCGCATCCATCACATCATCCTCGTTGTCATTACGTACGATTGCATAAATCAGTTTCATATATTCTGCCTCCAATGTCTCAGACATGTAATTTTCGTTATTCATAATAACACACATCAACAGTCCATAACTATAAATTTTTGCGTAAATTCGTTGCCTGAACCGGCATTTTCACCATTCCCGGAGGCGACTCTGTATATCTGATTGTAAATATCCGCAGCATACATGTCCTGATGGAACATGATCTCCGCGTGGGAAGCATTGATACTGAGGATAAGCTCCTCGGTGGTCTCTATGGTCTCTCTTTTCCTGACTGATTCGAGCTGCTTTTTGTACCGCGCAGGAGAAGTCACGACCGTGGTCTCTACACTGCCCATCATATCCTTTGCTCTCTTTCTGACCCCAAGTACCCTGACATATGGCATCATATCCCCCTCGCCGAAAAAGCGTCCTCTCAGCACCAGAGAATCCCTCTTATGTATATCCAGAAGTATATGAATAAGAGCTCTCGAGATACGTGTGTAGGTATAGTTCTTTGATTTAATGCTCTTTATTCTTTCAGTAAAGGTCATCCTTTCATGAACCTGCTTTTTCAGAGCATCGGCAATCTCCCTTGAAACATCAAGATACTCGAGAAAAGAAGTCGGCTGTTCAGGCTCCATCTGATCAAGATAGTAAAGCTGCAAAAGCCTGTAGCTCAGCATGTCGGAAAGCATGTCCACATCCGCATACTCGTCTCTCCCTCTGTCTTCATCGCCGGATCTTATGGCGTCCCGAATACTGTGTGCGCTCTCATATTCCATGTTTCTGCGAATGCAATCGATCCGAAAGCAGTCGCCCTGCCTTTTTACAGCTTTTATATATTCGATCCCGAGTATGTCGTTTGGCTTAAGTCTTCCCGATGCAGCAAGTTCTTCCGCCCTGTCGGCCTCCTTGGGAAGCTCACTCTCTCCACCGGTACAGACATTATCAAGCATGTGCTGAAACGCCCTGTCATCATCTCCGGAAAGGACCAGCCTGATGGCCTCAGCTCTCGCCTTTGCATAACTCATGCCGGCCACCACGTTGTCCCTGATGGCAGAATTCAGCTTCGCGTTCCTGCTCCCGGAACTGAGCTCAAGCTCAGCCACCTTCATAAGCGCTCCCATATCACCGGACTCCGAGCCAAACAGTATCGTATCAACTATTCCGAGGGATCTCAGTGTTGCCACACCTCCCGCAGCGAAATCCTCTGCAGAAGACGTGGAAAAAATCTCCGGGATCTGAACCACCATGTCCACTCCGTTCCGAAGTGCATCCCGGCATCTCTCATACTTATCGAAGATGGCAGGCTCTCCCCTCTGAACAAAATCTCCGGACATGGCCGCAATAACATAACAGTCACCGTATCTTAACCTTATGCTGTCCACCAGATATCGATGCCCCTCATGAAACGGATTAAATTCTGTCACTATGCCTATTACGTTCTTACCGTTATACATATTCCCTCTAAAAAAAGATTCTTTATTTTCTGTGGAAAAAATTCCATTTTCTATTTTAAGATGCAAAAGAGGCTGCATCAAGACCGATGCAGCCTCCAGATTATTAAATAATTATAAAAACACTTAATTTAAGTATGTAATCCCGCTGATATTCAATGAGAGCAGGCGTATGCTTATGAAAATGCTGATATAATCAGTGCTTTCTCAGTTCTTAAAGCTGTGGATAGGTGCAGGAATACGTCCTGTACGGTTCACGAAACCTGAGCAGTCAAATGTATTGACCGACATAACAGGTGCGTGTCCGAGAAGTCCGCCGAAGTCAACGTGATCTCCCACTTTCTTGCCGTAGGCAGGAATGACTCTTACCGCAGTAGTCTTCTGGTTGACCATACCAAGGGCAGCCTCATCAGCGATCATACCGGAAATGGTCGATGCCGGTGTGTCACCGGGAATAGCGATCATATCAAGTCCTACAGAACATACGCAGGTCATGGCCTCGAGCTTCTCGATGTTGAGAGCTCCGGCTTCAACAGCATTGATCATTCCCTGATCCTCGGATACAGGAATGAAAGCGCCGCTGAGACCTCCGACAGAACTTGATGCCATGATTCCGCCCTTCTTTACCTGATCGTTAAGCATGGCAAGAGCCGCTGTTGTTCCGGGTGCTCCCACCTTTTCAAGGCCCATAAGCTCGAGAATGTCTGCAACAGAATCTCCGATAGCCGGTGTAGGAGCAAGAGAAAGGTCGATGATTCCAAACGGAACACCCAGCATACGTGAAGCCTCCTTGGCAACCAGCTGTCCGACTCTGGTGATCTTAAATGCGGTCTTTTTGATAAGCTCTGAAAGCTCTTCAAAATTAAGACCCTGAGCATTTTTAAGGGCATCGCGCACAACACCAGGACCTGAAACTCCCACATTGAGGATGCAGTCCGCCTCGGAAACGCCATGGAAAGCTCCGGCCATGAACGGGTTATCGTCAGGAGCATTGCAGAATACAACAAGCTTTGAGCATGCAGAAGAATCAGTGTCCTTTGTAAGCTCCGCAGCCTCCTTTATCACCTCACCCATGAGTCTCACTGCATCCATGTTGATTCCGGTCTTCGTTGAACCGAGGTTCACTGATGCACAGACGATATCTGTCTCCGAAAGAGCCTTCGGGATGGCTCTTATGAGCATCTCATCAGAAGGCGACATGCCCTTCTGACAGATGGAAGAAAAACCGCCGAGGAAATTGACACCGACAGCCTTTGCCGCCTTGTCCAGTGTGTGAGCCACCTTCACGAAATCATCAACAGACTTGCATGCCGAAGCTCCCGCGATGGCGATAGGCGTCACGGAAATTCGCTTGTTAACGATAGGAACTCCGTACTCCTTCGAGATCTCCTCACCTGTTTTAACCAGATCCTTTGCCTTTTCTGTTATCTTGTTATAAATATTGTCACAGAATGTATCAACATCCTGCGCAGCACAGTCCAGAAGACCGATTCCCATAGTGATGGTACGGACATCCAGATTGTTATGTTCGATCATGTTGTTGGTCTCATTGACCTCAAACGCGTTTACACCGTAATTAAATCCAGCCATCTCAGTCTCCTTTTAGATTCTGTGCATCATAGTGAAGATCTCTTCAAGCTGCATCTTTATGTCAACGCCTATCTTGTCTTTTCCGTACTTTGTAAGCTCTCCTGCAAGATTCTCAAAGGAATCTGTAGCCTCGGAAACATCTACGATCATCATCATGTTGAAAAATCCGCCTGTGATGGTCTGTGAAATATCAAGAATATTGATATTGGCCTCTGAAAGAAATGAACAAACTTTAGCAATGATTCCTACGCTATCCTTGCCTACAACAGTAATAATCGCCTTTCTCATAAATCCTCCTAGCTGTTTTTGCTTTCACTATATCTAAGCATTGAAAGCAGGAAAAAACAAGTTTTATCTTGTATTTCCTGCTTTCATTTTCCCATACAATTACCCCCGGCTATAAGTGCCATAATCAAGGCTTGTTTTTCACCTTGCAGCGACTTCGAAAACTCCTTCCATAAAGGTCGGAGTCCGTTGTTACGAAAGGCCGCAGCGAAGCATACCTTCCATGGTTATGGACCAGCATCAAAGCTCCACCACCTCGGAGATTCTGTCTCTATGGGCAACACTTATGCTAATGTCTCCCGCCCTGTTCTCTGAATCGGAATTATCGATCTCCTGCTGCACAGTCTTCAAAGCGAGATCCGGAAGATTGTTTTCCTTACTGAGGTGTCCAAGAAATACATGCTTTATGCGTTTCGACAGAATGGAATCCAGAAGACGCCCGCAGTTGTCGTTGCTGAGGTGCCCGTGATCGCTGAGTATCCTTCGCTTGAGAGACACAGGGTAAGGTCCATTACTAAGCATCTTTATGTCATGATTTGATTCGAGCACCATGGCGTCCAGATCCCTGAGATGCCCGGCGATATAATCATCATAGTGGCCGATATCCGTAGCTACCGCCACATTCTTCGATGCAGAAGCCTCGGCATCAGCCATTTCCGTTTCTATTCTGTAGCCTACAGGATCCGCCGCATCATGATATATGCTGAAGGGCAGAACCTGAAGATCTCCTATATTGATCCTCTTGTCCGGAATAATGGGGAACAGCCTGTCGTGAGCGAAGTCTCCCAGAGTCTTGTTCAGCATGACCTCCCTGAGGGTACCCAGGGTCCCGTAGACCGGAATATCATATTTTCTCGCAATAGTGCCCACGGCTCTTATGTGATCTATATGCTCATGGGTCAGAAATATGGCATCTATATCCTTTAAATCCAGATCAAGTTCGTGAAGTCCGGCGTTAACAGCCTTCATGGTGACTCCCACATCCACAAGTATGTGGGTGCTTTCCGTGCCTATATATGTGCTGTTTCCGCTGGATCCGCTTGCAATACTGGTAAATCTCATATATTAAAAATCCTTTGCTCCTTCAAATTAAAGTGTCTGTCTATCTCCATGATCGCTTCTGCCGGAGTTCCGCTGTTGTCGATGATAAACGTCGCCATCCGGGAATACTCCTCGTCTCCGATTTGCGAAAGAATCATATCACGAGCCTTTTTTTCTGTATAGCCTCTTGTTTTCATGAGACGTTCAATTCTTACCTCGCGCTTTGTCAGAACAGCCCATATCTCATCGCACATTTGAAGGAATGTCTCATTGGGAAGGGCAGTCTCCACCACTACATCACCATCGGAAGCTTCCACCTGTTCCCTCACATAGTCCCATACTGCAGGATGGACGATGTCGTCCACTTTTTTTCTGATGCTATCACTGTCATCACCGTACAGTTTTTTTGCAAATGCCGGAATATCTACAGTTCCGTCTTCCCTTTCGATATCATCCCCCAGAAGCTCCTTCAGCTTCTCAAATACAGGATTCCCGGAAATGTAGAAAGACTTCGCTATATCATCCGTTTTCATCACCTTAAAGTCATACTTTTTTTCCAATGTCTCAAGCACCGTGGATTTTCCGGCACCCACTCCGCCTATGACTCCGATAACCATCTTCACACACCTCTAATACCGTTACAAAAAACCAGGAGGAAAAACTGCCGTAAAGCAGCATTCCCTCCTGACGGAAAAGACCTTACAGTTCCTTCCAGTCCTTCCAAGACATCGAAAGCTCTCCCCAGTCGTGAGACTGCTTCTGCTCATTTATCCATCTAAGACCTTCCATAACTCCGTCTTCTTTGAAATCAAACTCCTTAAAGATCTTTTTTTCTTCAGGCGTCTTCTCATAGGAAAAAGGCTCAGGCCACACCCACACCCCGAGAGTGTATCTCTCCTTGATGGGGTTCATGATCTTTTCTCCTGTCTTCTTGTCTACAGGATAATCAGCCTCACCGGCTTCTATCTTCTTTAAAAGCTCGGTATCCGGGTCCTTGTAGACAACCTTAGAGAAACGATATCTCATCCCCTCCGAAGAGCCCGCAAAGGTCTCCTTCTTCAGAAATGCTATATGCATTATCTCCGTTGCTTCTATCAGTTTCATATAACTATCTTCCTTTATACGATATAGGCTTCGTTATTCCGCTTCGCACTCGTGCCGAAAAAACGCACCTCGAAATGCGAACCGCTCTCACATCAGGCTCCGAACTTCACGGCCGGATATCAGTGTGCTTCATCCCAGTTGTAGCCTTCGCTGGCATCTGCCACCAGAAGTACGGAAAGCTTTGCCGCATTCTGCATCTTCTCCACAAGAAGTGCCTTGACCGCATCCTTTTCACAAAGAGGAGCTTCGATCAAAAGCTCATCGTGAACCTGAACCACGATCCTTGACTTGAAGCCTCCCTCACGAAGAGCACGATCCACATCATTCATCGCCTTCTTCATTATATCAGCAGCAGTTCCCTGGATAGGGCTGTTCATGGCTACACGCTCACTGAAGCTTCTTCTCATAAAGTTTTGGGCATTGATATCAGGAACCGGTCTCCGTCTTCCGAAAAATGTCTTTATATATCCGTTCTCTCTTGCGAACTCGACCTGAGCATCAAGATACCTCTTAACATCAGGATAGGTCATAAAGTATCTTTCGATATACTCCTTCGCCTCGTTTCTGCTGATGGAAAGACCTTCACTGAGTCCGAAGGCAGAGATACCGTATACTATTCCGAAGTTAACCGCCTTGGCATTACGTCTCTGCTGATCAGTGACCTCGGAAAGCGGAATATGGAACACCTGTGATGCCGTTACGGCATGAATATCCTCTGCATCCCTGTACGCCTCGATAAGCTTGGGATCTCCCGACATGGAGGCAAGTATACGAAGCTCAACCTGAGAATAGTCGGCATCCAGAAATACACAGCCCTCCTTAGGAACAAATACCTTTCTGAATCTTCTTCCAAGCTCTGTACGGATAGGAATGTTCTGAAGATTCGGATTTGTGGATGAAATACGTCCTGTAGCCGTTACCATCTGATTGAACTCTCCATGGATACGGCCGTCTTTTCCGATGTATCCGAGAAGTCCCTCTGCATAAGTGGAATTCAGTTTACTGAGAGTACGGTAATTCAGGATATCATCAACTATCTTGTTATCCTCCGCCAGCTTTTCAAGCACATCCGCAGCGGTGGAATAACCGGATTTTGTCTTCTTTCCACCCTTCAGTCCGAGCTTTCCGAAAAGTATCTCTCCCAGCTGCTTCGGAGAGTTAATGTTAAACTCCTCACCCGCCTGCTCATAGATACGCTTCTGAAGCTCCTCTATGCCTGCGCGAAGCTCCACTCCGAAATCAAGAAGTGCAGCCTTATCTATAAGGATACCCGCAGTCTGCATGTTATAGAGTGTATATACAAGAGGCATCTCAATCTCTTTATAGAGCTCCATCTCCTCAAGCTCGGAAAGCTTTTTCATGAGGTCTTCGGCAGCACAGCAGGAAACGATGGCAGTATATGCAGCCATGGTCTCTTCAACAGAATCAATTCCTGTACCGGAAGTCCCTTCTGACTTCCCGCTGTTTTCCTTCTTTTCCGCCTTTGATCTGTCTCTCAGCTCCTTTTCGGAAGGAAGAGTCTCAGACATGAAATCTCTCGCGATATCCTCATAGGTGTAGGTATCCTTCAGAGGATTTACGACGTAAGCCGCAACAGACAGGTCGTAGACATTGCTGTCCGGAGAAAACTCACATTCATAAAGCTGGGACTTCAGATTCATGGTGTAAAGAGTTACACCCTCTTTAAGAGACAGCTCTCTGAGCTCCTCTCTCCAGTCAAAACCGCTGAATCTGTAGAATCTTTCGCCGTTCAGAGCAAAGAAAAGCTCGGCAGCTCCAGTTTCAGCACCGCTTTCAGAAGTCTTTTCTCCCATCTCATCAGGATCCGGAAGCATCATCTCCATCTGTCCTGATTCAGACTCCGCTATCTCTGCCTTTCTAACGATGGCAAAGCCCGCAGCTCCCTGACTCGCCGCATCCTTAAAAGCGATTTTGGCCATATAAGGATCATCCACACACTTTATTTTCGAGAGGTCCAGACTCTCCTTCTGTGAAAGGTCAAGGGATGTGACATCAAAACGCTTGATAAGTGATTTAAGCTCCAGTTTCTTGATGATCTCGAATGATTCCTCGTTGAACATGCCTTCGACCTTTGCATCGTCATACTCAAAATCTATAGGAGAATCGATGTTGATGGTGGCTAGGGTCTTCGAAAGCTTTGCAGACTCCCACTCCGAAATGAGCATCTGGGCAGCCTTAGGCTTTCTGGGCACCTTGAACTCAGGGTCGCCGGCGAGGGCCGCTTCATGAGCAGCCTCTATGGTATGATATCTGTCAATGATCCATTCCGCAGACTTGGGACCGAGTCCAGGAACTCCCGGGATGTTGTCGGAGGTATCGCCCATAAGCGCCTTAAGGTCTATAAACTCCAGCGGAGTAACATTCCACTCATTCTTCACATCCTCAGGATAATAATTGTATACGGTGGTCACACCCTTTGCGGTCTTCGGAAGACAGATCTTTATCTTCTCGTCGCAAAGCTGCAGAAGGTCTCTGTCACCTGAAACTATGGTAACCTCCACGCCCTTCGCCTGAGTTCTCTTCGCAACTGTTCCCAGAAGATCGTCAGCCTCATATCCTCCCTTTGAAAGAATAGGGATATGCATGGCTGTAAGAACTTCCTTTATCACAGGGATCTGTTCATGAAGCTCCTCGGGCATAGGCTTTCTGGTGCCCTTATACGCTTCAAACATCTTGTGTCTGAAGGTAGGCTCATGCACGTCAAATGCAACGGCGAGGTGATCTGCCTGCTCCTGATCCAGTACCTTGAACAGAATGTTCAGAAATCCATAGACTGCGTTCGTATGAAGTCCCTGAGAATTTGTGAGCTCGGGAATACCGTAAAACGCTCTGGACATAATGCTGTGACCATCTATAAGTAAAAGTTTATCTGCCAAAATGTATCTCCTTATAATGCTTCTGCCTAAATTGCTGTGGCTATGATTCAAGTCTCACTCTGCCGGTCATAAAAACCGCTCAATGCGGTCAGGTCCCTAAAGGAACCAGACTCTGAACTGCATGAAAAGCATGACCAGAACCGCCCAAAAAACTATGGTATCCACCACCATGATCATGATCTTTCTGACAAATCCTCTGAGAAGGCGGAATTTCGCGTCGGAAATACTCTTTTTCAGAGCTCCGTCGATGTCGATATCCGAATCCTTGTCTGAATCAAGCTCCGCAACACCGCTGTAGACCATGTGGGTTATCCTGAGCTCTTCCATACACTCTTTACAGCTTCCCACATGGGCTATAAAGGATTTTAACTCTTCATCCGACAATTTGTTGTTCAAATAATCATATATTCTTTTTCGTGCATCAAGACATGTCATACTTTGATTCACCCATCGGTAGTAAAGCCGATATGAGAATGCTACGCGCTTTGCGTTCACTTGTTCCTCATAACATTCGACTTGAAAACCTTTCGATAATGTGCTAATTTATATAAGTCTTAGCCGCCTTGGCGGAATTGGCAGACGCACGCGACTCAAAATCGCGCGGTTTATCCATGCCGGTTCAAGTCCGGCAGGCGGCAGATATGAAGGTGAGTTTGTTTTCGAACAGACTCACCTTTTTTAGATATTAAGACGCTGCGCTGCAATCACCGGGAAATCAAGTCATCCTGATTTCCTGCGCGATTATAGCGCAGCGTTTTTTATCACTTTGTTCCGAAGATACGGTCTCCTGCATCTCCGAGACCAGGACAGATGTAAGCATTGTCATTGAGGCAACGATCAACATTTCCAACATAGATCTGGATGTCAGGATGTGCAGCAACGAGCTTCTTGATTCCTTCAGGAGCTGCGATGATACAGATGAACTTGATCTTCTTTCCGCCATGTCTCTTGATCTGGGAAATAGCATCAACTGCAGAACCGCCAGTTGCAAGCATAGGATCGCAGACAACGATCTGACGCTCCTCGATAGGATTTGGAAGCTTGCAGAAATACTCTACAGGCTGATGAGTTGTCTCATCTCTGTACATACCGATATGTCCGATCTTCGCACTCGGAACGAGGGCTGTAAGACCTGATACCATGCCGAGACCTGCACGAAGGATAGGAACGATGGCAAGCTTTCTTCCTGCCAGCATCTTTACGCTTGCTCTCTCGATAGGTGTGTCGATCTCAACATACTTTGTAGGAAGGTCATGTAAAGCCTCAAATCCCATAAGCATAGCGATCTCTTCTACCAGCTGTCTGAACTCGTTTGTACCCGTTGACTTCTCACGAAGAAGTGAGATCTTATGTGTAAGTAAAGGGTGGTCAAGTACTGTTACATTCTCTCCAAAATTGTTTTCCATTATTAAATCTCCTTTATAAGAACCCCGGTCTTTAAGACCATAAAGTCCTGTCGGACCGGAGTCAAACTCATATATAAACCAAACTGTTGCCGATTTTTAAACCTTCTTATCAATCACCGGTTTTTCTGACGATGTCATCCTTTGCCTTGTAGATAGAGTCGGCATCCACACATCCGCGCACTGAGCTAAGCGGATAGATATTGGAATTATGTCCTATCACAGTTCCCGGATTAAGCACAGAGCCGCAGCCCACCTCAACATGGTCGCTGAGCATGGCTCCAAACTTCTTAAGACCTGTCTCGATATCTCCGTCCTCAGCATGTACCTTTACAAGCTTTTTGTCAGACTTCACGTTGGAAGTCAGTGACGCAGCACCCATGTGGGACTTGAATCCGAGAATCGAGTCTCCCACATAATTATAATGCGGGATCTGAACATTATCAAAAACAATAACGTTTTTAAGTTCGCAGGAATTACCGATAACGCAATTCTTACCAGCAATTATGTTTCCTCTCAGGAAAGCACACTGTCTCACTTCTGTCTCCGGTCCGATGATGATGTACTCGGCAAAATATGCTGACTCAAAGACCTTTGCAGTCTTGTGTACCCATACATGAGGCTTTATCTCGTCATACTCGTCCTTTGACAATGTCTCGCCGTATGCTGCTATAAAGTCATGGATCTTCGGAAGCACCTCCCATGGATATGTGCATCCTGAAAATGCCTCGCCGGCTTCTGTATATTGAAGGTCATACATGGCCTCAACAGTCATTTCACTCTTTTTCATTCTTTCCTCCAATCCCCATGGAATACATCCGGATTCGGGATCGTTTTAGTTTTTTAAGACCGAAGCTACATGCTCCGTATCTTTTCAGTTTTTTCTCTGACGAACTGTTCAAGCTTGTCCATATATTCTCTTTCTGTGATCTTTCCCTCGGCAACCGAGCTTAAGCCCATTTCCCATGAAGCCGTAAGCTTCGGGTTCAAAAGATGTGGTATGGAAATCTTCACATAATAAGCAATGTGCTCTCCAAGCTCCGTCGGAGTGAGCACCTGTGTCTTTTTCTGCAGAGAAATATATTTATCATCCACAAGCTTCGTGAGGATACCCGCTCTTGTGGCACTGGTACCGATTCCGGCTCCCTTTATCTGGGCTCTCAGATCCTCATCCTCAATGAGATTTCCGGCATTTTCCATGGCCAGTATCATGGAACCCGAAGTATATCTCTTTGGCGGCGAAGTTTCCCCCTCCTTGACTCTCAGAGTAAGAAGGCTAAGGGTCTGCCCCTTTTTAAGCTTGAGAAGTGCCTCACTGAGATTGCCGCTCGGGTCATCCTCTGCCCCGTCAGCATCCTTTTCGGTCTCCTCAGTCTGTCCGCCCTCGGTACTGCCTGAAGGCTTTTTAACATTGGCAACCTTCAGATAGCCCTCCTCCTTCAACGCTCTGGAGCTTGCAGAAAAGCATTCTCCGTTGCACTCTATGGAAAGGGATATCTTCTGATATACGGCAGGCGGATAAAAGATAGCAAGAAATCGTCTGCAAATCAACTCATATACCTTTTTGGCGAGAGGTTTTAAAGACTGATATTCCTTCTGACCCTGTCCTGTAGGTATGATGGCATAGTGATCCGCGATCTTCTTGTCATCCACATATCTCGTTTTTGAGATCTGACTGTAAGAGCCCTTTGCCAATATCTCTGCCGCACATTCTGCAACAGGCTCATAAGTTGAAAGCCCCTTTATGTTTTTCGCTATCTCCTTCGATACCGCTGTGGACAGAACTCTCGCATCAGTACGAGGATAGGTCGTAAGCTTTTTCTCATACAGCTCCTGAGCGATGGCAAGAGTCTCATCAGGACTGATCTTGAACATCTTCGAGCAGTCATTCTGAAGCTCCGCAAGATTATACAGTAAAGGAGGGTTCTTTGTCTCCTTTTTCTTTTCGACAGCAGTTACTGTTGCTTCCCTCGGGAAAGGCATGAAGCTCTTCATGAACTCCACAGCTCTGCCCTGTTTGAGAAAACCCTTACCGTCATAGATTTCAGTAGGAGCGTACAGCCGTGAGCCCTCTGTCTCCTTCCAGTCGGCAGTAATCCTTGCACCCTCTCCGATATCGAAATCTCCGAGGATACGATAGAAGGTGGTCTTCTGGAAAGCTCTTATCTCCTGTTCCCTCTTTACGATCATCCCGAGAACACAGGTCATGACACGGCCTACTGCCACCACCATCTTGTCCTTACGGTCCATGTTCAGCTCACGCCTGATGCGGTTACTGTATTTCAGAGACAGTGCACGGCTGAAATTTATGCCCATGAGATAATCCTCCTTGGCGCGTGAAAATGCCGCTGCAGAGAGATTGTCATAAGCACTGTCGGGTTTTGCCTCTCTGATACCTCTCAGTATCTCTTCATTGGTCTGAGAATCTATCCAGACTCTCTTCTTTTCCTTACTTTCGGGAACCTGTGCCATTTTCTCAACGAGACGGTAGATATACTCTCCCTCCCGGGCACTATCGGTACAGACATATATGGTTCCCACATCCTCTCGGTTCAGCTGTCTGGAAACCACCTCAAACTGCTTTTTGGTGTTCTTGCTGACCTCGTATTTCCACTCCGTATCCTTCGGAATAAACGGCAGGGTGTCAAAGCTCCACTTCTTAAGAGCTATGTCATAGGTTTCCGGATATGAAAGCTGGACCAGATGTCCCACGCACCACGTGATGACATACTGGTCGTCCTCCAGAAAACCATCCCCCCGCCGCGCATTTTTCATGCCCAGTGCCTGGGAGAACTGCTGCGCAACGGAAGGCTTCTCTGCTATAAATAAACTTTTCAAAAATACCTCTCTATAATTTGATGCAGGTCCCGTGTTAACAGAATTTTCCGCATCCTTACTTCACTTCCCACTTGTATATGGTGGTAGTCTCATATTCTTCTCCGGCCTTCACCAAAGCTGTCGGCCAGTCTTTTTTATTGAGACAGTCAGGATAATACTGAGTCTCGAAACAGTATCCGTGTCTCGGACCGAAATGAACTCCGTTCTTGCCCTCGAAATCCGAATTCATGTAGTTTCCTGTATAGAACTGGATTCCCGGAAGATCTGTGTATACAGACATCTTGATGCCTGAATCCTCTGAATAAGCTGTTGCAGCAAGTCTCACATTTCTGTCATAGTCATTGAGCACCCAGTTATGATCGAAGCCTCCTGCGAAATTCAGCTGTCCGAAATTGCTGCCAATGTCTCTCTTTATAGGCTTTGGTGCTGTGAAATCCATCGGTGTTCCCTGAACGGAATCGATACTGCCGTAAGGGATGGACTCGGAATCTGCAGGTGTATAGTGAGAAGCATTGATCCAGACGATCTGGTCTGTGGCATCGCCGCTGTCATATCCGCTCAAATTAAAATAAGCGTGGTTGGTCATATTGAAGACTGTATCCTGATCTGCAGTTCCGGTGTAGCGGATCTCCAGACTATCGTCATCGCTCAATGTATAAGTTACGGAAACATCGGCATTTCCCGGGAAACCCTGATCCCCGTCAGGTGAATGGAGTGAGAACATCACATAGCTTCCGAGACCTGCATTGTCATACTCGGCATCCCAGACTCTCATTCTCCAGTAATCCGGTCCTGAATGAAGGTTATTCTTTTCATTATCGTTTTTCTGAAGCTCGTACTTCTTTCCGTTTATCTCAAAGCAAGCCCCACCGATACGGTTAGCGTTTCTGCCCACAGGCTCACCCATATGTCCAGGATTCTTGAGAAGCATGTCAACCGAGTCAACGCCGAGAACAACGTCACGAACCTTGCCATCTTTATCCTTCACAAGCATACTGAGCCAGATTCCGCCAAGATTCGTAAAGCTCGCCTCCGTGCCGTTTCCGTTTGTCAATGTATATCTCTTTACCTCTGTTCCATCCTGAAGCTTTCCAAAAACCGATTCTTTTACCGCCATTTTTACCTCCATGGGTCATGAGCAAGTCGAATTTACCCGAACTCGTTTATGACACTAAAATAAAGTTTGAAAGTTCTATTTTTCGCTCCGACCATTATACAATAAAATCCCCCCTTGGAGTAGGGGGGATTTAAAAAGCCGATTCAGAGGTGATCTCATGTAACCCTACACTTTTGTGCAAGCACAAGTGCAGGAAGACTTATGACACTTATATCTTATTATTTCTTTGTGATGTAGCCCTTTGCTGCGAGATACTCTGCTGCCTCAACTCCGCCGCCTGCTGCGCCGCGAAGTGTGTTGTGGCTGAGACCTACGAACTTCCAGTCATAGATGGAATCCTCACGGATACGACCGATGGAGATACCCATACCGCGCTCATAATCCACATCAAGAGCGATCTGAGGACGGTTATCATCCTCGAGATACTGGATGAAATGCTCAGGTGCTGATGGAAGCTTAAGCTCCTGTGGCTCACCCTTGTAATCTCTGAGAGCCTGAATGAGCTCTTCCTTTGTAGGCTTCTTATGGAACTTAACAAATACTGTAGCTGTGTGACCGTTGAGAATAGGTACACGGATACACTGAGCAGAGATCTTTATATCCTCGCAAAGATCGATGTGATCTCCCTCAAGCTTTCCGAGAACTCTCAAAGGCTCCTTCTCCGACTTCTCTTCCTCACCGCCGATGTAAGGGATGATGTTATGCTCCATCTCAGGCCATGACTCAAAGTTCTTTCCTGCACCGGAAATAGCCTGATATGTAGATACGATAACCTCATAAGGCTCGAACTTACGCCATGCAGCAAGTGCCGGTGTATATGACTGGATAGAACAGTTAGGCTTAACTGCGATGAATCCGCGGGTTGTGCCGAGTCTCTTCTTCTGAGCCTCGATGAGCTGATAATGGTCAGGATTGATCTCAGGAACTACCATAGGAACATCAGGTGTCCATCTGTGTGCAGAATTGTTTGAAACAACAGGTGTCTCTGTCTTTGCGTAAGCCTCCTCAAAGGCACGGATCTCATCCTTCTTCATATCCACGGCAGAGAATACGAAATCCACGTCCTTAACGACCTCGTCAATCTTGGAAACGTCCTTGACGATCATCTTCTTTACTGACTCAGGCATCGGAACATCAAGTTTCCATCTGCCGCAAACTGCCTCTTCATAAGTCTGTCCTGCAGATCTCGGTGAAGCTGCGAGTGTTGTAAGCTCAAACCATGGGTGATTCTCAAGAAGTGTGATGAATCTCTGTCCAACCATACCTGTTGCACCGAGAACGCCAACCTTTAACTTTTCCATAATTGATATCTCCTCTCTCTGGGAACGGCATCATATCAAATGACGCGCATTAATATGTAAGATGATATATCCAATCCCGCTTTAAAGCAATAAACTTTTACTTATATCTGTTCTAACCAAAATCTCTTCCATAATCAGCACTTATATCTCAGTGTTTTGTTCCCTTTCCTGCTCGGTTAGCTATCTTAAGTCTGTTAAGTGAAAGCATCTTTCCGCTTACCTTAATCTCAACAGGATCAACTCCAAGAAGGTAAACGTCTGTGAGCTCATCACCTGTTCCAAGCTTGATTGCAGCTACACCCTTACTGTTCTTCTTCTGGAGCGGAATATCACTGAGTGAACATCTGAGGAAATATCCGTCTCTTGTTCTGAATACTACCTCAGTCTCATAACCCATCTCAAGGATGCTGACTACCTTATCACCCTCATTAAGCTTTGTAGCAGCAACAACTCTGTTGGCTGTCTCAAACTCTGAAGATTCAACCAGCTTCACCATGGCATCCTTTGTAGTGAAGATAAGTGTCTTGCCCGTAAGCTCAGACTTAACATTTACAAAGACGATCTCTTCGTCGTTGGCATTGAACTTACTGATGTTGTCGATAGGAACACCCTTGTCCTTGAACTTGGAAAGCGGAATATCCTGACACTTGATCTGGTGCATGTTGCCCTTATCTGTAAAGAGAAGGACTCTGTCGGTGTTCTTGCACTTAAAGATATATCGGCTGTCAGTGTTCAGAGCTTCCTGATTTCTCTGATATGTTGCCTCATCAAGGAGCTTGCAGTAACCGAACTTATCCTGAACGTAGTAAACGTCCATCTCCTGAACCTCGTTCTCGTTAAATACAGCTTCCTTTCCGTCCTCTATAAAGGTCCTTCTGGGCTTTGAATACTCAGACTTAATGAACATAAGGTCTTCCGAAAGAACCTCATTCATACGGTCACGGCTTCCGAGGATGCCTCTGTACTCCTTTATCTTCTTAAGTGTCTCTGCATGCTGCTTTTTCAGTTCTATAAGCTCGAGACCAATAAGTCTGGAGAGCTTCATATCGAGGATGGCCTGAGCCTGACGCTCTGTAAATGCAAAATCCTTGATGACATCCGCAAATTCCTTGTCTCTGTCACGGAACTTGACTCCGGCGATATCACCTGTCATAAGTGCTTTCTTGGCATCAGCCTGAGACTTGCAGCTTCTGAGAAGGGCGATGATGGCATCGATGAGATCCACCGCCTTTATGAGACCGTCCTGGATCTCCTTCTTATCAAGCTCCTTATCAAGCAGGGCCTTGTACTTCTTGCCCATGATCTCGTACTGGAACTTGAGATATGCCTTGAGTATGCCGCGAAGTGACATGGTCTCGGGACGACCTTCGTTGATGGCGAGCATATTGACGCCAAAAGTATCCTCGAGTCTCGTTTTCTTATAGAGGATGTTTGTGATCCTCTCTATATCGGCACCGCTCTTAAGATCAAGTACGATACGGATACCATTCTTATCTGACTGGTTGGAAATATCTGTTATCTCAGGAAGTACCCTGTTCTCTACGAGCTGGGCAGTATCCTGCATGAACTTCATGATACCCTGTCCTATCATGGTGTAAGGTATCTCTGTCACAACAAGCTTGTCTCTGTCGGATCTTCCGTTCTTTTTCTCGAATTCAAGCTTTCCTCTTAACTTAAGCTTTCCTGTTCCCGAACGATAGATATCAACAAGCTCTGACTTGTTGGCAATGATTCCTCCGGTAGGAAAATCCGGTCCCTTCAGGTAAGTCATCATCTCAGCTGTTCCCATGGCAGGATTTCTGAGATATGCAAGTATGAGGTCAACTATCTCCCCGAGATTATGGCTCGGTGTAGATGTGGTCATACCTACCGCGATACCCTCGGAGCCGTTCAAAAGGAAATACGGTACTCTCGCAGGAAGAACGACCGGCTCACGAAGAGTCTCATCATAGTTCGCCTGAAACTCAACCGAAGTATCAAGGTCTGCAAGCATGCAGTCATCCGTGAACTTCTCAAGCTTTGCCTCTGTATATCGTGGAGCCGCTGCCGAGTCACCCTCTATGGAACCGAAGTTACCCTGTCCGTGAATAACCGGCTGCATACGCTTGAAATCCTGCGCCATAACAACCAGTGTATCGTATATGGAAGCATCTCCGTGAGGATGATACTTACCCATGGTATCACCGACGATACGTGCCGACTTATATGTTGGATGGTCATGAGTCGCATGGAGCTGATCCATGTCGAAAAGAACTCTTCTCTGTACAGGTTTGAGACCATCTCTGATATCCGGAACCGCTCTGGAGGTGATGACACTCATGGAGTAATCCAGATAGCTCTTCTGCATCTCCTCCGAGTATTCCGTTGTTAAAATCTGTTCTGCCATAATTCTATCCTTACTTGCTTTTATTCTGTTAAGCTTTCAAGCCTTAATATAGAGGATCATCTTCCGATACCGGAAGATGAAACCTCAGAATCCTGTCTCGCAGGATATATGTATTTTAAATATTCAATTGAAATCATGCATCAATCACTGCTTCATCCGCATGATCATGTATGAAATCACGACGTGGTCCTACTTCAGAGCCCATCAGCATGCTGGTAACTTCGGATGCAAGACGTCCGTCCTCTATCTCAACCCTCTTCAAAACTCTGTTCTCCGGGTTAAGTGTCGTTTCCCAGAGCTGCTCCGGGTTCATCTCTCCGAGACCCTTGAATCGCTTCAGATCATAGGTTCCGGCCTTGTGGTTCTTCTGATACTTCGTAAGTGCGGATTCATCATAAAGGTACTCAGACTGCTCCTTCTTGTTATGAGGAATAGCCTGATAGAGAGGCGGCATGGAAACATAAACATGACCCTCTGTAATGAGATCCGGCATAAAACGATAAAGGAAGGTAAGAAGCAATGTATCAATATGGGATCCGTCAACATCCGCATCGGTCATGAGGATGATCTTGTCATAACGGAGCTTCGTGATATCGAAATCGTTGCCGTAGCCCTCTGAAAATCCGCAGCCGAAGGTGTTGATCATGGTCTTGATCTCAGCATTGGCAAGAACCTTATCCATGGAGGCCTTCTCAACGTTAAGTATCTTTCCTCTCAGAGGAAGGATAGCCTGAGTACGTCTGTCTCTGTGGTTCTTTGCCGAACCGCCCGCAGAGTCTCCCTCTACGATAAAGATCTCGCACTCCTCAGGATTCTTGGAAATACAGTTGGCAAGCTTTCCGTTGGAATCAAAGCTGTACTTTGACTTGCTGAGCATGTTGGTCTTCGCCTTTGCTTCCTGCTTTCTGATCTTTGCAGACTTCTCCGCGCAGGCGATGATGGCCTTTACAACTTCCACATTTCTGTCGAAATAATGCTGAAGCTCTGCATCAACTATGGATGCAACGTGCTTTCCGGCTTCCTGGCTGGCAAGCTTTGTCTTTGTCTGGCCCTCAAATATAGGCTCCGGGTACTTTACAGCAACAACCGCCATGATACCGTTTCTGGTATCGGCACCGGTAAAGTTCTCATCCTTCTCCTTCAGGATTCCAAGCTGTCTTGCATAACTGTTTATGAGCTGAGCGAACTTGGTCTTGAAGCCTGTGATATGGGTTCCGCCCTCCTGAGTGAATATGTTGTTACAGAAACCGTGAACATTCTCCTCAAAAGCATCGCAGAACTGGATACAGCACTCAAGAGTCGTACCCTCAGACTCGCCCTTGAAATAGATTTCAGGTGTGACCTTCTCTTTTTCTTTGTTAACGTCCTTGACGAAGGCAATGATTCCCTCCGGCTCATGGAACTCCTTGATAACAGGAATCTCGTCTCTGTCATCACGATAATGTATGGTGAGCTCGGGATTCAGATATGCTGTCTCATGAAGTCTGGACTGAAGCCAGTCCTCCTTGAATCTCGTCTTCTCGAATATCTCCGGATCCGGGATAAATGTTGTCTCTGTTCCTGTCTCCTTTGTCTTTCCGACAACAGGAAGAAGACCGTTTACAAGCTCTGTAGTAGGCTTACCGCGCTCATAGGTATCCTCTGAGATCTTTCCGTCCTGATAGACCCTGATCCTGAGATAAGATGACAGAGCATTGACAACGGAAGAACCTACACCATGAAGACCGCCCGAGGTCTTGTATGCCTTACTGTCGAACTTTCCGCCGGCATGAAGTGTTGTAAGTACAACTCGCTCTGCGGATACTCCCTTCTGATGCATACCTACCGGGATACCACGTCCGTCATCACGTACTGTACATGATCCGTCCTTGCCCAGAGTTATCCATATGTTTTTGGCATATCCTGCCAGATGCTCATCCACTGAGTTGTCCACGATCTCGTAGATGAGATGGTTAAGTCCGCGTGAACCTACCGATCCGATGTACATACCGGGTCTTACTCTGACCGGTTCCAGTCCCTCCAGGACCGTGATACTCGACGCATCATACTTCTCTGCCATTTAAAAAACTCCTCACATATATTACAATCTATATCTTTTGATCCCACTGCACTAAAGAACATGCAGGAATATATAACAAAAAGCGCCAAACATAACAAGTTTACCGCATAATCGTTTGAAACTATACCATAATCCCCACAAATTTATCAAGTTAATGACATCCAGCCTGCTCATTCACCGCAATATACCTCTTAATATAATCCCACTTGCCGCCAAATGCAATACATATGTTCTTTTAAATTCTACTCAAACCTGCCCAAAAAAGAGCCGATGCCCTATCCGGCACCGGCTCTACAAAGATTTTTCGCTAGATTTTTATCGCTTATATCATCGATACACCAAAGGAATTAACGAGTCCGTCTATCGGCTGTCCTGCCTTACAGAACGGGCAGTCGTTGTAGTCATTGTATACATAATCAGGAAGTTCATTGAGGCCATATACCGAAACTACAGGAACACCGTTATAGGAAGTTATGGCGCTGAAAATCGCAGAAACTCCACTAAGCTTGCCGCCATAATACTTAACCGCTTCCATGACCTTGTTTATGGTCTTTCCTGTTGAAACCGATCCCTCAACGATAAGGATGTTCTTGCCCTTGATCATAGGCTTTATGTTATCTCTGAAGATGATCTGTGAGTTTGTATTGAACTCAGGCTTAACTATGTAGATGGTCTTGTGCGCGTTTGTGTTGATGTAGCCTTCCTTTGTAAGCTCCTCAGCGATAAAGGCTCCTACTACTTCGGTTCCCTCATCGCAGATAATGGTATCAACCACCATTCCGAAAAGGTACTGCTCAACCAGCTTTCTCGCAACACTGTGAGCCTCGGAAGCACGGGCTTTTATTGTAGTAAGGTCAATGTAGTAATTTGTGTGTGAGTGATTGGTCGCAAAATGTCCCTTGGTAACCTTAAGAGGAACCGAAATTCCTGAAGCTTCGATTTTCTGATAACCTTGCTGCATATTTACTCCTTTTCCGGTTTCCCAGTTCACGAACCTGCATACCGAAAAACCTGTCTCAAAAAACATCCTGCCCTGCAGGATGACACGCTACTGATAGCTTCATTATAACATTTTAGCCTGCAAAATGAATAAATTTTCCGAGAATATAAAAAAAGAAAATTTGCATTTATGATTTTTAGAATCTCCCGTCAAAGTGTCTTTATAAATCTGTCAAACGCAGCCTGGCCTTCCGGAGTCCTCTTGTAAACTCCGGCATCCTCAAGCACATGCATGAAGACCTTTCCGATCTCATCCTGAAGGATCTGGTCGATGTTACTCTCGTCAATGTCAATTCCGCGCTTATAGTAGTCGTCCTCGAATTCCTCCACCCAGTCGGCGTGTTTCTCGATGGACTCGATACTGCGAATGTCTTTGCCGGAAAGCATAGCGTCCTTAAGCTCTGCAAGCTCTGCCTTCAGACGGCTCGGAAGCACCGCAAGACCCATAACCTCGATAAGTCCGATATTCTCCTTCTTAATATGATGGAGCTTTGCGTGGGGATGGTAAACTCCCAGAGGATGCTCCTCTGTTGTGATGTTGTTTCTGAGAACGAGATCAAGCTGGAACTCGCCGTTTACCTTTCTCGCAATCGGAGTAATGGTTGAATGAGGGACTCCGTCAGTCTCTGCAAATATAAATGCACTCTCATCGGTATAGCCTCTCCACTTTCCGAGGATGTGATCCGCAAGCTCTGCGATCCTTCCTGTATCCTCACCGCTAAGTCTGATTACAGACATAGGCCACTTCACAACTCCGGCCCTAACATCCTCGAAGCCCGGAGCGGTAAACTCTCTCTCCACCGGTGCCTTCGCCATAGCGAACTCATAGTTTCCACCCTGGAAATGCTCATGCGCAAGGATCGAGCCACCTACGATGGGGAGGTCAGCATTGGAACCCACAAAATAATGAGGAAACTGGGCCACGAAATCGAAGAGCTTCAGAAAAGCGCTCTTGTCGATCTTCATAGGTGTATGATGAGTGTTCAGCACGATACAATGCTCGTTATAGTAAACGTAAGGTGAATACTGGAAGCCCCACTCCTGTCCCTGAATCTCGATAGGGATGATTCTGTGGTTCTCCCTCGCCGGATAGTCGGCCCTTCCGCTGTAGCCCTCGCACTCACAGCAAAGCTGGCACTTCGGATAACCTGTCTGCTTGGCCTTTCCTGCTGCGGCGATGGCCTTCGGATCCTTCTCCGGTTTACTTAAGTTTATGGTAATGTCTAAGTCACCGTAATCAGTGGCGGTCTTCCACTTGAGATCCTTCTTTACTCTGTAGCGTCTTATATAGTCTGTATCTCTTGAGAAGGTATAGTACCAGTCTGTAGCGATTTTCGGATCCTCCTCATAGAGAGCCGAAAACATATCCTGAACCTCTGAAGGTCTCGGAGTAAGAGCCCCCATAAGCTTTGTATCGAAAAGATCCCTGTAGACTACTGATTCTCCATCTGTAAGTCCCTCGGAAACCGCATAATCATTGAGCTCCTTCAATACATTTTCAAGATATGAGCCGTCATCCACGAATCCCTCAGCCACATTCTCACCGATTTCAGAAGCCTCCTCCGAATCGAAGGCGATCCTGTCCGCTTCCGCTATAACCAAATCCTTAGTCGAAGTCACTTCATCAAGCTTCAGATTCAAAATGATAGAATTCAAAGCCCAGATTATATCGCTTTCCTCTATCATTCCCGTCTTATAAGCATAAGCCACAAGA
Organism: Oribacterium sp. C9; assembly: GCF_002007235.1. GTDB lineage: Bacteria > Bacillota > Clostridia > Lachnospirales > Lachnospiraceae > Oribacterium. Next base: position 105,426 of record NZ_MUHW01000013.1, read on the forward strand.
CATTTAATTCCATTCTGTATATCCATATATTCACTCTTTCCACAATCCCAATCCTATGACGTGAGCGTCAAAAGTATTTGTCACTCAAGCATAATGTACAGAATTCACAATAGTGCTCAATGTGCCACTAAACGTCATTGAATTTATAATTTAAAGAAAATGCAAGGGATGGGCGCCAAGGCTTGCGAGTTGAAAGAACAGATTTCGAAGTTATGTTCGTAACAGGTTGTACCATGTACAACCTGTGCGAACATGACGAGAAAGATGTACTTTCAACCGAGTGAGCCGGCGCCCGCCCTTGCAGTTTCTGTACCATTTAAAACACAAGCAAATGCCTTATGAATTATACCCATTCGGATTCTTCTGCTGCCAGTTCCATGAATCACGGCACATGTCGATGAGATCGAACTGAGCCTTCCAGCCGAGCTCCTTCTCTGCCTTCGCAGGGCTTGAGTAGCAGGTGGCAACATCGCCGTCACGTCTCGGACGCATAACATATGGAAGCTCCTTTCCGCATGCCTTCTCGAAAGCATGGATAACATCCATTACCGAATAGCCGTGGCCTGTTCCCAGGTTGCAGACGAAAACGCCGTCCTTCTTCTCGAATCTCTCGATAGCCTTTACATGGCCCTTTGCGAGATCCACTACGTGGATGTAATCACGGACTCCGGTTCCGTCAGGTGTCGGATAGTCGTTTCCGAAGACATTGATCTCCTTGAGCTTACCGATGGCAACCTGTGCAACATAAGGAAGAAGGTTGTTAGGAATTCCCTTAGGATCCTCACCGATAAGTCCTGACTCATGAGCTCCGATAGGATTGAAGTAACGAAGAAGGATAACATTCCATTCAGGATCCGCTGTGTGAAGGTCTGTAAGGATCTGCTCCTGCATCCACTTTGTCCAGCCGTAAGGATTTGTACATGTTCCCTTAGGGCAGTTCTCTGTGATAGGAATCTCTGCAGGATCTCCGTAAACTGTAGCTGAGCTTGAGAAAATGATGTTCTTTACACCATGAGCACGCATCTCATCAACAAGGTTAAGAGTTGAATCAATGTTTGTACGATAATACTCAATCGGCTTGTGTACAGACTCACCTACTGCCTTGAGACCTGCGAAATGAATGACAGCATCTATCTCATTCTCATCGAAGATCTTCTTGAGTGCTGCTCTGTCAAGCATGTCATCCTGATAGAACTTCACCTTCTTGCCTGTGATCTCTTCGATCCTGTCAACCGCCTTCTGGTTTGAGTTGTAGAGGTTATCAACGATAACCACCTCATATCCCTCATTAAGAAGCTCTACACATGTATGACTTCCAATATATCCAGCACCACCTGTTACAAGTATTCTCATAATGTCTCCTCTCTGCTTTAGGCTGTTCACCTTACGTCAACCAAGACAAAGCTCTCCTGGGACGATATTTCCACCATCCTGATTCAAGCCTTTATCTCTGTATCAAATCTCTCTCGGGCCATCGCCGATGCTCACCTCATAGAAAGTGCAGTCATATCCGACACGTGCCTTATAGGCTTCTCCCACCTGCTTCTTAAACGAAGATATAGCCTCATCCTTAACGATAGACACTGTACAGCCTCCGAATCCGCCGCCTGTCATACGGGAACCGAGAACTCCCGGAATCTTCCATGCCTCCTCTGCAAGGATATCGAGCTCCTCGCAGGTAACCTCGAAATCATCACGAAGAGATACATGGGAAGCATTCATAAGCTTTCCGAACTCCTCGATATCGCCCTTCTTAAGAGCCTCTACAGCCACAAGTGTACGGTTGTTCTCATAGACCGCATGCTTTGCTCTCTTAAGAACTATAGGATCCTTGATGGCATCCTTGTACTTTTCAAAGTCTTCATTTGAAAGCTCACCGAGCTCCTTTATACCTGCCACATCAGCAAGTATCTCTCTTGCCTTCTCGCACTCGTTTCGGCGGTCATTGTATGCTGAACCCACCAATTTGTGCTTCTTGTTTGTATTGGTAACCACCAGCTTCATTCCATCGAGAACTACCGGTGCGTATTCATATTTTAATGTGGCACAGTCAAGGAAGATGGCATTGTCCTCTTTACCCATGGAACTTGCGAACTGATCCATGATACCACAATTCATACCGCAATAGTTATTTTCTGCATCCTGTCCGATGACAGCGAGGTCAACATTGGAAACCTCAAATCCGTAGAGGTCTCTCAGTATAAATCCTGTAAGAACCTCCAGAGATGCGCTTGATGAAAGACCTGAACCATTCGGGATATTTCCGTTTATAACGATGTCGAGACCTGCATCCATCCTGAAGCCTCTCTTCTCAAAGGCCCACATAACTCCCTTTGGGTAGGAAGTCCATCCGTTCTCCTTGAGGGGAGCGAAATCATCAAGAGTTGTCTCAACAACTCCGGTCTTATCGAGATTTACGCTGTAAAAACGAAGCTTACGGTCGCTGCGCTTTCTTGCTGCGGCGAAGGTACCGATGGTAAGTGCACACGGGAATACATGTCCACCGTTATAATCAGTATGTTCTCCGATAAGATTTACACGTCCCGGTGCGAAATAGCACTTAACGCCCTCTGTATTTCCATCTCCGAATTTTTCGGCAAATGTCTTTAATGCGACTTCTTTGAATGAAAGATCCATAACAATCCCTCCAGTTGACAATCTTTGAACAATCAAAAAACATTATAAAAAAGAGGTTTTTCACAGTCAACGCGAAAAACCTTTCATTATCTTTGAAATCCTTTTGTGCTTATATGATGGTCGAAAATGCTTAGAATATACCCAGAGATGTAAGCCCCACTATCCAGAAGAAAATGGTAAAGAGGGACATCACAGTGCTTATGGCGAGAAGCTGACCCTGGAGAGCCGCATCCCCGCCCATGCTCTGAGCCATAGGGAATGACGCTCCGGCGATAGGCGTTGCGTAAAGGATGAAGGCTATGAAAAGCTCTGCACCTCTGTAGCCCGCCATATACATTATCACTGTGACAACAGCAGGAACTATGACGAGTTTAAGGGAAATCACAGATACGATGTACTTCATATTCTTTCCGATATCCGGTATGTCCAGTGTCGCACCCAGTATGAAAATGGAAAGCGGTGTGGTCATATTTGCAAAGCCGGAAATAGGGTTCATGACGGAGGACGGGATCTGCCATCCTGCCAGTTTAAATACCGCTCCGACTACGGCACCAACGATCAGTGGATTTGTGGCGATGTTCTTCAGTATCTTCTTCACATCGGTCTTCGAGCCGCTCTGTCTGTCAAATATGGAAAAAATCACCACAGAGCAAATGTTGTAGATGGGAACTATGGTGGCGATAACCAGAGACGCAACGACTCCCGCCTCATCTCCGTACATGCTGACACATAGAGGATATGCGAACATCAAAGTATTGCTTCTATATATAGACTGTATGACAACGCCTCTTTTCGGATTTTCCTTTACGATCAGCGGCACCAGCAGAACACAGATCAGGATGATGACCATCATGACTCCTGAAAAAACACCTATCATGGAGACATTGGCACCGAAATCTATATCCGCGGTATAGAGATTGTTGAACATCAGAAGCGGAAAGAACGCCTTGAACACTATGGTGTTCAGCTTTTTGTAGAACTTCTCATCCCCGAGTCCCACGACTCTCGCGATGTAGCCGTACAACATATAACAAATAAACGGTACAACTGCATTGGCAGCGATCACAAAACTATTCATGTCATTCTCCATTCCGCCGCCCAGATCATGCAGCTCTATCAGTCTGATTCATTCCAAAAACCGGCGGCCACGAGAAACATCCATAGCCGCTCAGCTCTATCCCTTTTTAGTTGTCTTTTTTCTGGTCTTTACCACATGGGATACCATCAGGTTCGGTTTTTTCAATGTCTTTCCCGAAGCGCTTATGGAGACGGCGCTCTTACCGATACGCCTTTTCCTTCGAGGTTTCTTGTTCTCCTTCTCGACCCGGTACTTATTTATGACATCTAATATGGTATTGTAATCCCTCTCAAACAGTTCTGTCGACATCTCTTTTCTGAGCGTGTCATAATCCATCTGAGCCGTAAGCCTCTTGATGACCTCTTTCTTACTGAGATTGTCATACTTATGTTTCAGATTTCTAAGTACAATATGCTGAAGCTCAGGTCTCCACAGAAGGCTAAGCTTATCTTCATATATTATATGAGGATTTTCCTTCGGACGCCTGAGAATATAGAAATCCGGCTGCCCCTCCACCTCATCTATGGTGATGATGCCCCAGAAATCAGGCACATGTTCTTCTATATGCATGGCGTGGCTACTCCCCACCGCGATGATGTTGTAATCAAAGAATCGGTTATAGTCCGAGACCTGACCGGCGAGTCTCACGTAGCTGTCGGCATCGGATTTTATTTCTATACCGTAAATGCTTTCCTCCGTCACCATCACAACGTCCGCGCGGCTCCCGCCCATGATCTTTTCTTCTATTATTCTCGTTTTGCCGTAGGTCTCCTCCAAAAAAGAGAATAACGGCTCTCTGATATCCTTGTCGTATAGCATGCCTGCTCCTACAGTCTTACCGACTAGCCGACATTTGGTCCTGCGGCATTCCACTGATCAATGTCTATGCCCTGACCCGGCTGAACTGAATATGCAGCACTTGTGGCAGAAACATTTGCCGAATCGGAAGGATCACTGATGACAGCTCCCTCTATAGACTGTGTCTCAGGTGAAGCAGCCGCAGTTTCCACAACCTGCTGGCTCGTGGTCTCTTGAGCCTGAGATGCAGCAGTTTCCTGAACAGTTTCCGGAGCAGCTGTCTGCTGTGCCGCCGTCTCTCGAGGTCTGGAAGCATTTGAACTCTTCTTTTCGTCGTTCTTTTTCTTCTTATCAGAAGACTTGGTCTCCTCTGCCTTAGTCTCAGAAACCTTTGATTCATCAGAAGCAGCGGCAGTCTCAACTACCGATTCCGCAGTCTCAGTCTCAGCCTCAGTCTCCGGCTCAGTCTCTGGAGCTGTTGTCTCAGGAGGCAGCGGAAGCTTGTCGTACTTCTCTTCACTGCGGTGAAGGTTGAGATTTCCTGTAATGATGATTCCATGGAAAGCATCAGCCTGCTCCTTTGTAGCGAAGCTCACTGCAAGCTCATCATAGATAGCCGCGTTGTTGTTGACTATGCGGATATGTCTCTCAGGAACAGCACCCTGATACTCCCTTTCCCAGCCGGTAAATATGTTCTTATCTATAACGACCTGAACCGTATTCTTCCCATTCACATAATCATAGTCGATTCCCAGCATGCCGATATTCTCAACCGAAAGTTCCGCAAGCTTGCTGATGTTTATAAGATAGTTCACATCGTCTGCACGGTAAAAATCAGAAGCCTCTATATAATAGTAATGATCATAAAGCTCTGTATCAGGATTTACAGGAGCTGATGCCGCAAGGGCCTGCTGAGAAGACTCAGCTCCCTGAGCCTCTTCGCCGGAAAGAGCGACCTCCAGCTTTTCCTTTATCTTCTTTACTATCCAGTCTGCATAGATCCTCTGTCCCTCAGCATTCGGAAGTATACCGTCTGAAGTCAAAGTGCTGTATTCCTGTCCTGATACTGCAAATGCCTCTCCCATGTTGGCAACGATCCCATCGTAATGCTCCAGAAGATTTCGCGCATAGAGAGCAGTCTCATCAGAATATCCGTCTGTGGCTGTAACCGACGCCGACTCAATAAGTCCGATGATCTCAGCAGAGGCGTAGCATCTCTTTACGGAACGAAGTACTCCCTCGTACTGAAGGTCAAAGTCAAAGGGCGCATCATAGTATCCCAATGATACGATAACTCCGTCATAAACCGCGTCCCTGTTTCCGGCAGCTTCATTCATGAGAGAAACGTAAGCTGAATAGGCATTGTTACCATTTGCCATGGAAAGATTGTTAACTGTCACATCCGATCCGAAGCTCTCCTTCAGCTCTGCCGCCATAAGATCTGTCCAGTTGGTTCCATCCTGAGCTCCTGCTCCCGTACCGAAAACATCTCCTACAATAAGGATAGAAACCGGCTCTCCTGAATTGAGCTTTTTAAGCAGAGTACTGCTGCCCTGAAGCGCAGAACTCACATCTACAGCAGCTGTTCCTTCAGTCTCAGGCTGCATGCGCTTACTGTACTCATCCATCCTCTCCGCTGCAACAGACTGATCGATGGCATCCTCCTTCATGGCTACGCTTACCATGTAACCAAAAACTCCGATTATGGTCATTATCAAAATGATCAGAATAAAAAGAAGCACCTTAGGTCTTCTGGATGCCGCCTCTTTCTCTGTCAAAGGCTCCTTCGGATCAAACTTCGTGCTGTCATTTTTCTTATTGTTAGCATCACTATTCATACTCTCATAATTCCTTCTTGTATTTATGTATCTTTAAATTATAAAAAAGACTATTTTATTTTACTAGAACTTTTTTCTGAACCTTCCTATTCATAAACAATTTTCAAAGAATCTTAATTGATTTTTATACTTATAAAAAGTATCATAAAGCGGTGTGTTTATTGAGGGGATAGCCCTGCACTATTTATTATCCTATGGGATTTAAGGAGAAACTTATGGATTTCAAAACATTTTATGAGCAGAATAAGAAAGCCTGTCTCGGCGGTCTTGCCGGCGCAGTTGTCGTTCTTATAGGTATTGCCGCAGTAGCAGGCAAAGGCCATAATGCTCAGGTAGAAACTACCGCTCCGGCAACAGAAGCGGTCGAAAGTGAAAAGAAAGCAATTACTGTTGATAGAAACGCCGGCAGCTTCTATGCAAAGATAGCCGACAGTCAGCCTGTATCTGTTCTGGTTCTCGGAGACAGCTTCGCGAAGGGAAACAACCTTTCTGATGTATCCGAATCATGGGCTGAACTTCTTTCAGAAAAGTTCCAGACAGAATTTTCCGCAGACCTTCAGATAGAGAACTACGCTCTTCCTTCTGACAACGGTGTTTTCTCAGGCTTTGTAGAGGCAAACGAAATACCTGACGGTTCAGAGTATGACGCCGTTATCCTCAGCTTCGGCGAGTATGACGATCCTGAGACATTTGCAGTATTCTATGAGGGCATCATCCGCAATCTTCAGAAAAAGTGCCCGGAGATCTCTATCATCTCTCTCATCGAGCCATCTTCTGAGACAAATCCTGATGGTCACGCTGCTGCCAATGCTTCCGCAATCCAGAACATCACTGATCACTACAATGGTCTCACCATCGATGTAGCTAAAGAGATGGCTGCCAACGGCGGAAATGCAAAGGATACTGCAGATTCCGACAAGATCGGTCAGAACGATGAAGGCAATGCAAAGACAGCTGACATAATCATAAGCTCTATAATGAACTTCAAGGCTGCCAAAGACGCAGTTGATGCTTCTTCTATCGAGGCACTTGACGAAAACGCAGCAAAGCTTGAGAGCTATGCATACATCACAGCATCAGATTTTGCCAAGGTCAATGATACTACCTATGAGCTTCCGGCAGAACTTATCCTCGACGTAAACGGTGAGCCTGTTTCAGGAATCCTCGGTGTTGACTTTAACTACCAGCCGGGTGCAAATGATGTGTACGTAAGCGTAGACGGAACTCCATTCGGACGTTCAACAACAGAGTTCCAGAGAACTGAAGCCGAGCAGCACGTTGTTCTCATCAACGATAACTTCGCTCCTTCAGAGTACGTTACAGTTTCCTTCGGTACTGCTGCAGAGGCAGAGTCATTTGCAGGTATCATAGTTTCAGGCGATATCACTCTTCCGGATTCTTATGACAAGTTTGAATCAAAGGAAATTCAGGAGCTCGATGCTGCCGCTCTCAGTGAGCTCATGGGCGATGCCGCAAACGGTGGTCCGGGTTCAGATGATGTCGAAGAAGAAGTTGAAGAGCCTGAAGAGAACAACGGTCCTCAGGATGGTGATACAAAGACTGTAGATGGTGTTCTTTACGAGTATTTTGAGGGCGAGTGGTATGAGGTAATCAACGATGATACCGGAAACCCTAACGTCGGCGTAAAGCAGGAAGTTGTTGAGACACGATCAGCCGGACAGGTCATCACAAACAAAGAAGTCGTTCGTTCAGAAGGTCAGGACGCTGCTACTGCTGAGACAGAGAGCGTTGCTGAAACAAGTGCCGAAATGACTGAGACAAGCGCTGCAGAAGCTGTTGAAACCGCTGCCGCTGCAGAAACTGTAGCCGAAACTGCTGCCGCTGAAGTTAATGCCGATGCACAGGCTGCTGAGTCTTCTGATATGGCAGCTGCCGATCCAAATGCTGTTCCTGTTCAGTAATTATAAATGGATATAAAAAATGGTCGTACCCACTTGGGCGCGACCATTTTTTGTTTCTTCTCTTATTTTCTATTGTATTTATACACCGTGCAACGCACAGTCACCCTGTCAGCCTCTGACTGAGGAGATTCTGTTCCTCCAGATGCTTCTCCAGCTCATGAATAATCTTTTGTATGTTTCGATGGGCGGATCTTATAGGCATTACCTGATCTGACAACGGAAGGCTTCCCATGAAATCAGAAAAAACATTAATGAGATTCTGCTCTTTCATCGCCATCACTTCTATCTTTCCACAATGTACCATAGCGAGAATATGCCCCTCTACGATCGTGAAAATCCAGTTCTTAATTACGGGAACCTTCGCTTCGTCTAAGACGTAGTACCCCTCACCGAGAGAGCCATCGATCTTTTTTAAGATATCTATGCGCTCCTCCAGCGAAAACCGGTACTCAGACGGAAACGGAAAACTGAAACCGGTGCCTTCATCAGCAAACCTTCGCAGTCCATCCATGGACAAAAAATCTGTCATCAGCCCTTTCTGTTCCATATAATTCTGAATTTTCAGAATACGCGAGGTATAAGGTCGTAATTCCGGAATACTGTTCATTGTTTTCTCATCGATCAGCATCAGAAGATTTGCCATACCACCATAAGTCCAACAGTTTACCCCGAGAAAGACATATTCCTCTATCACATCCACTACAGTACTCATATCATCAGATTGTACGCTTGCTTCGTGGGCCGAAGCAAAAACTCCGTCTATCTGCTTTCTGAATTGTTTCACAAGCACCGGATCCTGAATACGCACTGCACTGGAACACTCTTTACTCACCAGAATGACTTCAGAATCATCTGCGATAAAATATGGATATAACACCCCATGGTTATTCTCTATCATATTGTCATCATAAAAATAAAAGTTGCGGAACCCGTTAAATCCACATACGGCAAATAACAGCATACTGTTATAGCTTGTCACGATCCTATATGTAGATGAATCTCCTTTACCCTTTGGGAACTGCTGCAACATCCGGACATCAGCATTACGAATATCACTATGAAGCGCCATCATATTTATGCGGGCGTAAAATGTCTCCTCCATACGCGGGATAAATGCATCAAATCTAGGCTCACCTGATGCATAATGACGCGCAAAGAAGTTCTCAATCAAATTGAGAACTTCATGTTTACGATCAAAAACCAGTTTATGTTTCTGAAAAGCACAGATATTTTGTCCGCTAACGGAACTTGTTTTCTCCGAGTCTTCATAATCAGCTACCGTTCCCAGACACCTGATGACCGATTTACGGTTGAGTGTTACATCGACACCCATAGACTCTAATGCATATAACTCATCCAGTCTCTTAACATCCGCCACTGAAAGTGGTAATACTCTTTTTATTTCCTTATATTGGAAATTTGTCGGGATCCTGGAACCATTCAAAAATTTATAGAAAGTAGAACGATTTATTCCTGTGTTCCTGATGATGCTGTTTTTTCCTAACCCACTCTCTTCTATAAGACTGGCAAGAAATGATGAAAAAGGGCTGTTCATATCGTTTTGTCCTCGCTGTACCCAATAAGTCTGTAATCAAACCGTATTCCATCAGAATTCTATTTTAATTTAACGCATCTTACAAGACCACTTTTGTCAATTTCAACATATTATACAGCATATGTAAGCATCTGCTCGCAAAGCATCTCAGCCTGTGCAAACACTCTGTACTCAGGGCTTGGCATAGGACGAGCACCTGATCTGTAGTCGAACTTGATGTAGTCGGAGTAAAGAGCTGCAAATGTCTCATCCTCGTTGTAGCAACGCTTGTCGAAAGACTTTCTCTCATTGTAAAGCTTGTTGATATCAGCCTTCATCTGATCTGTAAACATAGGCTGTGTTGTGTGATAGATAAAATGTCCCATCTCATGAACTGGAGCCTTCTGTACTTCATCCCATGAATTGTTGTTTGAAGTTGTCTTAAGAGAAATCTGCTTTGAATCAAAAGTATAGATACCATTTACATCCTGCTGACCTACAAGAACAGAATCTGTATAATGGATAGATCCGCCATTCTGCTTGAAAAGCATGATAACACTATTAGGTACTCTTTCAAAATATGAATTAGCAGCAGATCTGTATGACTCCGGCTGCTGATAATAAACAGCATCACCTGATGCGATCAGCTCAGTTATGTTAGCAGCATAAACTGTACCATTCATTAAAGAAACCATTAAAGCTGAAAGTGCAACTGTCATCTTTACCATTCTTCCAAATACGTTCATCTTTGCCACCTTTTCGGAGAAATTATTTTCGTCCGCCTTTCTTAAAAAAATGTTATATTTTGTTTCTGTGCTTTATTTTTTAAGTTCGCCGCGCTGGTGCCTACTATAGCAGCTACATATGTCACACTTCTGTCACATTTTTTGTTAAGAAAATATAAAAATAGGAAAGACATTTTTATATTTGACGCTATTGCTTTGCGCACAATGTTTTGGGGAGAAAAAAATTTTTGTCGGTTATATCAGTCAATCCCTGCACAAACCGCCAAAAACCGTCAAAAAGAAACAAAAAAAAGAGCTGTTGCCCGGGATGATCTATTCTCATCCAGGCAACAGCCCTGTTCATATATTTTTTATTAATTTATTTGTACTAATTTGCATACAAAGAGATTTTTTTAAGACTGTGATCCTTCAACATGCCCTCTCTGTATTTTTCATGCCTTCCAAAAGAAGCTTTAACTCTCCATCGATCTTCCACTTACTGACATTGTAGCGTTTTCTCCAGTCTCTGTAAGCCCCCGTAGTTATACGATGATCCTCCGGGCGTGGTGCATCCGAAGGAATCATCCAGATATGTCCGTTCTTATATGCTCCTTCAATCTTTCCCTCCCGGCATAATGCCCTCAGGTACTTCGGGGTAACTCCCCATTGCTCTGCCAGATCCTTCAAAATAGTGTAAACCATATCCCATACTCCTTCACTTTTAACCCATTAATTACTTTTAAAGCCCGTCCTACATTGCTTCCTTTCGTGTCAGACCACATAAACTGTCTTCAACAGTTTATTTTCATTAATCCTTACATAGCCCACTCGATTAAATCCCCTTAAACTACGTCGATGTTTTAATATTATGTCAATATGCACTAGTATTAAACAAGTGGCATACGCAGTGACATACACTTATTTATTTATTTTTTCTGATATTTTTGTTTTTGCATTATAATTTTTATAATTTTTACCAAATCGAAATCCAGAATCATCATATTAATAGGTTACACCGCACAATTTTGACGTAAAAAATAAGTGTAGTTGTAAGTGGCAATTCCCCTCTTACAACTACACTTTTATGATATTTTATATACCGGTCGGAAATAGTTCTTCCATATCCACTCGCCGTCCTTGTGATAGCCTGTCACAATGGATGTGATGCTGTACTCCGTCGGCAGCTCTCTTTTCATCACACGGTAGGAGCCAAACTCCCCCTCCAGCTCATACCTTTCGAAGTTTCCTCCGATGTTATCCCAGAGCCAGTTCTTTTCGAGACGCTTTGCGGGGAGGTTGGCGACCTGTGTTGTCCACAGCTGGTACTGAATGTAGGTTTTGCCATCCTCCTCGAAATTGAAATCAGGATCAACTATCCAATACAAACTCCCATCCTTTTGATACACCCAGCAATGATAGTCCGGTCGGTAAACACGCAGTATGCCGTTCTCAACTATCTCAGAAAGTCCGGGGGCGGCACCAATATCCGGAGCCTTGAAATCCTTCTCGGATGCGTAACGGATGTCATCCGAATTAACGAAAACCCCTGTGGGTAAAGGAATCATCCATGGCCACTGTACCATTATTTCATACTCTCCCTTTTCGACTATCCCATGTGCCCTAAAGCCGGACATGGTGTAATCATATTCACAGAGGAAATAAGCATTAACATCCGACCTCTGAAACTGCTCAGTAGACAACTTTATCTTCTTACCACTTTCCGTAGATCTCAGGATAATTGTCGGAGCTACAGTCTGACGTTCATAACGGAAGGCAAATCCGGTAATGTCTATCTCACCGCAGTTTCTGCCAGACTCACCTCTTTCATCCACATTATACAGGTCATCTGAAGATACGGAAAAGCTCGCTTCATCCACCTGAAAGCAGAACATCCTTGACGTCATATCGGCTTTTACGCCTTCATCATTTCTTCCCGTGATGATTACAGCGATACAGAATATAGTGAAAACCGTTCCGATGATGACCTGCGCCAACTTCCACCTCTTCACAACTGCATAGAGACCTGCCCCCACTGCCGCGCCGGTTACATTACTCACAACGTCATCAAATTCACATAGTCCCCGCATCAGAAAAAACTGTAGGGTTTCAATGAGTAACGAGAACAGCGCTGCTGCAATGATCACATATACCCAGCTCTGCGCCTTTCCAGCCTTTTCAGTACTTCTGTCTTCTGCACTTTCAGCACCGGCTGGCAAACACGAAAAGCGTGGAAACCTCGGAAGGACCGCAGATAATAGAAAACCGAACGGAACAAACATGGCCACATTCGCCATGATTTCTATGCCCAGATCCTTATCTCCGGCAAACCACTTCTTGTAAGACCAGAACAGCTCGAATTGGGCGTTTTGGATCTGCAGAGATCTATGAATGACCGTATACCACAAGACGGTGAAGATGTAGATGCCGAGGGCAATGATAAGGATAATATTCAGCTTACGGCTTCTCATCTGCCCACCTCCCTGCATTTCAATATAGTCCTGTAAATCATCTAATACAAAAAGCGACTAATCTAAGTTTATAGTCTAAAATCAGACTATATGCATTTCCTGCATGTTCTGTTATCATACAATCAGAACACAGCCGTTTAAGAGTCTAAAATTTCTTTTAAATTCATCTCTATTTCTTTTATCTA
>NZ_MUHW01000014.1 GCF_002007235.1 Oribacterium sp. C9
CAGGTGATAGTTACTAATAGGTCGAGGGTTTGACCAATAGGTTGAATTTGCTGGAGAGGAGGAGTTTTTATCAAAAAACTCCGGAACGATATGGCAGTATTTCGAAGAAATACTGTTTCGCAAAGCGAAATTTCAGGCTGCTGACAGAGCAGACTGAAACCTGAAAGATGAATTACTAAAGAATAAGTTATTAACATGTGGTGTACAGTTTTCAAGGCATGATTATATAGATAAAAGCTTTAGAAGTTCCGATGGTGACATCGGAGCTTTTTTTATTTTGTAAAGCGGCAATATGAAATAAATGACATTCATATATAAATGATGTCCAATTTAAACACACACAACTTTATTAAAAAAGTATTAAATATTGTGCGCAAGGCATTTATTTTTCAATAATATGATAAGATATACAGGTCAAATATGAAAATATGTTCAAGTAATAATGGAAGGAAGTAAAGAAATGAAAAAACTTGGTGTTTTAATGGCTACTGCAGCACTCACGCTTACAACCGGTATTTCTGCATTTGCATATCACGGATATTGTGATTACAACGTGAGAAACAATGACAGAAGAATATGCGATAATTACATATGTGATGACAATTATAGAAATGGTTGTGCTGAAAACTACGAAGCATGCTATGGCGGATATTGTCACAGAAGCGGCTCATATCGAATGGGAAGAAGATAAAAAAACTATAAACGGATTTGTGACATTTCTGTGATGGTGACGAGTATATAGTAAACCCATAAGCAAAAAAGCCAACGCTTTTAAGAGTAAATATACATAAATGCGATAGTATGTGTTAAAATAAAGGGGTAAGACTATGAAAGTCAGAGAAATTGAAAATCCAATAAAATTTTTTTCAATCGTAGATAGGTGTCAGGGAGATGTCGAACTCGTTTCCGGGGTCGGTGACTGTATAAATCTGAAGAGTAAAGTCACACAGATGTACACTTTGGTTAATGTCTTCCGATGTGGATATGTAAGAGAGCTTGAACTTTCTGTACCAAATCCTTCGGATAGAGAGCTGATTGACAGATCCTTATGATCTATATATTTTTGCTGTTGATGGACCATTCAATTTCCGAATGGTCCTTTTTTTAGGAGTGTTTCCAATGGATATAGGAGCCTTTTTTTACTATATCGTAAGATACGCAAATGTATGGTGTCTCCTTGCAATAGTAGACTGCCTGTTTGTTATCATCAGCATAAGAGAAAACCATATCGTAAATAAAGGTGTGAAGCTTGCAGTCTACAGAACAGGCTCTCTGATCATATTTGCGGCATTGGCAGATATGGTGACGGACTATGTATATGGAATGCCGGGATTACACAGGCTGGTCTTTACAGGATATACCATTGTATATACGGTTCCCATGCTTGTGCCCATAGTCTATTGTAGTGCCATAGATCCGACCTTTTTGAAATCGAAGTTTGGGCATGTAGCACTTGTTATAGCAGCCATATATGTGATTAGTATGCTTACGAATTACAGACATGGATTATACTTTTATATAGATTCAAACGCAGAATATATCCAGGGATCTGTCTGGTATATACGACCGATAGTATTGGCGGTAAACTACTTTGCCATATTTGCAGAGATCATCAAAAAGAAGTATATCTTTTCCATGGGAGAAATAAAGACAGTCAATCACATACTGACTTTATTCATAATAGGTGTTATTTATACGGATATTTTTTATACAGGCGAGATCATAGAACTCATCATGGCAGCGGGATTTTCTTTCATAACCAGCATGTTCAATAATCTGGAAATGAAGACTGATCAGGTAACCGGACTCGCCAACAGATATGTTTACACTGACGATTCATTTAAGTTCAAGGATTTTGATGGATTGGTGGTTGTAAGCATTGACATAAACGATCTGAAAAAGATCAATGATAATGACGGTCATGCAATTGGCGACGCCTATCTTAAGGCATCTGCGCTTACATATAATAAATACCTGTATAACTATGGGAAAATGTACAGGATAGGCGGGGACGAATTCGTGTTCCTGGGAGCTTACAGGGATGAAGTGGCAAAGGTGCTGGAGAAGCTGCAACAGCAGCCGAAAACAGACCGGGAGTTTGGCGAGTTTGACCTGTCGGTAGCCTATGGGCTTGTAGAAAAAACACGAGGAGAATCTGTGTTTGATGCGGTCAACAGGGCAGATGTTCTGATGTATGACTGCAAGAGGAAAATGAAGGCGGCAGAGATAAAATTCAACGGAGAAATAATCTGAAAGTGAAAAAGTGACGGTTTACGCCGTCACTTTTTGAATAGTTTATTGAATATACCGAGAATAGAAGTGGATTCATCTTTGTTCTCATCCTCATCCCCATCCGGAAGATCCTGTTTTAACTGAGTATCAAGCAATTGTGAGAATAAAGGAGTGTCGTTCGGGATACCCTTTGGGAATCTGCTGACAACCTTTACGAAAGAACGATAAACAAGTTTAGGGTCATGTTCCACTACATAATCGTGCATGATATTGTTTACGCTATGTTCAACGCCAAATGAAATGATATTAAAGGCTCTGCAGTAAAAGAAAATATCATAGCTGTCGTTATAGCTATCGTTTCCCATGAATACCACTTCAAATATCTGATCCGTGATCTCTTTGAAACTTTTCTGTTCCAACATCTCATTTAGGTAGTCTAAAGCTTTTCTCTTGGGAATATTGTTGACACTTCCGGCCATATCATCACCTGCCTTCGTAAATAGTTACTAATATTGTAATTTATTAATGAGCGTAATTCAATATGAAAGACACAAGTGTCTCGAAGTCTATCTAATACTGTCATGATAAAGCTTTTTTAGTTCGTACATGTTTTTGTCTGCCTCATAGTACATGGCATTTATAGGTTTATAAGCGTCGTTATCTAGTAATCGTACAGAGGTACCGTAGGAAACAGAAAGCTTATAAGGGATACCTTCAGCAGAATTTACCTTCTCTATTTCTTCATTCAGGAGATTTATGGATTTATCATACTTGGGCCGGACATCGCCGGAAAGTAGTGCAATGAATTCGTCTCCGCCGATCCGTCCAACGTAACCTTCTGTTCCAAAGCTGTGCATAAGACAGCGGGCAAAAGACTTCAGGGCATCGTCTCCCATCTGATGGCCCAGAGTGTCGTTAATCTCTTTAAATTTGTTCAGGTCAAAACAGATAAGCATGATTGTGTCGTTAAGATCGTTGAAGTAGTTCAGCATTTCGTGACATTTCTGAGCATTGCCGATACCTGTAAGAGGATCCGTATAAGCCATATTTTTTGTTTTGATGGCGGTATACTGATGACTGAAAATCAGTATAAAAGTAAGGATCATCATGACAATGGCAATGGATTGGATGATGAAAATGTTCCATACGCCGCGCATGATCACATCATCTTCCATGATATATATGATCTTCCAGTGACAGTAATTGAGATCTGACATACCTACGAAATAGACATTGTCATGATACTTTATGTGACCCGATACTGTTTTGGGAGTGGCAAGTCCCTTGGAAATAAACTGAACTGCCTCCGGAGAATCAGAGTAAGTATTCAAGGCATTGGCCTGAGAAAGGACCGTAGAAACATCCTCATAAAGGACATATTCGCCGTTTTGTGATATGGCTGCAGAAATGCCTGATTTGAACATTTCATTCATTTCAGAATAGAGCTTGGAAAGACTTAGAGCGCCGCAGAGAGCACCTGTTTTTTGCCCGAATTTATCATAAATGGAAACCGTCAGTATGGTTATAGGGTCATCGGATTCATCATTATATGGATCTGAGATGTATTTATAATTTGCGATGGAGTATTTTAAAAGTTCCTCATCAAGATAATCCTCATCAACGGTATCGTTGACAAAAGTGGTAGAGTAATCGTTACGGACTATAAACATATATTTGAATCCGAGTGAGTTTAACTTATTACAAAGATATTCCTGCTGTTTTTTGGAATCCATCTCATATATCTCAGGGAGGGACGTAATATAGGAAAGCAATGCGAATTTTGCGTCGAGTGTTGAAGAGATTTTCTGTTTCAGTGCATCGGAGCGCTCTGACACGAAGGTTTCTCCGCGGACTACCATGGCACTGTAGGTAAGATAGCTGAAATACAGCGAAACAGAAAAAATTATCAAAAGGGCTATGACGGTGCATGCCCACATTATCTTTTCTTTAAGGCTGAAATTTATATGGTTTATCTTTGCCAGTTTCATATCGAATTCCTAAATAACAAAACTATGAGTGTTCTGCTTACTATATCGGTGTTTTTTTCGAAAAATTAAATAATCTAAGCTTCATAATCAGTATTTTCAGTATGATTTAAGCTTTTATGGTTAATATGACGCATGTCAGAAGCAAACAGTGTTTCAAAATGCTTTTAGCTGATGGCAGATTTTTCATAAAAACTTGATATGTTTCGGCAGCCCTTACATGGATCTAAAATCAGGGCTGCCCATCAGGAGAAGAGAGAAAATAATATGAAGAGAAAAATACTTTTAGTTATGGCGGCATCAATGCTTGCTGCAAACGTGGTAGCTTGCGGTTCAAACAAGACAGCTGAGACAACAGCGACAACAACAGAAGGAGTTATCGAAGCAGAGACTCCTGCCGTTAAGGAAAGTACGGAGGTCGTTAAGGAGACTTATGAGAATAGCGAAGACGGCGGACATGCGATCCATGCGGATGGCGAGGATGCTGAGTACGAAAACATTGAAGTAAAAAAGACAGGAGATTCCAACAGTGAAGAGGCTGATTTCTATGGTGAGAATGCGGCGGTTTTCGCAGAGAACGGAGCTACACTTACCATAAAGAATGCCGAGATCACAACAGACGGTAGCCATGCCAATGCAGTATTCAGCTACGGAGAAGGTACTACTGTAAACATTTCCGATTCTAAGATCAGAACCAATGCCAACAATTCCGGCGGTCTCATGACGACCGGAGGCGGTACAATGAACGCGGAAAATCTCGATATCGTGACACAGGGCGGCTCATCAGCAGCTATTCGTTCCGACAGAGGAGGCGGTACTGTCAATGTTTCCGGCGGTTATTATGAGGCGAACGGTAAGGGCTCACCGGCCATTTACTCAACAGCAGACATTACCGTTAAGGATGCTGAGCTCGTATCAAATTCAGCGCAGGGCATAGTTGTCGAGGGAAAGAATTCTGTTACATTGGATAATGTATCCCTCACTGCCAACAACATTTCAAAGAACAGCGACAAGTCTTCAGTATATCAGGCTGTCATGCTATATCAGTCAATGTCTGGTGATGCAGATGAAGGAACAGCTTCATTCAGGATGAAAGGCGGTTCTCTTGTTAACAAGAACGGAGGCATGTTCTATGTCAACAACACAAAGGCGGAGATAGACATCGAAGATGTTGACTTCACATATGCAAGTGATGATTTCCTCCGCATCGAGGCAGCCGGATGGGGCACAGAAGGAGCTAACGGCGGTCAGGTGACATTCACTGCGGCAAAGCAGAAGATCGAGGGAAATACCATAGTTGACAGCATCTCCACACTCAATATGTACCTCAATGACGGAACAGTCTACTCGGGTGCCATCAATACAGACGGTGAGGCAGGCGCGGTGTATGTTGAGGTCTCAGATGATTCCACATGGACACTTACAGCGGACTCATATATCACAAGTCTCAGCTGTGATGAGGATGCCATCGATCTTAATGGTTTCAAGCTTTATGTGAACGGTGAAGCCTATACTGAAGGCACCGAGTCTAAGGGCAGTGCTGTTGAAGCATACAAGAGTGAAGCATCAGGAGATAATAAAGGCCAGAGACCTGAGGATGGAAAGGGTGGTCCTCAGCAGGGTGAGGCACCTTCCGGAAAGCCGGGAGACGGCCAGGGCGCAGATGGTCAGGCACCTGCTGACGGACAGACACCTCCGAACGGAGACGGTCAGCAGCCTCCTGAGAAACCGGAAGGTGACGCTCAGGGCAATGCTCAGGGCGGAGCTCCTATGGGCATGTCCGGTGACGGTATGATGCCGCCTCAGGGCGGAAACGGCCAGCAGCCTCCTGAGATGCCATCAAATGCTGCAGGAAACTGACAACTCATATAAAATGACGTGGTGCCAAAAGCCGATATCGGATCGCTTCGCGTTATACACTCTCCAAACTATATAATCAGACTCTCTTTTGCAGAAAATTTTCCTCTGCAAAGGAGAGTTTTTTTATTTTTATGTTATATTGCCCGTAAAACTATACGAATTATATATATGAAAATGTTGGGGTCAGACTGTTTTTGCGCAGGAATCGTATTTTAAGATTTTATTGGGGAAAGGATCTTAAGCTATGAAGAAGAGAATACTCATATTCATATTGTTGATTCTTGTGGGATTAACGGCGTTTTATGGGTATCACTATGTGAAGCTGGAGATATCGGCAAACCCGACAGACACTGCGACTTCTTCCGAACTTCAAAGGAGGAAGGAGGTTTCTAAAAGGTCTTTCGATGGCAGAGTTGAAGTTACTGATTCCTTTACCGTCGAGTCTACTGTTCCGGGAAAAGTATTTCAGGTATATGTAAATAAGGGAAGAAAAGTAAATAAAGGAGATTCCATAGTACTCATAGATAACAGGAAGGATGTTGAAGAAGCAAAGGCACTATGGGACGAGAAGGTACTTGAACTGTCCGAGGCAAGGGTCAGGGCATCTGCGGCGGTTTCCGAGCTTAACCGTATAACACCTCAATTTAATGCAGGTGAAATGAATGCCCAGACCTATAAGGAAACGGTTGATATGGTTACTCTGGCCAATGAAGAGCTGGAAGCGGTCATCATAGCTTCAGAGGAAGCAAAAACCAGGTATGAAAATGCTTATTCAGGGGCACTGGTGAAGGCACCGGCGGATGGCAGGATAGGAGAGATAAGCGTAAGAAACGGGCAGGATATCGCAAGCGGAGACAGTCTGTTTGAGCTTAATGAGACAACAGTAAAGTACATAAGCTTTAAGGGCGATGAAAGCGTGATTTCTGATATATATCCGGGAAAGCCTCTTACTTTCATTATACGTGATGTGATGTTCTACGGAACCGTCATAAGCATTCATCCTGAGGAGAATAAACCCGGAGTTTACGTAGTGAAGGCACGACCTAAAACAGATGTAGATCTGCCTGATGGAATGGGTGTGAAAGTCAGGATCGGTGAGATCGATGAAGAGGATATAGAAGAATTTGAGGAAATGTCGGATACAGGAGAGGTTTCAGAAACATCCGATGCAGCAGAAACACCGAACACAACAGAGTCTGTCGCGGCTCAGTAGATGAAGAGTGTGAATATACAGGAATATCTGGTCTAAAAAAAATTTATTTTATTTTTCAGTTCGGAAAGTATAAGGTAAAATAAATATAATTTGTTATGATATAAGTGTCGTAAGTCTTCCTCCGCTTATGCTTGCACAAAAGTGGAGAATAGACTTCATGACACGCCCCACATGACACGTGGCAGTTCGATATCGATGTTTGACACTCACATCATTTGGATTCTGTTGCAGGAGGAGAAGCCATGGTGAAGGTCTTTGCCGGAAAAAGGTACTGTGAAGCGATGAATTTCGCGGCATTTGCTCATAGGAAACAGATGCGGAAGGGTGTTGATATTCCGTATATCATTCATCCGATTGAATGTTCAATGATAGTTGCCTCCATAACTCAGGATGAGGATGTTGTGATCGCAGCTTTGCTTCATGATGTTATCGAAGATACAGAGTTCGGGTATGAGGACATAAAGGAACGTTTCGGGCAAAGAGTTGCCGATCTGGTTCAGGGAGAGACTGAGGATAAAAGACTGGATCAGGCAAAAAAGCATACATGGGCTGTCAGAAAAAAAGAGACTATCGAACAGCTCAAAGAAGCTGATCTGGATTCAAAGATCATATGTCTCGGTGATAAGCTTTCCAATATCAGGGCGTCGGTCAGGGACTATGAAGGCAATAAGGAAGATTTCTGGCAGAGATTCAATCAGACAGACCCGGATTTTCAGGGTTGGTACTACGAGAGAATAAGAGATATCCTTTCAGAGGAGCTTTCGTATACTGATGCATGGAAGGAGTATGACGAGCTTTGTACTTCGCTTTTCGGAGATCTGGATCTCGATGAGGTTGAGAAAAGACTGAACGAGGTTTAAAAAGCCGGTTTTAGAGACTAAGGCTGATGTTTATACGAGGTATTCAAAGAAAGTAGTTTACATTTTTAAAAAATGAATATATGATTGTTAATCATAAATAAAAATTCTTTTCTTTATGAATTTTTTAATTAAATAATGATCTTCGGGGAATGGGTGAGCATGAGTAAACATCGTGCAAGTCCCGATCGGCGGTATAGCCCGCGAGCCTTATGGCATGATCCGGTTTGATTCCGGGGCCGACAGTAAAGTCTGGATGGAAGAAGATGAGATATACGATTGAAGAACAGTTTTTCTTTTAGTATGGTTGTATTCCCCGAAACGTAATGTTTCGGGTTTTTTGTATTAAAAAAAGAAAAGGTTCCTTTCATATCAAACTAAGCATAAGCATAGAAAAGACTTATGACTTATCAGAATTCCATCCGGAAAAACATTCCATAAAAAAGAGTATTTAACAGATAGACAGATAGATCATCATCTATGTGGTCACAGAAAAGGGTGACCGGACCTTGAATACTTCTCCTGAAGATCAGAGAGGAGCTCACTTGGAAAATCAGGATTATATGCGGCGTGCTATAGAACTGGCGAAGAAGGGTGAAGGATGGTGTCATCCAAATCCAATGGTGGGAGCAGTTATAGTCAAGGACGGAAGAATAATCGGAGAAGGATATCACGAGAGATACGGGGAGTTTCATGCGGAGCGAAATGCCATAAAAAATCTTACCGAGTCTCCTGAAGGGGCGTCGATCTATGTGACTCTGGAACCCTGCTGTCATCATGGAAAGCAGCCCCCATGTACTGAAGCGATAGTGTCTTCTGGAATAAAAAAAGTTTTTATCGGTTCAAGAGATCCAAATCCACTGGTTTCGGGAAAGGGAACAGCATATCTGAGAGACCATGGAGTGGAGGTCATAGAGGATTTTCTCAGGGGAGAATGTGATGAGTTGAACCCGGTATTTTTCCACTATATCACCACTAAAAGCCCATATGTCACTATGAAGTATGCAATGACTATGGACGGAAAGATCGCCACAAAAACAGGTCGATCCAAGTGGATCACAGGGGAAGAAGCCAGAAAAGAAGTTCAGAAAATGCGTCATGCAGCCATGGGAATCATGGTGGGAATAGGTACAGTTCTTGCTGATGATCCGCTTCTTAACTGCAGGTTGGAAAACGGCAGGTCACCTGTGAGGATCATCTGCGACAGCAGACTAAGGATACCTATGGATTCACAGATAGTCAGGACGGCAAAGGAATATAAGACGATAGTAGTAAGCGGATTTCAGGGTTTTCCGGATGGAGAGAGCAGTCTAACCGAAAAAATGGGAGAGCTCTTAGATGCCGGAATTCAGATCGTGAATTGTCCGAAACGAGAGTCTGAGAAAGCAGGAAGCAAAAACGAGTCGGATAATTTTTCCGAGATAAATCTGAAAGGACTTATGGATATACTCGGTGAAAACGGGATAGACAGCATACTTATGGAAGGTGGAGGAAGGTTGAATGAGAGCGCTTTGAATGCCGGAATCGTTAATGAGATCTACACCTTTGTTGCACCGAAGATATTTGGAGGAGAAGCCAGATCACCGGTGTGCGGAGAAGGTGTGACTGACCCTGGGGATGCTTATAAGTTCAGCCTGTTATCTGTAGATAAGATAGGGGATGACGTCCTTCTCAGGTATCGGAGGAATGCTGAAAGCTAAGAAGATGGGACAATCAGAGTGAGTATCGGAAGAATCAGTAGATTCAGGGGATTATTTAGTTGAAAAAATGAATGGAGTATGAATGCTTTAGAGAAGAGGATAATAAGTATGTTTACAGGAATCGTAGAGGAGAAAGGCCGCATACGGCGGCTGGATATCCGGGGCAGCTCCGGAAAGATAGAGGTGTCCTGCAGAAAGGTGCTGGAGGGAACAAAGCTTGGAGACAGCATCGCGGTGAACGGGATATGTCTTACGGTGACAGAGCTATATGATGACGGATTCTCCGCGGATATCATGGCGGAGACCGTAAGGAGAAGCTCACTGTCCATGGCGAAACAGCAGGATCATGTTAATCTGGAGCGCGCCATGGCGGCAAACGGCAGATTTGGCGGACATATAGTGTCTGGGCATATAGACGGAACCGGAGTGATTCAGGAAGTAAAAAAGGAAGAGAATGCGGTGTGGTTCACCATAAAGGCACCGGACCGGATACTTAGATACATAATCGAGAAAGGATCCATAGCCATCGATGGCATAAGCCTTACGGTGGCATACGTCGATGATCAGGTTTTTAAAGTGTCCATCATTCCGCATACCATGCAGGAGACAACATTGGCATCCGGAAGACCCGGGGACAGGGTGAACCTTGAAAATGATTCTGTCGGGAAGTATGTGGAGAAGCTGCTGGGGCTGAGCGCCGGAGGGACAGGAAAAGCCGGTGAAGGAGCGTGGGGCAGCAGCCCTGGCAGAGATTTTGCCGGAGTGAAAAGCGGAGCATACCTGTCAGGAAATGATGCTTCTGCAGGAGACGGTGGCGGCCTCACGATGGAGTTTCTGGAGAGATACGATATATAAAAAAATAGATGAGAGTATAACAGCTGATAGTGGCGTTCTGAGGCGAATAGCAGAAAAATACAGGGATATATTGAATGATGCCATGATGTGAGAAGCTGTAGATAAAAAATTTTAACAGAGGGAGAGGAAGGTAATTAAATGGAGAAGCATTATGCAACTATAGAAAAGGCGCTGGAGGATCTCAGGAATGGAAAGATCATTCTTGTTTCGGATGATCCTGACAGAGAAAATGAGTGCGACATGATATGCGCGGCTGAGTTCGCAACACAGGAGAATATCAATTTCATGGCGAGCTACGCAAAGGGACTTATATGTACGCCCATAAGTCAGAAGCATGCCAGCCGCCTGGGACTTCCGCCGATGGTGATCGAGAACACAGATAATCATGAGACGGCATTTACAGTTTCAGTAGACCACGTTGAAACCACAACGGGAATTTCCGCAAAGGAGCGTGGATTTACCATGAGAAAGCTGGCAGCAGCAGACTCAAGTCCCCTGGAGTTCAGAAGACCGGGACATGTATTTCCGCTTATATCGAGAAATGGCGGAGTGCTCACCAGAAACGGACACACAGAAGCAACGGTTGATCTCATGAGGCTTGCGGGACTTACGGAGTGTGGTGTCTGCTGTGAGATCATGGCAGAGGACGGCACTATGATGCAGTCAGAGGAGCTTTGGGAGCTTGCGGATAAGTATGGTCTCAGTTTCATAACCATAAAGGATCTTCAGACCTACATCCGCATAAATGAAAAGCATGTTGTTCAGGAGGCTGCAGCGAAGCTTCCGACCAAATACGGCGATTTTCAGATGTTCGGTTATATCAATGATATAACAGGAGAACATCATGTGGCACTTGTAAAGGGAGACATCGGTGACGGAAAGGACGTACTGTGCAGAGTTCATTCCGAGTGCCTCACAGGAGATACTTTCGGTTCACTTAGATGTGATTGCGGACTCCAGCTTGAAAAGTCGATGGAGATGATAAACAAAGAGGGCAGAGGAATCCTCCTCTACATGCGACAGGAAGGCAGAGGAATAGGTCTCATCAATAAGATAAAGGCCTATGCGCTTCAGGAAGAAGGTTACGATACGGTAGAGGCCAATGTTAAGCTCGGTTTTGCACCGGACCTCCGGGAATACTGGGTAGGCGCACAGATACTGAAGGATCTCGGAGTGAAGTCACTGAGGCTTCTTACAAATAATCCTGACAAGGTGTATTCGCTTTCGGATTTCGGTCTCGCCATCAGCGAGCGTGTACCTATCGAGATACCGGCACAGATCTATGACAGACGCTATCTCAGAACCAAGATGACTAAGATGGGACATATCTTCAAGGCGATAGATCTTGATGAGAGAGACGAGCAGGAAGACCTGCGGATGAAGGCAGATTCTACCTGCGCATGAAGATCAAAACAAAAAAGCAAAATAAGAAAGGGAGAAAATAAAATGAATGAGATCAATGTTTTAGAGGGAAAGCTTGTAGCAAAGGAAGGAATGAAGGTTGGAATCGTGGCAGCGAGATTTAATGAGATAATCGTTAATAAGCTGGTTGGAGGCGCAGTTGACGGACTTGTACGTCACGGTGTTGAGAGCGATAACATTACCGCTGCATGGGTACCGGGAGCCTTTGAGATCCCTGCTGTAGTAAAGAAGATGGCGAAGAGCGGAAAGTATGATGCTGTTATCGCTCTCGGAGCTGTTATCAGAGGACAGACAAGCCACTACGATTATGTGTGTAACGAAGTCTCAAAGGGAGTTGCGCAGGTCTCACTGGAAACAGGACTTCCTGTAATGTTCGGAATCCTCACAACGGATAACATCGAGCAGGCTATCTCGAGAGCGGGCAGCAAGGCCGGAAACAAGGGCTATGACTGCGCAGTGGGTGCCATCGAGATGGTCAATGTTCTGGAGCAGATCTGACGCGGCTATCAGACATGCAATTTGACACAAAACAACAAAAATTGATGCAAAAATAGAATAAATCACCACAAAATGACGAAAAATATTTCCGGGAAGATGTATAATAGAAAAAGCTTATAAATAAAAGAATTTTTAAGGAGGTAATTATTTATGGCTAAAACAGCGATCATCACAGGTGGATCAAGAGGTCTCGGAAAGGCTATGTCTCTTAAGCTCGGAGAGCTTGGTTATAATGTAGTCATTAACTATGTGAGTGATTCATCCAAGGCCAAGGCAGAGGAAATCGCAGAGCAGTTAAAGAAGGATTACGGTGTTGAAGGACTTGTTGTAAGAGCAGACGTCAGCAAATATGAGGACTGTGAAGCTCTTGTAAAGGCAGCCCTTGATAAGTTCGGTGACAACATCGACGTCCTCGTAAACAATGCAGGTATCACCAATAACTGCAACTGGATCGACATTAAACATGAACAGTATGAGAAGGTCATCGCAACAAACCTTATGAGCCTTCTTCATATGACTCATTTGGTTCTTCCTCATATGGTCAACCATTCAGATAAGGAGCATCAGTGCCAGATCGTGAACATTTCTTCTGTTGGTGGTCTTACAGGTGTTATCAATCAGGCTGATTACTGTGCAGCCAAGTCAGGTGTCATCGGTCTCACCAGAGCCCTTGCCCTTGAGTTCGCAGGAAGAGGTGTAAGATCCAATGCCATTGCACCTGGCATGATCATGACAGATATGCTGAGAGGAGTTAATCAGGATGAGCTCAATGCTCTTGCCGCAACTATTCCTGAGGGATACATCGGTGATGTTTCCGATATCGCAGGTGCTCTTGAGTATATTCTTAAGGCGCCGTATCTTACAGGACAGGTAATTTCACCGAATGGTGGATTTGTTCTGCAGTAAATATATCGCTATAGTATTTTGCCCGCGGTTTTGCCGCGGGCTTTTTTTATCAGGCAGTGATGATTGTTTAATTTATAAAAATATTGAAGAAATAAATACTAAATAGTTAGCCACAACTAACCCATGGGTATATAATGGTCGCGGTAGATTTAATTTAGTTTTAATTTTGGAAACCATCGTTTCCAAAAGAAAGGGGAACTAAAGTGAAAAAGCAATCGTCATTGTCTAAGTTACTTGAGTACACAGGCGGGTACAGAAAGCTTACTTTCTTGGGACTGTTCCTGTCTGCTGTTGCCATGGTCATGGGTATGGTGCCGTATATCTGTGTATGGCTTTTAATGAGAGATCTGATTTCAGTGGCACCGAGGTACTCGGAGGCGAGCAACATTTCCGGCTACGGATGGATAGCCTTCTGCTCGGCGGTATCCGGAATCCTGATTTATTTTGCGGCTCTGATGTGCACCCATATCGCAGCCTTTAGAACAGCCTCCAACATCAGAAAGCAGGGTATGGCACACCTGATGAAAGTGCCACTCGGCTTTTTTGATGATAATGCTTCCGGCATGCTGCGTAACCGACTGGATGGTGCAGCAGCGGAAACGGAGACATTACTGGCACATAACCTTGCAGACATAGTAGGAACAGTGGCGATGTTTATATCCACTATAGTTCTGATGTTTGTATTTGACTGGCGTATGGGGGCTGCGTGTCTTATGGCTGCAGTGGTATCAATACTGGCGCTTTTATATATGATGGGAGGGAAAAACGCAAGATTCATAGCGGAATATCAGGCGGCTCAGGACAACATGAGCAAGGCCGGCACAGAGTATGTGAGGGGAATGCCTGTGGTAAAGGTGTTCCAGCAGACAGTGTATTCCTTCAAAAACTTCAGAGATGCAATTGAGGAATACAGCGAAAAGGCAGAATGTGTGCAGGACAAGATCTGTAAGATACCACAATCCATTAACCTGACAGCTACTGAGGGCGCTTTTGCGTTTATGGTACCGGTGGCGCTCTTTATCGCACCGAAAGCTCTGGCGGGAGGAACATTCGCATCCTTCGTTGCTGACTTTGCATTCTATGCGGTATTTTCTGCCATCATTTCAACTGCTCTTGCTAGGATAATGTTTGCTGCCAATGGAACAATGCTTGCGGATACAGCCATGAAAAGAATAGAGACTGTCATGAATGCACCGGTTCTTTCTCAGCCGGCAGTATCCGGGATGCCGGAAGGAAATGATGTTGAGTTTAGAAATGTATCATTCACGTATGAAGGAAGTGAGGTTCCGGCTCTTTCTGATCTGTCATTTACGATAAGGTCAGGAGAGACCGTGGCTCTGGTGGGACCTTCCGGCGGCGGAAAGACTACGGCTGCCAGCCTTATCCCGAGATTCTGGGATGTGACGGAAGGAGAGGTGCTTATAGGTGGCGTTAATGTCAAAAATATATCCCCGGATGTTCTCATGGACAGGATCGCCTTTGTATTTCAGAATAACAGACTTTTTAAGACTTCCATACTGGAGAATGTGAGAGCGGCGAAGCCCGATGCCACAAGAAGAGAGGTCATGGAGGCTCTGGAAGCAGCACAGTGCATGGATATCATCGATAAGCTTCCAAAGGGGATCGACACTGTCATAGGGACGGAGGGAACTTATCTTTCCGGAGGTGAGCAGCAGAGAGTTGCTCTTGCAAGGGCCATACTGAAGGATGCTCCTGTCATAGTGCTTGACGAGGCGACAGCATTTGCAGATCCTGAAAATGAGGTGCTTATACAGAGAGCATTAAAGCGACTTACAGAGGGAAAAACGGTCATCATGATAGCCCACAGACTGTCAACTGTTGTGGGGGCTGACAAGATACTGGTGTTATCAGATGGAAGGATAGTGGAAGAGGGAACTCACGAGGCATTAAAAAAGAATGGCGGATTATATGAAAAGATGTGGAAGGACTACAATGAGGCCGTTCAGTGGAAGATATAGGCGGAAGGATACATACAGAAAAATCGGCAGATGTGTAGCCGGATGTTCATAAAAGTACAAATACAGAAGGAGGCTTATAATCATGTTTGGTGAAAGTTTCAAACGTAAATATGCCCTTTCGGATAAGGGCGTTTCAAATACTAAAAAGGGCGTGTTCTGGACGGTGATAGTAAACCTTGTTGTCATGGGAGGAATGGGAATACTGTATCTTCTTATGAATGATTATATGGGGACTCTTACGGAGGGTAAAGCCCTGCCGAATTGGACGGAGTATATAGTGATGACATTGGCATTTCTCGTGCTGTCCATGGTTACTCATGTTGAGCAGTATGCCTCGACTTATGGGCTTGTCTACGGGGAAGTCAGGGATATGCGTATAGGAATTGCAGAGCGCTTAAGGCAGCTTCCCCTCAGCTTTTTCGGGAAAAGGGATCTTGCGGATCTCACTGAGACCATCATGGGAGACGTGAACCGCATGGAGCACGTTTGGTCACATGTTATGGGATATCTGTACGGAACCTATATTTCCACGGCTATCGTTGCGGTGATCCTTTTTATGTATAACTGGAAGCTGGGGATAGCCTGTCTATGGGGCGTGCCGGTGGCCTTCGGACTTCTTTTCGGAAGCAGAAAAATGGCTAAAGAAAATGCCGAGATGACGAAGAAGGCCGCCATCAGGGTGTCGGATGGCATTCAGGAGACACTGGAAAATATACGTGAGATACATGCGGTGAATCAGGAAGAAAAGTATCTTTCGGAGCTCAACAGGCGGATAGACGAGCACGAAAGCACGATGCTGAAGGGGGAACTGGCAACGGGGATTTTTGTGAACGCTGCAAGTGTCATCATGCGTCTCGGTGTTGCCACTACTATCCTCACTGGAGCGAAGCTTATCCTGACCGGACAGGTGCCTTTCATGGTAATGTTTATGTTCCTCCTTGTCATCACGAGGATATACGCTCCGTTCGATCAGAGTCTTGCCCTTATCGCCGAGGTATTTATGTCTGAGGTTTCCGCCGGAAGACTCATGGAGATCTATGATACTGAAAGAGCAACCGGAGCTCAGGTACTTAATCCTTCCGGACATGATATCACCTTTGAAAATGTCTCCTTTGCCTATGATGATGAAAAGGTTCTCGATGGTGTAAGCTTCACAGCCAGGGAAGGGGAAGTAACAGCACTTGTGGGACCTTCCGGTTCAGGAAAGAGCACCTGCGCGAGACTTGCTGCAAGGCTATGGGATATCGACAAAGGAAGCATAAAGATGGGCGGAGTGGATATCGCTTCAGTAGAGCCGGAAACATTGCTGTCAGACTATTCCTTTGTATTTCAGGATGTAATGCTTTTTGACGATACTGTCATGGAAAACATTCGTCTCGGAAAGCATGGAGCGACGGATGAGGAGGTCATGAATGCAGCACGGGCTGCAAACTGTGACGAGTTTGTGCAGAAGCTTCCAAAGGGATATGACACAAGGATAGGAGAAAACGGAGCGAAGCTGTCAGGCGGAGAGAGGCAGCGAATATCTATAGCGAGAGCACTTCTCAAGAATGCGCCTATCGTGCTTCTGGATGAAGCAACAGCTTCGCTTGATGTTGAGAATGAGACCAAGGTTCAGGGCGCCCTGTCACGGCTTTTGAGAAACAGGACCGTGCTTGTCATCGCCCACAGAATGAGAACCGTGGAGAAGGCTGACAAGGTGGTCGTTCTGAAGGACGGTCATGTGGCAGAAGAAGGAGATCCTGTAAAGCTCAAAGATGACAGGAACAGCATCTTCGGGCATATGCTGGCGCTTCAGACTCAGGGTGCGGCGTGGAGTATATGAGAAATTTCAAAAAAATAATATTTTTTGTTGACAAAGGCTTTTCAGTTGTGTATTATAACACTCGCGTCACCGATAAGCGGTTCGCAAAAAGCCTTTGCGGGTGTAGTTCAATGGTAGAATGTCAGCCTTCCAAGCTGAACATGTGGGTTCGATTCCCATCACCCGCTGCGTTGCCCAGATAGCTCAGTTGGTAGAGCAGAGGACTGAAAATCCTCGTGTCACTGGTTCGATTCCGGTTCTGGGCATTCAAGATACTGAAATTCAGCGATAACATTCACACTGCTTTTCATTATCTTTTGTATAATGTTTTCGTTCTTCACAGAAATGAAAGTTGAACGAGCATTAATAATGCGCGAGTAGTAGAGTGGTACTACGTCGCCTTGCCAAGGCGAAGATCGCGGGTTCGATCCCCGTCTCGCGCTTCTCAACTCCCAGAGGATTTCCTCTGGGAGTTTTCGCGTTCGACAGGGATCGAACCCAGGGGTTCGTCTCGCCTCCGGCTCGGTAGGCGCTAAGCATGTGCCAAAGGGCACATAGCGCCCCCGTCTCGCGCTCGATTTTTCAAGAAGGAATCCTTGATTTTTCAAGGGTTCCTTTTCTTTATGTTCACGTTATCAATGTGCCCAGCTTGTAGACAGTAGATTTTATAGTGTTTCTTTGTTTCAGTACTGAACTAAAATTTTTTCAGCTCCTTTCTTTTGAGCAAATCTGTTTGGATTAATTCAAATCTCAAGCATTTTCTTACAAATAATCTTTAAAGATTCCAAAACCAATCCCGAGAAGTAGGCGGCATGGTTTATTAACGAAAAGTTTAATAGATCTAGCTGCTTGTAAAGCTATACTTAAATATATGTTAGTCTTTTACAAGAGAAGAGGTATAATCACATGTAAAAAAGTTGAAATTGGAATACAGTATTATGAAAAGAGAGATTTATGGAATTTCAGGAATACGCAGAACACTATTTTGATATGGAGAAAGCTGTCCCCTACTTTTTGATATGCTTTGCAGCCCTTCTGGTTGTTATGGGCGTGATTCTTATTATTGCAAGGATCAGAAAAGAACTGGACAGTAAGAACTCTGAGGGAGAGTATATAGACGAATCGGAAATGGATATTTATGATTCGGAAAGTGGATATGGGAATGAGGCTTACTCTGAGGATGATGACCTAAGGATGGATGGCCGGCGGTCACGATACTACAGAAGCCGTTCAAGAAGACGTCAGCATTTATTGCGGCGTCAAATTGACATACGGCCCTTTGCATTTATAGAATCTTTTTATGAGATGGCTTTTGCAAGTACTGCTATGCTGCTGTTGCTAAGTCTGTACTACATCATCAATGATCGTATCAATCTAAGGGAAGTACATATAATATGGGATACCTACAAGGATTGGATACTGGTGTTATTTCTTGTGGTTTCCATGATACTTAATCGAATTTTTGACCGTCTGCTTGTGAGACTGAGATATATAGATGCAAAACAACGAGCCGGCATAAGGCTTCTGAGCTCCATATATGTCATTCTGATACTTGTGTATATTTGCTTTATCTACCAAAGTCCGAATTACGGAAGCATCATCATATATTTTGTAATGATGGTTATCGGAAGACTGTTTTATTTTGATGTAACATGGGAGAATTTCAGAGGAGATATCATCAGCATCTGGAAAAATCTGCCGATATTGTTTTTGATGATTGCATATTCAGGCTTCACCATCTGGTATGGTTTTAACAGCGGGTTTCTCTGGAAGTCAAACGGTGTGCTTGTATCAACTCTGATAGCGCATATTTTCATGGATGTAGGGATAGTCATCATTCATCATCTCAGATTGGTAAGATTGATTCTGGGATAAAAATAATGAGGGAAAGTCATTTCTTGGATCAAAATCCGGGAAATGGCTTTTTTTATTTGTTTGCAGGTTTTTGTAATAGGACATGGACTTTATTTCATTGACCATATGAGCCCATATCAGATATTATTTTTATATAAAGAGTTGAAGTTTTTAATATAGCTTTTACAGCTATGCTGAAGTTTTAATTCGCTGACCGTGGTTAAGAATTTTATAAGGAAGGGGTATGAGATGGAATGGCAGAAAGAATTCAAGAACTTTATCACAACAGCAGAACAACTGTGCGATGCACTTAAGCTTCCTGACACGGAAAGGGACAAATACAGGCGAATCATTTCGCAGTATCCTATGATGATCACACCCTACTATTTTTCGCTGATCGACATAAATGATCCGGAAGATCCTATTGCAAAGATGTGTATTCCGTCAGAAGAAGAACTTTTGCAGGAGGGAAGCTTCGACACCAGCGGAGAAAGTGAAAATACCAAGTGGGAGGGAGTGCAGCATAAGTACAGGCAGACGGCATTGATCCTGTCCACCAATGTCTGTGCCATGTATTGCAGACATTGTTTTCGTAAGCGTCTTGTGGGACTATCGGATGCCGAGCTTAACAAGAAGGTGGATGAAGCGGCAGAATATGTTAAAGCTCATCCGGAAATCACAAATGTACTCATCACCGGCGGAGATGCCCTGATGAATCCTAATGTAATCATTGAGCGCTATCTGAAGGAATTTTCTGCCAATGAAAATCTTGATTTTATCAGATTCGGATCCAGAGTGCCCGTGACCTTTCCTCAGAGGATATATGAGGATGAAGAGCTTCTTGAACTATTGTCTCAGTATGCCGTGGTCAAACCTCTGTACGTCATCACCCAGTTTAATCATCCACGGGAAATCACGAAGGAATCCATTCGTGCTGTTAAGGCGCTTCAGAGCCGGGGCATACAGGTGAGAAATCAGACTGTACTGCTTCACGGTGTCAATGATGACCCGGAGGTTTTGGGAGAACTGCTTCGGGGACTGACCAGGATGGAAGTGGTGCCCTATTATATCTTCCAGTGCCGTCCGGTTACCGGCGTAAAGGGACATTTTCAGGTTCCTTTGAGAAAGGGAGTAAAGATAGTGGATGAGGCAAAGGCTCTTCAGAACGGCATCGGAAAAAGTGTGAGATATGCCATGAGCCATCCTCTTGGGAAAATAGAGATACTGGGTGAAGCTGAGGAGGGAAAAATGCTTTTTAAATTCCACCAGAACAAGTATCCGGAGGACAGGTCAAGGATCTTCAGTGTTGAAATAGATGATGAAGTGACATGGCTTGATGATGAACTTTCCAGCCGGAAATAGGAAACCTATAGGATATAGAATTTCCCCGGAAATTCTATATCCGTACATGTTGTTTTTGGGGCTTAAGCCAAATAATCATCCGGCTCTGCCGGATTTTCGAACGCTTTTTCCCTGGCCGCGTTCGGAAACCTATGCAAATGAATCATTACGGAGATGGGGGAAGGTGTGCTAAAATATATTGGAAACCGGTCAGCTTCCGGCGGGTAGTTATTTCCTGCCGGTTGCCCATAGAAAGGACTCCTGAGGGTGTGAGCGGTTTTAATAGGATGAGGTTTTGGAAGTAAGATAATGGCTAAGGCAAAGTACGAAAGTATATACAAAGATTTAAAAGGCAGGATAGAATCGGAGGAGTATCCGTATCAGAGCATACTCCCGCCGGAGAGTTCACTGGTCGTTACATACGACTGTTCCAGAAATACAGTTCGAAGAGCACTGAAACAGTTGGGGGATCTTGGGTATATACAGGCGATCAACGGAGTTGGCGTCAGGGTTATCTATCAGCCGGTTGGAAAAGCAAGTTTCGTTATAGGCGGCATCGAGACATTTCAGGAAACGGCACTTAGGAACAGGCTCAATGCAACTACGGAGGTTGTGATGTTCGCGGAAATAACCGCAGATAATAGAGTGGCTAAAAGAACAGGATTTCCTGAGGGTACGGAACTGTATTACATACAGCGTCTCCGAAAGCTTGATGGTAAGCCATGCATTCTGGATATCAATATGTTTGACCGGTCCTTAGTTCCCGGGATCACCGAGGAAATCGCCGGAAGATCTGTTTATGATTACATAGAAAACGAGCTCCATATGGATATCGCCATGAGTAAAAGAAGGATGACGGTAGAGCGGGCGACACAGGTTGATGAAAAGTGTCTGAGTCTCGGGGATTACAATTGTCTTGCGGTAGTGACCAGCCAGACCTTTAACGGCATGGGACTGATGTTCGAATACACTCAGTCAAGGCATGTACCTGAGTATTTCTGCTTTATGGATACTGCCGTACGAAAAACAACATAGCTATTTGAAAAATCCGGGGTATCCCCGGATTTTTATATTATAAAAGATATTTTTATTTCTCAAAAAGCATTGACCTGTTTAAACAGGTGTAGTATAAATAATGCAGGAGCTGTTTAAACAGCTGTAACGAGTTATGTTTTTAAAAGGAGAAAATCATGGGAAAATTCACAGAAGAAAGTGAGCAGCTACTGAAGCTGGTGGGCGGAAAAAGCAATATAGCGGCTGTGTCTCACTGCGTAACCAGAATGCGATTTGTATTAAATGATCCTTCAAAGGCGGATGTTCCGGGGATCGAAAAGATCAAGGGCGTGAAAGGAACATTCACACAGGCAGGACAGTTTCAGGTCATCATCGGACAGGAGGTTCAGGAATTCTACAACGATTTCACTGCTGTTTCAGGTATCGAAGGAGTAAGTAAGGAACAGGTAAAAAAGCAGGCTAAGCAGAATCAGAATCTTCTTCAGCAGATCATGGCATCAATTGCAGAGATATTTGCACCTATCATTCCTGCACTGGTAGTCGGAGGTCTCATCTTAGGCTTCAGAAACGTAATAGGTGAAATTGATTTTGGTAACGGAACCATAGTTTCACAATCAGTGTTCTGGGCAGGAGTGCACAGTTTTCTATGGCTCATAGGTGAAGCCATATTCCATATGCTTCCGGTTGGTATCTGCTGGTCCATAACCAAGAAAATGGGAACCACGCAGATACTTGGTATAATTCTCGGATGTACCCTTGTTTCAGGGCAGCTGCTTAATGCCTACGGTGTTGCGGGAGCTGCGGCAGATGCGATTCCCAAGTGGGATTTCGGATTTGCACAGGTAAATATGATAGGATATCAGGCACAGGTTATCCCGGCTATTCTTGCCGGCTTCTGCCTCGTATTCCTTGAGAAGTTCTTCAACAAGATCTGTCCAAAGGTCATCTCCATGATAGTGGTGCCTTTCTTCTCATTACTTCTTGCTGTTATGGCATCTCATTTCATTCTCGGACCTATAGGCTGGAAGATAGGTTCATGGATCTCTGCAGGAGTTCACGCAGGACTTACAAGTACGGTTAACTGGCTGTTTGCAGGAGTTTTCGGATTTTTTTATGCACCGCTTGTTATCACCGGACTTCATCATATGACCAATGCTATCGACACACAGCTTGTGGCTGATTTCGGAGGCACCATACTCTGGCCGATGATCGCACTATCAAACATCGCCCAGGGTTCGGCAGTTCTCGGAATGATCTATCTTCAGAAGAAAAATACAAAGACTCAGGAAGTTTCCATACCTGCATGTATCTCCTGCTACCTTGGTGTTACAGAGCCTGCAATGTTCGGTGTTAACCTGAAGTACGGATTCCCGTTTTTCAGTGCTATGATAGGCTCCTGTATAGCAGCAGTGATATCTGTAGGAAGTGGAGTAATGGCTAATTCCATCGGTGTCGGCGGAATCCCTGGAATCCTTTCCATCCAGACAAGATACATGGGCATATTTGCACTGGCGATGCTGGTTGCCATAGCAGTACCTTTCTGTCTTACAGTAGTGGTAGGAAAGAAAAAACTTACGGCTTCGGAGCTTTACGGTGAAGAGGGAGTGGCGGCAGAGACATTGTCACAGGAAAGCACCGGAGATTTTGATCTTGCGAGGGTGGCTGAGGGTACTGTTATCCCGATAGAGAATGTGGAGGATGATGTATTTTCACAGAAGCTCATGGGAGACGGAATCGGAATCAGACCTACAGGAGAGACAGTTTATGCACCGGGAAACGGTAAAGTCACAGTGACCATGGACGACAGCAAGCATGCCATTGGCATGACTATGGATGACGGACGGGATGTACTTATCCATGTGGGTATCGATACGGTTGAAATGAACGGAACAGGATTCAGATATCTCGTTAAGAAGGATCAGATAGTCAAGGCCGGAGAGCCGCTGCTTTCATTCAGCAGGAAGGCCATTGCTGCGGCAGGCAAGAAGGATACGGTTATTGCAGTAGTAGTTGGAGGAAATTAAATGTCATCATTCGGAGACAAAGTAGTTTATCAGATATATCCGAGATCCTTTTATGATACGGATGGAGACGGAATAGGGGATCTCAGGGGAATCACAGCCCGTTTGGATTACCTTAAAGAGTTGGGAATAGACTATATATGGATAACTCCGTTTTTTGTTTCGCCTCAGAGGGATAATGGCTATGATATAGCGGATTACCGTAAGGTTGATGAGCGCTTTGGAACCATGTCTGATTTTGAAGAGCTTTCAAGGACAGCACATGAAAAGGGTATAGGCATCATGCTGGACATGGTGTTCAACCATACTTCCACAGAACATGAATGGTTCAAGCGCGCCCTCTCCGGTGATAAGGAATATCAGGACTACTATATCTTCGTTGAGGGAACACCGGATGCGCCTCCTACCAACTGGGAATCCAAGTTCGGAGGAAGCGCATGGGAATATGTGGAATCTTTGGGAAAATGGTATCTGCACCTTTTTGATGTGACCCAGGCAGACCTTAACTGGAATAACAAAAAGGTTCGGGAAGAGCTGAAGGATATCATCAGATTCTGGAAGGAAAAGGGGGTGAACGGCTTCAGGTTCGACGTTATAAATCTGATCTCGAAGCCGGATACTCTGGAGGATGATACAGAAGGAGACGGCAGACGCTTTTACACTGACGGGCCGCATGTGCATGAGTACCTGAAGGAACTGGTTCGCGATACCGGGATCAAGGACATGATAACCGTTGGAGAGATGTCCTCCACAACCATAGATAACTGCATCAGATATTCGAATCCGAAGGAAGAGGAGCTCTCCATGGCCTTCAGCTTCCATCATCTGAAGGTCGATTACAAAAACGGAGATAAGTGGGCTCTGAAGCCCGTAGACATGATGGAGCTTAAAAATTTGCTTAAGACCTGGCAGGAGGGAATGACTGCGGGGGGAGGATGGAATGCTGTGTTTTGGACGAACCACGATCAGCCGAGGACCATCTCCCGCTTCGGGGATGAGAAGAAATACTGGAAACAGTCGGGAAAGCTTTTTGCGGGAATACTTCACCTCATGCGGGGCACGCCTTATGTATATCAGGGAGAAGAGATAGGGATGCTCAATGCTCACTATGGAAGCATCGATGACTACCGGGATGTGGAGAGCCTTAACTATTATGAGATCCTGAAACTAAGAGGGATGTCATCTGAGGAGGCGTTGAAGGTCATAGACGAAAGATCCAGAGATAACGGACGCACTCCCATGCAGTGGGATAAAAGTGAAAACTTTGGATTTACTGCGGGAAGGCCCTGGATAAAAGTACCGAAGTGCAGCGATGAAGTGACGGTGGAGGCGGAACTCAGGGATGAGGATTCCATTCTTAATTTTTATAAGAAACTTATATCCATGCGTAAGGAAATGCCCATTATATCAGAAGGAGATATCTTTTTTGATACGGAGGTTCCGGAACAGGTTATATGCTATAAAAGGTCCCTCGGAAACAGGAAAATACTTGTGTACGGAAATATGTCTGAGGAAGAGGTTGCGGTGAACCTTTCAGAAACACAGGCAGAGGAAATAAAGGGACTTAAACTTATTCTATGTAATTATAATGCCCGGAAGGAAAATGTTTCGGAAGGGGACGTTGCTGATAGTATACTTAGTGAAAAGAATATAATATTATGCCCATATGAGCTTGTTGCTCTTTCGGATTAAAGCCTGAAGTTTGATTCAGGGACGTCATTTTTCTTTTTCGGTTCCCGGGGGATAAACTGTAAAAGCAGGAAGCGCTTCAGAAATCTACTGGAAAGTGATTTCAGGAGTGGTACAATACTTTCCATGATGTAAAAAATAATTTGGAGCATGTGCCGGGTTTCTTGTGAAATCCGGCATATAGCATCGGTCCTTTGTGATGCTG
The DNA here is from genome assembly GCF_002007235.1 of Oribacterium sp. C9. Taxonomy (GTDB): domain Bacteria; phylum Bacillota; class Clostridia; order Lachnospirales; family Lachnospiraceae; genus Oribacterium. Next base: position 25,436 of record NZ_MUHW01000014.1, read on the forward strand.
ATTTTAAAAAGTGAGGCTCCATAAAGGCAGGGTAGCATTATGGAATTAGAATCATGTGAATTAAATAAAGGTGAGTTATCACCTTTGAAACTGACCCGTTTTTTAGACGATGGTGCGGTTCTGGAGCATAAAAAGCCGATTTCTATAAGGGGCTATGGGATTCCCGGATCTAAGGTCACAGTAGTTTTTGACCATGTGACAGGATCCACGGAAGTCGGGAAAGCAGGGGGCTTTGAAATTATGCTTCCTGTTCATGAAGCAGGAGGCCCATACGAACTTAGGGTATCCGATGATAGATGTAACAGCCTGGTTGTAAAGGATATCATGGTAGGAGCAGTCTGGTACTGTTCCGGACAGTCTAACATGGATCTCATGATGGAGCGTGTGAAGGACAGCTATCCTGGTGTTCTGTCAGACTGTACGGATGACGGCATACGCTGTTTCAAGATAGCACCCGCAGTAAACTATCACGGGCCTTTGGAAGAACCGGAAAGCGGCGAATGGAAAAAAGCGGAGCCAAACAACATTATGTCATTTTCGGCAGCTGCCTATTTTTTTGCAAGAAAGCTTCGTGAGAAAACAGGTCTGACAGTGGGAATCATTCATGCCTCTTTAGGCGGCTCCAGAATCCATGGCTGGCTTTCCCGTGAAATGCTTGAAGGCTATGATGAGCTTCTTACAGAAGCGGAGCTTTATAGACACGATGAGTATCTGGAAGGACAGATAAGGAAGAATGAGACAGAGTCAAAAGAGTGGCATGACAGTCTTGATGCGTTGGATCAGGGAGTGAAGAACCATTGGAGCGAGGGTTTTGCCGATGGCTCCGAAAAAATCATAAACCTTCCGGTTGTCTTTGAAGATTCAGAGCTTAAAGGCTTTACCGGTAGTGTCTGGTTTCAAAAGAAATTCACGGTGCCGATGGAGATGGCCGGGCAGCCTGCTCATTTATGGCTGGGAACCATGGTGGATTCCGATACTGTGTACCTGAATGGCCGGAAAATCGGAGAGACGGGATACCAGTATCCTCCGAGAAAATATCTGGTACCGGAAGCGGTTCTTCATGCCGGAAAAAACACTCTGGTGGTCAGACTGATAGTGGAAAACGGTAAGGGCAGATGGACACCCGGAAAGGGCTATTTCCTGTTTAATGATCAGGGCGTTATAGATCTGAGAGGGGAATGGAAATACAAGATCGGAGCAGAGAGTAATAGTATACCGGAAACTGATTTTGTAAACTGGAAGGCGACAGGTTTATTTAATGCCATGTGTGCACCCTGTACTAAAGTTCCCGTAGAAGGAGTAGTCTGGTATCAGGGAGAAGAAAATGCTCCGCTTAAATGGGACTATCTGGATCTGACTAAAAGGCAGATAAAGGGCTACAGAAGGCTATGGAAGGATGATAAGCTGCCTTATCTTTTTGTACAGCTTCCGAATTTTACTGAGGATCTGAAGGAGCTTCAGGGGAAGTGGCCTGCACTTCGTGAATGTCAGAGAATGGCGGCTGAAGAAGAGTATACCGGAATGATAGTCAGCATGGATCTCGGGGAGGATAATGATCTTCATCCCCATGGAAAGAAGAGGATAGGTGAACGTCTTGCAGCTCAGGCACTTCACATGGTTTATGGTTCAAAGGAAGAGTATACAGGACCGTTTCCGGAGAGGTATGTCATAACAGAAACCGAATCCGGAAGCAGGATAGAAATCATACTGACCCATGCAGAGGGGCTTGGGGTCTCATCCATGGACAAGGGAGATGAGCTTCTTGACTTTTCCGTAGTGGACAGAAAAGACATAGAGACAGCTGTTGAGGCTTATGTAAAAGATCATTCCATAATTCTTGATACAGCACTTCATAAGTCGGATATAAAAGAAATAAGATATCTTTACAAGGACACAAATCAGGGAGGACTGGTATATAATTCTGCCGGGTTCCCCATGAGCCCTTTTGTACTTAAATAAATATATATCAGTACCATAGCAGGGACTGTCGCAAGTGCCATCTCAAAATAGCAGGTTGAAAACGGCTATTTTGAGATGGCTAAATATTTTCTAAAGCGACAGTCTCTGTTTTTTTGCGTATTTTCGACATATTAATTTGGACAAATCAAAGTTTTTTTAATGGATAAAAACAGGTTGAAAATAATCTTTGAATTTTACAAATTAACATTGGTTTTTTCCATTTATCATAAGAGATTCAGTGAGTATATTATAGTAAAAATAAACGAAATGTTCAGACATTCCAAAGAGGTTTTGTGAAAAATGGAAACGATATTTACTACAAAAAGAGATTATTGCTGGCTAAATAAAAGGATTTCTGACAGATTTACGACATTTTCCATAGAGAATTTTTTCGGTGACGAATCAAATATGATACACCGTGCAATCTGTTCGGAAATATCGAGATTATTTCCAAATGCCGAAGAAACCGTAGACTATAACGCAGAACTTAGATTTGTAAAAACAGAAGATGATCTAAAGGAAGGTTTTATCATTTCGGATACAAATGAAGATATGGTAAAGATCTCTGCTTCTGAAGAAATAGGTTACCTGCATGGCTTGTTTTTTCTGTATGAGATTCTGGCAGGAAAAAGGAAGGTGAGTTTTCCGTACAGATCTGTTCCTGACCAGAGTATCCGTATGCTGAATCATTGGGATAATTTTGATGGCTCCATCGAAAGAGGATATGCCGGAGCTTCTATTTTTTATAATAACAATGAATTCCGCAGCGATTTCGACCTTTTGACCCAATACGCGAGACTTCTTTGCTCGGTCGGAATCAATGCGGTTTCCATAAACAATGTAAATGTACATCGTTTGGAGGCTTTCTTTATTGAGAAGCCGGCGCTTCAAGATATCAGAAAAATAGCAGATATTTTTTCTGCATATGGCATACGCCTGTTTCTGTCCATAAATTTTGCGGCTCCTGTGATAGTTGGAAAGCTGACAACCGCAGATCCCTGCGACCCGGAAGTTGAAAAATGGTGGAAGGGAATAGTTGATTCCATATATGAAGAGATTCCCCGGTTCGGAGGTTTTCTGGTAAAGGCAGATTCAGAGGGAGAACCCGGACCTTTTACTTATAACAGAACCCATGCGGACGGTGCCAATATGCTGGCCAGAGCCATGGCACCTCATAACGGAATCGTCATATGGCGCTGCTTCGTATATAACTGCCGTCAGTCATGGAAGGACAGGAGCCTCGATCGTGCAAATGCCGCATATGATCTGTTCAGTTCACTGGATGGTGAATTTGAAGATAATGTCATACTTCAGATCAAAAACGGTCCCATCGACTTTCAGATACGTGAACCTGTTTCACCCCTGTTCGGTGTACTTCATAAAACAAACCAGATCCTTGAATTTGAGATCACTCAGGAATATACGGGACATCAGATCGACCAGTGTTACCTTCTCCCGATGTGGAAGGAGGTCATGGATTTTGACACCCGGTACGAAGGCATCTCACTGGTGAAAGACATAGTAAGAGAGTGTTCTCCCGTAAAGAAAAACAGTGGTATAGCAGCAGTTGTTAATGTTGGAATGGATGAAAACTGGACCGGCAATAAAATGGCCCAGGCAAATCTTTTCGGATATGGGCTCATGTGCTGGGATAATTCATTATCATCTGAAGAGATTGCGAGACTCTGGGTGAGCCTTAGTTTTTCTCTTTTGGATGAGGATGAAAATGAGATGGTGAAGATGCTCATGACATCCCGTGAGACTTACGAAAACTATACCTGTCCCTTAGGTGTAGGCTTCATGTGCAAGCCGGGAATCCATTACGGGGTTGATGTTGATGGATATGAGTATGACCGATGGGGAACGTATCACTATGCTGACAGGAACGGAATAGGACGTGAGCGAAGCCTTTCCTTGGGAACGGGTTATACGAGACGTTACTCGGACGGACGGTTTAAGGAATATGAGGATCCGGATTCCTGTCCGGATGAGCTTCTTCTTTTTATGCATCATGTGCCATACAGTCATGTTCTTCATTCAGGAAAAACCGTTATACAGCATATATATGATTCTCATTTTGAAGGAGTCGAGACTGTAGAAAAGTATCTGTCATTTATCCGCAGTCTGAAGGGTAAGATCTCAGAAGAGGATCATAAAAATATACTGGACCGTGCCGAACGTCAGCTTGCGTCGGCTATAGAGTGGAGAGATACCATTAACACTTATTTTTACAGAAAATCCGGTGTGGTAGATGAACATAACAGAAAGATATATGAATAAGCCTTTAGTTATGAACATTAAAGAATTTATATAGATAAAATCTATGGAGGAAAAAGCAATGAAAAGAAAAATGGCAGGATTAGTGGCAGCAGCAACTGCAGTATCTCTGTTGGCAGGATGCAGCACAACCAATGAGGTTCCGGGAACATCGGGAAATGGCGGCACTCAGCAGGCAGCAGCTTCAGGAGATGGTGTGCAGCTTCGTTTTTCATGGTGGGGCAATGATGACCGCCATCAGGCTACACAGAAGGCTATCGACAGCTTCAATTCCACAAATACTTCGGGAATTACAGTAAGCGGTGAGCCATCAGGCTTCGATAATCTGCAGGAGACATTTGCAACCCGCTATGTAGGCGGAACAAATGCAGAGGTTATGACTCTGAACTTTGACTGGCTGGCTACCTTTGGATCAAAGGGGGACGGCTTCCTTGATTTAAGCACAATCAAAGATACATTTGATTTCTCACAATACGACGAAAACTTCCTTAAGACAGGCATGATGAAGGGCGTTCAGGAAGCGATTCCTTACGGACAGAATACCATGGGTGTATATCTTAACAAGTCTGCTTTCGAAAGATACGGCATTACAGAGCTTCCAAAGACATTTGAGGACTATGAGAAGGATGCAGCCATAGTTACTGCAAAGGATCCGGACAATTATCTTCTGGTAAGTCCGACCATCCGTTTTGCGGCAACATATTATCTTCAGCAGAAGACAGGCAAGGGGGAGTTCAATGACGATTACACCATGAACTGGACTGCTGATGATTACACAGATGCTGTAAAGTGGTACAAGGATATGGCAGATAAGCATGTTTTCTGTTCAAGAGAGGACTATGTTGAAAATGTCGGAAATGATCCTGTATCCGTTGCCCAGAATGAGAAGTTCCTTAATGCAGGATATCTCGGAGTTATGGAGTGGACCGGAGGTGTTGCATCCAACGAGGCAACACTGAAGGAAAAAGGCGACACACTGGTTATAGCTGAGCTTCCTACTATCGATGGTGCAAAGTTCAAGGGCACAATGGCTAAGCCTTCACTTCTTTTGGCTATAGATAAAAACTGCAAGAACCCTAAGGAAGCGGCAGAATTCCTTCAGTACATTTTAAACGATCCTGAGGGCGTAAAGCTCATGGGAACAAAGAGAGGCATGGTTGCTTCCAAGGCTGCCCAGAAGATTCTGGAAGAGGATGGTCAGATCAAGGATATAGTGAAAGATGCCTATGATTTCACCGGAAAGGCTGAGGTCATAAACGAGGTCGCATTCTTTGAGGCTGCTGATTTCAACAAGGCTTATCAGGATAATTATGAGCAGTTTGAGTACGGTCAGATTTCTGCAGAGGATTGCGGAAAGGCAATATTTGAAGCCAATGCATCGGCTCTTGAGACACTGAAGGCTCAGAACCAGTAATGAATTATAAACACGCTGCCGGATATAAGTCCGGCAGCTGTATCTCAGGAGAATATCTATGAAAAAGAGCAAAGTCGGCCTTTTATACATCCTTCCATGGCTCATCGGATTCATCTTTCTGACGGCCTATCCGTTTTTAAATGCCCTGGTAACCAGTTTTACCGATTACAATCTTATCGGATCAGCTCATTTTGTGGGGATAAAGAATTATCTTACACTTTTCTCGGAAAAGGATTTTATAAAGTCATTAAACAACACATTTCTGTATACCCTGTTGACTGTACCGCTTCAGCTTGCCTTCTCTTTGCTGGTTGCGTTCATTTTGAATTTTGAATTGAAAGGTATCCGTTTTTACAGAACGGCTTATTATATTCCTTCCATTCTGGGGGGCAACGTGGCAGTTGCCGTTCTTTGGAGATTTATGTTCCAGCAAAACGGCGTTGTGAACTACATTCTCGGATCAATCGGAATAGCTCCCGTCAGCTGGTTTTCGCGTCCGGTGGGGGCCATGACCATCGTCATCCTTTTAAAAATCTGGCAGTTTGGATCGTCAATGCTTATATTCCTTGCGGCACTGAAAAATGTACCTAAAGAGCTTTATGAGGCTGCAGATGTTGACGGCGCGAAAAAGTTCAGGCAGTTTTTCACCATCACTATGCCGCTTATCACACCTACGATTTTCTTTAATCTGGTCATGCAGCTTAACAATGCTTTTCAGGAGTTTAATGGACCATATCTGGTAACGGGAAACGGTCCCCTTAATGCCACCTATATGACTTCAATGTTTATCTATGACAATGCCTTTAAGTATTATCGTATGGGATATGCGAGTGCCGCCAGCTGGGTACTGTTCGGCATAATAGTGTTTATTACCCTGATTCTGTTTGGTACGCAGAATAAATGGGTATTCTATTCAGATGAGGGTTAATGATATGAATGCAGATAACAATATCATTCAGATGAGGGCTGATAATATGAGTGCAGTAAATAATAAAACCATATCCAGAGAGCTTCGCAGACAGCGGAGTGCAGAGATCAGTAAAGTCATCCGCTACATCATCCTTACGGTTGGAGCATTCATAATGATCTATCCCATATTATGGCTTATCGGAGGCACATTTAAGGATAACAGCGAGATCTTTACATCCATAAATTTCATTCCATCCCATATTGACTTCAAGGCTTACGCAGACGGCTGGCATACAAGGACACAGTACAATTTCGGACAGTATTATCTCAACACATTTATGTATGTCATACCGAAGATATTTTTCACCATCGCTTCCAGCACACTGGTGGCATACGGGTTTGCAAGATTTGATTTTCCATTTAAAAAAGTTCTTTTTGCCCTTTTTATGTCTACATTGTTCCTGCCGCAGGTGGTAATCCGCATTCCTTTGTATCTCATGTGGAAAAAGTTCGGACTTCTGGATACCTATGTTCCGCTGATAGCCACTTCGGTATTTGCCAATGAACCCTTCTTTGTGTTCATGATCATTCAGTTCCTGAGATCTACACCTACTTATCTTGATGAAGCGGCAACTCTTGACGGATGTAATTCATTTCAGCGTCTAGTCTTCATCATTCTGCCGATACTTAAGCCGACTATCATAAGCTGCTTTATTTTCCAGTTTATCTGGAGCTTTAATGATTTTTTGGGACCGCTTATCTACATCACCAGTCTTGTGAAGTATCCTGTATCACTGGCTCTTAAAATGTCTGTTGATACCTCAAGCGGTGTGGTAGCCTGGAACCAGATTCTGGCAATGTCTTTCATCGCACTTCTTCCGGCTATCATTCTATACTTTGTTGCACAGAAATATTTCACTGAAGGTATAGCCGCTTCCGGTGTTAAGGGATAACAGAATAATATGAATGTTTATAATTACAGCAATCTCGTTCCGGAGGTGCATTATTTCATTCACAGGAAATGCACTCCGGAATGGTGCATCATTCCCATGACCATCCCCTTTACTGATTTTACTTATGTGGTCAAAGGTGAGGCGGTCTATCATATAAATGACAAAACCTATATAGCTCATGCGGGAGATATCATTTATATCCCCAAAGGGTCACGACGTCAGGCAGAGTGCGTGGCGGATGATCTGATGGAGTGCTATGCAGTAAATCTTATGTTCAAAGACAATGATGGACAGGATGTGCGATTGCCGCTGGATACCATCACGAATATACGGCAGCAGCCTAAGATCCTTGAGATACTTCATGAGCTTGAAGAGGTATGGACAGGCAGAGAACCCGGATATCAGCTAAAAGCCAGAGGACTGGCGTGTCTGTATGTGGCGGAGGTGATGTCTGTTTATGAAAAGAAGTTCAGTGAACAGGCAGATCCCCGGATAACCGAGACCATCAAGTATATGAGAAAGCACTATAAGGATCCCCTGAGTATAACGGGAGCAGCTGATTACTATGGCCTTCATCCGAATTACTACGGGAATTTGTTCAAGAAGATCACCGGAGTCAGCTTCAACCAGAAGCTTATGGAGATCCGTCTGGAAATGGCCAGGAATATGCTTTACAGCGGGGAATACAATGTTTCCCAGGTTGCGGCAGAATGCGGATTCTCTGATATTTACTACTTTAGTAAGGTGTTTAAAAAAGCGGTTGGGGTCAATCCTTCCCTTCTTATTCCGGGCTGGACGGAAGTGAGTTAAGAAGCAGCACCATGGAGGTGAAAATATAATGACATACTATGTAACACAGAAAGCATTTCGTAGTGGTGATGGCACTAAAGAGCACCCTTTTAAGACAATTTCCGAAGCGGCAAAGGTGGCGAAGCCCGGGGATGAAGTTATGGTGGCGCCGGGAATATACCGTGAATATGTGGATCCTGCCAATGGGGGTACGGCTGAAGCCCGTATAACCTACCGTTCCGAGGTAAAGGGCGGAGCAGTGATAACCGGTGCCGAAAAACTGACAGGATGGCAACAGTATGAGGGCAATACCTATATGACCCGTGTGGGGAACGGTCTTTTCGGAAATTACAATCCATATACTGTACTTGTAAAAGGAGACTGGTACTTTGCCGAGCTTCCTGTACATACAGGTGAAGTGTATGCAGATGGTATACAGCTATATGAGGTTATGAAGAAGGAGGAGGTTCTGAATCCTGAACCTGCCCCCATGTCATGGGAACCGAAGGAAGTTTCGATACGTAAATGGTACACCGAGCAGGAAGGTTCTGACACTCTTATCTATGTCAATATGGGGGATGACCCAAGAGAACATGATATGGAGTTCAATGTTCGAAGGAACTGTTTCTATCCATCAAAGGAAGGAGTAGGATACATAACCTTATCCGGATTTACTGTTAAACAGGCTGCCACAACCTGGGCGCCTCCTACCGCTTATCAGGACGGAATGGTGGGCCCCCACTGGTCAAAGGGCTGGATCATAGAAGACTGTGAGTTAAGTGATTCACGGTGCTCCGGTATCAGTCTCGGAAAGTATCTGCAGCCTGAAAATGACAATAAGTGGACCCGTTTCGGATTAAAGGACGGAACCCAGACCCAGAGAGACTGTGTGATGCAGGCGATTAATGAAGGATGGTCCAAGGAAAGCATTGGCTCTCATATCATCCGTCGCTGTCATATACATCACTGCGGACAGACAGGTATAGTAGGACACCTTGGGGGAGCTTTTTCTGTAATTGAAGACAATCATATACATAACATAAACAATAAACAGGATCTGGCGGGTGCGGAGATAGGTGGTATCAAGATGCACGCTGCGATAGATGTGATTTTCCGCAGAAATCATATTCACCACTGCACAAGAGGCATGTGGCTTGACTGGCAGGCACAGGGAACCCGTGTCACAAAGAGCCTGTTCCATGACAATACACCTCCAAAGGGAATAAAGATCACAAGTCTTCTGGGGCTTGGAGAGGACATCTGGGTGGAGGTATCTCATGGACCTACTCTTTTGGATGACAATCTTTTCCTTTCACCCCTCTCCATGCGTATCAGCGCTCAGGGAATAGCATGTGTGCATAATCTGATCGGAGGAGCCATCACCTATGTTGATGCAGGAGTAGAGAACGGAGGGGCATATCTTCCGACACCACGTTATACACCGTATCATGTACCTCATAAGACAGATGTGGCCGGTTTTATGACCTTCAATCATGGGGACATGAGATTTTACAATAATATTTTCGTTCAGCAGGAGATTTCGAAGGATTATAAGGACTATGCCGAGGAAATAAAGGAAGAGAAGGAATACAATTTTGTGTGCGGACTGTCGGTTTATGACGGATATCCTACAACAGAAGAATATCTGAAGAATTTCGGCCCATGGAAGTTTTCAGATGAGGGTGCAAAGGACAAGTATTACGAACACTTCCCTGTGGATGCAGCAGGTAATCTTTATTTTAACGGAGCAAGGAGCGGTGACATGGAGACAGATGCCTATGTTGATGAGGGCAACATAGTGAAGCTGTCTTTGACCGGGGATGATGAGTCACCTGTTCTTGAAACAAATCTTTATGACATACTTCCGGATAAGAGAGAACAGACTATTTCAACAGCGGTATTAGGTCGTGCCTTTGAACCGGAGATGTGTTTTGAAAATCCTGATGGCAGTGAGATCATTTTTAATGAGGATTATTTTGAGGACCATAGGGAAGTGTGTCCGATTGCCGGCCCTTTTTCTACAGGTGATCAGATAAAGAAGCCTCTTTTCAGAGAATAGTTGGATAGTTTAGATAAAGACAGGTGATATGTATGTATTATATCGGAATTGATCTTGGAACCTCAGCAGTAAAGCTCCTTTTGATGAGGGAGGACGGAAAGATAGAGAACGTGGTGTCCAGAGAATATGAGCTTTCCTTTCCTCATCCGGGCTATAGTGAGCAGAATCCGGAGGACTGGTACAGACAGACTCTTGATGGACTGAAGGCTCTGGTCTCCGTAGTGGATCCAAAGGAGATAGGCGGAATCAGTTTTGGCGGACAGATGCACGGACTTGTTGCACTGGATGAGGAAGACCGTGTTTTAAGACCTGCGATTCTGTGGAATGATGGCAGATCCATAGAAGAAGTCAGGTATCTTAATGAAGAAGTAGGTAAGAAAGTCATATCCGGGTATACCGGAAATATAGCTTTTGCGGGATTTACGGCTCCCAAGATACTATGGATGAAAAACAACGAGCCGGAGCTTTTTGCAAGGATCAGGAAGATAATGCTTCCGAAGGACTATCTGGCATACCGTTTGTCAGGAAGCTTCTGTACGGATTACTCCGATGCCTCGGGGATGCTGCTTCTCGATGTTAAAAACAAATGCTGGTCGGCTGAGATGCTTAAGCTCTGCGGTATCACTGAGGACATGCTTCCGAAGCTTTACGAGAGCTACGAGACTGTAGGCTATCTTAAACCGGAGATAGCAGACAGTCTTTCTATGAGACATGATGTAGTGATCGCTGCCGGTGCCGGAGATAATGCAGCGGCAGCGGTTGGTACCGGAACAGTCGGAAGAAACAAGTGCAATATCTCTCTTGGTACCAGCGGAACCATCTTTATCACAGCAGACAGTTTCTGCGTCGACAGTAACAATGCTCTTCACGCATTTGCTCATGCAGACGGACATTTCCATCTCATGGGCTGCATGCTTTCGGCAGCCTCCTGCAACAAGTGGTGGATGGACAATATCCTTAAAACCGACCGTTATGCCAAGGAACAGACCGGTATAGTGAGGCTGGGAGAAAATCATGTGTATTTCCTGCCTTATCTTATGGGTGAGAGAAGTCCCTGGAATGATCCTATGGCGAGAGGCGCTTTCATAGGCATGAGTCTCAGTACATCGAGAGCGGATATGACACAGGCGGTTCTCGAAGGTGTGGCGTTTGCAACCAGAGATATGTATGAAGCTGCCGGATCGGCCGGCATCACTCCGGAAAGGACCATGATCTGCGGTGGCGGCGCCAGGAGTCCGTTATGGAGAAAGATGATCTCCAATATTCTCAACATATCCATAGATATACCGGCCTGTGAGGAAGGTCCGGGAATAGGCGGTGCCATGCTTGCCATGGTTGCGGACGGAAAGTATTCAACAGTGGAAGAAGCCGCGGCAGCCATAGTGGCGGTAAAGAGTACCTGTGAACCGGAACCTGAACTTGTAAAGAAGTATGAGGAGAGATATCAGAGTTTCCGTAAGTTGTATCCGGCATTAAAGACAGTGTATGGTGAACTTTGATAAAAATATTTAATGTATGATCCGCCGGGACACAGGCGGACAGGAGGTTGAAATGAGTTTTGCAAATGTACCTTTGGTTAAGGTTGGAATCGTTGCGGTAAGCCGTGACTGTTTTCCCGAGAGTCTTTCCGTAGAGCGTCGTAAGGCACTTGTAGCAGCATACAGTGAGAAGTACGATCCAAAAGAAATATATGAGTGTCCTGTATGTATAGTTGAGAGTGAGACACAGATGGTGGAGGCTCTTCAGGATATCAAGAAGGCAGGCTGTAATGCTTTGTGCGTATATCTCGGAAATTTCGGTCCGGAGATATCTGAAACACTTTTGGCAAAGCATTTTGACGGACCTAAGATATTCCTTGCAGCTGCGGAGGAGACTCAGGATTCACTTCTGGATGGAAGAGGAGATGCATACTGCGGACTTTTAAATGCAAGCTATAATCTGAGACTAAGAAACGTAAAGGCATATATCCCGGAGAATCCTGTAGGAGATGCGGAGGATCTTGCTTCAGAGCTTCATAGATTCATTCCTATCGCAAAAGCCATGATCGGACTTTCGGAACTGAAGATCATTTCTTTCGGACCCCGTCCACAGAATTTCCTTGCCTGCAATGCACCTATCAAGCAGCTTTACAATCTTGGGGTTGAAATCGAAGAAAACTCTGAGCTTGATCTCTATGAAGCATTTAATAAGCATGCATCGGATGAGAGAATAGACAGCGTTGTTAAAGAGATGGAAGAGGAGCTGGGGGCAGGCAACAAGAAGCCGGAGATACTCCGCAAGCTCGCACAGTATGAGCTCACTCTTCTTGACTGGATAGAGGCACATAAGGGTTATCGTAAGTATGTAGCCATCGCCGGTAAATGCTGGCCCGCATTCCAAACCCAGTTCGGTTTTGTTCCTTGCTATGTAAACAGCCGTCTCACAGGACGCGGTATCCCTGTAAGCTGTGAGGTGGATATCTATGGAGCCCTTTCCGAGTTCATCGGAACATGCATAAGTGATGATGTGGTGACTCTTCTTGACATCAACAACTCAGTGCCGAAGGATATGTACAGAGAATCCATAGAGGGCAGGTTTAACTATAAGCACAGTGATACCTTTATGGGATTCCATTGCGGCAATACCTGTTCATCCAAGATGTCTTCCTGTGAGATGAGAAATCAGAAGATCATGGCCCGCTCTCTTCCTGAAGAGGTTACAAACGGTACTCTTGAGGGCGATATAGCTCCTGGGGACATCACCTTCTACAGACTTCAGAGTACCTCTGACGGAATGCTTCGTGCCTATGTGGCAGAGGGCGAGATCCTTCCTGTGGCAACACGTTCCTTTGGAAGCATTGCAGTGTTTGCCATACCTGAGATGGGCAGATTCTATCGTCACGTGCTGATAGAGAAGAACTATCCTCATCATGGGGCTGTAGCCTTCGGACATTATGGAAGAGCGCTGTATGATCTGTTCAAGTATATAGGTGTTCCTGTTGAGGATTTAGATTACAACCAGCCGTCTTCATTACCATACCCTACAGAGAACCCTTTTAAATGATTTCATTCTATTCTGGTTTTACAGAAAAAAAGGAACCAATATGGAGATTGTGGCAGGCCAGCAGTTTAGCTGACCTGCCAGTTTCATGTGTAGTCCGGGATTGATTTTGTGAGCCACTGAGGCATGTCAAAGGTTACGGTTACATCCTGCCAGGTTTCCCGAACGGAAACCAGAGTGTAGTTGCTGAGGGCAGAATCTGGCTTCAGGGTTTAGTGCAATGTCTGTTTAAGCCGTTAAAAATATTTTAATGAACAATTTTACTTCATAAGTGCTACAATAAAACTCATTATGGGTGATGTTATCACTCTGCATTACAATATGAATACGAGGAGTTTCTATAGGTAATGAAGTCAACATTAAAAAGAACATGGGCAGAGATCAATCTTGATAATCTTGCCTTTAACTATAAAAAAATAAGAGAATACATCGGAAAAGATGTTAAGTTTCTTGGAGTTGTAAAGGCGGATGCCTACGGTCACGGTGCTGTTCAGGTATCACGACACCTTCAGGAACTGGGAGCTGATTATCTTGCGGTCAGCAGTATAGATGAGGCCATGGAGTTAAGGATCAATGGCATTACCATGCCGATTCTTATTCTCGGACATACACCAAAGGAGCAGGTGGACAGACTTATCTGCTTCAATATCACTCAGGCTGTTACCTGTGAGGCGAAAGCCATAGAGTATAGTGAAGAGGCAGTGAAGTGCGGAGGAACCTTGAAGATACATATCAAAGTTGATTCCGGCATGTCTAGACTTGGTTATATATGTGAGGATGATTATTTCCAGCATGGCGTTGACGGAATCTGTTATGCATGCGGACTTCCGGGACTTGATGCGGAAGGAATATTTACACATTTTGCTGTATCCGATGAAGAGGGTGAGGAGTGCGTAGAGTACACAAAGCATCAGTTCAAGCTCTTTACAGATGTAGTGAGTGCCGTTGAGGAAAAACTCGGTAAGAAGTTCAAGCTTAGACATTGTGCCAATACAGGTGCTACGGTTGACTATCCGGAAACTTATCTCGATATGGTGCGTCCGGGACTTCTTCTTTACGGATATGGTGATTTCGCGAAGCGCCTCGGTCTTAAACCTATCATGACTATGAAGACCACAGTGAGTACCATAAAGATATATCCGGCCGGTACGAAGATAAGCTACGGCGGACTTTTCACTACGGAAAAGAAGACAAGGATCGGTGTGATCCCTTACGGATATGCGGACGGATTTATGAGAAATCTGTCAAACAGATACAGCGTTATGACGAAGAACGGTCCTGCACCGGTACGCGGACGTATATGCATGGATATGTGTATGATCGATCTTACCGATAAGCCGGATGTGGTTATCGGAAGTGAGGTGGAGATCTTCGGAGAGCACAATCCGATAGAAAAGATGGCAGAGATGGCAGGCACCATTCCATACGAGCTCGTATGTGCAGTGAGCAGGCGAGTTCACAGAGTTTATATCTCTGACGGTGAGGTCGTTTACAGAGAATTGATGCTGAGAATGTGATATTTTAACAGGATGCTCTTTATCCGGACAGGTGGAGAAAATGAATGTAATAAACGATAAAAGAAATATTTCCATGATGATGGATCTTTATGAACTTACGATGGCAAATGGATATTTCCTTGGAGAGAACACAGAGACTAAGGTTGCATTTGATGTTTTCTTCAGAAGAAATCCGGATGAGGGAGGATTTTCCATATTTGCCGGACTGGAGCAGGTCATCCAGTATCTTGAGAATATGCATTTTGAACCTGAGGATGTGGAGTATCTTCGGAGCCTGAATCTTTTTGATGAAAAGTTTCTGAAGTGGCTTTCAGACTTCCGTTTCACCGGTGATGTGTATGCGTTCCCGGAGGGCAGCGTGATCTATCCGAATGAGCCTATCGTGACTGTAGTTGCCAATATAGTCGAGGCACAGCTCGTTGAGACAGAGCTTCTTACGCAGATCAATCACCAGAGCCTAATCGCTACAAAGGCCCGCCGTGTTGTACGTGCCGCTCAGGGCAGAGCAGTATCCGATTTCGGTGCCCGTCGCGCCCACAACAACGATGCTGCCATTTACGGCGCAAGAGCAGCTATAATTGGCGGTGTTTCCAGTACCGCTACAGTGATCGCAGGTCAATATTTCGACATTCCTGTTGGCGGTACCATGGCACACAGCTGGGTGATGTACTATGGTGATGAGCTTACTGCATTCCGTAAGTTTGCGAAGATCTATCCTGATAACTGTATCCTTCTGGTAGATACCTACGATGTACTTGATTCGGGTATTCCTAACGCTATAAAGGTGTTCAATGAGATGAAGGAAAACGGCATCAAATCAAAGAGTTTCGGTATCCGTATAGACAGCGGAGACCTTGCGTACCTTACCAAGGAAACCAGAAAGATGCTTGATGAAGCGGGATTCCCTGAGGCAAAGATCGTTATATCCAACTGTCTCGATGAGAACACAATAAACTCTATCCTGGCTCAGGGGGGTCAGGTCAATGCTTTCGGCGTAGGTGAGAGACTCATCACTTCACGTTCCGAGCCCGTTTTCGGTGCTGTTTATAAGCTTTGCGCCGTTGAGGAAAACGGGGAGATGCAGCCTAGGATCAAGGTGTCCGAGACCGTTGAGAAGATCACCAATCCCGGAATCAAGGAGGTTTACCGTATCTACAACAGTGAAGGTCGTGCCATCGCGGACCTCATTGCAAAGAAGGGGGAAGAGGTTGATCTTTCAGAGCCGTTCAGATTCGTTGACCCAAGAAAGCCATGGAAGGTTCGCTCCTTTGAAAACTGCACCGCAAAGAAGATGCAGAAACAGGTTATTAAGGGTGGAAAGAGGACTGAAGCTGAGATCTCCGCAAAGGAAATCGCTGTCTATGTAAAGGAACAGCTTGCAAATGAGATATGGGATGAGGAGCAGAGATTCGAGAACCCTCATTACCACTACATCGATATGACACCGGAGTACTATGAGATGAAGATGGATATCCTGGCAAGGGATGACTGGGCATAATCAGGCATCCGGAAGCATAAGTGATAAAAGTCTGGGACGGCTTTCCGTTGAGGAATCCATAGATCTGTACGCTTGAGATGTTACAAACTGAATAAAAGTTAAAGAAGCCTGTTACTCATTTGTGAGTAACAGGTTTTTTTATGTCAGAATGTGCGCAGGTGATACAAATGAATCACGATATATTAGGAGAGTAAAAAACATCACCGGATGAATTCGTCATTATGACAAATAAATGCATGATATTGACTGCTTTTATTATGATAATTATCATAATTAATAACAGGTCGATATATTGAATTAGACAGGATATCGATGTGGAGGTTCTGTCGTTTTACATGAAAGGAATAAACAATGAGGTCTTGGCAAAAATAGAGGGGGATCTTTTGAATAAAAAGTATTTGCTGATTATACCGATAATTGCAGCTTTATTTGTTTTTATAGGAACTAGGAAGATACATTACTATCCGTTTACGAATTCTATCGAACTGAACCAGGGAAATGTGCTGGATGTGGTGGACGATGATAATGGCCTGGTTGCAATCTGGGCAAAAAAACTGCTTTTTGCAAACCATAATCGAGAGCTTATAAAGGTTCTTTCCACTGATATTAATGGAGTGCAGAGCGAGCCCCGTGTAGTTGCTACTGACGGGGAGTATGTTTATGCGATCATCGGTGAAATATACAACGATTACAATTTTTACATCAATGAAAAATTTCTGAAATATTCTTTTTCCGGCGATTATCTGGGTGAATTATATAGACAGAATTATGATGAAGATTATTATGTTAATTCCAATCAGCTCAGGGATGTGATCATTCGTGACGGTTTCGCGTATATAACAAAGATTCAGGATCACAATGTACAGCTGATAAAGGTCAGCACTACCCCTGCTATAGAAGGTGCTGCCGCAGAAAGCACGGTTGTTGCATCTTTTGAAATACCTGAGATGGCTCAGACGGGAAAATATAATATAGATGAGAACAGGATCGAAATAAATAATCGTTTTGATGAAGTCTATTTTTATGACATGACAGAGAATAAACTGACCTTTCATCCGGAAATCACTCAAAAGCGGTTCAGACACCAGCCCTGGAATGCATCTATTATATTTTCCACTTTTACAAAGATCACAGATGTCCTTTATCATCTGGGGGCTGTAATCCTGATAATTACGGTTATATATGCTGTTTTCAAGATAGGTTCCGGTGGCTACATCACCCCGTACAGGACAGCTATAGTTTTTATTCTGCTCTTTCTTTCAGCTATAGTTTATTACGCCAACATAGAACTTAATGAATTTGATGAAGAACAACGGCAAAGAACCGTTTCCGCTGTCGAATCAGCCATGCTGGGTGTCCGTTACTTTGCAAAGAATGAGATGGACATAATAGGCGGCAAAGAGCCGGAAGATTTTAAGGCAAAAGAATTACGGGAATGGACTGAGTGGATTGCGCCTTACCTTAAGGAAGCCTGCAGAGCTAACGGAAAAGAGATGGGAATGTATGCCCAAATCTATGCTTTCAATAAAGATGGTGGAGCATATCTTCTTATAGATACCTATAATGAGTATCCCTTGGGAACCCTGTACTCTGATGTGTCGATCTCGTCTGATGAACGTGTGAATTCTTCGGACATGATGGTCTATACTGTAGAAAAAGAAGTTGACGGGACATATGGATTTATTCATGCTCCGATCTATGATGCCCAAAATAACATTGTCGGTTTTTTGGAAATGGGAAGCGAATATGGCAAACTTCGATATGACAAAATCCGTAAGGTAATCGGATCTGCCATGCAGTTGGTGGCATTGGTTGTATTCACCGTTATGCTCATAGATGTCATAATAAAGTATTCCAAAGAACTGATAGAGTACTCAGCCATTCGAAGAAGTCAGCCGACGGAGGCAAAATACTGTCTTAGCAACACTTATGATTTCCTGGTAACAGGACTTGTATATATGGACGGTATGATCATGGTCATGGCAATTGCAAGTATAAGCACAGACTCTACCATGGACATGGCTCTTCTGTTCGCGATTCCTTTCACTGCTTATCGTGTTGGTTCATGGCTTGGTTCAGTCATGACATCTCCGCTTCTTGGGCGATTTGGAGAAAAGCGAATGGGTATTGTCGCATCGATAATAAGTGGCGCCACTTTTTTTGGTATGTCCTTCGCGATACAGCAAAAAAATGTTTACATCTTTGCTGCATGCAAATTCCTGGAAGGCATTTTCCTGGAAAGTGTTCTGTACTCACTTGCTGAAGGAATACCATATGAGATTGAGGATATGGATTACAGGAATAGAAAGATTGCAGAAAGCCAGAGTGCCACTGCAGCAGCCACCCTGATATTTATGATGGTTGCAGGTCTCGTTGCATCGACTTTAGGATTTTCTGCAATGTACCTTATCGGTCTGGTTGTATGTGTGATTCTGATTCCATTCAGTTTTATTATATTTGGAAATGAAGAAAATGATGAAGAAATAAAGACTCTTCAGGTCTGGAAAGCGTTTGCAAAGCCACGTGCCCTTGTCTATATCGTTTTGATGGTGCTCACAATTTCTTTAGCCACCAGCTATGATGAGTATCTGTTTCCATTGATATCGGAAAGTGCCGGGCTTACAGAGATTGAAATGACCAGCATAGCAGTATTTTCAATAACTATCAGTTATTTTGGTGAAAGCATTGTATCTATATTTAATAGCTGGGATCCGCTTAAAGCCATGATTACAGCACTGTCTGTATGTGGAGTTTCAATGATGATCCTTCTTCTTAACATGAGTATTTTGTTTGCAACGATCGTTCTTTTCATATACAGCATCATGATCCGAATTACCGAAGTGCACAGAATCAACTGGTTAATTAAGCTGACTGCCAGTGATGATGTGGAAGGTAAAGATGTCCTGGAAAACTATTTTGCGCTTGAAGATGGCTTTAAGGTTCTTCACGGACCTGTTTTGGGACCGCTATGTGCTATCTCGTCTTCTGTTGCGGTGGGATGTCTCGGACTCTTGTGCCTTATTTCACCAAGGTTGTACGGAATAATAGTATCTAAGCAGAAAATAAATAACTCACACGAGGAGGATAAATAATATGGCATCGAAAATCATGTTTCTTGGTCTTGGGGTAGTACCACAGTCATTAATGGACATAATTCTAAAGAAAAAACTGTTTGCCCCAGATGATATTATCGTAATTGATAAAAACGAAAAAGCGCTTGATTTTTTCAGATCCCATGGCGGCAAGGAAGAAAATATACTTAGAGTCAAAGTTGATAAAGATAATTATATGGAAATTTTTGAACACTTAAAGCGAGATGATTTTTTAATTGAGCTTGCAAATGACATCGATGATCTGGTACTGACCACAGAATGTACTAAAAGAGGAATTCATTTCGTTACCACTTCGGATGGCTGGTTTTCCACAAAGGATCCTAATGATCAATGCTATGAAGAGCATCTTCAGGAGACACTTAAGATTGCCAGAACTTATCCTAAGTGCCCTACATCCATTATGAATTTTGGAATAAATTCAGGTGTGATCAATGTTTTGATCAAGAAAGCCCTGATAGATATCGTAGAAGAAGATGATACTTCTTTTGTTACAGAAAATCGTGAACACCTGAGAGAACTCATAAAAGAAGACAAATATGCTCAATTGGCCAGAGAATTGCAGGTGACCTATTTGATTGAGTCCGATTACGATACAACAGAGACAAGCATCGTCGAGCCTAAGCCGGACACAGCTTATTCAACCTGGAATCCGGTTGATTTCTATAATGAAATGAACGGAAGAGCATGCATGATCGTAGGAACTGATACCAAATTATCAGAAGCACTTGAAGTAATGGGTGCAAATGTAGATCAGATCCATGCATTTGACCCGGATAGTAGAATGCTGGAGTTAAAATATCCCGGTAAATTATCCAGAGTTAAAGCTGTGATAAACGATCAGATCATAGAAGGCTGTGCTGATGATCACGAAGAACTACATTCTATACGTGAATACTTCTCTATATGGAATGAAGATGGTGAACTGGAATATGCTCCATCAGTTATTTTTTCATATCTTCCCTGTGATATCGCGCTAAAAACCGCTCTTCTGGGGCATGTCGACGAATACCACGTAATATGTGAAGATGAGATGATTTCCGGTGGTGAAGCAATTGGTATGCTGGTTCAAGGCAACAACTTTAACAGCAGATATGTTGGAACCGAATCATATCTGGGAGACGGATGTATCGGTGCTCCTCCCGCATTCCTTGTTGCAGTTTCAATTTATGCTGCTCTAATATATGTTTTCAAACATCCTGATTCGGGAATCCTTTATCCCGAACAATTGGATGTAGATGAAATAATTTCTTATATTTCGCCATATTTGCCGGTGATATCAAAGAAAAGCCAACTTCTTGATACAGCCAATATTTAGTTAACTCAGTAAGTGCTTTTTATCGAGGCTGTCGAATGACGCGACAGCTTCGAATATAAAATAAACAGATTTAAATTTGTTCTTGACATCAAAATACCATTTCTGTATAATTCCTTTTGTTCGCAAGAAAGTGACGAAAAAAATACGCGCGAGTAGTAGAGTGGTACTACGTCGCCTTGCCAAGGCGAAGATCGCGGGTTCGATCCCCGTCTCGCGCTCGATTTTTTAAAGAGGAATCCTTGATTTTTCAAGGGTTCCTTTTCTTTTTATCTAAGATTCACATGTAGACAGTTTTAGACAGCTGATTCAAAGTGCTTCTTTGATCAAATCGTAGGTTTCCTGTTCTGTTAATGGATTAAATATATAAGACAGGGTTGTAGACAGATTGGTGTGCCCCAACTGCTTACGGATCTCATCAACAGGAACACCTGATACACTAAGATTTGATGCATATGTTTTTCTAATCTTATGAGAACTCTTAGTCTTTAGATCCATGCGCTCTGCATACTTCTGTAAAACGTAGTTTATCTTTCTTGATGTAAGTCTTTTACCGTCTTTCTTGAAGATGTAATCGTCCTTATCATAATTATCCGGACGAAGCATCAACAGGATGCTGTATGCTTTCGGAATAAGTGCTACAAAGCGGTCTCGACTAGTCTTTGTATGGTCTACAACAGAAAAGACATTTGTTTCCTGATCTCTGACTTCTTCACGCATTACATGAAGGTGATTTAAGCCTACTATATCGCCCCATTTAAGCGCTGTAAGTTCTCCGACACGTAATCCTAGATAGAAGTTTACTTTGACGGCTAAATAGGCTGATTCGTGAGTTTCCTGATACTTTAGATCAAGGTATTTCATAAGAGAATCTAATTCCTCTGTATTATAGGTTTCAGATTCTCCTGTTTTACGATTTACCTGACGGAATTTCACCATGATTCTGACATCTTTCATAGGGTTTTCTTTGATCTCATGCTTACGAAAAGCGAGATCAAACATACCATTCAAGATGGTTTTCACATTGGTGAATTCCTTGTTGGTAAGGTTATGCTCTTTTATCAGAGTATTACAAAGTTTCTCCATATAGATCACATCAAGTTTACAAATGCTTTTGCTGTCTACATCCTTGTCTACAAAATACTTTTTGTAATGCTGTTTGTGACGGATTATAGTGTTCTTACTGCTGGCAAGATTTGACTTATATTCAAGCCATTCTAAAAACAGTTCGTGGAATGTTTTCTTGTCAATGTTCTGTGAAAAATAAACTTCGTAGAGCTTTAAATACAGATCGTTTTCGGTCTGTGCTTTGAGACTCTTACGCTTTCCGGTTGTCTTATCCTTATATGTAGTTTGCCACCGTTTACAAAGACTGTTGGTGCAACTACACTGAATTCTGCTATGAACAAGGCATGCGGCGCAAACAAGAAGAAGTTCAGTCTTGTGTTCATGCACAGTGATGTCGCAACAGGACTCGAGAACTTAAATCTCATTGAGCACCTAAAGTATACCGACAAGGACGGAGTTCAGCGTGATCTTGACCTTGGCACTTGGAACGGAAAGCTCGTTGTCATTGATGATGACATGCCTACAAAGGCAGCAGTATCTACAGCCGGTGTTTGGGATATCGAAGTTAAGACAGCTGCTACAGCAGGCGACAAGATTGAGATTTGTGGAACAACTTTCACATGGGTAGCAAACGGTGAGACTCCGGCTGCCGATGAAATCGAGCTTCCTTCCACAAATAATATCACAAACGAAGCGACTGCAATCTACACCAAGCTGAATGCGATCACCACAGGTGACATCGCAAAGTTTACATGGGCAAACGGAACAGCAAAGCACGTGACTGCAACACAGAAGAACACAGCGCCTGGTGCTATCTGCACAGCTGAGGTTGATTCCGGTGCCGCAACAATGGTGATTGCTCTTACAAACACAACTGAGCCCGTTGAAGCTACTGACTACACCTCATACATCCTTGGTGAAGGCGCTATAAGCTATGAGGATGTGGGAGCAAAGGTTCCTTACGAGATGGCGAGAAATGCTGCACAGAACGGTGGCGAGGATACTCTTTACATCAGACAGCGTAAGTGTTTCGCACCTTTCGGCATTTCTTACGAAAAGGCTGTTCAGGCTAGTCTTTCACCTACTGACGCAGAGCTCCAGAACGGTGCGAACTGGATACTCGTTCACACAGGCGAAGTACAGGCATCTGACAGGTCCTACATCAACCACAAGGCAATTCCTATTGCAAGGATCATTTCAAGAGGTTGAAGCCCGGAAAGGTCAGGTGATGAATCATGACTTTTGATGTGGCAAGCGTTGCAAGCCGTTTAGCGTCACTTGGTTATACAGTCAAGGAAACAGATTCTGCTTCCTTGACTTTCTGTGTGGAAAAGGTCAGAAACACGATCAAGAATGATGTTAATTTGAATGATGTACCAGAGGGACTCGTTCATATTGCCATAGATATGGCTTGCGGCGAATTCCTCAAAGGCAAGCTGACATTTGCGCCGGATGATTTATCCGGTTTTGATTTAAGTGTTGCCGTGAAGCAGATAACGGACGGTGATACAACTACAATATTCGCTGTCGGAGACGGTTCAAAGACCCCTGAGCAAAGACTGACATCTTTTATCGATTACCTTTTATCCTACGGAAAGGAACAGTTCCCCTGTTTCAGGCGGATGAGATGGTAAGCACGGCGGTTCTTGCTGCACGACAGGCGGCAAGGGTGATTCATGAAGCGAATCACTATGACGGGATTTTCACTGTCACAATCTACGCAAAGGTAAAAGATCCAGTAACAGGGCTGACCACAAGGTCAGAACAACCGGTACAGGGGCTTACGGATGTTCCGTGCCATCTGTCAATAGAAAGCAAGACAGCGGCAATACAATCGGAGTCAGCGGCGGCAGTTGCACAGGTCACCAAGCTGTTCACGCAGCCTGATGTGGTTATCCCATCCGGATCCAAGATCACAGTGACGCAGGCAGGAGTGACGAAAGCATATAAACGCAGTGGTATTCCTGCGGTTTACATCTCACATCAGGAGATAGTCCTTGATGTGTTCAATGGGTGGTCATAATGGCACGGTTTGGCAGATTTGACCTAAGCGGTATGAAGGAACTCCAGAAGGACCTTCAGAAGCTACAGGATACGGATGAGTTTGCTGAAGCCTGTGCGAAAGAGTTAGCGGCACGTCTGCTTGCAAAGGTCATCAAAAGAACGCCGGTAGGTGAATACTCAAAGGAAACGGGAAAGAAGGGCGGCACTTTAAGGCGAGGATGGACTGGTGAAAAGCGCCAGGATGCCAAAGCTTATGTTGACAGTCTGAAGGTGAACCATTTCGGCGATACATATGTCATCGAGATCATCAACCCTGTTGAATACGCATCCTATGTTGAGTTTGGGCATCGTACCGCAAATCACAAGGGATGGGTCACAGGCAAGTTCATGATGACTATTTCAGAGAATGAGCTGGAAGAGATAGCGCCTAAAGTGTTGAAAGCAAAGTTAAAAAAGTATTTAGGGGGTGCATTCAAATGATTGTGAATGACATCATTTCCGCAATCAGCATTGCCCTGAATGCGGAATTCAACCCGGAGGTCGAAGAAGCACGGTATGAAGTTACTGCCGAAGAGATAAAGCAGGGGCTTCAGGAACCGTGTTTTTTCATTAAGTGCATCAACCGGGCACATGAGCAATTCCTCAGTAGGCGGTATCATCAAGGGTCACAGTTCGTCATCCAGTATTTCCCGGAATCCTCCACGGGATATGAAGCTGAGTGCAACGATGTGGCTGACAGACTTACGTGGTGTTTGGAATACATCACATGCGTTGGTGATACCAGACCTATAAGAGGCACCGGTATGCATGCCGAAGTCAATGACGGGGTACTGAGTTTCTTTGTCAACTATGATGGTTTTGTGTTGAAACCATACAGCGAGGTTGTCATGGAGACCCTTGAATCAGCAGTTGGAACAGAATGAGGTAATAATCATGGCTGATAAGAAAACAGCACAGGCGGAGGCTTCTGAGGCAAAATTCAGCAAGGCTCAGCTGTGCGCATCAAAGAGATATGTCGAAAGACGTGATGTGCTTTATGCGATGCTTGATGATTCGAAGGAATACACTTTAGCAGAAGCAGATAAGGCAATAGAAGAATTTATGAAAATGAAAGGATAAGGTGAAGTGATATGGCATTAGGCGGTGGTACTTTCCTTACGGAAAATAAAATTTTACCCGGCTATTACATGAATGTCGTTTCAAGAGCAAGCGCAAGTGCTACACTTTCAGATCGAGGAACAGCGACAGTTCCGCTGGAACTTGACTGGGGCGTTGAAAACGCCATTTTTACGGTAACCAATGAGGATTTTGAAACGAATTCACTCAAGATTTTCGGTTACCCATATGACTCTGACAAGATGAAGGGACTTCGAGACCTTTTCAAGGGCGCAAAAACTCTTCATACATTCAATCTTTGCAGTGTCAACAGTGGCGCGGCAAAGGCGGACTGCACTTATGCGACAGCAAAGTATAAGGGTGTAGCCGGTAATAACATTAAGATCAAGATCGCGGCGAATGCAGATGATAACACCAAGTTTGATGTTACAACACTGTATTCATACGACGGAACCAATTTCAACGAAATGGATGTTCAGACTGTTGCTACAGCGGCAGGACTTGTAAGCAATGACTGGGTTGATTTCAAATCAGGTGCGACACTTGCTGCTACAGCCGGAACAGCACTTACAGGCGGTGCCAACGGTACAGTTGACGGAACAGCATATCAGGCATATGCGGACAAGATCACAGCTTACAGCTTCAATGTTATGGGTATCCTGTCAACTACTACAGCTGTCAAGAATCTGTTCATCAGCCTGGTCAACAGATTACGTGATCAGCTTGGAATTAAGTTCCAGCTTGTACTCCATCAGGCAGTTGATACATGCCATCCCGATTACATTGGCGTTATCAGTGTTGAAAACGACATAGATAACACCAGTGTTGATACCGGATATCCTGTTTCAGCGGCAGTTTACTGGGTAACAGGTAAGGAGGCAGGTGCCAATGTGAATGAGTCTATTCAGAACACTGTTTATAACGGTGAGTTTAAGATTCAGACAGATTACACACAGGCACAGCTTGAGCAGGCGCTTACAGCTGGTAAGTTCATCTTCCATAATCAGAATAACGATGTCTGTGTTTTGGAGGATATCAATACATTTGTTACTGTTACTGATGTGATGGGCGAAGTATTCCAGGACAACCAGACTATCAGAGTAATAGATCAGATTGCCCTCGATGATGCAACGCTTTTCAACGGCAAGTACAACGGACATGTGCCGAATGACGCTTCCGGAAGGAACAGCCTCTGGTCAGACCTCGTTAAAATCAGACAGGAACTTAATGACATGCGTGCCATTGAGAATTTCAAGGATACAGATGTTACAGTTTCACAGGGCGATACCAAGAAGTCTGTAAGGGCAAATTCTGAGATTCAGATTGTTAACACCATGGGCAAGCTGTACATGACCGTTGTGGTTGTCTGAAAGGATGGTGAGATAAATGCCTAATAACGTAACTATAAAATCACGTGATACCATTGCTGCAAAGCTTGCAGAGTGCTTCGTCACTATCGGTTCACGTCGCTACAACTTTATGCAGATGATCGACATGGAAGCTAAGGTTGAGAAGACCAAGGCTGAGGTACCACGACTGGGTGCTGTTATGGTCGGTCACAAGACCGTTGGGATGACTGGTACATTTTCCGGTACTGCCCACTATAACCAGTCAGTGCTTCGTCAGATGCTTCTTGACTACAAGAACACAGGCGAGGATGTTTATTTCGAGATGCAGATAACAAACGAGGACCCTACATCCGCTGCAGGGCGTCAGACCATCATTCTGTATGACTGCAATACAGACGGCGGTGTTCTCGCAAAGTTCGATGCTGACGGTGAGTACCTTGATGAGGATATCGAGGGTACATTTGAAGATTTCAGCATGCCTGAGAGCTTTGCGAACCTTACAGGTTTCCTTACAAACTAAGCTTTAGCCCTTATATGGCACTCACATAAAGCCATATAGGGGCTTTTGAATACTCAGATGGATAATTGAAAGGGTGAAAGAAAAATGTCTAAATTTGCGCTTTTTATGAAGCAGAACAAAGAGCAGAAGCCTAACGAAACATATGCGCCGACTGCCACACTGAAAGATGAGAATGGAAACCCACTTGAGTGGGAGTTCCGCCGTATCACATCCAAAGAAAATGATATCATCCGCGACGAATGTACCACAGAGGTGCAGGTCACAGGAAAGCCAAATCTTTTCAGACCAAAGGTAAACGCATCCAAGTATCTGGCTAAGCTCATCGTTTCGGCAACTGTCTTCCCGGATCTTCTTGACACTGAGCTTCAGGATTCATACGGTGTGAAAACTCCGGAAGATCTTCTGTACGCCATGGTAGATGATGCCGGTGAATATCAGCAGTTCGGCGTGTGGATGCAGAAATATCAGGGATTTACAAAATCCTTTGATGATAAGGTCGAAGAAGCAAAAAACTGATTGAAGGTGACGGTGAAGACTGGGAAGCCAATTATGCATACTATGCATTGCATAAACTTCACATGTTACCATCTGAGTTCCTAGGGCTTGATGAAAATGAAAAAGCATTTGTATGCGCAGCCATTGACATCAAGCTGAAACATGACAAGGAACAGCAAAAGCAAGCGAAACAAAAGAAAAAGCACAAATAAGAGAGGGTCATAATATGGCTGGTATAAGTACGGGCATTGAACTAAATGATGGCTTCTCGCAGCAGATTTACAGCATGATCAATGCGGTAAATGCCGGTGTATCCGCCATGGAACAGCTTGAGAGCACCATGGATGCAAATGTGAGCATGGATGGTATATCTAACATCCATGATGGCGTTAACCGTGCGGCTGAAGCTGTGAACGATCTCATTCAGTCAATGGCACAGCTACATAATACTGACCCATATTCCGAAAACAGTATGCCTTCTCCGATGGAGACAAGCCCGGAGACGGCTCAGCCACGTGCGCCCCCTGAATGGATGCATGACGGTTTACAGGTTTTCACGAATACGGGCATTGAACGTTTTGAACAGGAAGTTCAGAACACGGACACAATGATGTCCGCACTGACTGAAAAGCTTCAAAGAACAGCACAGATTGCATCAGGAATGGATATCATGCCGGATGGAGCTGTGCAGGATATTCAGTCAGTTCAGACACGCCTTCAGGGCATTCAGCAGCATATCCAGTTGATAGAATCAAACCCATTGAACATGGGAACTGCCGAAGCCAACGAAGGGCTTGAGACACTACGATCACAGCTCTATCAGGCAGAAAAAGCACAG
The DNA here is from genome assembly GCF_002007235.1 of Oribacterium sp. C9. GTDB lineage: Bacteria > Bacillota > Clostridia > Lachnospirales > Lachnospiraceae > Oribacterium. The sequence goes on from NZ_MUHW01000014.1 coordinate 53,665, forward strand.
GACGCACTGAACGCCGCACTGGAAGACATGGATGTCGAAGCCGCCAATGAAGCATATATTCAATTATCCAATACCGTAAGCAACACCGAAAGATATATTCGCGATAACACCGATGAGCAGGGCAGATTTAACAGTGTCATCGATGAAGGAACAGAATCTGCATTCAGTCTTCAAAAGGCGATTGCGGGAGCAGTTGCAGCGTTTGCCGGAGTAGCCGGAATACGTAAGGCGATAGGATGGATTCAGGACACGACAGAAGCCTTTAACATCCAGAGGAACGCGGAAACGCAGCTGATGACGGTTCTCGGCAACATGGTTGATTATGCGGAAGTTCCTGAATTCATAGTTGGAATAGATGACACACTTGCCTTGGATGAAGCCGGTGAACTGATAAGCAAGATTGACGGTATGAAGGTCGAGATCTCACCCGAGATGAAGACTGATTATCTGTTGAATCAGTTCGATACATTATCAGCAAAAGCATCAGAGATTCAAAGTCGCGGAATGTTCGGCGATGAAGCGATGATGGCTGCCGCTGGTGAATTTGCGACATATATGTCAGATGTTGATGCCATCAGTATGATGATGGATACATTGACAAACTATGCGACCGGTATGTCAGGTGGTGGTGAAATTGATACCACGCAGATGGTGGATTATGCCACTAACCTTGGTAAGATCATGACCGGTGCCTATGACGCGATGACCAAAAAGGGCTTCGAATTCACGGATGCACAAAAAGCGGTCATAAAGGGCAGTGCGACAGAAGCACAGTACATCGAAGCTCTGGGCGAAGATTACATCAACATGTCTGAGGACATGAGATCGGCAACAGTTATTGCAGATATCATCAACGAGTCATGGGTCGGTCTGTATGAGACAATGTCGGATACACCACAAGGCAAGATTCAGCAGATGACTAACAAGTTCGGCGATATGAAGGAAATGGTCGGTGGTCAGTTGTATCCGTACGTGATGCTGTTTGTTGATTCTATCCTCGAAAATTCCGACACAATTCAGGGAGTGCTGAATGGATTTACCGAAGCTTTGCAATTCGTCATGGGAATTCTTTCATCCCTGATAGAAATAGCTTTTCAGGTGGCCTCGGTCATTATAGACAACTGGTCAATCATAGAGCCGATAATCGCCGGTGTTGCGGGTGCTTTATTGGTTTATTATGGGGCACAGCTTGCGGCAAATGCAGTATCTGTCGTCAGTGCAGGTATTCACCTGGCAATGGCTGCAGCGCAGATGGCACAGGCCGCAATGACAGGAACACTTACAGCGGCAACGGCGGCACAGATTGCAGCACAGGAAGGGCTGAACGGAGCAATGTACGCATGTCCTATTGTATGGATCGTCATGCTCGTTATTGCTTTGATAGCAGCTTTGTATGCGGCGGCATCCGCGATTGCACATTTTACAGGAATAGCAAACTCCGGATTGGGAGTCATTGCCGGTGCTATAGGCGTGGTTATCAGATTCTTTCAGGAATTATGGTCAGCCGCATGCACAATTCTTTCAGCCATAGGTGCAGGTGCGGTAGCGCTGGGTAATAATATGGTGGCGGCGTTCCACAACAGTATCGCCAATGTAAAGACTTTCTTTTATGACCTGTTATCGACAGCGATGTCGGTCATCAGTCAGATAGCATCAGCATTGTCACAGCTTCCGTTCGTTGAATTTGATGCATCAGGTCTTGCCAGCGCGGCAGGTGACTATGCAGCAAAGGCACAGGCGGCGCAGGACAGCAAGATGGAGTACCAGGATATCGGTGCTGCATTCCAAGAGAAGATGGCCGGTTTTTCCGCGTTCCAAAGCGGGTGGGTATCAGATTCATTCAAAGCCGGTGCAGCTGTCGGTGATAGCATCGCGGATAGTATTGGAGATGCATTGTCATTTGACAACCTTTTCAATGTTGATTCACTGACTGATATGGGCGATCTTGCTACCACCATTGCGAATGGTACAGGTGCCGGCCTTGAAGGTTCCGGAGTTCCGAGTGCCGCCGGTGGCACAGCAGATAATACCGGCAAGATGGCAAAAGAGCTGTCAAAGACATCGGAAGATCTGAAATATTTGCGTGACATTGCAGAACAGGAAACTGTGAACAGATATACGCTGGCAGAAGTCAATGTCGACATGTCAGGAATGAGCAATCACATCAACAATGAAATGGATCTGGACGGCGTGATTGGAAGAATGACTGATGCTGTAAACGAAGCTATAGATAATATTACGGAAGGGGTACATCAGTAAATGAGCAGAAGCGGTTATGATGTGTATATCGGCAAGTGCTTATTGCCGGTGGCACCTGAAAAAATACAAGTAAAGATAAAGAACCAGAATAAGACACTGAACCTAATAAACGAAGGTGAGGTGAACATTCTGAAAAATGCCGGACTTACGGAAGCTGAATTCGAATTCATCGTACCGCAGGTCCGGTATCCTTTTGCGGTATATAAATCTGGGTTCAAGGACGCGTCATATTACTTGAACTTCCTCGAAAAGACTAAAAAAGGACATAAGAAAGTTCAGTTCATCATCTGCCGTCGCACAGTTGGCGGTAAAGGACTGTTTAATACCAACTTGAAGGTGTCAGTTGAAGACTGGGCTATCACTGATGATGTGAAAGAAGGCTATGATCTTACTGTCAAAGTGAAGCTGAAACAGTGGCGAAACTATGGCACCAAAACAGTGACCATCAAACAGCCGGAACTCGAATCTGTAATAGCTCAGATGGAACCGGACCGTGAATCCGACAATTCACCTGCGCCAACTACGCAGCCGTTGACGTATACAGTCCAGAAAGGTGACTGCCTTTGGAAGATAGCCAAACAGTTCTATGGTAATGGTTCAGCATATAATGTGATCTTTAATGCAAACAGTAACCAAATCAGCAACCCAAACCTGATTTATCCCGGACAGGTTCTGGTGATTCCGACGGTATAAGGGGGTGTATGAATTTTGGATATTCAACTGTTAATATCTGCCGCTGATGTCGCTGACACCGGCGGCACAGTGTATGAACCATCAATTCAGGATGGACTTGAACTGACATTAAGTCGAAAAGGAAGTCCCGGAAAGCTACAGTTCAAAGCTATCGGGGACAGTGTATTGAAAATTGAAGAAGGAAACGCAGTCAGGCTGACAGTAAACGGAACACCCGTGTTTTACGGATTTGTGTTTAAAAAGAAGTATGACAAGAATCGGATCATGACTGTTACGGCATACGACCAGCTCAGATATCTGAAGAATAAAAACACTTATGTCTATGAGGGGAAAACGGCCACACAGTTCATTCAGATGATTGCGGATGACTTCAAGCTTCAGGTCGGAACATTGGAAGATACCAAATATGTGATTCCATCAAGAGTGGAAGAAAATACCACATTGTTTGACATGATCGGCAATGCACTTGACCTGACGCTGCAGAATAACAAAGAAATGTATGTGCTTTACGATGATTTCGGAAAGCTGACTCTGAAAAGCCTTGAGAGTATGCGCATAGGCGATGCCGCATCAGGTCAGTTTTTGATGCTGGATGAAGAAACGGGTGAAAACTTTGATTATGAATCGTCCATAGATGACAACACATACAATAAGGTCAAATTGACCTACGACAATGATCAGACTGGTAAACGTGATGTTTACATCACGGAAAGCAGTGAAAATATAAATAAATGGGGCGTCCTACAGTATTTTGACACTATAAAAAAGGGTGAAAACGGGCAGGTAAAAGCCGAGGCGTTATTACAGCTGTACAACCAGAAGACGCGGAAGCTTAAACTGACAAAACAGTTCGGCGACTGCCGTGTAAGAGGCGGCTCGTTGGTCGTAGTGAATCTGATGTTGGATGATTTTCAGATCAAAAATTTCATGCTGGTAGAGCAGGTGAAACATACCTTTAATCATGGTGAGCACTGGATGGATGTAACACTTCGAGGGGGTGAATTTGTTGGCTGATGGAACTGAACTTGTAAATGCAATGAAAAAGGCAGCGCTTGATGCAATGGAAGCTAAGAAACCGGTCAATATTGTGTTTGGAACTGTAATGAGTGCAGCACCGCTCGTTATAGTGACTGAACAGCAGATGATGCTCGGTCAAAATCAATTGATTCTATCCCGCAATGTGACAGCCTACAATGTTCCGGTAGCGGTCAACTGGACTACCGGAAGCAAAGAAGGTCATACACATCCTGTTTCGGGTTCCAAAGTCTTGACCATCAACAATGGGTTGGTAGTTGGTGACAAGGTTTGGATGATACGCGAGCAGGGAGGTCAGAGATTTCTCGTTGTTGATAGGGTGGTGGGAGTATGATTCCGTCAACATCCGGATTCCTCCAGCAGGATTTCACGGTTACGGAACAACCAACCAAAACATACCGGATGGACATTCAGAATGAAGATTCGGTAAAAGGCTATACTGATGAGCTTGAAGCAATGCGACAGGCTAACTATAAAATTTTAAACACTGAACGGTATAAATACGTCATGTACCCATGGTCATATGGCTTTGAGGTCAATGATCTGTTCGGGGAACCTGTAAGTTACGTGTGTCCTGAGCTGGAGCGCCGGATCACGGAAGCACTTCTTACCGATACCCGCAATACAGAAGTAAGCGACTTCGAATTTGATACGACTGCTCGGCACACAGTCAAAGCGAAATTCGTAGTTCATACCGTTTATGGCGACTATGAAGAAGAAAGGACGGTAAACATCTGATGTATGAATCAGTAACGTATGATGTGATATTGCAGCGGATGCTTGACCGGGTATCGGACAAACTTGATAAAAGACCAGGTGCAGTAATTTGGGATACACACTCGCCGACAGCCATTGAGCTACAGGTTCTGTATATAGAGCTTGATCAGATTTATAAAGAGACCTTCGGTGATACTGCATCCCGTGAATTCCTCATCAAAAGAGCTAAAGAGCGTGGTCTGTCGCCGTATCCGGCAACCAGTGCCGTTTTGCGTGGTGAATTCACACCGTCAACTATTGATGTTATCGGAAAGCGATTCAACCTGTCATATCTGAATTATGTTGTTACAGAGAAGATTTCTGACGGTGTTTATCAGGTCACCTGTGAGACACCCGGCGAATCAGGCAATCAGCATTTCGGTTCCTTGGTTCCCATCGATTACATTGACGGACTTGAAACGGCAACATTAACAGATGTGCTGATTCCCGGTGAAGACGAAGAGGATACCGAAGAGTTCAGAACACGATATTACAACTCTTTCAACGATCTTGCTTTCGGTGGTAATCTTACGGATTACAAGAATAAAGTAAAAGCTTTATCTGGCGTGGGTGATGTAAAGATCACGAGAGTATGGAATTCAGACATACACCCAGCGGACATGATCCCGTCATCCGCTGTTCAATCGTGGTATTCGAGTTATATTGAGACTGTCAGTGATGCAGATGTCAAATTATGGCTACAGACAGTCTATGCAGCAGCTCTCAACAAAAAACTGACCGTTGGCGGTACGGTCAAACTAACCATCATTGCATCTGACTACAGCGTTCCATCCAGCACACTGATCAATACAGTACAGACAGCTGTGGATCCGGAGCAAAACGCCGGTGAAGGTGTTGGATTTGCACCGATCGGGCATGTAGTAAATGTAATAGGTGTGAGTGCTACTGCAATTAATATCACAGCACACATCACTTTTAGCGATGGCTATTCATGGGATACACTTGAAATCTCTGTAAAGAATAGCATTTCCGCATATCTTCTGACCTTGCGTCAAGGCTGGGCGGATGAAGACAGCACTACTGTCAGAATAGCGCAGATTGAAAGCTGTATTTTAGGAACCACAGGTGTGATAGATGTTTCAAATACAACTATCAACGGTGCGGAAGAAAATCTGACATTAGGAAGGGATGAAGTGCCTGTGCTTGGTACGGTGACACCTATATGATAAGAGAAGTTGACCTTAATTCCTATTTACCGCCTTATTTGAAGGGATATAAAGAAATTGCAGAAGCGTTAAAAGCAGAGGATCCTGAATTCGGGTTGCTCTGGGAGCAGGTAGACAGACTGCTTAAAAATCAGTTCATAGAAGATGCTGACGAATATGGCATTTCACGGCGCGAAGAGATCCTCGGCATTTTGCCATCGAATTTAGATACGCTTGAATCACGACGCTCAAGAGTCCAGACACTATGGTGGAATCCAACACCATACAGCATCAGAGCATTTACGGCGAAGATTGCGGACTTGTGTAGTGAGAATGGTTATGAAATCGATAAGTCGAAGTTACAGGAATATTGGCTTGGACTTACGACGCATCTGTCGAAATACGGACAGCTTGATAATCTCAGACAGCTTGTTGTTGGAATGCCGCCTTGCAATATGGTGGTTGATGTTATCAATGAAATTGTCACGCAAATCTGCGCTGCTGTTGTATATGCCGGAACAGTCCTTACGGTCGGTTCTGTACAGCATCTTGATAACGATATCCACTCGGACGATGAGCTCTATATCAATCCTAAGGCCCTTGTAGCTGCAGTCGGCGAGATATACGAAGACTGTGAGGGCAATTTCGCGCGTGCTGAGCATGAAGATCTGACCACGAAAGAGCAGTGTGTAGGAACAGGAATCACCTGTGGCATGGCAACAACATTGAGTATGTAAAGAAAGGGGATGTGAATAAATGGCAATTTTTACGCAGGGCGTTCTTACCAAAAAGGGACAGGCTCTGATTGCAAAATGCGAAGCATCCGGTGATGGTATCAGCATCACAAAGGTGAAGACTGGTTCGGGTGTTCACAATAATGTCAGTGCTGAAACATTGGAACAATTTACTGCACTCATCCATGAGGAGCAGAGCTTCGGCATAAGTGACCTGGCAACAATTGAAGGAAATAATGGTGTGGCTGTTATAACGGCGGTGTTGAATAACCGTGGGTTAACACAGCTTTATTACCTGAATGAGCTCGGAGTATATGCTGAAGATCCGGACGAAGGTGAAATCCTTTATCTTCTTCTGGTAACAGAGACGAACAGCATGTATATGCCGCCCGAGAACAGTAGCGGAATAAGTACCATCACTGAAAGAATCTATGTTGAGGTGACTAACGCTCAAAGAACCACTATAAATTATGACGGAGCTGTGGTTTCGGCAACCGAGTTCATAGCTTTACGTCAGATCGTGAATTCTGTCATACAGCATCTTACAGGTGGAACTGCCGGACAGATGCTGTATAAGACGGGTTCTGAAGATTATGCGTATGAATGGGACGATAGTAATGTTATTACGGATTCATATGCGAATTTCCCTGAGGAAGGGCGCAGTGATGCGGTCTATATAGACAGGGATTCTTCGGAAATCTATGTGTGGAAAGTCATTAACAGTGGAACAGGAGAGATGGGATACTTCAAACTTCCTCTGGGCGCTGAGGCTTCACAAACATTACAGAGTCAGATAACCACCAATGCAAACAATATTGCAGCGCTGACAACAAAACTACACGAAACCGTTGTGACAGTCACTGCTAATGGGTGGGTTCAGGGCACACAGGACGATGAGGTGATATTCACCAATGAGATCACGGTGAGCGGTATGACTTCCAATGTTGCATTGAACGTATATCCGGTAACTCAGGCGGATACGATTCAGGGTATCGAAGCCGAGAAAAAGGCTGCCAACATGTTCTGTGGACGTGGAATAGCAGAGAGCGCGACCGGTAAGATTGTTCTGACTATTCCCAAGAAGAAGCCGGCGGTAGATTTTGGTCTTGGTTTTACGGGGGTATAAGTCATGAGAGCGAATATTATTTATGGTGGCGGTGATTCGGTCGATTACGATGAGCTGACCGCCACAAGATCAGATGTCCCTGAAGGGCTTACATTTCTCGGGCATAATTCGGATGGAGATCCTGAGACGGGTGAGCTCCCAAATATGCAGAACATGCACAGTGCTCCGGGATATTCTGAGAACCGTCCGGACATCCCGATACATCAGGCAACATTTATTGGATATACGCTTGATACTTCCGGTGATGAGAAGATCGTGTTCACTGTTCCACACGGCGTATACCCTGGTGATGACTCAGCGTATGTAGGATGTGATCCAGAAGATATCGGTCTAAATGCCGATGTTATAGCCAATGGTCACGAAACTGCCGGTATAGTGGGGACTTACGGTTCTGACGGTAACCTTCAGGCGAAACATCTGATAACGGGCGAAGTTGGCTACGGAGCGAACGGGAAAGTTATAGGTTCGGCTGCAAACCGCGGTGCTGTCACAAGAACTCTTTCAGCTGGGGAAAGCTACACCATCAATGAAGGATTCTTTTCCGATGGAAAGATTACAGCGAAAGACCTTACATCACAGACCGTGGGCACAGCGGCCGCGGGAAATATCCTGAAAAACTTTATCGCATGGGTGAATGGCACAAGAATCGTCGGGACGATGAAACATATCACAGACGATGCATCTATCACATATACGTCTGACAACGGAACGAAAGTGGTGGTCGGTGATGCCTGCTTTGTATCAAAGAACAGCGATAATGTAGACCGCTTTCAGGTGCGATACAACGGCACACAAGGATTCATCACTCCTAATACGCTATTTGCAATAGGGCTCGACAAACTTCGTTCTGCGCTTGAACTAACGGCCGCAAAGATAAAGAAGGGCGAGAGCATTGCCGGAATAACCGGAACATGGTACGGGAATAAGAAGGCAATAAAAGCTTTTGCTGCGCGCGGATTCGGAACATCTTCAAATAGCTGGATAACATCGGACAGCGAATCCTTTACAATGCCGGCAAACGGTACGGTCTATTATGGCGGTGCTACTGGTGATTACAATGGTTCTGGCAGTGGTACTTGTCGGATTTATAAAAATGGTACAGTCGTGGATAACCGCGATGTTACTGGAAACAGCTATAACTGGCGCGGTACCATGGTAAATAAATCATTCTCAGCTAATGCCGGAGACGTGATTACAGTAGAAGCTACTGCGCCATCAGGATCCACCGTATTATGTTTCATACAAGCAGTAATAGTTTATTAACCCCGGACGACTCCGGGGTTTTTGATTTGAAGAAAGAAGGTATATAAAATGGCTGAATTCAAACAGGGCGTATTGACTACAAAAGGTTTGCAGCTGATAGCACTTGCACAGGCCGGGCAGACCAGTATTCAATTCACAGGATTTCAGGTGGGAGCCGGAGATTGGGGCGCGTCTCCGACATTAGCACAGCTTCAGGAAGCGACCGCCTTGAGATCAAGTAAAGGTTCGTTTCCAATCAGCAGATCCGAGTATGTTAACCCGGCGACTACAAAGCTTACATTGGTCGCTTCAAACCAGTCAAACACTACCGGTGGTTATTACGTCACTGAGGTCGGTATATTCGCAAAATGGACCGATAACACATCGTTTCTGTATGCGATATATGTGACAGAGCAGGACAAAGCAGACTGGTTCCCTGCTTATAACAGTATTACACCGTCAAGTATCACTTATAGCGTTCCTATTACAGTGGCGAATGCAACAACGGTTTCCATCGATACATCAGCCGCCGGCATAGCGACCGAAGATGAAGTGCTACAGCTACAGGCCGATGTTGCGGATATAAAGGGATTCATCGGTTACAGCAGCAATCATATATTCGGTCTTGAAGTTGATTTTGTTAATAAACGCTTCACGCGTCTCGCTGGGGCCTTTGGCAAAACGCCAGGTGCGGATTTCGATGGTGTTCATTGCTTTGGCGGCAGAAGACGATGCAATGTCACAGACGGCGGTGTTGTAGTTGCTTATTATGGCGATGATGCATATACCGAGACCGGAGCTTTGGAAGTTGCTGTTACAGTTGGTGAAGTAGAATATGCTATTGGGACAGCTGTTCAGGTCATGGTCGAACAGCCTAAGTTTTATTACAAGGTCGTACCTCTTGATCTGGAAGAAATTAACGAAGGCGACGGTGCAGGCTATCATGCACGAAAGCTTAGATATTATGTTTGTGATGAACCCGAAACAGGCTTCAAAATTCATCCAGCTTTTGTTCGCGACGGCGTAGAAAACGATCTGATATATCTGTCGGCATACGAAGGATCTACTTATGATGTGTCTGAATCTGCTTACGTGACTGATGATGGTGGCTCGGTTGATTTCACCGCTAGCACAGGTGATATGCTTGCATCTATTGCCGGAGCAAAGCCGACATCAGGACTTACAAATGCCGGTGCAACAAGGGCAGGATTCAGAACCCTTGCAGAAAATCGAGGCACTGGTTGGGAACAGCAGTATGCCGCAACTGCATCTGCGTCACAGCTCCTTATGATGATCGAATATGGCACATTGAACATGCAATCCGCCATCGGACTCGGCGTCGTAAGTATCACAGATGATTCGAATTACAACTGTGCATCGTTGACCGGCAGTACATCGTCTTTAGGTAATGCTTCTGGACGTGCCGCATCTACCGTTAACACACAGGGTGAAACATCGACAACGGAAACAGCAGACGGCAAAACTGCTGTAACATACCGTGGAGAGGAAAACTTTTACGGTAATATCTGGCAATGGTTAGACGGAATGAATATCAAGAACCCGGCAACATTTGCTGATGGAGATATAACAGAGCATGTTTATGTCGCCGATCATAGTTTTACTGATGATTCGGAGGCATCACCTTATGTTGATACCGGAATTCATCCATGCTACACCACAGGCGGATGGATTAAAGCATTTGGCTACAGCGAAGACTTTGATTGGTTATTTATTCCGACACAGGTAGGTGGCGGTGCAAATTCCAGCGTTCCTGTAGGCGATTATCTTTATAACCAAAATTCAGGGTGGCGTGTCGCTAGGCTGGGCGCTCAATGGGGTGGCGGCTCGAAGGCGGGCGCTTTCTATCTGCATTTGACTGACTCGTCGGTCGATCGTCATCGGCATATCGGCGGCCGTTTGGTGTATATCCCCTCTGGATCAGCTGCATAATAAGAAAAAGAAAGGTGAAAAAATTAATGAAAGTATATCCAAAGACACGAAGCAATGCACAGCCTGATGTGAAAGTTATTGATGAATATTCAGTCTGGGTTGCATCTGATATCCAGCAGATTTCTGAGCCCGGCACTACAGAGGAAGATTCCGGTTTTGAGGGATATGAATATACCCTTACGCAATACGACAAGGACGAGTATATCAGACTTATCGATGATAGAGCTGCCGAACTGGAAGAGGCTCTGACCGATACAGAGACAGCGCTCACAGAACTGTACGAATCCATCATGTAAAGAAAGGACGGTGGGGAATATGTCAAGAGCAATGGCGAAGGTTTATGCAAACCTTATTATCAAAGGGGTTAAGACGATCAATGATGTTCCGGAAAAAATCAGATCGGAAGTGGTGGAAGTTCTTATCGAAATGGGGCATGAGGAACTAACAAAAGGGTGACAGTTAAAAGCCAAGTGGGCAGAAAGGGTTGTATGAAGCAGATATTATGTACTCTTATAGGAATGGTTGGAAGTATAGCGGTATCGCTGCTGGGTGGTTGGTCACCAGCCTTGCAGTATTTAATTCTTGCGATGATTATTGATTATATCAGCGGTCTTATCGTTGCAGGAGTTTTTCACGCATCGAAGAAGACGCAGAACGGTGCACTTGAAAGCCGCGTCGGATGGAAAGGGCTTTGCAGGAAGGTGTTCACACTTTCATTTGTGGTCATAGCAAGGGGTGTCGATATTTATCTTGGAGTTGATTATGTGAAGGAAGCAGTCATCATTGGATTCTTTACAAATGAAGTCATCAGTATCGTGGAAAATGCCGGACTGATGGGCGTTCCAATGCCGGTTATCGTCACCAGAGCTGTTGATCTGCTTACAACAAAGGCAGAAGCGAAAAAAGAATAATTTTATTGAAGTCCCGGTGTTTAACAGCACCGGGATTATTTATAGGGGGTGTGACATGAAAACCAGCCAGGAAGGCATAGACCAGATAAAAGAGTTTGAAGGCTGTTCTTTAAAAGCCTACTGGGATTATAAAGATTATTCCATCGGGTACGGACATCTTGGAGCCAAAGCAGGGCAGACCATAACAAAAGAGCAGGCAGAAGCGCTCCTCATGGCAGATCTTCCGTCCTATGAAGCTAAAGTTAATAAATATGATTCTATATATCACTGGACACAGAACGAGTTTGATGCGTTGGTTTCTTACGCTTACAATATTGGTTCCATCAAGGGGCTTGTGGATGATGGCAAGCGCTCAAGGGCTGAGATCATTGCTGACTGGCCGAACCATGACATGGCCGGAGGAAAGCATCTTGAAGTACTCAAAAAGCGGAGGCTTAAAGAACTGGCGCTTTTCACGAAAGGAGGAGACATGACGACATACGGAAAGAAAAGTATATTCGAGATGATAGAGGTTGCAGAGCAGTGTCTCGATTATCTTGAGAAGGCTACACTCTCAGATCTTGGAGATCTTACACCTGAAGGCAAGGTGAGAAATGCCGGATATAACAATTACACACTGTACTGGAAGTGGTACAACGAACTCACGCAGAAGAACTACCAGGGCGAACCGTACTGCATAGCATGGGTATGTCTTCAGTTTGTGAGAGCCTTCGGAAGCGATATAGGTAAGAAGCTTCTCCTCGGTGAGATATACATCTATTGCCCGACAGCCTATACGAATTTTAAGAATGCAAGACAGACATCCAGCACTCCGCACGTAGGAGACATTGTACTGTTCTGGAATAATTCCCTGGGCAGATATGCACACGCCGGACTTGTAGTGAAGGTGACCACAAACGGATATGTGACCTATGAGGCAAATACTTCATCCGGAAACAATGTTGTGGTGCGTAATGGCGGAGCCACAACACGGAAGAGCTACACCACAGGAGCAAACAAGGTTATTTTCTTGCGTCCGAATTATGCTGCTTATGGAATATCTATGGAAGCTGTCGAAGATGATTTTCAGAGTTATCCGGTACAGACAGGACAGATCGGCATCCATGCAAATGTGTCCATGAATGTTCGCTCAGGACCGGGTGTGAAGTATGACAAGGTTGGAAGTGTTGCTGAGAATAAGTATTTCAAGATCGACAAGAAGGCATTCGATGCAGACGGTACAAGATGGCTGCATTCCGAAGAGCTGGGCGGATGGGTATCCGGAAAGTATCTTGAAGGATGGATCCAGGAAGAGAGTGGCAAGTGGTGGTACCTGCTTTCGGATAACAAGTGGTATGTTGACCAGCTCGCAGTGATAGACGGACTGATCTATCTGTTCGATTCTGCCGGATACATGGTGACCGGAGAGACCATGGTGACATTAGTGCCGGATGCTTCCGGAGCTATCAGCCTGAAGGGAAAAGATAAGCAAAATTAATTGACTGATATTTAACTTAAAGCACTAACTAAAAAATTAAGTGAAATACATTTAAGTTAATTACAGATTGATTTAAGTTACTTTTGAATTATTGTGTCGATCTCGTGATTTTCTGTCCGATTTCACGAGATTTTCACGAGATAAAAAGCCGTTAACATTTGCAGACATTAAGATTTAAGGCGTGGGATTTCTCTCACGCCTTATTTTTGATTCTGTCTAACTGTACTTTGAACTATAGTATGATAAAGAGTAGTACACTGTCCGTACGATAATTCTTAGTTGCAAAAGATATTAGAATTGATTATAATCCACAAAATAATATTTTAAGAAATAGCTCTTGACTTTTGTGGTACAATTAGCTTATTAGAAGATTTTATTAAAGTCTATTACATAAAAATGATATAGACAATTATTAGAGTTTATCGCATCAGTTAAGAAACTAGGAAGGAGGAAAAATGCAAAAGTTAAGTGACAAGCATCTTGTTCAACTAATTGACGATTTTGCGTCCTTTGCTAGAAAAGAAATCCTTGGGGATGACTTAAAAAATAACAGATTATTCGATAAGGTTCAAGAAAGCGGAGTGAAACTATTTGGGATGTGCAATGATAAGTTCGACGGAATGTGCCTTTGGAATTCAGACAATAAACAGCCAGAAATATACTTAAATGTTGATCAGCCCAAAAATCGTAGACTTTTCACCTTAGCGCATGAACTTGGACACCTTTTTATAGACTATGGTTGGGCTCCAAACAAAAGCAGCATCAATAGTAAGGAAAAAGTACTATCAGTAAGCTTTAGAGATAAGGATAAATCTCAAGATACTGAAAATATAAATGAACGAATAGCAAATGAATTCGCAGGAGCATTTTTAATGCCAGAACAATTGGTAAAAAAAGTAATTTCAAGCCAGCAAGATCCACATGAAAAAATAGATAAAGTTGTGGAATATTTTGGAGTGACTGATAAGGCTGCCCTCAATAGGCTTATAATGTTAGGAATGGTTAATTTATCAAATGGAAAATAGCTCTATCGATAATCAATTTGATTCATTTTATAAAAAGATACAGGAGATAAATCGGCAGGCAAGCGAATATAAACCATATTTAGATGTTGATGAAGACGATATTAGCAAGGTATTTTCGAATGCTTGCGATTATAATTCGATAGAAAAGATAGAACGATCAGCAAAGGCTCATCGTCATGAAATTGTCAACAATTTGATTGAGAGCCTTTTAAAGCCGTTAAGTAACGAGCAAGAGAGCAAAAATTTCTATAGAAAAGTAATTCTAATAGTATTTTCGTTCTTCTTCCTTGGGGTAACGGTAGTAACTTTTGTGCTTTTGTTCATATTCTCTCAAAAAGGATTCAACAAATATACTGTAGAAGTGTCCAATATATTGATAACTGGCCTTTTTGTAAATATCGTAGGGCTTGCAGTTATTATATTCAAGTATTTATTCGATGATAAAAACTCGCTTCTTAAGGATATGATTCAATTAATAGCGAATACACTTAAAGGCGATTATGAGAAAGACAATTCAGGAAATTAGCATTGTAATTTAAAGGGGCCATAAAATGGTGTACGGCCAAATGCAGATGTGAATTTTTTGCAGGTATTACAGAATGCGTTAAAAGCAAAGTTGAATATGGAATGAAAATTGCCCAGCGGATTGCCCACCAAGGGAGGAGAACCGCATAAACACTGGATGGAAATGAAAAACGAGACAGGTTCGATCCCCGTCTCGCGCTTCTCAACTCCCAGAGGATTTCCTCTGGGAGTTTTCGCGTTCGACAGGGATCGAACCCAAGGGTTCGTCTCGGCTACCGCCTCGGTCGGCGCTGAGCGCATGCCAAAGGGCATGCAGCGCCCCCGTCTCGCGCTCTCACAGATGAATGGCTTAAAACCGTATGGAACATTGGCTTTCCTAAGGTTTTAAGCTATTTTTGTTTTCGCAGACGTTAATATTTTTTTTGTAAAGCAACAATTGTTTTGTTAAGATATGTCGGTTCTATATTTTTGAAAGAGGTGCGTTTATGGATAAGAAAATAATCGAAGAAAAAGCGCATGAGGTGTTGGAGACTGTAAAAGATACCGGCGATGCAGCAGTTGAGATAATCAGATTGGCTCAGACGCTTGGATTTGTAGTCGGGAATGCGATCTTTCATGGAGACGAAGACGGCTTTATAGTTGTCAAGGAGGGAGCAAGAGAGATCTTCGGACAGGAGACGGATAAATTAATAGGCGTAAGAGCTGATTGCAGTACTGAATGGAAAAGATTTATCATTGCTCATGAGATAGGTCACTATATATTGCATTATAATAGTGCTGAGAGCAAAGGCTTATATGCTCATAGAGATCACAGAAAAGGAAAGGGTCCTATAGAAAATGAAGCTGATTATTTTGCCGCCAATTTATTGATGCCTTCAGACAGATTTATCAAGAATTATGATGAGCTGTGTAATCTTTCAAGAGAAGAAAAGATACTGATTCTTGCCAAAAGGTTCAATGTAACAAGAAAGATGGTTGAACGAAGGTTTGAGGAGTTAAAACTCGATGAAGCGGTATGAGGACTTTCCTGAATCTTATTCCAGAATCAAACAGTCCCTGGGAAGAATTGATGGAATAGGCAGTGATGACAACATAAGTAATCCTTACATAGACGAATATACAACAAAAGAGCAGCATAGGCAGACAAAAGAAAGATAGAGATGCAGCAGAAATTGACAAAGATCATTTAGACATTAAGGAAATAGACGAATTGTAACAAATGCTTACAGAAGAAAAGTCCCTCACATCACTGTGAAGGACTTTTTTATATTGCAGCTGCCGGCTCGGTCGGCGCTAAACACATGCCAAAGGGCATGTAGCGCCCCCGTCTCGCATTCGATTTGATGAATAGCTTGAAATCGTTTGGAATGTTGAAAGAGTTTTTGCTTGTCCATCGGGTGGGGGCTATTGATATGTGTCTGACTGAATATGACGAAAAAACATTTGTAAATGGCATAAAGGAAGAAGGGCAAAATGATATATATAATAAAGTATGAAGATTTTCTTCCATATAACTAAAGGATTTTGTCCTGATAGTGAAAATGTGACGGTACTATGATAAATTTAATTTTGCAGTTATGATCGGTGAGATCTCGGCCTTTGACAGGTGCATCATAATTAAATCCAAAGAAGGGTTATGTAGAAGTGGAAACGGATTCTAAATGGACTCTGGATGAGTTATACACCTTTAATGAATAACAGTTTAGGAGATCAGAGGATGATTACATACAAGTGCAAGAGCTGTGGAGGCCAGATGAACTTCGGCAGTTCCATAGGGCTTAAGTGTCCATACTGCGGAGCCCGGGCCTTTTTGTCTGATGAGGATTACAGAGGTAATGAGAGGTTCAGGAAGATGGTACTTCGTTTCTACGAAGCAGAAGCGGAGAAAGGAGATATTGATTACAGTACAGATAAACTCTTTACATGTAATCGCTGTGACACTTACATCATGGAGAGTGGCCATGCTTTGAACGTGGAGTACATGAAAAAGTATGAGAAACATGGTTTCGTGTTTTATGTAGCGAGAGAGTCTGTGGTTTACGTTTTTGAAAACAGCATTGAGGCCGGAACCTTTTCGGATAAACTCAAGATGCTGGAGTTTCCGGCAGCTGATATGAAGCTGAAACGTTCTTTCCCTGAGATCAGGATGGAAATCGGATTGAAGGATGGTAAAAAGGCACTGGTATTTGTAAGGAGACCCAACTGTTATCCGGCGGAGATGTTCGCTCCATGGGAGTCGGTTCATCTGGCCTGGGTTATTTCCAGGATGGAAAATATTTGCTGTGCTCTCAAGTATTCAGGGCTGAGACATGGGGATATTACTCCCGATACAATTTGGGTCAATCCCTTCACTCATGAGGGGATACTTTTCGGAGACTGGCGAGGTGTAACCCGGGGAAACGATGATGCAGATTTGAAAGCCCTGAGAAAGACCGCTATCGCCTTGGCTTCGGATACCAGAAATCCTGAGGAGCTGTACAGGTTTTTAAATTCTGCACCTGACAGGGATGCATACTCTGATTTTGAGAAGTGGGACAGAGTGATCGAGACAGGCTTCGGAGGACATAACTTCAGACAGATGATGGTTAGTGGGTAAGCAAATCCAGGATAGATGATAACAAAAAACAAAGGAGAGTATAGATTATGGGATATGGTAGTTATACGGCCAGTGACTGGTCAAAACTGAAATCAAGCAGGAAGCTGTCAAAGGAGCAAAGTGTAAATGAGGTCTTCAAAAGAACCGAATGTAATCCTAAATTTGATCCACGGTTCATAGGAACACGTGAATGTTTCGACTCCGAAGATCATCCCAACACTACACCCATCGTAGTCGGCCTGGATGTTACCGCTTCTATGGGATATCTGGCGGTTAAGGTTGCCACAGAAGCTCTGAACGAGCTTATCACCAAGTTGTATTCAACTAGTGCCATAGAAGATCCGGCTCTGATGTGTGCGGCATACGGTGACTATAAAGATACTTCACCGCTTCAGGTAACACAGTTCGAGTCAGATATACGTGTGGCTGAACAGCTTCTGGAGATTTACTTCGAAAACCATGGAAACGGCTGTGTCGTTCCAACCTGTCTTTGGGAGTTTCTTTCCAGACACACAAACATCGATGCCGTCAGAAAAAGAGGCGAGAAGGGCTTTCTGTTTACCATAGGAGATGGAGCGGATATCAGAAAAGCATATGTGTCTGAGACCATAAAAAGGGTAGTGGGAGATGATGTTCCCGGAGCCTCTGTGGAAAGCCTTCTTTCAGAGGTTCAGGAGAAGTTCCATGTTTTTCATATCATGATAGACGGGGAAGGAAATAAAGACATCCTGACGGGTCATAAGATCAACATAAGTAACAGAGATGTTAATGTCATTCCGGATATCATACTTGGTGTCATCAGGCTGCAAAAGGGCGAGAGACTTCAGGATATTCTTGCACCTTTCGATGATGCGAAGGGACCTATGATACGAAATGCCCTGGTACAGCTTAGCCTGTATGACTTTGGGCGAGACATTACTCTATGAGAACTGTAGCGGTAGTAGGAAAGAATTTCGGCGATGAGGGAAAGGGTCTGGCAGTGGACTTCCTTTCCCTTAATTCCTGTAAAGCCCTTGTGGTGAGACACAACGGAGGTGCACAGTCAGGACACACGGTTCAGCTAAGGGGAGAAATTCCGGCTGAAAAAGGAGGGACTTGTGAGGAAAAACGATTTGTATTTCATGAGCTGTCCTCCGGTTCTATCCGTCATGCGGGAACACTTTGGATAGACAGCTTCTATCCGGATCTATATAAGCTGGGAGAAGAAATGTCTGATTTTTTCGAAGAGTTTGGATTTGTGCCTGAGATATA
This sequence comes from Oribacterium sp. C9, assembly GCF_002007235.1. GTDB lineage: Bacteria > Bacillota > Clostridia > Lachnospirales > Lachnospiraceae > Oribacterium. The sequence continues at coordinate 72,411 of NZ_MUHW01000014.1, forward strand.
TGCCATGGAGGGAACCTGTGTAACGATTCCCGATGATGTACTTCTCAATATGGCGCTTGAAAGCTCAAGGGGAAGCGACAGACACGGCAGCTGCGGAATGGGGATAAATGAGTGTGATATAAGAACCGGGGCCGGTTTTGGTCTTTCTCTTCGTGAGATTTCAGATATGGATTCTGAGGGATTGTATCGCAGGCTTACAGAGATAAGAAAGAATCACACCGCCATGAGGCTTCGGGAGATAAGTAACGGACTCACGGCACAGGCTTCCGGTTATATAGAGCTTCTAAGAAATGAAAATGTGCTTGGAAATGCAGCGGAAACAATGGTCGAAAACTTTAACCATATAAAGCTTCTCTCTGATGCAGCGCTGAAACATCTGCTCGATGATGTGGATACGCTTATCTTTGAATCGGGGCAGGGATTGCTGCTGGATTGTGATAATGAGAGATTTATGCCGCATGTGACAGCTTCAAAAACCGGAATATATAATCCCTGCAGATTCCTGAAAAGACTGGGACTTCATCTGGATGAGGTGATTTATATATCCAGAGCTTATGTTACGAGACACGGAGCCGGCGAACTGCCCTGTGAGTGCTGCAGGGAAAGGCTGGGAGTGATACAGAAAGACCGGACAAATGAACCGAACGAATGGCAGGGACATATACGATACGGCACGCATGTTGATGAAGAGGACTTCGTCACATCGATAAGAGATGATATGATAAATAATTCATATAACAAGCTGAAGGTTTCCCTGCTGTTGACTCATCTGAATGAGACGGAGAACATGATTCTATTTAAAGACCGGAATATGACCATCAGTGAATTTCGTGAGAGTCCTCCCATAAAAGGTCTTTTTTCCCATATTTATTTATCTGATACACCATATGCTGAAGATGTCACTAAAGCGGTGAGCAACTAAAGCCTGCCATTGAGTGGCATCTTTTTTGTGGATTCATCTTAACACAATCTTTACAACTCTGTTTTATATCTTCACCCTGTTTTAACAGGATTTCTGTCATACTGAGATCATAGAAGTAAATTACTTCATTACGATTGGAGCCAGGTATGATTTCCGGAAAATTTTTCAGGTTCAATGTTTCCAGCTTTCAGTTGATACTGATGAGTTTCATGCTGGTTATATTTATAGGTGGTGTGTTGCTGTCACTTCCATTTGCCTCATACGGCAGTGATACTACATTTCTTGATGCGCTTTTTACAGCTGTTTCTGCTGTATGCGTGACGGGACTTGTGGTGCATGATACGGCAACACACTGGACACTTTTCGGCAAGGCTGTGATCCTTATCCTCATACAGATAGGAGGACTCGGAGTTATAACCGTCAGCATATGGTTTCAGCTTCTGGCAGGCAGGAAGATAAATCTTTTCCAGAGACTCACCATGCAGGATGCCATAGGAGCCTCACAGCTGGGAGGGATAGTCAGATTTACACTATTCATGCTGAGGGCAACACTTATCACAGAGCTTGTGGGAGCGGTACTTCTGTTTCCTGTGATGATAGGGAGGTTCAGCTTCGGAAAGAGTGTGGGAAATTCCATTTTCTATGCGGTGTCAGCTTTTTGCAATGCCGGTTTTGATCTGGCGGGAACCTATAGCTCACCATATCAGTCTCTCACGGGCTTTGCAGGAGTGCCTCTTATAAATCTCGTTATCATGCTGCTGATAATAGTTGGTGGTATCGGTTTCGGCATACAGTCTGACATACTGGAGAAGAAGGGAGATTTCCGACACTTCCGACTCCAGACAAAGATGGTTCTGATCGCCTCGCTCATACTCATAGTGTTTCCGGCTGTATACTTCTTCTTCGCTGATTTCGGAGGAGAGGACTGGCACATCAGGATACTTAAGTCACTTTTTCAGTCAGTAACCACCAGAACAGCCGGCTTCAACACCGCAGATCTCACGGCCATGAGCGAAGGAAGCATGATCCTCATGATATGTCTCATGCTGATAGGCGGTTCGCCCGGTTCCACAGCCGGAGGTATGAAGACCACCACCTTCGCGGTTCTTGTGGTCACCATGTTTCACTCCCTGAGAGGAAACGACACCATCACAACCTCCGACAGAACACTGGAGACTTCAGCCATATTTCATGCCATCACACTTATGATGCTGTATGTGGTCCTCCTGTTTTCCGGAACCCTGATTATAAGCGGTGTGGAAGGACTGCCGCTTCTGGATACAGCCTTTGAGTGTGCGTCGGCTCTCGGTACCGTAGGGCTTACGAGAGGCATCACACCCACACTTGGTACATTATCCAAGCTCATTCTTATGGGCTTTATGTATTTCGGAAGAGTAGGTGCCCTGACCATCTTTTATGCCGCTCCGGATTTCTACAAGGCAAAGCCGGCGGTGCAGTATCCAAAGGAGAGCATCATGATAGGCTGAGGCGGGAACACTTATATCATAATAAAATCTGACAGGAGCAGACAGGAAATGAAAAACGTTTTGATCATAGGCATGGGAAGATTTGGTTATTTTACCACGAAAAAGTTAAAGGAGCTGGGAATGCAGGTCATGGCAGTGGATCGTGACGAGGAGAAGGTCTCTTCGGTTATACCCTTTGCCACCAGGGCACTCATAGGTGACTGTACCAGTCAGAATTTCCTGAGCGGTATAGGTGTGGGGAATTTTGACCTTTGTATAGTTGCCATCGGAGATGATTTCCTTGCTTCCCTGGAGATAACTTCACTTCTTAAGGATCTAGGAGCCAGATACGTGGTGGCCAGAGCCTCGGGAGAAAAGGAGGAGAAGTTCCTTTTACGAAACGGTGCAGATCATGTGGTATTTCCTGAAAGGGAGATGGCGGGCTGGACGGCTCTCAGATTCAGTTCGGAACAGATCGTGAATTACATAGATGTTACAGAAGGTTATGCCATAGTCGAGGTTACCATCCCAAAGGACTGGCAGGGAAAAACAGTAGGTGAACTGAATATCAGAAATCAGTTCGGTCTGAATGTTCTCGGAATCCGTGACGGTGCCGGAGAGAAAAAACTTGCCATGGATATAGCTCCCGGCTCTGTACTGCATGAGGGTGGTAATGTCCTCGTCTTGGGGCCTGTGGTAAGGATCAGAAAGGCATTTAAACTCTGAGAAGGAGGGAGATATGAATGATTGGCTTTTATTTTTCGGATTTATACTCCTTAATGCTGTATTATATAGGGTGATAACCCGTCAGATAGAAAAAGAGTTTGGTATCATAGAGGATGAGGCAACTGAGATATCAGAAGTACCGGAATCAGGAGAAGAAGCTAATAACAGTCATGCAAGAGGAACCAATAAAGCAAAGCAGCTTATCGAAAAAATCAAATATTTTGGTATGCATTTCCGGGTCGCCAAGTAATCCGAGAGTCATAAGGATCGCAGCCCGTAACGCTACTCTCACCGGCAGCAGTCTGACTGCACTCTACGTAAGAACCAGAGAAGGTACTGCAAGTACTGCTCTTAAGGAGAACATAGAGCTTTCAGAATCCCTGGGAGCTACCTTCAGGGAGATATACGGAGATGATGTGATCGTGGCTATAGCCGAGTATGCCGGCACCCATGATATCACCGATCTTTATATAGGTATGAGCGGTCAGGACAGGAGGCAGACGGTTTCCAAAAAGCTTACGAAGCTGCTTCCCGACATAGACATTCACATCATACCGGATGAGAGGAGTGAGCTGAGACCTTCCGGTATCAGGAATCAAAGCAGAAAACAGAAGTATATAGTTACTGACACCCTTAAGCTCCTTTTCATCATGTCGTCAGCAACGGTGGTGTCCTTCCTGTTTTATCATTCCAGCTTCAGTAACGCCAACATCATCACTGTGTATATCATGGCGGTGCTGGTAACTTCCATACTGACTTCGGAAAAAAGATTCGGTGTTCTGGCAGCAGTCATGTACATACTGCTTTTCAACTTTCTTTTTATCGAACCCAGATTCACCCTGAGGGTGTATGACCCCTCCTACATGATGACTTATGTGGTGAGTATCTTTGCTGCGGTGCTGACAGGAACCGTTTCCGCCCAGCTAAAGGAGAGCATGAAAAATGCCACGGACAATGCTTATCAGGCAAGAGTTCTCCTGAACGCCACAAAGCTTCTGGAAAAGGCGGAAACAGAGGATGAGTTTTTTTCCATCACGGTGAACCAGCTCATACAGCTTTTGGGAAGAGACATCGTTCTTTTTTCAATCGCTGACAACAGGCTGAAAACGCCGGTATACCACTATGTAAAAAATAAAACCGAGTCCACCGGCATGGCGGAAAGTGATATGGAAATCGCGGATTGGGTATATAAAAACAGGACACGGGCCGGGGCTTTCACCGGCCGTTTTTCTGATTCCTCCTTTCAGTTTCTTGCCATGATGACAGGAATGGAGGTTTACGGTGTTATAGCCATAGATATGGATGAAAGAGAATTTACTGAGGTGGAGCAGACCATACTTCTGTCTATCATAGGAGAATGCAGTATCCGTATGGAAAACCGCAGGATCGCCATAGAGCGTGAAAAGGCGATGATCCTTGCAGAAAGTGAGCGTTTCAGAGCAAATCTTCTGAGATCCATCTCCCATGACATCAGAACCCCGCTTACCTCCATATCCGGAGATGCCTACACTCTTATGAACAGCGAGAGTGAACTGTCAGGGGAGGAACGGCACAGGATTTACACGGACATTTACGATGATTCCATGTGGCTGATAAATATGGTTGAAAATCTTTTGTCCATCGGTAAACTAAATGAGGGCGTGAAGCTGATGAAAACTCCGGAGGTGGTGGAGGACGTGCTGGAGGAGGCTCTGAAGCACGTGGACAGACACGTGAGTGAGCACAGAATCATTAAGAACTTTGATCATGAGTTCCTCATGGCGGAGATGGACACCAGACTCATCATGCAGGTGGTGGTAAATATAGTAAATAATGCCATCAAGTACTCTCAGACAGGATCGGATATAGTTGTATCTGATGAAAGAGAGGGAGAGTATGTGGCAGTACGGATAGAGGATAACGGACCCGGGATAGCTGATCATGTTATACCTCATATCTTTGATTCATTTTACACCGGTCATAATCGGGTTGTGGATGCGGGAAGAAGTCTGGGACTGGGGCTCAGCCTTTCAAAGTCCATCATTGAGGCCCATGGAGGTACTATCGAAGCCTACAGGGTGAAGCCTCACGGCGCCGGCTTCTGCTTTAGGCTGAAGATCATAGAAATATAGACCTCTAAGGAATATCCGGATTAATCGTCATTTTCATAATTTTTATAAACCTGTGATCAGAGAGAATATTCTGTGCTACCTGGATGCTAAGGGCTGATAAGGACAGGTGCCGGCCCAAAATACGTTTTTAAAGGATTTTATATGACAGAAAATATACAGATTCTCGTTGTAGAGGATGACAATTCAATCAGAAACCTCATATCTACAACATTGAAAATAAACGGATACAGATATGAAACAGCTGCAACCGGGGAGGAGGCGCTGGGGAAATGTGTTATGCTTCATCCCGATGTCATGCTTTTGGATCTCGGACTTCCCGACATGGACGGTAATGAAATCATCCGGAGCGTAAGAGAGTGGTCCACCATGCCTATCATCGTGATCAGCGCCAGAAGTGAAGACTCCTCCAAGGTTCAGGCTCTGGATCTGGGAGCAGATGACTATCTGACGAAGCCCTTTTCCACTGAGGAGCTGATCGCCAGACTCCATACAACTCAAAGACGCTTGTCGTATCTCAAGCGTCAGGAGCAGGAGTCCCCCGTATTTACAAACGGTGATATGTGCATAGATCTTTTGAAGGCGGAGGTTCGGATCAGGGACGAGGTGGTACACCTGACGCCTACCGAATACAAGATTCTGAAGCTTTTGTCTGAAAACGTGGGTCGGGTTCTGACCTACAATTATATGACTGATCATATCTGGGGCGGTGAACTGAGCTCTGATAAGGTATCCCTCAGAGTTCATATAGCTACACTCAGAAAAAAGCTGGGGGATGCGGAGACGGAGCACCCTCAGATAGAAACCCACATGGGCATAGGCTACAATATGATAAGGTACAGTGAAACTTAACCAGGTGCCACCGGTACTGTGGTGCTGCCATAGATACAAGTCTCTACAAGATATGTCAGCAATGCGGCGGCCCCTATGATGACAATCCCGAGTGGACAGAGAGATATTAAAATATAAAGCTGGGAGCGCTAACTTCCAGCTTTATTTAATGAAAAATATAAATTACTGTCCGGTGAAATCGGATTCGGATTGGATATCACTATAATCGGTCGGGGCAGGAGCTTCTGATGTTACCTCTGTCTCAGCAACTTCGTCGCTTACCGATACATCAGCAGGTTGATCTTCTTCGTTTTCCCACTCTGATTTATGCTTCTTGTCTTTGAGCTCGGACATCATACGCTGAGCTACGGCAAGTTTGTAAAGTTCCGGATACATTTGCATAAGTTTCTGTAAATCTTTCGCCGGAACTTTCTCGCCCCTGCCATATTTTGCTGCCACATTCATGCATTTGTCCATGTCCTTTGCTGCCTTGTCATAAGCGTCTGCCTGCTGTTTCGCAACTAGCATATTATGCAGGTTTATTTCCAGCTCCATTACTTTTTCGGTGAACGCTGAGCATTTGGATCTTGCTTCTTCAAGATTTTTTATAGAGAGCTCAAGCTTGTCATAATCCTTTTTTAATGTCTCTGCATTGTCAGAATCATCTTTCAGCTGGACTTCCAATGAATGTTTCTGCTTAGTGAGATTTCTGATTTTGTCGGTATAGGCATCGATCTGTTTTCCATAGGTTGAAAATGCATCCTTGATTTTCATAGATCTTTACTACACTCCTTTCAGGGAAAAAATAGTTTACATGAAATTAACTACTTCAACAGGTAATTCGACTTTAAGAAGGATATGAATAAGATTAGGAAACAGCTTTTTGGAGCTGTGAAACAATAGCGAAGTATAAACTAAAAAGCACAATGGCAGATTTGAACCGGCAACATTTGTAATGAAAGATGGGAGGAGGACCGTTGCTTTATGTTACAATAATATAGGACATGCCTCACGGAACCTCTAAATAAGAGTGCAGAGTCTGTTATGAATTCATGATAAAATTCAGTCGAGAAAAAGGAAGCAGAATGATATGTTAGTGCCGTGTATATTATTTTTATCAGGGCTTGTATTGCTCATCAAGGGAGGAGACTGGTTCGTTGATGGAGCAGTAGGGATAGCCCATAGATTTAACCTTCCGGAGCTTCTTATAGGAGCCACAGTCGTTTCCATAGGAACGACACTTCCGGAAGTTATGGTTTCTTCGCAGGCTGCTATGCAGGGTAATGCAGGTATTTCATATGGCAATGCCATCGGCTCTATCATCTGCAACACCTCGCTCATTGCCGCCATCACCATAGCTGTTAAACCGGGAAAGGCAAATAGAAAGAGTCTTGTTCTTCCGTTTTCGTTCTTTTTTGTATCGTCGACAGCATATGCATTTATCGCATGGACGCAGGGAAGATTTGAAAGATGGCATGGCTTCGCATTTCTTTTTATATTTGCGAATTACATGGTGATCACCGTACTTCACATGAAAACACATCCTGAAGAGGAGGTGAGTGAAGACGCAGGAGAGGGTGGATCCGGAGAAAAGGCTCTTTGGATGGAAATAGGGCTGCTTGTAGCAGGTGCAGTAGTGATCGCAATCGGTGCTAACCTTCTCGTTGATAACGGAACTATAATCGCTCAGGCGCTTGGAGTTCCTGACAGTGTGATCGGTCTTACGATGGTGGCGCTCGGGACTTCGCTTCCAGAACTGGTTACAGCAATTACTTCTCTTGCCAAGGGACATGGCGCACTCAGTCTCGGAAATGTAATTGGAGCAAATCTTTTTAATATAGTATTGGTATGTGGCACCGCCATCACGATTAATCCATTTTCTGTGCCTGCAGAGAAAACCATAGCAGGTATGAATTCATCACTGGTCATAGACATTCCTTTGATGCTCATAGTTATGCTCATCATGTGTCTTCCGGCTATGCTGAAAGAGAAACTGTACAGATGGCAGGGGATACTGCTGCTATGCATATATGTGTCATTTACGGCCTATCAGTTTGTTTCGTGATATTGCGAATATATTTTACAGAAAAGACCAGCCTTTTTGAAGGCTGGTCTTTAAGCTGCAGGAATATTTTGGAAATCTCTATTTTAGAAAAAATCAAATTACTGTCCGGTGGGGATCTATCCGGTCTCAAATGGCCATGAAACAAGGCTCACTTCTTCACAGAACAGTTTGACCGCAGGATTCTGCGTGGAACTGTTCCATGCAAGAGAATGAGATATGCTGCAAACGGAAGAGTCATAATCCACATAGCTTAATGGGAGATTGTTCTGCTGAAAGGATTTCGGGAGAGAGACCAGTCCCTGTCCGGCAACGGCCATGGCAAGACAGACACCGGGCTGCTCTTCAAAACGAAATTTATCAGAAGGAATTCCCGAGCGTATCAGATTATCCACCAGTTCATTCATACAAGTAGAATTATGATTATTCATCAGTATGGTTTCATCTTTTAAGTCTTCTATGGTTATCTTTTTTCTGTTTGCCAGAGGATGTGTGTTCGGAACAGCGAAGCAGGTTTTCTCGTGAAATAGAGACATTGAAGACAGACCTTGTCTGTTTTTTAATTCCTGATCTATCAGAATAGCTACATCAAGATTTCCCAGTTCCAGATAGTCAGCCAGTTCTTTGCACTGCTGTTCCATGATGGATACCTCTATCTCGGGGTGACGCTTTGAAAATACAGCAATAAAACTGTGAAGCCCCGCCCAGTTTATGAAACCGTGGTAGCCTACAGTCAGATGCATTTTATCGTAGCTGTTTTTGGGGATTTTATTCAGCAGACGGCGATAACTTTCCATGATATGTGAAAGTCCGGCTTGAGTTATCTTACCGGATTCTGTCAGACGTATGCCGATGTGATCACGTTCAAACAGGGTTACCTGAAGTTCTTTCTCCAATTCTCGAATTTGAAACGACATAGCCGGCTGAGTCATACACATCTTTTCTGCCGCCTTTGACATACTTCCCATTTCAGCGGCCGTCAGAAAACATTCGATACGATAAAAATCCATTGTTGCCTCCAAGGGTCATGCACGAATCAAGTTTATTCGAATTAGTAAATGACCAAACAATAAAGTTTGAAAGTTCAATTACAAACTTACCTCCATGGGCTTCACCGATTTAGTCTGAAAGCTCGATTTCAAACTGTCTTCCCACTAAAACCCGGGAAGACAGTCTATTTAAATTATACAATAAAATACAATGTTTTAAGAGTGCAGATTGACGTCTGGACAGTGCTTTTGAAATTGGAGACAGATAAATGGAAATCACATAGGAAAATCAGGCTGCATTATCATAATAAATAAACGAATCGGCATTGCTTTATGTCATGAAACATAAAGCAATGCCGATATTCAATCGTTAGATTTTAAGGCTAATAAGGGGGACAAAAATCATCAGCTGTTTTCTGCGATATGCTCAGCGGCAGCCTTTCCGCTGTATACTGCGAAGCCCTGGCAGGAACCCTCACATATACTTACATCGTAAGAATCACCGTAGATTCCTCCTGCATCACAGCCGACTGCGTAAAGATGCGGGATCGGTTTCGCATCAGCATCCAGAACCTGAGCATCAGGGGTGATCTTCATGCCGCCGACAGTAGTGAAAATACCGGCATAAAGTTCAAATGCATAGTACGGACCGCTCTCCAGAGGGAAAAGATATTTGGCGTCTTTTGCAAATTCCTCATCAACGCCGCTCTTACAGTAACCGTTATACTTTTCGATGGAAGCCTTGAGTGCATCAGCATCCAGATTCAGCTCCTTTGCCACATCATCAAGGGTCTCCAAAGGACCATGAACATTCTTGTTTCCGCCATCCTTCTGAGCGTTGAACTCATTCCAGAGATCACTCAGAGGTTCGCCTGCATGGATATACTCACCGCAGCCGAAGGTTCCGCCATGCTCGAACATCTCATCCATCTGCTTCTGTGTAACGATGGAGATAACTCGATCCTGCATGCTCTGGGCATTACCGGAAAAGGTGAAATTACGCTCGGCATAGTATTCATTAACGAATCTTTGGCACTCACCGTTGATCCAGAAATAAGGCTGGAACGCGGATGCACAATAGAGATGTGTGCCGTACATTACACCAGGAATGCAGCCTCCGTAGAATACCAGGCATCCGGGAGACGGTGCCAGTTTTCCACCGGCCTTTCGCGCTGCATTGATGCCGAAACCGTTTCTTCCACCTGCACCCATAGGATCGATTCTGTCAGGATTTTTACCAAATTCACGGATCATGTCCGGATTATCAGAGTAGCCGCCTGTAGCGAGGATGACTCCCTTGGAAGCATTGTACTGAACATATTTATCGCCTTCTTTGGCAATGATTCCGTTTGCCGTTCCGTCTTCCGCCTGAAGAATGTCTACACCTTCACTTCCGAGCACGAGGTCTGCACCTGCATTCTTAACTGCCTTCGTCAGATTATCAACATAGGTCTTTCCTGAAATCTCACCTTTTTCGTATTTGTACTGATGCCATGTGTTGTATTCGTTAGCACACATAGTGCCTGTACCCTGAAACTCCACACCTACACTTTCGAGCCACGCGATGTTATCTCCGGAATTATCCATATATTTGCGGAACAATGCTCCGTCTGCATACCAGTGATGGAAGTCCATGGCACGGGTGAAGAGATCATAGCCTAAATCAGGAGGATTTTTACCATTTTCCTTTTGGATATGGCTGTTCACAGCAAACAGTCCTTCAGTGAAAAGTGTGGTTCCTCCTGTTACATCACGTTGTTCCAGAATTACAGTTTTCATACCTAGTTGAGCTGATCTGATGGCTGCGCTCATTCCACCGCCACCTGCTCCGACAACGACGACATCATAATCACGTGTCTCAGCAATACTGTAGTTTTCCTCAGGAAGAAAAGATTTAGTCGCTTCTTTTGTTTCATCTGTCGCTGGTGGATTTACTTCGGGAAGCGGAATATCATTTGCATTATCACAGCCTGTCCCGAGAACACCTATTGCTGCACTTACGCCGGCAACGGCTGCGCCCTTTAAGAAGGAACGTCTACTGATTTTTGTATCCATATTACTCTCCTTTTCTTGTTGAATTTGCATATTATTTCACGAATAATGCATTCATATATATGTAATTATTATAAAAAACGAGGATTGTTAAGGAGATATCAAAAATCATCAAGGTGCATCAATTATTTTTATATCCTTTGTTGATACAGTTAATAGTCAATATTTTTCAAGGATAATGTATAATGAAAAAATATGATATCAATGATCTGGGAGGTAATCATGAAAGTTCTTATGATAAACGGCAGCAGGAATGCTACGGGATGTACTTTTACAGCACTTGGGGAGATTGCGAAGGAGCTCAATGCTTCCGGGATCGATACTGAGGTTGTACATGTAGGTAAAGAAGCATTGGACGGAAAGGTAAATGAGATGGTGGCATCAGTTATAGAGAAAATGAAAGATGCTGATGGGCTCGTCATTGGCTCTCCGGTTTATTATTCATCTCCGTCAGGTGAGATCATCGCCTTCCTCGACAGGCTTTTTGGAGCGGGAGCAGAAGTGTTGAGACATAAGCCGGCAGCAGCCATCGCTTCGGCACGCCGTGCCGGAACCACTTCGACCATAGACGTACTTAACAAGTACATCCAGTACACTGAGATGCCACTTGTGTCTGCAAACTACTGGCCTATGGTTCACGGAAGCATACCTGAAGATGTTATGAAGGACGAAGAGGGTGTTCAGACCATGCATATTCTCGGGAAGAACATGGCGTGGCTGCTCAAGTGCATCGAGGCAGGAAAGAAGGCCGGAGTGGACGCACCTGCACCGGCAGAGAAGATCAAGACAAATTACATCAGAGCATAAGTTATGTCAGGCGGCTTTTCGGGTTTCACGGTGAAACGCTATATGAATTCCGTCCTGATTATGATGTGTACTCACCTTATCGGTTTGTCCGGTAAAGCGGGTACATATCACTGAATATAAACTATAGCGGTTCTTCGGAAGGCGCTGATGAGCTTGGCGCCTGCGGATGACAGAAGTCCCAGACAGTAGAGATAGACAAGGGTTTCCATGGATTTCATGACTGCGCCGGATATGAAAGCTATGAGTGCGAGGATAATGTTTACCACTCCGCTTATGAACTTGAAACGCCATGAAGGGGCTGCGATACTTTTCGCTTCAAGTGCCCGGAGTATATCTACCACGCCGGTAAACAGATGGATGAGCAGCAGGTAAACGATCGCAAAAACAGTAGGATTGTCAGCGACTGTCAGTGAGAAGATCCCGAGGTCAAGTATGACGACACCGCGATACAGTATACTCTGACCGCCTACCATCTTTCGTGCCATGGTAAAATAATAAACCAGTGTTTTTATTCCATAGATAGTCAGCGACAAACTGAGTAAAAGCAAAACGAAGTAGTATCCGTTTTCCGGAAAAACAAGCAGGATGATGCTGCATGCTATCATGCAAAGTGCAGTTATGATATTTTTGATTCGCTGTAAAGCTGTCATAGTGGCTCCTATAATATGATGAGAGTGTCAAAAGTCGATATCTGACCGCTTCGCGCTATGCGCTGTTGGGAACGTCAGCCCATTTAGTTCGCTTCACGCTCTCCTATATCATCAGATACTAAATAACTCCAAAAGTTTCTTATAGTCTTTTATTCCCCTAAAACCTTTCTTCCAATAGTTTACGGAAAAGCCGGCGAGAATATTGCCTGATTCGAAGATGGCATTGGTGACCATGCTTTTCTGGACCATGGCGGCAAGTATGAACCTGCCTATAAAGGTCTCATCCTTAAGTTTGGAAGGTGCTTCCATATATTCGCTTTGATATTTATTCAGGTCGAAATCCTCGATGGTATGGCCGGATAGTTTTTCTCCAAAGGCTTTCCAGTCTGCACAGGCATCCAACTGACGTTTTTTGATGATAGCGTCTATCTCATCCCTGTAGGGTGAAATAGCCTCAAAGTCATAGCAGGATTTTTGGAACGAAGCATTCGCACCCCGGAGATACTTCATGGCTTCGATCATCTGCGCGAAGGCATGGATATAATCAGAGGGGTTGTCCTTCAGTATGTCGTCATAGTCCCCCCAGGCGGGAAGGTAGCGATAGCGTATGAAGCTGTAGTCCGGCAGGTGTCCCGCCCGACCGTGACCGAGATTCATGATGGAATTTTCAGAGCTCTGGTAAAGGCTGCTGACATAGGTGGAGCTGTCAGGATCATCTTTGATCGAGGTTTTGTGCATGAAAGTGATACGCCGCTCAGTGTAGTCGTCTCCATCGGGTATCAGCTCAAAAAAATATGGATCAGTGTTGTTTATGACTAGAGACGGAGTTCCTGCAAAATAGCTGTGGGCCCAGGTGTCTGCCAGTACGTGCATCGCCAGTCCCACGGCCTGAAGTGATTTGTCTTTGGCATGTTCAACCGTGCTCAGTAAAAGGTCGCTGTTCGGTTTACATATAAGTCTGTATTTGTTGAGGTAGGACTTGGAACACTTTTCTCTTTTTGCATAAAGATCACCAGGAAGAAAATGAAATGATGACCATATGCGGGTGATGTTCTGCAGGCTGATGATATCAGTTCTTGAATCCATGAGCTCAAGCTGCAGCTGTGTTGTGGCGGCAGACTTCGGAGCTTTCAGTTTCGAGAGCAGGGTGGCGGAACACAGGTCTACAAACTGGTCGCTGTAGCATATGACCATGGCTTCTTCGTGGGTGTATCCGGAAAGTATGGCGGCACAATATGTGGCGTAATAATGAAAATCTTTCTGCATAAAAATTATCCCATCTGTTGTTTTATCTTACGAAGTACACTGGCGGAGCTGACCAATTCTACCAGCATTACGAGAGAGGTAATATCTACTATCATAGATGCAAGCTGATCCCAGAAATTGTTATTTGAGAAATTTAGTTGAAAGATAGTGAAAATAATAGATATTACGTACAGGACGATAAGAGTCATAGCCATGCCGATATATCGTTTAGGTTTTTTCGTATTTCGTGATTCAGCGATGGCATTTCGACCGATCCGTATGCGGAAAAAAAGTTCGATGGATGCTAGTGCCATGGAGGTGATATATAGTATGAGCAGCATGGTGCTTTCATCTATGGATTCATCAGTTAGAAAATCATCCAGGATGGCACTCCGTCCCAGAATGAAATATAGATTTATCTTCAAAAAGCTCCACAGCCCGAGGAACATCACGCCGTTTCCTGCGACGGCCAGCATACTTTGTCTTCGTCTCAATTCTCTTTCCATAAAAAGTCAGCCCCCCCGATCACATCTGTTTCTAATCATAATTATCGACGGATTCAGAATGGAGTATAATTACAGTAAAAAACTGCCGCTTGAAAAATGTCAGAAATAACGTATGCTTTATGGGAAAATACAAATCAGGCATGACACGGAGGATGAGAAATGAATTTTTTAGAAGAGAAGATCATGAATGACGGACAGGTGAGACCCGGAGCTATCTTGAAGGTGGACAATTTTTTGAATCACCAGCTGGATATCGACCTGCTTAATAAAATTGGAGAAACCTTTTATCAGCATTTCAAGGATCGCGGCATAAATAAGATCATTACCATAGAGGCTTCCGGTATCGCCATTGCCTGTCTTTCCGGAATACACTTTAATGTTCCGGTTGTCTTTGCCAAAAAGTCCATGAGTAAAAACATAGATGGAAGTGTGTATCAGACCACTGTGCACAGCTATACACATGGAACAGATTCACATGTTATCATGTCCAAAAAGTTTTTGGGACCTGAGGATAATGTTCTAATTGTGGATGATTTCCTTGCAAACGGAAAAGCCACTCAGGGCCTTCTGGAAATCTGTGAGCAGGCGGGAGCCAGGGTTTCCGGAATAGGAATCGCCATTGAAAAGGGATTCCAGGATGGAGGTAAGTATCTCAGAGATAAGGGATTTGATGTATGTTCCATTGCGATAGTTGAGACTATGACGGATGATGGCGGCATAACATTTAGAGAGCACGAACTGTAAGTTTCTCAAAAAGCATAAATAGAAACTTATAACAACGCTTATAATAAGCAAATATTTTATTTAAATTATATTATCTATATCGACTTTTTATTAATTATCGGTATAATGACAAATGAATCAAAGGCAACCGGTTATCGATGACATCAGAATATGGTGTATAGGATGACCGGTTTTTCTATGAAGGAACCTGAGTTCCGGGAAGAAGAGGATAATTATGAGAAAGATTGTGTCCATTGCAATGACTGCTGTTATGCTTGCATCACTTGTGGCATGTGGCGGTTCAAAAACAGCGGAGAATGCATCTGCACCTTCAGCGGCAGCAAAAGAAGCATCAAATGAAAACCAGGCATCAGCTGATGCAAGTTTCAGTGACATGAAGGTAGGCTTTATTTTCCTGCATGATGAGAATTCTACCTATGATCTTAACTTCATTAATGCAGCAAAGGAAGCAACTGAAAAGCTTGGCATTCCTTCGGAAAATGTTATATTCAAGACCAATGTTCCGGAAGGTCAGGAATGTTATGATACAGCTGCAGAGCTGGCAGACAGTGGTTGCAGATATGTTTTTGCGGATTCTTTCGGTCATGAGGATTTCATGATCCAGGCAGCAAAAGAATTTCCGGAGGTGACATTTGCACATGCAACCGGAACAAAGGCACATACAGAAGGTCTCGATAATTATCAGAATGCTTTTGCTTCTATATATGAGGGTCGTTATCTTGCAGGAGTAGCTGCAGGAATGAAGCTCAACGAGATGATCAAGGATGGAAAGATCAAAGAGGATGAGGCAAAGATCGGTTATGTAGGTGCTTATACCTATGCAGAGGTTATTTCAGGTTATACTTCATTCTTCCTTGGTGCCCGTTCAGAATGCCCATCAGCGACTATGGAAGTTACCTTTACAGGTTCATGGTATGATGAGACAGCAGAGAAGGAAGCAGCAAACAAGCTTATCAATGACAAGTGTGTTCTTATTTCCCAGCACGCAGATTCCATGGGTGCGCCGACAGCTTGTGAAGCAGCAGGCGTTCCGAATATTTCTTATAACGGATCAACAGAGAGTGTAGCTCCAAATACATTTATCGTTTCATCCAGAATAAACTGGGCTCCTTATTTTGTAGAGAGCATTACAGCATGCGCTGAAGGAAAGAGCTTTGACAAGGACTGGACAGGAACTCTCGGCACAGATTCCGTTCTTCTTACAGATATCAATAATAATGTTGCAGCTGAAGGTACACAGGAAAAGCTTGACAGTGTCAAGGCAGATCTTGAGTCAGGAAAGCTTCATGTATTTGATACAGAGACCTTCACAGTAGAAGGCAAGAAGCTTGAGACTTATATGGCTGATGTCGATACCGATCCACAGTATGAGGGTGACACCGAGGCTGTTTCAGAAGGATACTTCCATGAGTCAGAGTACAGATCTGCACCTTACTTTGATCTTCAGATCGATGGTATCACACTTCTTGATACAAACTTTGGTTAAATACTGAGCCCTTTCAGAAGGGTTTTAAAGGACAGTGCGGCAGAACATGCTGCACTGCCCTTTTTGTTACATAAAGGTGCAAAAATTATTAAGCAAAAAAGATATAAAGGTGAATGAAAGATGAGTGCTGCTGTTGAATTCCGGAACATTACCAAGACATTTGGAAATATTGTAGCCAACAAGCATATTTCCTTTGAAATAAATAAAGGAGAAATACTTGCCCTTCTGGGGGAAAATGGTTCAGGTAAAACTACGCTTATGAATATGCTTGCCGGAATATACTATCCGGATTCCGGTGAGATTTATGTTAATGGTGAGAAGGTGGATATAAAGTCACCTAAAGATGCCCTGGATCTGGGAATCGGCATGGTCCACCAGCATTTTAAGCTTGTGGATGTAATGACCGCTGCTGAGAATATAGTTCTTGGCCTCAATGAAAAGGGAAGGTTCGACTTAAAAAAAGCGGCAGCAAAAATCAGGGAGATATGTGATCGTTACGGGTTTGACCTGGATCCTGAACAGAAGATCTATACCATGTCAGTTTCACAGAAGCAGACTGTTGAGATCATAAAGGTACTGTACAGGCAGGCGGAGTTTCTGATTCTTGACGAACCTACTGCTGTACTTACGCCTCAGGAGACAGAGAGACTTTTCCGTATACTCCGTAAAATGAAAAGTGATGGAAAATCTATAATTATCATTACTCACAAGTTAAATGAAGTTAAAGAAATCTCTGATCGTGTGGTGGTCATGCGTTCAGGTAATTATATTTCTTCTTTGAAGACTTCTGATGTAAGCATTCAGGAAATGACCAATCAGATGGTGGGACACCAGTTTGAGCTTCATGTAGACAGAACACTGCCTGAGAAGCCGGAACCGAGGATAAGTGTTAAGGGACTCAGTGTTCGCTCCGAAGAAGGGGTGCTGATGCTGGATGACATTTCCTTTACAGCATACAGTAATGAAATACTTGGTATAGCCGGTATTTCAGGTTCCGGACAAAAGGAACTTCTTGAAGCCATAAGCGGTCTTCAGAAGGTGGAGAAGGGCTCCATCCGCTTCACTGATGGAGAACAGGATACTGAACTCATCGGGAAAAAGCCGCTGGATATAGAGAATCTGGGAGTTACCCTGTCCTTTGTGCCTGAGGATCGTCTCGGTATGGGACTTGTGGGAAACATGGACATTTCCAGCAACATGATGCTCCGTTCTTTCCGGAAGGGAGGATGGTTCTTCACAGATCGGAAAGGCCCAAGAAAACTTGCAGAAAAGCTTGTTCGTGAATTATCCGTTGTGACCCCTAATATTGAGACACCTGTGCGTCATCTGTCGGGAGGAAATGTTCAGAAGGTACTGGTTGGACGTGAAATATCTCTGACGCCTAAGGTACTTCTTACAGCCTATGCTGTAAGAGGCTTAGACATTAACTCCTCTTATATGATCTACGAGCTCCTTGAAAAGCAAAAGCAGAAGGGAGTTTCAGTGGTCTATGTGGGAGAGGATCTGGATACATTACTGGCTCTCTGTGACAGAATTCTTGTTCTTGCAGACGGAAAGCTCATGGGAGCAGTGGACGCAAGGACTATTTCGAAAAATGACGTAGGACTTCTTATGATGGGGCAGAATATCGACTCCCATAAACTGCTGGATCCAAATAAGCCTTATGTGGGGGATTCTGCAGAGACGGTCGCTTCGGAGGTTACACATGAATAAAAAAGAATTCAAATTTCATATCTCAAAAAGAAAATTCATTCCCAAAATGGAAGTGATTGCGATACGGACTACAGCTATCATTCTTGCGTTACTGGTTTCTGCACTTGTGACCATGGGACTGACAGGTGATAACCCTATAGAAGTGTTTAAATCTCTGGTACTGGGAAGCTTCGGTACCACCCGTAAGGGCTGGATACTTTTTCAGAATATCGCTATTTTACTGTGCGTGTCCCTTGCGCTGGCTCCGGCTTACCGCATGCGTTTCTGGAATGTAGGAGGAGAGGGACAGATACTCATGGGATGTCTAGCCAGTGCGGCATGTATGATCAAGCTTGGGGATGCTCTTCCTAATGCTCTGCTGATTCCGGTAATGCTTTTCTCAAGCATTTGTGCAGGGGCTTTATGGGCTTTTATTCCGGGATTTTTCAAGGCAAAATGGGGCACCAATGAGACCCTGTTCACTCTCATGATGAACTATGTAGCCACACAGATCGTTGCCTATTATGTAATTCATTGGGAGGTACCTAAGGGTTCCGGAAAGATCGGAATCATTAATCAGGCAACAGAGGCAGGGTGGCTCCCTCAGATCGGCAGTAAGTATCTGCTCAATATTTTGATCGTGGCTGTTGTGACCATCATCATGTATGTGTATCTCAACTACAGTAAACAGGGCTATGAAATAAGCGTTGTAGGTGAAAGTGAACGTACAGCAAGATATGTGGGCATCAACGTGGAGAATGTAATCATTCGCACCCTTATTATCTCAGGTGCCCTCTGCGGACTGGCGGGATTTTTACTGGTGGCAGGTACAGATCATACTGTTACCACAACCATCGCAAACGGACGTGGATTTACAGGTGTCATGGTGGCGTGGCTTGGAAAATTCAATCCGGTAAAAATGATCTTTACCAGTTTCCTGCTTGTGTTCATGGACAGAGGAGCAAGTGAGATTTCCACCAAGTTCGGACTTAATCATGCATTTGGAGATATCCTGACGGGAATCATCATTTTCTTCATAATCGGAAGTGAATTCTTTATCAGGTACAAAATAAGTTTTTCGGATGTTTCAGCATTACCTTCACATGTGAACAAAAAAACGGAAGTAAATAATTCTGATGACAATGCTTCAGCAATAGAAGAGAAGGCTTCACAGGAAGAGATGAATCCGAATGACGCTGAAGACAAGACTTCGGATGCGGCGGGTTCTTCAGAAGAAGCGGAGATTAAAGATAGCAGGGAGGACAGAGCAGATGTTTGATTTAGTGACCTTTATCCCTCGTGCGGTGATGCAGAGCATACCGCTTTTATACGGAAGCACCGGAGAGACATTGACAGAAAAATCCGGCAATCTGAATCTGGGTATCCCGGGCGTCATGTATGTAGGTGCCATATCCGGTGTTATAGGAGCCTTTTTCTATGAGCATTCACTTCCGGATCCGTCCCTTATGAATCCGGTTCTGGGAATTTTGATTCCCCTGTTCTCCTGTCTTCTTGGTTCAGGACTTATGGGCTTACTGTACTGTTTCCTCACAGTAAGTTTACGTGCAGACCAGAATGTTACAGGTCTTGCCATGACTACCTTCGGAGTGGGCTTCGGTAATTTTTTCGGCGGCTCTCTTATCAAGATCACAGGCAGTGATGTTCCGTCGATAGCATTGACCGCAACAAGTGCCTGCTTCAGCAGAAAGCTTCCTTTTGCGGATACTACCGGATGGTTCGGAAAAGTATTTCTGTCCTACGGTTTTCTTGCCTATGCGGCCATAATTATTGCTTTTGCAGCGGAATACATACTTAGAAAGACAAGACCCGGATTTCATCTTAGAGCTGTGGGAGAAAATCCTGCGACTGCTGATGCGGCAGGTATCAATGTAACGAAGTATAAGTATATAGCTACCTGTGTGGGCAGTATGATTGCCGGCCTTGGGGGACTTTACTACATCATGGATTATGCGGCCGGTGTGTGGTCCAATGACGGATTCGGTGACAGAGGATGGCTCGCCATCGCACTGGTCATCTTTACGATTTGGCATCCGAGTATCGGAGTTTTTGCATCGATCTTATTCGGAGGTCTCTATATTCTTTATCTGTTTATCCCGACGGGAACAGATCTTGCCAACAAGGAGCTGTATAAAATGCTTCCATATGTCGTTACGATAATTGTTCTCATCATAACGAGTATGCAGAGGAAGCGAGAAAACATGCCTCCTGCGTCTCTGGGACGACCGTATTTCAGAGAAGACCGATGATGTTTGACTAAATTAACAGGCATACTTCTACGTTTTAACCGTGGAAGTATGCCTTTATTTTTTACAGCAGCTCTATGATGTAAGATGAGACATTACTTTAGGTGTAGGTGACAAGGCACTTAAGCTTATGGCAGATGCCATCATTGAGCACCAGTCACTGGGCGTTGACGCTATTTCAGGAGCAACAGTATCAAGCTCTGCTGTTCGTATGCTGGTAAGCGATGCTGTTGAGCAGGCAGGCTTCTTCGGTGATTACTATCCAGGTCGTGAGGCTCTCGGCGTAGGTGCTTACATGGGCTTCATCTCAGGTGAGAATGCTGCAAAGTACGCTGCAAAGTAAAGCAGGTTAATCAGAATAAAATTAAATCAACTTGAAGGCACTAAGAGTTCACTAGTAGAACATCGGGTGTCAAAAGTAATCAGTTGAAAAACAGGTTCTTCTCATACCAGAGGAGGACCTGTTTTTTTGTAAATAGAGTCATCAAATGCCCAACTGATAAACAATGAGATCGCGTCGATAAATAGAGACAAGTGATATATCATAGATATGTTAAGTGTTGTGAGGTGTGGAATGAAAAAAAGAATTGTAATTGGAATGTTTATTTTATGTGCTTTGATTCTAGCAGGCTGTGGCGAGACTTCAGTACCGGAGGCCATTTTGCCGGGAACATCTGAATCAGGTGGTGGTTCTGCCAGAGAGGTCCTTAATCTTGAGGCAGAGGACTCTCCTGAATGGGTAATGAAGCTTTCGCAGGCAGATTCTGCTGAGCAGCTGTTTGTGGTTGCCACCTACGAGAAGACAACAGCATGGGTATCTATGCATGAAAAGGATAAGGAGGGAAAGTGGAAGATGATCTGTTCCACTCCGGGTTATGTAGGAAAAAACGGAACCTGTCCGGATGATGAGCATGTTGAAGGATGTGCCCAGACACCTGTGGGAACTTATCGTTTTACAAAGGCTTTCGGAATTGCAGATGACCCGGGATGCATCATGCCGTATACAAAGGTTACCGAGGATATCTACTGGTCAGGTGATGACAGAGAGGGCATGCATTACAATGAGCTGGTGGATATAAAGGACTATCCTGACCTTGATATGACAAACAGTGAGCATATCATGGACTATACATACCAGTATCAGTATTGTCTCAATATCGGTTTCAATGAAGAAGGCACGCCGGGAAGAGGCTCTGCAATCTTCCTTCACTGCCTTGGAGACAGAAAGCCCTATACCGGAGGATGTGTAGCCGTTCCTATGGACCAGATGCGCTATATCATTCAGCATGTAAAGCCTGAATGTGTTGTTGTCATAGACTCTTTGGAGAATCTTGGGGGAGAGTTTTAAACAGATATACCTGTATAGGTATGGCCCGACAGAAAGGGGCTGAAAAATCAATCTGCATATTCACTTTCATGAGAAAACAGCCCGGGGCATCCGGGCTGTTTGTTATTTCGTGATGTGGGGTTATCCTCCGATTTTGTAGCTTTCCGCAATATGATCGTAGTCTGCATTCCAGTAATAGTCCACACTTGGACTGCCTTCACTGCTGTACACCATGGTCCAGCGTGTGGTCCACTTGCCTTCTGTTTTGGATACGCTTTTCATGGCTTCGACTATATCCTGAGTGGTCATGGTAGAGTCTGTCTTATCGAGATCTTCCATCTTAACACATTATTTCTCGGCGAAATAAATGCTATACATAAGGAAATAATGTTAAATAATAGTCAATGATTTCAAAGAGGACACAGGTTAACCATGGAAACAATGACCTTTCGGCGAAGGAATATTTTCCGGTTTCTTCATCCTTTCAGGACTGTTTCCTACAATCCCGGATATCAGTATTTTTCCTAAGGGCCATAACATCTTCATTTCTGTATTTTGTTGTATATTCGATGACATGGTAACTGAAAAGAAGTCGTTCCCTGAGCCTTGGGTCATCGAGAGTCTCTCCAAGTATCTCTTCAATTCTGTGAACTTTGTTAAGCATGGTATTTCTGTGTATGAATAGTTTTTTTGCGGCCAATGCAGAATTACGTTCATTACGAAGATAGATATACATCACTTCGGTAAGATTACCGCCGGTCTTTCTGTCATGATTCATAAGCGCTATTAACCCCGGATGGCAGAGGTATATGATATTCCGGTTGAATGTCAAAGCCTGTGAACCTTTGTCTGCCATTTCAATCATGTGATACATACTGTAATCTTCATAAATATAAATGCGTTCATCCGGAGACATTTTCATACCGAGTCGCAGAGTCAGTTTTGTCTGGTGATAAATCGTAGGCAGAGAGGTCAGGAACCTGGAATAATTACTGATAGCCGCATGTGCATCATGTTTATCAAGCAGAGTCTCAAATGCTTCTCTATCGAATGTGATGGCAGCTTCATAACTTTTTTTCGGAACAAGAACAAGAATATCTCCCATATAAGTTGAAATGTCGCTGTACGGAAAAATCTGTTTTATCTGGTTAATAAGATAATTATAGGGTACACCTTTTATCACAGGGTCTTCCGGCACGGAGATAACAATCAAATGATAATATTTCGTGATGGACAGGTTTAAGACACCAACCCTTTCGTCAAGTTCTTTTTTATCGGTAAGTCTGAACTCAATTAGATCGG
The DNA here is from genome assembly GCF_002007235.1 of Oribacterium sp. C9. GTDB lineage: Bacteria > Bacillota > Clostridia > Lachnospirales > Lachnospiraceae > Oribacterium. The sequence goes on from NZ_MUHW01000014.1 coordinate 95,590, forward strand.
AAACAAAGGTTCGGAGTTCAGGATTGCCGCCAAAATCCACACCATGATGTCCGTACATAAATTCTGAGAGATAATTTCCCAGTACTTCCGTAAGATCAGATATGCAGGAATCGGGTGTTTTATCTTTCAGAATAACAAAAAGTCTTGCGTAGATCTCACCTTTAAAGCAAATTCGTCTAATGATCATATGATTTTCACTATCCGGCGGAAGCAGTTCGGTATGCACGAGAAGACCGCCATTCTCTGTTTCACGACCACTCAGTTTCTGAATGGATTCGTGGGAAAAATGCCCCATCTCTTTGATCTCTTTAGAATAAATATCATTAACATCGGGGTGGCAGGAAGCGGCAAGGGTTTTATACCAGGAACTGCAAAGAAGCAGTGTTGCGTTGAACATGGGGAGTGAAGCATCAAGAATTTTCTTGAGACCGTCATCTTCAAAAAAACTGTCTCTCACAAGCTTTTCCCATTCAAGATATCTGTGAACACTTTCCTGAACACGGTTGTAAAGAGGAATTACAGGAAGGGAGGTTTCAACAAGTCTGAGCTGCCTTGGTACATTATCTTCTGTAAAAGCCTTGCAGCTGCCTGCGCTGATTATCATTATGGGAGACCCGGGAAAACGCCCCAGAGAAAAAGCTTTTTCTATAAGTTCATGGTCTCCTATATAAAGACAATGACTGTCCAACGGAGTTTCTCCTTCTTCAAGTATCCGAATTCCACCTGTTAGTTCCGGCATGCCTTCGCCGGTAAAAATCCTTATTACGATATCCTTCAGCCATTTCTGAAGCATAAAGGGAGTATAGCTGTTCAAAGAGTCTGTTCCATCCTTTCCGGCAGTCATTCATGGTCATTCTAAACAATTAATCCATCTATTTCAGTTGATTCTAGCATAAAAATGTGCACTGTGCACATTTTCTTTGGATTTATATTGGCGAGCGCCATCTATTAAATAAAATATCCAAAATATAAAATTTAATTCGATGACATAAATCAGTGCTTATTCATCGAACACCTTATGAGCTGATTAAATCGGAATCTGTGAGTCAGATATTCAGGAAGAAAAACAGCCTGTAATAGATGATTAAATACTTATGCTGGGTCATATGATAACTGCATTTTATCTTGCTTATATGCAGATACTCCATGACTCTGAAAATCTTGAATCAAGTGAATGGAAATGGAACTGCAGTTTTGTGCATTATCAGTGCAGCGGAAGTGATTTATGTTGATTTATGTAAATGGAAAACAGTTTTGACCCGGAAAGGAAAATACAGGATGGGTATACATGAATGTGCGCTCAAGAGTAGAGCGTTTAATGCATTAAAAGAAGTATATGACCATCGTTCTGAAGCTTTATTGAAGGAGAGGAGCGAAGGGAAAAAGGTTTTGGGAGAGCTGGGGTGTGATGTTCCGGATGAGCTTGTTATCGCAGCAGGAATGCTTCCGGTTCGCATATATGCGGACTCTGACAGAGATATGACTGAGGCTGACAAGTATCTTGAATATGCATTTGAACCGGTCGTCAGGGCTCAGTTTGAAAAACTGGTGGACGGAACTTACAGTGAACAGATTGATTATCTTGCTATATCAAATTCTACAGATATAGACATTAGAATTTTTCTTTATCTCAGAGAATTGAAAAGGGTGGAACCGGAGAAGCCTATCGTTCCAATCACGTTCATAGACTGGCTATTTACCCGGAATCGTCTTCATCAGGAAAGAAACGAATTTATAATCGGACTGTTCAGAAAACAGCTTGAGGAGTGGGCCGGACATGAGATAACCGATGTTGATATTCTGAAGGCTGCAGACATTTGCAATAAAAACAGAGCAGCACTTAGAAGGATTTCGGCCCTTCGTCATGGGAACGAGGTAAGAATCACGGGAAGTGAGGCTCTTGTCATCATAGGTGCCGGCCTTTTTATGGACAGAGAGAAACACACGGAGCTTGTTAATGAGCTTTCAGATGAGGCGAGAGGATGGCCTGTGATCGATGCTCCCCGTGTGTATTACACAGGTGCGAATCAGGAGGACTTAAGACTCTATGAAATGATCGAATCAAAAGGTCTTGTTATCGTCGGTGAGGACACGGACTTTGGAGAAAGATATTTTAACAGGGATTTTAATTTGGACTATCCGGTGATACGCGGAATAGTCGATCGCTATATGCTGAGAGAATTCTCTGCAAAAAAGGCGACTCCTAAAGAGCGTATGGAGGCTCTCGAAAGAGAGGTGGAAGCAGCAGGCGCTCAGGCAGTCGTATTCTACACCAACATATACGATGAAGTTGCGACCTGGGACATACCAAAGCAGATAGAAAGTCTTGAAAGACGAGGCATAAAGCATATCAGATTTGAAAAGATGCTCTGGCCTGCTGCAAAAAACGAAGGTCTGGAAGAAAGACTCGGTGAATTTGCGGAGGAGATGAGGGGAGGCCGAAGCTGATGAGTGAAGAAAAGAAGATTCAGGAATCTAAATCAACAGTCGTTAAAAAACTGAAGGCGACTAAAGCTGCCAGCCTGTATCAGAAAGAATGGTTCTTTTCCATGAAGGAACAGGTGGAAAAAGAGAATGGTGAGTTTGCAATCCTCAACGCTGATGTTCCTATGGAGATATTCAGGGCCATGGATATTCCTTTCGTTGTCAATCAGTGGTGGGCCGCCATATGCGGAGCCAAGAGGATGACAAAAAAATATTTCGACCTGATGAAGGAAAATGGGTACAGGCCGGATCTTAACAGCTACGATGCACAGACTCTTGCAGAAAGTTTCGATCCTGATGATAAAAAATTTGATGAGGAAGGCAATCCTCTGGGCCCCTGGGGAGGTTTGCCGAAACCGACTATTTGTGTGACCCGTCTGACGGGAGATGTCCAATCGAAGATATTTACACTTTTGGCTGAAAACTACGGTGCGGAGGCTTATCTCATCGAAAATACCGTAGCCCGTAAGACGCCTCTTAACTGGTACGAGCTTTCAGCGGATCGTTGGGAAGAAATGTACGATACCGACAGACTGGATTTTGCGGTTCAGGAGCTTAAGGAACTTATACGATGGCTCGAGATGAAGACCGGCAGGATGTTCGACATTAATAAACTGCAGCATGTAATGAATCTTATAAATGAGCAGGAAGGTTACTACAAAAAGATACGTGATCTTATAGCAGAGACCCATCCTGTTCCGGTAACAGTTGTTGACACTATCAATGCTGTTATGCAGGCTCAGTGGCAGCGCGGGACTGAATGGGGTGTACAGCATGCAAAAGGGCTCTACGAAGAAATAAAGGCTCTGGTTGATAAAGGTGAAGCTGCTGTGCCCGGCGAAAAGCTCAGGATGATGTGGCTTGGTCGCGGAATGTGGCAGGATTTTCAATTCTATCAGAGATTTGAAGAAAAGTACGGAGCTGTATTTATGTGGTCCATGTACCTTGCCATGGGAGCAGATGCCTATATAAGAAATGATGAAAAAGGAGATCCCTTAAGGGCACTTGCGGCAAGGTTTATCGGAATGGAGGATTTCATTCACATGCCGCCATGGAACAGCAGCTGGTTCATACATGAAGCAAAGCATAATGACATCGACGGAGTAGTTTATATGATTCCCGATAATGATATGCAGGCGGTTGAAGGAAGTTATTTCATAAAAAAGGCTATGGAAGAGGTGGGGATACCGATTCTTACTTTCCATGCTGATCCTGTAAATCCTAAGAAATGGAATGCTGAGACCATGACAGAACTGGTGGAAGATTTTATTGAAAAACGAGTCATTCCGGCGCACGAAGCAAAAACAGCAAAATGACAGATACCACATCATAAAACGAATCACTCTAAATACCAGACAAATGGTGTGAATTGGGAAAGGATCTTATTTGTACAGTACTAAGCCCCCAACCATACAAGTAAGGTTATTAAAGGAAAAATATGTCAGAGCCTTATATCATCCATATCATCGGCCTGACTGAAAAGGGAGGAAAGTAAATGCAAAATGAAAAGCCATTATCCGGCGTGAGAGTGCTGGATATGACTCAGTTTGAAGCCGGTACAGTCTGCACGGAGACTCTGGCTTGGCTTGGAGCTGAAGTTTTAAAGGTGGAACGCCCGGGAACAGGAGAACTGGGCCGTTACACACAGGAAGAACCGGGTATAGACAGTTACGGATTCCTGGTAATGAACATGAACAAAAAATCAATCACCTGTAATGCAAAGACAAAAGAAGGATTCAGTCTTCTTGAAAAGCTGATGAAAAAGTGTGATGTGGTGGTTGAAAATATGGGACCGGGAAGCATGGATAAGCTGGGGTTCACCTACGATCATTGTAAAGAGCTGAATCCCGGTATCATTTATGCAAGCCTTAAGGGATTCTCTCAGGTGGGACCTTACAAGGATTATCCGGCGTTTGATCCTATAGCTACACATACAGGTGTCATGGTATCGGCGACAGGACTTCCTGAAAAACCGATAAAGTGCGGCATCTCCGTGGGAGACAGCGGAACAGGTATAATGCTGGCGCTTTCCATCATTACAGCTCTTTTACAGAGAAAAAAAACCGGAGCAGGTCAGAGAGTGGATGTTGCCATGCAGGACTTCATCATAGGACTTTCAAGAAGTCAGTGGGAGCCGTATTACAGTAACGGCTGTGTGCCTAACAGAAGAGTAGCGAACGGAATGCCGCTTGAGGATGTTGCTCCTTCCGATACATATCCCTGCAAACCTTTCGGTGTAAATGATTATGTACACATTTACTGCTCAAGAGCTCCGGGAAGTGCGCAGTGGGATAACCTATGTGATGCCATAGGAAGACATGATCTTAAGCAGGATGTCTGCCCCGAGATGGCTACTCCAAGAGAAAGATTTAAAAATAAGGAAATGTGCGACAACGCTATCAAAGACTGGCTTAAGGATAAAGATAAATTCCAAGCCATGGACTGGTTGTGTAAGCACGACATTCCTGCAGGGGCACTCCTTGATGTAAGCGATATCACCAATGACCCTCAGTACTACGAGCGTGGAATGATGGTGGAAATAGATCATCCTCAGCGTGGAAAGGTGAAGCTTCCAGGATTTGCAGCTAAATTCAGCGGCTTTGATGTTGAGTATAAGTGTTCGCCTGGACTTGGTGATTCCAATAAATATGTCTACGGGGATCTGCTTGGTCTTGATGAAAAAGAGATAGAAGATCTTAAAGAGAAGAAAGTCATCTGATTATAGGGGAGGAAAAATGATATATAAAACCTGGCGAAAACCAAATCCACACAGGCCGCTTTTCGGACGACATGAGGGTGATACGCCTGCAACAAAATTTTTTGACCAGCTTTCATTCATAGGGAATCCGGATGTGGGATGCTTTGTGCTTGAAACGAGCGAAGGACTGATACTTCTCGACTGTATGGAACCACTTTCCGAACACAGAGACTGTATAGTTAAGGGATTTGAAGATCTGGGACTTCCGTTAAGTGATCTTAAAGCAATTCTTATCACCCATGGGCATGGGGATCATTTTGGAAAGGCTGACTGGTTCAGGGAAAAAACAGGCTGCAAAATCTATATGTCTAAGGTGGATTTTGAATTTGCAAAACAAAATACCAGAGACCGTTCCGGAGTACTGAAATGGGATGTGGACGGATTTTTGGAAGACGGCGGAGCTTTCGTTCTTGGAGACACTTCAGTATATACTTATTCGACACCGGGACATTCTCCGGGCTGTATGAGCTTTATTTTCAGAGTGACTGACGAAGGAAGAGAGCACTATGTTGAGATGTGGGGAGGTTCAGGAATACCTTATTCAATGAGCGATAAGGTAAAGTATCTTCAATCCTGCACGAGCTTTGCGAAAATCGCAGAAGAGTTCGGCTGTGATGTGGAGATATCTTCTCACCCATTTATCGATAAGAGTACAGACAGGTTAAGGATAGTAAGGGACATCTTCGATGGTGTAGCGAACCCGTTTGTCATCGGAAGAGATGCCTGTGTACGTTATGAAGATATGTTCACAAATATGTGTCTTCAGAGGATGAAGGAACAGGCTCTGGCGGCTGACAAACTGCTTCCTCCTGAGCCTTTACGGAGATCGCCGAAAAAAGAAGGATGATGGAAGCGTTTCACAGTCACTTTTCTAAATATCTACAGGATAATTCCCTTTTTCCTGCATGGTTCACTTGCGGATGGAATTATCCGAATTCGTATACGACTCACCATTCAAGTTGGAAATTTCACATTCAAACCGGAGTTTCCATTTAAAATGAAAAATTATATAAAGGAGTTTAAAAATGCCTAAAAGTCAGAGATATACAAGTCAGAAGATAATGCATCTATGCATCAGTCTTTTCTTTATGTTTGTATTTGGTCTGATCTGTCCTACATGGGGACCGGTCACACGTTTGGGAGTTCAGGCTATCGGAATCTTTATCGGCGGAATCTGGATGATCGCCCAGGGATTCGGAATGGTAACACCTTCTCTTTTGATAATGTTCAGCATAGTTCTAACAGGGTTCCGAAACGGAAAAGATATAATCGCCCAGACTCTGGGATCTGAAACGGTTTGGCAGCTCATAGTGATTTTTGTAGTGCTTTATGCCCTGACAGAAAGCGGAGCTGATGCAGTTCTTGCAAGAAAAATGATTTCAAGCAAGGTACTGAACGGAAAACCGGTACTGTTCACGGTAGTTTTTTTTATTGCAATGACGGCTCTTGGCGCACTTGCATCGGCCCTTGGCGCGTACATGTTCTCAATTGCCATGATTGATTCCATCGCAAATACTGTGGGTTATGATAACAAGAGCCAGTGGAAAAAAGCGATGTATACAGGCGCAATTGTTACAGGCTCGGTAGGAGGCGGTATTCTTCCGTTCAAGGGAATGGCGCTTATGATCTTCAACCTTCTCAAGGGAGATGATAAGAGTGGTCTTTTATCGGCCGGAGTACAGATAGATCAGGTATCATATATGCTCACAGCCATTATCGCAGGAGTTCTGATTGCAGTAGCCATGGGAATCTCCATAGGAACCCTGTACAAAGCAGATTTTGCAAAGCTTAGAGATGCAGACGTGGCTTCCATTACATCTCAGGGCGGAACAACATTCAATAAACGTCAGAAATGGACCATGGGTCTTTTTGTTACCGGAGTAATGTATTCCGTTGTCATGATCTGGCTCCCGCATTCATTCCCGGGATACGAGATCATAAACGGAATCGGACAGGGATTCTGGTTCGTATTTATGGCGATCTTAATGTTTTTCATCCATATCGATGGTGAACCTTTGCTTAATCTTGACCGCTCCATGGGTAAAGCGGTGAACTGGGGAATAGTTCTTGCGGTATGTGCATTTACAGCCCTTGGTATGATGGTTTCCGACAAGGATCTTGGAGTAAGAATGTGGCTTGCTGATATCATGAATGCACTGTTCGGCAATATGCCGTTCCCGATGTTTGTTGTTGTGCTGGTACTTCTTACAATGGTATGTACCAATGTATTTTCAAACACAGCAACCGCAGTGATCATCGGTACTGTAGTAGGTCCACTTCTTGTTAATTACGGAAAGAGCGGTGTCAATGTAAGTGCAGTAATTCCCGGAATAGTAATGAGTGCGCTCTGCGCATTTATCACTATGGCAGCAGGAGGTTCAGCACCTCTATTCCTTGGTACCGAGACTATGCAGGAAAACCAGGGCTGGATACTTAAGTGGGGAATGCTGGTATTTCCTATAGTGACCATATCTTCATCCATTGCCTATATTTCATGCGCATACATTCTTTGACCCGCAGAGTGACATGAAAGATCTAAGGTTGCCGGCATAGAGTATGCAAAATCAGATGAATGTTTCTTGAATGAATAGAAATTAATCAGAAACACTTGTCGACAAGTGGACATGATGATATACTTTTCTAAATCTATGATGCAGCACATATTGCAGGGATATGTGCTGCATCATTAATGATTAAAAAAGTCCAAATTAATGCTTAAAGGAGAAGTATATGGAAAATAATGTAAAGCGCTGGCCGGTCATTGTAGTCGGTATAGCAGTAATGTTTTTTTCGGGCATCATCTATGCCTGGTCAATTTTGAAAGCACCTCTTATGGAGGAGATGGGGTGGGGAGCCTCTCAGCTCGCGCTGAACTTCACCATCACCATGTGTACCTTCTGCATAGGCGGAATGATCTCGGGAATCCTGATCAAAAGAATCAATCTGAGACTTATATTTTTAATGGCAGCAGTATGCAGTCTCTGCGGATTCTACATTTCCTCGACATTACACGAAGATGGATTAAGTCTTCTGTACCTATCCTACGGCGGACTTGCCGGACTCGGAATAGGTATAGCGTACAATGCTATCATATCTGTTGTAAATGAGTGGTTCAGCGATATGAAGGGCACTGCATCGGGTGCGCTGATGATGAGCTTTGGTGCCAGCGCCCTTGTGCTCGGAAATGTAGCCAATTCAATGATTGGAAGCATTGGCTGGAGAGTGACATATATGCTTCTTGGAGTCATGACATGTGCGGCACTGGTTGCAGCTTCACTGATACTTAAGCATAAAGATCCGAATGTTTCTTTTGCAAAAGCCGATGAAGGAACTGAACTTCATGAGAAGAATGTAAAAGCTTTTGTGATCGAGAAAACATTATCTGATTCAGATGATGCTGCTTCAGATTCAGTAAGAGAAACTTCGAAAGATGATACAATCGTAGAAAAGAAGGATTACACTACCATGGAGATGATCAAAAGACCATCTTTCCTCAGGTTCTTCCTGTTCCTTGTTCTTGCATCAGCTGTTGGAAACAGTACCATCAGTATGGCAAGAGATGTAGCAATCTTCTCAGGAGCTGAAGCAGGAGTTGCCACCATGCTTGCAGGAATACTGTCACTTTGTAATGGAGCGGGACGTCTTCTTGCAGGTGCTCTTTTCGATAAGATCGGACAGAGAAAGACCATGCTTGTAGACGGTATAATCACAATTACAGCACCGGTTCTTATGCTGCTCGCTATCTCCATGCATTCTGTACCTTTGGTTGCAATAGGTCTTGCAGTGACCGGAATAAGCTATGCATTCCAGCCGCCTGTAACATCATCAGTTGTCGCATCATTTTACGGAGCAAAGAATTTCCCTGCAAACTTCAGTGTGGCAAATACCACTCTGATACCGGCAAGCTTTGTTGCGACTATAGGTGGAGTATTGTTCACATCAACAGGATCCTATATAGCACCGTTTGTATTGCTGTTAGTATTCTCTGTTGTTTCATTTGTATTGAATCTGTCAGTAAAGAACGCATAAAAAGAACGTGTAAAAAATGGGAATACTATAAAAGATTCAAACAGACCTCCGTGGATTGGACACTTGGGTGTTAATCCATGGAGGTCTTTCTATTGTGAAGTGTACCATTTGTCAAGGATAAGTTAAGAAGGGATTTCATTAGTGCCTAAATCATCGTATATGATCCTTTCCCTATTTTTTTGACAATACCTGTTTGTTCTAAAGAGTTCAGGATTCTTTGAAGCTGTTTGGAACTGCAGTGTAGCTGATATGCATTTTTTTCAATTCCTTTTAAAGTTTTATCTTTGCAGATATATGTCATATATGAAATGACCCGCTCTGTAAGAGAAGTGGAAACTGCATCCTGTAAAGCGATATGATTTAGTCTTTCATCAAGAATTTTAGCAAGCACTCTTAGGAAAGCCGCGTTTTCAAGAAGTGCTTGTTTGCTTTCGCTGATCGGAAAAGCAAGACATCTCCGAATTCCGGAGGCTTCTCCGTAAACGCCACAATTAACAGAGTCAAAAAGCTCATTTTCTCCAAGAAATGAATCCATCTCTGAATAAGCCAGGTGGTAGCTGCTTCCGTCATTACGGACAAAGTAAATTGACAGACTTCCGGAGATGGTGATCTGAAATATGCTGCTTTCATGAAACGGAGCGACAACTATTTCTCCATCTTCGTATTCACAGATAAACATAGGTACGTTAAGATTTTTTAAAATATCTCTGTAGCGGCTCTGTGAAATTGCCGATTCAATAGCTTCTTTGTTGTAAAATCTTTTCATTTTTTTTCATCCATGGATTATTCACGATTCCAGTTCATACAATTTCGCAAGTCCGCTGATTATGTTTGAAAAATCCTTCCAGACTATCTTAAAACAGGACATATGTCCCGCTTATTGATTCGATTTTATTATAGAATATGCGTCGTTTCAATATAGAAGGAGGATTTATGTATAACGTATTTGAAGAGAAGAACATTCAAAAATCGATAGTTACCTTAGGAATTCCGACCATGCTTGGAACATTGGCTACACTTATTTATAACATGGCAGATACATATTTTGTATCGATGACCAACAATCCTGCACAGATTGCTGCAGTAACACTATGTACGCCAATTCTTTTGATCATAATGTCAATAGCCAGTATCTTCGGAATGGGTGGAAACAGTGTGATAGCGAGAATGCTTGGGGAAAAGAAATCTGATCAGGCCAGAAAATGTATAACATTTTGTAATTATGCAATGGCTGTTTCAGGGACCTTTATTCTGGTATTGGGATGTATGTGCATAAAACAGGTTGCATCGTTTGCAGGAGCAGATGATGAGAATGTGCAATTTACCTATGATTACCTCAAATGGATCTTTATCGGCGCACCGGTTATCATCCTTTCAAATGGAATGGTACATATATTCAGATCAGGAGGGCTTATTAAAGAGGCGACTATAGGTATAGTCATTGGAAATGGTGTCAATATTGTACTTGACTGGGTATTCATTGTACTAATGGGAAAGGGAACTGCCGGAGCGGCTCTTGCTACATCCATAGGTTTCCTGTGTTCGACAGTGTATTACAGTATCTGTATGGTTAAAGAGATGTTTAAGAAGAATGAACTTTACAGTCTTTCACCGAAGGATCTTGTCATCGCACCGTCAATACCGGCAAATGTTGTAAAGATAGGAATACCCGGAGCACTGATTACTGTTATGATAGGCACTTCCAATATATTACTTAATAACTACATCGGATTATATGGCTCAGATGCTGTTGCCGCATATGGAATCGCCTATAAGATTGACATGTTTCCAATAATGCTTAGTGTTGGTCTTAGTCAGGGTGTAGCGCCGCTTATGGGTTATTGTTACGGTGCAGGACATAATGAAAAACTGAAAAAAGTGATGAAATATGCAACAGCAGACGGAATTGTTCTGGGAGGTTTATTTACAGCCCTTTTTCTGATCACAAGTCCTATCCTTACAGGAGTGTTACTTTATGATAATGAACTGATTGCGGTATCAGCATCATTTTTACGTGTCCTTTCACTATCAGCGCCATGTCTCGGTATCATAAATACAATAACTGCCTATTTTCAGGCTTTGGGAAAAGCCGGAAATTCTTTGCTTATAACCATGATGAGAAACATTATCCTTTTTATCCCCGGAGTGTTTTTTCTCAATAAGGTATTTGGTCTTGACGGTGCAATAGCAGCTCAGCCGGTAGTTGAAATAATACTTGCTGTAATATGTATTATGATTTATTTGGGAAATTCAAAGGAAAAAACTGATATAGTAAAAAATCCACAAAGAATAAAGAACTCAGAAGCAGCGTAAAACAGAAAAAATGTTGACAGCGAAAAAATAAATTAGTATTATAAATGCAAGCTATTTATACGTATAAACTGAATGGATTAATAACTTTTTGGAGGTTCTATTATGAAATTTGGTTTAAGTTCTCTCGCTTGGCAGTCTCCATTTTCAAATCCTATGGAAATATTTGCCAAAGCAAAAAAGTACGGTTGTGATTCATACGAAATCTGTATAGAAGATTTTGAATCAATCGATGTCGATGAAATCAACAAGGCAAAAGAAAAGTATCAGATAGAAACAACTACAGTTTGTGGTGCATTTGGTGAAACAAGAGATGTATCATCTGATAATCCTGAGTACCGTCAGGGCGGAATTGATTATATTAAGGGCATGATAGATGTGGCTGAAAAAATAGGCTGCAGAACAGTCGTAGGCCCGATGTATTCTGCCTGCGGAAAAGCCCGTCAGCAGACTCCCGAAGAAAAAGCTCAGCAGTGGGACTGGGCAGTAGAAAATTTAAAAATTGTTGCTGCATATGCAAAGAAAAAAGAAATTCGGTTAGCTATTGAACCGCTGAATCGTTTTGAAACAGATTTTATCAATACTGTAGATCAGGGATTGGAATTGATTGACAGAATCGGTTTTGATAATGTCGGCCTTCTTTTAGATACTTTTCATATGAATATCGAGGAAGAGAACATTCCTGCTGCTATCCGAAAAGCCGGTGATAAGGTATTCCATCTTCATACATGCGCAAATAACAGAGGCATTCCCGGAAGAGATAACTTTGACTGGGCAGCGATTGCTTCAGCAGTTAAGGATATAGGCTACGATGATTATTGTGTTATCGAGTCATTTACACCGGAATGCAAGGAAATCGCCAAGTCTGCATCTGTATGGCGTGCATTCTGTGAGTCACCGGAAGCTATTCCTGAGCAGGGAATTCCGTTTTTAAGTACAGTTTTTGCATAATGAAAGAAGGTAAATCATGAAGAAGAAAATATCTATTGGAAGCTGGGCTTTTACAGGGGAGAATTTTGCAGATAACCCTATTGATCTTAAAACAGTTGTTGAAGAATTACATAGGTTGAATTTTGACGGAATCAGTATGGGTGGATTTGAACCGCATGCAAATCCAAAGAGATACAATACACCGGAGAAAAGAGCAGAACTGGCGAAATTATTAAAGGATAATAAGCTTGGAGTTGCAGATTATGCAGCTGATTTATGGAGCGTGGATTCGTTAAAACAGTCAGAAGAGTGGATTGCTCTATTCGAGGAAGCAGCTGAATTCTGTCATGAAATGGGATTTAACTGTATCCGTGTTGACAGTGGTACACAGCCGATCGTTCCGGAAGGAAAGACTTATGCACAATGCCGTGAAAAAATAGCCGATAATTTCAAGAGAATTTCAAGAATAGCAGGCAAGTACGGTCAGCAGGTTGTCTGGGAGTTTGAGCCCGGATTTATGATTAATGAGCCTAAATATATACTTGAAACCTATGAGGCAGTCAATGAGCCGAATTTCAAGATTCTTTTCGATACATGTCATGGATATATGTCATCAGTAATGGGAGCCCGTCATATTGAAGAAGATAAACTTGAAGGCGGAATTCTTGAATTTATCGAGAAGCTTGGAAACAGAATCGGATTTGTTCATCTTATTGATTCCGACGGAACATTAAATGTAACGGGAACAAGTACACATGCACCATTTGGTGAAGGAAAAATTGATTTTGATAAGGTTATTCCTGCGCTGTTGAATAAAGCAGGATACGATGGCGAATGGTGGGCGATCGATCTTTGCGAGTGGCCGGATGCATGGAATGCAATTCGTCATTGTAAAGAAACAGTTGATGCTTTTAACGAAAAATACTGCAGGTAGAAAAGGAGAAAATCAATGCTTGTTTCAATGAATGAAGTCTTGAAAGATGCATGTAAAAATGGTTATGCCATCGGGGCGTTCAATGCTTACAATCTGGAGGCATTACAGGCAATCATAGAAGCGGCGGAAGAAACCGGCAAGGGTGTAATTATTAATTATGCGGAAGTACATGCTCCATTGATTCCGCTGGAAGAAATTGCACCGATAATGGTCATGTATGCAAACAAAGCATCAGTTCCGGTATGTCTCAATCTGGATCATGGAACAACAGTAGAGTCCTGCATGACTGCTATGAGATTAGGATTTACTTCTGTAATGATTGATGCTTCTGCTTTAAGTTATGAGGATAATGTAAAGAACACGGCGCTTGTGTGTCGTTTGGCACACAGTATAGGTGTTTCTGTTGAGGCAGAGTTAGGTCATATAATCACGTCAGATATCGGAATGGATGGTGTCGAAGCTGAGGATCGGGATAAACTGGATCCGGATAGTATCTATACTGATCCTGATGTTGCAAAAGATTTCGTAGAAAAGACGGGAGTGGATGCTCTGGCAATAGCATTTGGAACAGCTCATGGTATTTATACAGTAAAACCTAAGCTTGATCTTGACCGGATAACAAGGATCAGAGAGAAAATCGATATTCCGTTTGTTATGCACGGAGGATCTGGCCTTAGCAAGGAAGAGTTCCAGACTGCTATTCGCAATGGTATTCGTAAAATAAATTATTATACCTATATGGCTCTTGTCGGCGGAAAAGCAGTTAAAGAGGCAATGGATAATGTACAGTCCGGAGAGTCTGTATTTTTCCATGATATTCCAAAAATTGCCCGTGAAGCAATGAAAAAAGACGTTATTAATGCGATTCGTATTTTTAGTTTAGAAGCTTAAGGCGGTATAAGCAGATGACAAAGGAAAGAAAAGGAATAGCTGTAGCCGGTTCTTTGATTGCGGATGTAGTCTATACAACAGATACTTATCCATCGGAAGGTTATCTTTCAAATATTCGCGGCACAAGATGGAATGCAGGCGGCAGCGGAAATATGATTTTGGATCTGGCTAAGATGGATCCGGGATTACCTGTAAAAGTCAGTGCTATAATTGGCAATGATGAAGCGGGCAACATGTTGTGGAATACCTTGGAGAGTTATCCTAATGTTAATTTAGATAATGTGACTCGAAAAGGTGTAAGTTCTGTAACGCATGTCATTCATCCGCTGGATACAAAGCAAAGAACATTCTTTTTTCAGGGAGAGGCAAGCGACAGTTATGATATAAGTGCGATTCAATGGGATAAGATTTCGAGTGAAATATTTGTGCTCGAATATCTGCTTCTCATGGAAAAAGTAGATGCCTCTGATCATGAATATGGTACACATGGAGCACGAATCCTGTGTGAAGCAAAAAAGCATGGAATGAAGACTGCAATTGATATGGTGTCAGAACAGAGTGAAAGAGCGAGGATAGTAGTCGTTCCGGCTTTGAAGTACACAGATTATTGTATTATTAATGAGCTGGAAGCTGAAGCTATTACAGGTATTGCTGTGACAGGTGAGACAGTAGAAACTGTTCTGAAAGAAATCAGGAATATGGGAGTGTCTGACTGGATTGTCATTCACACTGCAGCAGGAGCTTATGGAATGGAATGTTCAAAGGATAAGGTAACATATGTCCCGAGTTTAAAGCTGCCTGAAAACTATATCAAGGGAAATACAGGTGCCGGAGATGCTTTCTGCAGTGGTATTTTGTATGGGAAATATACAGGTATGTCCATAGAAGATGCAATGCGGTTTGCGGCAGCAGCTGCAGCATGCTCATTAGCTGAACAAAATGGAACAGACGGACTGAGAGACGCCGCTGAGATTTGGAAATTGGATTCTTTATACAGGAAATAGAAAACATTTTTAAATAGTCTTAACAAAATGGGCATCGTGACAAACAGTCACGATGCCCGTTTTTGTTTTAATAATCAAAAATGAAAAATCAGGTTTCCCGTATGATCAGTTTAGGCTCAAATGCATTATTGTTTTGCGAAATCTGCTCATCATCCGAAAAAAGCAGTTCGATAATCCGGTTACAGATTTCCTCCATAGGCTGGGCTATTGTTGTCAGTGCAGGTATAAAGAAAGAAGCAAAAGGAACATTATCATATCCAACAATACGAACATCATCCGGAACTCTGATGCCATGAAGGCTCAGCTGTCGGATTATACCTATGGCAATCAAATCCGAGGTGCTGACAATACCATCAACCGGTGTTTTACAAAGAACTTCTCCTACTTTTTTTAATTCCTGATAAAAGTCAGCATTGTTATTGATATAGTGAATATCCATAGGCTGAAATAATTCAGCATCTTTCATTGCCTGAGTGTACCCCATTAATCTATCCTGCAGGGATTCGTTTACTGCTGTCTGGTGAATAAAAGCAATTCTTTTTGCCCCTTCATCCAATAAGAATTTAGTGGCCATATATTCACCGGCGAAGCTGTTGGTTCGAACATTCATGATTCCGATCTCGGAACAGTGCGCTCCGCCTTCAAGTGCAATAATTGTTTTTCCGGAATGCTTCAGGATATTCCAGTTTTCGGGATTCGAAAACTGATATAGGACAATGATTCCGCATACATCCACAGAAAGCAGCCGCTGAATGATTTCCTGTTCAAATTCGGGATTATAGGAAGTTGTGTAGACCATAGTGTGGAGGTTTTTTTTACTGAGTAAGATTTCAAGATATTCAACCATACGTGAATAATACTGATTGACGATATCAGGCAGAATGATACCTACAATACTTGAGGTGCGTGTTTTCAATGCACGTGCATTGAAATTCGGACTGTAGTTAAGCTGTTTGATAGCCTCATAAACACGCTCTTTTACTTCATCTGATATGTTTGCAGAATTATTAATAACATAAGAAACTGTTGCCTGAGTAACCCCGGCCAGTTTCGCAACGTCGTTCATGGTTGCACGTTTAGGAGCCATAGTAGATATCCTTTCTGTTTTCTCGTTCTTAATTGTACATTTTAAAATATAAAAAAACAATTTGTAATTACTTGTGTGAAAATGGCTGATTTTTCGAAAAATCAAGTGATGAATTCGAACCGGATAACATTACTATTTTGATAAAAGGGGTAAAAATACACAAAAAATCAAATTAAATAATTAGAAAATCGACGAAGTTGCCAAAAGGGCACGGAAATTTGTTGATTGAGGTCGGAAGTGATGCTAGTATATTCCCAACAGGTTTATACGTATAAATAGCCGAATATCGTATAGAAATGTTAATTATTTTCGTATGATTTAAACGAATAAATATCATTGAAAGGAATATAAATGAATAAAATCAGACAAGTGTTTGAAGAAAATGAAGGCATTCTTCAGTTAACACCGACATGGGTTCCAAGACCTTTTAACCGCCCCGGAAGGAGACTAAGACTTCATCCTGATGATTATTTTGCAATGGGTATGGATCGAGGCGCAATAGTAGAGCGATGGTTCAGTTCTATAACACATGTGGAAACAAAAGGCGCCGGAAAATACGAGGGAATGAGTTTTGTTAATTTGGATGACAACCCTGAACATGTAATTTTGTTTAAGGACTTTATAGATGAATTAGGGGCTGAATTAATCGGTCAGGAATTGATGGATAGATATGGAACGTGGCCGATGTTTTCAAAGTTTTATGATTATCAGTATCCGCTGTTCCATCACATTCATCACACGGAAGAAGCCTGTAAGAAAGTCGGAGTTTTACCAAAGCATGAACATTATTTCTTCCCAAGGCAGTACAACAATCATTTAGGTGCTATGCCGGTCAGCTATTTTGGCTTTGATCCATCGGTATCAAAAGAAGAAGTAATGGAGAGACTTGAGAATTACTCAAAATGTGATACCCGAATAACTGAATTATCCAGGGCATTCAGGATTGAACTTGATACAGGATGGTACACACCCGCAGGTGTTGTGCATGCACCGGGTTCTCTTTGCACATATGAACCACAGTGGAACAGTGATGCAATGGCTATTTGGGAAAATGTCGTAAATGGTGAAGTCTTCCATGAAGATGATTTAAGAGCTTATATTCCGGAAGATGAAAAATCTGATTTAAAGAACATTTTTGAGGTAGCAGATTGGGAATTGAATACAGCACCGGATTATCGTGAAAGATTTTTCCATAGACCACAGAATGAGTTTTCTGATGAGACTTGCAGTCAGGACTGGATCGTATACGGTAATGAATACGTAGGTGCCAAGGAACTGACCGTATATCCGGGACAGACAGCAATTGTAAGTGATCCTTGTGCATACGGCTGTCTTGTTATTCAGGGTCATGGAACAATCGGAAAGTATGAGTGTGAATCGCCGACTCTCATCCGTTATGGAGAGTTGACAGCAGATGAATTCTTTGTAAGTAAACCGGCTGCTGAAAAGGGAGTAAAGATCACGAATACATCGAAGTATGAACCGCTTGTGATTTTGAAGCATTTCGGTCCGGATGGAAAAATCCTGCAGGGTTCAGGAACAAGAACAAAAACTAAAAAATAAATCTAAAAGACAAGGAGATAAAAAATGAAGGGAACAATGAAAGTTAACAGATTTATGGAACCATTAAAAATGGTGTATCGTGAGGAAGCCATTCCGCAAATCGATCCAACCGAGGTTCTGATAAAGGTAAAAGCGACCGGTATCTGTGGTTCGGATTTGGTTTATTACTATGGAGAGAGTCCGCTTGATACAGCTGACGGAAAAGGTCCACTGATTCTCGGACATGAATTTTCAGGTGAAGTTGTTGAAATCGGTGAAGCAGTAAAGCCGTTAAATTTGTTTGAGGTTGGCGATCATGTTGCTGTAAATCCTGTACAGACATGTGGTGCCTGTCCTGCATGCATGCGTGGAGAATTTAATGAGTGTACACATGCCGGAGTAATCGGAACAAGCGTGGACGGCGCTATGGCTGAGTACGTTAAAGCAAAGTATACAAATGTATTTAAGATCGATCCTTCAATTCCTTTTGAACATGCTGCCATTTCTGAGCCCCTTGCATGTGCGACACATGCCGTAAACAGACTTGATATTTTACCCGGTCAGACAGTTGTAATTTATGGAGTTGGCGGAATCGGATTAATGATGACTCAGCTTTGTAAGGCATTTGGTGCAGCAAAGGTAATTGTTGTAGCGAGAAAGGATTATGGATTAGAGAAGGCTATTGAGTGCGGTGCAGATCATGTGATCAATAATACAAGAACAGATTCTCCGTACTATGCGTCTGATGTAGCTGCCAGAGTCAGAGAACTGAATGGCGGAGAGCTTGCACAGAGAGCGATTCTTGCGGCAGGCAGCATTGAGGCACTCCAGGATTCGTTAAATGTAACAGGTCCTTGTGCAACTATTGTATTTTTTGGACAGGCCGGTCCTAATGATAAGCTTGCAGTTCCTGTGCTTGATTGCCTGAAGGCAGAGAAAACTTTGAAGTTCTCATGGCTTGCCCCTCTTGTATGGGATCAGGTATTCAAACTTATTGCCAGCGGCCAGGTTGATTTAAGCAAGATCATTACTCATAAGTTTTCTCTTGAAGACGCGGAGAAAGGAATCAGATTTATGAGGGAATCAAAGGAACCAAAAGTTAAGGGTGTTATTATTGTAGATCCGAAACAATAATACTTTGCATTATTCGTGGAGGAAAAAAGTGAAAAGTCATTCAAAAGGGCTGGGGAAATACGGCAGTTTACTGGTTTTGTATTGTTTTCTTACGTTTCTCATTTTTAGTTTGGGAAATGGAACTATGAACGTTGCAGTTGCTTTATTTGAGGAAAGAAACGGCTGGAATCAGACCTATTTACTGTCACTTCAGTCTATCGGTGCCTGGACTGCAATTCTGTTTATATTTATCATCGGTCAGTTATATGGAAAAGGTAAGATCAAACTTCGTAAGCTGATTTTATCAGCAGGCTGTTTATATGCCGTGGGTATCTTCCTCTGGGGACAGCTTACAAATCTTATATTATTCACATGTGCGTTTATTGTCTGTTACATTGCATATCCGTTATGGGGAACTTTGGGAAACCATTCGCTCATTAACAACTGGTTTCCACGCAAAAAAGCACTGGTTACAGGTATAACAACGATCGGATTTCCTTTAGGTACTGGGCTTGGATCTATAGTTTTTACTGTTTTGAACAGGAAACTGGGATTTTCCAATGCCTACATTGTATTAGGAGTAGCTGCACTTGTCATATGTTTATTTGGTTTTTTTACATTTTCTGAATATCCGGAGCAGAGAGGTCAGTTTCCTGATAATGATCATAACATGACTAAGGAACAGGCTAAGGCTATTCTGGAAGAAGGACAGCGACTTAGTGAAAACAGTCCATGGACGATAAAACGTCTTCTCAGGACAAAAGAAGTCTGGTTACTTGGAATCTCAAATGCATATTTGTTTGCAATTGCTTCAGGATGTATGGGAACAATGGTTCCGAGACTGCTTTCAACAGGAAGATATTCGCCTGATCAGGCAGTGGTCTATTTAATGATCGCAGCTTTCTGCGCCTGCCCGGGGAGCTTTCTGTGTGGCTTTATTGCACATAAGACATCACCGAAGACAGGACTTATCTTCACAATTCTTTCCTGCGTGCTTGCTTGTATTATGAATATAATTCCTTCTACACCATTGCTTGTTATTTCACTTATCTTAATTGGTATCGGTACAGGCGGATCAGCAAACTTTATTATGTCTATGACATCAGAGTACTGGGGAAGATACAATTTTCAGAAAGCTTATCCGACAGTTCTTACAATCAATCAGCTTGTAGGAAGCGGAGGGCCAATGCTTATGGCAGTTGTAGCTGCAAAAGCAAACTGGGATGTATCGTACATCGTTATGGCCGTTTTAGGTGTAGCCGCAACAATTATTGCACTTCCTATAAAGAAGGGATTTGTTGAAAGGGCAGAAGAACGTTTTGCAAAGGAATCATTTACTACAGCGGAATCTCTTATATAAAATGCGGGCGGGATTCCGCATTAAAATCAAAGAGATATAGAGAAATGGAGAGATAAAAAAATGAAGTACTCTTTTAGTTTGGGAACCACAAGTTGTGCATCAAATCTGGCACTTTGGTATTGGAATGAGATGTATGAAATGATTGGTGTGTGTGGTTATGAAGGTCTGGAAATTCCATTTCAGGCATGGTCATTTAACGGAGGAAGAGGCGGCGCACCAGTTTGTGCTGAAGCAATTCGATCAAAATATGGTTCAGCGGCTAGTTATCAGAAATTCCTTCAGGACTGTGGAATCAGGTCTGGACTATCTGGTTTACATATTTCAGGACAGAACATTTTATTAACTATGCTTGATGAGCATGTTCCAAGAGAAAAATATTTTGAAAAATGTTTAGAGCTGGCATCGGAAACAATCGGTGTTCTTTCAGATGCAGGAAGTAAAAATCTGATAGTTTCACCTTCACCTATGTTTGGAATGACTCAGGGCGTATTCCATGGATCTGATGTTCTGGAAAGCTTTGAAGAAAGAACTGCAGAAACCATAATAAAAATAAATGATATGGCGAAGAAATCAGGAATTACAGTATCTGTCAGAAATGAGTTCTACGGTATGTTCCGTGGCGAATTGGTTGATTCTCTCATGGATAAGCTTCCGAAATCTGTATTGTACAGTCCGGACCTGGCACAGCTTCATATCGCAGGAACAGATCCGATAGCCATGATTAAAAAATATGCAGGAAGACTTTGCTGTGTAAAGATGAATGATACTGAATTTGTAGATAAGATGGGTCTCTTTGCCACTCCTTTACCGGAAGCACCTCAGGAGGGAATGCAGCAGAGAGTGTACTGCACATTTGGAAATGGCGATGTTGATATGGTTGGTGCTTACAATGCACTTAAAAATGCCGGCTATGATGAGTGGATCACCATGGAGTCAAAGGAAGCATTCCAGATTGAAAAGACAATGATGAAGATGCAGGCATATAAGAAGAAATTCTTTGTGTAAAGCGGAGGTGTAAAGATGGAAAATATTAAATACAGCTTTCAGATGAATATGTGGGGAGTGCCTCAGTTTAAAGAAATTCATAATCTTGGAGAGTGGTATGATAAGGACTTCACAGCAAATGGTTATTTCATGGATTGGGATAACATTTTAAAGTACCTTTCCACAGCCGGGTATAAGGGAATTGAATTAGTCTGGTATCAGATTGATTTTATCAAGATGCAGTTTGGCAGCCTGAAGAATTTTACTGAGTTTATAAAGAAGAGAGGCATCGAAAAGGTTACAGGCGGATTCAGTATCAACATGGGATCAGAAAAAGCAGAAAATCTGCCGGGAATTCTTGAATATCAGAAGAAGATAATTGATGATCTTGCTGAACTGAATGCAGAAACTCTGATCATCATGCCGGCCGGACAGTATTACGGAACCGGTCCTTTAAGTGATCAACAGTTACAGAATGTCGCTACTGCATTAAATGAAGTCGGAAAGATGGCAGCAGAGAAGGGACTTGACGTTTCGATTCATAATGAATTCTGGTGTGCTGTCAATTTAAGCAATCATGAGAAACTGCTTGAGTTAACAGATCCGAGATACGTAAAATACTGCCTTGATACGGCTCAGGTTTCCATCATGGGTGTCGATATTGTAGATTTTTATGACAGATGGCATGAGAGAGTAAAGTATATGCACCTTAAGGATACAAACAAGAAGAGTCTGCCTGAATCAGAAAGATTCAAGGCCGGTGCAGAGTATGATGATGAAGGTAAGCGCTGGTTCTACGAGCTGGGTGCCGGTTGTGTGAATATGACAGGTCTCTACGAAAAGATGAAAAAGCATGAGTTTAAGGGTTGGGCTACAGTTGAGGCCGATGGTGCTCCTGATAATCTTGCAGCCATGCTTTTGTCAAAATGGTATATAGACAATATTTTGTCGCCAATTTACAAATGATTTTTTTATGAAAAGGAGCATTCCTGTAATTCATAAATAAGCGCCAATTGAATAGAAAAGAACCTC
>NZ_MUHW01000015.1 GCF_002007235.1 Oribacterium sp. C9
GAGAATCACTAGGTTTCATCTCTCGCTCGTTCGACTTGCATGTGTTAGGCACGCCGCCAGCGTTCATCCTGAGCCAGGATCGAACTCTCATCTTATATCCGTGTTTCCGAAGGAAATTCGGATGCCGCCCAGCCGGCGAGGCTGGTTTCGGCTTTAGCCGAAATCAAACGAAAATGCCTGCGCAAAGCGCATTCAAATGGCATTTTCTCTGATTTCATGTTAAGAGATTTCTCTCTTTAAGTTCATCCCGTTCAGAACTCACTAGCTTAGCTTGTTCTGTCCGTTATT
The DNA here is from genome assembly GCF_002007235.1 of Oribacterium sp. C9. Taxonomy (GTDB): domain Bacteria; phylum Bacillota; class Clostridia; order Lachnospirales; family Lachnospiraceae; genus Oribacterium. The sequence continues at coordinate 289 of NZ_MUHW01000015.1, forward strand.
CTTTACTGCGAATAAATTCGCTTGACCTCTTTGGTCGTTTGCATTGAAGTCTTTCTCATATCACTACCGGAGGTCGCCATCCGGCTTGAGGCCGTCTGACGATCCTGCTTTCGCAGGATGGCGATTAGAAATCGCCACATATCGCTCCGAAGTTTTTCTTCAGAAAAACTTCTCCGCTCTGAAAATCTAATTCTTAGAATCTTCAGGGTCTGTGTATTAATCGATCTTTGATTTTCAAGGTTCTTTATGTGCTTTTCAGGAGAACTGTTGTTTAGCTCTCGCTGACAGCTTGTACACTATAGCAATTCAAAATTTGAATGTCAAACACTTTTTTGAAAAAAATTTCAGTCCACCTTCAGCATCCTGTAACCTATACCTATGTGTGTCTGGATATAATGCGGAGAATCCGGCATAATAATCTATCCTCAGCTTTCCGTTTGTGTAGACAGAACTGTCGGAAGAGGTATCGTTCTTCATCAAAGCAAGGCGCCTTACTGTAACGCGAAGTCTCGCAAGCAGCTCCTCCACCGAAAATGGTTTTGTCAGATAGTCGTCCGCACCTGCGTCCAATGCCTCTATCTTGTCGGCATCATCGCGTCTTGCGCTAATGAATATGACAGGCATGTTTGACCAGCCTCGTATCTGCTTTATGACTTCTATTCCGTCCATATCAGGGAGTCCCAGATCCGGAAAAACGACGTCAGGATTGTGTGATGATGTCATCATGACAGCCTCATTACCGTTCTTTGCTGTTAAAAATCTGTAATCATGAGTCTTTAATATGGACAGCCAGATCCTGCCAGATGAGGAAGCCGATTCCACCTATGATGATCAAAGAGGAGAACTGTAAGTAAAAAGGATGTGTCATGGAAATCCTGAGGCACATCCTTTTCCTGTACATATTTGATGTATTTATCAGTTTTCTGCGAGGCTCAGCTTCACCCTGAAGGATATCTGTCTTTCTGTAGGCATGTCATCGAACTTTATGGTGTAGGCATTCTTATCCATATCTATATCCTTTATGGTGCCGTCTCCGAAGGCTTTATGCCGGATCCTGTCTCCGATTCTGAAGAGATCAGAGTGAGCTGTAACCCGGAAGTGAGAATCCACGAGCTGTATATAGCTTCTGGTCTCGGACAGTAGTGAAGCCTTGGGAGCTTCAGTGTAGCTGAGAAGCTCCGGGTCTATATCCAGTATGAATCTGGAAGGGTACCTCGGTGATCCGTCGAAGTTCCGCCCCGCTGCTTCTGAAATGTAGAGTCCCTTTTCAGCTCGGCTCATGGCGACAAATGCGAGACGTCTCTCCTCTTCCATGCCTTCGAGAGTGTTGGTCTTCTTGGACGGGAATATACCCTCCGACATGCTGCAAAGGAAGACATATGGGAATTCAAGCCCCTTTGCGGTGTGGACTGTCATGAGACGGACCCTGTCAGTGGTATCCCGTACATCCATGTTGGAGAACATGGAAACATTTTTGAGGTAAGATTCAAGATCTGTCTCTTCACCTGCGCTGGTCTCAAATTCGAAAACCGACTGCTTTAATTCAGCCAGATTATCGAGACGTTCCTGCGAGCCTTCTGTACGGAGCATCTTTTCATAACCGGATTCGTTAAGGATGGAAATAAGCACCTCGGAGATGTTCTTCTCCTCATATGAGGAGGCGTATTTTTCAATGAGAGCTATGAACTTCTGAGCCTGAGTTCCCTTGAAGAGCTCATTATCCACATTCTTAAGAAGTGCTTCATAGAGAGTTCCTCCATGCTCCTGAGTATAGTCTTCGAGAAACTTCATGCGGCGGACACCGATGTTGCGCTTGGGAACATTGGCGATACGACGGAATGACAGGTCGTCCTTAAATACCACCATTCTGAGGTAGCAAAGGGCATCCTTTATCTCCATACGCCCGAAGAACTGAACTCCGGAATAAATGGTGTAAGGTATCTTTGATTTAAGGAACACTTCTTCTATGGTCCTCGTGACATAGTGGGCGCGGTAAAGACAGGTTATATCCTTATACTCCACTCCCATCTGGTGCAGGGTCTCAATGTTTTTCACTATCCATGTGGCTTCCTGCACAGAGTCGTCCGCCAGATGACAGACAACAGGAACTCCTGCCGGAAGGACCGGCTTCAGATCCTTGGACACTCGCTGCCTGTTCTTACTGATGAGAGAATTGCAGACCTTCAGGATCTCAGGTGTGGAACGATAGTTATCAAGCATCATGATGGTCTTTGTGCCGGGAAAATGCCTGTCAAAATCCAGGAGGTATTTAACATTGGCACCTCGCCAGGTGTAGATGGTCTGGTCAGGATCCCCAACTATGAAAAGATTCTTGTGATAGGCACAGAGAACCTCCATGAGACGGTACTGCAGAGGGTCAATATCCTGAAATTCGTCGATCTCTATGTACTCAAGCCTCTTTTGCCACTTAAGAGCTATGTCAGGGTGCTCCTGAAATATGTAGAGACTCAGTATGATGAGGTCGTTGTAATCCACAGCGAAGGTCTTACGCTGCTGGTAGAGGTAGCCATAGAAAAGGATGTCATTCACCTCAGTGGCGTCCATATACTTCTTGTGCAGCTGATCGATGGGAAGATTTATCATATCGAGAAAATATGAAGGCTCGGATATGCACTTTCGCATCTCGAACATGTCACGTGCGTTTCCGAAGGTCTTGTCCCGGAGGGTAAGCCCACGTTCCTCGTATATGATCTTCAGCATCTCGTCTATGTCGCCGTTATCCAGCACCATAAAGCTCTTCGGATAACCTATGGCATGGCTGTCCTCCTGCAGGATGTTCACGCAGAAACCATGGAAGGTATTGATATAGCCGGTGTCGTTGTCTCCGGTGAGCTTATGGATACGCTGGCGCATCTCATTGGCGGCCTTGTTCGTGAAGGTGACACACAAAATGTTCCCGGGGAGTACTCCGAGATCGTTTACGAGATATGCAAATCTGTGTGTAAGCGCCCGGGTCTTTCCGGAGCCTGCGCCTGCGATAACACGGACGAAGCCTTCTGTCGATGTGACTGCGTCAGTCTGTGCTTCATTTAATCCTGCCAGAATATCTTCCATATAACTTCTTCCCTAATAATGTATGGTTTTTGCTGCTATCATCAGACTGTTACCAGCGGAGACAGCTTGCCATCTGACAGAATGATGATCTTTTCTGTAGCTCTGGAGATGGCTGTGTACAGACGATGTCTGAAAAGCGGTCTGTCAGGATACTCTCCTGCTGTTACATCCGGGAGGATGACTGTGTCAAATTCGAGACCCTTTGCAAGCTTAAGCTCCATCATCACGACTCCGCTCTTAGGGAGCGCCTCGTAGGAACGGACTACGTGAGGAGTATCCTCTCCGAGACTTCTGGTGATGAGGTTGATGCCTGAACGATCCTCGCAGATGATGGCAGTGAGACCTTCCTCACGGGTATTCTCAGCGATGACGGCCTTCAGCTTATCCACATATTCGTCATGAGTCTCACAGGATATGATGGTCGGCTCTATTCCCTCTCTCTGAACAGAGTTTGTCTGTATGCGTATCTCCTTCGGAAGAAGTCCTGTGAACAGCTTCGTGATCTCCGGTGAAGAACGGTAGCTGGTCATAAGTGAAAGGTTCGTAACTTCCTTTCCCTGAGAAGTGAACCAGTTCTCGATATCCTTAAAGGTAGCTGTTCCGCTGTGGATAGACTGGAACTCATCTCCCAGCATCATGAAGTGGGCATTTTTAAAATATTTGGTCATGACCATGAGCTGTGCCTCGGTGTAATCCTGAACCTCATCCACGATGACATAGCGGGTATTATGGTCGCTGAAGCCTGTGAGTGACATCTTGAGGTAGGTGTACTCCGCAGGAGTCAGATCATCCTTTCCGAGTATATGCTTACCTATGGCCTGGATATCCAGCCAGTCGAGGCTTCTGATCTTCTCAGCCACGCCTCCGAACTGATTCTCGTCAGGATCCTGATCGTCGAAGCTAATGTCATCGGCCCCCAGCTCTTTGTTCTTACGTTCCATCTTTCTCGCGTTTTTACGGGCCAGTTCCTGAAGATCCTCAATTGCTGTCTGGATGATCCATGAGGTGGATGAAGAATTTCTGTATTTGCGAAGAACCCCTGCGATCTGCTTCTTATCGAGGACGCGGACACGCTTCAGGTTTATGTTGTGGAGGTAATGCTCATCCAGCTTAAAGCCCTTAAGTCCCTCGTCGATCTGATGAAGAGAATCAGCCTCGGTGATATCAGCCTCACCCAGACTGTCAACTCCCAGAGAATCAAGGAAGTCTGACCATGTCATGGTGGTAGGATTTGCCTCTCCCATCTCAGGAAGTACATGGTCTATATACTGCTGGAAAACCGGGTTAAGGGTTATGAGACATACCTGATTCGGACGGAGGTTTTTACGTCTTCTGTAGAACAGATAGGCTATTCTCTGCAGAAGCACTGAGGTCTTTCCACTGCCGGCGATTCCCTGAACCAGAAGAACAGGAACATCCGGGTGTCTGATGATGGCATTCTGCTCTTTCTGTATGGTCTCGGTGATGGACTGCATCTTGTCTGTACGTTTTCTGGTGAGAGAATGTATAAGGAGCGGGTCCTCCAGCGCGATCTTTGTATCGAAATAAGCCTTCAGAACATTTTGCTCTATATCGAACTGACGGCGGAGCTTCAGATCCACAGGGATCTTTCTGCCGTCAACCTCGTAAGAGGTCTCGCCCATCTGCTGATTGTAGTAAACCTCTGCAATAGGGCTTCTCCAGTCGATCACAACAGGCTCGTGATCTTCATTGGAAACAGAGGTGGTTCCTATATAATAGGACTCTTCCTCGGTTTCATCAGGGAACTGCACATCGATACGGGCAAAGTAAGGTCTCGGTAAAAGTCTGTTGACCTTGGACAGGGCTGTACTTACGGTACGGCTGCTGATATTAAGCTCTTCAACCGCACGGCTCATGGTCTCAAACTCAATGAGAGTCTCCTGAGACTCCTCGATACCGACGAAATCATACTGGAGATCATCACTTACGGTGTTCTTTTCCTCCTGAGCCTGGTTCTGGAGATCTATAAGCTCCGCCTCCATCTGAGATTTCATATTGGTGAGCTTGTTATAGAGCTCGTTCAAATGGTTCTGTTCTTCTGTAAAAATATTATCCTGCATATCCTCAAATCTTTCTGTTATACGGTGACTGCCCCGGGAAAAAATCCCGCTATTCTATTTTTATCGAGCTTTTCACCGATTATTATTAGTACATCTTCTGTATGATTAGCCATAGAGCTTAGGTTAATGCTCTCTTTTGTGGCATTGATCTCTAAAAATCCACTATCTGACAAGGCCATGAAGCCTTTGATCCTGATAATGTTTCCGGCGTCAGTATCCTGCAATAATTTACTGATACGATCCCGGATATCTGCTTCGTCTGTTCTGAAGCCAAAGTAAAAAAGGGACTGAAAGTCACTGTTATCAGAAAGCGGCAGCTTCACATGACTTGCATGCATGAAGCCTGCGTTCTTTATAGACTCAAAGTCCTGATCTGTAAATGTCTCCCAGTCCTTTGCTATTATGTCCTTTTCAACGGAAAATCTTCGTCTGCAATTATACTTTTCCAGTGTTTCGTTCAGGTGGTTTACTATCCTTCCGGAAACGCTGACCGTGTCTTCTGATTGCAGCTTGCTGATAATCAGTTTTCCGGCACAGGCGCTTTCAGACATGAGAAGATACTCAGCTTCCGGAGAAAGCAGTTCTTCCCGGCTTCCGTCAACTATGCTGATGACAGAGCCTATCTCATACCATCTGTCCAGTGGACTCTCGCAAAGAGTATCAAAGAACTCATCGATATCGTAAATGCCGCTTGGCTCAATGATGACTCTGGTGTAACCGAGCATCCCCATGCTGATGAGCTTGGTCCTGAATCTTCTCTGGTGGGCTTCATGTCCGTCGCCGCCAACCACCATCTCGAGCTCGCAGTTAGAACCAAGAAGATCGTTCAGCATGACCATGTCAATGTTTATGGCGCCGTAGTCGTTCTCAAGTATACAGATCCGCTCACCCTGGTCTATCAGATATTTTGCGTATTTTTTTATAAAGCTTGTTTTTCCGGAACCTAAAAATCCGGTAATCAGGTCAATTTTGATCAATGTGCTGGATATTCCTCCAAATAAGTTTAGGTTTCTGAATGCAGCCGCTTTCTGTCAGTTCAGCTCCTGACGAAGCTTTTTTAGTGCTCTTTGCTCTCTCTGACGGATGGCTTCGATGGAAACACTGTAAAGTCCCGCAATCTCCTTTAAGGTATGCTGCTTACCGTCATAAAGTCCGTAACGCAGTACCAGGGTGTCCCGCTCATCGTCGGAAAGAGTGTTCAGAGAACGATACAGCTCCTGATGAAGTTCCTGCTCTATTACGGTATCCTCTACATTTTCCTGAGACATCTCGAGGTCTCCGAGTTCAGAGGCATCATCCTCGTCTTTTCCTATCTTTCGATTCAGAGAAGTTGTTCCCAAAACTATATTGCTGAGGCGAAGACACCTCTCTACCTCTTCTTCTGAGAAACCGGTGTCCTGCATGATGGCGTGGACCATCTCCGTACCTTCGAGATGTTCGAGGTCATATTTTCTTACTACAGACTGAACCTTAAAGATTCTCTCAAGCTGATGGTTTGAAAGTCTGATTCCGAAGCCTGCATTGTATATCTCTTTTACTATACTGTCGCGGATCCAGTAGACCGCATAGGTGGAAAACTTGGTTCCGAAGGAAGGATCGTATTTTTTTGCAGCTCTGATGAGACCGATCTTTCCGACACTCTCCAGATCCTCTCCGCTAAGAGTGTGGTTTGAAATATTAACATAGTTTCGGACGATCTGCATGATGAGACCCTTGTTCCTGTTGCAAAGCTCAGCTTCCGCTTCGGATGCACCTGTACCATTCTGGATCGCTTCCACCAGTTCTCTATTCTCTTTTTCAAGTGCTTCGTAGTCGATGGTTGAGTTATCCAAAATAAGCCTCCGAAAAATGGAAAAATTTAGTTTTGTCCGAAATAATCTATCTATTGTAACATCACAAAAGTTACATGTGAAGTGGTCCGATACCGACTTTTGACAGTCACGTCAAAATATGGTCGTGTATCGTGGTACTTTTATAGAATAGCATATATAAATTAAAACCGAAAGAGTGTTCTTTTATATTCTTCGTTATAGCGATAGAACCGGCTATGATGTTATGACGAAGGAGAAAACGAGCAATAAAAAATGCAGTTCCGGATCTGTCCGGAACCGCATTAAAAAAAATCGGTTTAATCGTGATGCGGTGTCATATGCATCGCCATTCACTGATCATGCTCTGTACACAGCATGTACAATCCGCAATGGTTTATTTATTTCTTCTTGAGTTAAGGCTGATAACGTTTGAGCCTTCCTCTCCGTCTGTTCCGGCAGCAGGAGCTTCAGGTGCAGACTTTACAGGAGCCTGAGCCACTTCTACAAGCTGAGGAGCCTCACGGCGCTCGATGACCATGCCCTGTCCCTTAGGGTTGATGATGATACCGTTGTAGTTTCCGATAAATCTGTTAACTCCCTTAAAATCAGCGCGGATAGGCTTGAATGCTGAATCACCGAAGCTCTTTGAATACTCAAAGATATCAGTGAAAACAGGAAGCATGTTCTTGTTGTTAATGTTTATGACAGGAAGCTGAATGCGGTTGTTGTTCTTCTGTGCATCAGCTGCAGCTGCCTCTGCATCTTCTGTAGCCTGATTTGCAGCAGCTGTGTTCTCCGGAACATCTGAAGAAGCTGAATCATCATGCTCGTATGGGTTATCATCGTTAGTTGATGAAGCGTCCAGTGCGCGGAGCGGAATGATGAAGGTTGACTTAGGAACAAGCTGCATGATGCGGTTGAACTTGCCCTGAAGGATCTCCTGACGCTTTCCGTAATTTACAGGCCACTTGATCTCTGCAACATAGTCGATAAGAGCAAAGCTGAGTGCCGGATTGTATGGAGGGATCTTTTCAGGATCCTCATTGATATAGAACGGAGCTGAAATCTCGCTGCGGCGAAGGAAGCCCTTGTACCAGCCGTTGTCTACGATCACGTTCTCGAGACCAAGGAAGTACATGAAATCAAAGATCTTCAGCTGAACCTTTCCGTCAGGTCTCTCAGCATTGACAGACATACCTGGAACCTCGATGACACGAGTCATACGAAGCTGCTCGTCATAGAGCTTTGCTGCGATGTTTGCGTGCTCCTCGTCGAGGTACATCTGAGCGTAGCCTCCGTCCAGAAGTGGATAGCCGGTTCTTGCATCATAGATAACATAAAGCTTCTCAGCTGAACGAACGAGGTTCAGGAACTGATTACGGATCTTCTGATGATTCTGCTCGTAGTTGTCGAGAGCCTTCATTCTGTTGGCTGTAACCATAGCTACCTCAAGGAAAAGAACCTCCTGAAGTGAAAGCTCCTTAAGCATCTCAGGCTTTATCTCGGGCTCGAAGATGATCTTTCCGATCTCTGCCTTACGCTCCTCTGTGAGAGGGTCCTCGATGTTGGTTACAGGCATAACAGGCTGCTCGTTTGTTTCAGGTTGAGTCTCAGCCTGAGTCTCTGTCTGTGTAGCTGCTTCCGCTGTTGTCTCCTGAGTCTCTGCCGCCTCTTCGTTTCCTGCTGATCCGTTCACAACTGTGAGATGCGGCTTCTCCTCAGGCTTACGAACGAAAAGGTTTATAGGCATAAGACCGGGCCACTTAAGATCCTTATGCTCCTCTTCCTGACGCTTCACAGCCTGATCGTGCTGTTCCTGCTTCTGCTCCTCTATTTTCTGTTCAGCCTCAGCCTTTTTCTTGTTTCCACCAAAAAAGTCAAATAATGCCATTTTCTATGCTCCTGTAGATTTATTTTGCGGATGCCGTTGCTTATTTCGTAAGGTGCAAGCTCCTCATCCAGCATTTGTGCTGTGTGTAAAAGATTTACATACTTTCGAAGATTGCCTTTGTTAATCCACCAGTCATGCTGCTCCTTTTTCCCCTCACATTTCCCTAAACGAATGTACTCAAGCTGCAGCTTTCCGGCCCTAAGGCGAAGAGTTTCCAACTCCTGTTTCTTTCTTTCGTAATATTCTTTGGTCATTTTAACCCCACATGAGTGTTTATTATAACAAAAAAGCCGAAAGCTTGCATTAGTTTTAATGCAGGGCTTTCGGAAAAAATGATTACAGTTTTCTTTAAGCGTAAATAGTGTTTCCGGTATGGTCACACTGCATACCTGGTGGAGCTACGTGAGCTCGTGACTGTTCATATCATCACAGAAGCCCCAGTTCCTTCATGGCATATGCTATGCCGTCCTCTTCCACCCGTTTGGTTATAAAAGGGTCAAATGCCTCAAGCTCGGGAGCGTGCTTGCCCATAGCGATATTGTTGCCGCAGGCCTTGAACATCTCTATATCGTTAGTGCTGTCACCGAAACCGTAGGCTTCGTCTCTCGTGAGTCCGAGGTAGTTGAGCATGCGGTCTACAGCATTGCCCTTTCCGTGCCCTTTCGGGACATTCTCGTAGAACCCCTTTCCACGGTCTATGATATGGAACATACCTGAAAAATCCTTTATAAATCCCTCAACATCAGAGGGATTATGGCTTGCCCAAGACTCTCCCTTTTCGTTTCCCAGTCCATCATCCGAATGAACGCAGAACTTTGAGATCTCGTAATCACTGTCATAATCCGATGCATCAAGACCGTTTTCCGAGCGAATGAAGGCATCCATGTAGGTGTAATACTCCCTGAAGATGGGATGCCTGTCTAAAAGCTCCTGAGAAGGCTGACAATGCCATCCGTCCCTGCCTTCAAGGTAGAGAAGCATGCCGTATTTGTCTGAGACCTGTTTGAGCTGCTCCTTCATTTCTCTTGATAATTTATAGTAGTAGACCGGAGAGCCGTTATATATGAGCTCCGTTCCGCAGCCGCAGAGAAAACCGTCAACATCGACAAGCCCCTGTATCTTTTTCAACATGCCGCTGGTCCTGCCGGAATTTATGAAGACCTTGTTTCCAAGCTCTCTCGTTCTCCTGATGGCCGAAAGTGCGCTTTCCGGTATCCTGTGTGTTTTTTCGTCAAGTAATGTTCCGTCTACGTCAAAAAATAATGCTTTCATATACTGTGTCCTGAGATGTAATTTATATAGATTCGTCCTTTATTTCCACCACCTGTATGCAGCCGTTTCTTTCCTTCTTTGCACTGTAAAGAGCCTTGTCGGCATTCTGGAAAAATGCCCATTCACGGTCGTTTTCCGTAGGAGTTTTGATATAAAGACCCTGTGAAATGGTGACAGGATCCTTGAATTCGATGCCTGTCGAATCTATGTATTTCTTAAGGAGAGTCTTTATGGTCTCTGTGTATGAGATCATCTCCTCGGGATGCATACCGTAGTACAGAATGAAAAATTCGTCTCCGCCGAACCTGGATACTATGATCTCCGAATCCTCAAGAAGCTGTAAATGCTTCTGTACGGAATTCGTAGCGGCACTTTGAGCCTCGAACTTTTCAGCCTTGTGCTGCTGATGAATAAGTATCAGCTTTTTCAGAACCTTTCCCAGTGTTTTCAGGACAATGTCTCCTACCTGGTGGCCGTAGTTGTCATTTATCTCCTTGAAATGGTCGAAGTCAAGCATTTCCACTCCGAGAGGTCTCAGATTGTAGGAAGCCTCAAAATATTTTGTCAGCTTCTCTTCCATGACACGTCGGTTGGGGATCTCCGTAAGGGTATCCATGCGGACTTCTATCTCCAGATTCTTCTTCTCCTTACTGATCTTTGCGATCTCCTCCTTGGAGTCAAAATATGAAAGGAGCATCTTGCCACTGGCTTTTTCATCAAAATCATGAAACTTCCAGTAGCGCTTAAGCTCAGGCAAAAGCTTTTCTGTGTTGCCGGTCTCTTCGTAGTAGTTTATCCGCTTTCGGCTGATATCCTGCAGATGCCAGTAATAGTTCGTGTTCTTAAGTATCCCCTCGAACATGTCTGCCACTTTGAGCATATTGTCGTAATGCTTTATTTCAGAAAGACGGTTCAAAAAGTCGTTGATTATCAGGAGGTACTCTCCTGCATGGTCTGCTATCTCCAGACAGTTATCTATGGCCTGCTTCTCCACAAGTGCTGCGTCTGGAGCATTGGTCCAATACTTATAGAAAAACTTCGGAACGTAGTTATACGGCGATTTTTTGAACATGGGCTTCAGTTTCAGGATATTTTCAAAAGGCTCCAGGTAATATTCGACCTTATCGTACTGCTTAAGGGCAGTGAGGGTCATGATGAGAGTCGCATAATGTATGGGAAGTGAATCTGTCTGGTTGATGAATTCCGGATACTTCTTTACTATCAGGTCTGCCTTCAGGGAATATTTCAATGATTCTGCATACAGGTTTTTGAAGTAAAGGCACTGTGCGAAATGCATATAGCTTTTATAGATGGATAGCGGCAGGTTCTGCTGCTCTGCGATCTCCAGCTCCCTGGAATAAGCTTCGAGAGCGTTTGCGAGATTTCCCTGATTCATATATGATACGCCCAGCATGGAGATTACATGGCAGGCTGTGTCGTAGTCCTTGTAACTAAGTAAAAAATGACTGGCTGTGTTGAAATATCTCGTACAGTTGTCGGTGTCTGACAAAATAAAGTAGGCATAACCAAGGGAGTAGTAAAGCTCGCCGAGAACATCATACTCGTTTGCGGCGTTTGCTTCTCTCATGATCTCAGAAATAAGAGTTATACATTTTTGCGGGTCAGAACGGGAAATTTTTTTGATCTTAAGATATTTCTTTCTGAAGGTTTCAGAGTATTTTCCCAGGGTCATGGTTCACCTCTAGTAATGCGCAGATAATATAAAAATCGGGGTCTTAAACGTCCTTTTAAAAGGAAATAATAAAATCCAACTCCTTATACTTTACTATATTTTGAGCGAGGGCTCAATCCGATTTGATAAAATGACCGTACGTGCAGCCTGAGGCTGATGTCGATCCTTTATAGAAAGAGTAGATGATTCGGGATTGAAAAAGATCCGCGGAATGATTTATGGTCATTCCGCGGATCTTTATAAAGGAAAAGAATTAATGTGAAGGTACAGATTGATAAGGTACTTTGCTCAGATCCGGCCCGTTCCGGTATCTCAGACATCATCGATCAGAACAGCAGGTTCGGTATGAACAAAGTAAGGTTCGGGAAGTATGTGACTATAAAGAGCGCCACCAGAAGTGCCACGATAAACGCCATATCTTCCTTTACAAATTCAGGAATGGTGCACTTTGTGATGCTGCACACAGTGAACATCATGGAACCGAAAGGCGGTGTCAGACCACCGATCATGATATTTACGATGATGATGAGACCGAAATGAACGAGGTCAACACCCATAGTTGAAACTACAGGAATAAGGAGCGGTGCAAGGATGATCATAGCAGCTCCGCCCTCCATGAACATACCTACGATGAGAAGTATGCAGTTAATGATGAAGAGCATCAGGTACTTGTTTGATGTAATGCTGAGAAGTGCCTTGGAGATAAGTCCGGGGATTCCCTCCCATGTCATGTACTGGCCGAAAACATTGGCAGCTACGATGATGAGAACTACACCTGCCGTACCCTCTACAGTTTCTTTGAGGATAGGTGCGATGTGCTCAGGTTTTAATTCCTTGTATATAAATGAACCAACGATTATACAGTAAAGTACTGCTACTGCTCCGCACTCTGAAGGTGTGAAGATACCGATACGCATGCCGCCGATGATTCCGAAGGGGAAGAATATAGCCCAGATGGAATCGAGAGCCTGCCGTCCTATCTCCTTTGCTGTGGCTGGCTTCTCTCTCGTTGGCTTATAGCCTCTCTTTTTGGAAATGATGTGTACTGTCACCATAAGGCAAAGTGCCATGAAGATGCCGGGAATGTAACCTGCCATGAACATCTTTCCGACGGAGACATTGGCGATAAGAGCGTAAATGATGAGATTGATTCCTGGCGGGATGACCGGTGTTACTGCGGATGAAGCAGCTGTGATTGCTGCGGCAAAGCCTCTGTCATAGCCACGGCGTTCCATCTCTGGAACCAGCATCTTCGCTTCCATGGCAGCGTCTGCATTGGCTGAACCGGAAACACCTCCCATAAGCATGCTGAGAAGTACGTTTACCTGTGCAAGGGCACCCGGCATATGACCTGTCAGTACGTCCGCAAAGGACATGAGCTTCTTACTGATTCCGGCATAGTTCATAATGGAACCTGCCATTACGAAGAAAGGGATGGCAAGAAGTGAGAAGGACTGTGAGCTCGTGATGAACTTCTGAAGGATAAGATGTGAAGGTGATCCTGTGTTGGCAAATGCAAAATAGGTAAGGGTCGCGCCGAACAGTGCATAGGCGATGGGAATACCGGTGAAGTATAAGATCAACACGATAAAAAGCGGGGTTAATCCTGACATCGTTTAGACCTCCTTTTCTGTGTTTTTCGGGAAATCTTTGACCATCTTTACCAGATGAAGGATCGTGTAAAGAGTTGTAAGCCCGAAGCCTACGATAAGGGATGAGCTTACCCAGGCTGAAGAAATTCCGAGAACGGATGTAGCGATTTTGTGGGTCTTGTCAACGTAAATGCAGGCAAGGTAAAGAATATATGCATTTACGGCGAAAAGCACCAGCTGAACGATTATCTTCACGATCTTCTGTAGAGTCTTCGGCAGCATGTTCACCAGCATGTCGATGCCGAGCTGTGTACCATTCCGATATGCTCCGGCACTTCCGATGAAGATCGCCCATACAAAGCAGTTTGTGGCGACTTCTTCACTCCAATATATACCCTTGTTCAGAAAATATCGGAAAAATACATTTGTGAGGACCAAAACCGTCGTGATGACAATCAGGAGGGCTGCAATGGCTTCCTCTGGATTCTGTCGTATGAATTTTTTCATATGCGCTCATCTCCTGTTTTTAAAGCTATATAGAAAGTCACATCTCCACAAACGTGCAGGCACGTTGTGGAGAGTGACCTTTGGCACAGTTATTTCATGTTCTTGATGTACTCCTGGAACTTGTCATAGAGACCAGGTGTAACACCCTTGTTTGTCTCCATATCCTTGTAAAGAGGAGCGATCTTCTCCTGGAATGCAGCAGAATCAACTTCGTTAAATGTGATTCCCTGATCCTTCTCGAGAGCTGCCATCTGAGCTGCTTCGTTTTCAGTGATCTCCTTGACCATCTGAACTGCACCCTTGTCGAACTCCTCCTGAAGGATAGTTCTGTACTCTTCAGGAATGCTGTTGTAAACGTCAACGTTGATGTAAGCGCCGCAAACACCGAGGAGGTGCTTTGTAAGAGCCATCTTCTTTGCTACTTCTGCGGAACCGTTTGAACCGTAAGCGTCGATAGTACCCTCGAGACCGTCAACTACGCCCTGCTGTACAGCTGAGATAGTGTCTGCAAATCCCATAGGAGTTGCTGTAGCGCCCATAGCATTGATGGTGTTTACATAGAGCTCTGACTTAGGTGTACGGATCTTCATACCAACCAGATCGTCAGGAGTCTTGATTTCCTTGTTTGTCATCATGGAACGGAAACCGAAGATATATCCGAGGTTAAGGATCTTTATGCCCTGCTTCTCGAGCTGAGCTTCCATATCCTGTACTTCAGGTGTTGTGAGAAGGTACTGATACTGATCATAGCTTGTAACAAGCATAGGTCCTGCGAGTACGTTGAAATCCTTAACATAGTCTGCAAGGTAGCTTGGGTCCTCGACTGAAATGAAGTTTGCGCCCTGAGCAACCTGTGCTACACCGTCCTGATATACAGGAAGCTGTGACTGTGGGAAGCACTGGATGTCGATAGCACCGTTTGTCTTCTCTCTTACGTTGTCAGCGATCTTCTGCATGTTCTTGGTAAGTGCCTCATTTGGTGCGAATACGTGGCTTAATTTTAATTCAAGGTGGTAGTCGCTTGGCGCTGCCTCTGCCTGAGCGGCAGTTGTTGCAGCCTCTTCTTTCTTTGCTTCTGTAGCAGCTGCTTCAGTTTTAGCTGCCTCTGTTGTTCCACCTGCGTTTGATCCGCCGCATCCTGCGATGGTTGCTGCAGTCATAGCTGCTGCCATGATAACTGCAAGTGCCTTGTTCATTTTTCTCATAAATGACCTCCTTGTAAAAATGATTTATTGATAATGCTTATCCGCACATCTCTTTTCTGATGGCTGAGATCCTGTCAGGGAAATTTCCGATGATGGTGTCCACTCCTACATTTATCATCTCACGGATATCCTCTTCGTTGTTTACTGTCCAGGTGTTGATCTCTATACCCTCTTTTTTGATTCCCTCAACTATCTCCTTTGTATTACTGTAAAAGATAGGATGATAACACTCTACTCCGGCGTCCTTCACATACTTTCCGGGATTCAGTAACCATGATTCCGTAAGGAATCCGCACTTTATTTCAGGACAGATCTCCTTCGTACGCATAACGCTGTAGTGGTTGAAGGATGAAATGATGATCCTGTCTACCATGTCAAATTCACGAACCAGATCCAAGACCTTCTTTTCTATGCCTTCATAGACAAATATGCCGGTCTTCAGCTCTATGTTGGTAATGAGCTTCGTCGGCTCAAAGAGCTCCAGATACTCACGAAGAGTCATGATTTGCTGAGGCTCGATCTGACCTGCAAATCTGAATGAAAGGTCAGCCTTTTTCAGTTCATCAAGGGTGTAGTCCTTTACATATCCCTTCATATTCACACATGTACGATCCAGAAGTTCGTCATGAATGATGACAGGTTTTCCGTCCTTTGTGAGGTGGACATCCATCTCTATGCCGTCGCACCCCGGAGTTTCTATAGCTTTCTGAAAAGCAAGCCTGGTGTTTTCCGGATACTCGCCGGAGAAACCTCTATGACCGAAATTTTTGACCATTATATTTCCCTTCCGCTGTTTCACTTTTCCGCGTTTAAACTTCTTTGCAGATGAAGATTCGCCATTTAACAGCTATAAAAATACAGTGTGGTGTCTGCGATGACGTGAGTGTCAAAAGTATCTGCTCTTTTCAGCATGTAATACAGAAAAAGATTTGTCCTACAATCCGGAAGGACTGCAAAAAAATAACGTCAAATGTAAAAATCACCTGTTTATGCAAATGACCCTTCAGTTGAACGTCTCTTGTCTCCCACAACCGCAAAATATTTTCATGAGATAATCATAACTCATACAGAGGCTTTTAACAACACAAAATTGTGCTATGTGCACAATAAAAATAATGATTGTTAATAATTAGACATTAAAAATATACAATAATACTATGGCATTAAATGAGAAAGGTGAAAATAGATATAGCGGCATAGGCTTTAAGACTTAATAATTTGGCATGATTGACGATGTATAAATTGAAGTGGATTGCGATTGCGGTGGTTTTTTCTTAAATTCTCGCCGGAAAGGAGATTAAGTAATGATAAAAGTGTTCAAAAAGCGAATCGCCATTATCATGGCTATGACTATGCTGCTGGCTGCTCTCCCGTTTACGACGGCCTATGCTAAAACAAACAAAAAAACCGGAATTTCCGAAGGCTCTTCTGAAAATAGTTCATCGAGCTCCTATGTAGGAACTACTAAGGATAATGTTTATGAAAATGAATATATAGGTTACAGGGTCGCACTTCCAAAGGGATATTCTTATGCAGGCGCAAAGGCTCTTGCTGAAGAAAATGGATATTCGGTTGATTTTATTACTGACAGCGATGCGGTACTAAAAAAGATAAGAAATGGTGAAACAATTACTGTCGCATATGCTGAAAGTGATACAGACTATGGAAATATGAATATCGGCCTGGTGAAGGACGATACCGTGTATTCAAGTGAGAAGGAAGTCTTTGAGCTTGTTCGGGACGAGATAAAAGAAGGTCTTCAGGGAGCAGGAATGACTCTTCGTGATTCAAGTATCAATAAATCCTATATCGCCGGAGAAAAACGAAATGTCATTTATCTGCATTCGACTCTTGATGAGTATGATGTAGATATCCATCAAAAGATAGTTATGCTGTCAAAAGACGGGTACTGGATGATCATAACTGTTTCGGTTTTTGGTGATGAAGCGGCAGCGGATGAATTCTTGGACAAAATAGAAAAAATCGGCAATACGGCTTCATCTGAGAATATTGTTGGTACTGTAAAGAAGAACGTCTATATAAATGAGTATGTTGGATATAAAGTAACTCTTCCTGACGGATACAAGTTTGCAGACTCTGAGGAACTTGCCGAAATGAATGGAGTCACAACGGATGTTATGGATGATTATGATGAGATCATGAAGGTAATCAATTCAAACAATTCATTTGTTGCGGCCTATGCAATGAATGATGCTAAAGAGATTTTTGAATTAAGAGTATTGAAGTACGATGATCCGGCTTCTATAGACGATTATCTTTTTGGTGATGATATGCAGAATTATTACAGGCAGTTTTATAAAGATACCGGCTATACAGTTAAGGATATAAACATAAAAAAAGAAACTGTTGCCGGAGACAAACATAAGGTTATGTCCATACAGACTGTAAAGGGAGAAACAACATTTTGCGGAAAGAGCTTATATGTTGGAGAAAAGGATTATTTCCTATTCATCAGCACTTCGAACTACAGTAAGAACGGTGCAGATTCTATGCTGGGATCAATTGAAAAACTGTGAGATATTAAAGAGAAAGAGCCGAAACCGGGACTGGGCTGGTTTCGGCTCTGTTTAAATATAGTTTTATCCTGCGATTGAGATATTTCTTGTGGCAATTACAGAAACTCCTGTATCAGCCACGTTCTCGATAAGTATATCTCCGATGTTTATCGGAGCCTTGCATACTGCATGATTTATGTCATGCATAACGGAAAAAATCTTGTCCTTTGGGATATCGCTGGCGGTCTTACAGGAAACACGCTCCTTGTCGCCGTCCTTTACAGCTATGGTTGAGGTCACGATTCTGGTAGGATCAGTGACCTCTTTTCTTGCGTATATATCACCTCTCTTACAGGTGTTTCCGGAAACGGATACGACCTCGCCCTTTTCCATCTCGACTGTTACCTGGCAGCCCATCGGACAGCCGATACATGTTAAATGTCTCTGTTCCATATGATTATTCTCCTTCCGAAAATTCTGGAACTATTATAACTATCTATAACTCTGTTCTTGCTTGCTTTCCGGATCAAAACTTAAAAACAAGCCTCAGGAATTTACATAAATTAAGGATGATTCCAAATCCCCTCTGTTTTACTCTTTTTCTATCTTAATGGTTATGCTGTCCATATCAGGTCTTGCCAATAGATCTTCCTTCTTAACGATTACCTGTTCCATTTCGCCCGGCGCGAGGATCTGACGCTTTCTGTGCTGAACACGCTCCTCACCGTAGTAGACGCTTACATAGGAATCCTTGTAAACATCACCGACTCTGAAACGAACTGTGAGGTTATCATCCATACGGCCCGGATCGATGGTTGAAGGAACTGTATATCTTGCACCGTCTGTTGCAGCGAGCTTGATTATTTTACCTGAAGCGTTGCTGTCGAGAAGTCCGTTCACATATTTAACGGCATTGAGACCTGCACGGCCTGCCTCTTCAGAAACATAGTCAACGAGATCATGAACGTGGAGAACATTACCACAGGCGAAAACACCCGGGATGTTTGTCTCCAGACTCTCATTAACAACAGGACCAGAAGTGATGCGGCTCATCTCAACACCTGCTGACTGTGAAAGCTCATTCTCAGGAATGAGACCGCAGGAAAGAAGAAGTGTGTCGCAGGTGTAGCGCTCTTCTGTTCCCGGAACCGGCTTTCTGTCAGGACCCACCTCAGCGATGGTAACTGCAGTGATGTGCTCTCTTCCCTCGATATCTATAACTGTGTGTGAAAGCTTGAGAGGAATGCCGTAATCGTCAAGACACTGAACGATGTTTCTCTTGAGACCGCCGGAGTAAGGCATGAGCTCTGCCACTACCTTTACCTTTGCGCCTTCCAGTGTCATACGTCTTGCCATGATGAGGCCAATGTCTCCGGAACCGAGTATTACGACCTCTCTTCCAGGCATATATCCCTCGATGTTAACAAGTCTCTGAGCGGTACCTGCCGAGAAGATTCCTGCAGGTCTGTAGCCAGGGATATTGA
This sequence comes from Oribacterium sp. C9, assembly GCF_002007235.1. Taxonomy (GTDB): domain Bacteria; phylum Bacillota; class Clostridia; order Lachnospirales; family Lachnospiraceae; genus Oribacterium. The sequence continues at coordinate 19,416 of NZ_MUHW01000015.1, forward strand.
GAGCTCCTCTCGGACGCTCGCGGCAGCCCATGGCGAGGATAACTGACTTCGCCTGGATCTGGAACATACCGTCTTCCTTGTTCATGGCGGTGATGACCTTTTCAGGTGATATGTCCATGACCATGGTATTTAACTTGTATTCGATTCCCAGCTCAAGCGCCTGTGTTATGAAACGTCCTGCGTACTCGGGACCTGTGAGCTCCTCCTTGAAGGTGTGGAGACCGAAACCGTTATGTATGCACTGATTGAGGATTCCTCCGAGCTCTGAGTCTCTTTCAAGGATCAGAATGCTGTCGCAGCCTGCATTCTTTGCGGCTACTGCTGCGGCAAGACCTGCGGGGCCGCCGCCTACTATTACGATGTCAATTGTATTCATTCTGCTACCTCCTTGGAGTGTTCAAGAACAATGTTTGATTTTCCGCCGCTCTTTGTGATCTCTGTGAGCGGAAGTCCCAGCTCTCTGGAAAGGATATCCATGACACGAGGGCTGCAGAAGCCTGACTGGCAGCGTCCCATGCCGGCACGGGTCCTTCTCTTTACGCCGTCAAGAGAACGGGCACCGAGAGGTCTGTGGATCGCATCAAGTATCTCACCCTCTGTAACTGACTCGCATCTGCAGATGATCTGTCCGTAGGCAGGTTCCTTTTTGATGAGCTCGTTTCTCTCTTCAAGTGTGAGCTTCTTTGGATCGAGGATATCTTTTCTTGTGCCTATCCAGTTTTCCTTCTTTGTGAGCCCCATCTTGTCACGAAGGAGATCTGCGATGTACTCTCCGATGGCAGGTGAGCTTGTGAGTCCAGGAGACTCGATACCTGCACAGTCGATAAAGCCCGGTGCATCCTTGACTTCTCCGAGGATGAACTCGTGATGATCTTCATGGGCACGAAGTCCTGAGAAGGATGTGATAACTGATCTTAAAGGCAGGTTCTTTACGTTCTCGGAAGCCTTTGCTGAGATCTCATTGAGACCGAACTGTGTAGTATTTGTGGCATCCTTGTCTTCCTGATCTATAGCTGTAGGACCTACCAGAAGGTTACCGTGTACTGTAGGTGCTACGAGGATTCCCTTACCGTACTTGGTAGGCTGCGGGAATATGGTATGACTTACGTGATCGCCGACTGTTCTGTCCAGGAGATAATACTCTCCGCGGCGCTCGATGATATTGATCTTTTCGGAGCTTACCATGTTGTGGAACACATCTGCGTAAACGCCGGCAGCATTGACAACATATTTTGCTGTGTACTCGCCGTTGTTGGTGCGGATATGCCAGAGACCGTCTTCCTTTCTCTCGAGCTTCTCAACACGGGTGTTGAAACGGAAGTCTACGCCGTTGACATTGGCGTTCTCAGCCATGGCGATGTTCAGCTTGAAAGGACATATGATACCGGCTGTTTCTGCGTAAAGAGCGCCCTTCACATCATCGGAGATGTTCGGCTCCATCTCGAGAGCCTCTTCTCTTGAAAGAAGCTTCATGCCCGGAACACCGTTCTTCACGCCTCTGTCATAGAGATCCTTAAGTCCCGGAAGCAGCTCCTCGTGGATGCATACAACGAGGGAACCGTTTCTCTTGAAAGGAATGTCCAGATCCTTGCATAACTGGTCCATCATCTCGTTTCCGCGGACATTCATCTTTGCCATATTGGAGCCAGGCTCACAGTCATATCCTGCATGGATGATGGCACTGTTTGCCTTGGAGGTTCCGCAGCATACATCTTCTTCTTTTTCAAGTACGCATACTTCGGTCTGATAGCGGGAAAGCTCTCTCGCCACAGCCGCGCCGGTTACGCCGGCACCGATAACGATTACATCATAAGTCATATTCTATCCTCCCTTTTAAGAACTTATGCCCATAATATTTTGCTTTGCAAAGGGCTGTCTAACTCAACAATTTTCTCTGTCCCATCCGAAGGTGGACTTCACTGCCTGATTCCATCCGCGGATCTCTTTTTCTCTGTCCACATCCCTCATATCGGAATTGAACTCTCTGTCTATCTGCCAATTCTTTTTGACATCTTCCTTGCTCTCCCAGAAGCCTGTTGCAAGACCTGCGAGGTACGCCGCACCCATGGCTGTTGTCTCAACGCACTTTGGTCTGTGTACAGGAGCGTTGATGATATCTGACTGGAACTGCATGAGGAAGTTGTTCTTGCAGGCTCCGCCGTCAACCTTAAGTGATGTGAGGTGAATGTCAGAATCCTTTTCCATGGCTCGAAGAACGTCGTTTGTCTGGAATGCCAGAGACTCAAGTGTTGCTCTGATGATGTGGTACTTGTTTACGCCTCTAGTAAGTCCTGTGATGACTCCTCTCGCGAACGGATCCCAGTAAGGTGCGCCGAGTCCTGTGAATGCAGGAACCACATAGCAGCCGTTGGTGTTCTTGACTCTCGTTGCGAAGTACTCGGAATCCGAGGAGCTATCGATGACACGAAGTTCATCACGAAGCCACTGTATAGCGGCACCAGCCACATATACGGAACCTTCCAGTGCGTAATTTACTTTACCGTCCAGTCCCCATGCTATGGTGGTGAGAAGACCGTTACTTGAGAAAACCGGCTTTTCTCCTGTGTTCATCAGCATGAAGCAGCCTGTACCGTAGGTGTTCTTGGCTTCTCCGGGTTCGAAACAGGTCTGACCGAAAAGTGCGCACTGCTGATCTCCGCCTGCTCCGGCGATCTTGATAGGACCTCCGAAGAATTCCGGATCGGATTCGCCGTAGATATAGCTTGATGGCTTGACTTCAGGAAGCATACATTTAGGAATGTTCAGCTTCTTCAGGATATCCTCATCCCACTCAAGTGTATTTATATTGAAAAGCATGGTTCTGGAAGCATTGGAATAATCGGTCACATGAACTCTGCCCTTTGTGAGCTTCCATATAAGCCAGCTGTCTACGGTTCCGAAAAGAAGTTCGCCCTTTTCTGCACGCTCCTGAGCGTTCGGCATGTGGCTGAGGATCCACTGGAGCTTGGTGGCTGAAAAATAAGGATCTATGATGAGACCGGTCTTTTTCTGGAATGTTTCCTCAAGACCTTCTGCCTTTAACTTCTCGGCTTCTTCAGCTGTTCTTCTGCACTGCCATACGATGGCGTGGCATACAGGCTGACCTGTTATCTTGTCCCATACGATGGTGGTCTCTCGCTGATTTGTGATTCCGATTGAAACGATGTCTTCGAAGGTAGCGCCTATCTTCTGCATCGCCTGACGGGCAACCGATAACTGTGACTGCCATATCTCTGTGGCGTCGTGCTCTACCCAGCCCGGCTGTGGGAAGAACTGTGTGAATTCCTTCTGTACTACTGAGCAGATATTTCCTGCCTTGTCGAAAAGTATGCAGCGGTTACTGGTTGTTCCCGCATCCAATGCCATTACATATTTAGCCATATCCTAGATGTCCTCCTGTTCTCGGATAGTTGATAATTTAGTTAGTGTTCTTTTTATATAGTATTTGCATATTCCGGACTCTTCCGTCAGTGCTTCGATATTTTCTTTATGAGATGAAGCTGTACTGAGATATCACCGGTGAAAAATCGTGAAGGGCTTTCATAGAGTGGGCCGCTTTACATTTCCCAGATAGACTGATTTGTGGTTGATATCGAAATAACGCCGTTGTTCAGGGCGTTTAGCACCTCTGTCTTGTTGGTGATGAGTCCGCTGGCCATAAGGCGAACTCTCGATATCTTTCTTATCTTCTCGAAAAATTCGGGAAGCAGTATGCCCGGAAGTACTTCGATGATGTCGGGCTGTACATCTGCATGGCTCTGTTTTTCCACGTTCTGAAGAGCTATACTGTCCAGCATGAAAAATCTCAGTATGGTGTTGAGCCCCAGCTCCTTGGCATGCTTTATGAGGTTTGGCTTTGTGGTGATGATACCGTCTGCCGCAGTGTAGTTTCTGATGAAATCAAGAGAAACTTCTTTTGAAGAAAGTCCGTTTATCAGGTCAACATGGATGACCACGGTCTTTCCTGCATTCTTGATGCGATCCACGATCTTCGGGATGCTGCAGACATCACCATAGAGAACGAATATGACGCCAATGTCTGTTTCCAGACACTTTTCAAGTCCGGCGTCATCCTTGATGGCTGCGATGATCGGATTGTTTTCAATTTGTTCGATGAATTCTTTTCTTTGCATAGATGATTCCTCAACATGTAAATTTTTCGCTGCTTGAACTGAACGTATCCGAATTTACGCACAAAAAAAGAGAGTATACGCAAGTAAGCAGCCTGTATAAACTGCTCACTGCCATACTCTCTACTCTCTACGGCAAAATATTTATGAACCTATTTTAGCACCTGAAGAAAGGCAATACAACATAAAACAGTTTAAAGATTAAAAAAAACTTCTATATGGTCGTAAATGACCTGCATAATCTGCCACAAGTCATATGATAGCTTATTTAAACTGTTCTTCCAAGAATCGAGTTAAATGATTTCCAAAGTCTCTATTCCCTCCATATTTTCGAAATCCTGAAAGAGGGAATCAAATTGAGCATTATCAACTTTTATGCTGTGAGATTCCAGATAGATAACAGCGGAACGCAGAGAAAAGTCACCTGTGTTCTCGCCTCGGCTGAGTTGGATGCTCTCGATACCTATCCCCTTCTCTCTCAGCATGGAGAAGACTTTGTCAAGGATGGTATCCGAGGAATACTCTATGTAAATGATCTTTTTTGGCATCCGTTTGGTGAGCCAGTATTCCAGTCTTGAGAAGACTAGCTCCGACAGGAGTATAAGAATGGTTGCCAGTATACCGCCCTCATAGAAGCCGCCTCCGAAGCAGAGACCTATGATGGCACAGGTCCAGAGTCCTGCTGATGTGGTGAGTCCGCGAACCTGATTTTTCGGGGTCATGATGATGGCACCGGCACCGATAAAACCTATACCCGCCACCACCTGGGCACCGAGACGGGACATATCCGTACTGTAGTGGAGATTTATGGAGAGATATTGTCCTGTAAGGCTTGTTATGCAGGCGCCAAGGCAGATCAGTATGTGGGTACGGAAACCTGCAGGACGGCGTTTGTATTCGCGTTCAATGCCTATGATCCCGCTGCAGATGACCGCCAGAAACATTCGGAAAAACACGGATGTAAAATTTATATCTCGAAAATAATATAACTCATTGATCATAGTTCTATACCTCATCAATCATGGAAATGCAGTCAAGCTCTGAAAGCTTTTTGATGATATCTGTGTGGTTCATCCTTTTGGGGAGCTGCATGAGAAGGACTGCGCTCGGATTGATACCGGTCTTCGGCTGTCCCCTGTCCACATCTACATCATATATCTTTATACCCAGACGTTTAATATAGAGAAGGATCTGTTTTAGATCCGTTCCGTAGGAATACTCTATGAATATATTGATATTTCTTGAGTTGGAAATGATACTTCGTGAGATGGTCCCGAAAAAGACATTGCATATGAGGATCATGAGGAAAGCGAAAAGCACACACTCGTAGAATCCGGCACCTATCACTATACCTGTACAGCCGGAAGCCCAGAGACTGGCTGCAGTGGTGAGTCCACGGACCTTCTGCTTTTTGTTGACGATAATTGTACCGGCGCTCAGGAAACCGATTCCGTTTATGACCTGGGCGGAATATCTGGATACATCAAGCTTTATGGAGTATGTGTTTATGATATCTGTCCAGTGTGAGTACATCATAAAAATTTCATACTGACTCAGGAGCATGGTGAGTGCTGCGCCGATGCAGACTATCATGTGCGTGCGCATGCCGGCGGCATTTCTGGTGCGTGTTCGTTCCATGCCGATAAAGGCACCCAGAAATAAGGCCAGTATAAGCCTCAGGGTGACAGAGAAAAAATTGAACTGGTGGATATAAATATAGAAATCACGTGCCATAAATAACAAAGAGAGACCCTGAATAAAAAATATACCAGCAGTCTCTAATCTCCTTACAATATACTATTCTCACGAACAAGTTAATGATTTAAGTATAGCACATAATAAAAACCCCTCAAGCTTAAGATATAGGGAGGACAAACTTGAGGGATTCTTACTGTAATCGATGCCATTGGATTGGTCACATCAATTTTTGTTTTTCTTTTGTGACTTAAGTATAGCAACATAAATGTCACAATAGTGTCACAAATTAAGTAAAACATTGCGATTTGTTTAAAAAAATTACAAATATTTTACTTTGCATTAAGTATATCGACAGAGGGATTCGGAGTATTAGCACAAAATGAAAAAGATTTTGAGTTTATTTGAGACCATGCATATGCGCATGGTCTCAAATGATTTAGCTGTATATGATTCAGTTCGCAGTATCTTCGTGCACTATAATTCCGTTGCAGATGATTCAGTTCGCAGTATCTTCGTACACTATAATTCCGCGGCAGATCGTGGTTTTTATCTTTCCGTACAGACTCATCCCGATGAAAGGAGAATTTGTGGCTTTCGAAGCGAACTTTTCGGGTACGGTCCACTGCTCTTCAGGGTCGAAAATGACCATATCGGCAGTAGCACCTTCCGAGAGGGTGCCTGCATTAAGCTTATAAAGCATTGCCGGATTTATGGTAAGAGCCTTTATGATCTGAGAAAGGGAAAGCTGTCCGGTTCGTACCGTGTGAGTGATTACGAGTCCGAGAGCGGTCTCCAGGCCTATCATTCCGCTTGGAGCCTCTGCTATGGGCTTTGACTTTTCTTCGATGCTGTGAGGTGCATGGTCAGTTGCTATCATGTCGATGGTTCCGTCTGCGAGTCCGCGGATCAGAGCCTGACGGTCCTCTTCTGTTCTGAGTGGAGGGTTCACCCTGGCAAGAGAGCCTCTTTCCAGAACCAGCTCTTCAGTTGCCGCAAGATGCTGGGGAGTTACCTCGCCATAGACCTTTATGCCCATCTTTTTTGCAGCCCTGAGAACGTCTACTGTAACTCCGCTTGATATGTGCTGTATGTCGAGCTTCGCCCCTATCTTTCTGTTGAGCATCACGTCTCTCGCTGCGAGAACATACTCTGCTTCATCCGGAGCACCTCCCAGACCCAGCCTGTCGGAGACTGTACCTTTGTTCACGCCGGCGCTCTTCATAAGAACCGGATCCTCCTCGTGAAGTGAGATGGGAACGTCCAGTTCTTTGCATTTTGCCAATGCTTCCACCATGAGCTTTTCGTCGGCAATAGGCACGCCGTCATCGGTGAATCCCACTGCGCCTGCAGAAAGCAGCGCATCCATATCAGTAAGTTCTCTGCCCTGCATGCCCATAGTGACATTGGCAGTCTGAAGTACATGGATAGGAAGCTGCTTCTCTCTTTTTACGAGCTCCGTAAGAATTTCGACAGAATCAACGGGTGGTTTTGTATTTGCCATACAGATGACTGTTGTGTAGCCTCCGGCAGCAGCTGCTGCAGCACCGGTCTGGATGTCTTCTTTGTAGGTTAACCCCGGGTCGCGGAAGTGGACGTGGACATCCACAAAACCGGGAGCTACCACCTTTCCATTTGCGTCTATCACCTCTTCGTAGGATGCTTCCGGATCCGAAGCTCCGACGCTTTTGATCTTTCCTGAATCGTCGATGACGATGTCGGTAATACAGTCAATATTGTTTGCAGGATCAATGACTCTGCCGCCTTTTATCAGTTTCATAATTGCCTCCCGGGATTTTCTTATATACAACAAAAAAGAGGTAAGCCATTGTATTGGTCACTTACCTCTATATTGCTGTAGGTTTCATTGGTCCCTACCTCCTACTTATCGTAGAATTTTGCTTAAATTTAGTATAGAGTATTGCAAGGACTTTTGCAAGATTTTCGTAAGATTTGCGCTATAAAAATTATATATGGCGAGCATATAAAAGTTAGATAAAAGATAAATCAGAAGTTCTTGACACCATATCTATGTGAAATCGGAATCAAGAACCCAATATACATTTTAGGTGACTGATGAGGGAAAAGCATGTAGAAAGGAAGTTAACATATAACAAAAATACGGTAACTGTGGGGATCACAGCTACCGTATTTTTGTTATATGTATGCTCTCAATGATTCTTTATTTTGCAGATGGACTGAGTCATTGTTCCCATAGGACAGAATGTACACCAGCTTCTTGGCTTGAAAAGGAGCATTACGATGATTCCTATGAGAGTCGATGTAAGCATCAGACTGTAAAATCCGAAGCTGAACTGGGCTATCCAGTCATAGGTCATGCCCTGAGTGTAGGTCCAGCCCCAAGGTACTTTGAAGGTCCAGAAAAGCTTGATGACCTCACGGAGATTTTCTGCGCCGGATGCCACCAGCCATGTCTGGAAGACGATATTACCGAACATTGTCAGGAAAAAGATGAGGAAGCCGTAGCGGAACCATTTTGAGACCATCCACTTTGGGGTCTTACGGTTGCGTGAACACTTCAGATCAGTGCCGATTTTGTTTAAAAGCTGTCCTCTTCCGCACATGTTGTTGCAGAAAAATTTGTTTCCGCCGAAGATAGCGAAAATGAGTGGCAGCATAAAGTCTATCATGCCCAGCCATGCGAAAAGAATGTTGAAAAATCCAAGTGCGAAATACACTATGGACCATATCCAAAGATAATCATACCATTGTTTCTTCATGATGCTCTCTCCTTTATAAGTATGCAGTCCGCCGGGCATGTTTTGGCGCATTTGCCACAACCGACGCACAGGTCTTCGTTAACAAAGGAAAAGCATCCGTTTATTACGGATATCGCCTGTCTCGGACATACTTTGGTGCATGCGCCGCAGGCAACACATATGTCCTTTGAGACTGATGCTACATTTTTTGATGCCATTGTACTCTCCTGAATAAAGTGATTTTATGGTTGATTTCGGACTTCTCCACACACTGGAGTGTATGGGAAATCAGTCCGCGTATACTCCTGATAAACAGGATGAATCGCAATAAAAAAACTGCCTATGGGGGGTGATCACAGGCAGCTTATACTTGTAAAATTCAAAAGTTAATGGTGGCTCAGATGAGCTTGTTAAGCTTCTCTTCGAGAGCTTCCTTTGAAATAGCGCCAACAATGTTTTCTACTACTTTACCATCCTTGATCAGGAAGAATGATGGAATGCTGCGTACCTGGAAAGATGTTGCGAGATCCATCTCTTCGTCGGAATTTACCTTACCGACCTTGATCTTTCCGTCATACTGCTCTGCAAGTGCCTCTACTACAGGGAACATCATCTTGCATGGTCCGCACCAGTCTGCGTAGAAATCAACCAGTACAGGAATGTCGCTCTCTAAAACTTCCTTCTGAAAATTATCCTTTGTGAACTTGTATTCCATATTTAATACCTCCGTTAATACTTAAACCATTACTGATATTACAGGGCTGTAATTGCCTTCCAACAGATCAACAGCACAATTAAGTTGTGCACTATTTAACTGTATAACATAAGTATACACAGAATCGAAAACTAATCAAGTACTAAGTTGAATTTTTTCCTGCCAATCTTTTGGTTTCCTTTCTGGCCATAACACTGAGCACTATACAAAATGCAAGGAAAAATAACGCTGTTGTAAGCATTACTGTTGCTGTATAGAGCCTGTCTCCTCCTTTTATTTTTTCGTAATTAAAGGCAATGGTCGTGATCACAGTGGCTATCGCTGATAGTATCGTTCCTAAAACTCCCGCTATAAGCACATTTTCAGCTGCTTCTTCATTATATTCAATGCTTTCTGACATCTTGTACATAATGAGCCATATAACAAAAAATACGGATGCCATGGCTCCAAACATAAATGTCTGTCTTGTCAGTTCTTTACTTCCATATAGCATCACATCAGAATTATCTTTTTTCCGCCAAGCAGTTTTACTATGTTAAACATTTTTTTCCTTCATAGATCCTGGAATATTTTTTCTTGTTTGTTTTTAAATTAAATAATTACAATCAAAATTTTACAACAGGCTCATACAAAATCCAATTGGTATTTAAATTACAGATTTGGTTAAAATTCCTTTCCACAATTTTTCCCCAAAATCACCTACGGAATTGTTCCGTAACTTCTATGGAATTATTCCGTGGATATTCCGTAGCAGGATTTTCCGGAAACAAAAAAGGCCACAACTGACGGAAAAACGTCATTTTGTGACCTAAAACATATTGAAAATACAGAAATAAAAAAAGCTGGTAACCGGAATCGGACCGGTGACCTCCGCACTACCAATGCGACGCACTACCGACTGTGCTATACCAGCAATATTCTCTCAGTGAGAACTTATTAAAGTTACCATATGAACAGCATAAAGTCAAATGGAATTTTTGTTTTGAAGGACAAGGGATTATTACTTCTTCACCGGCAGGGGCGAAAGAACCAGGCGGTTGTAGGTTGCGATAACTCGCCCTACTCCTATAAGTGACAATAATGTTCCTATCCCGATGCCAACGAGACTTCCTGAAAGCAAGAAGCTCATCACACAGGTAATGGAAACGCATACCGCATCCAGACAGTTCTTTACAAGACCTATATCCCTTTTTGTAAGGTCGGAAAACGCCTGTACCATGCCGTCTGCAGGATTTGGGATGATTCTTGCATTGAGCATCATTGCTGCCCCTACACCTGTGAGAACTATGCCTAAGCCGAGAAACAGGATGCGGCTTGGCATACTGCCCCAGACTGAACCGCCGAGATCAGTAAGGAAATCCGGGCATATATCCTTAAAGATATTTAAAAATCTTGTGAAAACAAGACTGAAGGCTATCTGAAAAAGATCAACTATGATATCCCGATGCTGCTTTAAATAGAGATGTATCAGGATCTCAATGAACACAAATATCACATATATGATCAAAGTCACATTTCCATAGTCTTTACCAAGTATAACTGAAAGACTGTAGGGCATCGACATCACGGGCGCTACTCCCAGATGTGTTTGGGCATTCAGCGTGAGTCCCATGGCAAGGACAATCATGCCAATGCAGTATGCGGTTATTCGTGAAATATTCTTTTTACACTTTATATTCATAATTATCCTATAAATGAACGTACCGTAATTTTGTTATATATTGATATTAATGCGCGGAAAGATTCTATATCAGATCATGACGTCAATATCAAATCTTAAAATACTTCTCTTTCACTATCTCCACCGGCATCTTCTGTCCTGTCCAGAGTTCGAAAGCGGCAGCCCCCTGATAGAGGAGCATATACATGCCGTTAAAAGCATTGAGACCGCACTCTTCTGCCATTTCAAGAAGCTTTGTCTTCCTTGGATTATAGATCACATCCGAAACGGCGAGGGGCTCAGTGATACCGGGCGCTCTCTCAGTGAGCCATGAGGCGTCCTTTATGAGATTACCCTCTGTATTTGGTGCCATGCCGACATTAGTAGCGTTAATAAGAAGTGCTGACTCTGAGATCTCCTTTTTGAGACTTGAATCATCATAGTCAAGGACATTTACTCTGCATGAAGTACGGGAATTCAGTTCGCTGACAACCTTTGCGGTACGGTCCTTAAAGCGGCTGCCTGCGCGTTCGAACACAGTGACCTCTCCTGCTCCGTCAAGGGCGAGCTGAACAAGTATGGCGATACCTGCTCCTCCTGTTCCAAGCAGTGTAACTTTCTTTCCTGCGAAATCCACACCGGACTGACGTGCTGACTCGGTAAATCCTATACCGTCAGTGGTGTGTCCTGTCACAGTTCCGTCCTCTTCTATGACAACAGTGTTTACGGTTCCGGCGATCTCCGCAGCGGTGCTCATTTTATCGCAGAGACTCACCATCTCTGTTTTCAAAGGCATGGTCAGGTTGAAACCTCTCACACCCATTCGCTTGAAGCTGTCCAGAACACCCTGAAGCTCCCCCTCTTTGATGTCGAAAGCGAGGTAGCTGTAATCGAGATTCAGTTGTTTGAAGCCTTCGTTATGCATGGCAGGTGAAAGGCTGTGGGCAACAGGGCTGCCGAGAAGGCAGATCATTTTGGTTCTTCCTGAAATTTCCATAAGGCAACTCTCCTTCAGATTATCATCAGATCAAACATCGTCATAGTCAGTTGAAACTGTCTCTGCTACACGGAATAAGGTGCGCAGGTTAAAAACTTCCCGGAACATAGCTATCAGTGTCCGTGGGGTGTAACGGCAAGCAGCTCTCTTTCGTAGGTTCTGTCAGCATAAAGCAGTTTTATAAATACAACGAAAAGTACTACCCCGGCACCCCAGATGGAATGATAACTCATGAATTTGCAGCCCAATGTTCCTGCCAGAACTCCTGTGGCAAAGATGAACATCATGCTTCCATGGAGCCTGCATTTCCTGCCGACCGAGCTGTTTTTACTGCGTAAGAACTGTACCATGTACGATCCGAACTGTCTTAAGTGGTTGGTACAGAAGGTCGTTGCCATACCTATTCCCTCAGCCTGTCTGAAGGTGTTGAACTGCATGGCGCAGATGAAATTAAGAGTCACCTGGCAGATCTGGTCCGGCCAGGATGCAGGCATAAGTCCTAACAAAATTACGGCAATAAGTTCTATGCCCACAAGGATGGTGTCCCAGCGAAGGAAATGATATTTTTTTATCTCCTTTGCGAGAACCTCAGAAATAACAGTTCCTCCAAGATATGCAGAGAAAGGAATCAGGTAATAGGCAGCCTGACGCCACTCTCCGTTGCCGAGATGCATGCTGAAGAGTACGATGTTTGCGGTCTGAGCATTACAGAAAACACCTCCCCTCAGACTGTAGGTATATGCACCATAAAATCCTCCGACGAAAATAAGAGCCCAGAAGACCCAGATCTTCTCGCATTCAAGAAATTCAGTCTTTTCAGATTTTTCTTCCATGATTTGATTCATTATTACCTCCATGGGTCATGCACGAATAGAGTTCACTCGAGTTTATATTTGCCCCACAAATTTATTTATACATATCATGTAAATGACCTTATATGCATCAGGAAAATGAGTTAAAAAGGTATCCTGATCAGCGTTAGGTATAAGGATACGACTTTTTTAAAAAAAAGAAAAGCCGGACGACATGCCCGGCTTTCATGTTTGCTATAAAATACTGTTTTCTGATAAAAAAACTTAATTCAGTCTCTGTCTTACGATTTCATACGCGAGGACACCGCAGGCAACGGAAGCATTGAGAGAATCAATGTCTCCGAACATAGGGATGGATGCCACCATATCACACTTCTCCTTTACGAGACGTGAAACTCCCTCGCCTTCGTTTCCTATAACGAGACCGATTGCGCCCTTAAGATTGAGGCGATACATGCTTTCTCCGCCCATATCGGCACATACGAACCAGAGACCTTCCTTTTTGAGTTCTTCGATGGTCTGTCCGATGTTTGTTACCTTTGCGACTCTTGTATGCTCGAGAGCTCCGGCAGAAGTCTTCGCAACAGTTGATGTGAGACCTACTGCACGTCTTTCGCGAATGACAACGCCATGAGCGCCTGCGAGATTTGCTGTACGTATCATGGCACCAAGGTTATGCGGGTCTTCTATACCGTCAAGTATGAAGATAAAAGGACTCTCGTTCTTTGAACGGGCATACTCCAGGATTTCCTCTACACTGCTGTAGTGGAACGCTGCGAGGTACGCTATAACGCCCTGATGAGAACCCTGTCCCGCTATCTCATCAAGTCTCTCTTTTTTTACGAATTCCGGCTTGATTCCGGCTTTCTTTGCTTCTCTTATGATGGTCGATACAGGACCGTCATGTATACCGTCCTGGAGGAACAGCCTGTCAACAGCTTTGCCTGCACGGAAAGCTTCAATGACGGGATTTCTTCCGATTATGGTAAATTGTTCGTCTCTCATTTTTACCTCTTACTTGTTTAATTCCTGCAAATGTTTAATTCCTGCAGCTTCGATCTCCAGTACTCTCTCGTACTGCCCCGTCAGATACAGGTATCCGATCAATGCTTCAAAGCCTGTGGCTCTGCGGTAATCCTGAATAGAGCTGTTCTTACTGTGTGTAGTAGACTTATGGTTCCTTCCGCGTCTGTACACAGACATCTCTTCCTCTGTCAGCATGTCGTTTCCGATGAGCCAGCCCATGATCTCAGCCTGGGCACTGGCGCAGACGAATTCGGTTTTCTTACGGTTGATGTCATTGACATTGCCGGGAAAATGAGTCAATACGTACTCACGTACTGCCATGTCATAGATGCAGTCGCCTATGTACGCAAAGACAAGCGGTGAAGTTGTCTGAACATCCACCGCTTTGAGATCCAGTTTCTCTTTGTAAAGTTCAAAAAAATTATCTGTCATAAAATACCGGCTTACGCTCTGCTCCACTTAACGCCTTCGCGGGTGTCCTTGAGAACGATACCCATCTCGAGAAGCTTGTCGCGGATTTCGTCAGCCTTTGCAAAATCCTTTGCCTTGCGGGCTGCCTGACGCTCTTCGATGAGCTTTTCAACAGCACTGTCAAGGTCATCCTTTTCTACTACTGTTCTGATACCGAGTACGCTCATGAGAAGCTCAAGCTTTTCGAGGACGTAATCTGTAAATGCCTTTGTGCTCTGTTCTGTGGCAGAGACATTGGCGATCTTCACGAGCTCGAATACTGCTGTGATGGCGTCTGCTGTGTTGAGATCGTCATCCATCTTCTGGTTGAACATCTCCTGCTGAGCATCAACGGACTTGATCATCTCCTGCTCATCAGCTGTCATCTCTGTTTCTGCAGCCTTTGCGCTCAGCTCTCTCAGACGCTCGATGGCTGTCTGGATACGCTCAAGTGAAGTCTTGGCACTGTCCATAAGGTCTCTTGAGAAGTTAAGCGGATTTCTGTAATGAGCGCTCAACATGTAGAAACGAAGCACGCGAGGGTCATACTGTGAAGTGATGTCACGTACTGTGAAGAAGTTTCCGAGAGACTTGGACATCTTCTGGTTGTTGATGTTGATGAATGCGTTGTGCATCCAGTAGTTGGCGAATTTCTCGTGGTGAGCCATCTCGTACTGGGCGATCTCATTCTCATGATGAGGGAAGATGAGGTCCTCGCCGCCTGCATGGATGTCGAGACGTCCGCCGCAGTACTTTGGAGCCATGACACAGCACTCTGTGTGCCAGCCCGGACGACCATCGCACCATGGAGACTCCCAATAAGGCTCTCCTTCCTTCTTTGGCTTCCAGAGAACGAAGTCTGTTGAAGTTCTCTTTCCGTCCTCTCCTGAAACCTTCAGGTCACGGAAACCTGACTGAAGCTCGTCGATGTTCTTGTGGCTGAGCTCACCGTAGTCCTTGAAGGAGGTGGTGTCAAAGTAAACTGTACCGTCCTTTGCCACGTAAGCTGCATCTCTGTCAACCAGATCCTTGATAAGGTCGATCATGCCCTGGATCTCTTCTGTTGCCTTTGGATGAACAGCTTCCTCGATGTTGAGGTCTGCCATATCCTTCTCAACTTCTGAGATGAACCTCTTTGTGATATCAGAGCATGGAACACCCTCTTCGATGGACTCCTTTATGATCTTATCATCTACGTCTGTGTAGTTTGAAACGTAGGTGACCTTGTAGCCCTGATACTCCATGTATCTTCTGAATGTATCAAAAACGATCATAGGACGAGCGTTGCCGATATGGATGAAATTGTAAACAGTAGGTCCGCATACATACATACGGATCTTTCCGGGTTCGATCGGCTGAAACTCTTCCTTCATTCGAGACATTGTATTGAAAATCTTCATAACTTTCTCCTTTGCCTTTGGGAGCCTTCATGCTATCCGTTCCTGAAACAGGCTTTTCTGTATAAAAGGTGCATGAAATGACCATATTCGCCAAGAATTGCGCGTCTCTCCGCAGGCTTACATGCCAATTATTGTAATATTTAAGCCACTATGAGTCAATAATAAGAAAAAGCGGACAAAAAAGACGCAGCGGAGTTTTACCGCTGCGCCTGTCAATATAATCGATTCAAAGGCGTTCTGATTTGCCGGCATCCGGTGCCTTATCTAAAAAGATAGGCTTATGATATGACTTGAGTCAAAAGTCGATATCGGTCGGATAAATCAGGATCATCTCTGATACTGGTTTATAAAATCCTGGAAAGCCTTCATGATGTCGTCTGCGCTAATGCTTCCGTCTCCACTCTTCTGACCATCCGAGCCGTTGTTTCCGGAATCACCGTTACCATTGTTTCCGTTGTTTCCGTTCTGTCCGTCAGGGTTGTAATCTCTTGAGAACGGGTCATTCTTTCCGCCGGAAGCACCGGATGAATTGGAATCGTCCTTTATAGTAGATGATGTCTCGGCTGTTCCGAGAATAACCTCTACATTAAGCTCATCATACTTGTCGCCGTTTGGACGCTGAACTGTCAGGCGAACCTTCTCTCCGGCTTTATATCTGGAAAGAATATCTGCGAGCTCGTTGAAGTTAGTTACACTCTGATCTTCGATGGCGGTTATGATGTCCTTCTCGTGAAGATCTTCATTCTTTGCATCGGAACCCTCTGTATGCTTGTAAACGAATATACCTTGAGGCATATCAAAGCTTGCTGCTGTCTGCTCGTCGATGGTTTTTACAGATACACCGAGATAACCGCGCTCTTCCTTGGAAACCTCTGCACGGGTCTCAAGCTTGGAAAGCTTTTCCACTACCCTCTTGGCTACAGAAGAAGGAATCGAATAGCACATTCCCTCGATATCTGTTGAAGCGGACTTCGCAACATTGATACCGATGACCTCTCCCTTCATATTGAGAAGTGCGCCGCCGGAGTTGCCGGGATTGATAGCTGCATCTGTCTGGATAAGACCGGTCCTTGACCCCTTGTTTGTAGCGATGTCTCTGTCCTTCGCAGAGATGATACCTGTGGTCACTGACTGTCCATAGCCGAGAGCATTACCGATGGCAACTACCTGTTCTCCGATCTCTGCTGCGTCGCTGTCACCGAATGTGGCGATGGAGATAGCCTCCATAGTCTTGGTCGGGATGTTCTCAAGCTTGATTGAAAGAAGCGCGATATCTGCTGAGACATCGGTTCCCTTGATCTCTGCCTCTAGAGTTTCGTCATCCACGAAGGTCACAGAAAGAGACTCTGAAGATGTGATTACATGGTTGTTTGTAACTATGAGAAGCTCTGTATCATTCTTACCGATGATCACACCGGAACCGCTGGCCGGGATCTCTGTCTCATAGCTCTGGAAATCTCCGAAAATAGAGAAACCGTTCTGACGGTACTTCACCATATTTGTTATGGAAACAACTGACGGCATGGTGTTTTTGACTACATCTGTCACGCTGCCGGAGATGTTTGAACCTGCAGCTGATTTTATGACTGTAGTGTTGCTGCCGGTGCTGCTGTTGTCGGCAGGGGCAGTGTTCTCAGGCTGTGCTGCGGCTGTCTCCTGCTGTGGCTTTGTTTCAGCTATTACGTTTGCAGTCTGCTGATATGCTATACCTGCTCTCTGAGCGGCAACATTGACACCTACCATAGAAGCGCCGGCAACTGCGCCGAAAAGGATCGCTCCCCCGATTATTCCTGCTACTCGTTTCATTCTATATTACCCTCCTGAAACTGATCAATTCACATTCTGATTTTGCTTGTATGATACCTATATTCTGTGTTCAATTTGTGTTTTCAAAAATAAAATTTTCATATAGTGAAAAAGGGCAATTTTTGATTTATTTTTATACTTATTTTAGAAAAAATCCGGTGGTTCGATGCTATACTCTGTGTGTGTCATTACTGGAGGTTCAATGTATTATTTCATCGTAAATCCGCATGCGTCTGAAGGCAGAGGACGTAAAATCTGGGATAAGGTTCTCAGATATCTGAGTAAGACTCAAAATGCCGAAAACTTTGAGGCTTATATAACCGAAAAGAGCGGAGACGCAAGGGAATTTGCCCGTCAGCTGTCTGATAAGTGTCAGTTTGAGAAAACCATCACTGTCATCGGAGGAGAAGGAACCTTCAACGAGGTGGTGGACGGGATAAATATGGATTGTAACAGGATATCCATTGCTTATATTCCTACGAAGTCTGACAACGACATCGCCCGCTCCTTCCGAAGAAAATACAATTTAAAGGCCCAGCTCAAGAGACTGTTCAGTGATTCCGATGAGATACTTCTGGATTACGGAGTGCTTAACTGTTCTGCTCTGAACCGGCGTTTCGCCATATGTTCGGGGATAGGTCTCGATGCTGCCATATTTGATGATATCTATGCAGTGAAGTGTACCTGTGAGAATCAGCCGAAGAAACTGAATCATTATAAAAAACTGAGATACCTGAAGACCATGATCAGGGAGTTCTTCAAGCTGAAACCCACTAAAGGTTATGTGATCCTGGATGGAGAAAAGAGACACGAGTTCAACAACATCATGTTTATCTCTGCCCATGTACATCCCTATGAGGGTGGTTATCTGATCTGTCCAAATGCCAGCGGCGTTGACGGAAAGCTGGATATCTGCATAGTCAGCACCAGACATAAGTGGCGCTTACTGTGGATCATGCTTTCCAGTGTTTTCGGGACTCATGTTACCCGTACAGGATTTCATCTATACAGATGTAAGGAGGCGGAGATCCATACTTCAAATCCTCTTCCGGTTCATGTGGATGGAGAAGTCGTGGGAAAGAACTGTGATTTCACTCTGAATTGTATTCCGAAGAAGCTTAGATTGAAGATATGAGCGATAAGTCCTGTATCAGGTGGCTGCGAAAGCGAAGCAATGCGGTGGACTTATCAATTATCATTATAAAAAAAGTAGTGGGAAACGTTTCCCGCTACTTTTTTCGTATTACACCAGTAATGCAACAGCCTGTGAGCTGATGCCCTCTCCTCTTCCTGTGAAGCCGAGGCGTTCCTCTGTTGTGGCCTTTATGGAAACCTGACTTATATCGATGCCGAGGGCGTCTGCGACGTTCTTGCGCATCTCAGGGAGATAGCTCATGAGCTTTGGCTTCTGGGCTATGATGGTGGAATCGATATTTCCAACCTGATAGCCCTCTTTCGCCAGGATGTTCCCCACCTCTTTTAAGAGGCTGATGGAATCGGCACCCTCGTATTTCGGATCATTGTCAGGAAAATGCTGACCTATATCACCCAGCGCAGCAGCTCCGAGGAGTGCGTCCATGATGGCGTGGGTGATGACATCTGCATCACTGTGACCTAAAAGTCCCAGCTCATAAGGAATCGTAACGCCTCCCAGGATGAGCTTACGATCCGTCACTAATTTATGTACGTCATAACCTGTTCCTATTCTCATAGCAGTCCTTTCTGAAAATATATGTGCTTTATTACACTTATATCACATCATAACTTATTTTTAAATTTGACAGTTTCAAAAATCAGCGGATATTTTCGATCAGTACCTCTACTGCCTTCTGCATCTGCCTGTCGTCTTTTAGTTCCACCATATAATCCTCGGCATTGCTTCCGAGACTGACTTCAACATCCGGTTTGATACCTACCTTGTGAATGTTTAGACCGGATGGAATATAGTAGTAATGTGTAGTGAACTCCACTGCAGATCCATCCTTAAGTGATGTAATGGTCTGGACTATGCCCTTTCCATAGGAGACGGTACCTACTATAGAGGCACGGTCATAATCCTTGAGACAGCCTGAGAAAAGTTCGGCAGCAGAAGCAGAATTCTGATTTTGGAGGATAACTATAGGCAGGTCGATCTCATGTCCGTCATCGGCATACCATTCACTGCCCTTTCCGTTTTTGTCTCTGGTATATAGCAACAGAGTCTTTCCCTGAGCAAATTCTGTCTTGCCTTCCGTATACATCGTGAGATCGTCGGGCAGTATGTAGTCGATAAGTGATGTAGCTACTTCTATATTTCCGCCGCTGTTTCCTCTCATGTCAATGATCAGCGCCTTTATCTTTGCAGTGTCCACAAGTGTGTCCAGAGCCTGCTTTGTCTGACGTTCCTCGGCATCATGAAAGGCTGAAAAAGCTATGTAGCCGATATCCTTTGCTGAAAGCGATGAATCGGAGGCAGAAGCGTTGGCAGAAAGAGTTTTTAACTGTTCGTCGGTTAATTCGATTTCAAACTCATCCAGAGTTCCGTAACGTACACGAGGTATCTCCACAGTTCCTCGTGATATACGCATGGAAACTTCTTTACCATAACGCTTTACGGTGCAGTCAAAGGAGGTTCCGTCTTCACCCTGGATCAGGTTCTCAACCACATAGGAAACGGACATCTTTGTAATGTCTATTCCGTCGATCTTGTAGAAAATGTCTCCAACCTGAAGACCTGCCTCATCAGCGGGACTTCCTTCGTAGACCTTTGTGACTACTATCTCATTGCTGCCCTCAAGTTGCCGGACCAGAGCTCCTATGCCGTGGAAGGAAGACTGCTTGCTGGCGTTGATTTCCTGCATCTCCTCAACACTGTAGTAGTGAGCGTAAGGATCCTCGGCAGTCAGTGAAGCAAGGAGTCCCTTATAGATGTAGGTTGCTGCCTTGTCCGGATCCTCGGGGAAAAGGTAGTTCTGATCGATGAGCCCCTGAATCATGCCGAGTTTCCTGGAGATAGCCGCCATATTGAGAGAGCCTGTCACCAACCCGTTGGAGTTTTCTGATGCAGATTCTACTGCCGATGTATAGCCCCTGTCTCCTGACTGAAGCTCTGAGGCGCTCGCCAGAGTCATGGAAGCATTGCCCGCACCGCGACTGACGAGGAGGTCGTTGATAAATGGCGGTATACCGAAGAAGTATACGTAAAATGTGCTTCCGCCGACTATAAACATGACCGCAAGTCCCAAAAGGAAACCGTAGACGAAGTCGAAGTTTCCAAAAATCGGCTTCTTCTTATTCGTTGTCGGAGCATCGGTTTCGATATTTTCTGTTTCTTTGTTTAAATTTAAATCTTTGTCTTGCATACCCATCATTATATGTCTCTTTTTTCTATAATGCCAAAGGAATTTTTCTTAAGGTGTTCAATAGAAAAAGCGACAGATCTGAAGTCTGGTTTCAGATCTGTCGCCTGTGATCACAGGTAGCTTTCCGGGTCTACATATGAGCCGTTCTTTCGGATGCCGAAATGAAGGTGTGGGCCTGTAGAGTATCCTGTTGATCCTACGGCGCCGATGGTGTCCCCCTGGGAAACCTCGGTTCCCTCTGAGACATTGAGACTGGACATATGCATGTAGACGGTGTAGGTACCGCTACCGTGGCTTATCATGATATAGTTTCCGGCACTTGCGGAATATGTGGCGATGACTATCTTTCCGGACGCGGCCGCGATGACCCTGGAGCCGGTAGAGGCTGCGATGTCAATGCCTTTGTGATAGGAGCTTGCACCCTCCGTCGGTGATTCGCGGGAACCGAAGTGACTTGAGATGGTGCCACTTGAAGGGCATGGCCACTTGAAGCCTCCTGTCATGGTTCTTTCCTTATATTCGGAACCGTTTTTCTCGGCCTTCTTTCGCGCCTCTTCCTCCTGACGGGCAATCTCTCTTTCCATGGCTTCGATATTGGCCTCCTGAGCTTTGATGGCTGCCTTCAGATCATCTATGCTGTTCTGCTGCTCCTCGATTTCATTCTCAGCATGCGCGATCTTTTTCGAATAGGAAGCAAGCTCCTTATTTTTTTGATCGAGTAGAGTCTGTATGCTCTGCTGCTTTGCCTGAGCCTGAGTCTGTAGTTCTGTGAGCTGTGCGTTCTCAGCCTGAAGCTGGATTCCGGTGTCCTCCACCAGCTTTCTTGTCTCTTCAAATTCGTTGAGCTTTTCTCTGTCGTATCGGGTGATCCTGGATATGTACTCAGCCTTGTTCAGAAGCTCTGACCAGCTTTTTGCGTTCAGGATCATGTCGATGAAGCTGGTATCGCCCTTTTCGTACATAAACTTGATACGGAGCTTCATGCTGGCATACTGATCTGATGAAGTCTGGGTTGCTTTAGCCAGCTGTTCCTGAGTGAACCTGATGTCCTGCTGCTTCTTTTCGATGGCGTCGTTGATGGACATGAGCTCAGTGGTGATATCCGTCATGCTCTGGTCGAGAGCCTTTATATAGGCTGCGGTATCGGCTTTGAGATCCTTCAGTTCATCTATCTTTTTGTTGACCTTTTTCTGCTCTGCTTTTAGGGTGTCTATCTTTTCCTTGCTGTCACTGATTATCTGTTTTGAGTCCTTGATGGACTGCTGTTCCTTCTCTGCCGCAGTGACAGGCATGGAGGTACAGAGAAGTGACATGAGGGCCATCACAGCGAATAATTTTAGTTTTTTGATCTTATATTTCTTCATAATCAAACTCTAAGGGATTTCCGTATGGTGAAAAATGATACTACAAATCCTACACCTACGCCGAGCCCCATTGCCGCTGCCACCATCAGAGGGAAAACTGTTCCGATGGGAATAGGTGCAAAGAGGGTGCTGATGCCGAGGAAGTGATCATTGACATAGGTTACAGCTCGCTCATATATAAGGTAAATGCCTACGAGCGGAATAACTGCGCCTGCAAATCCCAGTACCACACCCTCCACAAGGAAAGGAAGGCGTATCATGAAGTTGGTGGCGCCTATCATCTTCATGATTTCATTTTCCTTGCGCCTGAACTGAGCCGCAACGGAAATGGTGTTGGAAATGAGAAAAACGGAAACCGCCAGAAGTACGCTTATTATGACAGCGCTCAGTGAGGAGATCAGATGCTCTAAGGAGCTGAGACCCTCTATGGCGGCGCTTGAGTAGTTGATCTGCCTTACTGCGTCAAAGCTGTAGAGCCAGTCAACTATCTCCTGTTGATCCGCGATGTTGTTGAGGAATATTTCGTAGCTCTGGGAGCCGGCAAGAGGATTGTCCTCAGCAAAGGCTCTGGCCATCAGTTCATTGTCATGAAAGTAGTCTGATTTAAACTCTTTCCATGCATCCTCCGCAGAGGTATAGTTCCAGCTTTTGATCTCGTCTCTTGTTTCGATTTCATGACCTATGGTCTTTATTTCTTCTTCCGTTGCGTCATCATCGAAGAAAACGGTGATGCCTACGGTAGTTTCTGCGGTTTTTGCCATGTTCTGGACATTGGTCAGTATCGCAAAGAAAAGGCAGAAAAGAAAAATGCAGGCCGAAATGGTGGCTGTGGATGCAGCCGAAAAAAGCTTGTTATGGAAAATGTTTTTGAAGCCGGAACGTATACAGTAGATCCATGCATTGGCCTTCATCATTTCGTGCCCTCCTTTGCTGATTTATGGTGTGGGCGATGGGCGCCCCTAAGGCCGCGGGTCGGCTTTTTTTCACTGTATACCGGAGAGTCAAATTCATCATCCAGCCAGTCCTCTTCTTCGTCCCAGTCTTCTTCCCAATCCTCTGTCCAGTCTGTTTTTTCTTCTGAGTCGATAGCTTCTTCAGGAGTTTCAGCCATAAATGGCTTGCGAACCGACAGCTCAGGCTTCTCAAAAGGCAGCAATATGGACTTTTTGGCTGAGTCTTCAGTATAAGTAGCAGAGCCGGAAGCGGTTCCCGGAATACGGTCAGAAATGATCTCTCCCATGGACATGGAAACCGTGCGTCTGTTCATGCGGTTTACCATTTCTCTGTCATGGGTGATGACGATTACGGTGGTGCCCTGAGCATTGATCCTTTCCAGAAGTTTCATTATTTCTTCGGCATTTTCGTGATCGAGGTTACCTGTAGGCTCGTCGGCGATAAGGATCTCCGGACGATTGACCAGAGCTCTGGCTATGGCTGTGCGCTGCTGCTCTCCGCCGCTTAACTGGCGTGGATAGGAATCTGCCTTGGAGCTGAGTCCTGTGAGTCCGAGTATCTTAGTGACATTTTCAAAGATCTCGGCATCGGATTTTCCTATGATAAGCTGGGCAAATGCTATATTTTCGTAAACCGTTCTGTCCTCAAGCAGTCTGAAATCCTGAAAAACCACCCCCAGACGTCTTCTGTAGGCGGGAACTCTGCTCCTTCTTAGCTTTCTTAGGTCAGTGTCATTGACGATTATACTTCCGCTGTCTGTATCAAGCTCCTTTGTAAGAAGACGTACCAGCGTTGATTTGCCGGAACCGCTTTTCCCCACAATAAAGCAGAACTCCCCATCGCTGATGGTGAGATTTATGTTACGAAGTGCTTTTACTCCGGTGCGATATGTCTTTGAGACATCCTTGAGTTCGATCATAAGGTAATTCTTTCTTTTGGTGTGGAATGGTATAAGTAATCATGAAAGTACGGATTTCTTCGCGCTGGCGCGCTCACGAAATCCTGGATGTATATTCGGAAATCGCTTCGCTCATTATATTCGCGCAGCTTTTTTCCTCATATACGACACTTTCATGATAGAAAAAGCCGGTTACGGTGTAAACACCCATAACCGACTTTTATATTTCAATTATCTTAATAATGTGAAGATCAATAATCGATGGACTCCATATACTTCATATACTTCACTACCATAAGAGCGATCTTGAATGTGATGGCGTCATCAAATACTCTGAGGTCAAGACCGGTTGATCTCTGAAGCTTATCCAGTCTGTAAACAAGTGTGTTTCTGTGGATGTAAAGCTGTCTTGATGTCTCGGATACGTTGAGGTTGTTCTCAAAGAACTTGTTAATGGTTGTAAGTGTTTCCTCATCGAACTCATCAGGAGAAATAGTTGTGAAGATCTCCTTGATGAACATCTTGCAGAGTGGAAGCGGAAGCTGATAGATCAGACGTCCGATACCGAGGCGGTTATAAGCGATGATGTTTCTGTCCTCGTAGAAGATCTTTCCTACTTCGAGAGCCATCTTTGCTTCCTTGTATGACTTGGAAACATCCTTGATCTCGTTTACTACTGTACCGAAGCTTACGCGTGCGTGGATCATAGCCTCTGTCTCCAGCATGTCGAGAATGGTCTCACCCACATGGTAAAGCTCCTCTGCTGTCTCGTTTGGCTTAACTTCCTTAACGACGATAACATTCTTCTCATCAACAGCTGTAACAAAGTCCTTTGTCTTTGTTGCGAAAAGTGTCTTGAGTGCATCCAAAGCACCTGAGTCGTTAGAACCCTTATCAGTCTCGATGATATAAACAACACGCTTTACGCCAATGTCTATGTGGAGCTTCTTTGCGCGGTTGTAGATATCAACAAGAAGCAGGTTGTCGAGAAGAAGGTTCTTTATGAAATTGTCCTTATCGAACTTCTCTTTATACGCTACAAGAAGAGTCTGGATCTGGAATGAAGCAAGCTTTCCGACCATGTAAACATCGTCGGTGTCGCCCTTTGCGATGAGAACGTACTCAAGCTGGTGCTCATCGAAGATCTTGAAAAACTGATATCCGCCTACTGCCTGACTGTCTGCCTGAGAATCTGCAAAGGAAGATACCATAGACTCTGTGTACTGCTCGTCTGAAAATGTAGAAGAAAGAATCTTGCCGTCGATATCGGCGATAGCAATATCGACTCTTGTAATGCCTTTCAGCGAGTCAATGGTGCTCTGTAAAACCTGATTTGAAATCATATGTTCTCCTATCTTAACGGAAAAAAGAAAAATGTCCGCTGTTACCCATAATTAATTGTATTTTACTAAAATCAACATTTAAGTTCAAGGTTTCTTTATAGAATAGAATAATTGACAAAAAGATTCAAGTGACAATCTGCTTTTTGTTAAAGACAAATTGCCTATTCTGTTATTCGACATGAAGAGACTTTTCCATAAATTAAGAAGCCGGAACGTGTTACAAAAAAAGAACCGAAGCACTACTGCTCCGGTTCTTTGAAAAATCTTAGTTTGTGATGGTCTTCTCTGTCTCTTTGTCGAATACGTGGATCTTTGACTCGTCGATCGCAAATGTAACATTGGAACCTGTACGAGCTGCTGTCTTAGGGTTAACTCTTGCAACCCATGAAGCATCTCCGAGATCGAAGTAAAGAAGTGTTTCTGCACCGAGCATCTCGTAAACCTTGATCTCTGCCTGAACTGTCTGCTTTGGATGAGCTGCTACGAAATCAGCCTCATCATGAATGTGCTCAGGTCTGATACCGAGAGTTACGGTCTTGCCTACATATCCGCCATCCTTAAGCTTTGCAGCCTTCTCCTTGCTGAGTGTAATTGTGTGATCTGCGAAAGTAAGTGTTACCTCGCCATTTACCTCTGCGCACTCTGCGTCGATCATGTTCATCTGAGGTGAACCGATGAATCCTGCAACGAACTTGTTGCAAGGTGTATCGTAAAGGTTCTCAGGTGAATCTACCTGCTGGATGATACCATCCTTGAGAACGACGATTCTTGTTCCGAGTGTCATAGCCTCTGTCTGGTCATGAGTAACGTAGATGATTGTTGTCTCAAGAGACTTATGAAGCTTTGCGATCTCTACACGCATCTGAGCTCTCAGCTTTGCATCGAGGTTTGAAAGAGGCTCGTCCATAAGGAATACCTTAGGTCTGCGGACGATAGCACGTCCCATGGCAACACGCTGTCTCTGTCCACCTGAAAGAGCCTTTGGCTTTCTGTCGAGAAGGTGCTCAAGGTCAAGGATTCTTGCGGCCTCATGTACCTTCTGATCGATCTCATCCTTAGGTACCTTACGAAGCTTAAGACCGAATGCCATGTTATCATATACTGTCATATGAGGATACAGAGCGTAGTTCTGGAATACCATCGCGATATCTCTGTCCTTTGGTTCTACATCATTCATTCTCTTTCCGTCGATCATGAGATCACCGCTTGAGATATCCTCAAGTCCTGCGATCATACGAAGAGTTGTGGACTTACCACATCCAGATGGTCCTACGAAAATGATAAACTCCTGATCCTTTACATCAAGATTGAACTCCTTAACGGCAACGAATCCGTTAGGATACTTTTTTGTGACGTCTTTAAGAACTACACTTGCCATAATTGTTTGTCTCCTTATCAGCTATACATCTAGTACTATCAGCGGTATCTCCTCCGCTTTTTTTGAACTATCCGTATAATACTCTAATAAAAATTCAATCTCTAGGGCAGAGCTTCCCAAAAAGGAACGTCAAATTTTAGACAAAGTGTCGGTAGGAAAACCGGTTTTGTTAATAAAGACAAAAAATCGAAGTTTTTGTAATCTTAATCTTCCCTTCTTTCAGCAATTTGCCTACTGCACGCTTAAATGCGGCCTTTGACATGCCGAAATCACGCTGAATTTCGTCAGGTTGTACAGTTTTATCGGTGTATGGTACATGTCCATCGAACTTTTCTTTCAAAATGGTGAGTACCTCATCGGCATTTTGCTCATAAAAATAGGTCTTGATTTTGTCATTTTTAATAACTGTCGCGTCTTCATGCTTCTTTGTGTACATGGTTGCGGCAAGGCGCTGAGAGTGATCCACATAAAGATAAACCTCGATGGTGTCACCCTTTTTGAGCTCGTAACGCATCTCGTGATAAGGAAGGAGTACATCTCTCTCAAGTCCGATATCAACGAAAGCACCGATGTTGGTAACATCCTTTACCAGTACCTTTGCTATCTCGCCCACTGAGATAAGGGGCTTCTTTGTAGTTGCTATAAGACGATCGCGGGAATCCTTATATACGAAAACCTCTATATCGTCTCCTATATTCTTTCCGTTTGGAACCTGCTTTTTCGGAAGAAGTACGGATGCGCCTTCCTCGTCTGCGAGATATACACCGAAATCCTTTTCACGTGCTATCTTAAGTGTCTGAATCTTTCCTAATTCGATCATTTGGTTTCCTTTCTATGATTGTGTCTGGATTTATGAAAATTCTATATTGCAGTATACTTCTCCGGATTCATTCTGGAGACTGACTACCACGCTTCCGCTATCGGTCTGTCCGTATTTCGGGATCATGATGTCTCCGAGAACTGCTGCCTTCCTGTACTCTGCCCTGATACGACCGGAGGTGAAATGCACCTTTCCTTCCGTGGCAGCTGTCAGGACGTCGTCTGCAATCTGGATGTACTGAGCATTGTTCACATGATGATTTGTGTCAATGTGATGCTGCTCTACCTTTATGGCCTCACCGGTAGTGAGCTCCTCCGGTGCTGTAACTCTCCTGTCGCTTGCAGGCAGGTTAAGAACATTGTCTATTTCGCCGAAAGGCTCGATCATGTTTTCTTCTATCTTTACAGGACGCATGCGTTCTGTGTCGAAGTTGAACCAGAGACTGTCGGCTTTCAGAAGATAGTTTCCGTCGTTATCCTTTACCCAGAAATTTCTGTGGGCAAGAACACCTCTGAATTCGTGAGGGCTTGTTCCGATAGATATATTTTCATACAAACGGGGCATACGTTCAATATAAATATCCCAGTAGCTGAGGAGCCATGCCCTGTGGATCTCGCTCAGGTGATCCACTGTGAGGCCTACGTCCGCTGAATGAAAGGTGCTGCAGTCCTGAAGATAATTTACAAGCGCTGTAATAGTGATGTTCTGTGTCTCGTCTGTTTCTGAATAACGTACTCTTGCGTCAAACTCGTACATGGTGCTCCTTTCATCTGGTAAAGGTGTATATGTGTACAATAAAAGCAGGTTCAACGTTTCCGCGAAACCTGCTTTGATGCTGTGTTCTAAGGTGTTTCGTCCGTTTCGCGTATCTGCCGTCTCATACAACAGAGGTATCTCAGCGTATATCCGCTGAAAGTAATACCGGTATCTTAATCGCATTCATAAATAAAAGCAACAGATATTTTACTTTTGAACAATCTTCTGAGAAGCAAATATTTCAACATCTGCCGGATCGAAACAGGCTTATGTAATACCGGTTATGCGTTCAGCTCTGCTGCGTCGATCTTGAAGCCTTCAAGCTTTGATGTGCAGTTAGGACATCTTGTAGCCTCGATCTTGATCTCAGACTTGCAGTATGGACACTCCTTTGTGGCAGGAACAGCAGGTGCCTCTGCTTCCTGTTTTCTCAGCTTGTTCATTCCCTTCACGAAAAGGAAAACTACAAATGCCATGATAAGGAAAGAAATAGCCTGAGTTATGAACTTTCCATAACCGAAAACCGCACCCTCTGCCACTGCGTCGGCGTAGACCTTTGTTGTCTGACCTGCCAGAGGGATGAACATGTTGTTGAAGTCGATCTTTCCTGTAAAGATGGAAAGGATAGGCATAACGAGATCGTCAACCACGCTCTTTACGAGAGCTGTGAATGCAGAACCGATGATCATGCCGACTGCAAGATCGATCATGTTTCCTTTTACTGCAAACTCTTTAAATTCCTTGATAAAATCTTTCATCGATATGCTCCTATTCTGCCCGGGACTATAAAAGATGCCTGTGCCAATGCTTAGATCATTCAGCTCACCGGATATAAGGTGGAGCCGTAGGCTTGAGGGCGACACCGAAACATCAAAAAAGATCCGGAGCCATGATTTTTTAATAAAACCATTTTACTCCGGATCATGTGAAAATTCTATTTTATTCTGCTGTTTTTAATTTTTATATTCTGTTTCTCTCCACTTCAGGAACTCGGAAAGATCCATATCTATATAACTCATTTTATTATCGGTTCCGAGGTGAGGTGTGACTGTGACCTCGCAGTATTTACTGATCTCCTTAAGATCCGCTTCTGAAAGAGGATGTGCTCCGTCATAGTCGTACTGCTGGAATTCCATGCCTTTTTCGAGATCCGCCTTGTTGTAGACCCTGAACATAATGTAGGTACTGTTCTCCTTGCCGGAGTTATAGAATTTGGCTCTGGACTGTCTGCGATAGTCTTCGAGTTTTTCTATCATAGCGTTGTAACGTTCTTTTTTCTCTTTTGGTATCACCATGGTGAATTCCACATTTGCCTCATGTGTCTCTGTATCTTCGCCACTCTCGAGAATGGTTCCGAGATCCTCTATGGATACAAATGCATCATAGGAATAACAGAGGTACCTTTGGCTGAACAGGTCGTAAGGGAGCTTGCTGAGACCGAAACCTTCTGTGGCCCATCCTGCCTTTGCGAAGCATAGGGAAGCCACGGTGGCAAAGACGAAATAGGCTATGGGGCGCCATGTGATCTTCAGAGTTCTCTTGTAGACGAAGGATGCCACTATGTATATGAAGAACAGAAGGAGGTAGAAGAACTCCATGTTGTCCCATCCGTCGGAAACTATAGACCATGCCATATCAAGAAGGATAAGGGCGAGGTAAATGTTTATGATGAAAGGATATGAAAGTATATCGTCGGAGATTTGTCCGGCTCTCTCTGCCTTTCTCTTTATGAAATGATATCTCAAAAGTACGATCGCGATAACGGCGTACAAAAACTGCAGCAGCACATAGCGGACACTGAAGATGGAAAGCTGTGCGTACTCGGGCTCAAGGATGAACTCGAGATTTGAGGCAAGCATACCTGCAGGCGAAAGCATTACCGCAATATCGTATATGAAGCTGTCTGGCGGAAGATTTCTGCCGGCTATCATGCACTGCATGAAGATCATTATGGAGATCCCGACAACTCCGGGAAGTGTTGAGTAGGCTCCTATCATCACTATTCCGTCGAAGATGGAGTTTGCCAATGTATAGACCGCGGTGTTCACAAGTATCAGTACCAGCAGTGAATAGGCTTCATAACCCTGAAGGAGCAGAAATCTGTGTACGGGTACTGCGTGAAATGCCTTGGTGATCCACACGATGGCGGTGCCCAGTAAGAAGCTTCCGTAGGCCATGAGCCATGTTAAAAGTATGTTCGTCAGAAGCTGTTCCTTTCTGGAAACAGGGAGTGACAGGAACATGTCCACACTGTTCTTTCTGTGAATGTATGAAAAAAGAAGTACAGGTACAGCGGCACTGAGAAGTATGGAAAGAATATTTCCTATGTTGGCGCAGGCTGTAAAGGTATCCTCCGGATGCAGGTGGTCATAACCGGTGAAGGAAATAAGCTGAAAGGCCACTGAGATAAGCAGGAAGAAAAGTATCGAGATCCTGCGGCTCTTTATCAGCCATTTGAAGTAGTTTTTATTCATGATCGTGCCTCTCTTTCAAGTTCATATATGAAAAGCTCTTCGAAATTGACCGGAAGTATGTTCAGAAGGATCGGATCCATGGCTCTTAACTGATCTTCCACCTGATCCGCGTCTCCCCGGATGACCAGCTTGTATACCTGACCTTCCTTTTCGAACTGGAGGATGTCGAGGTCATGGAAGTCATCTTTTGTACGATCTTCCCTGAAGGCCAGCTGATACTTGTTAATGTTTGCCTTGGACTCTGAGAGATCTCCTCCGCTGAGTATCCTGCCGTCTTCCAGCATGGCGAAGCTGTCACAGATATCTTCAAGCTCCTTCAGGCTGTGGGACGATATGATGACGGAAACGTCTTCGTCTTCGAGAAGGTCCGTCAATGCATTTTTGAAGTGGAGCCTTGCTATAGGTTCAAGTCCGTCATAGGCCTCGTCCAGGAGCATTAGCTTAGGGTGTATGGCGAGGGCGAACAAAAGTGATACTCTTCGCTTCATACCCTTTGAAAAGGTGGCGATGGAAGCCTTCGGATCAAGCTCGAACATCTTTAGATATTTCTGATAGGCCTCCGGATCAAAATCGTACATGCACTCATAGAACAGCTTGAGGCTTTCTATGGTGGAGCCTAAGGGGAAGTACGCCTCGTCGCTTACGAAGGCTATCTTCTTCTTTGTGCTCATGTCGTAATATGTGCTTTTTCCATCGAGGGTTATACTGCCCGTTTCCGGTGCGTATACTCCGGCAATGGAACGAAGCAGGGTCGATTTTCCGGCGCCGTTTATACCTACGAGACCGACTATGGATTTTGTGTTGACTGTAAGGTTCAGGTCTTTAAGAACTTCTTTTTTGCCGAAGTTTTTTGACAAGTGTTCTATCTTAAGCATGGTTATCCTCCCCATATACCTTGTTCACGGCCGCGAGGACCTCTTCTTTTGTGATGCCGTTGTCCTTGAGCGGCTTAAGCAATGATGTTATCTGAAGCATTTTTGAATTTTCCATACTGATATTCGCTACATAGACCCCTTTCTTTGGCAGATTGTATACGTATCCCTTCTGCTCCAGCTGGGCGTATGCCTTGGCAACGGTGTTAGGGTTAATGCCGTTTTCCGTTGCCAGCTGTCTTACAGAAGGGAGCTTGTCGCCGGATTTCAGGACTCCGGCTTCTATGAAGCTCAGTATCTGAGTCTGTATCTGCTCAAATATGGGCTCCTTGCTCTGAAGGTTGACAAGGAACATATTTCACCTCCGAATCTGTCAGTATAAGTGTCAAAACTCTATCTCACCCTTGTGTATGCACAGATATGCGGGATAGACTTAATGACACTCATGACATCTGTATTAATTGTACTAGCTGTATTAACTGTACTACTATTCCGGTGAAATGCAACAGGGGTGTATGATTATTCAAAAAAAGTTAATGGAATGAATGGGGATGAAATAAAAAATAAAGAATTTAGTGAAAAACAGGGAAGGGAAAGCAAAAAAGGCGGCAGATATGATTGGGGCGGCATCCCACATTCCTTCGGAATATGGGATATATACGAGGAGAAAATGCCATTAGATGGCGCTAAAGCGCCGGGCATTTTCGTTTGATTTTGCCTTACGGCAAAACCAGCCTCGCCGCCTGGGCGGCATCCCACATTCCTTCGTAATATGGGATATATACAAAAAAACTCAGAGCCAAAGCTCTGAGTTCTGAAAGCAGCGCTACCAGGATTCGAACCTGGGAATGACGGAATCAGAATCCGTTGCCTTACCACTTGGCGACAGCGCTATATGAGTGTCGCTTCAAGCGACTTGTATATACTACACTAAGGTATAGGTTATGTCAACAATAAAATAAATTTTTATAATTAATGCCCGCAGAAAATATCTGCGGGCATCAGATCACTCTTTCGTTATTTCTGAAAATCCGTCAGTGAACTCCTGAGTTCCGTCGGCTTCGATCCACATGGCGTCGATCCTGCCTACTCTATCGCTCTTTCCAAGAACGCTGGTACCATCTGAAACAGATTTGATGAGGGCCTTTCCGTCTTCGACACTCATGCAGAAAAGAGCTGTTGAAAGTGCATCCGCAAGAGCTGAGTCATGAGTCAGGATGGTAACACTGCGGTGATACTTCGCAGGATATAAGGTGTCAGGGTCAATGATGTGATGATATCGCTCTCCGTCTACCACATAGTAGCGCTCGTAGTCCCCGGATGTAACGAGGGAAGCATCCTCGAGATAAGTAACTACAGCGTACTGATCCCCGGTCTGGTTGTCGCGGAAGGTAGGGTTCTCAACAGGACATACCCATTTCTCGGTATTATTTTTGAGACCGATGGCACGGAGATTTCCGCCCAGATTCAGCATGAAGCTGTCTGATCCGGCACCCTCTATGAGCTTTGCGGCATCCTCTGTAGCGTAGCCCTTTGCTATGCCTCCCACATCAAGACTCATTTCAGGATCCTTCAGGAACACGGTTCCTGCCTCTTCGTCAATGATCACATCATCGATGTTGGTGTGCTTTGCAGCCTCTCTGAGAGCCTCTTCATCAGGAAGCTCACCCTTCGAAGGATCTGCCATGCCTATCTCACGCTTGTCGTGCCAGAGACGAAGCACCGCACCGTAAGCGATATTCAGCTTTCCGTCAGTGAGGGTATACACTTCCTTGCCCCACTTCAGGAGCTCTATAAGCTTTTCGTCAACCTTCACAGGCTCCTTGCCCGCATTGTCGTTGATGGTCTTAATGTTGTTTACGCCTTCGTAATCGTTATAAATATCGAAGAGCTGGTGCTCCTTCAGAAGCAGGTCATGAGAATCCTTGTATCTGGATTTAAAAGTCTCTTCGTCCGGCTCGTATCCTATCTCCATGGAGACGGTGTCGAAAACATCCAGGAACTGGGCGTTGTATCGTGTTTTCTCGACAGGCTTCTTTGCGCAACCGGTTGCTGTTATTGCCAATGCTGCCGCCGAAAGGATAGCGGCTGCAGCTGAAAATCTTCTTTTAAATAAAATCTTTTTCAATGCATACCTCCATATATAAAACTCAGCCATTATAGCATATGCGGCGGGATTTTGCCGAAAACAATGCAGGTATTTATATAAAAGTAAGACTCTGTTGATCTTAACTGATTTGCTATTTGACTTTGTGAGGGTGGTGTATTATATTTTTTTAGTACGATTTTTTGGAGATGTACCCAAGAGGCCGAAGGGGGCGCACTCGAAATGCGCTAGGTCGGAAACGGCGCCAGGGTTCAAATCCCTGCATCTCCGCGAAAAGTAAAAGGCTTAAAACCGTGATGATCTCATAACATCATCGGTTTTAAGCCTTTTTTGTTGCTGTGTCATACCACCTTAGTGGTCCACTTGGTGCAGTCCCATATGTCTGTTGCTATGTCCTGATAGAACTCAGGCTCGTGGCAGACCATAAGGATGCTGCCCTTGTATTCGAGAAGTGCTCTCTTCAGTTCATCCTTTGCATCCGGGTCCAGATGGTTCGTAGGCTCGTCCAGAACCAGGATGTTTGAAGGGCGGTTCAGAAGCTTGCAGAGACGGACTTTTGCCTGCTCTCCTCCTGAAAGAACACGAATCTTACTTTCTATGTGCTGACTGGTGAGTCCGCATTTTGCCAGAGCTGCACGGACTTCAGACTGGTTAAGTCCCGGGAACTCATTCCAGATCTCCTGAAGACTGGTGTTGTCATTGTCACCGGCAGTCTCCTGCTCGAAGTAGCCTATATCGAGATTGTCTCCGAGCTCAACCTTTCCAGAGATAGGATCGATAAGTCCGAGAAGGCTCTTCAGAAGAGTTGTCTTTCCTATACCGTTTGCACCGGTCATAACGATGCGGCTGCCTCGCTCCATCTCGAGGTTTAGCGGCGCTGAAAGCGGTTCGTCATATCCTATTACGAGATCCTTTGTGGAGATAAGGTACTTGCCCGGAGTCTTTGAGTAGAGGAAGGTGAAGCTTGGCTTCGGCTTCTCTCTCACCTTATCGATTCTCTCCATCTTATCCAGCTTCTTCTGACGGGACATGGCCATGTTTCTCGTTGATACACGGGCCTTGTTTCTGGCAACGAAATCCTCGAGATCCGCGATCTCCTGCTGCTGACGCTTGTAAGCGGCGTCCTGCTGTGCCTTCTGGGCGGCATAGACTTCTTCAAAATGGTGATAGTCTCCCACATATCTTGAAAGCTGCCTGTTATTCATGTGGTAGATAATGTTTATGACGCTGTTCAGGAAAGGGATGTCATGTGATATCAGGATGAAGGCATTCTCATAGTCCTGAAGATACTTTTTGAGCCATGCTATATGCTCCTCGTCAAGGTAGTTGGTGGGCTCGTCAAGAAGCAGTATCTCAGGCTTCTCCAGAAGAAGCTTCGCAAGCAGTACCTTGGTTCTCTGACCGCCGGAAAGCTCTGTGACATCCCTGTCGAGACCGAGATCCAGAAGACCAAGGGCACGGGCAACTTCATTGACCTTTGCATCAATAAGGTAAAAGTCATGGGCGCTCAGGAGCTCCTGAAGAGTGCCTGCTTCTTCCATGTACTCGTTCATTTCCTCTTCCGAGGCCGTAGCCATGAGACCGTAAAGCTCATTACACCGCTCGTCCATCTTGTAGAGCTCGTCAAATGCACTTGAAAGTACGGTTCCAATGGTCATGCCGGGCTGAAGCACGGCATGCTGGTCAAGATAGCCGACCTTTACGTGCTTTGACCACTCAACCTTTCCTTCATCAGGCTGAAGCTTTCCTGTGATAATGCTCATGAAGGTGGACTTTCCCTCTCCGTTGGCACCTATTAGACCGATATGCTCTCCCTTCAGTAGACGGAAGGATACGTCGTCAAAGATGGCGCGGTCGCCGAAACCGTGGGTCAGGTGTTCAACATTTAAAATACTCATAAAACAAATACTCCGTTCTGCCGGGGATCCGGCATGTGCAGGGGTTAAATAACAGCTTAACTAATGATTTAGTGTCAAAAGTTGATCATTCCGTACAGAGTGTAACTGTGAGATAAACTTAAGGCACTTATGGTATATTTTTATATAAAAGAAAACCAGTATCAAGTTTCCTTGAATACTGGTTTTATGCCGGTAGCCGGGGTCGAACCGGCACGCCCATCACTGGGCACGGGATTTTAAGTCCCGAGCGTCTGCCTATTCCGCCATACCGGCAGCACCAAATTATAATATAAGATATTTCGGCGCTTGTCAATAAGAAGATTTACAGTGTCGTCACACAGCTCCGGGACCTGCAGAAGGTCCTGCAGTATCACCCTCTGTTAAACCTCCGGGACCTGCGGAGGGACCGTCAGACGGTCCTGAATTGTCTCCCGGATGAGAAGGCGCATTATCCTGCTGTTGATCTGAGTTGTCCGGTTTGTCAGAGCTGTTCTTCTCAGACTCCGTTTCCTTGTTCTCTTTGGTCTCTTCTTTAGATTCTTTTGTTTCTTTTTTGGTCTCCTCTTCCTTCTTGGATTCGGTTTCCTTTTCTGTTTCTATATCCTCTATGGTATCAGAGGTCTCCGCTTCTGTTTCGGCCTTTGCTGTAGTCTCCGCTTCAGTAGTTTCCTGAGCCTTTGTTTCTTCGGTCTTTGTTTCTGCCGCCTTTGTTTCTGTTTCTTTCTTCGTTTCCGCAGCAGTCTCATCCGCCGCCTTAGTGATTCCGGTTCCGCCACCTATCTTCGGGATATCGGCATTCTTGAGCTCCCCTATTCCGGTTTTTTCCTGAATGTGTGCGGAGATCTTCTTTACTGTGTCGTTCAGCGTAAAGTTCGCTGCATCATCACCGTACAGGAAAGGATGAAGCTGCAGTACGTTTGAAGCAAGTGTTGCAGGAACTACAACGTCCATCTTGCCAACCAGAGTTGTGTCTCTTGAAAACGGGAAGCCTACGGCATTCTGTATGTTATAGTTCTTGACGTTCTTTGCCATATCCAGTACATCATCAAGTCCGATGCTGGTCTTTATCTCTGACATTACCGTCATGGCTGTTGCTGCCAATGTCTTCTTATCCGCTGTCTTCGCCTTCTCCATAGCCAGCTGTAAAACCTTACGTTGTCTTGCGGTACGGTTGAAGTCCGTATCCATGAGACGAAGTCTTCCGTAGGCAACAGCCTGAACTCCGTCAAGATGGTTCATTCCGCTGTGCTCGAGCTGGACAGAACCGAGCCCCGTGGAGTTTACAGTCTCAGTGATGAAGGCATTGATATACTTGAACTCCGAGTCGCTGATGTCGAGATCGATGCCGCCCAACATGGTGATTCCTTCGGCGACCGCCTTCCAGTTGAAGGTTACATAATCGTCGATACTGAGCTGGAGATTCCTTTCGAGAGCCGCTATTGCCTGTTCGTAACCGCCTTTGAAATAAGCCTCGTTTATCTTGTGATAGTTACCCTCATCATCGATCTGGAGGTAAGAATCACGGTATACGGAGGTGAGATTCACATCTCCTGTTCTTCTGTTGATACTTGCCACCATGATGACATCACTGAGGGCTCCGGCACCCAGGTTTCCGTCACGTGAATCTACGCCGAAGACAGCTACTGTCCAGTATTTCGGCTTCATGAGATTCTTCACCTGACTCCATGCGAAGAAGCCGCCGACAATTAAAAGTACGAATATAAGAAGTGTTGCAAGTATGCGCTTTACAGGATTTTTGCCCCTTCTTCCCGGGCGTACAGATGAAGCTGCGCCTGCACTCACGCCACGTGCTGCGGAGCTCTCTCTTCCGATGCCTGATCTTTCGGCATAGGTTCTTCCGGAATTACGTCTTCCCTGAGCCTGTGCTGAGCGTCTGACTCTGTCGGATGCATATTCCGAGTCGTAATCATAACCGGTATCATATGTTCCGGCGCTGTCTCTTTCGTAGCGCTCGTTTTCAAAGGCCTCCTGCTCAAGCTCGGCGAGATTCCGGTTCACTGCACGGCTTTTATAGACATTGCTCCCTGATCTGTCAGGATTCATTCTTCTGCCGGAATAATCCTCATCGTATCTTCCGTCATGGCTGTCTTCGAATCTGTTTCCGGATGGTCTCCTGTTACTGTGATTGGGGACATCTAAGTAATCATCCTCGTATGAAGCTTTGTATCTCTCCGAGCGGGCACGCATTTCAGAAAGACGTTCTTCGGATCCCTTTGACCTTGCGGTCCTGCGTGGACGAGGAGAAAAATCGTCGTAATCTGTATTTTTCATAATATCTCTACTCCTGATAAAAATCACATGGATTTTATTTTCTATTCTAAAGCAGAGGGATTATAACAAAGGGTAAATGGGAATTAAAGCATTTTAACAGTATCGTCAGCGGAAATTAAAGAATTCACAGAATTTTGACCGGGGAACCATCTGACCGTCTTACCACAAAAAAGAGCTCCGCGTCGCCGCGGAGCCCTGTGGTAAACATTATTCTGATCGAATGATCGATTACTTGATTGTTGCTGTATTGAGAAGCAGCATGCAGAATACCAGTGCGAAAAGAGCAACTGTCTCGATGACACCGATTACTACGAAGTAGTTTGCGGTACCCTTTCCTGTAGCACCAAGAGCGTCAGCAGAAGCTGCTGCAGCCTTGCCCTGGAAGAATGCTGAGAAACCGATTGCGATTCCGCCGAAGATACCGATTCCGAGTGAAAGAGCCGGATCGATAGTTCCTGCATTCCATGCACTTGCGATGAAGTTCATGAGAAGGAAACCGTAAATTGTCTGTGTAAGAGGTGCACCTGCAAAAGCTGTCATGATGAATGGAGCCTGCTTGCCGGCTGCATAACACTTCTTCCATGCTCCTACTGCTGCCTGTCCTGCCATACCTGCACCAAAAGCTGATCCTAATGCAGACAGACCAAGTGCTGCTGCCATACCAATATAAGCGATATTCATAGTCTTTCTCCTTTAAATTTAGATTTGAACTTAATTCTTTATTTTATCGTTCATTTTAAATGGCTCATACGCTGTACCTGTCCATTCGAGACCAACCTGTCCTGAGAACTCAAGTACGTTAAGACGTACGCCATGTACTACTACTGAAAGGATACACATAACGATGTTGATTACGTGTCCGATGATCACAACTATAGCTCCCGCTATGATGAGCGGTCCGGAGGACATTCCGGCTGCCATGTTGTTGAAACTCTGTGAGATCGCAAGACCTGCCATTCCTACTGCAAAGAGTCTTATGTAACTCATTACGTTACCGAAACAGCTGATGGTGTTCAGGAAGCTTGTAAATGCTCCTCCGAGACCTG
Source organism: Oribacterium sp. C9 (assembly GCF_002007235.1). Classification (GTDB taxonomy): domain Bacteria; phylum Bacillota; class Clostridia; order Lachnospirales; family Lachnospiraceae; genus Oribacterium. The sequence continues at coordinate 58,370 of NZ_MUHW01000015.1, forward strand.
CCTTAACTCCCTCAGCAAAGCTCATTCCAGGAGCCATGCCGCTGAAAAGAACTACCAGCACGAAGCCTACTGCGATTGCCGCAAAGACCGGTGCGATCTGGATGCTCTCTCCTATTACCAGATAAAGTGAAAGGAGGTACATTCCAACGATAGTGATCATCCATCCTATATCCGATACAAAGCTTAGATCCTTTTCTCCCAGCTTCTTCTTTACAGCGAGCAAACTTCCGACTTCCATCTGCAATGCACCGATTGAGAATGAGAATTTCATGATGTTGTTCTGCTGTTCTGCTCCGGTGAGTCCGAAATATTCAGGATAGTTCGCAAATCCCGGAAGTACCATCGCCTTTAGGATAGGTACATTCATTGCCGATTCCATACCGAACCAGGTTCCTGTAACGGCACCCCAGATAACGGTTGAGATGGAAAGGACAAGAAGCAGGAATACAGGTGTTGTAAGCTTCTTGGTCTTTGCAATAATTACGATGGCGGCAATCAGGAAGATCATTCCGTATCCTCCGTCACCGATGATCATCGCGAAGAACAGTGCAAAGAATATCAGGAACCAAAGCGATATATCCGCCTCTCTGTAACCCGGAAGTATACCGAGCATATCATAAAGCGGTGAAATAAGCTTAGTCACCTTGTTATAACGGAGCTTTGTAGGGATGGTCTCATCTTCCGGTGAAACATCTTCTACGGCGTAAGCCCAGTTGTTTGTCTTAGCACCCGCCTTGAATGCCTCGAGATCAACCTCAGGGATATAACCGGATATCCAAACCAGCTTTTCATCACTCTCTGCGGTCTCACTGGCGGAAGAAAAATCTTCTTCGTTCTGTGCCTTCAGCATCTGAGACTGGAAGCTGTTCTCGTATACGGCTGTGTCCGTGAGTGTCTTGACACACTCGGATTCTTCCTTACGGAAGATATCCATATCCTTACGGAGTTCATCCAGTCCCTTTTCGGGAAGGGAGAATTCCGTTGCCGGAATATCCGGCGGAAGTGTTCCGATTACTGCAAGTGTATCGGTCTTTTCTACTGATGCGAGTCTGATGGCCTTAATGTTTTCGTCCTGCAGTATCTGCTCACACTCAGCCTGACCAACCCTGTAAAAATGGAGGTCGAAACCGAGCTTCTTCAGCTCTCGTACATCAGAAGGAGAAAAACTGCCCCATGGCTCGATTCTTTCGATCTCAGCCGCGGTAGTAGATATCTCCTGAGAAAGACTGTCTTTTTTGCTGAGTGCCGCTTTGGCACTCTTGTACATTTTGTCAAATGCTTCATCAGAAAGAACCGGAGGTGTTGTCGTGGTTTCTTTTGATTTTTTGTCCGGCGCGTAATCGAGAAGTCGAGAAACTGTTTTTGCAAGATCACTGAACTTTTCGGTTGCAGCGTGGGTTGCGCTCTTCCTCTCTTTAATGTGCAGGAGACCTAAATCACGTAAGCCCTCCAGCATTTCGTCTTTATGAGAAACAGTGGTAACGACGTGGACCATTTTCATCTTTTCTATCATCGGCCTACCTCCACAAGTTTCTTCTTTGAAATCTTTCCGCGTACAACTGCGGCAGTCTGCTGGTCACCGAGATAAACACCGATGACGCGGATATTTTCCTTTGCCTCCGGTATCTTGACCTTCTCGAAGAGGTTTACTCTCTGGGATGTGGAACGAAGTTCCTTATCCAGAAGTTCTACCTGTTTTCTCAAAGTAGATACCAATGCATCCAGACGCGCAATCTCACGCAGCTTTATAAGTGCAGTGTCGACCCATAAAGGATAGTCGTCAACGCTGTAGGATATATCTTTGAAGGTGAGCTCCTTGAAAGCCGGAAGCTTTACACCGGCGATGTTCTCAGTCGTAACAATTACTTTGTCCGGCTGCACCAGAGTGTTCAGCTGCTTTTCAGCATCGAAAAGTGTATTCTCAGCGAAAACAGCGATCCAGTCATCAAGGTTTCCTATCATATCCTCGCGTTCGGCCTGCTTCTTTTCAAGATCAGCCTTTATCTGCATGATTACCGACTGCAGCTGCTGCTTTTTAAGCTGCAGGGTAGGCAGATATCGTTGATACTGTTTCAGGTGATCTTTCTGCACTTTCTGTTCATTTTTAGTGAGTTTGATCGCCATAAACTGCTCCTTTAATCATCCAATGTCTTTGGCCATCTTTCCTTGATAAGACTTGTCTTAAGACCGGTTTCGTTAGGCTCAAAGCAATCTGCAAGGATTTCCCATCCGAGATCAAGAGCAGCTTCCAGCGGAATGTTTACACTGAGGTCCATAAGCTTGGACTCGAACATCTCACCATACTTCAGAAGCTTGTCATCCCATGCACTCATGGTAAAGCCCATTGACTTCTTCTCAAGACTTTCCTTGTACTGTGCATAAAGCTTGATCATACCATCCATCAGTGCACGATGGTCATCACGGGTCTTGCCGTTAACGTTCTGCTTAAGTCTGGACAGGGAACCGAATGGCTCGATGTGTCCGTTCTTTAAGTAGAACTGACCCTCTGTGATATATCCTGTATTATCAGGTACAGGGTGTGTAACGTCATCACCCGGCATGGTAGTAACACCGAGAATAGTGATGGAACCTGCGCCTTCGATGGCAACCGCCTTCTCGTAACGGGAAGCGAGCATACTGTAAAGATCTCCCGGGTAACCACGGTTTGAAGGAACCTGCTCCATGGTGATCGCGAGCTCCTTCTGAGCATCGCAGTAGCTGGTCATATCTGTAAGAAGTACAAGTACCTTCTTGCCCTCAAGAGCGAACTGCTCTGCAACGGCAAGTGACATATCAGGAACCAGTGTACTCTCAACTGTAGGATCCGCTGCAGTATGGATGAACATAACTGTGTGGCTCATAGCGCCGCCCTTTTCAAGAGTATCCTTGAAGGACAGATAGTCATCATACTTAAGACCCATACCACCGAGAACGATTACGTCAACCTCTGCCTGAAGAGCGATTCTTGCGAGCAGCTGGTTGTAAGGTTCTCCGGATACTGAGAAGATAGGGAGCTTCTGGCTCTCTACCAGTGTATTGAAGAGGTCGATCATCGGGATACCGGTACGGATCATCTTCTTGGGAACGATACGCTTTGCCGGGTTGAATGAAGGACCACCGATATCTATCATGTTATCCTTGAGAGCAGGTCCGTTATCTCTTGGGACACCTGCACCGTTAAAGATACGGCCTAAAAGGTGCTCTGAGAAGGACACCTGCATCGGTCTTCCGAGGAAACGTACAGGGTCGTTAGTACTTACACCCTGAGCGCCGGCGAAGACCTGAAGAGAAACCATATCACGGTCGAGCTTGATAACATTGGCATAGCTGTCACCAACCAGAGCGAGGTCTCCGTTACGGATGCCATCGGCCCTTACGGTGATAACATTGCCGACTATTGACTCAATTTTTGTATATACTTTCTGCATAAGACCTCCTAAGCTAATGCCTTTGATTTAAAGAAATCTGTGATCTTATTCTTCTGAGCTTCAAATTCAGGTGTTTCAAAAACAGTTCCGTGCCAATCGAGGAATTCCTGTCTTAACTGGTTGAAGAAAGAACGGATCTCATCTTTATCTTCGAGGTCATATTTAAGCATCAATGCTTCGTAGAGAACATCGAATTCGATTCTCTGTCTCTCAGGAAGACATGCTGCGTCGATAGGATCAAATGAGTTCTGCTGCAGATATACGGCATCAAGCAGCTCACCCTTCTGATAAGTGATGTAGTCTTCTGCTGTAGTACCTTCCTCACCGATAACCTTCATCATCTGGTTGATCTCGATACTTCTGCGGAGGATTCCACGAGCCTTCTCAACGAGATCCATATCGATGATTCCCGGATACTTTGACCATGACTCCATAGGGTCGATAGCAGGATACTTACGTGCATCGGATCTCTCACGTGAAAGTCCGTGGAAAGCACCTACGACCTTAAGAGTTGCCTGTGTAACAGGCTCTTCGAAGTTACCGCCGGCAGGTGATACTGTACCACCGATGGTTACGGAACCGATTGAACCATCCTTCAGACGAACCTTACCGGCTCTCTCATAGAAGGATGCGATGGTTGACTCGAGGTAAGCAGGGAAAGCTTCCTCACCAGGAATCTCCTCGAGACGTCCGCTCATCTCTCTCATGGCCTGAGCCCAACGTGATGTTGAGTCTGCAAGAAGGAGAACGTTTAATCCCATCTGTCTGTAGTACTCTGCGATAGTTACGGCTGTGTAGCAGGATGCTTCTCTCGCTGCAACAGGCATGGAAGAAGTGTTACAGATGATAACTGTTCTTTCCATAAGTGAACGGCCTGTACGAGGGTCATCCAGCTCAGGGAACTCTGTAAGAACTTCAACTACCTCACCGGCACGCTCTCCGCAGGCAGCGATGATAACGATATCTGCTTCACCGTTCTTAGCCTCCATGTGCTGAAGAACTGTCTTACCAGCTCCGAAAGGTCCAGGTACACAGAAGGTACCACCCTTTGCAACAGGAAGGAATGCGTCTACGCATCGAAGCTTCATGATAAGAGGCTCATCAGGCTTCAGTCTCTCTTCATAACAGCTGATAGGCTGCTTTACAGGCTGAGTGATGACCATGGAAAGCTCCTTCTCCTCTCCTGCGCCGTTTGCGATAACGCAGATGGTAGAACGAACATTGTATGAGCCCTTTTCCTTAATGGACTTAACTGTCCAGTCACTTCCCTTTAATGTGAACGGAACCATGATACGATGGGTGAAGATACCCTCCGGAACTGTTCCGATAGTGTCTCCGGCGGAAACAGAGTCTCCAACCTTTGCTACAGGAGTGAACTCCCAATCCTTGTTTGGAATAGCGTCAAGGTATACACCTCTCTGAAGGAAGAAACCACACTTTTCTGCAAGCTCAGGAAGTGGGTTCTGAAGTCCGTCATAGATCTGTGTCAGAATTCCCGGTCCCAGATCAACGCTCATCAGTTCTCCGGTGAACTCTACCGGATCCCCGATTTTGATGCCGTTTGACATCTCATAAATCTGCATACTGGCTACACCGTTAGTAATACGGATGACCTCGCCCTTCAGACGCTTGTCATCTACAAGAATATAACCAACCTCATTCTTGCGGACAGCGCCTTCGAAGCTGACATTCGCCAAGTTACTGTTGATGCCAGTCACATGTCCTGTTACTGTTTCCATATAAGTCTCCCGATAAATTTATCAAAATTACAAATTGTAAACACGCTGCTGTACCTCACTGAGTAGCTGTCTGAATTCCGAAGAACCCTTGTCGTGATCAAAGCAGCCCTGACGTTCGAGTAACTTCAGCTTCACAGCATATCCGAACAATACATAATCGTCGAACATGTGAAGACCTACAAGCTCGTCAAGCTGCTGGAACTCATAATCCAGCATGATTTTCTCTGCCTCGAGTGGGTCCTTAGCTGCCAGTGCGGAGCTTACAACCTGAGCAGTCATGAAGTCCTTATTTGCCGGAGCGGGATAAGATTTTCCCAGTTTCATGCTTCGCTGATAATTAAGCTCTTTTGTCAGTGAACCATAAACGCGGTTCCACTCCTTTACGAGAGGACCGTCAGTTGAAGAAAGTGTAAGGTCTCTAAGGAGCCTGTACTTATCTTCGCTTACTGTTGACACACACAAATCAAGGAATTCCTGATAGCTGAGAGGCATTTCTCCGTCACTTCTGAGTTCCGGCAAGCTCGATACTAGATAATAATATGCAGCCATCATTCACCTCCCGTTAGATGTCAAGGTTTCTGAAGTACGGCATCACCATCTCGGCAATTTCAGCTTCGGTACAATCAAAATATCCGGATCCATCCTTTGCTGCGAGACGGAATCCTGCCTTGACGCCCTTTGTAGGTTTGATCTCAAGACCATCCTTGATCTCCTGTGCCAGCTGGCTCTTTAAAGCATCTGAAACCTCAGCTATCTCTGCGGTGTACTTGGATACATCCTCACCGGTGACAGCTGCTTTGATAAGTTTTCCGAGAGCTTCTCCGGTCAGCGCCTTTTTTACGTCATCCTTGAGAATTTTCTCGTATGCAGCCTGTACCTCTGTCTTAAATGCAAGCACAGCATCCCGTTTTGCCTGCTCGGCGCTGACAGAAGCACTTTCCTTCATGATTCCGATCTCCTTTTCAGCCGAAGCCTTCACGCTTTCAGCTTCAGCCTTAGCATCGGAAACAATTGCATCTGCTTTTTTCTTTGCTTCTGCAATGATAGATTCTGCTTGTGCGTTGGCAGCATCGATACCCTCTTTACGGATCGATGTGACCAAATCCTGAATCTGTAATTCCATAAGTTTCCTCCTAGTAAAAATCGATACGCTTTTTGATCATACTTTTCTACACTCATCGCTTGTACCACAGATAAAGCTAATGAAATTGCATATTAGTGATTTCTGTGCAAGGAATTAAGAGCAGATGCCGCCTGCCTGCATCCGTTCCGGGAAAAAGACGCGGTTTGACAGCTTACTTTAGTAACATCGGCGTAATTTGGAATAAAATTAGTTTTCATGATTTATAAAGCGTTAATATTTTTATGTAAAAAGAAAATTAATTTCTCCGCTACGATGTATACAATGATAAATTCTACACTAAATTTTTAACAATGGCAATAAAAGAGAGGGCTCTGATTATGCATAATCGTCTATTTTGTGAATGATATATAGCGTTATATTGTAGTTTGTGCCCAAAAAAGTCCCGGGCTGAAAATAGAAAAAATAGATGCTATCCCATTTTTTGAGCATATTTTTAATCAAAGTGGAGGAAACAAATATTGCCATGGTGAACTGTAAGCGGATAAGTGGGAGGAATTGTTAATTTAATAACGATAAATATTTTTGATGGATTTTATAAGTTTTTATCCTGTGTATTTTATAAATACATGGAAATCTGACATAAAAAAAGAGATAACTCACACCCTTAACAGGGAGTGAGTTATCTCTTCTTGGTCTATAGAAATTATTTCTATCAGGCGTTGGCTGTATTATCAGGCTGCTCTGCAGGCTTTTCTGCAGTAGCTGGAGCCGAAGCCTTGGTTTCTACAGCAGCTGCAGCCTTATCGGCTGTGGCAGGTGCTGCCGCAGCAGCCGGTGCCTTTGGAGCTGCCGGCTTAACCGGACGCTTACCTGTGATTGCACCTACAGGGCACTTCTGTGCACAGATGCCGCAATCCTTACACTTGTCATTCATAACTGCAAGACCGTCGATAACGTGAATTGCATCGAATGGACAGTTCTTTTCACACATTCCGCAGGCGATACATCCTACTGCACAGGCATCCTTGACGGTCTTGCCCTTCAGATGATTCTGACATGCAACTATGTGCTTCTTCTTATAAGGAACGAAATCAATGATATGCTTTGGACAAGCCTTTACGCAGGCGCCACAAGCTACACACTTCTCCTTATCTACCTTTGCTACTCCGTTTACGATGTGAATAGCATCGAACTTACAAGCCTTTACACAGGTGCCGTATCCACAGCAGCTGTATGGGCACTCTTTTTCAGAGCCGTTAGGTACTACAGAAAGATCTGAACAATCTGCGATACCTGTATAGTGGAAGGCCTGCTTAGCCTTTGTACAGTCACCCTGACATCTTACGAAAGCAACCTTCTTATCAGCTGTTTCGCCTGAAGCGTCAGTACCCATGATGGCAGCGATCTTCTCTGCTACAGGAGCACCTCCTACAGGACACTGATTAACAGGAGCGGCACCGCTTGCGATAGCCTTGGCACAACCGTCACAGCCCGGGAAACCGCAGGCACCGCAGTTATTACCTGGAAGCGCAGCTCTTACCTTTGCTTCTGTCTCATCAACTTCTACCTTGAACTTCTCGGAAGCAACTCCGAGGAACATTCCAAGGATCAAACCAGTCGCACCGACAAGTCCGGCAGCGACAATAATAAATGTAACTATCATGTCGTTACCTCCTTAAACCAGACCGGCAAATCCGAAGAATGCGATTGCCATAAGTCCTGCTGTAAGAAGTACTATCGGGGATCCCTGGAAAGACTTAGGGATGCTGTCATTGCCCTCGATAACGTTCTCACGGATAAATGCCATCAGGATAAGTGCAAGTGCAAATCCGATGGAGATACCAAGACCATAAACAAGACACTCTGCGAAATTGTATCCATAAGTTACGTTATTCAGTGCTACACCGAGAACGGCACAGTTTGTTGTGATAAGAGGAAGGAAAACACCGAGGGCGTCATAAAGACCCTTCATGTTCTTCTTCATGAACATCTCAACCAGCTGAACCAGTGCGGCGATTACGAGAATGAAAACGATGGTGGTGAGATACTCAAGACCATCCTTCAGACCGAGTGCCTTGCACAGAGGTGATGATGCAGCCATGAATGCCACGTAGATAGCGTGGGAAACTAAGGATGCAAGTACGATTACGAAGATAACGGCTGCGCCCATACCCTTTGAAGAATCTACTTTCTTGGATACACCGAGGAAAGCACAGATTCCGAGGAACTGGGCAAGTACTACGTTTGATACCAGTGAATATTTAATTGCAATTAACAGTAAATCGATCATTCTCATGCCTCCTTCTTCTCTTCAGAAGCTGGAGCTTCTTCTGTCTTGTTGAATGCGCCGAGTACATCACCTGATGTAACGAACTCAGGAACTTCCTCTCCGTTGTTTGTTGCGGATGGAAGTCTCAGCTTGTTCTGAAGCGCTGAAAGGAACGCAAGAACGATGAAAGCACCTGGAGCAAGGGCGAAGATACCGATGCTGAAATCAGAAGGGATAAGCTGGAATCCAAATACAGAACCCTTTCCGATGAGCTCACGTACTGCGCCGAGTACTGTCAGTGAGAATGTGAATCCGATACCCATACCGAGACCGTCACAGAAGGAAACGATAGGAGCATTGAAAAGCGCATATGCCTCTGCTCTTCCAAGGATGATACAGTTAACAACGATCAGAGGGATATAGATACCCAGTGACTCGTATACAGCAGGTGTATATGCCTGCATGAGAAGCTGTACGATGGTAACGAGAGATGCTATAACTACGATCTCGCCCGGGAGACGTACTCTGTTAGGAATAACGTTTCTTAATGCGGAGATCACCATGTTTGAAAACATAAGTACGGCGGTAGTGGAAAGACCCATACCGATGGCATTGAAGGCACTTGTTGTTGTAGCAAGTGTCGGACACATACCAAGCATAAGAATGAAGGTAGGATTTTCCTTGATGATGCCGTTATAAATTCTTTCAAGATACTTATTCATTTATCACGACCTCCTTCACTTTACGATATAGTTCTGTACAAACTCAGTTGCTGCATTTGTTGAGTTAACAACTGCAGTTGAAGTCATGGTAGCGCCGGAGATAGCGTCGATCTCGTTCTCTCCTGCTCCGCCGCCCTTCTTTACGCTGAGCTTTGTGCCCTTGCCTGCAAACTGCTCATAGAATGCCGGCTCAAGAGCTCTCTGACCGAGACCTGCTGTCTCAGGAAGTGTCTCAGGGAAGGAAATACCTGTTACCTTAAGGTCTGAATCTACACCGATTACAACTACAACGTTTCCGCCGTAACCTGCAGCCTGAGCCTTAACGATATATCCGATCTCAGCGCCTGTTGCGTCCTTTGCTGCTACTACAGATATAAGCTCTGCGCCGCCATTGTCGGCTGAAACAGTTCCGTCGCTCTTTGCAGTCTCGAGAGCATCATAGTAAGTTTCGTCATCATACTCTTCTGCTGCCATAACCTGCTGGTAGGAAGCGATAGTGGAAGCATTGTTTATAGCTTCGATCTGATCCTTGGTCATGCCGTATACCGCACCGAGGAGAAGTCCTGATACAAGTGTGATGGCTGTGAGGATGAGGGCATCTCTTACGAATGAATCTTTTTTCATTTCTTCTCGCCCTCCCTTCCGAATGCTACAGGTATAGTCTTTAAGTTAATGATAGGAACGATGATGTTGGTAAGGATGATCGCATAGGAAACACCTTCTGCTGAACCACCGAAAAGTCTGAAAAGACCTGTCATGATACCAAGGATCACACCATAAACTATCTGTCCGTTTGGAGTGATAGGTGATGTTACATAATCAGTTGCCATGAAGAAGGCACCGAAAATGAGTCCGCCGCCCAGGATCTCGCTTAAGAGATAGGTCATGTCGAATCCGTGTCCACCGAAAAGCAGTGTGAATACTGCTACTGTTCCGATATAAATAAGAGGAATCTTTGGAGAGATAACCTTCTTGATGATGAGGTAAGCTGCACCGAAAAGTAAGCAGAGCTTTGAAACCTCACCGATAGTTCCCGGTATACGTCCGAGGAACATGTCGCAAATGTTTATCTTCGCCATGTCTCCGCCTGCCTTGAGGTAAGCAAGAGGTGTAGCGCCTGAAAGTGCATCTGCGCCGATAGTTGTCCAACCGGTCATTTTGCCTGCAAAAGAGATAAGGAGGAAACATCTTGCACCGAGTGCAGGGTTCATCCAGTTCTTTCCGAGTCCGCCGTAAAGCATCTTGATAGCGATGATGGCAAATACTGCACCAACGCAAGGAATCCATACAGGGATATCAGGCGGGCAGTTAAGTGCGAGGATAAGACCTGTTACTGCTGCTGACCAGTCGCCTATGGTGATAGGCATCTTCATGAACTTCTCATATAAGAACTCGGATAACACAGCAACTGCTACGGTAAACAATACAACAAGTGCAGGATTGAGACCCCACTGGATGATACCGTAGAGTGTTGTAGGAATCATGGCGATAACGACATCACGCATGATCTCCGCTGTATTCACTTCATCACGAATGTGAGGATTTGAGGAAAGATTTAACATCTTTTTCATTTCTTCACCTCCTCAGTAGTATTTGTCTCTGCTGCCTTTGCTTCTTCTTCAGCCTTTGCCTTTGCGGCAGCAGCCTTACGCTCCGCATTCACACGGCGCTTCATCTCCTTGAAAGCCTGTGTAAGAGGTCTCTTTGCCGGGCATACATAAGCACAGCATCCACACTCTATACACTCCATTCCGTAAAGAGATGCGAACTTCTCTGTATTCTTGCTGAGAGAAGCTTTCATAAGCATGGTAGGAATGAGGTTCTCCGGACATGCTTCTACGCAACGACCGCAGTTGATACATGCAGTTGTTGGCTCTGCGGAAACCTGATCGTGAAGCAGTGCAATGATTGAAGATGAATTCTTTGCAACAGGAACATCAAGCTTGAAAAGAGGTATACCCATCATAGGTCCGCCGCAGATGATCTTTTCAGGGTCATCCTTGAAGCCGCCTGCCTGATCGATGATCTCCTGATAGCTCATACCGAGAGGTACCTTGAAGTTTGCAGGTTTCACAACAGCGTCACCTGTAACAGTGAGGATCTTGCGAACCAGAGGCTTAGACTCGCATACAGCCTCGTAGATCGCTACCATGGTGTCAGCATTGTCAACGATGCAGCCTGCATCGGCAGGAAGCATGGAAGAATTGATCTTGCGTCCGGTTGTGGCGAAAATGAGCTGACGCTCTCCACCCTGTGGATACTTTGTCTGAAGAGAAACAACTTCGATATTTGACTCGCCTGCAGCCTTCTCAGTAAGAAGCTTGATGGCATCAGGCTTGTTGTCCTCTATGCAGATCATGCCCTTTGCATTAGGGAAAAGAGAAAGCACGACTTTAAGACCTCCGATGATTTTCTCCGGGGTCTCCATCATGTCTCTGTAATCAGATGTAAGAAATGGCTCACACTCAGCGCCGTTCACGAGGAAATACTCGATCTTTGAAGCGTCCTTAGGCATGAGCTTTACGTGTGTCGGGAATCCGGCACCTCCGAGACCAACTATACCTGCATCCTTAACGATGTTAACGATCTCTTCGCTGCTGAGCTTGGTATAGTCTCTGGCCTGACCAAAGCCTTCGATCGTTTCGTACTGCTGGTCGTTTTCAACAACGATTGCGTCTACCATGGCTCCACCGGCAGAAAGACGCTTCTCGATAGCCTTAACGGTACCGGAAACGGAACATACTACCGTACTGGAAATGAATCCTGCTGCCTCAGCCAGCTTCTGACCAACCAGAACACGGTCTCCCTTAGCCACTAAAGGCTTCGCAGGAGCGCCGATATGCTGAGAAAGCGGATATACCATGAGTCCCTGCGGCTTAAGCTCTACTATAGCCTGATCCTTTGCAAGATCCTTGCCGTCATAGGGATGAACGCCACCCTTAAAAGTGGTAACACCCATGTTTATATACCTCCCAAAATAATTTCATAGACTGTTAGTATTATAACGAAACTTGCTAATCATAACAATAAAAAACGCAAATGTGTATTGTATTTAGTTCATATTTTATACAAAAAATTTGTTAATTTATTGTCGCTTTATACAAAAAAACAAGGCGTATTGCTTGAAATCTTCTGATTTGGGATATTGTATACAACAAATGCCGCGTGATTCGAAGCCGAAAGATTAAAAGACCGATGTTTCTTTGTAAAATTAATAAATATGCATTGTCCGTACATTAATACCTCGGTAGAAAGGAAAATGATTATTACATAAATATTCGGAATATACAGTATTATTTCCCGACGTAAATGAGTGACGGGTATATATTGGGATGTGAGTGTAAAAAGTTGATATCGAACCGCTATGCACTTTCGCTTATATTATATTGATATTTTGACAATAAAAAGGAGAACATGGCATCGCCATGCTCTCCCGTTTTTTTGTAAATAATGTAAATATCAAGAACCGGTATGGTATCGTCCGGTACTCTTCTCTTTCGAAGTGAGCCCCAAACGATCATAAAAACAAATCACTCTACTGTGACTGACTTTGCAAGGTTTCTAGGCTTATCAACATCGAGACCCTTGGCTACACTCACATAGTATGCAAGAAGCTGTAAAGGTACTACTGCAAGTGAAGTTGAGAAGTAAGGATTTGTTGTAGGAACATAGACGGTGAAGTCCGCTGTGTCCTCGATGTTGTAGTTTCCGTAGGTTGTGAGTCCCATGAGGTATCCGCCTCTGGATTTTACCTCTACCATGTTTGAAACTGTCTTCTCAAAAAGCTCAGGCTGAGTAAGTATTCCCACGATAAGTACACCCTTGTCGATGAGGGAAATGGTTCCGTGCTTCAGCTCTCCTGCCGCATAGGCCTCTGAGTGGATGTAGCTTATCTCCTTAAGCTTCAGTGAGCCCTCAAGACCGATGGCGTAATCAATTCCTCTTCCTATAAAGAATACGTCCTGAGTGTTTGCCTGTTTTGATGCGAACCACTGGATACGCTCCTTATCCTTCAGAGTTTCTTCGATCTTCTCCGGAAGTGCCTGAAGATCATTGATGAGCTCGTTGTAGGTAGTCTCATCGATCTCGCCTCTCACCTTTGCGAACTCCATGGCAAGGGCATATCCTGCGATGAGCTGTGTTGAGTAAGCCTTGGTTGTAGCAACCGCGATCTCAGGACCTGCTAAGGTATAGAAAACATTATCGGCTTCACGAGCGATTGACGAACCGATGACATTAACGATACCCAGAGTCTTAAGGCCTCTCTCCTTTGCCTCGCGGAGAGCTGCAAGTGAATCAGCAGTCTCACCGGACTGGCTAATGATGATAACGAGACCCTTTGGATCAAGGATAGGATTACGGTAACGGAACTCTGATGCCAGCTCTACGCGAACCGGAATTCTGGCAAGACCCTCAAGCACATACTGGCAGACAACGCCAACGTGGTAAGCTGAACCGCAGGCCACGATATAGATCTGGCTAATGTCTCTGATCTCTGCTTCACTGAGACCCACACTGCTGAGATCGAGCTTTCCATCCTTGAGAACTGAATTGATGGTATCGCGGACTGCCTTAGGCTGCTCGTGGATCTCCTTCATCATGAAGTGCTCATAGCCGCCCTTCTCTGCTGCCTGAGCATCCATCTTGATTTCAACAAGCTCCTTTGTCACAGGCTCCTGATCAAGTGAGAAGAACTCGGCATTGCCCTCTGTAAGCTTTGCGATCTCCTGATTGTCGATGTAGTAAACGTTCTTGCAGTACTTGAGGATGGCAGGAACGTCGGATGCGATGTATGTACAGCCGTCCTGAACACCGATGATCATTGGCGCGTCCTTACGTGCAACGTAGATCTCTCCCGGACAGTCTGTGAACATGAACTCAAGTGCGTATGAACCGCGAATTCGGACCATGGCACGGGAAATGGCATCGATAGGTCCCTGACCGTACTTCTGGTAATAGTAATCAACAAGGTTTACAGCTACCTCTGTGTCTGTCTCTGAATAGAACTGATAGCCATTTTTAAGGAGCTTATCTTTGATCTCCTGGAAGTTCTCGATGATACCGTTGTGAACTGCAACCACCTGATGATGGAAGCTCATGTGAGGGTGAGCATTGGTCTCGCTTGGCTCACCGTGGGTTGCCCATCTGGTGTGACCGATACCGCAATCGCCCTTAAGAGCCTTTCCGTCATCTGTCTTCTCTGAAAGGTTCTTGAGGCGTCCCTTTGCCTTAACTACTTTTATTTCTGATTTTTCGTTTCTGACGGCGATACCTGCTGAGTCATATCCTCTGTACTCCAGCTTGCTGAGTCCGTCCAAAAGGATAGGTGCCGCCTGTTTATTTCCTACAAAACCTACAATTCCACACATAATAAAAAATCTCCTCTCTCATTGAACAAAGATGATATGTGAAGAGGATGCTAAAAAAATCAGCAACATATCAAAACTGATATAGCAAATCTTTCCCGGACATTATATGCCTGAATCCTGAAAGGAACCTGCAAAACAGAGGATTCCAAAAACAGGTCAGGTTTGAATGCAACAAAAGAAAGAGGCTACTACACCGTCTCTTCTACACATATATCAAAATGTCAGTGAGTGAGAAAATTTCTGTTACGGTTTTGATTCCGCTTTTTCTTTTTTCTCTTTCGATTCACAATTCCGTGACAGCATCCGCCGAGTCTTTCGATAACTGTCATCCTCGTCGACCAATTACGGTCCTGGCGCTAACGAGAGATTATTTCCTCCATATATTAAGTCTCTTGTTTGGTCGTACTATAACATAAAATGCATGATACGGCAAGTCGAGGGGAAGCTGCGGTGCGTTGGCGGGCATGGAGCCTGAGTTATGTAAAAAGCCGGATTCGAAGATGGCGCACATCCTTTAGAAAACAGGTGTGCAAATATTGCACATTAAAAGACGATGAATGTGCAAAAACAGCATTTTGCGTTAAAATATAGATTGTGTTGTCATAGTTTATGGGATGACATGGCATATCGTATATTGTGCTTTTTAAAGGAAGCAACACTTAAAGACAGCAACACTTTACAAAATTGGGGATATTTATGAGGACAGTTGTGGCAAAATTCGGCGGTACATCACTGGCTGACGCCGGCCAGTTTCAAAAGATAAAATGCATCCTGGAAAAGGATCCATCAAGAAGGTTCATCGTGGCATCTGCTCCGGGAAAGCGATTTCCGGATGATATAAAGGTGACTGATATGCTGCTCGGATGCTATCAGCATGCAAAAAACGGGGAGGATTACGAGAAGGATCTAAATGATATAAAGAACCGTTTTCAGGATATCATTGACGCCCTGAATGTTGACTTTCCTCTTTCGAATGAAATAGACATTATCAGAAAACATCTCAGTGAAGAGCCTGACAGTCAGTATATGGCAAGCCGGGGCGAATATCTTAACTCTCAGATTCTTGCCGCATACCTTGGATTCACATTTGTAGATCCCGCATGGTGTGTCTGTTTTAATGAAGACGGATCCCTTGACTCTGCCATGACAAAACGTGCCATGAGCGCTGCTCTCCGTCCGCTGAAGAATGCTGTTGTGGCAGGTTTTTACGGGGCTGATTCGGAGGGAAGGATCCATACCTTTTCAAGGGGCGGTTCCGATGTGACAGGAAGCCTTGTGGCAAGTGCGATCCAGGCAGATCTTTATGAAAACTGGACTGATGTTTCAGGACTTCTGGCTGCGGATCCGCGTATAGTTGATTCACCGAAGTCTGTTGAGTATCTGAGCTATCGTGAACTTCGTACTCTCTCCTATATGGGTGCCTCGGTCCTTCACACAGATGCGGTACTTCCGGCATCAAACCTCGGAATTCCTATAAATATCAGAAATACAAACAGCCCTGATGATCCCGGAACCACCATCGTAAGAAAACTTCCCGAGGGAAAGATCAAGTATCCTGTTGTTGGAGTAGCCGGACGTCTCGGAATGTCTGTGATTCAGGTAGAGAAGGTCATGGTCAGTGACGGCTCAGGCTTCAGCGCCGTTATGCTGGATATCCTCAGGGAGCGGAACCTTCCATTCGAGCAGTGTCTGACGGGTATAGACACCATCACTCTTGTCATCAGAAGCGATCTTCTGGAGACTTGCAAGGATGAACTTATGGAGGAGATCAAAACAAAACTAAGCCCTGATTATCTCGGCATCAAAGAAAACTTAAGCATGATAGCCGTTGTGGGAGAAAGAGGCACAGAGACCAGTGATGCCAATGTCAAGGTCCTCCGCGCTCTCGATGAAGCCGGTATCGAAATAAGCACCATAAATCAGGGAGCCGGAAAACTGAATCTCCTTATAGGCGTACCTGAGGAAAGATACAGAGATGCAATTCGAGCAATATATGCCTCTATTGACAGTTCACTTAACGAAGCTCAGTAGTCGTTCGGTGATCGACACTTACGTCGATCAGATTCAAGTAAAAAATTAAGCTTCTCTTTAGCCGCACGATTCTGTGACTGCATCCGCAAAGTTATTCGATAACTATCATCATTGATTTACTGATTCCAACGTAAAATACGGCAACCCGAGAGGGTTGCCGCAGATTAGGAATATATACGAATCTGATATCGACTTATGAAACTTAAATCATAAAATTTAATCCCAATATGAAGTAGACTCTACTTTGATAGAGCCGTTACATTTTGGGCAGTTAAGTTTTTCCAGATCTTCAGGAAGAAGTTCCAGTTCCTTTCCGCAGTTTGGGCAGGCTTCAGCAAACTTTTTATCATCCAGTACGATGGATGGCACACTGATGATATTCTTACATGTATTGCATATACATAATCGATAAGCAAATCCATATGGCGGAATAGGGGTATCCTTGATCATGTTTTTAACATGAGCGGTGTATCTGGATTTGAAACTATTTACAACAAATTTACGGTCACTTGCCATCAAGCCGTACCCCAGTTTGATGTCCCACTTTGAATTACATTTTGTACATACTAATTCATGACTGATCCCCATTGTTACTAGAAACTCCTTTTGTTATGGTATTTAAAGCTTATCCAAGCAGTGCCAGAACTCCCTGCGGAGTCTGATTTGCCTGTGCAAGCATGGATTGTGAGGCCTGAAGAAGGATATTGTTTTTGGTATATTTCGTTATTTCCTTAGCCATATCCGTATCGCGAATTCGTGATTCTGCGGAAGTCACGTTTTCATTTGAAATCTTAAGGCTATTTATGGTGTGTTCCAGTCGGTTCTGCTTTGCTCCAAAGTATGCCCTTGTTAGTGAAGTGTAATTTACGGCAGATCTAAGCGTTTCTATAGCCTGATTTGCATTGGAACGTGTCAGAACATTGGTGTCGCCGAGCCCCAATCCTTCAGTGGACATGTCAAATCTGAAAATCGTTATGGTCTCAGATGCAGATGCGCCGATCTGAAGAGTGACATCACCGCCAACTGTGCCGAAACTTGTGGTATTTACATTATCAACTATAAAATGAGTTCCGGTATACTCGTTATAGTAAGAAGGGATATTTATGGAAGAACCTAATCCGTTCACTACACTTCCGCTTCCGTCAACACCGGCTTCCTGCGCGACATTTATAAGGAAATTAACAAAGTTATCATTTGAGTTGCTTCCTGAAAAGTGTCCCATCAGTTCAGATTCTGTCTTACCGGTTGTTGCATATATGGCATCCTCCAGAGATTTATGATTATTGATGATCTCATTAAATATTTTATCTATGCCGGAGATTATCTTTGCTGCATTACCCGTCTCACCTAAGGTTATCGTGCCATCGGGTGCTGCGCTTCCGCTTGCGAGATAGCCGATATATGCAGTCATAAGGGCACCTGTACCGTAAACTTCGCCTGTAGGAGAACCATGATTTCCCAAAGCGTTTTTCATATGCGCTATTCGTTCTGAATCTGTAGTTAAGGATGTAGATGCATTAGCTCTTATATTGGTGTTTCATCCTGCAGTAAAAATACCGCCTGCCAATTGAGCCGTTCCTTCAGTAAACCATAAATTGTCTGAAGCCTTTAAAGCAGTCATCGATGTACCGGCATTGGCGAGAGCTACCCCCATGACTCCATGCATGACTTCGTGAGAAAGCGTAGATTCTTTGGTCGCAGTGTTGATTGAGTCAATTTTATCTACATCGACATTTACGTTGATCAATCCCTGACCAGATGAAACGGTTCCGCCGGCGGTTGCAAGTGTTGAACCGGGTAAGCTTTTTATAGTGATGTTAACTTTTGAGTCCGGATATCCGGTTTTCAGTGTATTAAACGAATCAAGAATATCTTCTCCTGAGTTACAAACTATGTTTGAAATATCTTTTACGATCTGGTCGACCTCGTCGGTAGTCAGTACAGATGCTACCTTGTCTATCTCGCCTGCTGCATGGAGACCGTTTAAAAGATTGATTCCATTAAACTCTGTGGAGGCAGAAATACGGTCTATTTCCTTCTTTAATTCTTGTAATTCCGCATCTATGTTTTTTCTGACATCATCTTTGTAGGTGTCATTTGCAGCCTGTGTTGCCAATGTTGTACCACGTTCAAGCATGGAATGAACTTCAGATAGAGCTCCTTCTGCGATCTGAATCATAGAAATGCCATCTTGAGCATTGGTCTCTGCCTGATTTAGACCATTGATCTTATTTCGCATGGACTCGGAAATAGCAAGTCCTGCAGCATCATCTGCTGCGCGGTTTATTTTATATCCGGTGGAAAGCTTCTCCAGATTTTTATTCAGATTAGTCCTGTTATAAGAAAGATTCCGGCCTGAGTTTATCGCCGGAACGTTATGCTGTAGTACCATGACGCGCCCTCCTTGGCAAAAAAATCCATTAGTTTATAACTCATTATCGACCGTTTTTTGATTTATATAAGATTATCTTCTAAACCTGTAAGATGATTTTTCAGTTTCCTTCTGTGCCGGTTCTTTGCCTTTTCCGCATGAAGTTAAACAGATAAGCATTCGACACTTTAGGGACATTTAAAAACTCCTCGCCCTTTGGACGAGGAGTTAGTGTGAAGTGTTATGTTTAAGTACAATTTTCTTCTGCCGCGGATTTAATTGCTTTTCTTTTCGGAATTCTGACCTTTTTCAGGTCTTCTGCCATGGTTACCGACGTGGTCATCGTTTCCGGAATCTCCGCCGCGGTTATTCTTTGGTTCACCACCTCCCTGGCTTCCCATATCACTGATGGTGATGCCTGAGGCATCCACTCTGGCAGATTCATCCTGCTCATCGGTTTTTGCAGAGAGCTCACCGTTAAGCTGCTTTTTGATGCTCTCGGCTCTCAGGGCGATAAACTCCTTGATGGTCTCAAATGCAGTCTTAAACTCATCGGCAGTGTAGAAAGCTGTGGCATCCTTCTCCACATACGGAAGAAGCATCTCATAGAGTCTGTCAAGCTCTGCTGTGAATTCATCGGAGGTCACATACTCAACAAGTTCCGCAAATCTTTCATGATACTTCGTAAGATACTCATCACTTGAAGTGATCCATGACCACATAGGTCTGTCATCTTTCTGAGCGCCGGAAAGAGGTGAATCTATACCATAGTTGATGATATAAGTTGCATTGTTCTCACTGTTCTTTGATGCTTGCTTTCCGGAATTTTTGTCCACTGCTGAATGAGTTTTGGAATTATCTCCGGATTTATCAGATGATGCGGAGTTGTTCTTGTCAGTGGAGCCGCCATTCTGATCGGCATTTGCATTATCAAACGGATTACCCTGTGGTCCGCCGCCCATGTTCATGAAAGCGCCGAAAGCAAGGTTATAGTCCCATGGAATCATCTGGAGCTTACCGTCTGCCTCATAGAGGTAATAATTGTGAAGCATGTTTCCGGTGTAGCTGTCGTAATTCATGACGAAGTTGTGGACAACGAAATAGTTGATGACGCTGTCAATGTCTACACTATCCGAAACATTACCCTCAGAGAGGTTCTTCAATGCTGCGATGAGTCGCTTCTGATCCTCTTCATTCACCTTTGTCTCAGCATTGTCAAAGATATCTGAATAGCTTTCTATCTCATCATCAGTGTACTTGAGTGATGCACCTGAATCATTTCCACCGAAACCGCCGGGACCACCGAAACCTTCAGGAATTTCGCCATTTCCAAAGGAAGGCATCTGGCCATCAAAGCCTTCCGGTGCTCCATCAGGTCTTCCGCCCTTTTCACCGAATTCCGGCATCTGTCCGTCAAATCCCTCGGGAGGCTGCATTCCGCCCTTTCCGGGGCCACCATTTCCCATGTTGGCGAGTCCTGCCGTCTCAGGCTTGTAAAGCTCACCCTCTGAATTTCCGGTTCTTTCAAGGAAAGAATCATCCACATCCTCGATGGCGAGATACAGTCCCTGACTTTCACCGTTCACAGTCACATTGATGAAGCTGGTAAGAGGGGCAGCCACATCCATATGATTGAAAAGCTGATAGCTGAGATAATCCTTTATATATGTGGCATCAGCATAGATGTTGTTGAGATTCAGCTTGTCGAGACCGTAGTAGGTCTGGTCATCCACGTACTTTCCGAAATTGATCTTGAAGCTGTATCTGTCAGTTGTGTCATCCGATGCGATAGAGGAAAGAGAAGTATTTCCCTTGGTGGATAGTGCTACTTCATCCACTTTCTCGCCATCTATGGTGACATTGACCTTGTACTTGGTCTTGTCTGTCGGGTTCGCGATGAGATCCGACCAGTCATCCTCTGCTATTTCGATAGCAATGGTATGGACATAGCTCGTGTCAAAAAGCTTTGAAACATATTCGGAAGCTGTTGTGGAGGAAGCGGTATCTGAAACGGATTTTCCGGATTTTTCATGAGATGTTTCCGAGGATTCCATAGTACTTTCGTTTGCTGTGCTTTCCTGAGCTGCTGTAGCAGCCTGAGGTACAGAATTTCCGCAGGCTGACAGTATCAGGGCTCCGCTGAGGGCCATGGCAGTCAGACCGTAAATTTTTCTTCGCATGATATTCCTTTCTGATCAGACAGGGGGCTTGATCATATGTACTTATATTTAAGACGGCTTCCGGAAACAGTATCCTGTGCTGCTGACAGCAGAGGATTTTCAGCGTCGATTTCAGGATAGTCTTATGTTTCGATATCATCATTAAAGCACGCGAAACTGAAACGTAACTTAAAAGAAAAGGACTATTCCTGTTTTTATCGGAATAATCCTTTTCGAAAAAATCATTCGGCTTAGTTCAGCTGACTGCACCTGAATGGTTGTAAAATCCTATATTGGACCGCTACGTGCTTCGCACTCTCGCGTTACGCCCACATTCCGCACTAGCAGATCGATAAATAGTTATTTCATGCTTTCTGGGAACGTCAGACCTTTCCGGTATTTTTTTTTGCCTGAGAAGCGGCTTCCCCTTCATTTGTTACTTCGTTTGATGCGGTACCGCCTTCAGCCGGTACTAGTGCGGAGTTGTCTGCTGCCGGAGCAGAAGCATTGACAGCTGCCTGAGCTGAGTTTCCGGTTGCTGCGCCCGGATTCTGTGCGTTTATACCACCGTTCAGTTTTGCGGCCATGGCTTCGGCCTTTTTTGCGGCCTTCTTTTTATGACCACGGATGATTGCGCGGCCGATGAACCAGAATATAGCACAGAGAACTGCCCAGAAGAACAGGATAGGAAGACTTGAAAGGAACCATACAAGGAAGTCAGTGATGGCATCCATGAGATCACCGAGATTGTTTTCAAATCTTGAGGAAACGCGATCCCAGAAGGTGGTCTTTTCAGTCGGTGTGTAAACCTTTGCTTCGGTAATGTCTACATTAACGGTGGAATATTCTACCTGATTGTCATACATGCGTAGATCTGACTCGAAGCCGTCCAGCTCATATCTGATATCAGAGAGACGTTCCTCAATGGTGATGATGGCGTCAACCGACTCTGCCTGGGCGATGAGCTCCAGAAGTCTGTCATATTCCTCTTTGAGAGCCTTTTTACGGGATTCTGTGTCGTGGTATTTTAATGTTATGTCCTGGCTGTTTTCGTACTTTCTTGTGAGGTTGGCACCGCCTTCAGTAAAGTCAAGGAAGGTGTCGAGGTTTGGCTTGGGGATACGAAGCGTGAAGTAAGCCGAGCGTCTGGTGCTGGTCTTTTCGTTGCCGCTGATGTCGCTTGATTCCACATAGCCACCGAGTTCAGTGGTCTTATGCTGAATGTCCTGTACAAATGTATCGAACTCGGTTGTCTCAAAGGTGAGGCTCACAGTTCTGATGAGCTTTCTGTCTGAAGGAACCTTTGAAGGATCTACGCCCTCCTGGATATTGCCGGTGCTTCCTGAATTGTCGGTTCGGGCTGAACTTGCCCCCTCTTCCATCGCCTCGGTGTCAGCCTCATAGAAAGAATCCGAATTATCTGCCATCTTTGCAGAAAGCATGGGAGCTCCTGCCATTTCAGGCGCGGCAATTTCTTCCATAGCCGCAGATTCTGCGGAACGTTCTGAATTTGACCTATAGCTGGAGGAAGCGGCTCTTCCGCCTCCACAGGCTGTAAGGGAAGATGTGGCTATCATGGCAGCCATAAACAACGCAGCGGCACGTGCCAGCTTTTCAGAACTCATAATGTTAAAAGATCTTTTTCTCATTTGTATTCTCCCTCCTATAACATTGTATCTTTTTTCAGGATATCTCTTCCACAAGCTTAGTGATATCCGTTTCTGTAAAATGATTATTCTCCGCGATTACGACTGCGAAACTGAAATTATCCTTTTCCCATGAAGCTACGAAAACATCTGTACCGTTTTCCTTTATATGTATTGTCTTATCACCTGCAGATATATCCTTTTCGTTTTCATAAACATTGTAATCTCCGCTTATATCCTCGGTTCCGGGAGCCTTTCTGATGCGGAAGACCTCCTGATCATCGGCATCGCAGTAAATTATCTCAAGCATTTCGTTCTTTATTGATCGATAAATCTTGGGAATGAAGCTGTTCACATTTTCAGGAATCGTCATATCAAATCCTGCGTCGGCTTTTGCTTCAGAAAGACTGTCACTGTCCTTCCAAGGATTTGCGATCATCATACGGGACTGAACACCGTTGTCAGCCACTGCTGATTTTTCTTCGGCGCCCGGGGCATCCTCTTCAGCAGAAAAGGCACGGATATTAGCCGGTTCATGAGCTTCGCCTTCGGCTGCTTCTACCGGGATCTGCTCATTTCCGGTGTTCTGTTCGGAGTTACCGGATAAAGTATCATAGGATTTTTCCTGGGCGGCTTCATCTGATCCATTTGCAGATATATTCGGTGCTGCTGCTTCCTCTGCACCGGCGGGTGCCATCATGGCGGCAGTTTTATCATTCACATTCATCTTCATAAATACTCCGAGACCCAGGATGATAACTGCGGCAGCAGCCATGATACCGAGAGGTTTCCAGCTCCTTTTTGCAGCTATTCGAACCACCTTTTCCGGCTTTGCTTCTTCTATAAACTTTTCGTCAATATCTCCTATGGCCTTAAGAAGTTTCTTTTCTTTCTCCATAATTCTCCATTTCTTCGACTCTAAACACTTTTTCAGAACTCAGGATGATGCATCTACATACAGATAGCTATCCATATGGCTGCACTGCTTCAGGTAGCTTTTCTGTACGGACATGGCACATCCGTGTCATCCTGCAGGATCTATACCGCGATCTCTTCCTTTGCAAGTTCCTTCAGAAGTGCAGCTCTCATGCGGCTCAGGGTCATCTTTACCTTGCTCTCGCTGAAACCGTACTCGGCAGCTATTTCGCTTATGGGAGCCATGTACCAGTAGCGGCGTACAAAGAGCTTTCTTGAATCATCACTCTGCTTCTCCAAAAAACGGTTGATACAGTCTGTCAATGTTATTCTGTCGGGGATATCATCCGGCCTGTCACCCTTTGTATCCGCGAGACATTCAGAAAGTTCATCCAGTACGGCACTTGTTTCACCGCTGCCGCGTTTTTTTGCGCTCTGCTTCTCATAGATGTTTAGTGCAAGGTTACGGGTGATCTTTCCGAGAAACGTTCTGAGGATGGAAGGTCTCGTAGGTGGAATGGTATTCCACGTGTTGAGCCATGTATCATTGACACACTCCTCACTGTCCTCCTTGTTATATAGGATGTTCATGGCTATATAGCTGCAGTAACTCCCGTATTTTTTCGCAGATTCATCTATAGCTGATTCTGACCTTGCAAAATAAAGATCTATGATTTCCTGATCGGTCATATAGTGTCCTCGTTTCTGTTTTGGATCATCAGTGATCTTATGTGAAACTGATGTTGCATCCGGGGGTTCATGAAGTCTCCGATGCTATCCTTATGTTCTTCATCCTAATACACAGGAAATGGAGATTTCCCGTCACATATTTTTTGAAAAAAAGTTATTTTTGATATGATGATATCGGAACGCTTCGTGCTCTTAAAATAATTGTATTTCATTCACAGGATACTGTGAAGAAAAAACTTTCGAATAACAAAAAAGCACGGAAAAAATCCGCACTTTGTAGGAATTTAAGAATACAGGTAACTGATTTTGAAAAAAATGATGTAGATATTGGCATCAAAAAACCGTCCGGCATAAATGCCGAACGGTCAGATGATAAAGTTTGTATCGCACAACGCTCATATTACGTAAAAATGATTTGTGCATCAACCTGATTTATTTGTATGAAGCAGGATCGAAACCCGCGCTCTCGAGAGCCTTCTTAGCAGCTTCCTTGATGGCGTCTGATGTTACGGTAGCACCTGAAATGGCGTCTACATCAAGGCTGTTAGCTGAGACGATCTTTCCAGGAAGCTCCTCAAGAGCCTTTGAACCGATACCCGGTGTCTCCTTGTCTCCTGTAGCAACTACGTCAAGGATCTTGTCAGCAGTTGCAGTGATCTCAACCTTTACAGGACCGCCGAGACCCTGAGCCTCGCCTGTGGCTTTAACTTCATCAGAAGAAGCCTTCTTGTCATCAGCTTTTTCAGTATCCTTTGAGCTATCCTTCTTATCATTAAAGTTTGCGCTCTCAAGAGCCTTCTTAGCGGCCTCCTTGATAGCATCTGAAGTTACGGTAGCACCTGAAATAGCATCTACATCGATGCTGTTAGCTGAAATGATCTTTCCGGGAAGCTCTTCAAGAGCCTTAGTACCGATACCCGGTGTCTCTTTATCTCCTGTAGCAACAAGATCGTAAATCTTATCAGCTGTAGCTGTGATCTCAACCTTTACAGGACCGCCGAGACCCTGAGCCTCAGCTGAAACCTTAACTGCATCAGCAGGAATATCCTTTGCTTCATCGGTAGCCTTTTCAGTCTCAGCAGGAGTCTCCTTAGTCTCAGATGAACCGCCTGAAAAGTTAGCAGCATCAAAGCCTGCACTCTCAAGAGCCTTCTTAGCGGCCTCCTTGATGGCGTCTGAAGTAACAGTAGCACCGGAAACAGAATCAACTGAAATGCTGTTAGCTGAAATGATAGCGCCTGGAAGCTCCTCAAGAGCCTTAGTACCGATGCCCGGTGTCTCGCTGTCTCCTGTAGCTGTGAGGTTATAGATCTTGTCAGCAGTTGCAGTGATCTCAACTGTAACAGGACCGCCGAGACCCTGAGCCTCTCCTGTAGCAGTAACTGCATCAGATGGGATCTCCGAAGTATCTACAACTACTTCCTTCTTCTCTTCCTTTACGAAGCCGAAGTTTGCCGGATCGAAGCCTGCGCTCTCGATAGCCTGAGCTGCAGCGTTCTTGATGGCTGTTGAAGTAATTGTGGCACCTGATACAGAGTCAACTGCAAGACTGTTTGCTTCAAAGATGCTTGCAGGAAGCTGATCAACAGCAAGTGTACCGATATTAGGTGTCTCACCGGATGCATCTATGACATTGATAGAGAAGATCTTCTCAGCATTTGCGATGACTTCAACCTTTACAGGACCGCCGAGACCCTGAGCCTCACCGGTTGCGGTAACTGCATCGCCCGGAATCTGACTTTTTGCAACGCTGCTGGATGTTCCTAAGTTTCTTGCCTGGTATCCTGTAATGGCAGCGGCAACGATACCAACTCCGATTACACCAAGGGCTATCATATTCTTCTGTTTCATTTTAAGTCCCCCATGACCTAAGTATAATGACAATATATGATGATATGAGTGTCAAAGGAATATGCAGAGCTCCGATGATGCCTTAAAAGCGAGTATCTTCTGCTGTATTCTCATCAAACTGTGACGCAAAATCGCTAATAGTACAAAGCATCACAGAATGAGCGTCAAATTCATTTGCCGCCCACATCATTACATGCCTGATTGTTTCTTTAATATAACACAGTTAGATGATGTTTTCATAGAAAAAATGCAAATAAAATAACAATATTTATAAGTAAATAAAAACAGCTCCATACCGTTATCGGAATGGAGCTGATATAGTATCAACCAGCCAGCATGATCATCATACCGTAGTGACACATGGATCCGGCGATTACGAAGCAATGGAAAATTTCGTGATTTCCGAAGTACTTCGGCATACGCTTAAAAATCGGAAGTTTAAGTGCATATATAATGCCACCGATCGTATATATGACTCCTCCTGCGAACAGAAGCCAGAATTCAGGATCGGTCAGTGCTGAACGTATCTTAAATATGGCAAAGATACATGCCCAGCCGAGGGCGATATAGATCAAAGAATTGAGCCATCTGGGGGTATGGATAAAGATGATGTTTACAGTCATACCGATAACGGAAAGTACCCATACGATCAGGAGAAGTCCCCATCCGGTCCTGTCTCCGAGAGCTATGGCACAGACCGGAGTATAGCTTCCGGCGATGAGCATGTAGATCATCATGTGGTCTATCTTCTTCAAAGTATCGTTGACCTTCGGAGAGATATCAAAAAGATGATATGTGGCACTGGCTGCATAGAGAAGGACGATACTCAGGGCGAAGATACCGAAGGCAAATATCCGTTCTATACTTGGATTCTGAGCAACTCTGTAAAAAAGAGGAACTGCTGCGAAGATGGACAGAATCATGGCGATATAATGTGTCAGAAAACTTCCGGGGTCTTTTATCTTCAAAAAAAGTGAATTCTCTTTAAATGTCATAGAGTACCTCCTTCATAAAGTGCTGATATGAGTGCCAGAACAGGCACCTGCTGATATACATGCCAGAATCATAAGAAACAGATTATGCCTCTCATGGTGAAATGCCACTGTATAGTGACGAACAGGTGCCTCAATTTCTTGAGGTTATAACAAGTATAGTCCTATCACATGCACGTTTCAAGATGTAGTAATGAAAACTACATCAGATTATATCAACAATTTTAAATAATGCAATAGCTTCTATGACCAAAATATATGTTAAGTAAGAAATTTGTACTATCAAATCTGCTTTATAAACCGTTTTTTTTTGGCAACAAAACACCCGGACATAACGGAAATGTCCGGGCGTTTTGCGTAAAAAGAGAACTATGTGAAAAAAGATATTATCGATATCTCATTCTCGAAAAGCGTATCAAAGGCTTGCAATGTAATTAACTGCATGACGTGCAAAGGTCATGGTACGTCCGCAGGCAAGACCTGTGAAGAGGTTCGGATAGTTGTTTGCGAAGAAGCCGCCGGAGCAGTCTCCTGTCGCATAAAGACCCTCGATGGGATCTCCGTTCTTATCGATTACCTGCATGTTGGTGTTGATGCGGATACCGTCAAGTGTTGTAAGATGCCAAGCAGCTGTACGGACACCGTAGAAAGGAGCTGTATCAACAGGGGTCATTCTGTGAGGAGCCTTTCCGTAATCCTCATCCTCGCCCTTTGCACAGAGCTCATTGTAACGCTCTACAGTTGCAACGAAGGTATCTACAGGGATATTGAGACCCTTTGCAAGATCCTCGAGAGTATCTGCCTTAACGATGTAGCCCTTCTCAATGAGTTCTTCATTTGACTTCCATACTCCGTCATAATCTCTGTTCATGAGTGCGCCGTTATCGAATGGCCAGAGACGGCAGCATCCTACTTCCTGGAACTGCTCTGTATACTGCTTGTTGTTGGCATCAAAAATGTCGCAGTAGGTGTGATGAGGCTGCATCTCCATGGAGTGAAGCATGAACTCATAAGGTCCTGACTCATTACAGAAACGCTCACCCTTCAGGTTAACCTTCAGGAACGGCTGCTCACCGAACCAGAACCACTCTCCTGATGTCTTGTAGCCTGCAGTCTCGTCAGGCTTCATACAGCAGCGGTTGAACATCATGGACTCGTGGATAGGATCCATCTGTCCGCCTGCCCAGAGCATAGCCTTGATTCCGGAACCGTCACATGTTGATCCCTTTGTACACTGAACCTTCATTTCCTGAGTCATAGGCTGCAGAGCATTCATCATAGATGTGTTTGTAGCATATCCGCCGGTAGCCATGAGAACGTTGTCAGCAAGGATCTTTACATAATGGTCATCTGTCTGATCCTGTGCGATAACACCTGTTACCTTGCCGGACTCATCCTGAAGAAGCTCAACGAGAGCTGTTGAGAACTTGAAGGTAACATTGCCCTTTGCATTACAGTAATCTGTAAATACAGCAGAGGTTGTTAAAGACTTATCGTCCTTGAATTCATCCTTCTTATGAGGTGAATGTCCTGTTGCGTAAGCCTTGTCACGCTCCTGATATCTGGTATCACCAACACCCGCCTCATGCTGCATGTAATACTTTCCGGAATCCTCAAGGATACCGCCTATCCAGTTAACAAGCTCGCCTGATTCATTGGCCCAGAGCTTGATAAGGTTGTAATCAACGTAACCTGTGCCGTATCTTACGATATCCTCCATAGCCTCCATCTTGTCGATGGCAAGATTTGGCATGGTCTTTATGGACTCTAACTGCCACTTGGAACCGATACCGCCTATATCTTCACGAACATTGGTAGGGGTCTCCTTCTTCTCGATAACGAGTGTCTCGATTCCTGCATCAGCGGCAGCAAGTGCAGCAGGCCATCCACCTGTTCCGAGTCCAACGATGAGAAGCTTGGTGCTGAGCTCTTCTGTGATATCGGAATCACTTATCTCAGGCTTGGTTCCCAGCCAGTCAGCATCTGTTGCGGCATCATCTGAAAGAGCAACCTCCTGACCTGATGCCTGTGAGATACAGTCTGCAGCAGCCTTCTTTACCGCATCTGTAGTAACGGTAGCACCGGCGATGGCGTCAATGTCGGCTGTCTGACCGTCGAGAATGCTCTTTGCAACGTCATCAGCGATCTTTCCGCCGATGGTGGGAGTTTCTCCGGAGGTATCTACCTTTACATCCTTGATGGATGTTTCGTCAAATGTCATGGTGACCTTTACATCTGATGCGATACCCTTTGCAGTAGCCTCATAGGTACCCGGTGTAAATGTCATGCCCGCAGCCTTTGCGGCGGTGTTGGCAGCCTCGATGGCAGCCTGTGTTGCGGCTTCTGCGGCAGCTTCGGTAGCTGCTGCTGTGGTCGGATCTGCTGCAGTTGTTGCAGGAGCAGGTGCATCTGAATTGCTACATGCATTCAAAATGCCGAGACCTGCAAGTGACATGAAACTTGCAGCAAAACCTTTAACGAAGCCTCTTCTTGAAATAGTTTGTTTTGTCATTTTCTATTCTCCTCTATACTAACGAAAAACCTGACTATATTTTATCGTAACTAGTTATTTGGATACAATAAAGTTAGCCGATTTAATAGTTTTTTTACATTTCAAAGTAAGGCTCCAGAGCTGATATTGTTTCTCTCTGCGGTGATGAAATAGAAAAGCAGACAAAAAAATCTCCCGGCAGATTTTGCCGGGAGTTTTATGACTCTTGTTATTCAAAATATTCCTTTGCTGCTCTGAAGAGTCCCATATCGTAGTTTCCGGGAACGTTCTTGTAGAGGCTGTGGCCCCAACGCTCAGCGTGGCCCATCTTTCCAAGTACTCTTCCATCCGGTGAAGTGATACCCTCGACCGCATAGTAGGAACCGTTCGGATTGTACTGGATATCCATGGTTGGATGTCCCTCAAGGTCAACATACTGGGTAGCGATCTGACCATTCTCCACAAGCTTTTTGAAAAGCTCAGGCTCACAGAGGAAACGGCCCTCTCCGTGAGAAATAGGAACACTGTAGATGTCCCCCGGATTTGTATCCTCAAGCCATGGTGACATGTTGGATGCCACACGGACATTGACGATCTTTGACTGGTGACGGCTTATGGTGTTGAAAGTAAGTGTAGGACAATGCTCATCTGTATCACGGATCTCACCGAACGGAACGAGACCGAGCTTTATAAGTGCCTGGAAACCGTTGCAGATACCGAGCATGAGACCGTCACGCTTGGTAAGCATATCCATGGTAGCAGTCTTCACAGCTTCATTTCTGAAGAAGGAAGTGATGAACTTTGCTGAACCGTCCGGCTCGTCTCCGCCTGAGAAACCGCCCGGGATGAAGATAAGCTGTGACTCTTCGATACGCTTTGCAACGTAGTTGACAGAATCAGCGATATCCTGCTTTGTAAGGTTCTTTACAACAACTATCTCAGGCTCGAGACCTGCATCAGCCATGGCCTTTGCTGAATCGTACTCACAGTTGTTTCCGGGGAATACAGGGATAAGCACGCGAGGCTTTTCAACCTGTACTGCAGGAGCTGTCCAGTGATCCTCTGCGAAGTCAGGAATGCTCAGGTCGTAGACATTGTCCTCTGAAGTCTCCTTATCGAGATTCATGTTGCAGGTGAATACCTTTTCAAGCTTGTCCTCGTAAGCCTCTTCAAGGTCAGTGAGTTTGAGAGCCTCATCGTTATAACGGATTTCTGAATCATCTGTGGTCTCACCGAGGTCAGCGATGATTATGCCTGTGGCCTTGAGCTCCGGTGCAGCGTAGATCTCATCCAGAGTGCTGTTGTCGTTAAGCTCCAGAAGGAAGCTTCCGTACTGGTATCCGAAGATATCCTGAACAGAGAGACTCGGTGCAAATGTAAATCCGAATCCGTTACCCATGCACTGCTTGAGAACTGCCTCTGCAGCACCGCCGTAGGTAGGTGTGTAAATAGAAGCAAGCTTGCCCTCAAGAACCAGCTTGTGAACGTAGCTGAAAAGTGTAAGGAGTGATTCCTTTGCAGGAAGCTCATCCTTATACTCAGGCTTCAGCCAGAGTACCTTGTGTCCTGCAGCTTTATACTCAGGGCTTGTGATGTACTTTGCATCCTCCGTTGTGATGGCGAAGGAAACAAGTGTAGGAGGAACATCCAGCTTTTCGAAGGTTCCTGACATTGAGTCCTTACCGCCGATGGCAGCGATTCCGAGATCGAGCTGAGCATTGAAAGCACCAAGGAGTGCTTCAAGAGGCTGACCCCAGCGTGAGCTCTCGTGACCAGGCTTTCCGAAATACTCCTGGAATGTAAGGTAAGTATCTTCGAAGCCTGCACCTGTTGCAATGAGCTTTGCAGCAGACTCTACTACCGCAAGGTAAGCGCCCTTATAGCAGTTCTTCTCTGTGATGAAAGGATTGTAGCCGTAAGCCATAACTGAAGTGTCATCTGTGTGACCCTTTTCAACGGAAATCTTTGCAGCCATGGCCTGTACAGGTGTGCGCTGGTTCTTTCCGCCGAACGGCATGAGCACTGTTCCCGCACCGATGGTGGAATCGAAACGCTCGCTGAGACCGCGCTTTGAGCAGACATTGAGATCCTCTGCGAGAGCACTCATGTTCTCACTGAAGCTACCCTTGACCTCGCGGCCAATGCTTCCGCCGGCTGCTGTCTTCACTTCGATATGCTTCTCGGCACCGTTTGAGTTAAGGAAATCTCTTGAAAGATTGATGATATCCTTACCGTTCCAGTGTGCTACCAGGCGATTTGTATCTGTAACTGTGGCAACATGTGTAGCCTCAAGGTTCTCATCATGAGCAAGCTCCATGAATCTCTCCATGTCCTTTGCTTCAACCACAACTGCCATTCTTTCCTGTGACTCTGAGATGGCAAGCTCTGTTCCGTCGAGACCCTCGTACTTCTTCGGCACCTTGTTAAGGTCGATATCAAGACCGTCAGCAAGCTCTCCGATGGCAACGGAAACTCCGCCGGCACCGAAATCGTTGCAGCGCTTGATAAGCTTTGAAGCCTCGGCACTACGGAAAAGACGCTGAAGCTTACGCTCCTCGGGAGCATTACCCTTCTGAACCTCTGCACCGTCCTTCTCAAGGGACTCAACGTTGTGAGACTTTGAAGAACCTGTAGCACCGCCGATACCGTCACGGCCTGTACGACCGCCAAGGAGAATGACTACATCTCCTGCAGCAGGAACCTCTCTTCTGACATTTTCGGCAGGAGCGGCAGCCACTACTGCACCGATCTCCATACGCTTTGCGGCATAGCCAGGATGATAAAGCTCATCAACGAGACCTGTTGCGAGACCAATCTGGTTTCCGTAGCTTGAGTAACCGTCAGCAGCTGTTGTAACAAGCTTTCTCTGTGGAAGCTTGCCCTCCATGGTGTCCTTAACGGAAACTGTAGGATCGGCAGCACCTGTTACACGCATAGCCTGATATACATAGGATCTTCCTGAAAGAGGATCTCTGATGGCACCGCCGATACATGTTGCGGCACCACCGAAAGGCTCGATCTCTGTAGGATGGTTGTGGGTCTCGTTCTTGAAAAGGAGAAGCCAGTCCTGAGCCTCGCCGTCAACTGTGACCTTGATCTTTACTGTGCAGGCATTGATCTCCTCTGACTCATCAAGCTTTGTAAGCTTGCCTTCCTTCTTAAGGACCTTTGCTGCAAGAGTTCCGATGTCCATAAGGTTGACAGGCTTTGTACGGTTAAGATCCTTGCGTGCACTGATGTAGCGGTCCCATGCCTTCTTGAGCTGCTCGTCCTCGAAGGAGACATTATCGATAGTAGTAAGGAAGGTGGTATGACGGCAGTGGTCGGACCAGTAGGTGTCGATCATGCGGATCTCTGTGATGGAAGGATCACGATCCTCTGTCTTAAAGTAATTCTGGCAGAACTTAAGGTCGTCAAGGTCCATGGCGAGTCCCATATCCTTTAAGATAGCCTGAAGCTCGTCTTCGGAAGCCTGAATGAAGCCCTTGAGAGTCTCTACCTCAGTAGGGATATCGTACTTCACATCAAGAGTTTCGAAGGTATCGAGGGAAGCCTCTCTTGCCTCCACAGGGTTAATGACATACTTCTTTATCTCAGCTATCTCCTGCTCTGTGAGATCACCGTAAAGGAGATATACCTTTGCGGAACGAACCTTTGGACGCTCCCCTGTTGTAAGGATCTGGATACACTGTGCTGCTGAATCCGCACGCTGATCGAACTGTCCCGGAAGGAACTCTACAGCAAAAACATGAGCATCGCTTATTTCCGGAAGCTCTGTGCATGTATCGTCAAGCTGAGGCTCGCTTAAAATGAGTTTGGTGACTTTATCGAAGGTTTCCTGATCCAGACCTTCAACATCATAACGATTTAAAAGACGTACGTCTGTCAGATTCTTGATGAGAAGAATATGACGGATGTCGTGACGGAGTCCTTTAGCCTCATGGCGAAGACCTTCTTTTTTCTCAACATAAACTCGATTTACCATTTGTTTCTCCTTTGGTAAGAATCCGGGAATTTATCGCTTTTTCCCGAAGATTCATTGATGATATGAATAATGGATTTTTGGATCGTCAGAAGTGTTTATGATCCTTAAAGTGCTTTTAATGCTCTCTGACCTATATCTTTTCTCATGTGCATATCCTGGAAAGTGACCTTCGATGCACTCTGGTATGCCTTGTCAATGGCTTCCTTAAGTGTTGGAGCTGTCTCCACAACACCGAGAACTCGTCCTCCGTGGGTGTAGAGCTTTCCGTCCTTAAGGTCGGCACCTGCCACATATACATTTTGAACCTCATCTACACCTGTAATCTCATAGCCTGACTTGTAGGACAGAGGATATCCGCCGGAAGCTTCAACTATGCAGCAGGCTGATTCATTCTTCCACTTGATATCAAGCTCACTGAGTGTACCGTTTGTTGTAGCCTGCATTATGGTGAGAAGATCCGAATCAAGAAGAGGAAGTACTACCTGAGTCTCGGGATCACCGAAACGGCAGTTGTACTCGATCACCTTTGGACCGTTCTTTGTAAGCATGAGGCCGAAATAGAGACAGCCCTTGAAGGTTCTGCCCTCCTTGTTCATGGCCTCGATAGTCGGCTTGAAGATCTTCTCCATGCACTCCTCTGCGATCTCCTTTGTGTAGTAAGGATTTGGAGCGATAGTGCCCATTCCGCCGGTGTTGAGACCCTCGTCATTGTCATTGATACGCTTGTGATCCATGGATGAGATCATAGGAACCACGACCTTGCCATCGGTGAAGCTGAGAACGGAAACCTCAGGTCCCTCGAGGAACTCCTCGATAACTATCTGATCACCTGAATGGCCGAACTTCTTCTCCTCCATGATGGTCTTTATGCCATCGAGAGCCTCTTCTCGTGTCATGGCGATGATAACGCCCTTTCCGAGAGCAAGACCGTCAGCCTTTATAACTGTAGGAATAGGACAGGTCTTAATGTACTCTTCCGCAGCGTTGATGTCGTTAAATACCTCATAGGCCGCTGTAGGGATTCCGTACTTCTTCATGAGGTTCTTGGAGAAGACCTTGGAACCCTCGATGATGGCAGCCTTTGCCTCAGGACCGAATGCAGGAATGCCTGCCTTTGCAAGCTCATCCACAGTACCAGCAACAAGAGGATCATCCGGAGCCACAACCACATAATCAAGAGCCTGCTCCTTGCAGAAATTAACAACAGCAGTAACATCGGTAGCCTTTATATCAGGAACACACTCTGCATCCCTTGCGATACCGCCGTTACCCGGAATCGCATATATCTTCTCTATAGAAGAGTTCTTCTTAAGAGCCTTAATGATGGCGTGCTCACGACCGCCGCCACCTACAACACCAATTCTCATTGTTATCCTCCATTTGTTGAATGGGTCGAGAAAATGCTTCCGGCGTGCGCCGGCCCACGAAATTGAAAGTACAGTCCTGCGAGTGCCGTTCTTTCAATTCGCAAGCTCAGGCACACATCCTGTCGCATTTTCTCTTACGTATTGATAAACGTTAAATGTATCACAATATTAAACAGGACCTTATGCTTTTGCTTCCCGTATCTCCCGGCTCATCATTTCTGCCGCCTGAGGAAGCAGCTTCCACTCAGCCTGCTCCATGACACGCTTCTGAAGAACCTCGGCAGTGTCCCCCGGCTGGATCTCAACAGCCTTCTGAAGAAGGATGCGTCCACCATCCGGAATCTCATTGACAAGATGCACCGTAGCACCGGTAACTTTAACGCCCCTTTGGAGAGCCGCCTCATGAGGCTTCAGCCCGTACATACCCTTACCGCAGAAACTCGGAATAAGTGACGGATGAATGTTAATGATCCTGTCCGCATACTTCTTTGTGAAATCCTCACTCAGAATAGTGAGATAACCTGCAAGAATTATAAGCTCGATGCCATGCTCCTCAAGAACACTTATAAGCTTTGCCTCGTCCTTGTGAACCACAACATGTTCGATTCCCGCATTCTCCGCCCTCTCAAGAGCAAAAATGTTTTCCCGGGATCCAATCACCAGAGTGATCTCACCGTCAGGAATCTCCCCACGCCTCTCGGCATCGATGAGTGCCTGCAGATTAGTGCCGCCCCCGCTCACAAGAACAGCAATTTTAGTTTTATTATTCATAATGTGTTTGCTTCTCCGAAATATTGTTGAATAACTTTGTCCTTCAGTCATAACGTGAGAGAAAATGCTTGGGATGGGCGCCAGGGCTTGCGAGTTGAAAGAACAGACTTTGAAGTTATGTACGCATCAGGTTGTACGAAGTACAAACTGTGCGAACATGACGAGAAGGATGTACTTTCAATCGAGTGGGCCGGTGCCCGCCCGGGCATTTTCTCGTACCATTTCATCAATGATGGAACAGTCTCATACCGGTGAAGCAAACCACCATACCGTACTTATCAGCAGTATCGATAACATGGTCATCACGGATAGATCCGCCCGGCTCAGCCACATAAGTCACACCTGACTTGCGGGCACGCTCGATATTGTCACCGAACGGGAAGAAAGCATCTGAACCGAGAGCTGTACCTGTAAGAGTCGCGAGGTACTCCTTCTGCTCTTTTCTTGTAAAAGGAGCCGGCTGCTCGGTGAAATACATCTGCCATGCACCATCGGCGAGAACATCCTCATACTCCTCAGAAAGGTAAACATCGATGACATTGTCACGATCAGCTCTTCTGAGACCATCCTTGAAAGGAAGGTTGAGAACTCTGTCACACTGACGAAGATGCCAGTGATCGGCCTTGTCACCTGCGAGACGTGTGCAGTGGATTCTTGACTGCTGACCTGCTCCGACACCGATAGCCTGACCATCCTCGGCATAAGCAACAGAATTTGACTGAGTGTACTTAAGAGTGATGAGAGCGATGGTCATGTTGAGACGGGCTTCCTCAGGGATGTCCTTGTTCTTTGTAACGATGTTTGCAAATGCTTCGTCCGTTACCTTGTAGTCATTCCTGCCCTGCTCAAAGGTCACACCAAATACCTGCTTGCGCTCTACAGCGTCAGGTCTGTAGGAAGGGTCGATCTTTATGACATTGTAACCGCCCTTCTTCTTGGTCTTAAGGATCTCAAGAGCCTCATCAGTATATCCCGGAGCGATGACACCGTCGGAAACCTCGCGGTGAATGATCTTTGCAGTTGTGGCATCACAAACATCTGAAAGGGCAATGAAATCGCCGTATGAAGACATTCTGTCAACACCGCGTGCTCTTGCGTAAGCACAGGCAAGAAGAGAATCATCGAGACCCTCGATATCATCAACGAAGCATGCCTTCTTGAGCTTGTCGGAAAGCTTGCGTCCGATGGCAGCACCGGAAGGAGAAACGTGCTTGAAAGAAGCGGCAGCTACCTGACCTGTAGCTTCTTTAAGATCTGAAACAAGCTGCCAGCTGTTCAGGGCATCAAGAAAATTGATGTAGCCCGGACGACCGTTCAAGATCTCGATTGGGAGCTCGGATCCGTCATGCATGTAGATCTTTGCAGGCTTCTGATTTGGATTCATACCATACTTTAATTCAAATTCCTTCATTTGTTGATTCTCCTCTTCTTAGTTGACCTTCTCGAACTTGTTGATAAGTTTGTTCACAACACTTCCGTCGGTAACATTGATATAGCGCACATAAAGGGCTATCTTGTTCTCTTCGTTCAGGCTGTTCCAGATCATATCCGCAAATTCATCTGCGCTGTTCGGGATCTTTACGCGCTCAGGCTCTCCCTCAAAGGTCGGGATAGGATTTCCGTTGTGCTTGTATGTATGGATGAAATGGCCAAGGCCCTTCTGAAGCTTGTAGGAAAATGTATAGCGCGCGCAGTCTGTGCCCTCGGCGTCCTGAGATTTAAGGATAGACATCTTATAGCTCTCGGAATCATCAAGAGAAACAACACCGCTGATTCTCGGAGTCCAGTTAGGACCGTCCGGCTCGAACTCTCTTGTCTCAAGGGCTTCTTCAAAGGTATCCCCGTTCTTCATGAAATCAAAGATGGTATCTGTCTGATCACCGTTTGTAACGATGAGGTTGTCTCCGATCTTTCGGATAGGACTGTAAATGATGAGGCTTGGATCCTCGACCTTGCTTGAATCAGCAGGATAGATGGTAACTGTATCGCCATTCTCTGTGAAAACTCTGTTTCTTGAGTTAGCGGAACGTCCCATGATGAAATATGCCACTGCAACAGATAAACCGTCCTCTGACTTTCCGATGATGATTCCGCGTCCCGGATATTCGTTGTTCTTAAGCAGAGCGTCGATATCTGCGATGTCGTATGTTGCCATAATTATCCTCCCAAATGATATATGTATATAAGTTTTGATACCGTGAATTTGTTATTATTCAAGAACTACCTTGTCATCAGATCTGATGATCTCTCCAAGATGATAAGCCTCAACTCCGTTCTCTCTGAGAACCTTAAGTGCTGTCTCCTCATCCTTCTTTGATACAACAACGCTCATTCCCACGCCCATGTTGTAGGTATTGAACATATCACGGGTTGAAACGTTGCCGGTCTTCTGGATGAGCTTAAAGATAGGAAGAACTCTTACATCAGACATGCTGATCTTTGCTCCGAATCCGTCAGGAATGGATCTTGGGATGTTCTCATAGAATCCGCCGCCTGTGATATGGCTGATGCCCTTGACCGTCACAGCCTCGAGAAGCTTAAGTACAGGCTTTACATAGATAACGGTAGGAGTGAGAAGTGTCTCTCCGAGAGACTTTCCCTCAAGCTCGGGAAGCGGCTTCTTAAGCTCTTCCTTACTGATGTTGTCAATGTCAAAAACCTTTCTCACAAGTGAGAAACCATTGGAATGAACACCGGAGCTTGGAAGTGCGATAACGACGTCGCCCTCTTCCATGGAGTTGTTGTCGATGATATTTTCCTTGTCAACGATACCTACAGAAAAACCTGCGAGATCGAACTCGTCCTCAGGATAGAAGCCCGGCATCTCTGCTGTCTCACCGCCAACGAGAGCACTGTCACTCTGAACACATCCCTCGGCAACACCCTTTACGATGTCGGCGATCTTCTCGGGAACATTCTTGCCGCAGGCGATATAGTCAAGGAAGAAAAGAGGCTTGGCGCCGCAGCAGATAACATCGTTCACACACATGGCAACGCAGTCGATACCCACTGTGTCATACTTCTCCATAAGGAAGGAGATCTTCAGCTTGGTTCCTACTCCATCGGTTCCTGAAACAAGAACAGGATGCTTATATCCCTCAGGAAGCTCGAAAAGTCCGCCGAAACCGCCGAGGCCGGATGCAACTCCGGCTGTCATGGTTCTGGCAACATACTGCTTCATGAGTTCAACTGATCTGTATCCGGCGGTAATGTCTACACCGGCATCCTTGTAAGCTTCGCTATAGCTCTTTGTATTCATAATCAAATCTTCTCCTCTTCCTTCAGTGACGCACATGAGTTGTCGTCGAATTTTTCTATATACTCATCATCGGAATGCTCATCCGATTTAACAGTATGCTGTTCTCTCCATTCCTTTGAGATCTTCTCTTCAAAGCGGTTCTTCGAAGTAACGGAAGGAATTTCAGTAGGATATTTTCCATCGAAGCATGCGGTACAGAAGCCCTTCTGACCGGTCTTGTCTGCGATTTTGACGATGTTTTCGACAGAAATGTATCCGAGGGAATCTGCTCCGATTATTTTGGCAGTTTCTTCAACGGAATGATGGCAGGCTATGAGATTATCACGGGAATCGATATCTATGCCGTAGTAGCATGGATTCATGAAAGGAGGTGCTGTAATACGCATGTGAACTTCCCTGGCACCGGCTTCTCTTACGATGCGGACGAGACGTTCACTGGTAGTACCGCGGACGATGGAATCGTCTACGAGGATGACTCTCTTTCCTTCGATCTCGGAACGGATGGCATTGAGCTTGATCTTAACGAGATTCTCACGCTCAGTCTGTCCCGGAGCTATGAAGGTACGGCCGATGTACTTGTTCTTCAAAAGGCCTATACCGTATGGGATTCCTGATTCACGGGAATAACCGACAGCTGCATCGAGACCTGAATCAGGTACACCGATTACCACATCGGCATCAACAGGATGTTCCTGAGCAAGGAAACGTCCGGCCTGAACTCTTGCCTCATGTACTGAAGCGCCGTCAAGAATCGAATCAGGACGTGCAAAATAGATATATTCGAAAACGCACATTGAGCGCTTTACTTTATTGCAATGATCTTTTATAGAACGGATTCCGTTGTGATCTACAACGATGATCTCACCCGGTTCAACATCGCGGACCAGTTTGCCGCCTACTGCTTCGATGGCGCAGGACTCGCTGGCAAAAACCACTGAACCGTCTTCGAGCTTTCCATAGCAGAGCGGATGGAAACCATGCTCGTCTCTTGCAGCGATAAGCTTGGAAGGAGACATTATAACTAAGGAATATGCACCGTGAAGCTTATCAAGTGATTTGTTTACAGCTTCCTCGATGGAACCTGTCTTTATACGCTCTCTGGTGATAATGTATGAGATTGCTTCTGTATCTGTGGTTGACTGGAAAATGCATCCATTCATCTCGAGTTCTGAACGGAGCTCATAAGAATTTACCAGATTTCCGTTGTGGCAGAGAGCCATGCGACCCTTAACATGGTTCACAACGATAGGCTGGGTATTGATACGATTTGTGATTCCGCTGGTGGCGTAGCGTACATGTCCGACAGCCATCTGACCGTTACCGAGACGTTCTATCTCGCTTTCAGGCATAGCTTCGCTTACGAGTCCGAGCTCGCGGCGGAAACGGAAAAGACCCTCATCGTTTACTACGATACCTGCAGATTCCTGACCTCTGTGCTGCAGAGCATAAAGTGCATAATATGTAAGACGTGCCAATGGTTTTGTTGTCTTGGAATAAATTCCGAAGACACCGCACTCCTCATGAAGTTTACCCATAAATCTCCTTACTGAAAAAACAAATTAGTATTGCTGTTTATAAAAGGTTCGATCATTCAGCCCGAATGCATTATTCGGATTTCTTATCAAATGAAAGAAGCAGAATTAACAGCAGCAATATCAGTGTTACTTTTTATTGCAGAAACAAAAAATCAGTTATTGAACTGAGCTTCTATGGCTGTGTTTTTTTCAATGATCTTTTTGTGATTCTCGTCACGCTCAGCCTGAAGCTTATCTGCAAGTTCCTGATCTTCTACTGCAAGTATCTCAATGGCGAGAAGAGCCGCGTTCTTTGCAGTGTTTACACCTACTGTAGCAACCGGGATTCCGGGTGGCATCATAACTGTTGAAAGCAGGGCATCCATTCCATCCAGTACCTTTGAAGAACATGGGATACCGATAACAGGAAGTGTGGTGTTGGCAGCGATGGCACCTGCAAGATGAGCAGCCATACCGGCAGCGGCGATAATGACACCGAAGCCCTTATCTCTCGCTGATCTTGAAAACTCAGCAGCCTCCTCAGGGGTTCTGTGGGCACTGTACACATGAACCTCGACAGGTACGCCATAGTCTTTAAGAACAGTGATACCTTTTTCAACGATAGGAAGATCTGAATCGCTTCCCATAATGACAGCAACTTTTTTCATTAAAACTCCTTTTCCAACCACGCTTTAAGCGCAAAAAAAGGGAACAGCATATAGCTGTTCCCTTTGGTTATATAAAGATATTGATGAAATTGCGGAATGAACGCTTGATTCCGATAGAAATCTGCACGAAAAAAACCACGCAAAGAGCATACACTCCGGAGGATATGAGGGCAGAATTTTCTCTGCAGTGAACAGTATTGTCAAAACCCATTCGCTTCATCCTCAAGAATCCTTTCAACTTAATCTGCTGAACAATAACAACAGAATTATATTAAATGGATATTTATGCGTCAAGTCTGTAAAAACGCTGTAATATTTCCAATTTGTAAACACTAATTTGGAATACTAATGCATTGACAGTATTATTCAGCCATCTTCAGAAGGATGTCATTTGATCTCTCGATGAACTTTGTCATCTCCTCGGCAGGCAATGGTGACTGCTGGATCCTTGCAAGATCATAAAGCTGCTCTGAAATAAGGGCGATAGTTTCCTTCTTGGATTCATCCTTTCCGTTGTTCATAAGGTACTTAACGAGAGGATGCTCTGTGTTAAGAATAAGAGTCTCCTGTACAGGCATAGCACCCATGCTCATGCCGCCCATTGCGTACATTTTCATCATGTCGTTCATACGACGGCTCTCCTCAGAGATGGAAAGCATAGCTGCAGTCTTTTCCTGAGTGAGCTTCTGAAGCTTTACAGTGAGGCTGTCCTTCTTTGTTGCAGTACGGATCTCTGTCTCCAGCTCCTTGGACTGCTCATCGAAGAGCTTCTGCTCATCTTCTGTTACCGAAGCCTTGAACTCCTCTGTAAGGTCAGCATCGATTCTTCTGAAGTGAACGCCCTGATTCTTTGCCTCAAGCTCAGAGATGAATGGCTGGTCGATACGCTCTGAAAGAACTACAGCATCCTTACCTGAATTCTTGAACATGGCGATGTACTGGCTCTGCTGAACCTCGTCAGTTACATAGTAAATTACCTTGTTCTTTTCCTTATCGTCTGAAGAAGACTCTTCTGTCTTGGCACTTGTGTCAGCATTGGCATCTGACTTAGCCTCGGTTGAAGCATCATTCTCAGAATTTTCTTCAACATCGATCTTGTTTACTTCGAGACACTCAGGAAGAGCGAGATACTTGCCGTTGATATCCTTGAAAAGGATGTAATCTGTCATCTTCTGACAGAACTTATCGTCACGGAGGCAACCGTACTTGATGAACGGTGCGATGTCATCCCAATATTTCTCATAGTTCTCACGGTCAACCTTGCACATGCCGGAAAGCTTGTCAGCCACCTTCTTTGTGATGTAATCGGAGATCTTCTTAACGAATCCGTCGTTCTGAAGCTGTGATCTGGAAACATTGAGAGGAAGATCCGGACAATCGATGACACCCTTAAGGAGCATGAGGTACTCAGGGATAACTTCCTTGATGTTGTCGGCTACAAATACCTGGTTGTTGTAGAGCTTGATAGTTCCCTCTGCTGACTCATACTCCATATTGATCTTAGGGAAGTAAAGAATTCCCTTAAGGTTGTATGGATAATCCATGTTGAGGTGGATCCAGAACAGAGGCTCCTTATAATCGTGGAATACCTTGTGGTAGAACTCGATATAGTCTTCCTTCTTGCACTCGCTCGGAGACTTTGTCCAGAGAGGATGTGTGTCGTTAAGAAGAACAGGACGCTTTTCGATCTTTACCTTTGCAGGAGTCTTGGTCTCCTTGCCGTCCTTGT
The DNA here is from genome assembly GCF_002007235.1 of Oribacterium sp. C9. GTDB lineage: Bacteria > Bacillota > Clostridia > Lachnospirales > Lachnospiraceae > Oribacterium. Next base: position 101,420 of record NZ_MUHW01000015.1, read on the forward strand.
CTGTCTCTGTCTTCTCAGGAATCTCTTCGAGAACTACATCTGAATCAAGCTTCTTGTCAGCATCAATGGTCTCTGAGTCCTTAGGGAGCTTTGTGATATATATTTCAACAGGCATGAAAGAACAATACTTATCTATGATCTCTCTCATCTCCCACTCATTGTCATATTTGAGAGCATCGTCGTTAAGATGGAGAGTGATCACTGTACCGATATCAGTCTTGTTTCCGTCTGTAAGCTCAAAATCTGTTCCGCCGTTGCAGTTCCAGTGTACAGCCTTAGCTCCTTCTTTATAGGAAAGAGTATCGATCTCAACCTGATCTGCAACCATGAATACGCTGTAGAAACCGAGACCGAAGTGACCGATGATCTGGTCGTTGTTGGCCTTATCCTTATATGTATTGATGAAATCGGTCGCACCTGAGAAAGCGATCTGGTTGATATATTTATCAACTTCTTCCTCAGTCATACCGATACCGTTGTCCTTGATGGTAACTGTGCGCTTATCGGAATCAACGATAACGTCTACTCTTCCTTTATAGTCTGAAGGTTTTGTCCACTCGCCAATGAGGCTGAGCTTATCGAGTTTTGTAATAGCATCGCAGGCATTGGATACTACTTCACGTACAAAGATATCCTGATCTGAATACATCCACTTCTTTATGATAGGGAAAATATTCTCAGAATTGATAGATAATGAACCTTTCTTTGACATATAAACACCTCTTTATGTAAATTTTTAGTATTTTTTTAATCAACGAAATGTAGTATAGCACCGCTATTAGCACTCTGCAAGATAAGCTGCTAACAATTAATAATTTCTTCATTTAGTGAAGTGGTGCGAAAAATCCGCGAGATGTTACCGGCTCACTCGGTTGAAAGCTATTAATACAAAAAAAGAATTCCTTTTGGGAATTCTTTTTTTAATGGAACCGCGGGGACTCGAACCCTGGACCGATCGGTTATGAGCCGACTGCTCTAACCAACTGAGCTACGGTTCCATACGATATTTACTTGATCTGTTTATCTCAAAGATAAAAGCCGGGATTCGGACTCGAACCGAAGACCTACTGATTACAAATCAGTTGCTCTACCAACTGAGCTATACCGGCAAAACTCCTCCAGTTGGACTCGAACCAACGACACCGCGGTTAACAGCCGCGTGCTCTACCGACTGAGCTATGAAGGAATATTTAAATTTTCAAAGCTTATATCGTGCCTTGAAAACTGTACACCACATG
>NZ_MUHW01000016.1 GCF_002007235.1 Oribacterium sp. C9
AGGAGTAGAATCTTGGCAGAAAGTTTGGATTTTATTTAAGTTTGGATTTCTGAATAAATCCTAAATTTGGGATTTGTTCCGACGGACTCGCGCAACTGATCTTTACCAGAGCAACATCGAACTCGAACTTGTCTCAAGGATACTCGGTCATGCATCGACCCAAACAACGAGGATTTACGCAAAGCCATCGCTTGAAATGCTGAAAGCAGCAATGGATAAGAGCAATCCTGAACTGAATATTGAGGAACCGTTATGGCCAGACGATGAGAATGAATTCGCCCGACTTTGTGGTCTTAGGTAAAACTGTTATTCTCATCTTTTGTCGTAGAAAAGTAAAACTCATGCACATCTTGACAAAAGATGAGGATAAAAATATCCTGAACATAAGGCATCGTTGTTATCAAGGGGAATGATTCCGTTGTTAAGGAATTCTCTCAGATACTGTTCCTGATTCAAACTATAAGCAACCGCTTTGCCGGTCTCTGAACTTTTATCAATCGCCGGAGAAACATTTTTAAGGTACTCAAAAAAAGCGTCCACTAATGGTTTTACATTCTTTTGACGCATCTTTTGTCTTTCTTTCGGCGGAAGCTCTTTGTACATGTTATCAACATGATATATGGCATCAATCCTGTCATGCGCTTCCTTGGCTACAGTTCCTTTTGCACGCTGAGCACTTACTGCCTTGATGAGGTTGCTGTACCGTCTTAAGCAATGAGCCCAGCACCCCGCAACCGTCAGCTTGTCAGGATTTTCGTTAGCCAGTTTGTGATAAGCCTGATACCCATCAGTCAAAAGTATGCCTGAATACCCCTTTAAGAATCGATCAGGGTTTTCGGAGCTCCTTGTCGGGCTGTACTCATAAAGGAACACCGGATGACAACCATATCTTGTGTCTGAATGGTATAGCCACATATAACTCTTGGCATTCTTGCCACGTACCTTAAGATCTTCTGTGACCTTAAAGAATGATTCATCAGCATGTATGAGCTTACTCTCATCAAGCATATGCGCATGCATCAGCTCATATAGAGGCTGGAAATACCTGTCGGCAGCTTTGATACACCATCCGGCCATATCTTGTGGTGAAAGATTTATGTCATTGGCCAGAAATGCGGTTGAAAGTCGGTTCAAAGGATTAGCATTTCCGTATTTTCCATTAATTATTCCTGATACAAGTGTTGAAGAAGCTATACTGTCTGAGCCGAAAAGTCTGCCTCTGCGTGGTCCTCGTGCGAACTCAACATTTCCATTCTTATCCGGAACAGAAGCATAAACCGCCACATGATATTCCTTGGCCAGGAAAGTGGCAGGACGCATTTCCACTTCTGTATAAGTTTCATCAGGCAGACGTTTGTATCCATTAGGAAATAGATCTTTTAATTCTTCTTCGGTTAATTCAATAGCCGGAATTATTTCTCTGGGAACATTGCTAAGGTTTTCTTTTTTTGATTTATAATGCTTTGGCCTCTTTACAATAACCTCTTCGGCTGTAGGCTCCTTTGAGCCTAATTCCTCAACCAATAATTCAGATTCATTGACTATACAGAAATGCTCAAAATCTATTGCCATCTGTCCCGGGATGGAATCAGATTTCTCTGTCTTGCGACCATAAAGTTTTCCTTTATTGACCGCGAGAGCCTCCTCTATATTTGTCAGCTTCTGCATGAGTTCAGTGTTCTGAGTCTTTAAAATCTCAAAACTTTCCAACAGCTGCTGATACATAAGAACAAGCACGTCTTTAGGTAAACTATTCAATTTCTCCGTAGTCAGTTTCTCTTCCATAAAAACAAAGATAACATCTACAAATCCTCTCTGCAAGCCATTCGGGGAAGGTTTTAAAAGTTGTGGATTTTCCTGAAATTCCGTACAAAAAAGGCGATGGATATCCACAAGAATCTCATGATATCCACCGCTTTCAATTCAATACGCCGTAGGTTGAAAGGGACGTATGCCAGGATATATATCAAACCCTTTCATAAGGTTATTAAAGCTTTCCTGCGTAAGAGAAATGGCTTCAGTTTCATTTTTGGGCCAATGAAATTTGCCATCACTCGTCCTCTTATAGAGAAGTAAATATCCATCCCGCTCATACAAAAGTCCCTTGATCCTATCAGATTTTGTTCCACAGAACAGAAATAATGACCCGTCTAATGGCTCCAATCCAAGATCTTCTCTTACTATAGCACATAGTCCTTCGATTCCACGTCGAAGATCAGTCCGGCCAGGTTTTACATACACGTGATTTACTTTTGAAATATCAAGGTCGTTAAGCATTACGAAGCTCCTTGATTAAAAGAGGTAATACATCGTAAGCATTTGATAATGGTATATCTACTGAAATGTTTCCGGAGTGCAGGACCATATATTCATTCTGATAGGATTTTTTATAATCCGACTCATACGTAGATTCAACCATGGAAAGTTCCTTCATAGGAGAAGATATTTCAACAAGCTTGTTCTTGTTGTCTATCGTAGATTCCATGACATTGGATAAAGCAGCACGTTTGACTTCTCTAAGCCAGTAATAATAAGCATCGTGTGTGATGTTGTGCTCGATAATCCAATCCTTTGTTTTTTGACCGGATGACTGACACTCCTTGATTATTCCAGCCCAATACTGCAAGCGGATCTGTTTGGTAGCCTTCCTCGTGTTCATTTAAACCCCCTTTGAGGAATTAAGTGTGTAAAGTGTTGACACTTTTCCCACTTTAGACACTTTTCCCACTAAAAATATGTTTAAATGAAATTTTTTCATGAATATGCCGCTGGCTCAAGAGTACGTGAGTTTTACTACTTACGAAAAAGGCAGTGACATCTGACGTATGCCTTACCGAACATCGCCGAACTTCACACGGTGGAATATATAGGCCTATACGAGAACGATAAGCCATTAGGTAAAGACGGATTGTTGTACGAAGGGGTTATGGTTTAGGACGACGATATTATACCATTTAAAGAAGAAACTCCGGAAAACCTGCGTAGAAATATGGCTAAAGACATACCAAATTCAAAATCTGCGTAAAAATATGGAATTATTTATACAAATCTGCGTTGAAATATGAGAAAACAAGCAGGAACTGAAAAAGAGTATAACTTCAGAATTGTTATTCTGCTTGAATGAAATAGTTAACGGGTCCCATCTACATCACGATTTTATGGATTTGGAGAGTGAAATTATACGATTGAATTTAATGATCATTTAACTTATCTTCCCACATTTAATGTGGGTCTGGCACCTTGAATTCTTTACAAATACGAGTATCGAAAAATTACCCGTTCAAAAATGAAATCACCTCCTATTTTTCAAGGCGGCTGCTCTGCCTGATTGGTGGCTTTTGCAACAGAAAACCATTTCTGTTAACAGCACAGGTGGACTCCTAATGGCAAAAATCAACCACCATTCCATGTGACAGAGCCTATAATTAAATGTCAGCCAGATCATCTCCAAACTCTCTTGTCATCTCTCCTGAATAGTCCGATATATACAAATATTTTTCGGGGCCGATAACAGAGTGGACCAATTTGTAATATCGGCAATTATCAGCCCTTTCACGCTGCTTTTTTAAGTGTTCGCTGTACTTGTCAGATACTTCTTTCGCAGCTTCTTCGCGCCCCATGTAATAGGCCATAAGTATCATTTTTTCTATGCTTGCTCGTCCTTCGGAAGATAAAATTGATGAATACTCGTGGGATTTTACAATATTTCTCACTCTATCTCTTATTGTCATTGTATATGCTCCTTTTTTGGGTTTACATCGGGGTGATCAAACAGATGTACGATCATTGCCATCGACAGAATTTACTTTGTTAGCTTTTATGTTTTTGTATAATTCTCGTTTAGACCTTATATCATTCAAAATTAAATCATAATAATAAATAAGCAGATCCATTTTGTATTCTTTGTAATGCTCCATTAAATTCAAACCGGTTTTAATGTTTACATTTTGGGGTATTTCTTTTATATGCTTAATTTGCTCTTCATTAAGTTTTACGGTTACTCCAATCCCGTACTTTTCCCAAAGGACATACGCATCATAATCTAATCTATATGCTCTATCCAGATCCTGAAGTATGCTCAGCTTTTTCCTTTTTTCCAAATACTCTTCTAATTCAGCTCGTAGATCTGAGGTAAGATCGACTCTATCACCGTCCAAGTAAATACACTTATGATTATCTCGTCCATATATTTTCTCGTTCCAGTCTGATTCCTTTATTATTTCCGGGGTCTCTATACCTACTCTAATGTCCTCTGCATTTCTTGTTCTTATTCTTTCTTTTCTTTTTTCTTCTTTAAAGCATTCACCGCATATCCCGTATTCTCTTAGATATTGTATTTTTTCCTCTTGTGCTCTTGAATTACCTGTGAGATTACACACTGCTTTATGTCCACAACTAAAATCAATACTAAGTCTACTCATTTTTACATTCTCCTTTTAATCAATCGAAATAATTACTTACAAAATCAACATGTGAGATTTTTTGAAAAAATATCATTTTTCGAAAAATAAATTTAACTTTTTATTTTTGCGTTTTTTTGCAAATTATTTCCGACACATTCCACGAGATGGAGCCCTAGTCTTTTCATCTTGATATACCTTTCCAAACAAAAATCCCTACCGTCTCAAAGCGGCCTTTGATTTTGGCTCGCTGAAACAGTAGGGATTATTTAAATCAAATCATAACTGGTGGTAGTCATTTACCATATCATACATTTCATCTTTTGATATACTCAGCACATTAGAGATGTCATCATCTGAAATGTTGCTTTTTAATAGATCATCATATATCCATGCATCCTTATAATATTTTGACAATATTTCCAACATCACATTTGCTCCGTCATCAAGCTCATCAAATTTATACAAGCCTCCTTCAAATATCTATCTCTTAGCTCGCATTTTACTGATAGAGAATAATCTTGCTATACTCTTGACAGTCATCCCCTTTTCAGCTAGCTCTGTAGCAATCTCCTCCCCAACCCATTTAATGTCCTTCTCGGTAAATGATCTTTTCTTTAGTCTCTCGTACTCCGGAGTTTTACTGGTTGCAAGAAACCTTAACACAGCCATTTTTGTTTCGTTTTTCATATTTTGTTTCCTCGATTGATATTTTATTTTTAATATAATATGTAAATTTGCGCGACAAAAATTACCAAAATCATCCCTTCTTGATTATGCTTTAGTACGCATCTATTTATTTCTGCCTGTCAGCTGTCTCAAATAGCTTTTGCATATATGCATATAAAAATCATTATTATAAACCGACCTAAGTTTTAGTAAATTAGAAAGTTATTTCTCGGACTTATTACATGTGCCTATAAAGGATGCCTAAAAAACAAGTCCTTTTCTGCTTTTCCCCGTTAGAGTTCGTGATACCTTTAATTATTTATGATGATGCCTTAAAGTTATAAATCGGCTTCATCACTTCGATCACATCTACAGATTCGGAAATGACATCTATTATGTCAGCCAAAGACTTATATGCCATTGGTGCCTCATCTAGAGTTGCCTCATTTACAGAGGTAGTATAGACATCTTTCATGGCTTCTCTATAATCTTCTATTGATAGATTGTTCTTTGCCACTGTTCTTGACATGATCCTTCCGGCACCGTGTGGTGCAGAGAAGTTCCACTCAGGATTTCCTTTTCCGATGGCTAGTACCGAACCATCCCTCATATTTATAGGAATGAGGACCTTTTCACCCTTATGAGCTGCTATTGACCCTTTTCTAAGTATCATCTCATCCGTATCTATATAATTATGGATAGTATGAAATGCATCTCCGCCGGAAAGACCGGTACGTTCAAGGATTATCTCAGCCATTTTTTCACGGTTTCTTTTTGCGAATTTCTGGCAGATCTCTATGTCGTGAAGATAGTCTTCAAGATACTTGCCTGATAAATAGCAGAGATCCTCAGGCATGGATGACGGATGCTCTATATACTTTCTGTTATAGAGTTCCTTTAAAGCTGTCTGGATTTCAGATCTGCGTCCCTGCTCTTTGTAAGTCCTGATAAGTTCCTCTCTTGCTGAAAGATAATCCCCTATTCCCTTTGCAAGATCAACTGCAAGAGTCTGATATAACTCAGCAACCTGTTTTCCGAGATTTCTCGAGCCTGAATGTATGACCATGAAGTTGCTTCCGTCTGATGCCTTATCTATCTCGATAAAGTGATTGCCTCCTCCAAGTGTGCCAAGGGATCTCTCAAGTCTTTTAGTCTCTTTAAGATCTCTGTAGCACTTAAGCCCTGTAAGATCAAATCGCTCTGTTCTCCCCTCCCAAACATCTCTGCCCGAAGGGATGTAATGAGCCGCTTCGTCAAATTTCTCGAGATCTATATCCTTCTTCCCGAGATCCACTGTATACATGCCGCAGCCAATGTCTACACCGACAACATTGGGCACCACCTTGTCTACAATGGTCATTGTGGTTCCGATGGTGCAGCCCTTCCCTGAATGGACATCCGGCATGATTCTTATCTTTGAACCTTCTGTCATAGGATAATCGCACATTCTTCTTATCTGCTCTATTGCGTCATCCTCCACTACTTTTGCGTAGCAGACAGCAGTATTGACTTTTCCTTTTATCTCAATTGTATTCATATTTTGCTGTTCTCCTTCACGCTGCGATCCTTTCGTATCGTGCCGATGAAAGGACGCTCATCATAAACTTATATGGTTCAAGATTTCCCTCTTTTAGCATTGAAAAAATCTGCGGATTGCAGCCTGATACAAGTGCTGCGCCCTGATCATTGATCCTGACAGGCTGCTGATGGTTACGGCTGTTGACATTCCAGAAGACTATCTGTGGAAGCCTGAAACCATACCTTCTGAATTCTGCCCTTGCATGCTCAAAATTCGTAGCCTGCGGATTTCCTGTACAGATGTCAAATTCCATATCAGAGATTATATAGAGTTTCTCCGGCATGTCGGTTTGTGTAAGATTATTGTTCACGGCTGTTTTCAGGATCAGCATAAATGTTTTTTCGATGTCTGTATTGCTGCACTCATTAAAGCTCATGCAGTAACGGATCTTTTCAACTATATCTCTTCCCTTGATCTCTATAAGTCTTGGGCTCCTGGAGAAGGTTATGAAATGATTATGGAATGCTCCGGTATTTCTTTCGGCAAAGTATACGCCTAAAGACTGTGCAACTGCCGCCGGCAAAGGCTTGCAGCCCCAATACATGGACCCGGAACCATCTACTACTACAAGAGAATTCTCCGAACCTGCGAAATTATCAAGAGCATTCCAGGTGGCATTCATGGCCCGTCTTTCATCCTCTGTAAATGTCTTTTTTTCAATTATAGGCGCTATGACATCATAGGGTGTGAGTGCCGAAGTATGTAAAGCACCCGGATCAGTTTCGGCTTTTGTTATAAAAGCCTTATATCTTTCCTCATCATTTCTGAGAAATGCTCTTCTGTATTTGTACAGTGCTTTTGACGGCTGCTTCTCATAGTCAAAGGTGTAATCTTTTTCCCTCAGGTTATTCTCGAGGATCTTTATCTGAGCTCTCAAAATTGCCAATGTTTTTCTGTATTCTGCCTCTGACATCCCTATTGCTTTTGCAATTCTCCTGGCTTTTCTCACAGCCTCTTTGTTGCTGGTATTTACAGAAGGAAGCCACTTTGCAAGGAGAGAGACATTGGCATCTGCTCCACGTTCAGATAGTGTTTTTGCATCTTCACATAATTTCTCATCTATGTAGGCCATCACTTCCTTCTCTACCGGAGTATCTAAAAGCGCAAGAAGATCATCGCAGCGTCCATATTCGGATACATTTCCGATATTCTTTTTTACAGATTCAGGCTCAGCAGATGCAAGATAGTTAAGTATCACTTTAAAGACCCTTCTCTCGCCAAGTCCGCCCCTTATATCTCTTGCAAAGAACAGGGTCTTCATGGCAAGGTCGGCATCTTCAGCATATGCCTTTACAAATCTATCAATTATATCTTCATCGGATGCATTTCTTAGTGCACCGATGGTCGCAAAAAGATCCAGACAGTCGGATTTTGTTGACCCATATGTAACTGCACCGTTCTCTGTTAAAGTTTTATTTGCTTCTTTCTTTAAAAAGTTCAACATATCCGCTACCTCCCGTTTTCATTATCAAATCACTAGATACATTCCTTTAAGTCAGAGGGTCTCTCACCCTCTCTTCGCCCGGTTAACCTCCGGGTGCCTTTATGTAAGCTAAACTTGGATTTATTTGCTGTTAGTATCTATCAGATTTTCATATGAGCTGACAGATCAGTGGCATCTGCCAGCCCCAAGATACAGTTTTTCAAGTCTCCTGCGGGCTCTTACCCCGCTAATGCCTAAGCTTTACCACAATGGCTTATCAGAAGAGTCAGATTATTGCTGCATGTATCTTCAATAGTATTTCAAACCAAGACACCTATCCTTTAAGGATATTCGGGATTTGAACCCAGTCCGGACCATCAGGTCCGGTGCTGACCAATAAGCTCTGTATTTGCTGTATGTGTCTTTTAGTTTTTGGTGATTTAATATTAACCCGGAATTACGGTGATGAACAGATGCAGTATTATGTCATCCCACGACCCCTATTGTTATTGATTATTCTATGTTTTCAACATATAATCACATATAATCGCAACCCCAAATCAGAGGTATCATATGACAGAAAAATTCAAAATATATCTTTCGGAAGACATCAAAACCAGACTCACAAACGATGCAGAGCTTTTCGAATTCTTCAAAAAGGATGGCTCTGTGAATCTTAATGCCTTCCTGAAGATTCTGATAGTGAATTATTTTGACCAGTACAGAAATGAAAAAGAAAAACTTTTAACCAGCATACGTCAGGATATTTCCGGGATTGTATCTATATCTGCCCATGATTCCGAAATACTTGCTGACAGGATTGTTAATACTTATCTGAAGGATGATATTGAAAAAAATGAAAAAAGCACAGCCATCACTTTGACTGTAAGCGGAGAATCATATGAAATTATAGGCATCATTGAGAATAATTTATTGAAGGACTCATCCCTCTCAGGGTATTTAAAAGATATGTTTGTTTCATACCTGTCTATACCCAGAAGCAACAGGGAGATTATCATTTTCAAAGATATTCAAAAAGCTATAGCTACTGCCATATCAGATAAAAAGATAATCACCTTTTCGACCACCTCATCCGAAAAAAGCACAACTTTTACAGTGGAACCTTATTTACTTGCTCCTTCCAAGGAAGAACAATGCAATTATCTGATATGTAACGATGCAAGAGCCCACATCCCAAGGACCTTCAGAATATCCAGGCTTAAAAGTATATTTATTACTTCTGCTGTTTTTCCTTTTGACGAGAATTTATACAGAGAATTACAGGACAAAGCACTCAGAAGTCCCCAGTCTGTTTCAAAAACTGTACAGGCTGTAGTGAAAATGAATTCCTTTGGAATCCGTAAGTTCAAAGTCGTCACAAAGAACCGTCCTGATATACTCAAAATAGAAGGTGATCTGTATTACTTTGACTGGCCTGAGCTTCAGCTTGAAGAATACTTTAAACGTTTCGGACGGGATGCTATAGTTCTGGAACCGGAATCATTAAGAGAACGATTAAAAAAATACTACAGCATGGCTTTAAGGGCATATAAGGACTGATACGTCTCTTACGCTCACACTTTGATTCTTTGCAGACTTTTATTTAGAGGATGATCGATGACTACCGGAAATTAAATCTATAAAATGCTCCTATTAAAAAAAGCATCGTACCTCATTGATACGATGCTTATATGCATATTTTTTTTATTCAAACATCATCTGAATTCATTCTCATAGCTCCCCGGATCATGAAATACAAGCATGAAAACCACATGTTCTCATCGTCTGAATCGTCCAACATCCTCTCAAATACGGCATTAATGACCTGCTGAAATCCAGGAGCAGCTAAGAGCATAAGATATGCTCCTCCTACGCGAGTATAAGTAGTCAGCTCAGCAAAGAGCTTTTCTAGTTTCTCGGTTTTATAATCATTGTACAACCCATTAATATTGCTGAGCTGCTGTAAAGCATCCTTAGCTCCTTCGGATTTGAAATTATTGAATTTAGTTTTGGTATATCCGTTAGCGTTTATGGCAATGAGCTCTTTAATTATTGCCACACAAGTCCTTACAATTCCCGTCATCTCATCGTCAGTGTATGCACACTTGAATTTTATGTCCTGGAGAGTAACCTCATAACAGTGTCCTTTTTCCATTTCCTCTTCGATTGCAAAATCATCCTGCATTCGCTCTACAAGTGTATCTGTATAATCATCCTGCAATAGTTCAAAGTCTGCTATTTTAAGCATTGTTTTCCTTCTTTCAAAGTCATTTGGTTCCCAAAATTACGTTTATAATCATTTTATTCTTAGAATTACATTGACCGTGTGAGTAAGATACACTGTACCATCAGCGGCTTTGAGATGTCATAAGTCTTTTATAAAATTCTCTTTGATCGCCCTTATCGCATATATGATATCCTGAGTATGCAACGAATCATAGGCCCAATATACACCTTCTATATCCATACTTTTCAGTCTACTCAACGCATCCGGATCATACAATTTCCAATACATGATCACATACCCCATCCAATATGCCGTTTCAGCATCAAACGGTATATCATCATTATTGCTTTTGACTTTATCTGTGACCTGCTCCAATATCTTTCCTGCGATACAATGATAACCCTCAGTATAGATACAATGCTCGTTCTCAAAATTCCGGAAAATCTCCGTATCCATGATTTTTTCAAGATAATCACATATATCCAACTTGTAATCCTTATAGGCAGATTCTACAGACCCTGCAAATGCACGGACTATTGATAGTTCATATCTTGGCAAGTACCGCTTATCACTGATCATAATAATCCTACCTCGACCGTCCCTACACCATTGATATCAGCATATTTGTAAGCCCATGTTGTATCAACGATTGTTCTATTGCATCTTGTTAGGGTTAAAACTGAGAATGAAAAAAATATAAATATCTTTTTCATTTTTACTGCTTTCTCGTTGGAATTTTAGATGCCTTAACGTATTACCAATAAGAATCATGTGCAAAATCAACTGCCATCATTGTTTTCAGTGAGGTCTTCTTCATCTTCACTTAGTATTATATTTCCTGCTTTTAACAGTTCATCTCGGAACAATTCTAGTAAAGCGACTTTCTCATCGTTAGAATGCGATATACACTCAATTGCTTCCATGCATATTTCTAACACATCACTTCGACTACAATTGTATCTTTGTACAAGTACTTTATCTGACACAGTAAGATACCAAGTAGATAGCATTTCAATCTTTGATATAATTATATGATACCCATCAGAATCTAAGCAACGGAAATCACAGACGAAACTTGATATCCTTGTTTTCGTAAGTGTATTTGATATAGCTAATAAAATAGCTCTCTCGGATTGTGTTGATAGAAACCTATTTGTAATAAGTGTTGGCTTCTCTATTGCTGGTGGTATGATTTCTAATATTCTGGGCCTTACCATGTAATCTCCTCTTAGCTTAATTATTGGTCAATGGTGATGTGATAATGCGGTGCAATTGCTATTAGGTTTGCGTAATCAGCCTCAGGATATTTATTTCATCCTTTGATATTGTACATCTCGGTACGCCTAAAGCATTATCTAATTGTTGTTGTGTTTCATTTATTGATTTCCGTATTTTTCTAAAATTGGCGGCAAATCCGTTAACGACCATGAGATCCCTCCTGTCGCATTAAACTGAGTATATCCTAAATAACCACACTGTACCGTTCCATTTTGGAACATAAATACAATTATAGCTCAGAGCATATTTTTTCTTATTGTCTTGAGGATATGGTCTCTTGCCTTAATATCGTACTTCTATCCAGTCTGGGGCCTGATCGGATGATAGACAGCCTTTGAGTCATTCAATTCGATTGACTGCCAGTATCTTTGATTGTGGTTTTGGTTTTGATTTTGCTTTTTCATTTTTCTTCTTGGTGTACATGTCATATGACTGCATTTGCTGCAGAACAGTCTTTTGAGAATCTTACGATTCAAAAGATCAATATGTATCGTGTCAGCTCCGGGATTAAACCTTTATCAGAAAATGAATCGCTGAAGGCTACATCAACGACCAGAGCAATGGAATGTGCTACTTTATTTTCTCATACAAGACCTGACGGATGTGTTTGGTACACTGCCGGAAACGGTGACAGTTATGGAGAGACTTTGGCAAAGAACATAAAAGACAGCAATGAGCTTGTAGACCGATGGATGAAGAGTCCAACTCATAGAGCTGTCCTTATGGATTACCGTTACAGCACTATTGCCATATCAGCGTATAGTTCAGAAAATGGATTCTATACAGCTGCAGAATTTGCATGAGATCTAATAAAAAAGAGAAGTAATAGCTTACTCCTTACATTTTTTAAATATACGTAAAAAATAATTATTGTCATTAATGCCACATTCTACTGCAATAGAAGCGACAGGAAGATTACTTTTTTTAAGTAATTGTTTTGATCGATCTATACGTACATCAATCGATTCTTTCCAAGAAAATAGTTGAGTCTGAACTAACAACTGATATGCTGCTTAATGCTGCAAAAGAATAATCAGATAACGATAAAAGCTCATCTTTAAAATAATTTGGAGATGGGTTTTTGTTAATTGTAGAGGCTATTTGTAATAAATGGTCCGCAGAAAAACTAATATTCTTCATAGCGATATACTTGATATTATTTGAAAAAGTGTCACCGTACTCTTGAGAATTTAGTCATGTGACGTTTCAAAAATAGTAATATCAAGTAGTCTCAATAGATATATTAGTATAGCAAAATAATCTTGCACAATTTAGTTCGAACATGATACTATGACAGAAACAAAGATCGCAAAGGCGCACCTTATTAGTTTTAGATAGGGCGCGCTTTTTTTATATATAAATTACTAAAAAACAAAGTGTAAAGGGGAGGTCATTATGCTACAAAAAATCGAAACCATCAATGGAATTGTTAATAGTTTCGTTTGGGGTCTTCCAATGCTTGTACTCTTAGTTGGAACCGGCATCCTTATGACATTGCTGACAAAGTGTTTCCAACTAACACATTTTATGTATTGGATTAAAAATACTCTTGGGGGGATTTTTAGCAACAAAACAATAACAGAACATACAGACAAATCAGATCGTCAGATCAGTCAGTTCCAGAGTCTTTGTACTGCACTTGCAGCAACAATCGGTACCGGCAACATTGCTGGTGTAGCAGCAGCCCTTGCGACTGGTGGTCCAGGATCGATTTTTTGGATGTGGATTACAGCATTCTTTGGAATGATGACCAATTACTCAGAGAATGTACTTGGTATATTTTATCGTAGGAAAAATTCTTATGGTGAGTGGTCCGGTGGTGCCATGTATTATCTCAGTGATGGCCTAGGAAGTAAAAAAGGATGTAAGTATATAGGTAAAACATTAGCTATAATGTTTGCAACGTTCTGCGTAATTGCATCCTTTGGCATAGGAAATATGAGCCAGATTAATTCTATTGCTGTAAATATGAATTCTGTTTTTGGTATCCCAATGATTGCTACAGGTATAGGATTAATGATAATTGCAGGGCTTGTAATTGTTGGAGGTATAAAAAGAATCGCTGCGGTAACAGAAAAGCTTGTTCCATTTATGGCTATTGCTTATACGTTAGGATCAATACTTATTGTGATTTTTAATTATACACAAGTAGCTCCTTCATTTGTTGCTATTTTTAAAGGAGCCTTTGCCCTTAAATCAGTAGGTGGTGGCATAGTTGGTTCTGGAGTACGTTCAGCTGTTACATGGGGAATGAAACGTGGCGTCTTTTCAAACGAAGCGGGACTTGGCTCGTCTGTAATGGTACATTCTGCATCTAATGTTAAAGAGCCTGCACAGCAGGGAATGTGGGGCATATTTGAGGTGTTTGCAGATACAATAGTAGTATGTACACTCACAGCTCTTGCAGTACTTACAAGTGGTGTTATGGATTTAAATACCGGTGCCATGGTTTCTCAAGCTGAGAAAACAGCTCTTGTATCAGAGTCATTTTCAGTAGTATTTGGACCGGCTGGAGGTGCATTTATAGCACTTGCAATTCTATTATTTGCTTTTTCAACAACATTAGGATGGAGTATATATGGTACAAAAGCATTCGAATATCTCTTTGGTACAAAAGCAACAATCGGATATAAGATTCTTTTTGTATTGTTCATAGCAATTGGAGCAACAATGAATCTTGAACTTGCGTGGGATCTTTCTGACACGTTTAATGGTCTCATGGCTATCCCTAATCTTATTGGTGTAATATCGTTAAGTGGAACAGTTTCTAAAATAACTAAAAATTATATAGATAGAAAAATAAATAGAAAAAATATAACTCCTATGTATTCAGCATTCCCAATAATACAAAAGGAACAAGAGGAAAGCGTTGAATCTGAAAAGACTAAATCTGCTACTATAAGAGATGCAGTATAGTTTATGTTTTGTATACATATCTCATTAGTTTATATATGATATTGATTTCCTCCAAAAAAATTTTCATAAAAGCTATAAAAATTTGGTCACAATAACTTGGAGAATTTCGCTAAAAAAAGAGTATTAGCCAGCTGTAAAACAGCCGGTTACTTCTCTTTTTTTATGTCATGGCACTTCAATAGTAAACCTATTTGATACTATATTCGAGCTTCCATGGATGATTTATATGAAGCAAAGTTGCCACAACAAGCATAAAAAACATGGAGAAATGTGAAAAAATGATAATCTTAAATCAACACGTATTGCGGAGGTGCTAGTGAATGATTTAATACACTGGCGAACCATTGTTCTTTTTCCGCAAAAAATGAGAGTGCCGAAACAGGGCGATTAATTCCCTATTTCGGCGCTCTCATTTTTTATGATTATGAATCTTATTAACAGATACAATACATGGATAATCAGCTATATTATAACAAGGTTGCCCCTTATCCAAATAAGTCTGTCTGCACACTATACAAGTGGCGCAAGACTTGTAAGAGCCATAGTCAGACTCTAAATATCCTATGCTTTATCATGATAAAACTTTATGCCTCTGCGTACTATCCAATACATCAAACTGTACCCCGATATCATCATGACGATAAATGTTAAAGCAGTAAGTATCACAGCAATAAGTATATTTATATACGGACATGACATCTAATATTTAAAGTGGTAAACAAAGTTACTGACTTTGTAAGCAATATCAAACGGTAACTTTGCAATCGTGATCACATAATATATTGCCTTAAGTAAATCCCTGGAAAAACGGACGGAATTTATTCCGGTGAGTATCGTTACATATATGCTGTAAGTAAGAGCAGCTGCCGTTATGCCATAAATGGCCTTTATTTTAAGAAGGTACTCATTCCGGCATGCAGTACTATTTTTCACAGTTAACTGTTTAGCTTTATGTTCAACAGCCTTGTCAATTTGACTCTTCATTTTTTGCGTATAAGTCCTGAGCTGCTCTGTTTCATTAATCTGCTTATCAAGTTCCTTTTCCTTTTTCTCATACTCATTTTTAACGGATGAGATCATCGTCGCTGTCTGCTCTCTCATACTGATTATTAAGTTCCTGAGCTGCTCGTTCTCCATGGCCAGTTCGTGACTCTGCTTCAGAATAAGCTCTGTTTCGCTCATCCCGCTGTCTCTCGGCCTTTCGTTTCCGCTCTTCTCTGATTCTGAGTTCATTTTGTCTTTTAAATTCATTTAATAATACCTCTTTGGATAAATTAAGATAGAACGTTTTATTAAGGGTACTTTCCCTCACCTTGTGACCATCCTCATTTATAAAAGTTATATGCTTCTTCTGTTCAGTCCATATTGTTTGCCATCCTCGCTCGGCCATTAGGTCAATGAACTCATCTCTGCTTGATGATTTATCCTTAGTTTCGAGTACAGAAAGGCCACAGTCCAAAACAAAACTTTTCTTCTCTCCGTTCTTAAGAAGATTATACTTATCCTTGCTCCATACAATGGTTTCTCCTTCTTTAAAACCGGTACCGTCAAAATGTTTTCCTTTTTCTGCGACCGTTAGGCCATGTTCTTTACATAGTTTATTTGTATAATCCTTTTGTGTCTGGAGGTCTTTTTTAGACTGATGGAGCTTATGCCCATCTAAAAAACTGACAGTATTAGAAACGATATGTAAATGTAGATGTTGTCGATCCTGATGTACGGTGATCAGATTTTGATAGTTCTTAAAAAAATGGTCCACGAATTCCCGGCCAATGCTTAATACCTGTTCAGGAGTCACATTCTCATCCTTGTGGAAACTGATAACATTGTGTGCATACATCCTTCCTGATTCTTTATCCTATAATCTTTTTTCATCTAGAAAAGCATTATAGACACCATCCTATGTTATCTTTTCTTCCGGATATGGCCCGGTAATATCTACGTAACCATCTCTGACCTTATCGTCATTAAGGACATATACGATCACATTTCTTAAAGCTTTTTTGGTTTTTGCCGATTTACTATTGACGACCTTATTGATTGCCATATCAAGTCACACTCCGTCCTGAATTCATTTGTACTTTTGTAAAATTCTTTTAATACTGCTTCGCCCGGAACAACTCCTGTGCTATTCATGAATTTTGTGATCTGATTAAGATTATTTGCCATACCACGGATCTGTCTTACCAAATCCGATAACGACATACTTATATCTTTCAATACCTCGATCTCATCAGAAGTGACGATCTTCGCGTTTGTTATGGCATTAATTATATATGCCTGCTGAGTGACACCTGCAGCTATGACTCTGTTTTCGAGCACTTGATACTCATCCGGACTTAATCTGATTGTGACTGCCTTACTACGTCTACGCTATGGTTTATTATTCATAATTCATCATCTCCATGTAAAACCACTAAACTCTATGTGTATCGATCTTGGGGTTCCAAGGGGTTTTAATCCCCTGGCAAGTTAGGAGCAGCCTTAAGGGCTGGTCCGGCTCATTTTGTGGCAACACAAAATGAGAAACTTGCAAAGGACAGCAAAGGCTGTCCGTGATGTAGGAAGAAGGAAGAAAAAGAAGGAAGAAACCAGCTTTTTTAGTAGAGATCACTTTTACAAAGAGCGTCTTCCTTGTGGAGAGGTTCTTTGCAAAAGTCTTCGATACTAAAAAAGCTTAAGGGGGTGGAAGCAACAGGAGAAAACGAGATTGAAAGATTGATTAATCTCTAACAATATCACGTAAGTGGTATCTGCATTTTTTATCTCATTATTATTGGTCCCATAACTATGTCCTAACAAATATTTTTTAGGCCAATAAAAGGAGCGAAAAAATCCAATATGGTTCGCCCACTTTGTCCGGACAAATAATTTATCGTCCTATCACATGAGCCTTTTAGCTTCTATTGGACGATAACACACCTGAAAACGTCCTGATGCCTTATCAGCAAGCAGTTTTTTTAAAGCACTCCCAAGAATGTTATCTATCACTTTTGACCTCTCACTATTTGCTAACTCAGCGCTTAAAAGCTCATCCATCATCCTGATCGTTTCTGTAGATAAGGTCATCTTCTTGACTTCTGTTTCTTTTCTTTTCCCATGTTCGATCCAGATGATCGAATCCTGATATTGATCTGTTAAGTCTTTCGCTCTATCGTCGACGATACCCTTCCGTAATCCGATTTTTTTACAAATATCCGCAAAATGACTACGCGAAAATTTGAAAGTCCCGTCGTCAAACAAGTCAGCTCTACGGTTCAAGTATTCATCCGCTAAACGCAGCTGCTCACTCCTTGGAAGATCAAGGAAGTCTTGCTCTGAAAATTGTGAATCCTTTCGATCGATCTTTCCTGTTCTTTTTTTCTTTTCAGTTTGTACTATGTTATCCATAATTCAATGCTCCTATTATGATCATTGTTCTTTCCATTCTTATTGTCGTCCCACCTAAAGGGCCCTACAAATATATTATGTGGGACCCATTTCTTTTTTTGGCCGATATTGCATACATCATCAAAATCAGTTTGCATGTTCCTTATTTGCGTTCATTTTCCTTCGTTTTAACTTTGTAACGTGATTCAAGAGAAATCATATAAGCTTGGCTATAATTGATATTTTTTCGCATACAAAAACACCTCAAATGTTTCGAGACATTATCATTCGAGGTGTAATATTTTATCTTTCATTCATACCGCTCATCCTTTTGTAGACCAAAAGGATGGCCTTACCCTGTCCATGCTGATTCCTATCCCCGATATGTCATAGAAACACAGTCTAAGAGGAAAATGAACCCATAGACAAGACTTAATGTTTATCCCTAAGAAAAAATGTATGTTATACATTATGTCCTTTACATTTGACTTATCTCAGGCGAATGCAGTTCAGCTTCCCACAAAGTGAGCTTTTGCTTTATGTTTAGCCAACTTTCTGATGATGTCCATGTTGCTTTTCCAATTCGAATTGCCATTTCAGGGCTTAGTAAAATTCGCTCATTAACTAATTCCGATAATGTCTTTCTGGAAAAGCTCATCGTATGACGGAGATTAATGTTATAATAGCCCTACCAAGAAGGATTCTATTTGGGAGGAATGGTTGAAACAATTTAATATTTTGTCGTTACGGAAAGGACATGTGTAATCAGGATTATTTCCGCAAGAAAAGCTAATTTCTACTTAAAGGAGCTATTATTATGACTGTGTTTTCGCTTAATGAAAATCAAAAGCCTTCGGAAGAAACCTTGAAGCGATTATCTGAATTAAAGGACGAAGACATCGTGTATGATGATGACAGCCCTGAAATGACGCCGAAAATGCTAAAAGCACTTGAATGTGCCGTTACCCAGAGAAATCGTTTTATAAAGTCAAAAGGTCAGTAATCACAAAAACTCTTGTGAGATTTTTATACTGTGTATGGTAACACAAGCTTCTTAAGGTCATGAAAGCAGGAAGGACCTGGTCAGAGGAGCAAACGGACGCTACAGTGGGAATCTTCGCTTCCAAGGAAAACAACCGTGAACAAAGGCGTAAAAAGCGCGAAGAACAGCTGGTGAAACAAAAAGAATATAAAAATATGTGAAATCCATAGTGGGGTTGTAACAATATCTCACATTAAATGGACTAATAATCCCGGATCAACTCCCGACTTGAGCGAAAAAACTGTAGAATTCTACAGTTTTGGTGTTTAGAATATGCATGATGCGATTCCTTGCGCCAAAGGACTATGCGAGTTATAATTGACAAAAGTGTAGAATTCTACAAAAAAGGAGATTATATGATTCGCCGGGATAAATATTTAAATCAACTGATATCAGCAAAAGAAAATGGATTTCCCAAAGTTATAACAGGAATCAGAAGATGTGGGAAATCATATCTTCTCAAAGAAATATTTAAAAGGTATCTAATTGAGGAAAATGTCCCTGAGGAGAATATTCTCATATTGGAACTTGACGACGACAGAAATCTTACTTACAGAGATCCGATAAATCTGGGGAACTATGTACGAAAGTATGCAGATGGTAAGGATAGATGTTATGTATTCTTAGATGAGATACAAAAGGTCTATTCGTTGATAAATCCAAATCTCACAGAAGGGAAGCATGTACTGGCTAGAAAAACAGATACTGAAGTGATCTCTTTTGTTGATGTGGTATTAGGACTATCAAGAGAAAAAAATATCGATCTCTATGTTACAGGGTCAAATTCAAAAATGTTATCCACTGACATTATCACAGAATTTCGAGATAAAGCCACAAACATTGCGCTTGGGCCCTTATCATTTGAAGAATTCTATGGTTATTTAGGAGGATCAGCCAGTGAAGCGATATATGAATATATGCAGTACGGGGGTATGCCACTTGCTGTTTTAAAAGAAGCTGAAGAAAAAAAAGATTATCTCAAAGGGCTGTTTGAAACCACTTATTTTCAAGATATTATTGAGCATAACAAGCTTAAGAAAAGCGAATCTCTTGATGAATTATGCAACATTGTAAGTACATCCACCGGAGAACTGCTGAATTCTGAAAAGATAGCAAATACCTATAAAAGTGTAAAAAAAGAGAAGATAGATAAGCAAACTGTAGAAAAGTATTTGGGATATTTCAAGGATGCATTCATTATCAGAGAAGCCAAGAGGTATGATCTTAAAGGGCGTGCTGAAATAGGCGCACTAAGGAAATATTACTTTATAGATACAGGATTGCGGAATGCAAGACTTAATTTTGCATTTCCGGACGAAGGGCAGATGCTTGAAAACATAGTTTACAACGAACTCATGTATAAAGGTTACTCTGTTAACGTTGGAAGTTTTGATACGGTCGAGAAGGATAAAAAAGGAAATTCTATAAGAAAGACAAACGAGGTCGATTTCTTTGCAAAAAAAGGTATTAAGCAGTATTACATTCAGGTTTCAGCAGATATTTCCAATGCAGAGACAAGGGCGAGAGAAGTAAGGCCATACCTTTTACTAAATGATGAAGTAAATAAAATTATAGTTATAAACAGGCCTATTAAAGAGAGCCTGGATGAAAATGGTTTCACAATTATTGGTATAACAGATTTCTTGCTTAAGTATATTTGAACCTGCGGAAGAAGTTCCGAGTGATCCATTAAGAAAAATGTACACTGACAGACTTCTTTATTACTGAATATAATTTTCACCCCAACTCGTCGAAAATCATATTCAGTAAAATAGTGATGAGTTATTGATGCCATTTCATATATTAAAATATCCGAATTTAAAACGATTTTCTTCTAGGCTTATCTGTCGGTGTCAAGCCAGCATCCCAATTGTCAAAAGGATTTTCATTACCATAATCAATATTCCAATCATTGCTATCGACAAAGTAATTGTGTGCCGGAAAATAAAGAAGCCTAACTCCTTGATCTCTCTGTGAATTACGGTATTTGAGCACATCAAATACCATCTTACGGTAGCCCCTTTCGTCACAAGCCTTTTTCTCCGCATCTACCTTGTCTTTATCCGACACATCAGTAACACCATGCCAGTTCCAGCCAATGAGCACACCGCCGGTATACTCTGTGTCACCACTCTCTTTGAATGATGCAGTCGAGATCTTATCATTATAGTTCGTCCTAGAGATACTTGATACAGTTAACACAGGCATTCCTATCTGAGATGCAAGGGATTTTAGAGTTGTCACTGCAATATCTGTCTTTGTTTTACGATCTGACTGTGATCTATCATCCGGATCGGCTTTAATGATTTGCAAATAATCAACAAAAACAACAATCTGTTCATTAGGATGACTTTTTTTGAACAGAGCAGCCACATTAGCCATATCCTTCGCACAGAGGCCGTTTAAGCCGGCCTCTATGATATATAAATTCTGTCCATAAGCCTCAAAATATTCATCTGAATACTCAGAGTATGCATCATATGATAACTTTTTAAACGTATTCAGCTGATCATCGTAAGACCAATATAGAACATCAGCGGCAGTTACCTTATTTTTACTTTTATCTTTAGTACTTGCCACAAATGACAGACTTGATATGGCTCTAGCAATGAATTCATCTGAACCCATTTCCAAAGAAAAATAAAGAACATTAACACCCTGCCTTGCTATATTTTGAGCCAAGCTCATCATGAACGCCGATTTACCGGTACTTGTCTCTGCAGCCATTATATAGAGCTCATTCGCAAGTCCGCCATTTAGTGCTTTATCCAAAGATAACCAACCGGTACTGATACGAGGTGAAGTGCTCTTGCAAGAATCTATAAAACAATCCTTCGAACTACCGACAGGTCGCATATTTTCCACGTACTTTTTTACATCTATCATAATCTCTCCGAATAATATTATAGTAATGAACTAAGAACTTCGTTCCATCTCAGGAAATAAAGGATGGCATCGGCAATGGCCTAAGCCTGATTGCCGTGCTTATCCGTTATAGTTACTTACATATACTTACAGTAACTTATACTACCAATGGCATATAAGCCTAAGCCCTTGAAAATACTAGCCTCAGGGCATTTTTAAAGTGTCTAGCGTGTACCCGTTTTTTCTTTAGCGTGTACCATCTTTTTCCTTAGCATGTACCGACTTTTTCCTTAGCGTGTACCATCTTTTTCCTTAGCATGAACACTTTTTTATTATTTACTTGGCAATACAGTCAGTTTAGGATCGTAATATATCTTGTAACCGATTATGGCTGAAGCTGGGTTATTAGTCCCATCTTCTCTGTATTCCTCATACTTAGTGATTGCATTTGCTTGCTTTAGACTTTCAAGGGTTCCTTTAACAATTTTGTTTATTTTGGGCTTAATTTTCACACGGAAATGTTCCGGATCCTCATTTTGGTATTTCAGATATCCAAGTTCCGGGAACAGACCTCTTTCCTCGCCCTCATTCTTGTCATACCACAGGAATGAGATTTTATTAGTTTTGATATTATTACTTTTTACGATCTGAGCGACTCGCTTGATTACATATCGCTTGATCAGTACCGCTTCGTCTGTATCACTGAATTGTTCCCGTGTCTCGAATAAATACGCGGGAACATCAACTATTTGATGGTTCATCTCGGCATACCTGTACAGCGCAGGCTTTTCAAGAACCGTATATGCGGTCATTACTTTGCCATTTGATTCGTATCGAGCTTCTATCTTGCCTAATGGAAGTAAATAACTCTCATATGTCCAACTATCTACAGGAGCTTTCCCTTTTTGTAGCTGATAAGCATTATATTCCTCCGTACAGTCAACCTTGATACGGACACCCTGGAGCTTTTTAATGCTTTCTTTTACTGTGGTAATTTTCTTTTCCGTGAGCTTTTGTTTGGGATTACCGGACATCACTCTCAGAATCCATTCGGGGGTAATAAGCATAATTCCTTGACTCATGATTGTATAAGCTGCATCCATTACGGAAAGATCGTATTGAGTTATATTAGTGCTGGATAAAGTAATATTTTGGTCAGACCATATATCGACTAGATTCACCACTCGTTCATTGATTTTTAAATCAAAACTATCTTCGTTTATATTGATTGGCCTTGTCGTTAAAATACGGCTTAACTTGGTGTTGTTCATATATTGTCGGTTGAAATTGAGCACAGGAAGTGCTTCTTCGTTCGTTACCATATTCGTTTACCTCTGATGATCTCACTGATTTTTCTTCAGTGAGATGTTTTTTTCTGTATAGACGGAGTTTTGTCGCTTGTCCTTCTTATTGCTCTTCTATTTCTGACGTGATGGTACTTGTAGAAAACAAACCGATTCCATCCTCTATTCTTAGAGCAGGTGTAAGTCTCATTCACGGAATAACTCGCGTACACTTAATATGTAGGTTTTTAGATTTTTATTTAAAAAAATCTGTTTTTGGCACTAAAAAAAGCTGCTCAAGAGCTAGAAAACTCTTGAGCAGCTTTTTTTCTTATTAGGTTTTAATAGCTTTCGGCCACCGATAGTACTTTTTCTACACACAGGGTACAATCAGACTATCTACAATAACCAGCAATACCATTAAGTACCTATAATCATTCATTCTATAGATAATTCTAAATCCGCTTTTACAGCTCCTAAACCGTGTTCACGACTATTTATGAGCAGCTTTTCTTCCATAATTTCACTACCAGTTTAATATATCTGTTTCTTCAACATATCTTTTAAGAGCATCGAAAGTCTCACAATCTGTTTTGCTAACATCATAAGAAACATTCATAAGTCCAGACGCTGCTTTTATAACCCATTTTATGGAAATTCTTTTACGTCGTACTGTTTCCCATTCTTTAAAATTCCCATAATTTCCTTATATCATATCTCGTAAATGAAATCACTCCATCATTACCATTGAGCTTCGTAATTTATATGGTTTCTGACATCATCATATATTCTAAAATATGTTCCCATGATATTACCAAATTCGTCAGATACATAGACTGTGTCGAATCCGTCAAATAATAGATATCTTATAGTGAGGCCCCCTTTATATTCACCTACAATTGTGCAAGGGGTGAATGGAATGATAGATGAAACTGTATCAACTGGTGCACCCTTATAGCTTTCTCCAATATAGACTTCATAATTTCCATTTTCAAATTTTGAAATATCGACATAATTGATTATTGGACCATTCGGATCATCATATACCATGTAAACACCCTCAGCAGGCACATATGTTCCTTCAGGTTCTTTGTATTCGTAAGCCATAGATCCAAAGCTGAAAAGAATGATAGAAACAATTGCAATGACTGTAATAGCTAATGATTTCTTCTTTAACATGATCCCTCCTATAAACTTTTGCTAATCCTATAACACCGAAGCAGACCTAATACCATTGTAAGTATTGTGGCAGCCTACCCTCCCATAAGCATTTCGGCTCAAAACTGAAATAAATAAATGATTTACAGATTACAAAAAAGCCAGGAGTCTGTACAGATCCCCCAGCTTTGTTATCTTAGATAATTAGGTTTATTTTATTACAGTGAATGCGATTATATCTGCTTCGAACATTTCTTTATTTAAATCATTGAGCGCAGAATCATCTTTAACTACTCCGTTCTCATCTGCGTCAACATCATGGAGTTCTGAATAGAGGTAATATGTCACACAACCTTTCGAATCAAACTTTTCTCCAGCCTCCAGATCTATTGTTAGAATATCATCATTTAATGTGTACCTTTTTACATAATGATGTCCGCTGGCATAAATATAATTTTCTGAAGCAGTGAGCGGATTAGCTGTGCCTCCGGATCTGACATAACCACCATCTTTTAGATTACCATCTTTATCAATCCAGAATACCTCAGCAATAGTAGCAGCTCTGGTACCTTTATCATCACCTTTAAATGTGTCCGGAGTTACAAGCAGTAAATCTTTGTCACCTATCTTAATCTCAGCATACCCCATGTCAGTTGCGAGCTTATTGATGAGTTGATCAAAATTATCACAATCACTTATATCGATAGAAATAGGCTCAACATAGATTGCTTCGTTCTCAGGCATGTTCGCGCCAGACTGGGTAGAAGGATCATAGATTGCTTCGGCAACTGCCTGAAGATCAAATCCTTCAAGATCTTTTGCTGTTGTGCCAAGTGAATAGGACGCTCCATACTCAATATCGTACCATGTGCACACATCAGCAGATTCCCCATCACCGATATACCTCTTATATTCAGCAGGCATAGTTCCGTCACCCCAATTGGAAAGAGTGATATCTTCAGTATTCCTCCAATCATAGTACATACCGGAAATGTCTTCAGCTTTTTCTCCTGTGACCTGCTCTCTTGCGGTAAAGCTCATCCCGTCAAGATCGAATGTCATCTGTACCAATGGTCCCGGTATTGCCATATCATCTTCTCCGGTTTTACAGATACTCCACTTAACGTTTTCAGCGCCATCCGGTGCCTTGAATAGTTTTGAGATTGTGGCAACTGCCTCATCATATGTGATGTCACGCCAAGGATTAGCAAGACCAGCTGATGTATCAGCTTCTAGTGTTTCAAGCTCTTTCTGGGTTTTTGTGGGTTCATCAGGAACGGCAGATTCTGCTTGTGTAGTTGCTTCAGGTACTGTGATATTGTTATTGCTTCCGCAACCAGAAACCGAAACAGCAATGGCTACTGCAATCATCATTATACATTTCTTTTTCATAGCATCCCCTCTATTTGAATATAATAATAAATCATGACTCTGTACTTGTCATCATTATTGTACATAGTCTTAGCTCATTGGTTTTTTAAACCTTTAAGAAACCTCATTAGAAGAGAAGAAAGCTATTTTCCATGCCTCTCCTATTTTTAGCGTTGTTCAATAACGCCGAAATACTTTGTGACATCAAAATCAAGATAATTAGAATCACTGCTACTATAATCGCATCCTTTAATAATTATACGAATAATATTTCCATTCGTGAAATACATACCATAAAACTAAAAGAAGAGGACAGATCGTCCTCTTCATGCTTTCTTATAATATCATATAGATCGGCTTCATACAGTTCCATCAAAGCGAACATTGTATCTGCCTGAGGATAACTACTGCCTTTTTCGTATTTATATATGGCCTGTACTGATCCTAGACAAAGATATTCCCTGACATAATCCACCGAAAGTTTTTTTGCAAGTCGTAATCGTTTTAAATTTGCTCCAACGACCTTCATATCATATTCCGGACGATACAACATATTATTCCTCCTACACCAAAAAAGGCAACATAAAAGGATCAACCGTGTCTATTACAGAATACATCCATGAATGTATTTTGTCACTCAACTACTACTTCAGTTTTATACCGCACCGAACCATAACTATTTTTGGAATTAGAAAGAATAATTATTATTTTGTTCTGCCTCAGAACTGATTAATGTATTTCTTAAACTCTTCAAAATCTTCTTTTGTCATAACGATATCAGAGTAACAGTAGTCCTTCCCTCGTATTATGAACCATAGCTTCTTAATTTTAATCTTAAATGCTCTCCAGGGATTCTTATCATATTCCGTATAGAAATTAGATTTCAGAAAGCATAGAAATCCATAGTAACCATCATCCATATCATCAATGCATATGCTGAACGCCTGACCACATTTGCAGTCACACGTAACCATCAGTTCCTTTTTATCCTTAGACATAAGTAATGACATAATCCGTCCTTTCCAAGAGCCAATATTTTTTCAATCCCACAAATTCCAGAACCATGTTTTAAAAAGATCCATTCCCCTATCTTTGCACTCATCCCTATACTCAGCGATCTTTCTTTCCTCTTCGTAATGCAAGTCAGATATATTCTTATATTCCGGGACATCTGATAACATGTACATTCTGTGGTATCCTTTTTCCTTTTCTTCAGCCCTATCTTCTTCTGTTTTTAGACCTTCACCAAAGAATCCATACTTGTCCGTAAATTCTTTTGAAGCTTTTTCATACTCTTCTTCATAAGGATTTGTTTTAGTACAGGTATCTTCATTTGCTTCTCTCAGGAGGAATATCATATCAGACAGAATTCCCTTCCATTTTTTCATACCTTCCTCATCGACATCTTCTGGAAATCCGGTACCAATCAATACCTGTGAGTAATCTCCCGGACTATCCGGATATCCATGTGCTGTATCCTTCAGATCCTCAAGCATGTTAGGTACGACATTTAAGAACCACCAGTCAATGGCCCATACATCCCTGTCGCAGTATCCGTACCTTATTCTCTGATATGCATTTTTAATATTTGTGCACCATCTCTTAACATGTCTTATGGGATTTAAAACGCCCCGTTCTTTGGGCACAAAGCAAGAACACCCCTTTTTTTTCATTTTATCACCTGAATAAATTTATAATTCCATGTCCGCAGCTAATATCCAATCAGATATTATGCCAGGTTATCTCGTTCTGCTAATATTATTGGTTATTTATGAAGAGTATAAATATTTATAGAACACTTTTCATTTAACTTATAGTTAAAAAAAGCCATGACAATTGATGTATGTGTATATAGCTCTACTTAAATCGCTTTCAGGGTCAATATAATCAAAGCATAATTAAATTTTTTAAAAACCAATACCACTATGAAATCTGTAAAAACAAACACTATCTGAATAATCTTATTCAGATTCGCTAACTGATTTGGACATTTAGGTAACGCAGCAAATAGTTAATATAATCTTTCGGAAATAAAAATAATTAATTTTTGAATCATTCTCAGATCTTTTTCGAGAAGTAAATATAGCGGATATACGTAAACGCTTACAATGATTGAGGTAAAAAAAAACAGGCTCACATCCTTTTTTTCATTGTTGATTTATTATATTAATTTCAAGATTTCCGCCCTCCTGAATTATCATTCTCTTCCAGAGCCGGAGTGATGCGGGCGGGAGTGGACAGATTTTTCCTGCAGAAACAAGAAAAAATCTGTCCTTGAAGATCCCTCTTCCGTCGCCATCGTTTCAACTGGTTTGGTCGGCCGTATTTCCAGACGCCTTTCGGCATGTCCAAAGTGATCTCAACTGCCCTCACTTCGATCCGTTTCCAGATCCGGACACTTTTCGAATGCCTGTAAAAGGCATTCCAGCTAACGGATCCCTCCGCTGAGCCCCCTTGCACCATAGTTTTAAGCATATCTCAAAACGAGACTTAGCCAATGGTCTTTTAGTGCTTCTTAACCATTTACGGGGAGCGTTTGGTAAATACGGCTAGACCTTTCACTCTCCGGCCCTCGTTATCGCATTGGCGGGGCTACCTTTTACGTTTTTACCCTGGCACGGCATCCAGTATTAAATAATTAAATTGTCATTTCCCAATATGTGGGGCAGATGAATAAAAACATTTTTTTTAGATGAATTTTGTATAGGTTTTTTTATAGATTTCAAAAATAAGTATAGTAAATTGCTATACTCTAATATTTTTTTATTCTAAACTACTCTCACCTACAATTAGACGTGTTTATTGCTTGGAATCCTCGCTGTTCTAAATTTCTTTTGAATGCGGATAGTATCTTCCATTAAGTCATAGAAAAAAGCAGCTACCTCTTTTGAGATAACTGCTTTATGTAAAATGATTATTATATTTCATCCTAGACATAATGTCCGAAATCCAATTCAAACCTATAAATCAGGGATACATACCGATATTTCTCGAAAGAGCCCCGTTTCTACGTCCTGAAACTATAGCAGCTCTTCCATTACTCCAGCAAAGAGCTGGTAAATCTTCAGCCACATTGTATACGTATTTAATGGTTTGATATTAATCTTCCAGAGTACTTCCATTGTGTCGTACGTAGAAGCTTTATCTAAGCATCCATGATAATCCTCGGTCGAGGTAGTCATTCCAGAACGTCCAATTATGCTTTCCGGGACCATCTTCAAAAAAGAAATCGGCATTTTCATTCTTAAGAAAATCTCTGAAATCCGTATTTGAATTATATAGTACATCCTCCGTGCCAATCGCCATATATAGTCTGGGTATTTTCCTACCCTCTTTCTTGAGTTTGGCAAATTGAACCTTCGGGTTCTTATCCGATTCCATAAGCTCTGTCAGATCTCCAAATACATCTGTGAGCATTTCTACGGACATAAGATTTGTTGCGGAATCATCCTGCTTTGCTATGGCATCCAAATGTAACGCTGAAGATAAGGCTATGCAATGTGAAAATCTTTCAGGGAAAGCGAATGCGGTATGGATTGCTCCATAGCCGCCCATCGATAATCCTCCTATTATGGAATCGTCTCTTTCTGAAAAATACCCGAAAACCTTATGGATGTAGTCCGGTAGCTCTTCTCCTACAAACTGGCAAAAATTGCCACCATCATATCCCTTATCCAGATAAAACGAATTTCCGGTTGTCGGCATGAATACAGCAAGGTTATACTGTATAGCCATCTCCTGAGCAACTCCACCAAACAACCAATCTGTATCTGTTCCGGTCAACCCATGCAGAAGCAACAGACTTTTTGTTGGTCGTTCATAATGCTTAGGCTCTCTAACCTCTGCCATTTCAACATCATTCGGCAATACAAAAGAAAAATTTGCGTGCTGCATGATACTCCTAGCATGAAATTCCATCCTGCCACTTGCCATATTTAGCCTCTTCTCTCCATCATACGCTTCATAACGAGCGCATCCAAATCATCGGTTCTCTGATTGAAATTTGCAAATTTGGTAGGATTTACAATCGCCGGAGCTGTTCTACCGTTTAATCTATCTTCAAACTCTTGAACTTGCTGCACTGTTGTAAATCCCCTATCGTGCCAGTTGATCGCCATCGCCCTTAAATAAGCAAATACAGTCTTACCCATATTTGCACAAAACTCAAGAAGGTACTCAATAAGTTCCGGAGACATCTTTAAGTCATTGTACATGAACTCCAAAACTTCAATCTGTCTACAATTAATTGGAGACGGAAGAATCTGTTCTGCCATTATAAGAATTTCATCAAAGGTCTTTTCGCTCATTACTGTGAAATCGTCTCTTTCTCCATACATAACTTCTGATAACTTGTATAGTCGCCTGGAATCTCTGGTTTTAACTCTTTCTTTCTCATTCTGAGTTCACATAAAAACTTATAAAGCCACTCATTGTCTTTTTCGTTTCCGAGAACGTCATCACCTCTAATGCACTGCTCAAGATAATTACTGAGAGTCCATATCGGCTCTTTTGCGAGCTTCAGGAAGATATTCTTTTTCTTATCATCAAGCTCGTAAAACTTAACAAACCACTGGGCATCCTCTATATCGGTATAGTTCTCAGAAATAATATTCTTCTTATTATCGATCACATCATATCTATTTTCGTCTGACGGATTAGGAATAACATAATGTTTTCCTACCTTATATCCATAAATGCCGTTTTTATATTCCTTTAATTTTATAGCCATGAAATTACTGATTCTCCCACATTGATTTTCTATTTATGATCTGATCGTTATCATAATTAAGATCACTCATTAACCTAAAAAATGGTGTGCTCTTAGTTTTATCAGGTGTCGCATTAATCTTTCTCCAATAGTGTCCGATCACGTCACAAGCCCACGCATCCATATTATTCTCGGAAATCCTATTTGGCGTTAGCTTCTCTTTGAGCATATCCACAAGAGCTACTACTTGAGCTTCGGTTACGCTTCCATATAAAATATCCAGAGTGCAAGGATATTTACTATTATTTAAAGCTTCTTCTTTTGCTTTTGCGAACTCATCCATTTGCTTATGATTCAGTTCCGGGAATGCATCTGCAAATGAAAGCTGTTCCGGTTCATCAACAATAGTTGGCTCTTCAACGAACCTTGCTTCTTCATTTTGATTAACCTTACTTTGAGAAATATAGAACTTGATAGCTGCGGTTCCACGATGAGTGACACCTGACAGGTCAACTCTCAAAGGTTCATAATCTATATGTAAATCACTGTATTTATTAATCTCTTCTTTCGCCGGTTCAAGAACATCACGCTTAAACAGAGAGTATTTTCCCCAGTTCTTGGGTATGATTACTACTCTCTTATGAGTCTTCTCGTTCTCTTCTGTTTTTGCAAGAATAACACGCAGATCTTTTTCTGAATCCGTATTGTACTCAAAAGTCCACTCAGAGTTATTAGAATAAGACTTGAGCAATTCATACAGACGCGGCGAATACTCTTTCTGCATCTGACTTATAGATCCGTACTTGTATCTAGTGATGTACTGGTTCGGCAGCTTATTATCAAGATCAAAAATATACCTAGCAACTGTTTTATGAAATGTAAGATGCATGATTCTTGTATCTGAATCAGTCTCAGCTAAATCAATCCATCCTGCAAGTTTCCAGTTGCCAGTACTTTTATCTCTCATCCACCATCTCTGTCGAGCAAGGCTTTGAACAATATTACGTGCTTCACTTAAGTTGCAATCAGGTCTATATCCAAGAGAGTTAAGGAATTTTCGGCAATCAAAAGAATACACTGTGTTAATATCATCAGTTAGTTTTATAAAACTAATAATAAAACTGAGTGCTTTGAATTGGTTCTTATCTAGGTTAAATCTTCCTTCCTGAATAAGCTCAGACATCTTTCGTATGGTATAATTACGTGGATCGTCTACTTTGACAGGTTTTCCGACTATTTTCTTTTTACGGTTTGATGGTCTCTCAAATTCCATATAACTCCCTAAAAACTATGACACTATGGTTTGGCCATGTTTCAACGTACCTTTTGTATATAGAATATATTATCCTGAACAAAGATTCAATAGCTCTCAGCCACATTCTCACGTACCTTTTGCATTTTATTCCACAATTTGACGTACCTTTTATCATCATCTCCATATTTACACGTACTTTTTATAAATTATTCCATATAATAACGTACCTTTTGAAATAATATCCATAATCTGACGTACCTTAATTATTAATACATCCATGTTTTCACGTTCCTTTTCGGCTAATTGTTCCAGATCTCTCTTAAAATTATCCATAAAACGACGTACTTTTTACCCCGATAAGTATTACAATAGACCATTTAAACCATATTTAGACGTACCTTTTGAAGTGCTTTTTTTATCCGCTCATTGGAGCACCTTTTATATTCTCCATGTTTAGACGTACCTCTCACCACTAAAGATACGCTGAATTATGGTCAATCTCAAATATTCCATGATTTCACGTACTTTTTATCCTGTTAAAATGCAAATTTATATTCATTGTCCATATTTTCACGTACCTTATACCTCAACATTCTACGATTTCCATAATTTGACGTACCTTTCTGTTATGATCAAGTAAGAATATTTAGTCCTGTTCCATATTTTCACGTACCTTTTTAGACCTGTGCACTGTTTCTTTTGTTGCCAAATTACTGGAAAGGATTATAATTTAGCCATAAATCAACGTACACTTTGAGTAAAATCACCTGGATTGCTACAAATCATCCATAATTCAACGTACTTTTATTCCTTAGAATCATATATTACATGCCATATTTTCACGTACCTTTTACCGCGCTATGACGCACCTTAATCCATACTGCCACGTACCATTGGCCATATTTTGACGTACTTTATTCCATATTCCGACGTACCTTTTCCGGAGTTTCTTCCTATAAGAAAATACTTTTAAATACTATATATACTTAAATATAACCACTACTACTATTTTTGTTGTGGTGGTTATACGCTTTGAACACAAAAAAGGAGCACCAAACGATGCTCCGTAATGATAATTATTATTTTGTATGTCCCTGGCAATATTCTATAAGCCTATTCATATCGCCCATCACTTCTTTAAGTTTTGAAATTTGATCCTGAGACAATGTAATCTTATCACGATATATAAGATTAGACATATTGTTCATGGCAAGATTAAGCTTATTTAACTTATCAGAGTATGCAAGTGCTACTGCTCTCTCTTCATCAGTTATCTCAGCATTTGATGATGTAGCTTTTGCTGCATCGTTAATAGTCTTTTTGCTTTGCTTTAATCTTCTTACAGCTTCGCTTTCTCGCTTCTGAGATTTTACCTTTTCTTCAAGGAGTGTATCACGCTGAGCTTCAAGTTCTTTAATCTTCCTAACTAAGATGTCTGAACTCATTCCGGTATAATTCGGATCATCTAGTCTTTCTTGATTTTTAGTGATATTAGATTCAATACTCTTAATCTGTTTATCTCTATTGTTGTCAATTTTTTGAATCTGCTTATCATTCTCAATCATTTCGTTGAGCTTATCTGGATCAATACTTGGTTTTGAAACTTTGTTATCAATCTGTTCGATTAATGTCTGATAAACTAAAACCTGATTTGATTCAGTTAGTCGTGAGAACTCTTCACATTGGTTCTGAGTAATGAACTCATTATCAAGTAATTCTCCAAGCTCGGGAATAAGTTTATTGCTGAACTTACGATACCTATATACTGTCAGAGCATTTGTATTAAGCTTCTGAGCAATATAGTTTGCTTTGTCCACCGGAAGCTTACCATTCTCTTCAAACAACTGAGTAAGTTCTACAACTGATTGTCTCCTCTGCTTCGGTGTAAGGCCCACTGTTTCGAGATTGAGAAGAATGTTTGCCATCTTAGCAGTTTTATCAGAAGTATTATCAGGCAGAACTATTGCAGGCATCTTTCCATCTTCGAAATTTGGATTTTCCTCAAGAATCTTACCAAACGCTCTCCAACGTCTATGGCCGGAAAGAATTTCATATTTTACTTCGTGAGGAATCTTACGAACTAAGATTGTAGACTGAAATCCGATGGTCTTAATACTCTGCACAAGATCATCTATATTCTCATCATCGTTTTCTCGGTTCTCTGTATAACGAACTAACTGATTGTAAGGAATATCAACTCTCTTTGAATCACTTACTATACTCTGTACTGCAGCTACTTGATGTTGCATTTTTTCCTTAGACAGTTTCATTTTTTCGATGTTAGTTGCAGCTCCCATTTGTAACGCAGTATAATCCACTTTACTCATCGATTTCTACCTTTACCTCTTTATTAACATACCCTTGTTTTGCCAGCATCTCATAATCATTCTTTGTAATCAAGTTGAGCTCCAATGCAAGGTTTATATAATCTGTTCCGATCTTACTATTCTTCTCCAAGAAATATATTGGTCTATAGAATGAACTACTGTTTTTATAAACTAATGCTGAACGTACCCATGTCTTCATGAATAAGTCTTGAAGAGAATCCATTAGTAATTTTCTTCTCTGCTTATACAGATTTGTATGACGCGGATCTATATTGCAGAGAAATACTCCAGCTATTTCAAAATCAGGATTGAAGTTCTGCTGTACATACTGAACTTTATCAAGCTCATCCTGGAGACCATCATTTGAAGCACCCTCTTCCTGAACAGGTACTATAAGTTTATCCGATGCTATCAAAGCGTTATCGCCAGCTTCAGAGTCTGAAGGATTTGTATCAATGAGGATGTAATCATAGAGGTGCTTAATCTTATCAAGTTCCCGAGCCAGAATTGTTCCTGAATTAATATTATTAGGAATCAAGTGTGTATACTTATAATCCATGAATGCATCTGATAATCGATCAATCTTCTTTTCGTTAGGCAAAACGTCCATTCCATACGGAGAATGAATTATTGCGTCTTGAATTTCGCACTTCCCCAGAAGCACATCTGAATAATCATTACCTTTATCTTCGTCGAAGTAGCATCCAAGAATCTGTGTAGCATTACTTTGTGGGTCTGCATCAATTACCAGTACACTATATCCGGCAAATGATAAGATTGTTGCAAAGGATACGGTAGAGCCCGTCTTCGAGCTGCCTCCCTTCCTGTTTCCAAGCACATACGTCGTACAATTATCTTTTCTCTTCATTTTTATCGCCTCGTGGGATTTAAAGTGTGTGGAAATTTTAGAAATGTTTTTTCATGATGAAAAACATGATTAAAAATTCGAACTGAATTTATAATAGCATTTAGTCACTTTATTTACAATACATATTCCATAAATTAATCCACAAATAATTCAACAAGATATTAAATCTTTTTTCTATTCACCAATTTATAACAGAGAATAAATTAATCAAATGAAAAATTTCAAGTAGCTATTTTCATGAAAAAACTAAGCGAAATTTAGAATTATTTTTTCACGATGAAAAACCTTGCTCAAAATTTTAGATATGGATTTTCATGATAAAAAATTCTCGCTTCATAAAATAGTTCAACACCATGAACCGTTTTTAAATTCTGATAATCTTTTTTCATGATGAAAAAAGATTATCAGAATTTTCTTTAAGCGTGCGGCCTGAATTATAATAATAAGTAATGAATGAATATGCTGTGTTATTTGAACGGAGGGGAAAATGCACATGTCATCAATTTTTAAAGAATATGGTATTCCAATAGATAAGACAAAATTAGTACGACATAATTTAATTAATGAAGATATTTCAAGGATAAACTGGTTTGGAATGATTGAGTGTTATCAGGCAACCCAAGGAAAAAATTTCTTTGACAAATGTAAGTACATTCATTCGTTTCTAAGTACTAATAGCACAGAGTCGTTGTTCATTGGTTAATATGAATTTATAGATTCTTTTACTGGGCCAGAAGTTCGTAAGATGATGCCAAAAGATTATCCTTGCCAAGACCATTTAAGTGAAAAGCATTATTACTATAATCTTAAATAATTAGATGTCATGAGTGATATGAATAACAAACTCATAGTCGAATTGGGCGGATTGACAAGAGCATGATGATACTGGGCAAAGAATGATAAACAAGTAATGCCCAAATCTAATAGAAATTAAAAATCATTTCCAGGATATGAAGGGGTTGATACTTAAATGTTGCGAATTTGAAAAAATTGTTAAGGGTAATAATGAATATAAAAAATAGAATGATGCTCTGGCCAATGTAGATGGGATATACCTCATTTGTGATACAAAACATCACAAACAGTATTTTGGGTTAACATACAAAGAAGATGGAATTCTAGCTAGATGGTCAGGCTACTATAAGATACATCATAGTGGATATAAATTGATCAAAGAACATTTGGCTAAGCATCCAAATGTTTTTTTTCAATTTACTATACTTAAACTCTTCCGGAATGGTTTATCAAGTAATGAAGTAACTAAAATTGATAATATATAAAAG
This sequence comes from Oribacterium sp. C9, assembly GCF_002007235.1. Classification (GTDB taxonomy): domain Bacteria; phylum Bacillota; class Clostridia; order Lachnospirales; family Lachnospiraceae; genus Oribacterium. The sequence continues at coordinate 36,022 of NZ_MUHW01000016.1, forward strand.
GATAAACTCTGCACGAGAAACAAAGTTTTTCCTGAAGGAAGCCTGAAAATTTTGAGAGCTTTTATTCACAGTGAAAATATTGATCCAACATTTCAAGGCTGCTTTTTCATGGTGAAAATCTTAAAGCAAAATTTCAAAGAAGTTTTTTCATCATGAAAAACAAAGTACATAATTTTTGAAAGATAAATTATTTAAACAATGTTTCACGGATTTAATAGATTAGAGTGAAGAGAAAAATATAGATAGAACAAACCACGTAAAATAAAGGTTTTTGTGGTCTCTTATTAAGGTTTAACCTCTGTAAAATAACGATGTTTCACGGATAAATTGTCGTTGAAATAGCACTATCACGCTAGTATAATATATATGTGATAAATGTGGGAACGTGATATTGTGAGGACATGAATATGTTAAACGGAGTAAGAGTACCTGATGATGTTCTAAAAGATCAAAATGAAGAGATTGAGATTGATAACCTTATTATTCCTGATGAAAACATTAGCTTGATCAAACAGTCTAAATCATTCAGAACGTTGATGCTAGATATGACAGAACTTAAGGATAGTTTCCTGACAGTTGCTATCACTCCGAATAAGAAGTATATGTTAGTAGATGGGGTGCAGAGATATATTATCTATAGAGACTATTTTCATAAAGAAATAGCTAAGGTGGTAGTTATCAAAGAATCGATGAGCGAAGATGAAATATATAATCTTCGTTATGCAATAAGAAGCAGTATGAAAGAGAAAGGTCTTTCATATGAGATAAAGAGACTTCGGATAGTTCAGGACTTTTTGAGTAATTATGGGAGTCGATATAACAACGTACAGTCACTAAGCAGTATGCTTGATATGTCTATTCAAAATACATATCGCATGATTAAAATTAAAGATAACATCAATTCGAATCTTCTTGATCTTTGCCTAGAGAGGGGAGTGTCTGTTAGATCAGCCGAAGCCATCTCGACTTTATCTGAATCTATTCAGCTTGCGTTGTATGAGAAGCTGCTTACTAATGCGACCCTTAAGCCTTCTGAAAAAGTGATAAAGACCATACACGGTGCAGATAAGTCTATGGAGATTGAAGAGACGGACGAGAACAAAAACCGTATACCTGGAAGGACTTTAGGAAGAGCAAAGAGGGATAGGGAAATTATTGAGAATGCTATACAGTTTGATCAAAAGAAGGGGATAGCAATCAAGGATATAGATAATATCGCGGCTAAAATCACAATCAGCAACCTTATTGCTAAGCAGGAAGACGCAGTGAAAGCGTTAGAAAATCGAATCTATAAGGTCGACTATGAGGCGAACCCTGTAGACATATCAAGACTGCAAAATGTAATCCTTCGAATTAACTGCGTAATAGACATGCTAACCAAAAAAATGAATTAAATCAAAACATAAAATCTTTCACGGATGAATAATCCGGGCGGTAATACACCACCTGTCCGGTCATAGGATACCGCGATTCCTGAAGCAGGAAACCGCAATTTATCTTGTTACATATCCAGCCTGTCCAGTAAAATCCTGCTATCGCACCGCAGAAGCGGCAAGGGCTTGACAGGACAGCCTGTATATGATGTGAGGCAACTAAGCGGTTTCATGACATCTATTACCGCCCGGTGGATCGGTTTCCATTTATCCGGATTGTAGGTTTCCAGCCGCCGGAATATTCAACGGAATAGTAGTACTAAGTTAGGTCAATTTACAAAGTGTTTTTAATTGAACATGAAATATGATGATGTTATTGGTCAACAAGCTCTAAAATATCAAATCGTGTATGGTTAGGTTTCCCAAAATTATAATTGTAAATTGCATGTAATAGGGTTTCGCGTTAAGCGAAACCCTTTCTATTATATTGGGCGAATTGTGATTTATTTAACTTGTTAAAGATATTAATCCGCCTCAATATATCGATATTTCTCACTTGATTATTATATTTGATTTTGTTTTTGTGAAAACTTCCCCATATTACTTATGAAAATTATAAATAGAACAACAAGGAGCAGATATGGACAAAAAATTTATAAGCAGGAATAGCTATATGCCTGGCAGGCAAGGTGTCAACAACAGAGCAAAAAAATTTCGGATATTATGAAGGAGGCTAATGATTTGTCCCAAAATTGAACGGTACAGTGTGGTTATTTAGGATATACACAGTTTAATGCGACAGGAGGGATCTCATGGTCGTTAATGGATTTGCCGCCAATTTAAAAAAATTACGGAAATCAAAAAATGAAACACAACAACAATTAGCAAATGCTTTAGGCGTATCGAGGTGCACAGTATCAAAATGGGAAAATAAATATCTTGAGGCTGATTATGCAAACCTAATAGCAATTGCAGAGCATTATAGGATTACAATAGATCAATTGCTTAGATAAAGATAAAGAGACTTAAAAAAAGTTTAGAAGATCAGTATCAAAAGTAGATTAACGCTGAGTGGTTTAAATGTAGGGCGTAAGAGAAAAATGGAAAATAAAAAAGGATGGAGTTAGAAACGCCTGGCAAACGATCGTGAAGAACGAATTAAGCTTTAAGTATTATTTCGTCTTGTACTGATTGAGGATGATTACATAGTCAGGGTAGAGGATTAACGTTCGATTCTATAAATATGATAAATTAGATACTTGTAATGAATGATTATTCATCTAAAAGGTGAGGTTTTATATCTCATCTTTTTTTATTTGGCTCTGTCATTAATTGGGGTTGATATTCGCAAAATTCAACCTTTTATTGTGACAGAGCCAAATCTAAAAGAAGCGGCTTCTTTTTTTATAAATAGCATACGTTTATAGTGTATATATTGTTATTATACATTATTTAGGTATTATTGACATTTATACGTTATAAAGGTATAAATGCTTGAGTGAGAGGTATTTATATGTATATTGTTATCATTGGAGATATCAGGGATTCAAAAAAAATACAGGATCGTTTTACTGTTCAGAAAACACTCAAATCTATTCTTGAGGAGATAAATATAATTTACCAAAATGATATCGCTGCAAATTTCCTGATCACGTTGGGGGATGAATTTCAAGGCATATTGTCTCTTCCCAACCACATCATGGAAATTATTCATTACATAAAAAAACATATGTATCCTGTATCAATAAGGTTTGGTATAGGTTTTGGAGATATATCAACAGATATAAATATGGATGCAGCGATTGGGGCAGATGGACCTGCTTTTTATGCAGCAAGGAATGCTATAAATTCTCTTCATGACAGTGAACGAAAATTAAAGGGTCGTTCATCGGATGTAAAGATAGATTTTTACAACATGGATGACAGATTCCTTCTGAAAGAGAGTGTTAATGCATTGCTTTCACTTACCAAAATCATAGAATATGGGTGGAATGAAAACCAGAGAAGAACTGTATGGGAAATGATGGATACCGGAGAGACCCAGGAAGTGTGTGCAAAAAAAATGAACACAACTCAGCCAACCATAGCCCGCAGACTTTCGGATGCAAATTATCTTGTATATATTGATACACTTGAACTAATAAAAAAAGAAATGGAAAGGCTTATGGAATTGTATGACTAATGAACTTTGAATGCATTAAGCTGTATTTACTATAAATATAGAAATCTCGGCGTTTCTACAACAAGATCTATAATTTCTTTATTTATGCATCCGTTGAGTTTTAAGATCATCAAAGACTCATGTTCTTCGATGGCTATTATGCCAATGTATTCTACATTTGGTCTCATCTAAAAGACCATCGGCTTTAATTGACTTAAGGTATAATCCGAAGAAAGCATTGTTTTTATTTAGCTCTTCATAAAGGGCATCATCCCAGCGTATCTCTTCTTTATGACCGGAGAAATAAGCTGTATTTACATCTGCAAAGTATTCATATAATTCGGCATATCCCTGAGGGAGTCCTTCCTCTGCTTTTCTGTATGAGACATCCCACATGAACTGCTTTGCTTCGTCATAATGCGAAAAAGATAATGTCTCGGTGTGATAATCTAAGGTATTTCCGTTTATATCCAGAACTCCATACTGAAAAGGTGAGACGGAAAGGGCTGAGGTTGCCACCTCAGTCAAGCCTTTATTATTGGTTTTGGCATCCTGGATATGCATATGACCACTGAAATTTCCCAGAACACCGTATTTTTCATAAAGAGAACATAACCTCTCGTATCCGCCCATTACAAACCCATCTATAAAGATGCTGTTGTGTGCAAGTATATTTTGATGACTGACAGCATCACTTTTTTATCGGATGACTTGGCCTCCTCAAGCTGTTCTATGATCCATTCAAAAGTCTCGTCCGTAAGTATTCCCGGTGATTTTTCTGTGTTCACATCTACCATCAGCAGCCGGTAATTCGGACAAAGATCGTAAGTATAGCTTAGGGAATTCTTATCTCTATTTAAAGCCATGTTATATCCAAAGCTGTTGTAGATTTCAAGAAAACCAGCGGCATCAATACTTTCAACTAAATCATAACCATCACCACTGAAACGGGCTGCAGATTTAGAATCAATGTCATGATTTCCCGGTATTACAAGCAACTGTATCCCGGCATCTGATATTTTCCTGAGTTTTTTAGCCAATTTCTCATGACTTTCTTTGGCACCATTGAAGGTCAGATCTCCGGATAGTATTACTGCATCAGGATTTGATATGATCATTTGGTCAATAAAAGCATCTGTAATCTCTTCGATATACTGCATGGCTTTACCGTCTGCAGATTTTATGAGGCTGGTAAAATATGGTCCGTTGTCTGTCAGTTCCGGTGAAATATAATGAACATCCGAAGCTATATAAATTGTCATTTTTTCTCTATCAGTACTGACATACTTTTCTTTCTTGTAATATAAAAAACAGACACTCAGGGTCAACAGTAAGACAGTGATACTAATGAAAATGAGCTTTTTATTCATTCATCTTGCTTTCCTGTACTATTTAAATCAAATCATTTCAGCTTTAATAGTATCTTCCGTGGCGGCCATGGCCCGGAGTGTCATATCAAGCAGGTGATCCAGTTCCCATCCAAGTTGAACTGCGCCACGTTCGATCACATCTCTAGAGCATCCCGCCGCAAACCCTTTGCTCTTGTATTTCTTTTTAAGGGATTTAAGTTCCATGTCCTTTGTGCTTTTAGAAGGTCTCATCAGAGCTGCCGCCCATATCAAGCCGGTAAGCTCATCGGCAGCAAACAGGACTTTCTCCATTTCATGAACAGGCTCCACGTCTATTGTCACTCCACAACCTACAGTGATCCCATATCCATGAGAGCAGACAGAATGAATTATATCTTCACTTACCCCACCGCCCCTTAATAGCTCTGGCGCTTTAAGGCAGTGTTCTTCAGGATACAGCTCAAAATCTATGTCATGTAATAGTCCTACAATTCCCCAATGATCTGCTTCATCAGAATATCCAAGCTCATTTGCATACCATTTCATGACTGCTTCAACTGTTAAAGAATGCTGTATGTGGAATGGATCCTTATTGTATTTCTTTAACAGCTCAAATGCTTCATTTCTTGTGATCATAATATTTATCTCCATCTTTTTAATATCTAGTTCTGCCTGAAGTGACTTATTTAATTGCAACATCTATGTAAATACTTTTATTGTATGTGTATGTCAAAAAATATAAAAGAATATTTTTCTGATATCTAATGATAAAGAAAATGAATAACATACTGCTACTAGAGTAATGATATAAAAAAGAGGGTGTGTATAAAATCAAGGTTCTATATTTAGACCTACTAAAAACAACAATACGAGGGAGTTGGAAAGATGAAGGAGATTACAAGAAGAGAATTTTTACACAAAGCCGGAAAGACATTTGTAGGCGTAGCGGCATTTGCGGCAGTTCCGACATTAACCGGATGTGGGCAGGAAACTAAGGTTCCGGAGGCAACAACAGCCGCAACAGAATTATCATCAGAAGAACAGTCAACGACTGCTATTGAAAATAATGTGACCGATAACATCCCTGCGATAAGACTTCCTCTCGAGTGGCATGAACTTGATAAAAAAGAAGTACAGGCAAGGGTATATGAACAGTGGTTCAAGCTCGGAGGATGTGGAGCAGCTGTTTTTGATGGATTCCTTGGAGTACTCGCTGAGAAATACGGCTATCCATACAATCAGTTCCCACAGGAGATTGGTTTTTTAGGACATTCAGGATACACTTGTGGTTCTTATTGCGGAGCTCTTGGTGGGGCTACACTCGCCATCAGTTTATTTATCCCGAAGGATAATCAGGATGATGTTTTAAAGGAACTGCAGGCATGGTACACATCAACGGTACTGCCAATTTATGATGGTGAATACGATGATGTACACACCACTGCTCCTTCTGTGAACTGTGTGGATTCGCTTGGAACCTGGATGAGTGCGGCCGGAGTTGAAGAACGTAAGGATCCAAGAAGAAAGTCAAGATGTGCCGCATTGTCAGCAGATGTGGCTGCAAAGACAATCGAGCTCATCAATATCTTTTATGGTATTGAAAAACCGGCAGAAGCAGAAAACGCAGTAACTGAAACAGGAAATAATGATTATATTGGTACAGCTAAAGGAATAGAAGGAGATATACAGGTCAAAGTAACTGTAGATGGTGGAAAGATCAGCGATGTGAAGGTGATCTCTCATAATGAGACGCCAAACATTGGAACTAAAGCTATTGATACTATTCCTGAAAAATTCATTGGATTGGCTACTCCGGAGGAAATCGACTCGGTTGATGCCGTTTCAGGTGCAACGATCACGTCGAATGCGCTGAAAGAAGCTGTTAAGGATGCTCTATCACAGATAAAATAAACTGTCAGTATATTTGTTCTTTACCTTTTCTAAGATCCAATAAAGAGAGATTAATCCTAATGAGTCTTATTGGATATGTGCCGGCGTTTTTTTCTTGGTTATTGGGCGCATAATAATAAATAGTTTTTACTGTCTCATAATGGGGGACTGACTATATTTTACTTGACCGGACTTTCAATTGCTTTTTCTTCAAATGTCTCAAAAAATTCATCAAAACAGGAATAATCCTACATATTATAAGAGAAACAGTCAAATATGAATCTGGGCCAAAGTATATAATATTTGGCCCAGATACTATCATATGGCCCAATTACTATATGATTTGCCCCATTTAAAGGAGATAAGATGTCAGAGCAAGCAAAAGATACCCGAATAAATCTCAGTACTGTCAATACGGAAACAGTACAACGCATTTGCAGTGCAACAAAAGAGAATCACAAAACTTTAATTGAGAGGTTGCTCCACGCAGAAGAAAACCGTCTGAAGATGGAAGAGCTTTCTCAGGATGATACTGAGTACCTCAGTAAGATATCAAGATTATTTAACAGCTTTTATGATATTAGCACATCGTATATAAGATTAAAGGATGTATCAAAAGAAGAGCTTACTGCAAACTATAACAAAGAGATTGAACAGATGAAAAAGACCATCGAGTCTTTAACAGATAAAGATATAACGGCAAATAAGCTTATAAGCCAAAAGGATTCTGAAATATCAGAATTAAAGGATAAAATAGATTTACTAAACAAAGAATTGGCACGCACACAAGAAGAGAACAAAATAATGAAGAATTACGATGATTCTTTTAAAGAGATACTTATGTTGCTGCATAATCAGAAGAGCGTGCCTGTAGACAAGCAGTTGTGATACTCATAAAAGTATAGGAATAGTTAGATTAGTGATATATAAAGAGGCGGCCCTTTAAAAAAATATAAGGTAAATAGTATAATAAATATCAGTAAAGCCTTATATCAAGCGGAAAGTGGTTTGATTATATAATCAAACTAAAAGGCGAAAAGAAACTGGAAAAAAATTTTTTGAAAAGTACATGAAAACGTACATTAAGCCTGAATTATTCACTGAATAATTCAGGATAAGTTGTAAAAAAGCGTGTCCTGCAGTCAAGTTTATTTTTTCCAAATGTCAAAATCGTAATGCGATTTGGAAAATTTGCTCTCTTCCGACTATATATTCTTGATATTATACAAGATATAATATTCTAGAGTCGCCTCTATTTTTATGCCTGCTTGTATTGTATCTAACTATAATATCGAGAAGGACTTTGATTCAAAATATAATATCCTCAAATTTCTGTTCTTTAAGCTCTATAAAACAAGCCTATGTTCATTTACGATAAATCCGTCATGAGAAGCCCATACTCGCATGAGTATACAGTTGACGAATGATGTGTAATCGTAGTGAAGGAGGCTACTTCCTGACGAGTTTGTAGCCAAAGTTGTTAAGGATAAAAGAGTACTTAGCGAAGTGAAGATGGTAAACAGCCGAGCGAACTTCATTGCCATTTGACGCATATATACCTGTAAGTTATCATGAAATTATCTTCGGGAGTATAAGGAGACAAATCTATGAACATCAGGGAAGCTTATTATTTATGCACCATAGTGGAGGAGGGCAGTCTGAATAAGGCCTCCAAAGCTATGTATGTCGCACAGCCGTCCCTTAGTAAGTGCATCAAAAAAATAGAAAATGAATATGATATCACTATTTTTTCTCATAAACGCGGCAGCAAGATAATGCTTACTGAGGAGGGTAAACTTCTTTATAAACTGGCTTCTAAGATCGTAGATGCGGAAAAGGATTTTAAAAGTCAGCTGAATATACTCCATATGGTCAGTGAGCAGATGATATGTTTCGGAGCGCCTGTCAACAGAACCTTTTATCTTGCAGGTGAGATGCTCCAGTGGTTCTACAGTAACTATCCGGAATATCAGCTGGAATTAAGATCTGATCTCAGTGACAATCTTCTGAAAAAGCTAAAAGATCATTTGATTGATGTGATTTATATCTGTACAGATCAGATCGATCCGGACCTGTATTATGAAAAAATCAAGGACTCACATATAACCATCTATCTGTCAAAAGGAAGTGATCTGAAAAAGTATGCGACTGATATAGGTCTTGAACTGCCGGTCATCAGTCTCAGATACTTCAAAGGGGAGAACATAGCTGTCAATTCCGAAGGAAGCGCTAGCAGAAACGGCATCGATCAGTTATTGAATAAAACCGATATCCCGGTCCATCTTAAAGAACTGAGTAATCTTTATGCCCGTTTTGAATATGCCAATGCAGGTAAAGGTCATTGCCTGTACATAGGTGAAGAAGAAAACTGGATCCATCTTGAAAAGGACAGACTCCTTTATCTTGATCCTTCAGAAGATCTGGGATTTAAGCAATACCTGATATGCAGAAAAGGATTTGAAACAGACACAAAATATAAGCTCATACGTGAATGTATGGATTATATAAAGAATCTATAGTATATAGCGGAGAAAACATATGCCATATGGCTATATGTTTTCTCCGCTTTTCGTATTAGAAATCCTAAAAACACAGCCATATACTACATATATTGATATTTTGATTTGTGCATGAAAGAGAGGTTGATTTATGGCAGACGGCACAGTTTCAAAAGCATTTTCATTCAGATGGATCAATGGTCAATGTTTCCAGTTCCGCTTCAATAACGGAATATCTTTACTCACTGATCCATGGTACTCAAATGATGACAGCGGAATGTTCAATCATATAAAATTCCCTGACATCACAGTAGATGACCTTGGAAATGTAGATTATGTATTTTTAAATCATACACACCCGGATCATATCAACAATCTTCAGGAAGTTATGGATAAGTATCACCCGACTGTTATAACCCACAGCGGTAATGTCCTGGAGCTTATGAAGGCAATGAATGCTGTCACAACAGATATGTATCCTGTGGACTATGAAGGTCTTTACTATTTCGATGGCTTTGTTATGGAGACACACCATGCGACGCATCATTCCATGCCAAAACGTCTCCCACAGACTCTTCAGGCAGCATTAAAGGAATACCCTGATGACAAGAGAGCAACTCTTGACTGGATGGGCGGAACCTTCAACACAAATTTTGTTCTCACTACAGACAATGGTATGAGAGTAGCATTTATCGGCGGTAATGACGACGGAATGATCCAGCGTCTTCAGGGGCCGAACAAGCCTAATATCATCATCAGGAATAAGATGGCAAGTTCTGCGGTTAAAGATAATGTTGCGGAGAACTTCGCTGAATGGTTCGCTCAGGTGGATACACAGATGCTCATACCGATGCATTATGAAACATGGCTGTCCAACGATCCTGAATTTGCGGAGAACATGATAAAAGATATGAACCGCATCATGGAAGAAAAGGGTAAGGCCGGAAGAGTAGCTCCTATGATCCGGGGCAAATGGTACACACTTAATCTGTCGATCGTTCCGGAAGACTGATATTCATAAACAGCTGATAAAGTGCAGATATGGGAGTAAATCAGTCTTTATCAGATATACTTTTAGGGCACAAAAAGAAGGGTAAATATTATGAACACACAAATGGTTTTATGTCTATGCATTTTCTTGTTTATGCTGGTATCCTTTCTCTTGGGAAAGATACCTCTTGGTGCAACCGCATCCTGCGTTGCCATTTTACTTACACTGACAAAATGCGTTGAAGCAGAGGATGTTCTGGCAAGCATCGGAAACTCCAACACGGTCATCATCGCTACGATGATAGTTCTCGCCGCAGGACTCGGGCGTACATCATTTCCATCAAAAATCACTCAGGGCATCAGAAAGATAACAAAGGGCAACTATAAGCTTGCTTATCTCGGAGTTCTTCTTATCGGACTGGCGCTTACAAGCATGATTGCAAGCCCTATGGCTGCATATGCTATCGCTTTTCCTATCATGGATGTTGTATGTGATGAATTTGATGTACCGAGATCAAAGGGACAGTTCCCTCTGCTTGTGATCTGTATCGGATGCTGCGCTATACTTCCTCTTGGTGCTAGTATCAGCCAGGCAGCTGTTTTCAACGGTTTCATGGAGAATTACGGATTTACACAAAGCTTCACAGCTATGGATTTCTGTAAGGGAAGACTTCCTTTTATTCTTATCATCCTTCTCTGGGCTTATTTCATCGCACCTAAGATCACACCTGACAAGCCTGTAGTTGCTATCGATTCATCTCAGGGCAACAAAAAGGAACAGAAGCCACTTACGAAATCCGCAGATATCCTCGGTGTTATAATCTTCTTTGCAGTCATTTTTGGATATATCTTCAGTAAAAAGATCGGTGTCGCAACATGGCTCATTTCTTTTGCCGGTGTGATTCTCATGGTGATCTTCGGAACTCTAAGCAAGAAAGAAGCCATCGCTTCCATACCAGTGGACATCTGTCTCCTCTTTGTAGGTGCGAACACCATGGCAAAGGCATTGGTGGCAACAGGCACTGCAGATTATGTAGGTACAGTTATCACAAATGTGGTAGGTAACGGAGTCAGCACAGTGATGCTCCACACTATATTCTTCATTGTCCCTTTTATCCTTACGCAGATCATGCAGAATCAGAGCGTTATGAATGTTTTCGCTCCGATAGCATTACTTACCTGCAGCGCCTTTGGGGCCGATCCAAGAGGATGCCTTATCCTTATCGCTTCAGGTTCACTTACAGCGTTCATGACTCCTGCAGCAACAGCCGCAGTTCCTATGTGTATGAGTGCAGGAGGATATGACGTTAAGTCTCTTTTCAAGATGAGCGGAATCATCGCGACGCTTCTTGCTGTGGGTTACATCGCCTATGTAAGTATGGTATATCCGGCTTTTTGATCATTGATCAAGAAAGGTAATAAACATGGTTCCGAAAATAGATCAAAGCTTTATAAAAGAAAAGAGTATTTTTTATATTGATGGTGAGATCAAAGGAGAGGAAGGCAACAGACATATGTGTAATCAGATGTTTGTTGAAGCCTATTTTCCCATCGAAAAAAAGCATCCATATCCGGTCGTCATGATGCACGGTGCCGGACAGACCAATGTAAATTGGCTCATGACACCAGATGGACGTATGGGCTGGTCAGACTACTTTGTTTCTCAGGGATATGAGGTTTATCTTTGTGAGCAGCCTTCAAGGGGGCGGTCCGCCTATCATCCTGATGAAAACGGTCCACGAAGATTTCATCCTGTCCATGTTTTACAGAACAATTTTATGTCTGATAATGCGAACTGGCCTCAGTCCAGGCTTCATACTCAATGGCCCGGTTCCGGCAATATGGAGTTCGAAGATGAGATAGACCGGCAGTTTCTTGCCTCGCAGGTTGAATACCTTCCTAAAAACAGGGATTCTCAGATACTGATGCTTAATTCCGGAAAGAAACTTCTCGAAAAAATTGGACCTTCCATCTTACTTACTCATTCACAGGCAGGTCCATTCGGATGGTTACTGGCCGATGCAGTCCCGGAGCTTGTAAAAGGAATAATAGCACTGGAACCTTCCGGTCCTCCGTTTTCCCGTGATCCCGAAGCAAAGATCGCCGAAAACTTTGGAATAGCAGACCTTCCTCTGCATTTAGATCCGCCTGTGGGTTCTCTTTCAGAACTACAGATTGAAAAGAACATTACCGATGATTCAGCGCTGTGGGATGGTCTTGCATTTCAGGACCCGGCGCCTAAGCTTCCAAGATTAAAAGGTATACCTATCTGGCTTATAGTCAGTGAAGCGTCATATCATTCACAGTTTGATCATCTTACATCTCATGTTCTGGATCAGTGCGGTGTAGAACACTCTTTTATCCGCCTTGAAGATGTCGGAATAAGAGGAAACGGTCATATGATGATGTATGAAAAGAACAATCTGGAAATTGCAGACTATCTGATAGGTCTTTTAAAGGAGAAAAGTCTTTGAAACAAGTCTGACTATCCATATGTCATCCTAAGTATCTTGGAAAAAATATTTTATACTTATCTATATCACTGCTTTTTAGATATAGTACCGCCGCATCAGATCCCCCTCTGATGCGGTTTTTTAGAGCATCTGAATCTGTAGTATGTAAGGTCGCGATCATAAAAACCTACTGTTCAAATGATCGAGAGCAAAATATATCCTCCCCAGATTTTATGACATTGTTCACTGGATTTTGCCTGATGGCTACTTGATAATAGGACGGTTAGCTCTAGCGGTAATTAATGTGACATATCATAGTTAACAGCTGCCTGATAGTAGCTGCCAATAGTTGATGGTGCATTAAACAGAGCCGATAAAAGATATTTGTGCATATTGTGTATTTTAGTTGTGGTAGTATTGAGGCATTCAATTACATAATCTATGTGTGCACTGTCTAGTTTAAGAAATTTTGCTTTTACTAATTCTGCCGGATAGTCATTTTGCGCTATACGTATTGTTTCATTTTTACTAAGTACTGTTTCCAAAATGAGATCATAAATCCCGTCAATAATGTCAGCTCTGAGAGGATTCATTTTCTTTAGGGTATCTAGTTCAATGTTATTTTTTATCAGCTCAGCATATGCATTATAATCATCCATCGTAATCCCATCCCTAAGATTGATATGATTAGATGTCACTATGTCAGTATTATTTATATTATTATAATTAGTATTGGTTTTATCCAAGTCTAGACCTTTGGTTATCCCAATACTAGACTTTGGATTTATAACAGTCTGGACAGTTGAATTATCAATGCCAGAAATATAAGCATTATCTGTTGATTTCTGATCATCAGAAGGCTGACTGTTATTATCATCTTGTATAATGAGCATTGGATATATAATAGCTGGCTTTCCCTGGCCCTGCTTTTTGCGTTTAATAAGATTAAAATTCTCGAGTGATTTAAATAGTGCAACAACCTTGTTTCCTTTGCAGTTTAACATTTCCATCGCCTCCTGCTGTGAAAAGTATATGTAAGCTCTATTATCATCATCAAGCCATTTGTTTTTTAATGAGAGTGATATCCTGTCAAGCATTAGGCCATAAAGGACTTTTGCATCTATACATAGTTTTTTAAAGGAATCATCAGTAAATAAGAGCTTAGGTATCCTGTAAAAGCAAAGCATATCGCTTTCTTGGCTCGTGAAATAATCAAATCTAAAATTTGCGTTCATTTAATATCCCCCATCGTTGTATTTATATAAAAAGTACAGCTGGACAGTTACTACACTGCCCAGCCGATCAAATATTATTTGTTAATGGATCATTTTGTTCATAAAACCATAACTGTTGTGAAACAATGATACTTTGCCGACGTTAAGATTATTTATCAAACGTTACTAAATATTTAGTATCAGAGATTCTGAATGAATAGTCTGTATACCGGACGTCATCCGTGCGTGTATTTTGTTTTACATTTGCAATATGTGAGATGAGTCTAAAAATGATTTTTTATTTTTGCATTTATTCAAGTACAATATCTGTTCTTTCATTAGTGCCGGATAAAATCAAAAAGAAGAATTGATTTTGATCATTTTCAATAAACGCCAAGAAAAGAAGGTCTTATGTGACATGAGGGGTAGGAAGCTAATTGCACTTAGAGAAAAAATGTTATTTGAAATGCCTGGTATGAGATGTAACTTATGGAAAACTTAAGTTCATACGCATAGAAAGGCTTTCTCTTGAGGGAAAGGGGAGACATGAAGAACAGTAAAGTGTACCGTATTGAAAAAATTATGAGTCTGCCAGAGATTATACGACTATTTTTATGTCGGGATGGAATTAGAAGATGGGATATTCTGTGCGACCGTAGACGATGTCTTCAGATGCAGGCTGATAGTGAATTGAAATGAAAAGATGGTTTGGCTGCTTCAATGAGGAGATACATCCAAGTGTTGTGTACTGGCAGTGGTGAGCTAGGATGGTTGATGCGGAGCAGGTCTGGATTATCTACATGGACAATGTCATTTAAGAAGAGAAAAACGGAAAGCAAAAGGTCTTGAACAAGGTGAATCCCTAAAAGGCAGAAATAAGCTTGACAATAAGTGGTATAACACGTAATAGAAAAGAACTGATAAAAAAAAGGAATCCCTGGTTTGCTAGTCAGAGGATTCCCGTGTGTTATAATAAAAATGAAGATTCATTTTTATTATAGAGCATTAAATTTTCAAATATTCATTGCAGTAGGCACTAATATGTGCCTCGAGATTAGCGGACACAATAGTCATGAACAGTGAATTAGATACATCTTTTTTGGGTAGGCCGAACATAAGTTGCTTAATGGCACATTCTTCAGAATAAAGCCACGCCTCAAAGCAGTCGTTTTCTTCGTCATCAACAATGTCTATAGCAAATCCCTCTATATAGCATTTGTAGGATGCAATTGTTACTTTTTTCTTCTCCAGCATATTACGGATCCTTTCTTTAAATAGTGTTTTTTGTTATAAAGTAAGTTAGAGCCGCTAAAAAACTCTGACAGAATAAATATGCTGTGATGAGTTGGATAATAGATCATAAAAATATGTTTTTATATAGATACAATTAGCTTCCTTTATATTTTGGCAATAACAAAAGAAATGATTTATTTATGCCAAAGTGTTTTCACATAATGTAATATCTTGAGAATGTAGAAATAATGAGAAAGGCATCATGGTGGTGCTATTGGGAGGATGAATGCCTAAAGGTTATAATTTGAATCCGAATATACAAATGAAAATAGAGGATGAGCGTGCCGGGAGACTTGACTATGTTTATGAAACCTCCCTGTCCTTAAATGAGTGTCAGACCAGGATAGGAAGGAAAGTCTCCGGGAAATTATCAGAGTATGAAGCAGAGACTAAGGATGGGGTTTTATACATATTATTTGCTGATAATACTGAAAATACTGGCGGACTATATGTTGCACAACCTCAGAAATATGCCGTCAGATTTGAAAGCATGACGGATAAAACCGTTATAAGGGTCAGATACATCTGGGAGAATGACATGATAAGTGTTCAGTACTTATTAAGAGAAGATATTGACGACTTTTTCAGATCTCTGTTTGACGCTTATGTATCCGGGTCTGATAAAAAGGTCTGGATTAACTCTGCGGAGGAGTATGTTAGGAAAGATCCTTTGAGAATACATGGAACTAAATATTTTTGGGTGATCAGTGCCGCTTTTCTTATAGTGTGGTTTGTTCTTATTATATATACAAGTATTGGGAACTGAACGAACAATAGATCCCGTTTGTGCGGCTTTGAATGGCATTTTGATAATCTGAAAGCAAGTTCACGTTTACAGTCTATAAATAACGGTTAGGGTGTTCAAAGAATCAGTAGCTTTGGAGGTAAAGTCTAATGAGTCTGATATATAAGAAGGCAACGATAAAAGATCTAAATACTTTGGTAAAAACGAGGATAGAAGTATTGCGGGCGGCCAATGAACTTGATGATGATATAAGCATGGATGAAGTGGAACGGAAATCCGAAGAATACTATATAAATTCGTTGAACAGTGATAAACACACTGCTTACCTTGTTTTTGATAACGATTCTTTTGTCGGGACAGGAGGCGTAAGTTACTTTCAGGTGATGCCTACATACCATAATCCGACAGGAAAAAAAGCCTACATAATGAATATATATGTTAGACCTGATTACAGAAGGCGAGGAATAGCAACAAAGGTATTGGATTTGCTGGTAACAGATGCCAGAGAGAAGGGTATAACCGCTATCTCTTTAGAAGCTACGTGGATGGGACGCCCACTATATGAGAAATATGGTTTTGTGAAGATGCAAAATGAAATGGAATTGTTGGGCTGATGAAATTAAGTCTGGTTGAGTTGGTTGCTGACTTATCTTAAGTGGAAATGAATTACCCATCAGGGGGCGTTATAATATCTTATCCTAAAATGATCATTTAAAGGACAAAGCACCATGAAGCTCAATATGACGGAATAAGGATGGTTGATATTGCGAGATGGCTTAGTACTTCGCAAAAGTAAAAATAATTAAAAATGCGAAACAAAAGGGCCGTAGAATGATGTACCATTATAAGCATACCTGCAATGGGGAGTGTTTATCATGCAATCATAAGAGACAATACGGATGCAGATGTATTCCGTCTCCTAGAACAGGAAATATAATTATTTGTAGGGTGTTAATCGAAATGAACTAAATTGTAATGAAATAGGGGCACATACCACCAATTTATGACGGTATGTACCCTTTACATAAGTTTGATTCTATTCAAAACAGCTTGGCGCTATCTGTTTTTCTTATTCATATAGTTATTCATCAATAGGAACAGTAGAAAAGCTGTTCTAGCAAGTTAAGTCTAAGTAATCAATGTTCTTTTTTCCATCAGCTTCTGATATTTCAGATTTCTAATTACCATGTTCTTGTCAATCCGGATGCAGGAGTTAATGCAATACCTATCATTCCAGGCTCAGAAAAAATCGGTATATCTTTATTGACTACATAGCAGAGCTGTGCTCCGCGCTTGATGCAGTAATGATCCATCTCCCACTCATTGGGATAGTCACTGACGTATAAGTAATTTTCAAGTTCTCCAAAGTCAGTATAGGAATGGATTACATGATAGACGAGAGCGTTGGTAATCTTTTCGAATTTTGCGACTCTAGCTTTCTGCTCATCGTTAAGCCAATAGCAAGCTCCAAATGGAGGTGCACTTTCTGATACAATTCCCTCATCTTCAAACTGTTTGATTATCTCAGGGTAAATTCCCCACGCTTTCATTCGCTTTACTGCTTCTGCTTTCTTTTTATCTCTTGATACCTGCATTATTTTTTTGTTACACATAAAAATACTCCTAACTAATTTTTTTTTTTACACTTGCAATATGTGAGATAATTCGAAAAATGATTTTTTATTTATGTATTTATTTAAGTACAATATCAAGAGGCGTTCAGACAACAGCACTGATACCACTTGTGGTGAAAGCAAGTGAGACTTTAAGGGAGAATCCGCGTATCAATGATCCAAAGGCTTTAGATATTATCAGGCATCTGAATATTGATACAAAGCAATATGACAAATTTCTTTCGCATGAGGGAGTACGTACCATTATGCTGGATCGTAAGATAAAAGAGATTATAGAGAAACATCCTGATACAGTGATGGTAAATATTGGGGCAAGTTTTGATAACAGATTCTCAAGGGTTGATAACGGAAAGATATCATGTTATATCGAGTACAGATGGAGGGGACTTCGTTAAAATTGGGCTTTCGCGAAAAGATACGGAATTGGCTTCGATTGATGCCGGGAGATATATCGGAAAAAGAAGATTTAAAGCAGGTTTAATGAAATAATCCGCCAGGACTTACAGGGTCTTGGCGGCAGTCAGTCGTCTTAGGCAGCACGGTCCATAACTACGAGATAGTCGGTGTAGTCTATACTGAATGTATAGAGGACAGAGTTATCTGATTCCTCTCTTGTTAGATTCTCCATGTCTTCAACACATCAGCAGAATGAGCCGTTTTCGGTTCTGAAGTAGATGTCACCACGGCTAAAGTCTGTACTGGTTAATGTTACGGTGCTTTCCTCGTAGGAATCGAAAGAGATGGTCCTTTCAATATAAAGGGATTCCTTTCTTTCATAGGCGCCCTGAATGTCCTTACAGAACAGGGATGTTTCGTTTGTAATGTTCATGTCGTTTCTCCTTTAATTTTTTTACAAGAATAATTTTCTCACGGTTTTTCAAAAAAAGAATTTCTAGCACCAGTAAAAAATCATCCGGAGTAATTATGCGTTCGGATTTTTCTGTAAAATGTCTGCCGATAGTTATTTTGCATTTATTTAGTTTATCAAGGCTATTATTTCTAGCTAAATACAATGGTGGTATAGGTTAAGACAATCATGCACTTGTATTTTGCCTCAATAACCGGTGCATTTTTGTAATCACGAGGCATATTATACCGCTGTTCTGAGGATACTCTAAATCCTTGCACAAAAAAATCATATATTCATGCACGCCTTTTTATAGGACACATCATCTTGTATCGTTAGTGTCAAAAAACAAAAATCGCATTGTATTATGAAGTGGAAGTTTTTTATTAAAGGATGTATGATTATAATCGATTTTAAGAATATGTTAGAGGATGCAATCGATGGATTCAACGCTCATCAGGAATGAAATACTTTGTTATACATATGATGAAAAATACAAGAAGATAAAGTGGCTTGATCTATACTGTAAAGATAAGGCCGTGTTTTTCAGAAAGCTCAAGTCGGGAGAAGTATCACCTGATACAGTTCTTTTTTTTGAGATGTCTCAACAAAAGCTAGATGAAATAAAGGATTCTGTGAGTATTGCTTTTTTCAGGGAGCAAAAATGTCTAGAGCTGATTGATGACTTTGTATCGAATCAGGAGGAGCTTGCAAACAAGCAAGAAAAGTCAACGATTAAGCCTAAGAAAGAGGAAAATCTGGGTAAATGCTCAATAGAAGAGTATAAGGGTCAAAAGTTTACCGTGTTTACAGTGGGAAAAGGAAAGCTGGTTAAGTGTTCATGCTGTGGGAAAAACTGTGATAAATATGGTGAATATGAAAAATTACAAGGATTGGCTTGTGTTAAGTGTATTCATAAAAATATCGACGGAAAATCTTTAATTGAGAAGATTAAGACAGCCAGAAAAACCATTGTGCCGTCTTCGTATATAAATAACCTTATACAGCAAACACATAGAGGAAAGCTGAAATGGGTCGCAAAAGTTGCAAATGATGCTGGAATTGAGTATGCGAACTATGTTTCTACGGATGTAAAGAAGCGTAAAACTATATCATTAATTAGGATAATTTCTGATTCTGGAAAGAGGTATGTGTTAAAAGAAGATAATAACGTACAAAAACTGTATGGGTTGGAGGAATTAGAAAAAGAAATAATAAAAACAGATCCTCAGGTAGTCAGGGTTAAAGTCCATAAAAAGACCGCAGAAGAGCGAGAAGCTGAGATTGAGGCTTTACGGCTAAAGAAAGAGGAAGAAAAAAGAGAAGAAGCGAAAAAGAAAGCTGAAGCAGAACGTTTGGAATTAGAACGTATCGAAAGAAAAAAAGAAAAAGCAGAACAAAGTAGATTACAGGAAGAAGAGGAAGAAGAGGCAAAAAAGCGCAAAGAAATAGCTAGGGAGAGACAAAGAAAACTACAGGAAGAACTTGCAGCCCTGCCGCAAATTGGTATTAGAGATTTTGTTGTACGAAGATCAGTATTTAAGTGTATGCATAACAATCATAAAATAGAAAACATTGTAGCTGCTGTAAGCATAATAGATAATCAAAATGAGGAGCGGTTAGCTAGGATCAACGCGGGATTTTGTCCAGTATGCAAAGTGTATTTTGTAATGGAAAGCTCTTATGATAATTTAAAGAAGATGGGCATTCCATTATGCAGAATGAGTGATGAGAAGACATATTTAAAGAACTATTCCATTAATGGAATGATGCTAGCTCAAGAATCCATTTTAATGCAATATAACTATAATGTTAGTCAGGTTGAGGGACTAACAAGCGCAAGAAGACAAAAAATATTAGCAGTACTGATTGATAAGGGTATATTAAGTAAAAGTGAAATAATAAGTTATATTGATTTCTTTATTAGCCAAAGGCAGTATCAATCTAAGTATCAGATTGCAATATCGAAGTGGGAAATGGATAGAGAATTTGTAGAAAACTATCGCATAGGGGAGTACCATCAATATGGTATAAATGCCATATATAGAAAGTGATTTACAAAGGTTTGGGAAAGATCAAAACAAAAATATTCTCAGAATTCTTCTTTCTTCTTCTTTATAATCTGTCATTTTTAACGGACACCTCGTCGTGTATTGTATAGTCAGAAACAAATCGGACATACAGTCACGGGAGGTGTTTTTGATGTGTAGATTCATATATTGGTTGCGAAGAGGTTGGAGAATCCGGCAGAAGAGATGTGGACAGTGCTGTCTGACTTGCCCGTTTTATGAGGAGTGCAGTGGGGAATAGTGTTATTTAAAGGAATTATCATTCTGCAAGCCAGATTATGTGAATTGTTTTTTTGTGCTTATGTTGTTTGAACATACATAGGGGTATATAATTTATGGTATATTACATTGGATTAGTGGGCATTTTTCACTATTTAAAAGGGTACAATCATGGATTCATTGATGGGTGGTTTGAAGTTAATAGATAATGTAAATCAGACATTACGTGATGATTTAAGTAACGAGATTAAATCTGGCAGCAAGGTTTCTATAGCTGCAGCAAGTTTTTCAATTTACGCATATCAGGAATTAAAAAAAGAACTGGAGCAATGTGAAGAATTTAGGTTTATCTTCACGGCTCCTACTTTTGTTGCAGAAAAAGCGCAGAAAGAGAAACGGGAGTTTTATATCCCAAGAATGAACCGTGAACAGAATCTCTATGGTACAGAGTTTGAAATCAAGCTCCGTAATGAGATGACGCAGAAGGCCATTGCCAAGGAATGCGCTGAGTGGATTAAGAGAAAAGGTGTATTTAAGTCCAACGTCACACAGGAGAATATGCCGGGATTTATTCATACATCGGGAAAATCCTATGCACCTATCATGGAGTTTTCTACTGTAGACCTCGGATGCGAGAGAGGTAATAATGCCTACTCCATGATTCAGAAAATGGATGCGCCATTTTCACAGGAATACCTAAAGGTATTTGAAGAACTATGGAATGATAATAAGAAGCTCCAAGATGTCACAGATGTTGTATTGGAGAATATAACGACTGCATATAATGAAAACTCACCGGAATTTATATATTTCATGACATTGTATCATGTGTTTAGTGAGTTCCTTGAAGATATATCAGAGGATGTCCTTCCAAATGAGGCAACCGGATTCAAGCAGAGTAAAATCTGGAATCTGCTATACGATTTTCAGAAGGATGCTGTGCTTGCAATCATTAATAAACTTGAAAAATATAATGGCTGCATACTTGCTGACAGTGTAGGTCTTGGTAAGACTTTCACTGCTCTTGCCGTTGTCAAATACTATGAAAATAGGAATAAGACTGTGCTAGTTCTATGTCCAAAGAAGCTTGCTGAGAACTGGAACACATATAAGGATAATTATGTCAACAATCCTATAGCTTCGGACAGATTGAATTATGATGTTCTGTTTCATACAGACCTTTCAAGAAATGGGGGCTTCTCTAATGGGCTTGATCTAGACAGGCTCAACTGGGGTAACTATGACCTCGTTGTAATAGATGAGTCTCACAATTTCAGAAACGGAAGTGGAACACATAGCAATCATGTAGAGAACAGGTACAACAGACTGATGGATAGGATTATCCGTGCAGGAGTAAAGACAAAGGTTCTGATGCTGTCAGCGACACCTGTTAATAACAGGTTCAACGATTTAAAGAATCAGCTGGCACTTGCTTATGAAGGTGACTCTGATACTTTGAATGAAGCTCTTGATACAAAAAAGCCACTTGAAGAAATATTCCGTCAGGCCCAGAGAGCTTTTAATGAGTGGAGCAAGCTAGATGCCGAGGATAGAACTACAGATGCTCTTCTTAGAAATCTGGACTTTGATTTCTTCGAAGTGCTGGACAGCGTTACCATTGCAAGGTCAAGAAAGCATATTGAGAAGTATTACAATACTGCGAAAATAGGAAAGTTCCCTGAGAGATTAAAGCCGATCTCTAAATTTCCAAAGCTTACAGATCTAAACAACGCGATCAATTACAATGAGATATTCGAGCAGCTTACATTGCTAACACTATGTATATATACTCCTTCCAACTACATCTTCCCAAGTAAGATGCAGAAGTATATGGATCTTACCCATAATAAAGGTCAAAGCCTTACTCAGAAAGGACGTGAGGAAGGTATTAGGAAGTTGATGAGTATTAATATGCTCAAAAGATTGGAGAGCTCAGTTTATTCTTTCCAGCTAACCCTTACCAGAATAAAGGATCTTATCAATGGAACAATAGATGCCATTAATCGCTATGAGAAGTATGGAACAGCTAACCTTGATATGTATGAGCTGAATGAAGATGAGTTTGACATAGAGGATGAGAATACAGACTTCCGTGTAGGTAAGAAAGTAAAAATTGATCTTGCTGACATGGATTACAAAAGCTGGCGTGAGGAACTTAAAGCTGATGCATACATCTTGGAACTTTTAACTTCCATGGTTTCAGATATTACACCAGAGCATGACTTCAAATTGCAGGAGCTATTACAGCTTATTGAAAATAAGATAGAAAATCCTATCAACGTAGGGAACAAGAAGATTATAGTTTTCTCTGCATTTTCAGATACGGCTGAGTATCTATATGACAATGTAAGCGAGTTTGTTAAGAAGAAGTATGGCCTTGATACCGCAGTTATCACTGGTGCTATCGAAGGAAAGACCACAGTAAAGGGTATTAAACCTACCCTTAATAATGTGCTCACATGCTTCTCGCCAGTTTCAAAAAATAAAGAAGTACTCATGCCAAACAATCCGGCAGAGATAGATATACTGATTGCAACGGACTGTATTTCAGAAGGCCAGAACTTACAGGACTGTGATTACCTTGTTAATTATGATATCCATTGGAACCCTGTTCGCATCATTCAGAGATTTGGCCGAGTTGACCGTATTGGAAGTAGGAATCAGTACATTCAGCTTGTGAACTTTTGGCCGGATATGGATCTTGATGAATATATAAATCTCAAGAGCCGTGTTGAAACACGTATGAAGATATCCATTATGACCTCTACCGGTGATGATAACCTTATTAGCCCGGAAGAGAAAGGAGATCTGGAATACCGTAGAGCGCAGCTCAAGAGATTGCAGGAAGAGGTTGTTGACATAGAGGATATGTCCACAGGAATCTCCATAATGGACCTTGGGCTCAATGAGTTCAGATTGGATTTACTGGAGTATGTAAAGACTCATCATGATTTGGAGAAAAAGCCAAAGGGACTTCACGCTGTTGTAAGAGCATCGGAAGAAAATCCGGAAGGAATCATCTTCGTACTGAGGAATGTAAATAACAGTGTGAACATTGATAATCAGAACCGTATCCATCCATTCTACATGGTGTATATAAGTTCCGATGGAGAAGTGGTTTGCGATTATCTTAATCCTAAGCACCTTTTGGATACAATGAGGCTTTTGTGCAGAGGTGAATCTGAACCGATTAAAGAACTATGCACACAGTTCAATGAAGAAACCAATGATGGGAAAGATATGGCTGATATATCAGAACTGCTTAGTGATGCCATTACATCCATCATTGATACAAAGGAAGAAAGCGATATCGACAGTCTCTTTAAAAAAGGCGGAACATCTGCTCTTATGTCAGAAGTATCAGGCCTCGAAGATTTTGAGTTGATTTGTTTTATGGCTGTTAGGGAGTAGAGGAAGGAGAGCAATGCTTGGATTACCACAATCAACAGAATTCAATAAGCGTATACCAAAGCAAAAGTTTTATGAGAACCTTTCTATAAGCTCATCATTAAAGCAATCTTTTGTAGAACAGATAAAAAGTATTCACTGGAGAAACAAGATTGCTGCGAGTACAGTAAATATTGCTACAGGTTCTGAAGTAGAAGAGATAGAAGTTTTTGAAATCAAGCTCACCGGTGAGACTATTGATGAAGGAATCCTGAAACAGATGGATAAAGAGATACCTTATCATATTTTGTTTCTCTTGGAGTTTGATGAAAAGTATCAGGCATGGATCGGGTATAAAGAAGAAGCTCAATCCGGTAAAGGTATGTTCAAAGTCAATAATTACTATCACACAGAATGGATTAAGCTAAATGAACTACCCGTGAAGATGGAAGGACTATCTATCGATGCTGTCTATGAGAATTTTGTAAGGCAAATTGCTGGAGGAACATTAGAAACATCAAATCAAGAATCTCTCAAAGCGTCTATTGAAAGGAATAATAAACGGCAAGAACTACTAAAACAAATAGATAAATTACAGAAACAAGTCAGAAAAGAGAAACAGTTCAATGTTCAAATGCAGCTTAATGCAAAGCTAAAGACATTAAAAAAGGAGTTGGATAAGTTTAAATGAAACAAGAATATCTTCTTCTCAATATACATGATAAACAAAAAATCTCAAATTATAAGCCAGAAAGAGTGGGTTCAAAGCTTTTTTCGGTTGAAAACGGAAAATGCTGGTATGCAGAATTTTCTAATAATGAGAATAACTTGAAAACAGCTAAGAGTTTGGCTGAAGTTGATGAGTATGTGAGGAATAATTTTCAGGTAATAACACTGCAAAATGATAGTTCTAAGTATTTAAATGATAGACTATATCCATTAATGAGTAGCTTTGAACGCAAACTAAGAAAAATTCTTTATATGTTCAGTGCAATTAATAAAGATGATGAATCAGCAAAAAATATTGAGAAGCTTGAAGAGAAAGATTTTGGACAAATTTTTACCATCCTTTTCATAGATGATGGATTTATGTCAGCAGCCAAAACAATTATAAAAGAGACTAAGCGGGAAACTTTTTCAAAAGAAGAAATTATTCATATTTTGGAGAGTATAGATGAAAAAACAGTTTGGGATAAGCTTCTTGGAAAAAACATTGCGCCAACCTTAAGAAAGGAGTATCAGTTTGTACGTGAAGCTAGAAATGATATTATGCATTCTCATGATATAAGATGGGAAAAATATCAAAAAGCGGAGAAGCTGATTAGAAAAATAAATAGGGAACTTGATGAGGCGATAGATGATGTGCAAATCAAGGAAAATATAACAAAGAGTCAGCATAATTTCAATAAAACTTTGTCCGATGCACTGAGAGTACATGAACAGATTGCACGAGCATATGACAAATCAATGGTACAAATTCAAAATGAATTGGCAAACACTTTTAATCATGATTTTATTAGATTAGCACAAATAACTCAACAAATGGAGACTGCATTTCAATGGAGCAAAGAGATGGAGAAGGCAATAGAACAGTCTCGCAACTTAACAAATTCTATAGGTAAGTCTCAGGAACTTATAAAAGCAACAGAAAACGCTCAAAAGATAGCGGATTTGTATAGAGAGAATCCAGGTTTAGTGGAAGCAGAAAGACGTATTGAACGAATATCAAATATGGTTGAAGAGAATCCGGCTATTTTGGCTATACAAAATCAGGCAAGATATATGGCACGATTATCACAGACATGGGATAGAACTATAAACAATGGTATTATTGATAAAAAATCAAATGATAATGACGGAGGATTAAAAAATGGAGAAAATGAGAATGGAATCGATGGATATGACGGTTCAGAACATCGAGAAGATTGAGACATTATTTCCAAATTGTATTACAGAGTTCAAGGACTCCGAAGGAAATATAAAAAAGGCAA
The DNA here is from genome assembly GCF_002007235.1 of Oribacterium sp. C9. GTDB lineage: Bacteria > Bacillota > Clostridia > Lachnospirales > Lachnospiraceae > Oribacterium. The sequence goes on from NZ_MUHW01000016.1 coordinate 62,135, forward strand.
TAAATTTTGATATCCTTCGTCAAATGCTTTCTAATGAAATTGTTGAGGGTCCTGAGGCGTATGAGTTTACATGGGTTGGAAAAAAGTCTGCAATCGTTGAAGCAAATAAGCCGATAAGGAAAACACTACGTCCTTGTAAAGAGGGTAGTGTCAATTGGGATGAAACTAAAAACTTATATATACAAGGTGATAATTTGGAGGTATTAAAACTTCTTCAGGAAAGTTATCTCGGGATGGTTAATATGATTTATATTGATCCGCCTTATAATACCGGAAGTAACCTAATTTATAAAAATAATTTTTTTCAAACAGAGGCAGAATTTCTAGAGGATGAGGGTGTATTTGATGATGATGGAAATAGACTAGTTGTTAATTCCAGGACAAACGGTAGATTTCATTCAGATTGGTGTACGATGATATATGCAAGACTTCTTTTGGCAAGAAATCTTCTTGCTAGTGATGGAATAATTGCGCTCACTATTGATGATAGTGAAATAGAAAATGTTACGGCAATAATGAATGAAGTATTTGGAGAGGAGAATCATTTAGCAACTATAATTATCAAAAACAATCCATCAGGAAGATCTACAGTTACTGGTGCATCCATTTCACATGAATATGCATTATTCTATGGAGCAAATACAAATGTGAAGTTGGGAAGACTTCCAAGAAATGACAAGCAAATAGCTCGTTATAAGGAAAAGGATGAAATAGGACAATTTGAATGGGTTAATTTCAGAAAGCATGGAGGATACAAGGAAGATGCGCCTTCTATGTACTATCCTATCTATATTAACAAAGAAAATATGACATTCAGAATTCCAAAATTGGAATGGAATGGTGATACAAAGGAATATACTGTATTAGAAAAACCAACAATAGAAGAAATTGTATCGTACCCTATTGATGAAAACGGCAGACCACGACGTTGGAAATGGAGTTTAGAAAGAGCAATTTCAGATACTTCGGATATGTGTGTTAGGTTGGATCGTGATAAGAACCCGGCTGTGTACATAAAAGCACGAATGAAAGATGAAGGAATGCTTCCGCTAACAGTATGGGATGAAAAACAATATTCATCCACTGAGTACGGAACAAATATGCTTACAAATCTTCTTGGAAAGCGTTATTTTGATTATCCAAAATCTATATATGCAGTTATGGATTGCTTAAGGATAGGTCATTCTGAACCAAATGGAATTTTTTTGGACTTCTTTTCTGGAAGTGCGACCACAGCAGAAGCTGTGATGCGTCTTAATGCAGAGGATGGCGGTAATAGACATTTTATTATGGTTCAATTACCAGAAAAAACAGATGAAAATTCAGAAGCATATAAAGATGGTTATAAGACCATTTGTGATATTGGAAAAGAAAGGATAAGAAGAGCTGGCAAAAAAATCATAGAAGAATCGTCGCTAAATCATAACGAATTAGATATAGGCTTTAGAAACTTTATTATATCAGATAGCAATATGAATGAAGTGTATTATAGCGCCGACAGATATTCTCAGGGTATGCTTGCAGCTATGGAATCAAACATCAAGTCTGACAGAACAGACCTAGATTTGCTTTTCGGATGTGTTCTTGAATGGGGATTACCATTGTCATTACCATATTCATCCGAAGAGATATCTGGCGTTAAGGTACATACTTATAATAATGGAGATTTAATGGCATGCTTCGATGAAAACGTGCCTGAAGATGTTGTTAAAGAAATTGCTAAGAGAAAGCCGTTAAGAGCTGTGTTTAGAGATAGCAGTTTTTCAAATAGTCCAGCAAAGATTAATGTTGGAGAAATATTTAAACTTTTGGCACCTGATACAACTGTCAAGGTTATTTAAGGAGTAATCCGAGATGAAGATACAATATAAACAACAAAAATTTCAGAGAGATGCAGCTCAAGCGGTTGTAGATGTATTTGCTGGACAGCCTTATGGTACTCCGACATATATGATGGACAGAGGATTTGAAGGCAAGATGACAGGCTCTAGTCAGACCTTTACACAGGCTTCTCTCATGGAAGATGCAGATTTTACAGGATGGAATAACATGAAGGTTATTCCGGAACTTAATGATGGGGTGATTCTTGAACAGATACAGAAGATTCAGCGATCCAATCAGATAAAGCAGTCAGACAAACTGGAAGGCAAGTATAATCTCACAATAGAAATGGAGACTGGTGTAGGTAAGACATATACATACATCAAGACCATGTATGAGCTTAATAAGCATTACGGTTGGAGCAAATTCATCGTAGTTGTTCCTAGTATTGCCATCCGTGAAGGTGTATATAAGTCGTTCCAGATGACACAGGACCATTTCGCAGAGGAATATGGAAAGAAGATCAGATTCTTTATCTATGACTCATCACAGCTTACAGATATAGATAGGTTTGCATCGGACAGCTCTATCAATGTAATGATCATCAATTCCCAAGCATTTAATGCAAAGGGAAAGGATGCCCGTCGTATTTATATGAAGCTCGATGAGTTTAGAAGTCGTAGACCTATAGATATCATAGCCAAGACAAATCCTATCGTAATCATAGATGAGCCTCAGTCTGTAGAAGGAAAGCAGACAAAGAAGAATCTCGAAGAGTTTAATCCATTAATGACTCTTCGTTATTCCGCTACCCATAAGGCAGACAGCATCTACAACATGATTTATCGTTTGGACGCTATGGAAGCTTATAATAAGAAGCTTGTTAAGAAGATTGCTGTTAAGGGTATCAGTGAATCCGGAAGTACGGCCACAACAGGGTATGTTTACTTATTGAGTATTAATCTTTCTGATAAGAATCCTACTGCAACAATCCAGTTTGATGTAAAGGGTGCTACGGGTATAAGGAAGGTCACAAAGACTGTTGGTGAAGGTTTCAATATATATCCTCATTCAGGAGAACTGGCCGAATATGCGGACAGATACGTTGTTCAGCATATAGATGGAAGAGATGATTCTGTAACCTTCTTGAACGGAACAAAAATATTTGTCGGAGATGTTATCGGAAAATACGATGAAGATCAGCTCCGGAGAATACAGATTAGAGAGACCATTATTTCTCATATTGAGAGAGAACGGCAGCTGTTCTCAAAGGGGATCAAGGTTCTTTCCTTGTTCTTTATAGATGAAGTAAAGAATTACCGTGAGTATGACGAAGCTGGAAATCAGATAAATGGTAAATACGCTGTTATGTTTGAAGAGGAATATAAGGATGTCCTCAAGAACATGCAGTTGGAGATTGGCGATGATGAATACTTAAAGTATCTTGACTCTATAGCTCCTGAGAATACTCATGCCGGATACTTTTCAATCGATAAGAAAGGCCATATGACAGATTCAAAGCTGTCTGATAAGAAAGAAAAGACATCAGATGATATTGATGCATATGACCTTATCATGAAGAATAAGGAACTTCTGTTAGAAAGAGACCCTAAGAAATCTCCTGTAAGATTTATCTTTTCACACTCAGCTCTTCGAGAAGGATGGGATAATCCTAACGTATTCCAGATCTGTACTTTGAAGCAGAGTGGAAGTGATGTACGTAAGCGTCAGGAAGTAGGTCGTGGTCTTCGTCTTTGTGTTAATCAGGACGGAGAAAGAATGGATGCCAATGTCCTTGGCGAAAATGTTCACAGTGTTAACGTGCTTACTGTCATTGCGAGTGAAAGCTATGACCAGTTTGCAAAGGGACTGCAGACTGAAATCGCCGAAGCTGTTGCTGACAGACCTAGAAAGGTTGAAAAGAGCCTGTTTGTTGGAAAAACAATTAAGGACAGCAATGGTGTCGAGTTTATCATTGATGATGCAATGGGGGATGATATACAGTACAACCTTATTGTCGAAAAGTACATCGACAGTAAAGGCCAGCTGACAGAGAAGTTCTATGAGGATGAGAAGACTCACAATATGAAATTCTCAGAGACCGTTGAACCATATGCTCAGGATATTATTGATATTCTCAAGTCAGTTTACGATGCGAAGGCTATGATGCCGGAAGATGCCCGTAAGAATAATGTTGAGCTTCATGTAGACAAGAATAAGATGGCAATGCCGGAGTTCAAGGAACTTTGGGATAAAATAAATTCCAAGTCTGTGTATGTTGTAGACTTTGATTCTGATGAGCTTGTGCGAAAAGCAATAGCTGAGCTGGATTCTAAACTTCGTGTATCCAAGATCAGGATCACCGTTCAGACCGGAAGCATGGAGAAGATAGATTCCAAGGAACAGATTTCCAGCGGTGATGCAATGAAGCTTGAAAAGACCAAAGAGTATAATTCATCTGAATCCATAAGCAGCTCTGTTACTTATGACCTGGTAGGAAAACTTGTTGAAGCTACCGGACTTACCAGAAAAGATATTGTCCGTATTCTGACGGGAATACAACCGGCGGTATTCGAGCAGTTCAAATACAATCCTGAGGAGTTCATTATCAAGGCAGGAAACCTTATAAATGAACAGAAGGCGACAGCAATCATACAGCACATCACATACAACATGATCGATGAAAAATATGATACTGATATTTTCACTGAGCCTACAATCAAGGGTAAGCTCGGCACAAATGCCATGAAAGCAAAACGTCACTTGTATGATCATATTGTTTATGATTCTATAAATGAAAAGGAATTTGCTGAAAAACTTGATACCTGTGAGGATGTAGCTGTATATGTGAAGCTTCCAAATGGCTTCTATATCAATACTCCGGTAGGACATTATAACCCTGACTGGGCTATTTCATTCAAAAAAGGCACTGTGAAGCATATTTACTTTATTGCTGAAACAAAGGGATCTATGGATACCATGCAGCTTAAAGAAATGGAAAACTCCAAGATTCACTGTGCAAGAGAGCATTTCAAGGCTATCAGCAGTGATTCGGTAAAGTACGATGTTGTTCATACCTATGAGGACCTTATGAATTTGCTTAAATAAAGGGAGGCACATTATGGCTGATTTTCAGTATGAAATAGTTGAGGAAATTGGCGTTCTTTCGGAGAACGCCAAAGGCTGGAGAAAAGAACTGAATAAGATTTCATGGAATGGTGCAGCACCAAAGTACGATATTCGCGAATGGGCGCCTGAACATGAAAAGATGGGCAAAGGAGTGACTCTTAACGAGGAAGAGTTTGCTGCTCTTAAAGTTTTGATGAACAGATAATAGAGAGGCGGTGCAAGAATGATTAATCATGAGAAATTAAAGGACAGTCTTGTAAAGTATAAGGCATCATTTGAAAAAAGATGGCCGGATGAACGTTACAAGTGGAGAGCTGTCAAATGGTTCCAGGAGCACTGGGACATCAATGCTGATAATTTCTATGAGATGTTTACTGTGGCAACAGATAAAACATTTAATCTTCTTGTGTCCATGAATAACTTTCCTCGTGGAATGATTCAGGTATATGCGGAACAGGACAAGGAAGCTGTTCGTGAGATGTTCATTGACTTATATGATGAATCTAAACCAGTAACAGACCGTATAGCAAGGTTTCAGGTTAGTGCGCAAGCCCTGTGTGACAGACTGTCTCCAGGCAAGCAGCACTATCAGAGACCTATGGCAATCACGGTCTACTTGTGGTTAAAATATCCCTCCAAATATGATGTGTTCAAATACTCTGTATGTAAGAGTACTTGTCAGTACCTTGAAAATACATTCATTCCAAAGAAGGGTAATATACCTGCAAATATAAAAGGGAATAAGGAACTTATAGATGAGATCCTTACCGAGGTAGAGAAGGATGAAGAACTTCTCACAATGTACAAGGCTAAGCTTGATGATAAGTGTTACTATGACCAGAATTACCGTACATTAGCATTCGACATATCCTTTTACATTGCAAATTATCTGAATGTCTCAGAAGAGAAAAAAGAAGAATGGTTGGCAGGGGACTATAATCCTGGAATCAGTAAAGAACAGTGGGTTAAGTTGCTTAATGATGACGAAGTATTTACAGATCAGGCATTAGAAATTGTGACCCGTATGAGGGATTACGGCGGTCAGGCTACGTGTTCACAACTCTCCACAAAATACGGTGAGACTGCGAATTTCTATAATTTGGGTTCAACTGCTCTGGCAAAACGTATTGCAAAGAAGACCGGTTGTGAGCTTAGAGTAGATGAAGAAGGAGTTACTCGTTACTGGTCATTGCTCTATATTGGAAGATATACAGACAAGGACGAAGAAGGAGCTTTCCTATGGAAGCTTAGAGACGAGCTCGCAGCCGCACTAGAAGAAGTTGATTTATCAGAAGTTGCGTTATATGCCGAGGCGGTAGATGAAAAGCAGTATTGGTGGCTGAATGCAAATCCGAAGATCTGGAGTTTTGCAGATATCAGTATTGGGGAAGTACAGAGCTATACACTATACAACGATAACGGAAATAAGCGCAGGATATTTCAGAATTTTCTCGATGCAAAACCTGGGGATCTTGTGATCGGCTATGAGTCTAATCCGGTAAAACAGGTTGTAGCCCTTGCAAGAATTAGTCAGGAAAACGATGGAAAGAATCTGTATTTTGAGAAGGTTGAAGGCCTAAGTGTACCCATTGACTATGCAGCTCTCAAGGATATTGCCGAGCTTGAAAGGATGGAATATTTCCAGAATCCTCAGGGAAGTCTTTTTAAGCTGACCAAGGGTGAGTATGACCTCATCATGGATATGATTCGTGAGGAGAATCCATTACCTGAGAACACAGAGCAGCTTGAGACTTACACAAGAGAAGATTTCCTGTCAGAAGTATATATGACAGGTGATAGCTACGATGCTCTAAAGAATATTCTTATGAAGAAACAGAATATCATCCTTCAGGGCGCACCCGGAGTCGGAAAAACTTTTGCGGCGAAAAGACTGGCATATTCTGTCATGGGAGTTAAGGATGAGAACAGGATAGAGTTTATTCAGTTCCATCAGAACTACTCTTATGAAGATTTCATTATGGGCTATAAACCTGTTGGAGAAGGTTTCGAGTTACAGTATGGAATCTTTTATAAGTTCTGCATGAAGGCGGCAAATAACCCGGAAGTGCCATATTTCTTCATCATTGATGAGATTAACAGAGGGAATATGAGTAAGATCTTCGGTGAGCTTTTGATGCTGATAGAGAAGGATTACAGAGGCACAAAGGCCACCATGGCTTACAATGGACTTCCTTTTGCTGTTCCTAAGAACCTTTATATAATTGGCATGATGAATACAGCGGATAGAAGCCTGGCGATGATTGACTATGCACTTAGAAGAAGATTCAGTTTCTTCCCAATGGAGCCGGGATTTGAGTCGGATGGATTCAGAAAATATCTTTCTGAGATTAATGATGATACGCTTTATGCGCTTATAGATGTGGTGTCAGCATTGAATAAGGCGATAAAAGAAGATCCTTCACTTGGCTCTGGATTCAGTATTGGCCATAGTTATTTCTGCGGTAAGAAGCCCGGTAATGAAGAGGATTTGGCAGGATGGATGACATCCATTGTTGATTATGACATTATTCCAATGTTGGAAGAGTACTGGTTTGATGAGCCTGATAAGATAAGGCTTTGGAGGAATCGACTGAACGGGGTATTTAATAGCTGATGACTAATGACAAAGGGATACTGATAAAAAATATATATTATATGCTGACATATGCATTTCAGGTCCTTCGTCAGTCTAACTATGACGATATTGCTGCGGAGGATTTTGATAATATTCACGATATGTTTGCGGCTATCCTTGGAAAGGGAGTGGCACAACAGTTAAAACACGGATTATATCGTAAATACGTGAACAGGATCGATGATCTTACAACGCTTCGGGGAAAACTTGATGTTCCGGGAACTGCAAGAAATAAGCTCCAGCATAAACAGAGATTGTCATGTGATTTTGATGAACTGTCAGAAAATAATCTTTTAAATCAGATTCTTAAAACAACCATGATGCTGCTCATAAAGCAGAAAAGTGTGAAATTAGAGAATAAGTCTGTCATTAAGAAGGATCTGTTATTCTTTGATAGCGTGGATTACATTGATCCGGTTATGATCAAGTGGGACAGGATACGATACCAGAGGAACAATCAGAATTACAGGATGCTTCTTAATATATGCAGACTCATTATAGATGGACTGCTCCTATCCACGGAGAAAGGAATCATCAAGATGGCTACATTCCTTGATGATCAGAGAATGAGCCATTTATATGAGAAGTTTATTCTCGAATACTACAGATATCATCATCCTGAACTTAGGGCTAACCCTGATCAGGTACAGTGGAATCTTGATGATGATAACGATATGTGGCTGCCGAATATGATTACGGATATAACATTGAAATCAAGGGATGGCAGAGTACTCATTCTGGATGCTAAGTATTACGGTCAGCAGATGCAGTCAAACTTTGATGTGCAGACATATAGAAATGCAAATCTATATCAGATTTATACATATGTAAAGAACTGGGATAAAGAGCAGACAGGAAATGTTTCGGGAATGTTACTATATGCAAAAACAGATGAAGAGTTCCAGCCATCTAATAGGTTTTCCATGGGCGGAAATAAGATAGCTGTCGGTTCATTGGACTTGAACCTTCCGTTTAAGGAAATAGCCGGACAGCTCGAGAAGATAGTAGCGGACTATTTTACTGAGGCGGTGTAGTTTAAAAGGAGACTACTGGTATGAGTAAAGATCTTTCTCTGATATTTGAAAATAAACCTAAACAATGGGGCCTAAGGGGAGACCCCTATCTTTGGGATGAGATGAAGGATGTATTTGCGGGTAAGACTACGGATATAACAGAAAGAGATCTGGCGGATGAAATATGTGAGTATTATGAGAAGGCTGTCGGTGAACCTTTGAAATATGGTTCCATGGTGTATGTTGAGCGATTTGCTCATGGAGGAATGTCCTCCGGACAAGTTTCCGGAGAATTTTGGATTTGTAAGGGAATTCCATTGCTGATTGATAATCTTAAAAAAGTAAAGTCAGGATATCCGGTTGTGACATTATGCGGAAGCACTCGCTTTAAGGAACAATTTATAGAAGTTCAGAAGAGACTTACATTGGAAGGAAACATTGTTATTAGTGTAGGCCTATTCGGTCATTCCGGAGATGATGAAGTTTGGGATGGGATGGACGAAGGTGCTATATCCAAAACAAAAGAAATGCTCGATGATATGCATAAGAGAAAGATTGACTTGGCAGATTCCATCTTTGTTATCAATGTTGGTGGATATATTGGAGACAGCACACGTTCGGAAATAGAATATGCAGAGGCACATGGTAAAGAAGTAAAATATCTCGAAGGATAAAAAATACATATAATAAAGGGTGCGTAAAATGAAGATATTACTAGTTATAGTTGCTTTTTGTGCTTATATGGTGCTTTGTTTAAGTGAATTAAGTTGGATAACGGAGTAGGACGAAAGCATGATTGCAAACATCTCTATGTCAATAAGCTACTTAACGATGTATAATCGTAAGTAGCTTATTTTTTGAGGTAAACAGTATGGTACAGCGATCGGTAGCGCTTTGTGATGGTGAATTAATAGGAATTGAGTCAATTTATAATATCATCAACGGAAAACCCATATATAAAAAAGGTGAAGTAGAAGCTCTAAGAGAGAAAGGACGACAAGGAAAATTGTTATGTCCTTGCGGATGCGGAGCTAAACTAATTCTTGCAGCCGGAGAGCTTAGATTAGCACATTTCAAAATTCATAATGATCAGAATAATCTTCCTTGCCATTGGATAGATGAAGGTGAAGAATCAATTGATTCTAAACTGGTTTTAAAGAACTGGCTAGAGACTGAACTTGGGACAACCGTACAATCACGTATTCCAATCAACAATGTGTCCGATAGTGATAGAAGGTTCGAATATACTTTCTTATCAAGTAGCAAAGAGATAGCCTTAAGTTATACACACAAAGAGGAAAATCTATCAGATGAAAAATTAAATGTTCTGTTTAGGAATAGCAATTTCAAGGTTATTCTTTTCACGAATCAAAATGATAATAAAGTTGACTGGCAATATCATGAATGGCTTATGAAGATACAAAATAGACAAGGATATTGTTTGTTATTGGATACGAGAGATGTAAAAAATGATGTTGCAAACTATGAGAAAGCAATCGTGAAAGCTATATTTTATGATGATATTCAGGGGACATGGAGAGAAAACTGTCTTGCAGAAGATTATCTAAAAGATTTTCATATTAACTCTGTTGGGGATATCTTAATTCATAAAGAATCATTAAAAACGTTGCTTGATAATAAGAGAAATGAGTTGATTCTTGAAGCACAACGAAGAAAAGAAGAATATGAAAAGCGTAGGAAATGGGAAGAGCTTCAAAAAAAGAGAGAAGATGAGACAAGAAGAAAACGAGATGAAGAACAAAGAAAAATCTTAGAAGAACAAGAAAAGGAATATCTTCGTAAGAAAAAACTTATGGAAGAACAACTTTTCAAAGAACAGCAAGCTGAAGAGATTCGTTTACAGAAGCTTAAAGAGAATTTCAAAAAAACCATAGCTGAGGAACTTGAAGGTTCTGGTGGATTGGTTTATGACCCAGACGGTAATAGATGGTTAAAGTGTAAATATTGTGGGAAGATAGATACAGAAGTAGCATTTCAAAGTTGGCAAGGGAATTTTGGAACATGTAAGGATTGTTTTGATGCATTGCCTCCAGAGGAAATATTTCAGAAACCTAGAGTAAGTGAAAAACCTTATGATCCAACTATTTGCCCTGAATGTGGTGGTAAACTTCGGTTAAGAACAAACCGTCTACGTGGAACACAGTTCTATGGCTGTAGTAATTATCCAAATTGTAGGTATACAAGAAGTGTTTAGGTAATTGATGATTTGCGTTGCACACTCGTGACTTTATTTGTGAGTAAGTATAATATAGGCTTTTCTATTAACGTTCATTTTAATATAATATAACTAATAAAAATATCTAAAGAGGGGGCCACAAATTATGGCAGACGAAGTTGTAAAAGCACCAGAAGTAACTCCTGTAGAAGCTCCAAAAGCAGAAACAGAAAAGAAGCCAGTAGCAAGAGGTCGTAAGAAGGGAACTGCTACTAAGGCCGCAACCACAAAGAAGACTGAGACTGTTGCTAAGAAGCCGGGTAGAAAACCGGGTTCTAAGACTACAACTAAGAAGGCTGACAAGAAACCTGCGGTTAATGTTGCACCAGCACTCGATCTGAATTACAAGGGAATCACTATTGAGTTTAATGACAAGAAGTATTCTCAGAAAGATCTCTTTGCTAGAGTTAACGCCTACATCAAACATCATCCATATATTGTCGCTCATGACATCGAACTTTTCATTAAGCCTGATGAGTCATGTTGCTATTTTACAGTTGATGGATTTAGTAATCCTGATTTCAGAATCGACCTGTAAGAAACTAAGACGAAGCATTGCTCGTGGTGCCTCGTCTTTTTTCAACACTGTAAAATTCTGTTCTAATGTTTGCCATATATTCAGGAGAGGTTTATGGAAATACGTTTGCCAAAAGAATACCTGATAAGAGAAGATAATGGATATATGCCTATATACATTCTCAAACCGCCAAAGGATGTAGAAGAACTTATTGGATATGTTCTGAAGATGCCTCAAAAGAATGTAGAAATCCTGACTGATTCTATAGTTTTATGCAATGGTAATGAATGGAATAAGAATCTCAGAGAGTACCGGTTCATGTTTGAAAAGGAAGTCAAAATCAAAGGAAGACCATCCAAGAGGTACAGATATACTGAGAGAGAAGCTTATATGCTTTATAAGCATATCGACGAACGAAAGATAAAGGCCAGAGCGGAAACGGTACAGAAAGGTTCTGGAAAACTCATACGTGCATCTTTTAGTTCTTATGACAACCATGCGATTGATAAGGTTACGGAATGGCTTATAGCTCCAGATTCAAACGATAAATGGGCGTATGAGTTTTATTATGATCCATTGAAGAACACCGGAAGACATAAGCGAAGTGCCAAAGGATTTTCCATCCTAGAGGAATATCCATTACCTGACATTGCTATCATAAAAAAGTCACGAGATAAGCTCCAATCTATGCTACATGAGTTGGATAACGTAAGGGATCTGAAGCTAATCAATGATAATTCAGTATACATCCGTGGTAAGAATGGCAAGCTTGCAAAGGCTGCTAATTCATCTGAATCCATTGCTTTTACGGCCTATAATATGCTTCCAGCAACTGTAAGAGAACGGAGAGAGAGTAATAATATATATTCCACACCTGAAGCAGAGAAGTTCATTGACCGTCTTATAGAACTTGGATCAGAGATAGAAAAAGAGTGTACCGACTTCTTAGAGAGCTACAGATCAGAACAGATAGCAAGGCTCACTAAAGAAATCAAGGACTTAATAGGAATAGACATAGAGACACTCATTTAGTGCCCTCGAATATCTTCATCCCCGGATTCCAATTCAAGATTATCTGATAGCCAAGGTCTTCAAGATACTTTCTGGTCTGTGTGGTTATGTCGGTGCCGTTAGTGATCAGAACGGATTTGTATGACTCATCAACTAATCCAGTCATGAATCCAACATCAGGAGCATAGAGCTTCCGGGGCTTTATACAGTACTTTATCCGGAACTGGACCGGAATATTGTTGGCATCTACAGCCCAAAATCTGCTCGGAGTATAGATTTGGAATTTCGTGAATCCCTCTTTCTTCAGTTGTTCCTGCACCGCAGTAGCAAACTCTTTGACCTTCATAGCTAAAATCCTTTTCTCATATTTATTCTCTAAGATACATCGGCCGGAATGGATGAATGATAAACATTAAGATAAGTGGATTTTCTTAAGACAAAAAGTGACCACCCAAGCCATAGTGCCTGAGCGGTCTTTTCTTATGCTACTAAATCCATTATGAGTGTGTATTCTGTCCCATCTAGAAAATAAGTATAGTACACCTTATCGTCCTCCACAAACCTTTCTAAATCTTCGATATAATAAGTCTTGATTTCGAGGTATCTTCCGGTTGTGGAGACGATATTGATTTCATTTTCTGATAAACAATATTCATCGATAACAAACGCTTCCGCATCGACAGAGTGAACAGTGTATTTTTCTAACTTTACCTCCGCTCCATAAATAATATTGTTTCCTAAATCTTCCATAAGATTAGCGAAATTAGAATTCATTTTTTATTTCTCCTTTGTTTTTTGTTCGTTCATGTAAATGATGCTAATGGTTGTATCGATATTAGTATTTCTGCGTGTACTAAAATGGATACATTTTCGTGATCAATATGAACTATCAGTTTTACCTTATTAATTATGAGAGATTAAAAATAAAAAAGTCTGATTTTAGAGGAACCGAAATTTTGAACTATTTATTTTCTAATCTGGCATAATCTTTTTTTACATTAAATGAACAATTGTTCTTGAAAAACGGCAAAATGAGATTATAATAATTCTAGAACGTAGGTTTTGTTTTTTGGAGGGTATTATGATAACTATGAAACCAAAGGCACAGGCTTTCCTGATAGAGAACAATAATCGAGTCATAGAAGTCCGAATTGTAAGTGTTAGTGATGGGATGAGTGTTGTAAGACCACTACATTCCAATGGTGGATTCAGAGTCAGAAACAATAGACTCTATGAAACTAAGGAAAAAGCCGAAGAGGTACTTACTAAGTTATCTCATAGGAGTGTCGTTCATAATGAGGAGAAACCAATATCAACAACTCAAGAATTAGTATTTATGCATCCACATTCGTTAGGTTGGTAGGAGTACATATATGAGTAAGAGATTTCCGGTAGATGTAATATTACAACATAATATAGACGGCACAATCATTCCGATCAGACTTAGATTTACTTCTGAAGAAGGAGAGAGGCAGGAATATACCGTGAAAGGATATAGGGATTTGTCTGGTCAGGAGACAAGAACAATGCCGGACGGAGTATTTGTTGGTGGAAATGACCTGGTCTATCAATGCAAACTTCTTGTAAATAATCAACAGAGAATGATATATCTTCATCGACAGCCGGATGGTTCATCTTGGTTCATGACTGTGATAAACTAAGTACATAAGCAAGCGTAAACTTAAAAACAAGAGAATGAGGCGCGGATATGGATGAGCAGGATGCAAAAGAATTTCGTTGTTGGCTGATTGAGAAAGGTTTTACTGAAGGTGGGGCTGACCAATTAATTAGAAGAATAAACGAAAAACGTCCGGACCGAGCAGACTTGTTACAATATCATAATTGGATCGGTGAGTTTGGCAAAGATAAATCTGGATACTACGCCCTTATAAGGGGGACAGATAACTAAGCTGTAATAATTATAAAAATAATGGATATGGTTGGTTGGATAAAAGACTTTATAGAAAAATTCGGAGAGTTCACGCTACCTTGTGAATACAACATAAAAAATCAGGATCTTATTTATGTCTCTGTGACTATTCATAAAAGAGAAGAGTATCTGACATATAGTGTTGAGGTCAATGCCAAAGTCGGAGATCCTATGATAGTTAAATCTGCTCCGCCTAAGCTAAGAGCTTATATAAATGAAAATATCGAACAGCTGCTAGATGAGGCTATAGTTCTCATATATCATGGATTTAACACCAATACTTATGTCGTTGAGGATTCGGACGGAATATTTATCGCAGAGATAAGTGACCTATATGAGAAACTATTAGTGTCTGGTTTGGAGCACGACTATACACAGATATACAACAGGACGATAAGTGGATTACCTGGACCAAAAAGATACTGTAATTCAAATGTCTTCTTCACGAGGATGGCAAAGAAAGAGAAACGATATTCTCTAAAGGACTCAATGAATTATCTTAAACTTAATAGGTATGAGTTCGCTCTAAAGGAACGGAGTAAAGAAGAAATTTCTGATCCAATTATTTCTGTGTCTACCCCGGACATTACTCGGAAATTCGGAAATGATAATAAGGAAACCTTCGACTTTGTGGTCGTAGAGCTTCTTCTGAGACACGATTTAGGTATACAGGATATGGATGCCTATGTGAAGGAGAACCTCCAGATGCTCAATAAGAGGGCATTGGATAAGATTGCTGTGAACAAGAAGTATCAGAGCTTCGATGTTCCGGTAGAGTATTTGAAGCTGTATAGTATCGGGACGCATATGAAGACCGGGGTGCGGATGATGTATGAGCTGAAGAATGTGAGTATATAGCAATAAGAGCGAGGAAAAGATATGAGCTTAATTCTTTATGTTATTGCAATTATTATCTGTGGCTGGCTTATTACGAAAATGATTCCAGTTATATTCAGATTTTCTATATATTGTTTTATTTGTATACCTGTATGGATATTATTATCTTTTATACCTGGATTCTATGATGAAAGTGGATTTATCATCTTATTATTTATCATAGCCTTTATAAGAACGTTCTTTAAGAACTCATCAAAGAATAAAAACCAGCCAAATGTTACCTATCCATCATATAATTATAATTTTGAAAGTTTTAAAAACTATGTTTTAAACAAGCGGACTGGTATAATACATGAAAAATGGAGCTCTTCGGCAGATACGATAAGTGAAAAGCATCGGAAAGAATTAAGTTATTCAGATGCTCAAGAGCTTATAAATAAGAGCAGAAAGTATCGATTCAAAGAATAATAAGTGAGGGCAAAGCATTATGGAAGTTGTTAAAAATGGAAAGACCTATGAAGTTACAGAGACTACTCAGAAATGGAGTATCAAAAATAAGCTGGGTATAATGGCTATATCTTATGATGTATCAAAGAAAGATTGCGCCACAATCGAAGAACTTCAGCAGTATGTTGATGAGACAGATATTTTGAATTAAAAGGAAGCATTACAATAGCGCTGGTACGTATGAAGATCCAGACGTGTATAATACGATTGATGTACGAGCTGAAGAGCTTTTGATCCTCTTGTATTATTAGGCAGATGGTGTTACACTAACCGTAATATCAGATGAATGTTTATAGTGTCAGGAGGGAAATATGATACTTCCAGTTATCGTAGCATGTGTAGTAGCTTCAACAACCTATTGGTTATTAAGCTGTAAAAGAAAATAATAAAGACAACAAGACCGCCCAAGCCTTAGTGCTGAGTGGTCTTTAAAAGGCTATCTATCAATGAATCAGCTCCGCCGGGGTGTTTTCTCAAGCGCACCTTTGGCGGAGCTTTTTTGAATACAAAAAAGACCGCAGTCTCCCGTCTTGAGAACGATAGTTCTCACGGTGCACGACCGCAGTCTTATACATACATGAATATATCACGAATGTCCATATTATACAGGCTATAGTCGCTCGCATTTGAAAATGGATTCCTGCGACATAGGACCACCACCTGTGGGGCATAGGATAACATAAGATTTGATGCCTTGCAATACCAAAAATTAATCATGTACACTCTTATGCTGGCATCTCAAGATAGAATCCCTGAAAAAAATCAGCACCGAGCTGTTTCATACAATCGAACTCGCCCTTAGTCTCAATGCCTTCAGCAACGATCTTAACTCCGCATTTATGAGAAGCTTCTATGATTTTATTACAATTCATCTGTTTAGCTTTATCAGAATCTACTCCGGTCAAAAGAGAGCGATCCAGCTTAATGATATTAGGTTTCATAAATTCAGCAATCTCTTCAGTGTTTAATCCAGATCCGAAGTCATCCAATGCAAGAAAGTTATCACATAAAGATATATGTTTACGTTTCAGAGCGGAAATTACAGGATCGAATTCAGGATATTCTAAAGTCTCTACAATAAAGTGAGGGAGGTTTGCGGAGAAATAATCCCCAAAAGCCTGTATTTCCTCGTCGGCAAAGGTCTCGCATGGGAATGAGTTTATAGAAGGCAATTCGGAATATCCACGAGCCCTGAATTCTTTCATAGCCCCAAACAGAGTGGCAACCTCTAGAGTATATAGCTCATTTCTACGGGTATATTCATTTATCAGCTCAGTGACGGTCATATTGAGAGGCCTCATCAGAGCCTCTCTTGCAAATACAGACTTCCCGTCAGGGTAGAAGATGGACTGGAAGACATAGTTGATCTTCAGCTCTGATAAAGCTGCGGACATTTTGGGCGAAAATGGAATATCGTTGAACTGTATCATCTAAACCTCATTTATTTAAGCAACTGCCGCTTTATGCTGTTTCGCTACAAAGTAGCTCATCATGGCAGAAAGATGACTATTTCCGAACTTTTCAAAATCAGGAATAGTTGTGGAAGAAGTAAATCTGCTCCAGGAAGACTTTAAAAACTCTCTGTAAGTGTTGTCAGTATCAATAATGGTTGCTTCAGCGATACGATCATCAAGCATATCCTTTGTGATTTTGAACATTACGGTTTCCTCCATTGAAATGAACAGATACATCAGATCAGGCAATAAACAAATTGCATGATCTCATCACAACATTCGCTATCTTACTACTGAGTAGCAATATGTCTATAGGGCCAATTATTATATTTTTATAAAAAAATTAAACTCTGTTAAATTGCAGGAATATGCAGTGAAAAATAAGGGATTAAGACGTAGCGTATGATGAAACTGTAGTCGGAATAACATATCCTGCGGAACAGATTATTACAGTAATCCATATATCTTCATATTTTGTAATGACACCTCTATATACCCGAAGTAGTTCTAAGTTATATACTCGTTAAAGAATGATTTAATGAACGAGGGATAGGTTGTGAAAGAAGAGAAAGTAACGATTAGAAGTCTGATAGTATATGGTTTATGTACCATAATTTGGGACTTTATACATATTCAGGCTATTTTTAATAAAGAATATGATGAGTCATTATTTAATTGTGTCTTGCATTTATTTTGTGTAATCTTATTTTCAAGCAGGTTAATAAAAATGTGTTTTGCTTACTATAAGCAAAAGAAAAATGAAACGCGAGAATTTGAATAAAAAAATAGCCGGTATAAAACCGACTACTTTGCGAATATTAAGCTGGACAGCCTTTCTGGTTAACAACTCCGATGTCTGCCAACGCCTTTTCGAATAATTCTTTCATCTGCTGATGTGTCAGTGAATCGTGTGGGGATTTTTTCAGATATGACCAAATAGTATGGTACAAAAAAAGAACCTCGAATCCATGAAGCTCACGCCATTTCATCTACCGTTCTTTGTTCATCACGAATCGTTTTGGATCTGTGAAGCACTCGCCACATCTCTTTAACTTGGTTATATTGTACGGGTATTTGTACAATTTGTCAACACATAATATTCAAAAAAATTAAGCGAATATATAAGTTTGGCAGTGAGGACAATTTCTTTATCATGTTTGTTTAGATTCATATAAATCAAGATATGTGACGATTCATTTACTGTGAACCTTTCTGATAGAAGGAGTACGGCATGTCAAAAGTAGATGAAAATTCATGGATTAGAAAAATCTTACATACAATAATGGCTTTAATTCCGGGAAATTCTAAAGTTAGAAGTGTAAATACTGAGGCGCAGACAGTTAATAATCAGAACGAAACCGATCCTTATAAATTGGACATAAAAAAAGTAGAATCGTTTGCATTAAGTGAAGAAAATGAGAAGAGTACAGCAATAGAATTAAACTCATATAGGCCTTATGATCCTAATGAGTATGTACGAGGACAGAAAAAAATTTTTTATATTACAGATCTTCATCTTACACATAAGTTGGCTCATCAAAATGCTTTTTCGTTTGAAGAAATATCAAAAGTAATTGACGGGATTACAGATACCATTGTGAGGGAATCAGGGAGTATTTTACTAATTGGAGGAGATGTTTCATCGGATTACAAGATATTTGAATTGTTTGTAAAGTCACTATATAGAAGAAATCATTCCGAGATGTTTGGTAATGTACAGCATATATTTTTTATATTAGGAAATCATGAATTATGGGATTTCCCGCGTCTGGGATTAAAGGAAATAGTATATAAGTACAAGAATTTGCTGGATAATTATGGAATGCATTTACTTCAGAATGAATTTGCTTGTTTTGACTTTAGAGAACAGCTTCAGATAGTGCCTATGGAAAAGATATTGTCATTATCTGATCAGGAGATACGCCAGAAACTACGCACATCAAGGATTAACATTATAGGTGGAATTGGTTTTTCTGGGTATAACAATGAACTAAATGCAAACAATGGCATATATCGATCAACAATAGATAGAAAACAAGAAATCGAAGAGAGCGATGTATTTAATGGCTTTTATAAAAAGATTATATCTGCAATTCCTGACAAGAAAGTCATTGTCTTTACACATATGCCGATGGATTGCTGGAGTGAAACAGTTGATTATCAGGATAAATATATTTACCTTAGTGGGCATACTCACAGAAACTATGTTTATGATGATGGAAATACCCGGATATATGCGGATAATCAAATTGGATATCACATTAATACTACGCATTTAAAGTTCTTTGATTATGACGAATTATTCGATTATTTTGCAGATTACACCGATGGTATATATGAAATATCACGAGATGACTATAGGATGTTTTATAGTGGGAAAAATAGGATGCTTAGGTTTAATAGGGACTTTGATGTACTCTATATGTTAAAGAAGAATGGATATTACTGCTTCTTCTTGAAAAGTAATAATACACTTAAGATTCTACATGGTGGAAGTATTACTAGTGTGGGAAGAAATGACATACAGTATTATTTCGATAATATGGATACCGTAATTCAAAAACTAAAAGAACCTCTTGATAAATATTCAGCAGTCCAGGAAAAAATCTCTCATAGTATAAAAAAACTTGGAGGTTCAGGTACTATACACGGCTGTATTATTGATATAGATTTCTATACTCATGTATATATAAATCCTATAGATTTAAAAATAACAGCATATGTAGCTATGAATATGATTGATAAGTATGTATATCCAGATATAGTGTCTTTGTTAAAAGATAGTCTTCCAGAAATGTATGCAAGGTACGAACAGCTCTTATCCGGCGGAAACAATACCCCTGTTCTATATGAGCAAGGTAACACTGATATAAGTAAGCAACCACAACTGTATCTTGACACAGATATATATAAAGCTTCAAGAGAAGTAAATAAATTACAAAGACTTGAGTCAAATATATTAACTACTTGGTATGATCCCAAACAATTGGATGGAAAAAGATTTTTAAAATAATTCTGTCTTACGTTCATTTATTATAAACTTTTGGATATTTGCCGACTTAATAAAGGAATGATCAGTTTTACAGGAGGGAGCCACCAATGAAGAATATTTTGAAATCATGTGTGATAACTATCTTTTTAACATTGTTATTTGCTTTTACAGCATTCGCACGGCTAGATGACAATGTTGGAACAAATGCCACTACTATATATCCTGGAACGTATTATCAGAAGAGCGAAATGTGTGTATTTTCAGGAGATGTATGGTCAGGAGGATCTTCTCAAGTGACAACGTATGGTGAGGATAATACGAATTACATTATCATTTCTGAGTACGGATCAATGCTTCTGTTTTACTGGGATACGGGATCGGGGAAAATGTCAGGAACACTAATCAGAAATGCTGATGGAACATACAAAGTCATTAATGATTCTCAAGCGGCAGGAAATGATCCACTTGGTTCTTTTATTGAGTCAATAACACCAGTATCTGATTCTGAAATAGTTATTTATAATATGTCAGAAGGTGATCAGGGAACAGATAATTACTTTACCATGGTCAAAGCAGGCTAATATATGTATAATAATAAAAAGCTCATTTGAAGGTTCTTAAGTGACCCTCAAATGAGCTAATTTCTAAAATTTAGACGGCAACATTTAATTGTTGCCGATGTTTCGTTAAACTAGGGTTTTGCGCAAACATATGTTCGTATATACAGCACCCGTCAAATGTAATTGTAAATGCTCAATTGTTAGACTTAATGCATAAATAAGCCTTTACCTTCGCAAAAGGAATAAAAAAAGTAAGGAGTCTCCTTTTTAAAGAGGCTCCTTTTAACGTGACATTGAATTGATTATTATGAAGGAATCAGCATACTTTCAACACAATCCTCCGGTAAACCGCTAGCGTTATTCGTTATTGCATATTCCCATCCATCTTCAGACGAATACTTGGTTATACTTGAAATGGTATACGCACCAAACTGTGGATATTCTACTAAAAGAACTTGATCACCAACCTTGTATTTTGGAGCTGGTGCATTCGCTTCGCTGACACCGCCAGATACCTTAGCCATCATATCATCATTAAATTCTATGTTCTTATTATCTGACATATCTGTTTCCTCCTTGTTGTGTTGTTCTTCTCATCAAAGGAATTGAATAATCTCCCATTTGGCTTGTCCTATTAGTTCAACTTTCACCCTTGTACCCGGCTCCAGCAGTTTTCCGATTGCCCAATAGTGAGCTCTTATATCTCGCCCGTCATCCGCATGTACCTTGTAAATCGTCGGATCTCCTGAAACACCAGGGCCAACTACTGTTCCTATTGCAGTACTTCCTCTTTCTTCAGCATTACCACCCGTAGCATTCGCCATCATCTTATCATTAAGTTCCATGTTCTTATTATCAGCCATTTTGGTTTCCTCCATAAGTTTTTTTGATTTTTTCTGTGCTTTAGAATCTTTCTTCGATTCATTGTTCCGTTTCTTTATGGTTCGACTTTACCATGTCTTCATTGAGGCTACAATAATTCCTGTTTATTCGGTCTTTTTTCATGTTTAATCGGTCTTAAAACTATTCCGATTATTTATTGAGAGCTTAAATTATTCAATCTTTTTGTTATTATTAATGCCTACAACAATGCATTAAATCCAATGACTGGTGATATCTAAATTCAGTTTGCAGGACTTAATGCTTAAGATACGCATTTCCTCAAAAGTTGAGCATTAAGTATTTCAAAAAAAGTGCCCAACTTCTGTTTGCCATACCCAATTTTCGGGATTGCGACGGAATTACGCCGGTTTTCAGGCATAAAAAAACGAGGTATTATGCAGTTACCTTTGCAAAACTGAAAATACCTCGAAATTAAGCATTTACCTTTTCAAGTGACGGTATATACAGCACCTTCCGAAAACTATTCATGAACAATATCTTGCGACTCTTCTGCGGTTTAAACTATATCTTGTAGAATCATTAAAGATATAGCTGTAAAATGTCAAAAGTTCGGCTTTTTACACCTTTCAGCTTTAATTTTTAAAGCTTCATTTTGTAAAAAGCCGACGATATTCAAGATAAAAATGTAAAAAGCCGAATATCGAAAAATAAAAGAGGTTCATTTATGTTTTGAGATATATTCAGCCATTGAGTCAGCTATTTTCTGTGGTTCCTTTTCAGGTTGTGTCATATATACTTCACCTTTAGTATCCTGCCATATTATAATGCCATCTGTACAAGTGTTTTCAATAACATACATGGTATTTGGAACTTTAGGATTTAGGACACGCTCTTTTTTTGTTAAAGCCACCACATTACGGTGTTCAGCATTAGCAATACCGGTTAACTCAATTCCATCTGCTATAATTGCACCGAATCTGGATAAATAATCCTTATATTCTTCAGCAAAGTTTACTCTTAATTGGAGTTCTGCGTCAGTTATCTGGGTATCTGATGCAGGTTTTAATGGTAACAAGTCTGGAAGACTATTGATTGTTTCAATTATCTGTTTCATTCTATATTACTCCTTACTCTGTTCAACTCTGGCTTTCCAATGTTCCTTTCGTTCTTGATCCCAATTATTTCCCTCTCCATGAACTTCTGATTCAATGGTATTATCATGCCATAAACTCTGATTTTTCTTTCCATCTTCATACTCGCCAGTTCTGTGTTCTTCCTCAGTTAATTCTACTAAAGGAGAATCTGCTTTCTGGCCAAGATGATGTAATTCAATAGGTTTACCTGTTTTACTATCCAATGGGGCTAAACCACGTTCCATACGCTCTCTGTTTGATATACCATCTTCGTCGGTATAATCAAGATCAATATTTTCTTTTATCAAACATTTTTTGCCATTTATCTCGACTTCTATTAAACCAGCTTTTTTAAGAATCTCATATTGCTTTATATTCTTAATACTGTCAATAATTTCGTCAGACCATCCAGTTTCATCTTTTATTCTCTGCTTTTCTTCGGCTGTCAAACCCTCTGCTTTTGTCTCTTTTTCTTCGGCTGCAAATAAACCCTTAGATTCATTTGTTTCATGATCTTTTACACCAAATTGTTCCAAAAGCGAAAATCGTGCAGCACGTTCAATATATGCTATGTCAGGTGGTATTATTATTTTTTCTTTTGAATTATCATTAATAATCTCTAAGGATTTAGGATATTCTTTAATATTAATTCCTGCATAATTGTATTCCAAGGAACTATTAATATTTTCAAAACCATTAATCATTTCAAAGAATCTCCTTTCACCATTTTTTCTATTTCATTCACGGTATAATCGCTTACTTTCAGAAAATATGAACGGATAGTTCCCGATAGTTCAGTATTTGTGGTCATAGTTCTTCTTATAAGTGATGCTATATTGATTTTGGCGTATTTAGATATATCTGTTCCATATAGTTTCTTCAATTCTGATTTTATCTTTTGGATATTCTCTTCATCTGGTGAATAAAGTACCGATTCCAAAAGAGGGCCAAAGTTATTATCTGGAAGAACTCCAGTACAGTAAATGCCTCGAACCATCATGGTTATTATATTTTCAGAAAGAAATCTAGCTTGGATTCTCCATTGATTACAACTATTAATTGGTGAAAAATAACAATTTATAAGCTCATTATAAAGACATTTCATTACCTCATCGCATGAAAGTTTACAGTTTGTTTCGTTTTCGCATAGTAATGTATTTAGTATAGAAATAACCATATTCTTTATTTTGGTACGTCCTCCAAGTATACTACGAACCATGCTTAAACTGATTTCATCAAAGCGATCATTCTTATTGTTATACAAAAGTTCGTCGCTCACAAAGTCGTCTAATTTATTAGTAGACCCCTGTTCATCCTTAAAATAATCTAAAATATGTACCGGTGCAGGTAATACCATACCTTCTTTATGGCAATATGCATATCCAGTTTCTAAAGAACCAAGTTGAATAGCATCTTTATTGGAAATACCTATAGTGTTTGCCATAGCTATTTGATCATCAATCGAAACAATACGTTGAACAATCTTGGTTGATGTATTTTTAATTACATCTGGTGCAAGCTTAGTAGGAATCTGTTCAGCAACTATCACACCTTGTCCATAAGAACGCATTTCGGCAATCATGTTAGTAAAATGTTCGACTGCTTTTCCTATTGGATTCCCTAAATGCTCTGTTGTCCTCTCTGTATTAACATTTTTTAATAATCTATGTGCTTCTTCAATTACAAGCAAATGTTTAAGACCCGATTCTTCTAATCCGTTTTTTTCTTTCTGAACCTGCCTATATTCATTTATGAATACAACTAAGAGTCCAACACTAAAGGCTTTATCAGAATCATCCGTAAGTCCGTCCAATTCAAATACTACATTCTTTTGTAATAATTCTTCAAAATCTATAAATTCATTTGTGTTAAATGTATAACCTTTAGTCCCAACGCATAAGTTTTCTAATCTAACCTTCATTGCAGTCTTGATATTTCCTGCAACTTCTCCATCATATTTAAGTTCTTCTTCAACATATCTTGCAATCTCGTCTTTCAAATCCTGCATAGTTGGGAATAAATACTTGTGAGATGTATTTGAGTATCTTTCTTTTATAATGTTAATATCAAATAAATCTATAGGACTATTCCTATTAACAAGTAGAGGATGGTAACCAAGAGTAAGATCCCAGCCTTTATTGCTATATACAGAGTGTAAACACTTTTCTAAAATATATGGCATCGGACCATAGAATGAAAATGAAGCATTAAACAAATCTTTAAGGTAATCAATGTGAGCCTGAGGACTAACTCCTGGCATAATATAAAAAGGATTTATCTTAGGTGCATTTATCTCAGGTCTTCCGAGAGTATAAACATCTTTATCCACGGTTAGATTACGATACTCTTTTTTGGCAGATTCAATTACAAGAAATGGTTTTTTAGATTCAAAAAGGATTTTCTTAACAGTGGTTGTTTTTCCGCTCCCTGTAATTCCGCACACAAAGGTATGTTTATTCAAATCAAGTTCACTAAGAGCAAATGGCATATTATTAAGTATACGTTTCCCATCTACTACATTACCAATTTTTATGACGTCGTCAAATGAACGACTAGCTATCAGTGGGAATTTTTTTTCAAGTTTTAATTCAAAATCAGGAACGCTTTCTGTAGGAACTGTACATAATAAACCAAGTTCAGCAGAATTAAGAAATGAACACAATGGGTTTTGCTTTTGACTATTAAGAAAATCGGGTATAACCAAAAGCTCAGATGTTTCTATCTCTGATTCAAATGCTAACATAGGCAGTTTTTCTGAATCAAGCTTCGATAATTCACCACATAAGCAGGCTTTTATAATATCTCGGGAATGTTTTTTTTCTGCCGAATAAGCTATTGCGGTTTGCCATATCCCATTATTTTGACCTGCTTTAAGCCTTTCTAAAGCACTATCTGCATAATTCATCAACTCTAAGGCAAAGCCATTTTGGATATCTCCAGATACAGTTTCTCCTTGTGTGATTGCATCTGATATAGATTTACTATAACCTTCAGAGTGTGATTTACCTTTACCAACTAAATTACCAATCAGTGTTCCTAATCCACCACCGACAGCTCCTCCAAGAGCTGTTCCAAGTCCAGTACCAATCACTGGAAGAGGAATTAAAAAAGTTCCTAGTATAGCTCCTGCAGCTGCACCGATGCTGGTTCCTGCACCACTGCCTACTTGTCCTGCCACACTATTTTTTGTATCTGTTGATGTGTCAGTTTCGGTTTTTGTCTCAGTATTGCTAGCTGATCTTGCAACATTTCTTTTACTTACAGCAAATGCCTGATCTCGTACTGAAATTAATTCAGTGATGTTTCTAGAAATTATTTCTCGATCTACCGGTTTTGCTATAAATAAAAGAGAATAATTTTGCCCATTTAAGCTGCGCATAATTGAAGACAGACTGAAGTTCTGTTTCTCACCATTAACATATAGAGAAGGTATTCCTGAAAGAATACCATAACAATTTGTTTTATTATTCTCACTAATAAATGATGGCTCAAATGAATCTAATTCGATACTAGAGAGCATACCCTGGGTAATGGATTTGACACTTTCGGTATCTTCATATGGATATGTTCCTATTACAAGATTAGTTATCCCATTTTTACTAATTAAACCGTATGCAATAGGCGTGTTTATAGAATATAAGGCTGTAAATAGTTTTTGAAAACGTTCACTAATATTATCGAATAGCTTTTCAACATTATCAGCCGTACAACTACTAATACGGAAAAAGGTCATACCTTTAAGTTGATCAGAACCTGATTTATCAAGATAATCCTTTATATTATTACTATCAACAAGATATGAAGGATAAACTAGTTGTAGGAACTTGGTTGTCTGTTCTCCTATAGTTTTACTATCATTATTGAACTCTTGAAGAATTTCTTTTTGGTTTTCTGTTAATATTTCACTACTCATATGGTATACCTCTCATATTGTGCATTTTATTTCTTCTACACGCATATTGAAATATCGTTCAACTTCGTCAAACCAGTCTATAAATTGTTTTTTTGCTTGCTCAAAGTAATCATTCAATGCATTTAGCATTGCTTTTTTTTCGCGCTTGGGTTCAATTGCATAGTAATCCGTCAGAGCTGTACCTATAGAGACAGCTATTAAAGTCCCTATAGGGATTGGAAAAAGGCTTGACAAAGATAATCCTGATATCAAAACATATCCCAATTCAGATACGCCCCCTATTACAAAAGTTATTCCACCTACCTTCAATGCTCTAGTTTCTCTAGATGTTTCGTTATAATTCACTGTTCCGGTAGCTGCAAACTGATATTTGCTTAATATCTCTTGGCGCAAATTAATTTCTGTAAATCTGTTTTGTTTAGAGATATCCTTGAAATAATCTGTATTCATTAAAGAGTCAGAAAGGTCAAAAAGCATATCACTCAATAATGATTTGCTTCTTGACGCCAATTCAGAACTTGCCAAATTTGTAACCTTTTGAGCAGCTTCGGTAGCTGTATTAGAATTGGACACAATAATATAAACTCTTTTTTTTAGGTCATCAAACATCGTATTAACTTTATCTTTGATTGAATCACTGTACATATTTCACGATACCCCCTTTTATCTTTTTTACATTGGATTGAGCGTCTGTTATTTTTTGTGATTGTTCTGTAAGTTCACGAATTATTTCTTGATTTTGTTCTGCGGTAATTTTTGCTTCCATGATGGCATCTAATTCGATTTTTTTAGCACTTGCATTCTTAGCAAGTTCATCAATGTACTTTGTCCGGATTTGTTCGATGAAATCTTCCAAATTACTTGTCAAATCATTCTTAATCACATCCAATCTATCCAGAATATTATTTTTTATCGCATTAAAGTGCCTATCTTGTACATAAACCGAATAGCGGTGCGTTCTTTTGAATGTTAAACCCTCTTCATATTTCTCTCTTTTATATGACTGTTCTTTCGTCGACTCCTTTATTTGCTCAAAAGTCTCTTTTGTAAAATTTGGTTGCAAAGATATAAAAGATATAGAACCTTTACCGCTTAAAGAGATTAGTTCTTTATCAAATTCTTCGACCACTTTATTTTGAAGGAACACGGTTAAAGTTTTAAAGTGATCTATCTTTTCCATTGAAATACGTTCCAACTCATTAAAGGCTCCGTTATCATTTGGATTTATCTTTGATACAGAGGATAAATAATCTTTTACTGAAGCGTCTGCTTCTGCTCGTATTATCCCGTTGTCTCCTCGAAATCGACGAACAACACTATCCACACCTCTACTTAATTTATTTTGTAGAATATCAAGTTCTTGCTTTACTTTTGCTATTTTAACGGCTAATTCCTTCGGATCCTCGGCTTTCTGTTTAAACATGTCAATTCGGGAATTCATATCATTCCAGAGTTTTTCATACATATTATTTATTGATTCCAATAATGATGCTAAAAGAATATAATGCGCTTTTCTTCCAAATGTTCCTAATGAATAATATATCTGATCAAACCTAGATTTCTCTTTCAATTTCGCAATAAAGTTTCCTGTGCCAAATACTCCGTTAGTTTCTGTGTACGCAGCTTTTACAAAATCATCTAAAGTGCCTTCTTTATTTAGTTTACGTAATTCATCTTCAATATTTTCTATACCAGAAAACTTTTTTGAATAGAGTTCAGCTTTACTATCAACAAAAAGAATATTATTTTTATCTAGTTTTGATGAAAACTTTTTATAAGCATCTTCTTCTAACCGGCGGATATCAGCTTCATTCTTTGCGGCGATATGTGTAAGAACCAAAAATAAGGCGCTCTTGTTTCTAGCTACACTTGCATTCTCCATGAATTGATTGAACTGTTCCGATTCAAGCGCTTGACCTATTACGGGTTTCAAGAAGATTATTGCATCTGCGTTCTCTATATATTGAGAAGTAATCTCGGAAACACCGCCTCTTGCACATACTCCAGGACTATCTATTATTTCAATTCCTCGGAGATCATCACCAAACGGAAACAACACTTCAATTTTAGTTACAATGTCATACCATTTATCTTTTCTTTCAGTGATATACGCTCTAATTCGGTCATTATAATTAGATATATTATGAATATTTGCAGCCTTAACCTCAGGAGACTTTAACATGGCTTCTACTTCTGCATTAGAAATGTATATTGGGACACCTTCTTCCTTAGCACGTAGACCTGACTTTACAATTATTTCACTATTTATGGTAGGGACGGGTATATCTCTATAGTCATCATCCAATGCTGCGTTTTCCTTTAAAAATGCACGGGACTCTTCCTCTCCTGTGATCTCCTGTGTTCTTCCATCAGCATAAGTTGCCTTAACTGAGAAGGTTTCTCCATATTTAATCTCTACAATAGCGCTTGTACACTGTTTGACATCCATTGGGAGCAGTTCAACTCCTAAATACGCATTTATAAAGGTGGATTTTCCACTTTTTGATTCACCTGCAATAAGAATATTGAATCTATCTGCTTTCACTCTTTCGGCCATGCTTTGTATAGATGTCAGCGGATTTCCAAGCCGTTCCATGGGGTCAGGCATTTCAATTTTCTTAGCATAAGCTTGTAAATCAGATACAAGGGACTCTAACTGTTTGTATGAAGAAAGAACTTCTTTCTTTCTAGACTGATAATCAACAACCATTTTTTCCTCCTTTTAAAAGATACAAACAATAAACTTATGTAATTTGTTACGTGTTATATATTTTTAGCATATTAACGATTTCTTCCTTTAATTCTGTTACAAATTCTTTAGGATAAATTGCCTTTATTTTACTTCCTTGTGACAGCAGAAACATATTAATACCAATACCGAATGTTTCGGCTTCTATAATTGCCACATTATCTTTTATATCGATAACTCGAGCTGTTGGGATTTTATCTAAAATAGCTTGTATTGAAGTTCCGTTATATTCAAACCTGATCTTTCGATACTCACCAGGAAACATGAATTGAATTTTGCTGCGAAGGTCACCTTCGTCAAAATCGTATTCCATGGGAATAACAAAGTGTTTTCTGTGCTCAACAACATTATTTATCCTGTCTATACGGTAATATAAAGGCTTCCAATTTTTATCGTCACATCTATAGGCAATCAGATAAAAGTAGAAATCAGAGAAAGTGATTGCAACTGGCATTAGCCTCCGGTCTACCCTCTCACGGTTTACCTTATAGTAATCAACAGTGATTTCAATCCGTTCATAAATGCATCTCGTTAGTTGCCAGAGATTATCAATAACACTTTCACAGTCATGATTAACCTCATGATAGTGGTACATCTCTTTCATAATGATCTTTTCAAGCATTATCCGGTCACTTTTGGATGTAAACTTTTTCAGCTTCCCGATAATCTCCAACATTTCCATTTTGCTGAAGGCCCTGCAACCTATCATCATTTTGATTATCGATATCAGCTCTTTACTAAGAAGGAAGTTATCAAACTCAAGGTAATATGATTTGGATGCGGCAGCGTATTTCAATTCAGTGTTCCCAACAAGTTCCCTGTTCTCAGACAGGAAATTCTTAATTTCACCAATATCTCTCGATATGCTCTTGTTTGATACGCTGTACTCGTCAGCCAGAGATTTAATTGAAATATTTTCCCCTTTCATAGCCCGGTAGAATATTTCAAGTAATCTATTCTTTTTGGTTTCTGATACACTCATACCTCATTCAGCTCCTTCTATAAATGAATCAATTAAAATGTCCCATAAATAGCCTCAATTTATAGTAAATGCTAAATCTGTATACACATTTACTATATCGGCATATTTCATGAAGTTATTAATGTGCCACCTTGGCATCACAAATCTAATTCCTGATTGTTGATGTACGGTTGAAACTGAAAACACATTAAAAATTGTAGCATACTGCTTTAAAACCTTTTGGAGGTTTATGATATAGACGTCCAAAATATGTAAACAATTCTTCTATGTTGTGCTGCTTTGATTCATATACACCTGTACTTTCTCTGTTTTGCGTATTTGATTTAATATCTTCGCGAGATCCATACTTATTATGGTATTCAGAAAGAATTCTTTTGAGCTTTTCTCTGAGATTATTTGACGCTTTCTCATTAGATGAGTATATTGAATTCAGCTGTTCGCTATATACTTTCAAAAATAAATTTATGAATTTCTGCTTAAATTCATACACTACACAGCTATATAGAATGGAATTCATTTCTTCAGCCTCTTTCCGTTTCTTGATAGTACCATTACGTCGGGTTAGAACTCTTAATCTTTCCTGTATGTAAGTTTGAAGATCCGGAACAATTTCTTTATCAAATGCTTCAAAATAGTTTGATATGAGTACTTTATCCTGATAAGAATTACATGAAACCTTAAGCACTGGAAACATACATTCAATCCCAAAGATGGATATTTTAACTGATGTCCTTATTGATTCCACCATCATATCTGTAAGGGTGTCGAATACTTCATAGCCTGTTTTTTTATTTGATAAGACTCTTAAATCCTGCCATCTAATTCTGTGTGAATATATTGATCTTTCAAATCTTTCAAGATATTGTTTTATATCACTATCTAAATCTCGATTAGCAATATCTGAATTGTTTGAATGAGAGTTATTTATTTCAATCAACTCTATGCAATCATTAATTATTTTCTCCATAACACTACATGCGGTGGCCTTAGTAGTAGAGGTCTCGGCTATATGTAGTGCACAGCTTATAATAGAACCTATTCTTTCTTCATTTTTTATTTCCGTTCTAATTTTATTCAATTCACCATGCAGATAATTATATGCGCTGTTAAATGCTTCTATTGTCACAGCTTCATTTTTATTGAAAAGCATTATTTAGCTCCTTTCGCTTTCGGGATTTATTGAAACAGAACATTTACTATATGTCTCTTCTTTAGATACAAAATATCATTTCATGTAGACAGAGGTATGTCCTAGCAAAAAAGAATATTATTTTCTTTATGGCTTTCTTAATCAAAGCATTTGTTCGCATAGATTAATAGATGTTTGAAAACAATTGAAAAAGCAGATGCAAGTAAAATTTAACCTACATCTGCTTTATAATCATTTTGTTCTTAGAATGACATTCGCTGAATGTGTTAGATAAACAGTCCCGTCTGTGGCCTTTATCTGGATCATGTCTGAATTCTCGTAATCAGTCCACGACGAGACCTCTACGGTTCCGATTCCATTAATGTCGGCATATTTGTAAGCCCAGGTAGTATCAACAATGGTTCTATTGCAGCCAGCAAGTAGTAAGCTCAAGAGCGATACGGAAATCAATATCTTTTTCATAACAAAACCTTCTTACGCTAAATTAATTATTGTTTATTTCTGGCCTGTAATCACTTCTAAACAATGTTATAGGCTGAAAATCAACAATCAAATAATGCTTCCATGGTTATCACATTATCAAAGAAAGTGCTATATTCATTGTATTTAAGGCCATAAGTAGTTATCAGTGTATTATGGATTACTTTACCAACAGATATTTCTTCCTCTAATAATCCTTGTCTGTTTATCAAAGTGCGGTGATATCCCTTATTTACTACAAATTCATTACTGTAAAACTTGGATTCACACATGTTTACAACATTATCAGCTCTTTCAATTATCATATCAATCTGCGTGCCATCGGTATCATCTGCCCTTTTTGACCACAGAGATTGGCTAGTATTTACCCCACTTATACCCAGTGCCTTTTTTATTTGATTCACGTGGTTAAAACAAACATTCTCAAAGGCAAAACCTCTCCATGAAATAATAGTTTGAGAAGTGAGATTTTCAAGCCAAAAAGAACTATCCAAGGAGCCTTTGCCTTTTACAAACTTTAAGAAAAACATACAGAACGGATCAACCAGTTTATAGCATTCATCCCGAGCGCCCATCCCGAAAGGTTCATATTTTATTACAAAGTCACTTGCTATTAATGCCTCTAAATCATCTGACAATGTACCTCCGGCGGATATTCCGGTTAACTGAGAAATTTCCTGTCTGGTATAACCGGCATTCTTAGTTCCAAGGCATTCTATGATAGATTTCATCTTGTCAGGATTCTTAAAAACGGATGCAAAAAGCCTGTCGTACTCCTTTTTCAAAGGTGCATCCTTAACAAAAAACATATTATCGACATTCTGTGCCAGGCTCTTGCCTCTTTCCAAATGCTTAAGGTAAAAAGGAATCCCCCCCATTATCATATATGCTTGGACGATGTCATATTCTGGAAGTTTCACACGCTTGCTCTCAATAAAGCTTTTGCATTCTTTTAAACTAAATGGTGATAACTTAATTTCATCAGTCAATCGTCCATATAATCCACCATGATTGTCAATTAGCTTATTTTTTATCCAAGTAGTAGCACTTCCACATACGATAACCATCAGGTTTTTTCGAAAGCATCCCCAGGTATTCCAAAATCCTTCAAAAGCTGTCAAAAATCCTGATTTTTGAGTATCCATCCATGGTAATTCATCCAAAAACACTACTTGGCGTTTCCCATTATCCTTTTCTTGAAGAAACATCTCCAACATAAGGAACGCATCAAGCCAATTATCAGGACATCTGCTCTTCTTCATTCCATGTAACAAAAGAGAATTATAAAAATGCTTAAGTTGCTTACGCAAAGGCGTTCCTCCAGCACTTTCATCAAGCTCTATAGGAGATAAACCTGCGTGATGAAAAGCCATCTTTCCGGCAAATGTCTCACTTACCAGGTAGGTTTTACCAACACGCCTTCTTCCATAAATAGCAACAAACTCAGCTTCACCGCTATTATACAGTTCATTTAATAGTTGTACTTCTTTCTCTCTTCCGATCATAGTATTGTCCTTTGTTGTTGATTCTCAGCCTATAACATATATTCTACACGCAATCAGGCTGAGAATCAACAGCGATTACCATCTACGACGATCCCAATCCAATTAATGTCGGAATATTTGTAAGCCCAGGTAGTATCTGGTTCTATTGCAGCCAGCAAGTAGTAAGCTCAAGAGCGATACAGAAATAAGCATCTTCTTCATAACAAAACCTCCAGGTAAAAGGGTGTGTTATAAATCATATCAAGACGTAAAACTATTCTTGACTATCTATAATCACTAGTTATATAATGATGTCTACTTGTTTGGAGGGTTTTCGTATCCTCAGATTTCGCCGCATAGATGTTTGGTCGCATCTATGCGGTATTTTAATAATCAACCCATTCGATTTGTTTTTCAATCTCCCAAAAGGTTTTACCATCAAATAATGGTTCTTTTAAGAATAGATTAACGCTTTCTTGATTAGAATAACCATCTATTTCCCAAAGAGTTTTACCGATACTCTGATTGCAGCTCTTCAGGAATGCTTACTTTAAAAGAGATCGGATATACCGTTTCTTCCCTTAACACTGCCGGTATCTATCAGAGCAAACAGTTTGAGGAAGTTCCTGTTGTCATTAAGAATGGTCATATCATGAATCCTGAGATCCTCAAGGTCGGTGATGCAATACTCTATGTAGGTAACGATCCGAAGAGACATCTTCAGATCGGCCATGTTGAGTGGATATACGAAGTTAAGGGCACTGCTGAAACCGTGAAGCCAAAGACAACTTATCCTGCATGGCTGGAATCTGCCGGGAGGTGGTTCTATCGTCTTGCTAATGGCAAGAATGCTCATGGTTGGTTAGAGATTCCTGAGAAAAAGAATCCCGCTAAGAAACACTGGTATTTCTTCAACAACAAGACCGGAGAAATGCTCACTGATACCTGGATCAAAGGACAGTCCAGCTGGTACTATGTCAATAAGGACGGTGCTATGCCTACAAGTACATGGATTCTTGGAAAAGATAAGAAGTGGTACTATGTCACTTCATCGGGTCTTATGGCGACTGACTCGTATATTCAGGATACGAAAGGCAGAGGTTTCTGCTATGTAGATAAGGACGGCATATGGGATGGCAGGTACCTTAATGCGGTCAACTCAGGGAATGTAGTATCTTGATGACTTGAAGGCTCAAGAATGGCACCTTCCAAGAAAATCTGAGTGTTATGCAGCCTTATACAAGAAGTTTTTATCAGTACAGTTTTAAGGGCTGCAATACGATGATAATTTCGTACTGCAGCCCTTTTTTTTCTTGCCCATTTATTTTGAAAGAAAGGAGGGCGAGCAGTGGTGGAACAGCCACTACTCGCTGTTAATGAAAGAAAATAAAATGATTAATAAGGAACATGGAACAATTTAGTATTCACTACTATATTCGGCACTAAAGGTTTTAATATAAATCAAAAAATAAAAAAGCCGGGACTTTTGCATCCCAGCCTTTTCACGAAAGGTAAAAACAACCATGTTTTTACTTAAAGAACATTTATAATATAGTAGGGAAAGCAACTAATACATCAGCAGAAAGCTGGCTGAACATGCAGCAAAAGCTTACTTTGTGGGAAGCTGAACAGCATTCGCCCGAGAACGTTATTTCTTTTCCTTGCCGTAATATAGAAGACACTACGTTGCTGCAAATGTGAACCTAACGTTATTTTTCATAACAAAAAGAAAGCTAGGATTTCCAAGCTTTCTTAAGTGTTTTAATTTTACAGTATTAATTTAAACTGGCA
>NZ_MUHW01000017.1 GCF_002007235.1 Oribacterium sp. C9
CTGGCGGTAGGGAACTTTTTGATTTTTTACTGTCCGCTTGACGGGTAGCATACCAATTGCTCTCTAACAACTACACTTTTATGCTGCAAAAAAGTTCCGACATCTCTGTCAGAACTCTTCAACTGATCGCTATACTTTTATATTTTTGCGTTCCTCACGCAATGATAATACTTAAAAATGATACAGTGCTGTGTCACCTTTTCTTAGTAGGCTTTATCTCCTTCACGAGGCTTTTCATCTGTCTCGCTATAGCATATGGATCGAACTGTTCTTCCTCATCCTTTATGGTATCCCGGAGATAATCCAACAGTCCTTTCACAGTCATTACATCATTCCGGGAATCCGGGTTGTTCAACACCGCATCTCTGCTGGTAAATACTCCTTTTATTTCCAAAGGTATTTCCTTCATACCCGCCTTGTCCATAGCATCACGCACCAGACTGTACTGAACCTCATCCATAATCACAGGACTCTGAATGGAAACATCCCGGTAGTTAATATGCTGATTCCAGTCCTTTTTCCCTCTGCCTTCATTTATCACTCCGGCATAACCAAAGCAGTTGATTCCATAAACCTTAGATCCGGTCACCAGAAAACACATGATGGATGCGATCTTTCCGTCATTATCAACTGTACCCGGATAAACGAGTCCCAGTTTGTTCCTACGTGCAAAGATCAGAAGTGTGGAAAGAAGCTGCATCATTTCATTGGGCTTTCCGTTAAACAGATGCCTCTCCTTTCTTTTTGCTCCGCTCCTTATCCTCTTCTCCTCTTCAAGAGCATCATAATGCCTCTTTCGTCCTGTGAACAGAGAAAGGACATATTCTCCGTAACTCATACCCTGTCTTGATGCCATAACTGGCACTAGAAAAATCAGGACAAGCGCCATAATGAGTGGAAAAATCGTTTTGAAGCTAAGATCCATATTCATAAATGTATCCATACTTAATCACCTGTATTCTTTTAATCTGTCTCACATATCCTCGTATCGTATCATATGAAATGAGGGGCAAATGCACTGCCCCTCACTCATTCAAGCGTACCATACGCATCTATATTTGTCATTTACAAAAAAGAATTTCAGCCTGCCGCATCCACCACAGTAATCTTCTTCATGACTCCGTCACCGTATATCGTTGTCCAGTCATTCTTCATGGATACAGGGATCCAGTTGTGTTCCATACACATTTTATTCATTTCTTCAGCGTTTTTCAGGTTTCCGTTCTCACGCTCTGTATCATCACAACAAAGCATGAATGCAAGACTTTCGTACTGGTTTCCCGTTATGACATACTCTGCCATACTTGCGTCTCCTGTACTGTTACCAAAGGAGAGAACAGGTTGTATGCCTATCTCCCGGACAATAGCCTTTACCTTGTTCAGCTGGATATTGTCCGTTAATACATCGCCGCCTGTGATGAGCTTGTCCGAAGATACAAAATTATAGTCCTTCGCCCCCTTATCTCCCTGTCCGCTGGCAATCAGATCTCTGTCAGAGCCTATGATATGTGAATCAGGAACATTTACCGGTGAACCGTGTACCAGCGATCTGACCATGTATCTATCGGTTCCGCTGACTATGTACACGGTAAAATCATTGGCCTCCAGATAATTTACCACCTGAATCATGGGCAGATACCATCCGTCTCCCCGGAGCAAGCCTTCATAATCCGGCATCGGAAACGTCTTGAATGCCTGTACATAATTATCATACTCTTCCAATGTAACGCCCGAAAAGGCCGAACCTATACACTTGCTGACATCCATATCGAGATTTTCATAGGCCTTTCCTGTCTCAATATGCTTAAAGAGCTTATCTGCTGTCTGCTTTTCAAATTTACTCGCTCTGTCTTTATAACCCTCATCCTCAAGGATACGATGCAGCAACAAAGAATGAGAAAAATAGGTAGGATCTGTCTCGCAGAAAAGCGTTCCGTCAAGGTCAAAAACCGCTATACGTCTGTCCACAGGAATAAAACTGCTGTTACTTTCGTCTGTGACTCTCTCTACATATGAGATGAGCTGCTGTTTTAAAGGCGCTGAATTTTCCCAGTAAGTAAGCATTTTTACACCGGAGATATCAGTATTTTCCGCTTCAGCCACCGATTCAGATGCATTGACATCGGCAACTTCTACCGAAGTCTCAGGAACAGTTTCTGTCACTGCTGCCTGAGAAGCCTCCTCTTTTGCGAGATTTATTTTTGTGTTAATCACTGTATACATCGCAACGCACAGTGCCACAGTGATAGCGATCAGCACCACCGCGATATAGCTCCAAATCACCGATACTTGTTTCTTACCCAATTTCATTTACTCCTTACTGTTGTTTCATTTTAGATGAAAGCGTCAAAAGAATTTGCTGCACGCTTATAGCATCACCACACATTCGTGTGGCGCGTACGCATCATTTTAACTTTTCGAATTCTTCTGTCGGCATAGGCTTATAGAAATAGAAGCCCTGCATTTCTTTGCATCCGAGGGAATGCAGAAATTCCGCCTGTTCAGCTTCCTCTACGCCTTCCGCAATAAGCTTCATTCCAAGTGAGCGGACCATCCTTATCATATAGCGTACGATGATCCTGCTTTTTTCCATATCTCCTTTTCCCTCAAGAAAGTGAAGATCAAGTTTGATACGATCTACAGGGATCTCTTTAAGCATATGAAGGGATGAGTAACCGCTGCCGAAATCATCCATTTCCACCATGAACCCAGCGTCCTCAAGCCTCTTTGTGGTATCGGCAAGGATCTCTCCCTCTTCCACATAGGCAGTTTCGGTTATCTCTATCCTCAGCTGATCCGGTTGAAGCTCATATCTGCTTATCAGATCACAGAAATGTTTAACGATATCAAAATCACCCCTGATATCTTTCCTTGACAGATTCACCGACACAGATCTTCTTATTCCCTGATCATTCCAGCGTTTAAGATCCTTACAGACAGTTTCCCACACATAAGAGTCCAGGTCAAATATATATCCAGCTTCTTCCAGCACCGGTATGAATTCACCAGGAGAGATCCAGCCAAGCTTTGAATGATTCCATCTGCAGAGTGCCTCTGCCCCTATAACTGTCCTTGTAGCATAATCAACCTGAGGATGATACCAGACCTTCAGTTCTCCGGACGTAAGCGCCTGAGAAAAGCAGCTGACGATATCAGAAGTTCTTTTACCTTTTTCCCATTGTCTGGGATTATAGAACTCATATCCCTCTCTTCCGCTCTCTTTAACTCTTTTTTCTGCCACTCTGGCAAAATCCAGCATATGATCCACATCTATCTTCTGGTAGTCAGCAGGAGTCAGCACATAAATACCGCTGCAGATCTGAACACTCTGATCCTTTCCTCGATTTACGAAGAAGTTTTTAACAGAGTTTAAGACATTATTCTCGTCCTCAATAAACTTTTCTTCTCCACGTATCTCTCTGAGAACAACAAAATGGTCTCCTTCTATGCGCCCTATAGCTTCATTTTCTCCAAGCACTTTAAGTGAGGTTTCTGCCCAGAACCTGAGCAGCTCATCTCCGGCCTCCATACCGAAACTATCATTTATAAATTTAAAATTCCTTATGTTGTTATAGGATATAAAATACGGGATATCCGGATGTGCCTGTAAAATTTCCTCTACTCGTTTCCTGAACCCCTTGAGACTCCATACTCCGGTCAGTGCATCATAATCGATCAGCTGACGCATCTTTTCTTCCTGTTCCAGATGAATGGCATGCTGCTTCATCACAAAGATTATAAGCAAAGAAATGATAAGAAGTACAGCTAAACCTAAAACCAGTCCGTATTCATACAGATAATCATAAAAATCGTACTTGTAAAGTCTACGGGATGTATAATCCAGAACTATAGCCTGTACCTGAGTGTCCTTCATCTCAGCTATTCCGGCATTTAGCCTGTCTATGATTTCCCTGCCTTTTAAATCGTCCAATGTTCCTGCACGAAAGTCCATGGAGAACATGGCCGATGGCTGCACCGAAAGATTGGAATAAGATGGTTTCTGCAATATATAGCTCCATACATATGAGTTATGCAGTAATGCATCGACCTCTCCATCATGAAGCGCCTGTACACACTGCGCCATATTCTGATAAAGAGTTATCTCCATTCCCGGATATAGCTGATGTACCGTCTCAGCACCTCCGCTAAGAGACTTCAGCATTCCGACTTTCGCCGCATTTAAAGGAGGAAATCTTCTTTTTTCTTCTGTCACGAGTGTGAATGGAGTCTGAATCAAATTATCCGTTACTATGGAGGCTGCTCCCGATGCACTGGTTATGGCACTTCCAAACGGCATAACGATATCATACTCTTTATTATCCAGCGCCGCCTTCAGAGTCTCTTCTTTTATCTCTGTAAGCTCTACTCTATACCCTGCATTTCTGGCCGAAAGACTGATGAGATCCGCACCTATTCCTGTTATTTCCCCTGTTTCCATATCACGATAGAACACAGGACACCTGTCTGTAGGCACTCCCACTTTCAACAGAACCCCTTCCTCATTTATATCTGCTGCCGACGTCGCTGAGACAAAGCACAACACAGCCAGCAGAATAAAGAAAAAAGATATAATGGATTTTTTTGTTTTATTTCTGTCTTTCAAAATATCTCTCAACCTTTCAAAAACTAAATCTATGCTGCAATTTGAACACTAACGTGTGTGCTCCGCATCATTTATGTGAGACACAGACTTTTGTCTCTCACAGATAATGGACTCTAAAAACAGAGTAAATGAAACGATGGTCCCACCCTCCTCTCTATATTTGTCGGCTTTTACTTATATAAAATAAAGGCTCAGCTGACCTAAAAGTTCGGTTTCGCGTTTTTCGTCTTGCGCTCACCGGTACAAGATGAAAAACGCAAAAAAGAGATCCACATCAGATGATGTGAATCTCTCAGAATCAGAAAAAAATCGAATCGCCAGCCTGCTGCACTTCCGTAAACTCTCACCGGTCAAGACAGCATCTGCATATTAAGATGTGTGTGTCAAAAATCACAGCAGTTCCTGATATCCCGGCACGAAGAGGTGTCTCGGAATACCGTCAACCATGATAGGTGCAACGTCGCCCTGGATCAGCGGTCTTACGTAGGTTATGAACTCATTTGTAACATAAGTACCATCCTCTGTTATCCACTCTCTCGGAACCAGACGCTCATCATTTGCGATCTTATGTACGTCCTTAACCTCAGTTCCTGCCTGATAAGGATCATCGGAAAGTCTTCTGATAACGACCATCTGTCCGCTGTCGCCTTCATCAGCCGCCTTCATGGCTGCACCGCCTACCTCGTAAGCTTCAAGGATATCTACACGTGATGCACAGTGGCTGGCTGCTCTCTGGAGAGTTGAAAGCTCTATGGATCTGGTCTTGCAACCGATCTCCTTAGAAAGAACTGTGCAGAGATATCTGGCTGTTCCGGTAAGCTGCTTATGTCCGAACGCATCTACATATTCAGTTGTGTTTCCGAGCGCACTTATATATGTTCCGTCCTTAGTGTGTATCCCCTCTGAAACAGCGATAACAACTGATCTCTTTTTCTTCAGGAGCTCTCTGCATTTTTCAACGAAAAGCTCTACATCGAAATCGAGCTCAGGAAGATAGATAGCGTCAGGTCCGTCACAGTCCTCGCCCTTTGAAAGCGCTGCTGCACCGGTAAGCCATCCCGCATTACGTCCCATGATCTCAACGACGATGATCTGTCCGTTCTTTGTCTCCAGACTCCATCCGTCTCTGATGATCTCCTTTACAGATGTTCCGATATACTTCGCAGCCGAGCCATATCCCGGTGTGTGATCTGTCAATGCGAGATCATTGTCAATAGTCTTCGGACATCCGACAAAACGGATCTCTGAGCCTGTGATGATAGCGTAATCCGAAAGCTTCTTGATGGTATCCATGGAATCATTTCCACCGATATAGATGAAGCAGTCGATCTCCAGCTCATCCAGGATCTGGAAAATCTTCTCATAAACTTCCTTGTCTTCACTGATGTTAGGAAGCTTATATCGGCATGATCCGAGATATGCGGACGGTGTTCTCTTCAAAAGCTCTGCATCAAGTCCTGTCTGTATATGCTCTGAAAGATCGATGTAACGACCTTCCAAAAGTCCCTGTACACCATGAAGCATTCCATAGACCTTTTTATAGCCTCTGTCCTTTGCAGTTCTGAACACACCTGCCAGTGATGAGTTGATAGCTGCTGTCGGTCCTCCGGACTGACCTACTATGACATTACGCTTCTCTCTTTTGCCCATAATAGTACCCCTCCTTAAAATGTCTAATATTGTATATTATACCATACATAGACATTGTGAGCATAAATTTAAGGAGAAAGACAAAATATTTAAAGGGCAGAAAAAATGAGCGGCAAAGACCTTTGCCGCTCACATCATCTATTTTTCAGGACCGCCCCCAACCGTTATTCAAATCTGGCCATAGCAATCTCAGAATATTTATCGCTGTAATTGATGGCATTCGTAAACTTGCAAAGAGTCACTTCAAAGTTATCGAGACCATCTGCTATTTTGTAATATCTGTCAAAGAAACCGGACAGATTGAAATCGTAGCCGGCTATACTATAGTCTTCCTTATCTGCATATACACTTATAGTGCACTTATAATTACCGATCTCATCTTTATTCAAACCAAAAGCTTCGGGTTGTAATCCCATGATACTAAGGGCATCTTCTATTCCGATGAGACAGTTAACACTATACAGCTCTTCTCCGCCCTTATCGACCACACTGACCTCACTGTTATCGATGTCTGCTTTATCAAGTATCATCTTGAGCTCACTGTTAACTATGTCGGAAGGTTCAGTTTCACTACGTCCGTTTTCCCAGTCTACAGTGTTAAGATCGGCCTTGGTTCCTACAACTTCTTTTGTATGTGTAACCTTGTCGCTGAGTATATACTCAACCACATGCCCCTCTTTATCTATATCGTTCAAAGATGTATATATATCTTTACTAATGTAGGCATTGCCATCATGCAGTTTTCTGGTTCTGTACTTGATGACCTTATGCTTTCCATCGTCCTTTGTATATTCAAGCTCCAGGGCTTCATCCTGGGTCATAAGCTCTGCTTCGTCATCCAAAGCAGTCTTTACCTTCAGCAGAATGTCATCCGATCTTTCAGAATCATATATCTTGCTTCCTGCTGTGACCGGCTCTATTTTTTCAAATGCACTATCGGAGGAACCGGTAAATCTGTTTATGACTCCGCAGCCACTCAAACTTGCCCCCAGTAACGAAACTATAATAACCTTCGATATAACCCTTCTCATCTTCTACCACCTATGTTTTATCCTGCTGAAAGCCCAAATCGAAAACTTATATTTTCTCTTAAATTTTGAACTTTTAGCGTAACAATGAGTGATTATAATCGATGTGCCAAACTTTTGACAATGGGTTATTTTTACCTTGATTGCAAAAAATAATGCTTATCTTATCCTTTTAAAAATATGTATTCATTATCTCCTGACAGTTCTTCCGAGAACTTATATCCACTCCAGTTGAATCCCTTTATGTCATCCCCGGTTTCTGCATTTACCGATGCCATATATCGTACCATCTCACCACGAGCCATCTTGGCATATACACCTTTTTGTACCACCTTCCCGTTTTCAGGTTCTCCAAAGATGCAGGTGATGAATCTGTCCTCAGGCGTCAGATATTTCTCTATACATTTTGAATATTCTCTGGATGCAAGGTTAATGATGAGACGACTTTCATCTATGACTGCTTTGTAAAGACTTTCTCCCCAATAGTCATAGAGATCTTTGAAGTCATCAACCCGTGCCCTCGTCTGCATTTCCAAACGGTATGGTGTGACTCCGTCAAAAGGTCTCAGAACTCCGTAAAATCCCGAAAGTATTCTGAGATGCGATTCGACATAATCATTCTGGCCATCCTCAAATACAGCCGGAGCCATGTACTGATACTGGATACCGTCATAGGAAAGAAGCGCCGGAGTTAGATTTTCACGAAGATTCATCTCTTTAAATCGAAGTTCATTCTGCTCGGCGATCCTGTCATTACACTTCCACAGGTTCTTCTTTTCTTCGTAGCTTAACTTCTGTATCCACTCCTTTATATGCTCTGCCTTATCAAGATATTCAGGAAGGTCCCTTGCTTCCATTATATCGCTGGCATCCCGCATCTTTTTTGCCGGGGATATGATGATCTTCATATATACTCCGTTCTGTCTGTACAAAACTATTTTGAAAAATATTACCTATTAATCTAAAATATAAATGTAATTTACAAGGTGAGTTCAAATAAGGATTTATCCGAAATTACATTTGTCCGCATTGTGCGGTTAATTAAGATCTGGCGAAAGTCAGATCTTTTTTATTTTTTGAAATTTTTAAATAATATTTTTATATTTTCAATCACAATGAAAATATTTGCCATTATTATATATCGTTTTGCTACGACAATCCAACCAGCAAAGTATGCAAAGAATAGACTGTATAATTATTTATTTTTCTGATACTTGATTACATGTTCATTTAGATTTACTTCAAAAATCCTGCACTTATTAAAATGACACTGCGATATAGTCTTATATTAGACTATATGAAAACCGACCCTTTTTTGATATCATTCTTCCGTAGACAGATTTTTGTACAATAATCGTGAAACTTATGTCCTATAGGATTATTCTGTTATCCTAGGTATATTTCTGAAAAATGAATTAAATCAACTCATAGATAATTCTATATGGATATCCCCAATGTTATAGTAAATATACGGAGTTAAAAATTGAACACATACAAGGATGTAGAAACTATAGTTCCATCCGGAACTGATCTCGACAAAATCGTTGACGGACTGGATCTATTTGATGACGATCTTATGACACTTGTTTTCACGGA
Organism: Oribacterium sp. C9; assembly: GCF_002007235.1. Classification (GTDB taxonomy): domain Bacteria; phylum Bacillota; class Clostridia; order Lachnospirales; family Lachnospiraceae; genus Oribacterium. The sequence continues at coordinate 8,878 of NZ_MUHW01000017.1, forward strand.
TAAGATTCCTATGTGATTTTCATATACAGATATGATAAATTTAGTGCAGGACTTCCGATGTACCGAATAGAAAGAAAGGTGCTTGACACAAACGAGAATTTTAATGATGGTTCACACATAGTTTATGTCAACGGAAAATACAAAGGGCACGACAAAATCGGTAAATTGATCGAGGATTTTCACGCCAAGTCATCAACAGAAATGCACTTTAATGAACTGGCAAGTGGTCTCAGACATTTTAAAGAGACAAAGAAAGGACGGGGTATCATGTGTGAGAAAGTTCAAAGATACGCAAAAAAATATGCAGAGCAATATGCGCTGGATTGCAAAATTCAGGATATCATAAATCTGATGGAAAATGAGAAATGGACCGTTGAAAGAGCACTCTCTGCATTGGGAGTAAAAGGAAAAGACCGAGAATACATCATTAAAAAACTTCAGGAAGTTATAGTACTTACATAAACCACAAAAGCCGGGATCAGAATCTGACCCGGCTTTTTTATTATCGCTGTCCTCAGTTGTCATTCGCTTAACGACTTGAACATCTGCATCGGATTCTCCGCAGCCTTTACCTTATCGAAGGTCTTTTCGATGATTCCTTCTTCATTAATTAGATAAGTAGAGCGGACTATGCCCATATATGTTTTACCGTAATTCTTTTTTTCCTTCCATACATCGTAGGCCTGAATGACCTTTAACTCCGTATCTGAAAGAAGTGTAAACGGAAGACCGTACTTTTCCTCAAACTTTTTATGAGATGCCACGGAGTCCTTACTTACTCCCAGAACCACAGCTCCCTTCTCACGAAACTGCGGATACAGTTCACCAAATGCGCATGCCTGCTTCGTGCATCCCGAAGTCATATCCTTGGGATAAAAATATAAGATGACCTTTTGCCCCCTGTAATCTGTCAGTGAACGCATCTCTCCGTTCTGATCCGGTAATGTAAACTCCGGTGCCTTTGTTCCTATCTCCAGCATAGTTCCCCTCCTTATCATTTATTGATATCAGCACTTAATCGAAAATTTATATGTACGATTATACTTGAAATAGCACATAACGTACAATCAATGCATCTCCATCGTGTCACTGATAAACGTCTGCATCAGTTTATGACAGTTTATCCAGCTCCGATAGCAGCTTATCCTTCATGATGATCCTGTCAATGATCCTGTTGTTCACATACCACTGAAGATCCGCGTCATCGCTCCCTGACGCGAGAATCAGGCAGATATCAGGGTTAAGTCTTCTGACGATCTCCAGAAACTCTATGCCGTTCATACTGTCCAGAGTGTAGCTTACGACAAGGATATCACAGCACTTCGGATCCTTCTGAAGTCTGGAAAGAAGCTGCATTTCCTCGGTCGTAAAGGATATCTCCATGCTCTTCTGAAGGGTCTCACTGTTTCTGGTACGGGACTTCACCTCCTGCTCAAGTTCATCCAGGAATTGTTTATCGTTATCAATATAAACCAGCTTTCTTATTCCTTCAGCCTTCTTTTCTTTAGCCTTACTAATCTCAGGGAAGAAAAGTGAAAAAACCGTACCGCCCCCCTGTTCACTTTCAACACTGATGCTTCCCCCGAGTGAATGCATGATATTTCTCACCACAGATAGACCAAGTCCTGTTCCGTGATGGGATCCCTTTGTTGTATAGAAGGGTTCAAAGATACGATTCTTCGCGTCCTTTGAAATTCCCACACCGGTATCGGAAACTGTCAGTACAGCACCTTCCCCGGTCCGCTTCAGAACTATATCCAGTTTCTTTCGCTCACTCTTTTCCATGGCCTGAAAAGCGTTTTTGCAGAGATTCATAAGTATATGCTGCATCATGCCGTCTCTGGCTAGTACAGTCATATCCTGAGACATTATTTTAGAAGAAAACTCTATCTTTTTCGGCGTCAGTCTTTTTATGACTTCCACCGCAGCCTCTGTATCAGTCCTCAGGTTTACAGGTCCGAGATCCGCCCCTGAATCCTGTCTCGAAAAGTCCAAAAGCTCCCTCGATAATGAAGCTGCTCTGTCTGTTGACTGAAGTATCTCCCCTGCCATCTTTTTTCCACGCTCTCCGGTCTCCGGATCATTCTCCAGAAGCTCCGCGTATACCATTACAGGTGTCAGATAGTTGTTGAACTCATGGGCGATATGGCTCGCCATCATGCCGAGGGACTCTATCCTCTGATAATGTCTCAGTTCGTCCTTCTGTCTCGCCACCTCTTCCATTCCCTGATTTATTTCTCTCAGGTACTTGATCTCATTTTTCTGAGACTCGGATCGCATACGGGTACGGTTTATCAGGATCACTACTGCTGCAACAATAAAAAAATACACGCCTGTTAATGTCAGGATAACTGCCAGCATATCCGAGAGAGGTTCATCCAGCTCATTCATGGGTAGAGTAGAATTAACTATCCATCGTTCCTCCAGTATGTCTACAGTCGTGAAGGCAACGATACGCTTTATCGGGGCGATGTCAGGATCATCCCATACAAAGGTATCGATGACGCTCATGCCCTTATCATTGTTTCTCTGAAGATTCAGCCAGTCTTCAAGACTGGACAGATCAAGCTCCGGATACTGTTCCTTTCTGTCATAGATGGCATCCATACCTATCTGGTTTTTGGCATGATGCATGATGATGGCGAGGTTTTTGTCCTTGACTACAGAGTAGCCTCCATTACCTATCTTCACCGGGGCCACTATACGACGATATATCACATTGAGATCCATCAGAAACATTAGTCTGAAGATGCCATCCACGGTCTCCACATCTTTATTTATTTCAAGTACATACCAGCCGCTGCCGGAAAGATGTTTTCCGCTTATCACAGCATCCCCGGCCTCAGTTCCCTCACTTACGGTTATTGAATCAAAGACGGTACTGTTCTTTTCCTGATATTCTCTGACTGAATTTTCCAGCTGCTTTGCCGATGGGATCTCATTGCCCGAAAAGAAATAATCGATCTTTGTCAGTTCACTGATTATCGTGTTGTTCAGACTCTCTCCAATGGTCTCCGCCATGGCCAGAAGCTGTTTCTGCTCCGAGCGTATAAGCTTTTCCCGGTAAACTCTGTAGCTGTAAATGTCTACAAACACCACACAGATGGATAAAAGCACCAACAGCAGGATGTTCAGGGATTCCTTATGTTTGCCCATGACTCTACTCCCCGTCAAATCTGTAGCCTATTCCGCGGATGGTCTTAAGATATACAGGATTCTTCGGGTCATCCTCTATCTTGTCCCTTATTCTTTTGATGTAAACCATGATGGTGTTGTCATCCACCGCAGCTTCGTTCCACACATGCTGATACAGCTGCTCCTTGGTGAATACCTGTCCCGGGTGCTCCATGAAGAATCTGAACAGGGTCAGCTCTCTTCCTGTAAGATTAAGCTCACGACCGTTCTTAAAACATTCCATACGGAGAGTATCTGCCACAAAGGGGCCTCTTCTTATCTCCTGAACCTGAACACTGTATTCACGGGTACGTCTGATAAGTGCCTTTGCATTCTGGATAAGCACACTTATACGGAATGGTTTCGTCAGGTAGCTGTCGGCACCGAATCCAAGACCCAGTACCTGGTCCACTTCATCAGACTTTCCGGAAAGCATCATCACAGGAGTGTGGTCACCCGAAGCTCTCATTTTCTGAAGTACCGTATATCCGCTAACATCAGGCATCATAACATCAAGGATCACGAGGCTGTAATGCTTCTTTTCCAGCATCTGAAGTGCCTCTCCTCCGTCTGCCGCCTCGTCCACATCTATTCCTTCTCCCATAAAGCCCGCCTGTATCGCCTGTCTGATAGGAGCTTCGTCATCAACTACAAGTATTGTTTCTTTTGCCATAGTTTCTACCTGTTTCTTTTTTTCTCACTATATCATATATATGCAAAAACGGCACCTTTCGGTGCCGCGGGGAAACTCTCCTTAGAGAGGTATGATGCCAAAGATGATGCCAAGGAGCAACATCAACAGACTGATCACATAATACAGGGGGATTGAAAACTTCATATGATCCTTCAGTTCGGTGTTTGTCAGTCCGATAGCCAGGAATGTTGCCGGAACAAGAGGACTTACCATCAGCGCGATGTTCTTTCCGATGACCATGGTAAGAGCTGTGCTGAGGGACGCTACACCGTATGTTTCACCAACCTGCATAACCAGTGGCATGATACCGTAGAAATATGCATCTGTACCAACGCAAAGACCGAGAGGCAGTGCCAGAATACCGAAGATGATATGAATGAATCTTCCGAGAGCTGAAGGAATGATTCCCATGATGGCATTGGCCATCTCTGTAAGCATTCCGGTTCCATCGAAGATACCTACCATGGCTCCTGCTGCAAAAAGTGTTGCAGAGATGATAAGAGCTGCCGGAGCATGCTTCTTGATGAGCTTGTCCTGAAGCTTCTGATCAGGATAGTTCACTGCAAGTAAGATACAGAGTGCCACAAGGAAAACAACATAGCTTGTTGCAAGACCTGCTGAAAGTATAGCAATTACGCCGACTGTAAGGATGAGGTTAAAGATAAGGAACGGGTTTGACTTTCTTAATGCATCAGCCTCTGCTGCTGCCTTCTCATCAACCTCAACAGCCTCGCCCTTACCGGCACCTGCACCGTGCTTCATGGCGTACATTCCGAGAAGAACACCAAGCGCGATATTGATAACGAAACCTGCCACCTGGATAGGGATGAGGATGTGCCATAATTCATTGGCATCCATCTGAAGAACAGTTGCTGCTCTTGCTGTAGGTCCTCCCCATGGAAGAAGATTCATAACACCCATACATGCTCCTGTGATGCACAGAAGGATCTTCGGGTCGATATTCATTTTTTTGTAGATTGGATAGAGTGACGGAATAGTAATGAGAACAGTTGTTGCTGTTGTTCCGTCGAGGTGGGCGATAGTAGCTACAAGTGCTGTGGCTACTGTGATTGCGATAACATTGTTCCCTGCCTTCTTAACGAGCCAGTTAACTATAACGTCAAAGAGACCTGTGTCGGAAAGAACTCCGAAATAGATAACCGAGAAAATGAACAGGATACCGTTGCTTGTTGTGGTTTTGATTCCTTCTTTGATGAAATCTGCAATATCAAGCGGGCTGTATCCTAAGATCAGCGCTGCTATCACCGGAACGACTGCCAGTACGACTATCGGTGACATCTTGCCCTTCAAGAGAAGCGCAACGATTGCGATTATCATCAGAAAACCGATTAATGCGACCATAATTAATTCTCCCTTCAAAACTTTGTTCGCTTATATGTACAATCTTAATCGCCCTACCTTAAATGAATATGACTCCAGTCTTACAGATCTGTAAGATTGGAGTTATTCGCAATCCTTGAGCTTTAATCGATAAAGTCTTCTGATTCTCCTCTCCGGTTTAAAAAAAATGATATAATAATAGACCGGTACTATCTGAGAGTCTCAGTGTACCAGTCTGTATCCCTGTATTTAATGCAATCTATCAACTTCAGATAAATCTCTATTCATTTATAAAAAAATATAGTATAACTCACCTTATTTCATATAATAGTATTTGACTCTTAAAGATAAGGAGCATATTATGTCCGAAATAATAACAGGAACTGTCGCAAAAAAGGCAGATCAGATAGCCATGCAGGAAATGGGATTTAAGTCCCTTGATCTTATGGAGACCGCAAGCTCCAAGGTCGCCATATATGTGAACCGGCACTATACTTACGCCCGGGAGGCCCGCATACTGGTGCTGGCGGGAGTAGGCAACAACGGAGCCGACGCTGTAGCTGTGGCAAGAATGCTGAAGGAAACAGGGTACGATCCTGTGGTTTGGGTCATAGGAAGCATCGAAAAAGCAAGCTGGGAATTTCTTTATCAGATGTTCCACTATCAGCAGCTTCTGGGAAGAGCAGTGATCTACAGGGAGGGTGACGATCTCCCGGACTCAGACATTTGCATTGACGGCATCTTCGGGATAGGTCTTCACCGCCCAGTCTACGGCATCTACAAGAGCTTTATGGATGAGGCCAATGCTCACAAACACGGCATCACCATAGCCATCGATGCGCCATCAGGCATCGATACAGACTCCGGCGAGCTCATGGGGGCCGGGATAAAAGCTGACGTAACGATAACTTTCGGAAGAAACAAAACAGGTCTCGTGACCGGCGCCGGAAAAGAGTACAGCGGAAAGATTTTCGTTGAAGATATCGGAATACCTGATGAAGCATATGAGAGAGCTAAGGCAGTTATTTAGCCTCACTGGTTGCTATTATGCAATTTACTATTTCTTCCATGATTTATATTGAGCGCAGTTAAACGAAAGTATATTGATTTATGGTTACAAAAATCCGGGAGATTTCAACTCCCGGATTTTTCTATTCCGTTTTGGTTAAGGTAACCTAACACTATCTGTCAGCATCAAGACACCATATTATATTTATTCAAAATGCCATTTTCCGGAGCCGACTTTCACTGTTTCAGCTCCGCCCGGCAGCACAACTGTTGCTTCCGTGTTTGAAGGCACTTCTATATCGAGAGAGAAAACATCATTCTCCCTTTTCCATGAGCTCACTATAAGACCATAGGGCGACTCGAAGGATGCCTCAGCGCTGTCGATTCCTTTTATGGGGCGTGGTGCAATTCTGAACTTCTTATATCCCGGAGCATCAGGCTGAATACCTGCAAGCTTCTCATACATCCATGAACCTATAGAGCCATAAGCGTAATGATTCAGGCTGTTCATTCCCGACTCATCAAAACTGCCATCAGGTTTCACGGAATTCCATCTCTCCCAGATTGTGGTTGCCCCCATCTTCACGGAATAAAGCCAGGACGGAAAATCATCGTTCAAAAGAAGAACTCCCGCAAGCTCATGAAGCCCGTTATCAGACAGCGCATGGCAGATATATGGCGTGCCCACGAAACCTGTAGTCAGATGGTTATTATGCCTTTTGATGTTTTCCTCCAGGGAAGAAGCGATCTTTTTCCTGTGTTCTTCCTTTATAAGATCGAACTGAAGGGCAAGCACCAATCCTGTCTGAGTCTCGCTGACCAGTCTTCCGTTCTTTGTTATATATTCATCCTGAAAGAGCCTTACTATCCTGTCATGAAGTTCAAGATATTTCCGGTGATCATCGTCTTTACCCAGTACCTCTGCCGCTCTGCTCACAAGCATCGCAGAATATGCGTAGAAAGCATTGGCAACAAAATATATATCTGTTGCCCCAACTCTGTCCGAGCATTCCTCCTTGTCAAGAGCCAGCCAGTCCGCATACTGGAAACCGTACTGCCAGAGCCCGTTCTCCCGGTTTGTGTGTGCAGTGATGTAGTCTACATAGTCCCTCATGCTGTCATACTGCTCTTCCAGTATCCTCTTATCTCCGTAGACCTGATACATGGTCCAGGGAATGATGGTTGCCGCATCGCACCAGGCTGCTGCAGCATCCTTATCTCCCCAGATGTTCGGAACCACATGGGGCGGACCAAACTCCATGGTCTGTTCACTCCTGAGATCATGAAGCCACTTGGTGAAGAACAGGGCTGTATTCATATTGAAGGAGGCTGTTTTACAGAAGACCTGTGCATCTCCGGTCCAGCCCATACGCTCATCACGCTGAGGACAGTCCGTCGGAATATCAACGAAGTTACTTCTTTCTCCCCACTGAATATTGCTCTGTAGTCTGTTAATGTCTTCGTCGGAGCATCTGAAGCTTCCAGTCTCATCCATGTCGGTATGAAGTACAACGGCTGTGAAGTCCTCGGGGTGGATCTCATCCATTCCCTCAACAGCAATGAACCTGAATCCATGATATGTGAAATGAGGTCTGAATACCTGCTCAGTTCCGTCACAGATAAACTCATCCATAGCTCTGGCAGCGCGAAGATTTTCAGAGTAAAAATTTCCGTTTTTGTCCAGAGTTTCTCCATGGCGAAGAGTTATCTTCTGCCCCTTTGTTCCCTGGACCTTGAACTCCACAAAGCCTGCCATATTCTGTCCGAAGTCAAGGACCTTTTCTCCCTTTGGTGTTACCAGATATCTCTTACAGGGTATCCTTTTTACTTTCTTTACGTATTCGTCTTCCTGTGCCACAAGGATACTTTTGCTGTGCTGAAGAACCTCTGCTTTTCCATGACTTACAGGCTTACAATTGCTGTCTATGACTTCACCCATATATATCTGGCTAAAGCGTATGGTATGTTCAAAAACATCCCAACTGCTGTCAGTGCATATGACCTCACTGCTTCCGTCCTCATAGTCCAGATGAAGCTCTGCTATTGCAGCTGTCCTGTCTCCGTAGAGACAAGGCTTTGACTCCACCCCGTATGGTCCTTTGTACCATCCGTCGGCAATGGTGATCTCACAGTCACAAAAACCTCCGACTATCATTTCAGTAACATCATAGGTCTGATACTGGATACGCTTATGGTAATTAGTCCAGCCGGGTGTGAGATAAGCATCCCCTACCCTTTTTCCGTTTAAACTCATCTCATATATTCCGAGTGCGGATGCGTAGATCCTTGCGCGGACTATTTGGGGCGAAACATTGAACCTGCGGGCAAATACAGGACAGGCTGTACCTTCATAGGTCACAGGAGCTGTTATCCATTTTGCCTTCATATTTTGAGGCTCCATAAGACCGGTCTCAAAATATGTTACGGCTTCACCTTTCTCCGAATGGTTGTCTGTTACGGCGATATCAACTCTGTATAACGTACATTCCCGTAAGGCTTCTCCCTCATATCTTATATGTATCGATTCATCCGAAAGAACTTCTCCCGTATCAAAGACAACTCCCTTTTCTTCTTTAAATGGTGTAAGTTCGGTGACCCTGATATGATAAGCTCTCTGTACAGTGTTTTTTTCCGCGCTTTCTATCTTCCACGAAAAACGGGGACTTTCAATGTCTATTCCCAGGGGTTCGTGTCTGTACTCCACCCTTACATCATAAATCTTCATATTGATCTCCATTCCTCCCGGATCGATGGCACAAATAATACCGAAATCCCATTTTTCACTCTATTCAGCCTTCCACACTACGATTTTCTTCACGCTTCTTGTTATCGAGAATTATCTGCGCGAAGTTCTTATCAAGATTGTAGAAGAACATGATGAACAGCATTACCACTGTCATGACAAGGGGGATATATACCGAGCAGGCAGTTATGGATAAAACCGCGGTTCTGCTCTGAACCAGTGTGTCAGCATTGTACCCGCTCCACTCGATGAGCCAGCCAACAACGGAACTTCCCAGTCCGTTTCCTATCTTAGCCGCAAATGACATTACTGCAAAAGCACTTCCTACGATTCTCACATTTGTCTTCCAGAGTCCGTATTCAACTGTATCCGCAAGCATACCGAGTATCTCGGATGTTGCAAGACCATATCCTACACCATAAAGAAGTCCGCAGAAGATCTGAACATCAGGTCTTGGACCCGCCAGGGCACGGATCAGGAACCCCGCTATAAGGATCACATTACCTATTCTGAAGGTGTTGCCCTTACCGAATTTTTTTACAAAAAATGCAGCTGATATAGTTGCCACGATCTGTGGCATGGCAGTCATATTCATGATGGAAGTCATATAATCTGTGCTTCCCAGAACGCCCTTACAGTAGTAAAGAAGGGAAGTTGAATATATGCCGTTGAAAAACATGATGAGCACATAAGAAAGGCCGACCATGAGCCAGTATTTATTTTTAAGAAGATTTTTTACGATGACCTTTACCGGAAGCGGATTCTCCATCTGCTCCTGAGTCTCTGTAACACGTTCACGAACTCCTGAATAACAGATAAGCAGGAACAAAAGACCTATCATACCGATAAGTGTAATTCCCAAATGCCATGCTCTTTCACCGGAACCGAACATATCGATGATCTTAAGTGCATATGATCCCACAAGATTTGTTCCCACCATGGCACCCACCATACCGAAGATTCCGAGAATTCCCGTTTCATAGGAATTCTTTGTGATGAGGCTGTTCATGGAATTGTAGGCTGTGTTTACAACCGTTCCGAAGACAGCATTGGCAAGATTGTACATTACAAAGATGTAAATGTACTTAACCATATCGCTTGCAACTGATGGCACGAAAAATATTCCGATGACCGAAAGTATATAAGGAACAGCACCTCGCAGAAGCCACACCCTTGCCTTTCCTTTTTTGGAATGTGTACGGTCTACAACACATCCCATAAATATATCTGTGACACCGTCAAACACCCTGGAAATCAGCATGATGGTTGCTATCATACCGGCATTGATATGCAGTATATCCTTATAGTAGTACATCATGTACATACTGATGATAGCAAGACCTATACAGTTACCGATATTTCCGCAGGTATAGCTCAGCCTTTCGGGAACGCTGATCTTTGCATCAACGGACAAATCCCTTTTCATTAAACTTTTCTCCTCCAAGTAGTAGTACAAAACAATCCACCTTTCTCCCTTTTCTACAGGTCTTTTTTTGTCCCGGAACTTGATGGAGATACTATAATGGATTATCCAAGGAGAAAAAATGTATTATATTGCGCTATTGATATACAATGTTGCGGAGCTTCATTCCTTACGGTGCTCCTTCCTGTATTCCTTTGGAGTCTTCCCAAAGCGTTTTTTGAACAGATGATAAAAGTAGTTTGAATTTTCCACTCCCACTATGCAGCCTATTTTATTCACAGGTATGTCTGTTGTTTCAAGCAGTTCCTTTGCCTTTCTGGTGCGGAGCCGTATGAGGTACTCCTGAGGCGTGACACCCATATACTTTCGGAAAACACGTATCAGCTGAAACTTGCTGATGCCTACAAATTCCGCCAGCTGGTCAAGACTCAGCAAATGCATATAATTGTTATTCATGTAGCAGATAAGGTACTTCATGTCCTCGGGAAGATCATTATCGCCATTCTCAAACTCTTCTGCATTTACTATCAGGGACATGATGATACCTTCCAGTTTATATGATATAAGAAGATCCCTGCATCTGCTGAAGGTTTCATAGCTGCTTATAAGGTTCTCCATACTCCTCATGAACTCGGTTTCGGAGGAGGGAATAAACTTTACCTTATTCAGATTTGCGTATTCGCTGTATAAAAGTCCTGCCATACCACCGTTGAAATGCAGATCCCAATGCACCCATTCCTTTCCAACGGTCTCATATCTGTGTGGTATATTGCAGTCAATAAGGAAGCCTTCTCCCTTTTCAAGAGTATAGGCCTTTCCCTTGTACTGAAGCTTTCCTTTTCCTCTGACCGTGTACATAAGGAGGTAGGAATTCAGATTCCTTCTCTCTGTATAATAATGCTCAAGCACTGAAAAAATGGAAAATGACTCTATGTAAAGAAGCTTATCCTCAACCTCTTTTGATGCAGGATAGTAAGGAACCATCCTGACCTTTCCGTTAAGATAGAAGCTGCCGTTATTCAGGAACCTGTAATACGAGTCTTCGATATTGTCGTAAAAATCACTCGCATCTCCTTCATTCAGCTCGAAGGGAAATATATTTCTGTAGTTTGCAGATGACACAGGCGGTGTATATACCTGTTTTATAAAATAAATATGTTCAAACATCGGATTTCCTCATATCATAAGCCCGTAAGGCAGAATAGGCATGTGTATGTATCTTTCTAAAATTGCTATATACGATTATACTTTAATCAGGTCAAATCGAAAAATCATACCGATTGAACCTGATATTTAACAGAGGGGAGTACCATAGATGCCGAGAAATAAATTCAAAAACAAACCACACTTATATGATATCTATTGCTTCATAATGCTGACCATAGGTTCCATCATAGCAGCTTTTTCCATTGAAGATTTCCTTGCTCCCAACAGGATCTTCGACGGCGGCATAGTCGGCGTTTCAATGATAACAGCGAATTTCACAGGCTTCAAACTCAGTATCCTGACCTGGCTTCTCAATGCTCCGTTTTTACTGCTGGGCTGGAAGAAAAGAGGTACGGTTTTTGTTGTGCGTGCCATTTATGCCATGACTGTATTTGCCGTGGCAGTCGGTTTTTTCGAAACGACTCCTGCCATCACTCAGGATCATCTTCTGGCAGTCACTTTCGGAGGTCTTATTTTAGGAGTCGGTGTGGGAATCATACTTCGATATGGAGGATGCCTTGACGGAACGGAAATCGTTGCTTCTATCCTGAGTCCGAAGCTTCATCTACCCATCGGTCGTCAGGTGCTGTTTTTCAATATCGTTCTGTACATGATAATAGGCTTTATCTACGGATGGAACAGAGGGCTTTATTCCATACTCACCTATGTGCTGGTCTCAGTTGTCATGACGAAGGTAGAAGAAGGCTTCGATGCCGAACGCGGCTGTCTTATATTCACTCATGATGACGTGGATGCTATAAAAAACAGGATATATGCTGAACTTGGCCGTACCTGCACGGTGTGGAACACCGAAGGATACATTGGCGGAGAAAACAAAGCGCTCTATGTAGTTATAAGCAGATATGAGCTCCGCCAGCTTAGAGAGATCCTTTCAAATTACAACTGCTTTGTAACTGTCAGCAGCATAGAGGAAATCATCGGAAAACATGTCAAGATGATACTCAAAGACTAAATGACAATTGGTGAGTTCGCAAATTGCCGCACCACACGATATCTAAATCTTACAATCTCATCATATAATTAAAAGACCATCTCCACTGCCTTTCGAAACCGATACATATTACTTAATCGTAAAGAATTTATCGCTGAACAAAAATAAAAATTCAAAATCTTAACAATAAAGCCATCCCTCAAAGAATTTTATATTAATCCTAAAAGCGATGGCTTTTCTATAATGAAAATATAAATTTATGCCTTCACGAAAGTCACATTTCCATATGTGCCTTCCTTGATGCTGTCGGAATTTGTAAAGGTGATGGTCACCTTCTTGTCCGCGGTGATTGCATTGACATCCTCAGCCTCAATGGTGTCGACTACAGTATCCTCTGTAACCTTCCAGCTTGAATCCTTATCAAAGATAAGTGTTGCTGAACCTGTCTTTTCGTCATCACCGTAAAGCACAGTACCTTCCCATTCGGAATTAACGAATGTAGCCTTAAGGGAATTTGCACCTGTTCCGATATCAGGTGTGCCACCCTCATTGTTGGAATATGCACCGATGAAGAAATCTCCTGTAAGCTCACAGGTCTCATTTTCTGCACCTGTCTTATCCCACTTGGTACTTGAATTCTCATCGGTGAAGGTAATGTCTGCAGCGCCGGCTCCTTCAACAGATACTATCAGGTTATCTGCAGGTGTCTCATCAAAAGAAAGCTTTGATGCGTCACCGTAATCCTCGTAATTCTTGTTCTTAAGAAGTGATGCTTCTATGGTAATAGGTGTTGAAGAGTTCTCTACATAAATTACAGCGAACTTGTTACCGCCTGAATAACCCGGAGTCTTTGACTTATCCTTGAACCACCAGTTAAGGGAATCCTCTATGAAGGACGGGTTGTTAGCCTTATCAAGGAAGATGTTAAGCATATCGATGGCTGTTGCTCCCAGGTCCTTTATCTTATCAAGGATAGAATCATCCCAGTCCTCAGGACTTGCAACGTCATATACCTTCTGCATCTCTTCGTCGTCATACTCAACCTGAACGCGGCTGTTTGAAACATGAATACCTGTCTCCTCTGTCTGTCCTGAGCCACTGCCGCCTCGTGTCTTAAGACCCATTACACCTGAGATATCACAGTTATCGGCAAATATATATCCGCCGGATGCAGAACAGAGTCCGGCATCAAGATATGACTTAAGTGTAGAGTTATAACAGTATACCCAGCTCTCGTTTGAACCGATGGAGTAAACACCTGCACAGCGAAGTCCATAGGTCTTTGTAGATACCCGGTTTGCAACGATAACTCCTCCACCTGTATCTGTAGCAAGTGCGGTTCCTGACTCGTCACCTGTAACGATGGCAGTTACTTCAGAGGCATGTTCCTCAAAAACACCTTCCATCTTATCATCATCACCGCGTTGCATGGTAGCGATATCACCGGGTCTCTCTGTAGCCTCAAGAGTATCAAGGTCAACATTGATGGAACCGTCTTCACCTACGATATTTGTACCCTCGGTGTTGATGTAGATCTGTCCTCCGCAGGATGCATAGGGACCATGACCGCCTGAACAACAGGAGAAAATGTTTCCGCCGTTGATTGTAAGCACACCGTTTGCCAGAGAATAAATTGAGTTTACCCTTCCGAGTATGTTCGGCTGATTCAGTACGAGACTTGCAGCCCCGAAAAGGAAGGTATTCTTTGTAGATGTGGTATTATCACCGCCGTCCACGTGAATGGCTGAACCAAGTCCGAAGAAATTGCCGGCCTCACTTGGTCCCTTGCTGGAGGTATTGTCAACTGAAACAAAATTATCAAGAGTCAGGTCACCGCCCTCCTGAACAAATACGGAGGCGGTATTAATGCTGTCATTTCCTATTTTGCTTTCAGTGACATCATCGACATCTATCTCCTTATAAAGATAGGTGCAGTAAAGTGTCACCAGACCCTGGGCAGGTCCCGAATCAACATTCTCACAGTAGTTATAGAGTCTTATCTCGTCATAGTCCTTACCGTAAACAAGCCCCTCAGCTTCATAAACTCCATTGATGACCTCAGCCTTTGAATAGTACTCTGGCTCATCAGTCTCCTGAGATGAATAGACCATCTTGTAAAGCTTGCCATTTGCAGCATAGTACTCTCCTGTTGAAACACCCATGGAGTTTGTGTACTTTGCTGTTGCACCTGTGTTAACGGATGCGTACTCATAAAGAGTCTCGTCTGTGAGGTCAATGTCTTCGGTCACTGCTGCTGACTCAATCTCCGGAGCATCATAGTCAAAGGTTCCGCTGAATTCGCTTGGATCTCTTGAATCATCAGGATCCTCCTCAAATGTTACCTCGATTGAGCTTGAATCTGTTGTGAATGTATACTGAAGATCGTACTCGTTCTGTCCCGCTGCATCAGCAACTTCCTGTCCGTCTACAACGAGAGACTTGATCTTATACTGATAGTCCGCAACTATGTTAAAGGTTATCTTATGCTTTCCGTCCAGCATACCGCTTGGAAGATGGTATGTACCGTTAGGATCTATATATCCGTTCTCTCCTGCCTTTACAGTGAATTCCTGTGAATTATCTTCTGTGTAGGAAACGAAATCTCTTGTACTGTCACCTTCTGCAAATGTTTCTGCCGCTGAATCGCTTTCACCATAGAAGGTTCCGGCGCATGACAGGAATGCCTGAGAATCGATGGAGGTTACTGTAGATGGAATACTCCATCCCTTTGTAGTGTTGTAGTCATAGATCATACGGGAGGAAATAGTTGTCACACCTTCCGGAATCAGGACATAAACATCATCGTTTTTATTGTTGGATGTGATATTCTGAGCTCCGTTACCGAGTGTTGTAACCTTATATCCCCCAAGTTCTGCCGGGAACATGGTGACATTGCTGCTGGTCTCGTTTCCATTTCCCCAAAGGAGTGTAGCTGTTGCTTCACCGGAAGCTGACTGCCCGCCGGGGCCGCCCATACCGCCGGGAGCATTTCCTCTTTCGGAATCCGGTGCTTTCATGCCATCAGGCTTTCCCTGGCCGTCCATATCAGGCTTTTCTGACGGAGCAGCGCCATTTGAATCACCATGGGCTTCTTTTGAAGAACCATCACCCTGCATCTGACCGGGAGCACCTGAACCGCCGGGACCTTCGCCCTGATTTCCCGAATCTCCGGGCCCTCCCTGTCCACCCGGGCCGCCATGACTACCGGGGCCGCCTGACTGACTCTCTGTCACCTCATATACCCAGTTTCCCTGAAGCTGGTTTCCTTCAGGAATTGAGTCTTCGCTTTTTTCTTCTTTTTTTGTTTCATCCGAAGTTTCTGTTTCTTTTTGAGCCTCCTGACTGTCTGCCTCATTGGAAGCTTCGGCAGTCGTTGCTGTTGGTATATCTACAGTGCCGCATCCGCTTAATGTACTTATAGTAATTGCTGAGGCCATGGCATATGCTGCAATCTGAACAGTTTTTCTACGCATTGGTAATCTCCTTCCGCATTGGTTTTTAATGATGCAGACTTTAGCTTCTGAAACTGAAACTATTCTGAAAGATATTTTAAACCGAAAAAACAGTCCTGCACTGACATGATGCAGAACCGCTTTTTCTTTTTTGAGATATGTTTTTTCAGGAAGATAACTTATATCAATATTAGTTTCATGGATCCGGTCTCACATCCTGTATGATGTCAGACCAGCTCCGGCAAAATCCCGTGGGACCAAAGGTTCATGGCAAGTTCCCCTTCGGGCTTCTTCACAGGACTCATGTTTTTTAAATAGCTGCAAATCCCTTTTCGAGATCTGCTATGATGTCATCAACATGCTCGGTTCCTATGGAAAGTCTGATGGTACTCTGAGTGATTCCCTGATCCTCGAGCTCCTCATCGGAAAGCTGTGAATGGGTCGTAGATGCCGGATGGATAACCAGGCTCTTTACGTCGGCAACATTGGCAAGAAGAGAGAAAATCTCCAGATTGTCGATGAACTTCCATGCTGCTTCCTTACCGCCCTTTATCTCAAATGTAAAGATAGAGGCGCCGCCATTAGGGAAATATTTTTTGTAGAGCTCATGATCCGGATGCTCCGGAAGTGATGGATGGTTCACCTTCTGCACCTTAGGATGGTTCTTCAGGAACTCTACGACCTTAGCTGTATTCTCTGCGTGTCTGTCCAGTCTCAGGGACAGTGTCTCCACTCCCTGAAGCAGGAGGAAGGCATTGAACGGAGATATGGTGGCGCCTGTATCTCTCAAAAGGATGGCTCTCACGTATGTAACAAATGCTGCCGCACCAACTGCATCATAGAAAGATATGCCGTGATAGCTCGGGTTAGGAGCTGCGATATTCGGATACTTTCCGCTTGCCTTCCAGTCGAACTTTCCGGCTTCTACGATGATTCCGCCGAGAGTGGTTCCATGACCGCCGATGAACTTGGTTGCTGAATGAACCACGATATCTGCACCGTGCTCGATAGGTCTGATAAGATATGGTGTTCCGAAGGTGTTGTCGATCACCAGTGGAAGTCCATGCCTGTGAGCGATTTCAGCGATGGCATCGATATCAGGAATGTCACTGTTCGGATTTCCGAGAGTCTCGAGATAGATGGCTCTGGTCTCATCCTTTATGGCAGCCTCAACCTCGGAAAGGTTGTGTGCATCTACGAATGTGGTGCTGATTCCATACTGAGGAAGTGTATGTGCGAGAAGATTGTAGCTGCCGCCGTAGATGGTCTTCTGTGCAACTATATGCCCACCGTTAGCAGCAAGAGCCTGTATGGTATAGCTGATGGCTGCTGCACCGGATGCTACCGCAAGTGCTGCGCTTCCGCCTTCAAGTGCCGCAAGTCTCTTCTCCAGAACGTCCTGTGTGGAGTTTGTAAGTCTGCCATAGATATTGCCCGCATCCGCAAGCCCGAATCTGTCTGCTGCGTGCTGACTGTTTCTGAAAACATAAGATGTTGTCTGATAGATAGGAACCGCTCTCGCATCTGTCGCAGGATCCGGCTGTTCCTGTCCTACATGTAACTGAAGTGTTTCAAATCTGTACTTGCTCATATCTCATATCCTCCCTTTGCCAATGTCTCTCCTTGGGACTATCATCCTTCGAAAAAACTTATTTTTGTTTTTGTCTTCGGTTTTTTTATCTGATGTAATGATGATAGCGCAAAGAGAGGGGGTATACATAACGCTTAAATCTTATCGTTGCCTATAGGTTGAATCTATATAGCATGGTATCTGCTCCTCTTTTATTATGACCATACGTTCTGTGACAGTATTGTGATATATATATATATATATTAGTCCCATGTTAAAGAGCATTTGATCATTCGTGAAGATATCAGGAAAGGATGCCTATATCTGTGAAGTGCTCGCGATCTGAAATATGACATAAATCATGTCAGGAAGAGAGGGCTAATGAGACGACGATTTTTCAAAACAGCGGCGGCTATATTAAGTTTAAGTGTTGCGGTATCGATGTGCAGTGTGACGGCGTTTGCAGATGAACCAAATGAAAAGGTTAACTCGGAGCAAATAGAAGGAGAAAATAACACTGATTACGATCGTAATGAAGCTTCTATTGCAACAAATAACGCAGAAATAGGAACAAATAACAGTACGATTACTACCAACAATGGCGATATAACCACAAATAATGGAACAGTTGGAACAAATAATGGTGATATAACGTCCAACGTAGAACACGGAACAGTACAAAGCAATCATGGCACTATCGGCACAAATTCAGCAGAAGCAACTAAGAATGAACAATCAGACTCAGAACAAATTCAGGCAATTAACGAAACGACTGAAGAGAGCGGTGGAGTAATGTATAATCATGGTACCATCAACGTAAATAGTGGTTTTGTTCAATTTAATGGTGTTAATGAATATTCGGATCTTTTAGCCATTCCGGAGACACCTCAGGAAGAAACAACGGCTATCATCAAAAATAACACAGGTACTGTGTACAATAATGGTGACTTCGTTCAAGATGGATCTGACCAGAATGCCATAGTAATTAATTACGAAGGTGGCTTTGTTACCATGAATAATGGTATCGTTGAAAACTATTCAGGTGGAAAAGTAGGGCACAATAATGGTACTGTATATAACTATGGAGGTATTATTGTTGAAGACGGCGGTGAAGGAACAGAGTATTTCTCAGTAACTGTATCTGCGGGCGATGGTTTAACAACAGATTATAGTAATGATGGTTTTACAAAATATAATGATGCCAGATGGTTAGGTAAATCGTACGTACCAGAACAGGAGAGCCTGAAGGTGGTAAGAGAATCTTCAACAGTCACCGTAACCCCTAAATCCGGCTATGAGATTTCTTCATTCAGCATTCCTGATAAGTATAGTAAATATGTCAGTGCTACAAAGAACAGCGACGGTTCATGGACACTTACAGTTACCTCCGGTATGAATATCGAACTTTCGCCTATAGCGACACGGATGGGCGGTGTTTATGTCGATGTCTCAGTGAATTCTGATCATGATGACGACGGCGGACGTCCGACAACTTCTGACAGAAGTGCTCCGGTAATGAACGAGATACCTGCTGCGTTAACCGTAAATTCTGTAGATTTCGGAGGTCAGGGTCTTGAAGCGCCACTATCTGAAGTACTTACACCGATCGACAACCTTTCTGCTATCAACAACTTCTCAGCTGCAGGAGCACAGCTTCTTTCAACAGAGAATATGATGGCTTGCGGTGTAGTAGATTTCAAGAATGCATTTGTTAATTCAGCAACCGGAAGCGTTGACGTTCCTGTAACAGCAAATGTAGTTGAAGGACAGACCTACACAGTAGCACTGAGTGACGGAACTACCATCCAGGTTACCTGTACAGCAAACGGCATTCTTAACATCCCGTTCGCGGCCAATGCTCAGAACCTTACATTCATCATTTACGGATTACAGGCAAATCCGACCATGATGATGGCCGGTGATGGAATAGCTCAGTTCCAGGATGCTTTGGCAGGACTTACACCATAATAAAATCAGTTTACTGATTTCTTCAGGATATCTTCTCGACAGAAAAGGCAGATGCGTAAAGCATCTGCTTTTTCTGTTGAAGTTAAAGTTTTAGCTGTAAAATCTGCCTATATCCGCTTATCCTTGATTTTTTTCATTATCCAAATAACTGACCCGGCAGCTTCAGCTTCTCCTTCGGCGGAAATTGCCTGTCAAATTCCTCCACCTCTTCGTCCTTCACATAGTATCCCTGAGGAGTCTGATACACACCTGTAACTCCGTCTAGATACCCGGGTATCAGCTCTTTACAGAGGAAGAAGGACGAATCCGCATCCTCCGGGAGATCATGATACCTGATTCCGAATTCACTTGCATATGTGAACCCGCTATGACTATAGAAATCAATGTTTCCTTCAAAAAGAACGGCGCCGAATCCTGCGGCTGCCGCCTTTTCCAGCGTATAGTCAAGTATGGCCTTTCCATATCCCTTACGCTTAAGTTCCGGCGTGATCCCTATAGGTCCCATGGCAAGAACATCTATCTTTCTGCCGTCGTCAGCCAAAATATAAGCTTTCACGAAAGCATTCTGTCCTATGAGCTTTCCATCCTGCTCCATGACAAAATCAAGCTCCGGAACAAACATAGGATCATCTCTCAGAACATGCATCACATAATGCTCACTGCATCCCGGACGATACACATTCCAGAATGCTTCTCTAATCAGATTTTCAACTGCTCTGTAATCTTTTTTCTCTTCCGGTCGTATGGTAAAATCACCTGTACCCATTACTTTTTCCTCCTGTTTATCATTGTGAACACACCTGTTTTATATATTTCCTTTCAAACTCCCTTGTCACCTTTTTCAGGTTCTCTCTTGTTTCTTCACTGTCCGCCCCGCCATCAAACAACTGGATGGAAAGCTGGAGAGGCGCAAAAAACTGCACTGCAAGGTTCCATGCACCAAGACCGGCGGCATCAGCATTTAACTGACCGTTTACGATCATTTCCCCGAAAAGATCCTTCGTATATTTCACAGGACCTATAGCGATAACATCCTGGTACAGCTTATTCATCTCGGGAGACTTGAACTGTTCTATCGTTATCATCCTTCTGAAGAGCTTCGCAAACTCATTCTCTGTCCAGAAGCTGTACTGCTCATTTACAAATTCACAGAGATCTCTAAACCCGGTTTCCTTATATGCTTCCGCATCATCACTGTACTCTTTTACAGGTACACCGCTGGTTTCCGCCTGCTTCGCATCCAGTTCAAACATTTTGACAATTATGGCATCAAATATAGCCTGCTTGTTCTCATAATGACGGTATAATGCTCCCTTCGTGATCCCAAGCTCCTGCGCTATCATACTTGTAGAAACCGCTTCAAAACCTCTCTCAGCGAACAATCTCAATGATGTTAATATAATATCTTCTTTTGTTGTCTTCATATAATCTTCTCAAAAATAAACGACCGTTTACATCTCTAATTGTAAACGGTCGTTTATTTTTTGCCAATACCTTTTCTTCTTGATTTCAGCCTATGATTTCTAAACAGGATCTCAGTCCTTGAATTAAGCTAATGTGGAATAGTAGTTTGCTGCTCTTTCATATTCGCCATCGTTCTCGATATATACGACGACAGGATTCTTTTCAGCATCCTCCTGAACCTCATACAGTACACACTTTTTTGTGTGATCAAGCTGGTTCTTCCCGATCAAAGGAAGCATGGCAAAGTACTCCTTTCCTTCGAAACAGAAATACTTATGTACACCATAATCCGCAGAAGTTCCATCTGCAAATTCCAGATTAACGATGAGATCATCAATTTTCTTTCCTCTAAAATCCATATTTAACTCCTTTTTAATCCAAGCTGCCAGAACACCACTGCGCTGGCGGCGGCAACATTAAGAGAATCTACCCCATGGGACATAGGGATCTTTACCACATAGTCACAGGTCGTTATTGTCTCGTCCATGAGGCCTTCCCCCTCTGTGCCGAGAATGATGGCAAGCTTTGGCTCCTTCATCAGTTCGGGGTGGTCAATGCTTACGGACCGGTCACGAAGTGCCATAGCCACAGTTTTAAATCCCATAGACTTAAGCAGTCCCATTCCTCTCTCAGGCCAGAATGGCGTTTCATTATGGTCATGTCCCTCTGAGGAGATATAAGTCCACGGAATCTGAAATACAGTTCCCATGCTGACTCTTGCAGCACGCCTGTACAAAGGATCACTGCAGCCTGATGTCAGAAGAACCGCATCTATATTTAGAGCTGCTGCTGAACGGAAGATAGCTCCCACGTTTGTGGGGTTCACAACATTCTCAAGCACCGCTATACGGCAGAAATCCTTACAGAACTCCCTTGCATCGGGGAGCTTCTTTCTTTTCATGGCGCAGAGCACGCCTCTTGTAAGTTTGAAACCTGTTATCTGGGACAAAAGCTTCATGTCTCCGACATAAACAGGTGTATCACCGTTATTATCAGGCATCTTCCGAAGCTTCTCCCAAAGCTCTGAAGCCTCCCTGCTCTCTATGGTCTTATCCTCCACCAGTAAAGAAATGGGTTCATAGCCTGCATCCAGAGCCCTGAATATGACCTTGGGACTCTCTGCTATGAAAAGTCCGAGATCAGGTTCATTGTAATGTACGAGCTGATTTTCCTTGTACTGTGAAAAGATGGAAACATTGGCATCTTTAAGATCTGAAATAGGTATAAAGCGTAAATTCATAGTTATTTTTTTAATGTCAATCCATGTAAAAATGAAATAAGTTCAGGTGAACAGTTTTCCTTGATCACGGTTAATGCCTGATTATTACTCATAAAAAAATAGAAATTGGTTTTTGTTTCAAGTATCCTATAGAGGTCAGCATATGCAATAACAGAACTTCCTCTATCGGTAATGGCTTCAAACCGGTCTTCATCAAACTTAAACGTTGTAACCGTGTTTTGCAGGAATTTACTGGAACTGTAATTTCTTTTCACTCTGAATATCGTGATAATGTAAATACCTAATGGCAGCAAAATGGCAAATACAACTGATTCAATCGCCAATATGTTAAACCCATAATGAAATGAAGCCGCTGCAACTATCAGAAGCAATATATCAAGAATCGAAACAAAACATACATAGGCTTTATGCATTTTAAATAATGTTGCAAACTGGTATTTTTTCAACTCTTCTATAGTCCATTTGGATCTCGTTTCCATATTTGTGAAACTCCCTTTCTGCTTCGAATTTTCAAAATTTTACCACATAGTATATCATAAAGAAAGACAGTGAATCGCTCCACTGTCTTTCGAAATCCATACATATTACTGAATCTTTAAGTTTAAATTTCCATGTTTATATTTATGTGTATAACATATCAAAGCTCAGCCAGATCTCTTCCTAGCAGGTAAGACAAAGTACCGCAAACCGCACCTAAATTCTGTCCCGGCATTACGAAATTATATGTGTTTGCATAGAAGTCACCGGTCATGATGCCGGTATTGTATAATCCCTCGATAGGTTTATCATTTTCATCACATACCTGCATCTTCTCATTAGTTCTTAATCCGCCACAAACAGTTAAAAATGTTGCGCCTGTGTTCTTTGATGCATAGTAAGGTCCTTCTATCGGATACAATACTTCGGGATTTACATGATACTCTTCATCTAAACCGTTACGAGCGTACTGATCATAGCGCTTGATGGTTTCTATGCAATTTTTCTTATCTTCCTCCGACATATCAAACTGGTCTACCAGACCTTCGATTGTGTCAGAATGCATATAACGTGATTTCCACTGCTCTATATATTCCTCAGGTGTATATGCTTTAATTCCATTCTCCTCATCTATACAATGGCCAAATGGTTCCCATTCTTTTTGAGTGTATGCATAGTTCTCACCCCAGATACCGTAAGCAGTTCTTTCCGGTAACTGAAGCAGTGAGATAGCACCATAAGCAAAGTTGGTAACTTCATTTTGGAATCTGTTTCCATGGATATCTACGTTTAATCCCCAGAAGTTAGAAATAACTGCATGTGCCGGTCCGCTGACACCTCCATTGATCATAGGAGCATTTGGAAATGTTTTTTGCCATGCAGCTCCAACCCATAATCCCATCTTCTGTCCATCTCCCGGCATCAATCCATCATAGTCAAGACCGGAATCATAGTTTGTCTCTGTTTTCAGCTTGTCCTTAAAGATTTCATACGCCCAGGGGGAATACTTTGCCATCATATCATGATTTGTTGAGAAGTCACCTGTTGCCATTACTATGGCTTTTCTTCCAACATATTTTACATATGAACCATCTTTTCTTTGAGCAACTACAGCACTTACTCTTCCTGTATTGTTATTTTCACGGATCAGATATTTGGCAACGGTTTCATACTCAATTGTTCCGTGCAGATCATCTGTTATGGTGTCCGCATAGGCCTGTGCCTGCATCGGAGCTCCAAATAAAGCACCAAAAGGCTGTTCATCATTATAGAAATTATGAGAAGCATGAGGTACTGTTAAAGTTCCGTCCGGATCCCAGTATCCCGGCTCCAAAGATGCTTTTAATCCTTTCGCAGCCATCTTATCAATAGTCCAGTCAATAGACTCAGCGGAATTATTGATCCATCTTTCCCACTTCTTCTTATCCATGAAGTAAGTTCCGGCGGTTTGCTCAGCCTTAACAATTTCTCTTGCGATTTCAGGATCGTACTTAACCCCTTTAGATTTCTGATATTTACTGCCGATAGCATGATTGCTTCCACCACGAGAATAAGGACGTGTTGAAGCACTGAACATATAGCAGTCAGCACCCTTTTCCATGGCGCTGCACATAGTTACCAGGCCGGCCATTCCGGCACCTATGATGATGATATCATGTGTAATAGTTTCTTTGATTTCTGAATCCGGAACCGGTTCAGGCGGAATTTCGAAGCTCCATTTTGTTTGATTGTAGTTCTTTGCATTCAAAACAAAATCACCGGGTTCTGAAGCCGGTACTGACTTCTCAGCTGCTGTTGTTTCCGGACTTTGAGAAGACTCAGATTTTACAGATTCCCCTGATTCTGAAGGTCTGCTTTCTGCTTCAGGAATATCACCGACACAAGCGCTCAAAAAACTGCTGGCTGCAAGTCCTGCAGCACCGGCAGCCGCACCCTTTAGGAATTCTCTTCTTGATAAGTTTTTAGACATGTGTTCCGCTCCCTCCTATAATTTAACATCTGATTAAATTATAAGAGTACAGATTTAGCTTGAGTAGCAAATAGTAGCTTCTCCGCCGCAACCAAAAGTTGACAGATTATAAAATTCACACGGCTTCCTTTAGTTTATTTATCAAAGCTACACATAATGTTTTTTTCAGCGGATTCATCAGCACATCTTCTCTTACGATCGCTTTTGTTCCAAAAACATTTCCTGAGTTACTTTCCACAGGAAGGTAAACTATATCTTTTACAAAACTGGTGACAGCTATCCTGGGAAGCGGAAATACAGCCTTGTTTTCGTAAATTAACGAATATATCATCAGCATGTCATCCATGACACAGCCATCTTCTTTTGAAAAATATTTCATGAATAAATTTTTCGGATATCCGTCAGAATAATAAACAAACTTTGATCCCTTCAGATCTTCAGCAGTCACTGATTTCTTTACGGATAATGGATTATTTTTTGACATCGCAACATATGGTTCGTACATAGTTACCGTATCAAATATATTTTTCGAATTGTTCTGATCATTCCAGGTGATTATCAAATCAACTTCTCTTTTTGAAAAGAGATCATGTGCTCTGGCATCCTTACAAACAGTCACATTTAATAGACAATTTTTATATTTACTCTCAAACTCATCTATTTTTCTTTGATAGAATGATTGCAGTGTTTCCGGTATACAAATATCTAACGGTGTTCTTGTCACATCACATGATCTCATTTCCGAAGATAAGGAATCAAAAGCCTCAACGATCTTCTCTGCTTTGGAATAAAACTTCATTCCGGCTTCACTAAGTTCCATTCCTTCGTTAGAACGAAGAAACAGATCATGATTGATGGATTTTTCCAGATTCTGGATACTCTTACTGATGCATTGCCTGCTTACAAATAGTGCATCAGCCGCATTCTGAACCGACCGATGTTTAGCTACTTCTACAAAGTATCTAAGCTGTTTAATATCCATGACACTCCCGCCCCGTCATTTGTGTATATTGATTATATTTTACCAAGTTGAAAAGCATAATTAAATATATTATTCTTTTCATATTGAGAGAAGGTGTGAGATGAGAGATCTTAGATTATATATAAACATTCCCTACTGTACCAACAACTGTATTTTCTGTGATATCAGGAATCACATGGTAGAAGACTGTCAAAGAGAAGCTTTCTATAAAGCCATCATAAAGGAAATAGAAAGCTTTGATGAAAACTATAAGCATGATTATATAGTTAAAAGCATCTACTTTGGCGGAGGTGTACCTGGTTCAATCAGACCAAACGTCATTGAAGAAATATTATCAAATATAAAATGTCAGTTTACTGTCAGCAGCGATGCAGAGATAAGCTTAAAGGTTTTCCCCGGAAAATTAAATGACAATTATTTCCCGGTATATATAGAAAAGGGAATCAACAGAATCAGTATTGACTATTTGACTAATAGTTTCTTCCTGCATAATTTCTTAGGTCATAAGAAAACGGACAATGCCATGGACAGGACATTACCCGTTTTTCTGAAGAATCACTTTGAAAATGTAAACTATGACTTAGGTATAGGACTACCGGGACAAAATGAAGCTAATCTGGAGGAAGAGATACATACTCTTTGTGATTTTCATGACGCAAAAGAGATAACTCTTCATCCCTTAAAAATTGAAAAAGATTCTGCGATTGAAAAGCTTTATGATGAACACCCGGAGTATCTGAAAAACTCAAACAGATTTCTGCCGGATATCCAAAGATCCTATAAGTACGTGAAAGAAAAGCTTGAAGAAAGAGGGTACACGGAATATTTACCTTATTGTTTCGGTTTAGAAGGTTTTGAGTGTCTGGATTTTAAATTACGAAAAAAGAACACTGATGTTATCGGCATCGGGCCTAATGCCTTTTCCTGTGTGGATGGAATCACATATTCCAATATCAATGACCTGAATGTATATCTGGAAAACAGTGATAATTTCGAATTGATCGCTACTGATATCAAAGAAGTCTGATATATGTGAGCAGTTCACTTTGAAACTCTGACAGCCTGTTATGTGTCTTTTCATATTCTTCTGCATCAAATCATCTGCATCAGAGGTTGATATTTTTCCCATCAGTATGCGGGCGCTTCCAGGCTTTAGACCGGTATAAAAATGCTCCTTTAGTACAAAATCTCCCCAACGGCAAAAGCCGGCAGGGAGATTTTTTTACTTAATTTATGTTGCAAATTGTCTGATATCAGAAATTGATAAATCCGGCGATTATGAAATCTACGGCACAGAGAAAATAGCCTATACGTCTCCAGATCTGCTCACGATAACTCCATTTATTGTCAGGCTCTATGCGCTGTCTTTTTGCGAACTCCAGCTTCGCCTGAAGAAGACTTCCAAGTCCTGCTATAAGAATTATCAGCATTATTATAAATCGTAACATACCATTTCCTCCTGTGTTAAGTCACCCTGTTCTTTGCTGCTCCATAATACCTTAGCTGTTGGCGTTTATTCCGGTATCTTCTTTACCGGCAGAAAACATCGGAGAAGCAGGTGACCAAAATTCAACCCGTTTTCTTCAGTACCACTATCTCTTCCTTTTCGGCGAGATACTCGCCATATCCGTACCTGTCAGCCGAACCTATCATGTCTATGTAATCCATGACAAATCTCTTTACTGCAGCCTCAGCCGCCGCCATGATCTCCAGATAGTTCGCCTTCGGATTCTCAGCCCATTTCGCCTTCATGGCATCCTCTGCCGCATGAAAGGCATCGGTGCAGACATTGATCTTATTGATGCCGCACTCCACGGCTTTTCTGATGTTTTCCTCACCGGAACCTGAACCTCCATGAAGCACCAGCGGCATCCTGAGTTCAGCCTTCAGCTCCTTAAGCCTTTCAAAATCAAGTCTCGGAGTCATACCCTTCGGATAATCCCCATGTGCGGTGCCTATGGCAACCGCAAGGGCATCCACTCCTGTACGGTCAACATAGTCCCTGGCCTGAGCTACATTGGTATAGAGATCCACCTTTCCGTCATCACCCTGAAAGGCCTGTCCCACATGACCGAGCTCGCCTTCAACTGCGATTCCCTTTGCATGAGCAAGGGCAACGATATTTGCCACCCGGCTCACATTCTCCTCATAGGGAAGGGCTGAACAGTCGATCATCACCGAAGTGAATCCGTATCGTATGGCCGAAATTTCATCTTCGAACTTTGAACCGTGGTCCAGGTTCAATGCTACCGGCACGTCAGCTCTCTCTGCCATTTCACGTATCATAGGCACCATTTCAGTGGGATGCGCCAGCTTCTTCATCTGACCTACACCTAAGTTAATGATTATGGGTGAATGTTTCTCCTGAGCGGCTTCGATGACAGCCCTCGCCATCTCCATATTTACACTGTTTACCGCCATTACCGCGTAATTGTAGACATTGGCATGCTCCAGTATATCTTTCATAGAAACGAACATAATTTAACCTCTATATCATCATACATTGATGGCGATCTCAAGCTCGTCGTTGACCTCTTCTTCCTTAACCGCCTCTTCTGAAGCAGGCTTTCTGAGGAAAGCATAGGATACAGCAGTAACAGCAGAACCTATGATAAGTGCAAGAACGAACATGTACCATCTCTCAGTCACTGGAAGGATGAAAACTCCTCCATGAGCCGCAGGTGTATGGCAGCCCCACGCCATGGCAAGACCTGATGCGATAGCTGAACCGATCATAGATGAAGGGATGACTCTCAGAGGATCATTGGCTGCAAATGGCAAAACACCTTCTGTTATGAAGCAGAGTCCCATAGGAATCATCGAAAGACCTGCATTTCTTTCCTCTTCTGTAAACTTTTTCTTTGCGATAAGTGTAGCGATACCGATACCTATAGGAGGTGTCATACCACCGATGATCTTTGCAGACTCAGCTGCGGATCCGATGCCTTCAGGGTTGTCAGCGAACAAGGCATTGGCAGCCATGGAAGCTGTCTTGTTGATAGGACCGCCCATATCGAAGCCCATGCATCCACCGATAACTGCGCCGATGATGAAGAGAGAACCGTTTGAAAGTGACTGGATCCACATCTGGATAGCTGTCATTGCAGCTGCCATCGGATGGCATACCACCATGAAGAAAAACATACCTGCCAGGAAGGTGGAAAGCACCGGAATGATCATTACCGGCTTAAGACTTTCCAGAACCTTGGGAAGCTTCCACTTCTTCATCCAGTTGACTATGAAGCCTACGATGAAGGCCATGAGCATACCGCCCAGAAAACCGGCCTTCGCCTGATTCGCCACATAACCCATTACAAAGGCAGGAACGATGCCGGGACGATCAGCCATGGAATAGGCAATTCCCGCAGCCATAACAGGAACCGCAAAGCTCATGGCGAAATCTGAAAGCTTACTGATAGCCCACCAAAACTCTGTCCATGTGAAGGCATTCAGATTTGAGAATGCCGTAGCCCCTGCCTCAGGTCCCAGACTTCCGATATTGTAGGTTCCGAAGAGCTTTGCAAAAGCTCCCAGCATACCGCCTGCCACTACCATCGGAATCATGTAAGAAATACCAGTCATCAAATGTTTCTTCAATTCCTTAATACTCATTTTTTACTTCCCCTTCCATTAATGTATTTTTGTGTTCAGTCCTCTTTCACAGAAAAGACTGAATCAATTGTTAATTTATCCTTCGACTTTTACTTTGCCAGCTTCTTCTGAATAGTCGCTATCAGACTTTTCGGACTCTTCATCGCCACACTGATAGGAATGTCCACAGTGGGCTTTCCCTTGAACCGTTCCAGACCATGCACCTGAATGTCATGAGCCACTATCACAACATCCGCCTCTGCGATGTCCTGCGCCGTGAGACCATTCTGCACTCCCACAGTACCCTGGGTCTCGATCTTACACTTGTTGCCCGCCTCTTCCGCTGCCTTTTGGATCTTTTCAGCAACGATGTAGGTATGTGCTATACCCGCTGTGCAGGCGGTAATGCCTACGATATTCACATCTTCACCTCCCTTTTCTTTTTTTTTTTAACTATTACAATGCGATATCAAGCTCCACGATCTCTTCCTCGCTTGTCTTATCACATTCAAATTCAGCTTTATCGGAAACCAGATCTTCTATTATCTCATCAGCGGTTTCTGCGGAAAGCAGGCTTTGTACACGACCGTAATCTCCGAGTTTTCCCGCAAGCTCACTTAGGAGCAGCAAATGATTCTCTGCATAGGAATTATCTACACTGACACAGAAGAGAAAGATAAGATTTGTCTCCTGCCATCCGCTGTCGCTTATATCCGATTCCCATGCAATGGGATTCACTGTGCGCCCGATGGCTATACCTATCTTCTTTACTGTCTCTGATTTACCGTGAGGTATGGAAAGACCTTCCCCCATTCCTGTGGGACCCTCCGCTTCCCGCAGGAATATATCATCTACGAACTGTTTCACATCTCCTATATATCCCTGTTCCAAAAGATGGATACTCAGATTCTCCAGCACTTCTCTCTTTGTATTTCCCTTAACCCTGAGATCGATGATCTCCGGATTCAATATTTCCCTAAGATCCATCACATCCACCCCCTTTTTTTGATTCACATGACTTACTATTTACCGATACTCACATCATTTTATAGTCAATATCCTGTCTTCTCCGTCATGTCTTTTAAACTGATTCCCGGCCTATCTGTTTCCAAATTAAAACATCTCTTTCTTTATTTAAATTTTAACATTTGGAGATTGGTGAAAAATAATTTTCTTTTTCCGTATTAGGAAAATGGTTTTGTTTATTTTGCAGGGCTTTCGTAATGGGGAGTAGCATCAGCTTTTTAACAACATCAAAAAAGCCGTGAATGATGATATTCCGCCCTTTGCCGCAGCACCTGTCATCAATTCACGACCTCTTCTAATTAATTTTTTTCTGAAATTAAATAAGCTTTTTTAGCGCGTATGCCCGGCTTCGCATCCCCCTCACTGTACCAGATAACAGTACAGCTCCACCGGATCACAGCAATCCCTCATTTTATCTATAGCCTCACGTGAGTCAGTCAGACTTATAAACTGCCTGTAAAATGCCTGCCATTTGCTGACCTCCGCCTCTGACTTCATCAGTATGTTAAGGAGAAACACAACATCCACCTTTTCATCGCCCCAGTCTATGGGCTCATCCAGGATCGCAACCACTATCTTCGATTCATTGGTAAAACTCATGTCCCCATGAGGAATGGCCACATCCCCTCCGATGGCAGTATTGGCCGCCCGTTCTCTTTTGATTACAGAGGCATAATACTCATGAGACACATATCCCTTATTTTCCAAAAGACTGCACATATCATAAAGAAGCTCATCCTTATTTTCATAATGTACATCTGTCATCATGAGATCAGGCTCGAACAGTCTGTGACAGACCGAACTGAAATGTGGTTTCTGCCAATGTCTCTTTGCCCTAATCTCCATAAGCTTTTCATGTATCTTTTCCCGATTCTTCTCATGGAAAGGATCCTTCAGCACCAGAATCCTCTCGTCTTTACTCTCCAATGGAACCAGCGAAATGACCAGCTCCGCAGAAGGATATTTACTTCTCAAAAACTGATGCACTGTAACATCCTCTATCTTGCCGATATCCATGGATGTATGAACTATCCTGTCGTGTATAAGTCTGGTAACAGAGCTGTTCTGATCTGTCACAAGCACAGCTTCTGCAGGTCTCCGACTGCAATCGATGGCAGTCTGAATGTAGAGTGCTATGTAGCTCAGTTCATCATCACCTATGGAAAGAGAGAAGTATTCTTCGAACAATGTTGACACAAGCCATGAAACCTTAAGGGTAGTGATAAAATTCTCTCTTATATAGGAATTGACCGTAGTGTCTACAGTCTGACCGTACTTAAGACGGAAAATCAGCGCCCTTATGTGATTGAGAAGCCCTTCATAAAGTCTTTCATCCTGAGAAAGATCTGTGTTCAGAACATCCGACACGACTGTTATGGTCCTGTTTACGAAATCCCGCAGTTTCTGGTCATATTCCCTCACCATATTTATGGGGTCTGCATTGGCAGAAGAAATGACCTTTGAACACAGGATCTGAATCGTCAGATATCTTATCTCCTCAGCTCGTGAAGTAAGTCCGAGATGGTCATTGACCTGACGAAAAACCTTTTCGGCAAAATTATACTCATTGTAACGATTGACTTCCTCTTCGGAAAATGTCAGTTTGAGTTCATGCTTTTTACGGACATTTTCGAATGTCGCGATACATAGGTAGGTCAGGATCTCAGCGAAGCTTGATTCCGTAAGGAGAAGGTTCCATTCATTCTCCACCCATATAAGGGCTTCACGTATAAGTCCAATGTTTATCTCCGGAAAAAAGAATCTGAGTTCTCTATCTATATCAGACGGCTCACATAGCTTACAGATATACTCTTTGAGCGCCTGTCTGTAATCAAGCTCTGTACATCTTATCTCCAGTCCCCTGTTTCGGACTGAATTAAGTTCTATGTTGAATCCACTGAGCCACTTTCTGCACGCCTTTATCTCTCTCGCCACTGTTGGCGGACTCATATAAAGCTCATCCGAAATCTGATTTATAGTGATGATATCTCTGTGTATTGACCTAAGGACAAGTCTTAATGTTTCAAGCATCCGCTCATTGCTGCAATCGTCGGAATCGTCCTTTTTCATATAAATAAGGTCAAATGCCTTTCCTCTCTGTTCCTGATTTCCGCTTAATACTATTCCGATCTTTGGTCTCGCCACGAGCACCCCTGCATCGTTATCTCTAAGAATATCGTTTGCATATGCAATTCGTTTCCTTATTGTCTTTTCGGAAACTCCTACATTTTCCGCTATCATAGAAGCCGTTGCAGATCCATGATTCAGTACCAGACCTATGATCTGTAATGCATCCTTCCTTTCCTTAAATTCTTTCATCCCCTTACCTCAATTATACGAAACCGTCTTTCGTAAATTATCTCTCACACCATGTACTGAATAGAATATATTCAGTCCCTTCACCAAAGTATTTATCTTGTTCTTTGGTGCAATCGCACAAACAGCACGCTTCGCATCTGATATATTTGTATATAATATACAACTCGCTCGCAGCTTATGTAAATAAAAAAAGAGGAATGTGGGAAAACCACATTCCTCAAAAAACTATATGTTATTTTTTATCCAACGTACTTTACAGCGCTGTCGCCTGCGATCTGACCGAATACGATGATATCTGTTACTGCTGTACCACCAAGACGGTTTCCGCCGTGTACGCCTCCGGTAACCTCACCGGCTGCGAAAAGACCAGGAATTACATTGCCATCTGTGTTGATAACTTCTGTAGCTGTATTGATCTTAAGTCCGCCCATTGTGTGGTGGATACCAGGTGATACAAGGATAGCATAGTAAGGTGCCTTATCAAGGCTGTTCTCGTTAGAGAATGATGTACGTCCGAACTCAGGATCTGCCTTATCAGCCCAGATCTTTGCCCAGCCTTCCATTGTCTCCTTGAATGCATCCTCAGGAATGCCTATAGCCTTTGCAAGCTCTTCGTATGTCTCACCCTTTACGCCGTAACCAGCATCAAGATATCCCTGATATACAGCTGATCCATCGATCATTGTCTGATCAAGGATGAGGTATGCAACACCGTCTGTCTGCTCGATCTCAGCTGCAGAAACCTTATCTCTTGTAGAAACTTCGTCGTAGAATCTCTTTCCTTCCTTGTTTACAAGGATAGCACCATCACCACGAACACCCTCTGTGATAAGATGAGCATTTCCGTCCGGATCAGTATGAACTGTAGGATGGATCTGAATCTGATCAAGATCTACTACATCAGCCTTTACATCATCAGCTGTTGCCATCTCGATACCCTGTCCCTTGGCACCGTCAGCATTTGTTGAAACAAATCCCTTGAGGTCAGGTCTGTACTTTACAACCATATCCTGGTTTCCGCCGAAACCACCTGTTGCAAGGATAACTGCCTTGGCATTGACAGTAACTGTATTTCCTGTCTCACCCTCTGCAACTACACCAACTGCCTTACCATCTTCCATAAGGATCTTGTTAGCTGTTGTATTGTAGTAAACTTCGATTCCATCTCTGTCCTCTACGTTCTTTGTAAGTACAGGAACAATGTAAGCACCTACTGCCTTTGTCTTGCCCTTATCGTCTACAGGACGATGAATACGCTTAACTGAAGCACCGCCGGCTGCACCAACTGATGGAAGATCTGCGCCGTGCTCCTTGAGCCATGTGATAGCACCTGCTGAACCGTTTGTAAGTGTTGAAACAAGTTCAGGATCATTGATTCCGTGACCACCAATGATAGTATCAAGAGCCATAAGCTCTGCTGAATCAAAGTATCCATCAGGTGAAGCCTTGTAAGCATCCCACTGCTGCTGTACTGTTGCAGCAAGCTTTGTGATGGTCTCGTTATCGGCCCACTTCTCCTTAGCTGTCTTCAGTGTCTTCTCTACACCGTCAGCCTCTGTGAACTCATTTGACTTCTGCTCCTCAGTTCCGGCAGCATTAAGTCCACCTGTTGAACGAACAGTATTTCCACCGCCCATAGGCTGTGACTCAAGGATAACTACTGACTTGCCTGCATCAGCTGCTGTAATGGCTGCTGTCATACCGGCACCACCCATACCTACAACAACGATATCTGTATCGATAGACATATCCTCTGCCTGTGCTGCGGCTGCCTCAACTTCTACAGACTCGAGATCCTCAGGCTTAAGGCCTGCCTCAGCAAGAGCTGCTGTAGCTGCCTCTACGATAGCCTTTGATGTAATAGTTGCACCTGAAATCGCATCAACCTGAATTGTATTTCCTGCGATCATCTTTGCAGGGAACTCTTCGATAGCCTTGCTACCGATACCAGGTGTCTCTCCTGCACCTTCGATCTGAACATCTGCGATCTTTCCGGCATCAAGTGTAAGTGTAACCTTAACCGGGTTAGTAGCACCGCCCTGTCCTACTGCTTCTCCTGAGAATGTTCCTGAAACTCCACCCTCTGCCGGCTTTTCAGCAGCTGCTGTTGTCTCAGTTGCTGCAGCCTCTGTAGCTGCGGCTGTTGTTGTTGCTGGTGTGTTAGTATTTGATCCGCAACCTGCAAGTGCCGCTGCAGTCATAGTACCTACTAACACAACGGAAGTTACTTTTCTTCCAATGTTGGTCTTTTTCATACTTTTTTTCCTCTCATCGACTATTGTTAGACAATTTTGTCAAACAATTATGATTGCATGTGAGAATATTATCATCGAGATGTAGATATTGCAATGCTTTTTTGTTATATTATTCACGACTTTAGTGTTTATTAATAATTGCAGAGGTTTCATTATGAATATTATAGAAACTT
Organism: Oribacterium sp. C9; assembly: GCF_002007235.1. Lineage (GTDB taxonomy): Bacteria > Bacillota > Clostridia > Lachnospirales > Lachnospiraceae > Oribacterium. Next base: position 43,905 of record NZ_MUHW01000017.1, read on the forward strand.
TGGATCATTTTAAGAATTCATATACTACAAATGAGCGCAAATTGTATCATCTCATATCTGAAGATCCTGATTTGGTGCATAACTATACCATCACTCAGATCGCCAGTCTCGCCGGAGTATCCACCTCTGCCATGCTTCGTTTTTGTAAAAGGCTTGGATTTAACGGTTATAAAGAATTTAAATTTGAAGTAGAAACATGGCTTCGTTCAAAGAATCTGAACTCGGTTTCGGATGATCCTATTTCAAAAATTGCCAATGCTTATTCCGATGCAGTCCTTTCCATACCCGGTTCTTGTGATAACTCCCTGAAAAAGCTTGCTGATGATATCAACTCATCCGACAAGGTCTTCGCACTGGGACGTTACAGAAACAAAGTTGTATGTGAAAAGCTTGCCATGAATATGACGAATCTGGGCATCACATGCATGACTGCATCAGATCTTCTTACTTATGAACATTATGAAAAAATTATAGATAAAAATTCTACTGTAATTGTCTTTAGTGTACTGCATGATATGAAATCATATCAGTCCATAATTACTGATATTTCACAGTTAACTGACAAATTCTGGCTTATTACAACTACCGCTAAAAAAACAACGAATCTTGGTTTTTCACATGTCATTTCTTTATCACCAACGCAAAGTGGTATTATTTCACTTGATCAACAGGCTCTATTGATCATCCTTATCGAGATGCTTACCTATATTTTGAGGCAGGAAAATTGATTTTTTGTCTTTATTTATTCATATCTCAATTTCAATACACTACTCTTCCATTCAAAACAAAAAACAGGATGTGAACTGAGTTCACATCCTGTCGAAGGGTATTTTATAATTCAAATCAGATCTTAGATAGAGCTTCACTCATCATTCACACATCTATATTTGAGTACTTTACGAATCAACCTTTACATTTAAACTATATTATATTCTTTCAGGAGATAATATTTACGGTAATTCCGAATATTGAAGGGGATACAAGGAAACCAATTACTTAGTACAAACTCCCTGGCATGAAGAATGTACTAATTATATAGTTTATATGTACGAAAGCTTTCACTTTCAGCGAGTAGTATACTGGCAAATACTATTTGTTTCTTCTATATATATCTCAAATTGTGTGATGATGAGTATACAAGCAATATCACTCTATGACACAGCTACGCATCAGGAATCTTCTCCCGATAAAATTATTCTCATAATTAACATCAGATGCCTGATTTGATCCACATCGATGTACGAGCTAATGTCACCGACTACGAACTTTCACGTAGTCCTCAATATATGTCAATTACCTGTTTTCGATTTTAATTCTATAAGTAAGGAGTGAATGGCTTCTCCCATCTGAACAGGTAATTACAAGTCAATTATTCAATAATGAATTTTCTGTAATCATCATTCCATCTGTATTCATTTTCAAAACGCACACATCTGGTGAAATTATTTATAAATTCAATCAGTGCTCTCATTTATGACTCCTTTCATAAACAACTTTTTAAAAGTTTCAACGAGCTGATCACTTCCCTGTGACGGTGGTGAACTCTATCACGCATTGACCTCATGTGTCAATAACGTTTTTAAATTTGTACAATTTTTGATTTTTAAATTGTGCAAATCTTACAAAACGATAAAATATCCCTTTTTTTCTCTCGTATAATCTTTATTTAGTCGCATTTAATATTTACAATATAAATAGTTATTACTTTTTTATGACATTTCTTTCTTTTTTTATACTTTTAATATTGTTTTAACTTTTAACTTATATGTGTATAATTTAACGTCGAATCAAATCTTAAATAATCAATCTGAAATCTAAATGGGGGAGGACAATATGGACATTATTATCATGAATTTTATTCTTGTAACTGCAATCGTCATTCTTGGTTATTATATTCTTGATGCTGTTGTTTCACTTTTTATGTTCCGTTCCTCTTCTAATAAGAGGAACAGACGTAAAATTTCCAAAAACAGATCTTTTGATCTTATCAATGTTGAAAACAATGATATCAATAAACAGCGCACCATGAATCGTTGTGTTAATTCCTAGTATCTTATTTTTAATTCGAACCTCTGACTATAACTATTAGTCTTCTTTTTCCTTTAGCGTGGTAATCCAAATACCACGCTATTTACAATGTCGATTCACCAGCATTTAAAATTGAACCCGGTTCAAATTCACTTTGTCTTAGCAGATTCATCAATGATGTTTCACGGAATCCTGAAAAATGTTTCACAGCCTAAGAAACCACATCATATAGTTGCTCATTTGCTCCCATAGCACTACATATTCCAATTTTATTTTTTCATTTGTTTGCCATCAGGAATGTTTCACGCCTCCTGACCATGCTATTTTACGCAAAATTTTTATTTAATTTATGTATATTTTAGATTTAACAAATGAAGTTATAAACTTGCTCCGTGACATGTTACACAGAAACCTGTCATATTACATCAGATCTTCGCAAGACAAACTAAATGGGCTGAGTATTCCGGATGAAAATGTGAACTGAGTTCACATTTTTCAAATCAAACAGTTTGATGTTAGTTTATATCAATATTCAAACAGAAAAAATTCAATGAAATTAATAAAGAATTTAAATGACATCAAATTTATTTAAAACGAAAACTTGATATAATTTATTAGATATCAATACAACAGATTAACTTTACTTAAGGATGGGTTGGCTAATTTAGAATGATTTTTAATATAGAAAAGATATTATAGATTTAGGAATTAAATAAAAGAAAAAATAAAAACAATAAAGTGATAACCATAAAAAAAATCAGGAGGATAAAAATAATGGAGACATTGAAAAGAAATTTTACATCAGGAGATATCGTAAAGCATTTTAAAAGAGAAACTGTAGATCGAAACAGCTCAACATATCTGTATAAAATAATAGGCGTAGCAACTCATACAGAAACCAGAGAACCTATGATGGTATATCAGGCTTTATACGGAGACTGTCAGATATACGTACGTCCTTATGAAATGTTCATGGAGAAGGTCGATACCAAAAAATATCCTGATATAAAGCAGTTATACCGATTTGAAAAAATAAAGTTATCAGAGAAAGAAAAAGAAAATATAAACATTACATACGGTATTGATCTGTAATTTGTACTAACTAATAAAATCAGTATAAAAATATTTCATTTACGCAAAAAATGATGTACAATAATTAATATCTATTGTTTTATCGAACATTTGTACGGAGGAATCATGAGTATTTTATGCGCATTCAATAAAAAAGGTGGTGTTGGAAAAACAACAAGCTGCGTAGAACTTGCATGTATACCAACATTAGTAGGAAAAAGATCTTTGATAGTTGATATGGACTGTCAGGGTAATTCCAGTCAGGTATATAGAGCATTTGATGAAGAAAAGCCGGATATCACTGATCTCCTGTTTGGTGATACCTCTATTGATGATGTACTTGTGCATTCGGAATTTGGTGTAGATGTTCTTCCAAACAATAAGCATGTCAAAAGACCTGATCAGTATTTTTACAGTAACGGATATCAGGAAAGAGATCTTTACAGATTAAAGGATGTTCTCGATAAACTAAAATCAAATTACGATACGATCATCATAGATAACAACCCTGCAGCGGACAGTTTTTCAGATATGTCTCTGATCGCATCAGATTATGTACTCATACCTGTAGACTCAGCAAACTTTTCATACGATGGTATCTCTGATGTAATTGAAGATTACTACAGAATACAATCCGACTATAACAGTGAATTACAGATCATAGGTGTATTACTTGCACATGTAAAAGCAAGAACTACCCTCGTTAGACAGAAATATTCCGCATACGATTCCATGTTTCAGAATATAGCACTGAAATCAGTAATCAGAGATGATAACAATATCGCAGAGTCCTTATCCAGATATATGCCTATCTACTTCTACGATAAGAAGACCAATGCAGGAACAGACTATATCAATGTAGCTCAGCAGCTGTCACTCATAGATCTGGATGATTATAAAAAACTGATACGTGAGTATTCCAATACTAAAACTCGCTTCGAAATGGAACAGAGATAAACATTATATAATTAAAACACAGGGAGATAAAAATGGCGTCAAAGAAAGATCCGGCACCTTTAGGATATGGAAATAAACAAATATTACTTCAAAATACTCAGAAAAAACTGGATACTGTAAGTCTGGATTTAGGTAACGGCTCTAAGATAGAGATGATTCAATACGAAAAACTGGTTCCTTTTCCAAACAACAGAGACATAGATGATACAGATATAGATGTATTTGCTGAGAATATCAAACGTAATGGATTCCAGTCAGCCATAGTTATTGCAAGAGAATTTGATGGCGGAGAATCAAGAACAGGAAATGCAACCGGTAATTACGTTATAGTATCAGGACATAGACGATATGCTGCATTTGGTATGATTCTGGATGAAGACTCTTCTTTCATGCATAGAAAAGTACCTGCACTTATTTTAAGGGATGACATACCCTGGACTGAGCTTGAAGAACTTAATCTTCTGATGAACTATGATGCAGTTTCTGAGTCATCACATCCGGGTGAGATGAGAATAAGAGTTGCCAGACTGATGGAACTGCTTCAAAAAAGAGGCATCGAGAAAAAGCTATATGACAGGATCGCTGATAAACTCTCCATATCTTCCCGTCAGATTCGTAAGTATGATTCCATAAACAAAAATCTGATAGTCGGGTTACAGAATCTGCTGGATGAGGAAAAAATCACTATAAACCAAGCTAACCAATATGCATCAAGAAGTATAGAGGTACAGAAATACATACTGAACTATATTACAGAGCATAATGAAACACTGACTGAGGATGAATATCAGCAGCTTAAAAATCAGGATGAGGAGAATCAAAAGGCTCAAAAGCTTGCCGAGGAACGCCTCAGAGAAAATGAACAGAAGTTAAGAGAGCAGGAAGCTGAGATCGTTCGTCTGAAAAATAAAACAATTGAACTGGAATCCATGGTACAGGATGAACAGGACAATACTGAAAATACATCTCAGGAACTCATCAACACACAGGCCCAGCTTCGAAGAGCAAGAGAAAAAGCGGATAAATATCAAAAGATCCTGAAGGATGCAAAGGAAGCTGATGCAGAACAGCTCAACAAAACTATAGGTATATCTGCTCCTATAGCAGTAAATGAAATGCTATCCAAGATAAATGATAATGTAGTAAAGCTTGGTAAGCGTAAAGAAAAACGTGGTTATCAGTTTACCAAAAATGATATTCAGAAAATCAAAGCTATAATTGATGATCTGAAAGCATTGATAGATGAAAACTGATTTTAAAATTAGAATATAGTTTATGAACTCTCGGATGAATACCTGATCATCCGGGAGTATTTTTTTACATTAAATGGATAAACCGTAAAATAACTCAACTCCTACAGAGATTATTGTAGTAGTAGATAATATATAATTTATATATATTTTATTTATTTTATCATCTTATAGAAGAAACTCAGTGAGAGTTGAGTATATATACGTTGAAAATTGAGAGGATATACGAAAAGAATTGAGTTTACATACGGAAAGCGTAGAGTAGATATACGGGAATGTTGAGGGAAAATACGGTAAAAGAGGAATTAATCTCTAAAAGTTGACTGATTATACGGTTAGTTGAGAACTGATACGGAAAATATGAAGGAAAATTGAGAAATCATACGGAGACCAGAAAAAAATCAGGAACTTATGATTAAGGTTGATTGATTATACGGTATATATTCTGAAAAACAGCAGGGTAAACACGGATATATATCCTGAAAGTTGAGTGATATTACGGAGATTATAGTGATCGTACGAAAAAATTAAGGCTATGTACGGATATTAATTTACAAAGGTAGAGTAAAATTACGGTGAAAGTTGAGAAATTATACGGATAAGAAATACATGATAAGACAGACGGAATTACGTGGGTTTCTAAGGAATATCCGGTTCAAAAGTTGAGCAAATGTACGGTCTATAAATCAGAATTGTTCTGAAATGTGAGAAAGTATACGGTGAATAGAATAAAAATTGAGTGATTTTACGGTAGAATTATAACAATAGTTGAGTTATCATACGGATACTGTATTTAAAAGAATTCCAGGTAAAGGTTGAGTGAATTTACGGATAGTGATAGAATAAGTCCGTAAATTGATTCAACCTTCTTATAGCTGATTATGATTGTATTGGCTAAAAGTTGAGAAAATATACGTTAAAGTTGAGTAAAGATACGGTAGTGGTTTTGCGAAATAGGCATTATCATGTACTTATAAGAAAAAGACCGTACAGTTACTCAACTTTTATTATCCGGATGTGGGAGTTTAGATTATTTATGAGTCATGGAATAGAAAAAGCTCGTAAGCAACAGGTTGCCAAAAGTACAAAGATGGTTCAGGAAGGAAAGTTTTCTCTTTCACTGGTAGAGAGTAAAGCCGTTAACTATCTGATTTCAAAGATCAAACCGACTGATGATATCAATACGGTGTATACATTTAACTGCAGTGAGTTCCAGCAGATCATACACAGAAGTGCTTCTGCAAATAAGCTGAGCTATACAAATACAAAGGCCATATTGAACGATATCGGTCAAAAGACCTGGTGGATCACATTGGAGAGCGGTAAAGAAGCCATGGTTCACTGGCTTAATGTCGTGCATATGGATCCCGGAAGCGGAGACGTGGAGATAAAATTTCATGAGGATATGTTCCCGTTTCTCTATAATCTGATGACTGATAAAGAGAAGTACTATATAGCTCCGAGACTGGAAGAAACTTCTCTTATGACTCACAAATATTCTCCGAGAATTTTTGATCTTCTCAGGTCATATCAGTTCAACAACAAGACCTGGACCTTTGAACTAGGTACCGGAACTGATAATGACTTCATGAGAAAGATAGCGGACTGGGAGCCGGATCCGAATAAAAAAGGTAAGAATGTAGCGAAAATTCCCAAGAGCTGGTCGAAGTTCTCATTTTTTGAGAGAGATGTTCTGGCACCTGCGAGAGAAGAGATCAATCATTATACAGATATAAAGATAAACTATGAGGCACTGAAGACAGATGCCATGGGTAAAAAGTACAGAAGACCTGTACGCATCAAGTTCCTTATGCTTCCAAAGACAAGTGGAGAGCTGAAGGAGACCCAGAGTATATTGGACTCAGAGTATAACGGAAACTTTGACAACATCGTAGATGATATGGAACCTCATCAGATGACATTGGAAGAATCCTTCTTCATGCAGGATCAAATGCAGAGGGAAAAAGAGGAAGAATTCAGAGTAGAAGAGGTTGTAGTTGAGGCTGCCAATGCTGAAGAGCTGGCAGAGCAAAGAGCCGATGAAACGGTATATCCGGTATTCTATATGGCATTATACAAGGACTTTAATGAAGATCAGATTGATCATCTGTATCACGCGTGCATAAAGAATCTTGAGCCTCGTCAGATACGTGTAGATGCGTATGATACATGGGCAACTGACTATATGTCACATTATTTTGACTGGATAAAGGCAACACCTGAAGATACGAAGACGACGACATATAAACGTTTGTTGGCTAGCCTCGTAAATGATTACGACGGTATAGCACAGAAACCAACAATGTGGGACAGGAAGGGTTGATATGGCAAAACTGAAAGAATATAAAAACGGAATAGTTGGCATAAAGCATGGTATCTATTACGTTGTAGCAGGTAATGGAGAGACATTTGACATCATAGACAAGGAGAAAAATCTCATAGAAGATGGGTTTGATACCATAGGAGATGCTGAGTGGAAGATAGATAAGTTAACTGCGGATGAGGAACTTTCTGAGTATATCGAGAAAGCTTCACAATTGACTATCGGTCAGCTTACCGGAAAGATGATGGAGATTTTTAATACCTGGGACGGAAAAGTTATGCCGAAGGAGGAGAAAAAAAAGCTTGGCATAGTAGAGACCATAAGAAACAGGAAAGCAAAAAAACTGGCTTTATAAATACAGTCTCTGATAGAGACTAAGATTTGATCAGTCCTGCAGAAAATCTGCAGGGACAGATATAAATCCACAAACAGTAGTTTATAGATGATATAGAGTGTCTGTTGACTGAGCTTTTCGGAATATGTAAATAATTCAGGCACTTTCATTTGCAGTAGCAGTGATGAAAGTGCCTGATGGTTTATAGAAGCTTAGCAGCTTCCTATGATGATGCATTTATCTTTGATAGTATCGTCGCTACGTATATCTCTTATGGTATAATGCTCATTTTTCGAGATAGCCAGAACCTTTGTAAAGTTGTCAAAGTCATCATGTGAGAGAAAAACATAATATTCGTCGATCTCTATCATATTAGGATCAGGTATCAGTCTGTAAACGATGAGTTCGAATACTGCAAGAATAAGTATGAACAACGGGCAGGAATAAATGAAAAGCTGGTAGACAGCTGAGGCTTCATCAAAACCATATGAGGTGTATTCATTACTGATCAGGATTGCACCTACCATAAAAATGAGAATAAATGCATAAGCATAAATGCAGGATTTATGCAGATCCTTAAAGTGGGTTTGACGTTCTATACGTGAATTATATTCATTTTTCCATTTGTTATAGATGTGGTTTCGTTCCTCGGCACACATAATGATATCTCCTTTCCTTCGGATAAAATGGTGGATATAACAGGAATTTTGATTTGAATTACATTTATTTTATAAATATTTTAAATTCTTAAATTTCTGTTTATTTTTGCCATAAATAAGTATGATTTTACAGATTACTTCGACAGGTAATAAATGAAATATTATTGAAGAGGTAAAATGTGTGATATGAAAAAGTAATGGGAGATATAAGTATCATGAATAAGAGGTGAATATGGACAAGTATACATTTTTTGCAACTATATCCAGAATGAAATATATAGAGCGCTGGGCACTTATGAGAAATTCCAGACCTGAAAATCTGAGTGAACATGCGGTAGAGGTTGCCATGATAGCACATGCTTTATGTATAATAGGAAATGTGAGATATGGTAGAAAGCTGGATGGAGAAAAGGCGGCACTCATAGGCATATATCATGATGCCTCCGAGATAATAACCGGAGATATGCCTACACCGGTTAAGTATTTTAATAAAGAAATAACCGGAGCATATAAATCGCTGGAGCATATAGCGGAGAACAGTCTTTTGGAAAGACTTCCGGAGGATCTGAGACCGGCTTTCGATGAAATATTTAATAGAAGTAAGACTGATGAAAACGAGCTTTATATGAGAAAGCTTGTAAAGGCTGCAGACAAGATCTCGGCACTGATAAAGTGCATCGAGGAAGAAAATTCCGGAAACAGAGAGTTCTGTACAGCAAAAGAATCTACATTAAGGTCACTGGAGGAAATGAAGGAAAATTATCCGGAGGTAGGAGATTTTCTTCGGGAATTCCTGCCTCCGTACGGAAGTACATTGGATGAATTGGCACTATAGACAGGACTTATGAGTCCCACATGGTAAAGGATAAGCATATGACATTTTTTGGAAAGTTCTATCTGGACAAGGAAAAGGATGTGATCGTTACACTTAACCTTGGTGATAACGGGATGTCCTATATTTTGGAAACACCCAATCATGGTACAGGAAATCTGATAACCAATCTTGCAAAGGTCTGTGATCTTCCCATCAGTTTTAATGCGGAGGGTCTGAAGGTCATCGAGGGAAGTGTGCCTTGCTATTTCAATGGAGAAAACCAGAAGGTCTACATCTTGAGAATGGGAAATACCAAGGTTGCCAATATCTATCCCGACGGCACTATCGAAAGAAAGGCGTATATTCCTGCCATCGCAAAGACTCTGATGAGTCAGACCAAGGACTATGCCCTGGATATAAATAAGACACTGGTTAAGACATATATTAAGGAAGAAGTCAAGTTCCATTCGGACTTGCATACGCACAGAAGCGCAAATCTTAGTCCTGATGTTCTGATAGCCCTCGGCATACATCATCAGATCAGATATCCGTATTACTATATAAAAAAGCTTGGCTTGAAGATCACACCTGAACAAAGAGCGGCTTTGGAAAAACAGAGAGCTGATGTGGCTGCCAATTTTGTAAACAGCGGACTGAAGGGGAAGTATCTAGACAGACGTATCGATGACAACACAGAGATCAATTTTGCAGATCTGATCCTTCATAATATATCCGGAAGTAAATACAATATTCCGAGAATCCGTGCATCACTGGCGGTGATGAAGGACGGTCAGGCTGTATTCACAAATCTTGAGAAGGTATATATTTACAGATATGTGTTTACAAAGGGGACAGCTGCGAAGGAGAAAATCGAAATAGAAAATATCGGTGAGATTCCTGATAAAGATATAGTTGATGCACTGAGACAGATGGAGAAGGACAGAAGAAATCCGGACTATGCGGACAATACACTGTTTCAGGACGGTCTGCTTTGGGTTGCAAGAAACTATCAGCACAACGGTATCACCTATGCCGAGATGTCAGACACTGCACTTGTAAAGAAGACAGAAGCGGCAGAAACATTGCAACAAATACATGACGTGATGCCGAAGATAACCAGAGAGACGGGTGTTACCATAAGATTCCTTGCCGCTCTCAGGCGTATACCGCTCACTATAGTAAAGGATCAGGTGGCACATGGAAACTATTTTACTGAGAACCTTCAGGTATTGAAGGCTGTAGCCATAGATCCATATGTTGCCGGAAGTGATTTTGTAGGTGAAGAGATAAATGACATACTGGAGTTGAAATCCGTTATAGCTGCGGTAGTAAAGATAGCAAAAGATATTCCGTCTTATGTTGTGCGCATACATGCAGGTGAAAATGACTCTCTTCCTGACAATGTATACAATAGCATAAGATGTGTTGAAGAAGCATTGGCAGAAGGTCAGATATTCCCTCACATGAGAATAGGGCACGGTCTCTATACAGCAGATCTCAATACAGAAAAAGGAAAGAAGCTGTTGGAGAAGATCAGGTCTCTGGGGGTGGTGCTTGAATTCCAGATCACATCAAATGTAAGACTGAATAATCTGTCGAGACTGGATATGCATCCTTTAAAGCAGTACCTGAAAACAGGTATCTCCTGTGTGCAGGGTACAGATGGAGGTGCACTTTACGGAACCGATTCAATAGATGAGCAGCTTTCTCTGGAGAGGATGCTGGATCTCAACCATGAAGAGCTTCTGAAGATGAGGCAAGCTGATGACAGAGTAATAGCAGGTTCTATGAAGGAGTTCAATGATAAGATCCAGACCTTCTATGGAAAGTGCGGAGGGATGACAGTCAGAGAATTCCTCGAAAAGAGAATACGCGAAAAAGCGGATGACTTCATGGACCTCGATGGTGGAGAGAGACAGTATGACAGCGCTGCAGAATTGAGTGACAGGATAAGAGAGCTTCCTCTTGATATGATTCCTGTAGTCATAGCCGGCGGCAGTTTTAACAATGCACATCATGTAACTACTATAGAAGAACAGGAGTGCAGACTTCTGGATGACCTCATAAAGAAGGGGGATCCCGGCAAGCTGTTCTTTGCCATAGGTCCGTCAATAAGCGGATATGAAAAGTACGTTTTGGACAGGTGTAAAGATAAATTCAAGGTATTTTGCTTTGTTCCTGCATCTATTACGGAAAGCGAGCTCAGCAAACTCAGAGAAACCGAGACAGGAATCAGAGTATCCATAGAGTCTTCACCTCTCGGCACTTATAAAAGCTTTGCCTATGAGATATTTAAACGCCGACAGTCAGTTATGATAGCTCTGGATGGAAACAGTGCGGCATGTAACCTCATGCAGGATGCCCGTAACAGTAAATATGAAAGTCGCATATTTGTTGATGAAAAATCAGATGTGCTGAAATCAAAGGCAGAATCACTTCAGGGATATATCACGCTTCTTCATGAGGGTGATGATGCTGATGAGATACTGAGATACGTTGAGAAGTATTACGGTAATCTGAAAAATATAAGTGAAGGGAACGGCTGAGGTACGGAGTTCTGTGTGAATACATTGTGGCCGGATTTTCGGTGATCCGATCACAATGTGCATAGAATTTCTGAAATGACTTAATAGAGATATGGATGGAAAAAATATTAAAGGCTCAGGTCGTCGTAGCAGAATGAGGCTTCTGGCAGTTTCGCTGATGCTTCTTGCCACTGCTGCCGGAGGCGGTAGCAGCGCTTACGGAGAGGAATACGATGATGCTCAGCTGGATGCGACAGTAGACTTAAGCGGTATAACCAATGAAGCTGAGAAAGCAGCAAAGCGTTATCATCCGGTTTCCAATCCGGAGCATGCTGCAGGAATGATTGAAGCGCAGGAGATTGCTTCTAAAAAGGGAATAAAGAACAGCTACATGATCTGTCCGGATGGATTCGAGAGGTACTTCGATGAAAACGGAGAGATGGTGAGGGACAGACTGGTACCGGACAGGAGCGCTTATGTAGACATTGACGGTATAAAGCTGGATCCTATGGATAACAATATCAACAGAACCTTCATGAAATATGCGAGTCACGGAAGAAGAGCTCTGGCATATGACAAGTCATCTCATTACATGGAGCTTTGGGTCAATGGAGTGATGACAAAGTCATATATGGTGACATCCGGTGCTGCCGAGGGGGATAAAAAGAGGCAGGGAGATTACAAAACGCCGTTAGGTTACTTTTATATCTGCGATAAGAAGGTATCATCTTCTCTAAAGGAGGAGATGTATCTAAATTATCCTAATATTGAGGATGCAAAAAGGGGACTCAAGACAGGGCTCATAGACAAGGCTACTGCGGAGCAGCTGATTCAGACCAGCCAGAATCTTCAGAAGCCAACGGCACGTACGCGTTTAGGCGGTGCAATAGAGGTCCATGGTAACGGTGAGCTGATGGATGCGACGCGAGGCTGTATAGGTGTATATAATGAGTGGAATAAAGAAATATACGATATCATGCAGCTTGGAGACAGAGTATATATAGTTGAGTGATAAAACGGTGGGGGAGTTATGAAAAGAGTAAGTAAGTTTTTTTTGCTGCCGGTTGTGGGTGCAGCTGTTTTGGCAGTTTCAGCCTGCGGTGTCAGGGCTGTTCCTGAGGCAAAGGATGAAACAACAAGTATAGAAGCCGATGAAACATCGGCTGCGGAGGAAACTTCCGGGATAAGCATTGAAAGTAACAATGTTTCTGTTCCGGCGAAGATAGAAAGAGCGAAGTTTCCTTATCCATATACAGCACGGGCATTGACTGCTGTAAATATGCATGTTGATTCGGAAAGTGATTCTGCGGTTGTGGGAGTACTTGAAGAAAATGCCCCTGTGTCGGTTGAGAGAAATATAGAGGGATGGGATCAGTTCAGTGCCAACGGACAGACCTGTTATGTACTTAAGAAGTATCTCATACCCGATGATTATATCGCCATGAATAATCAGTTTCTGGGAGCGACACTGGATTTAAGTCATATAGATCCGGATAAGCCTATGATAGCCCTGACATTTGATGATGGACCAAAGGCAGAGGTCACGAACCGTATTCTGGATTCGCTTCAGCAGTACGGAGGTCATGCCACATTTTTCATGCAGGGAAGCCGTGTTGTGGGAGAGAACAACGACTGTGTAAAGAGGATGGTGGAACTTGGATGTGAGCTCGGTAATCACACCTATACCCATGATTATCTCGATTCTGTTCCTGTAGAAGGCATAAGGTCTGTGATCAGAAAGTGTGACTACATGGTGGAGGAGACTGTCAAAGTGGCACCTACGGTTTTCAGACCACCAGGAGGAAACAGATCAGGAGAGATAGCTTCAGCTGTCGGGAATCTCGGACTTCCAATGATCATATGGTCCATAGATCCTCTGGATTATTCTACAAAGGATGCTGACAATACCTTCAATGTAGTTATGGAAAAGGCTCAGGATGGTGATATCGTTCTCATGCACGATACCTATTCAGAAACTGCAGATGCTGCAGAACGCCTTATTCCCGCACTTATAGAGAAGGGATTTCAGCTGGTGACTGTCAGTGAGATGGCACAGGCAAAGAAGTACCCTATGATTCCGGGTAATGAAGTGTACAACATGAGAGAGAAATAAAAGAAAAGCCGGCGCATGCGCCGGCTTTTCTTTTATTTCTCTCTCCAGAACCTCACGGCCTCCTCAGAAGCCATCACTGACATGAATACAGTGAAGAAGTATGATTATGAAAGCGGTCTTCCGGTGTTGTATCTTCTGCATGGAGCTTTTGGAGATGCATTTTCATGGCTGAGATACAGCAACATCGACAGATATGCTCAGGACCGCGGCATAGTTGTTGTAATGGCAAGTGCCGAAAATTCTTTTTATCAGGATCTGAGATACGGTCGGAAGTATTATACTTTCTTCACTGAAGAGCTGCCTAAGTTCATTCAGAATGTCTTCCCTGTATCAAAGAAACGTGAAAAGACCTATGTTGCGGGATTTTCCATGGGCGGTTACGGAGCCTGGTATCTGGGACTCAGACGACCTGATATTTATTCAAAGGCCGCATCTATGTCCGGTGCCATAGACATTGCAGCACTTGAGAAAAACAGAGCATCACAGGATCCTTTCATGTGGGAGAACAGTTTTCATGATGCATTGAACAGTGATGGAAGCTTTACTCTCAGTGGCAGTAGATATGATCCTTTCACACTTTATGATGAAGCGGTAAAAAATGGACAGGTTCCGAAGCTTTACATGGCTTGCGGAAAAAGCGATTTTCTGTATGAATCAAATCTTCATGTGAAAAAGGTCATGGAAGAAAAAGGTGCGGACCTTGTTTATAAAGAAGGTGAAGGAGCCCATGACTGGAATTTCTGGGATCGTTACATACAGGATATACTTGACTGGTTAATTAAAGAATGAACTGAATATGGAGGAAATAAAGATGGGTATGAATAATGCTGAAGCTATAAAGCTTGGCAATGACCGGAAACATACTTTGGGATTAGGCTCGAAGGGAACCGACTCCCACTTAAGTGATAATGAGATAAAGAGTGCATTACTGGAAAATGCCAAGATCCCTTTCGGTCTCAAGGACAAGATCGGTTATGCGGCCGGAGATTTCGCGAATGATCTCACATTTGTAATCGCAGCTATGTTCATGATGAAGTTCTATACAGATATTATGGGTGTTTCCTCTGCCATAGTCGGACTCGTCATGATGGTGGCAAAGATCGTTGATGCCTTTACTGATGTTGGAATGGGTCAGATAGTTGACAGAAGCCGTTACACAAGAAAAGGTAAGTTTGCTCCATGGATCATGCGCTTCGCGGGACCTGTGGCAGTGGCGTCATTCCTCATCTTCGCACCGTATTTTGCTGACAAACCTATGAGCTTCAAGATCGGCTGGATGTTCTTTACATACATTCTCTGGGGTTCAGTCTGCTACACCGGTGCCAATATTCCCTACGGTTCCATGGCATCAGCCATAACCAGCGATCTCAATGAGAGACAGCAGTTGTCTACCTGGAGAAACATCGGCGCAACCATAGCACAGATCGTCATCGCTGCAGTTCTTCCTCTTAAAGGATGCGGAGGGACATCAGGTTCTTGACGGCGGACGTCTCATGCTGGCTTCAGGAATCTGTTCGGTGCTTGCGGTACTCGTATATGCAGTCTGCTATGTTCTAGCAACTGAGCGAGTTGTGATAGAGAACAAGGAAGAAAACAAAAAGAATGTGGGTGAGCTTATGAGGATTCTGTTCACGAGCCGCTCATTCCTCGGAATCATAACATCAGCCCTCATCCTCCTTCTGGTTCAGCTAACTCTTTCAGGTATGGGCAACTATGTATATCCTAACTATTTCAACAACACAACATTTCTTGCCATCGGTTCCCTCGTTAACTGCCTCGTGGTTCTTGCACTTGCGGCTGTTATAGGAAAGCTGGTGGAGAGATTCGGAAAGAAGGAGATAGCCGCTGCAAGTTCTGTCTTCGGTGCAGCCATGCTTTTCATCATGTTTGTGATACACACAAAGGATCCGCTTGTTTACTTCATATTTGGTGCCGGAGGATATGTGGGAATCGGAATATTCAGTCTGGTATGCTGGGCTATGATCATCGATGTAATTGATGACATCGATGTGAAAAAGGATTACCGCTCAGACGGAACGGTTTATGCCGTATATTCCTTTGCCAGAAAGCTTGGTCAGGCCGGCGCCTCCGGTCTTACGGGACTCCTCCTCGCCTTTGCGGGATATACAACTACAACTTCCTTCGATACAGTGGTAGTTAACAATATCTATAATCTGGCAACTCTCGTTCCTGCCATAGGCATGGTGCTTCTTGCGCTTTCACTTCTTTTCTTCTATCCCCTTTCAAAGAAGAGGGTTGATAAGAATGCAGAGATCCTCAGACAGAGAAGAGAGAACCACTGATTATTACAGTGAATTTTAGAAACGTGACCATTCAAGGCACTAAAAAAGCAATTCCGGATTCCAAAACAGGATCCGGAATTGCTTTTTTTATTAAATCCGTATTCATGACCTAAAATTTTATCTTCAGCTCTGCCTTCACCGGCTCCTTCACGAGCTTTGCAAATGCTTCACCGTCTGAAGCTTCACCCACTATGCAGCCGTAGTGCACCGGTATGGCTACAGCAGGCTTTATTTCATTAACGAGTGCCGCAGCCTGTCGGATATCCATGGTATAGGTTCCGCCAACAGGAATGATAGCCACATCACACTTTACCATCTTTGCTTCAGGAGTTGCATCTGTATCACCGGCAACATATATTCTTCTGCCGTCTACCTTCAGAATATAACCTACCCATTCGTTACTTTTTGGGTGGAACTTTTTGTCAATATTGTAAGCCGGAACAGTTTCGAGGCTGAGACCGTCCACATCACGATCCTCTCCGGGTGACACTGTGACGATTTTTTTTACCAGACCGGCGGCTTCCTGGGCCTTTACCTTCATGGATTCAGGAACCACCAGAACAGTATCACTTCCGGCCACCTTCTCTATGTCCTCAGGTGAAAAGTGATCATAGTGTTCATGAGTTACCAGTATGAAGGAAGCATCATTAGGGGTTTCCTTCAATTTGAAAGGGTCTACATATATCATTCCGAGCCCGCTCTTTATGCCCACACTGTTATGCCCGAAGACCATGATATTCTCTGTCATATTTACCTCCTTTTTTTGAAAATCCAGATATAAATGCCATTGTATGATCAGTTGTAAAAAGTCGATACAGGATTGCTCTGAGCTATTTTATAAAATGAATCATAATGCAGGTTCACAGACCTGCTTCACTCCACTCAGCTTCCTTGAATCCCAGAAGGACCGTATCACCGTTTATGAGAAGCGGTCTCTTCACCAGCATTCCGTCAGAAGCAAGGAGTCTGAACATCTCATCTTCACTCATGTCCGGAAGCTTCTTTGAAAGTTCCATTTCGCGATAAAGCTGTCCGCTGGTATTGAAAAACTTCTTCAGCGGAAGTCTGCTCTTTTTATGAAGCTCCCGTAATGTATTTTCATCCGGATGATCGCCCTTGATATCCACAGGCTCATACTTGATGGCATGTTCATCCAGCCATTTCAGGGCTTTTTTACATGTTGTACATTTTGAATAGCAGTAAACCTTCGTCATAATCACCTCCAGAATATTTTCTTATTCAATAATTATAATGATGCAAGTGTCAAAAGTCGATATGGGCTCGCGTCACCGGGAATTACATATAAAAAACTGCAGCCACCAACTCAGGTAACTGCAGCCTTTTTCATGACTATCCCCCACTTTTGTGCAGGCACAAGTGGAGGAAAACTTATGAAACTTATATCATTTATTTACTTTGCAGCCTCTGCGATAAGACCTACATAACCTGCTGTATCAGCAAGAGTAGCACCGCTTACTGCATCAACGGCATCAGCCTGCTCTGAAAGAGCCTTTACATCGGAGATGCTCATACCATTTACGTGGTTCTGGATAGCATTGTAGTTCTCATCGATACGAACTGTAGCATTAGCCTTCTTGTTCATAAGGTCTGAGTAGTAATCTGCATTCACGCGCTTTGAGAAAAGAACATTTGCAGGATCTGCATATCCGGCACCGAAGTTATCAGCATCATCAGAATTTGGAACGCCCTCAACATCTGCTGAAGCTCCGAACTGGAAATCATCGATCCATGAAAGGATAACATTCTTACCATCTGTAAGAACTGCAGCTGTTGAGAAGCACTTGTTACCGTGAGCTGCACCGATGGCCATGTTAAGCTTCAGATCTTCGCTGGAACCGTTGAACTCTACGGCCTGTGTCTTCTGAGCGATCTTTCCAGCCTCACCGATAGCAGCAAGGTAGTTGCCTGTATCAGCAAGAGTAGCACCGCTTACTGCGTCTACAGCTGTTGCATCACCCTTATATGCTGCGAGCTCGTCAAGAGTCTTTCCAACCGCAAACTTCTGGATCTCATCATAGTTGTCGTTAAGACGGACTGTGCTTCCTGCCTTCTCAGCCATGTTCTTGCTGTAGTAATCAGCATTTACTCTCTTGCTGAAAAGCATCTGGCCCTCTGCGAAGCCTGCACCGAAGTTGTCCTTATCATCGCCGTTAGGAACACCTGTTACGCTGTCAGCTGCTCCGAACTGATACTCATCGATATAAGCTGCGATAACAACATCATCCTTAACAACAGCTGTAACCTGTGAGAAGCACTTGTTACCGTGAGCTGCTGTGATTACCTGTCCCATCTGAATACCGCCTTCAACAGGAACAATCTCAGCCGGTGCTGAAACGGCCGGTGCCTTTGTCTCAGGCTCAGCTACTTCAAGACCCATAGCAGCTGAAACTGCATTCTTAACTGCTGTAGATGTAACTGTAGCACCTGATACACCATCGATATCAGGACCGTTTGCAGCGATAACCTGTTCCTTCAATGTATCAAGGGCAGCGCCGCCAACTGTAGGAGTCTCTCCATCGCCTGTGATTACCGCGTCAGTGATGGTTCCTTCCTTCACTGTAAGCTCGACAGTAACCTTCCCTCCAAAACCGTCAGCCTCTCCTGTTAATGTCTCTGCTTCTGAAGTAGCTGCTTCAGTAGTGGCTGCGGCTGTTGTAGCTGCAGCTGTTGTTGACTCAGGAGCGGACTGAGATCCGCATGCTGTGATTGCTAATGCTGCCAGTGCAGCAGCGGCTGTTAAATACTGCTTTTTCATAAATATCTCCTTTTGAGCAATAAAATCAAGTGCAAGTTATTTTACACAAAAGAATTGTATTTGTCCATATACATTATATTGATAGTGCAAGCGGATGACTTAGAGAAAACCTATACAAAGTAGGGAAAATACCATATAACATGTTATGTAACCTTTGACTAAAAAAATTATTTATTTTTGTTGACATACTGTAAAATTTTGGTATTCTGAATCTCGACAGAGGATTTCTGTCTCTTATAGGCCTGTTACAGGGATATGATATATCCGCTGTGAAAAGCTCATCGGACAGGGCCGGCCATTGCCGAAGTGGTGTTATGCCACATATTGATCGAGTTAAAAGCTCAATTTTATAAGTTGGTTACTTCATAACCGGTGTTAAAAGCACACTACTTGTGAAACGTTCAATAGGCAATCAGGCAGAGACAGATCTGAAATGATTTAAAGAATGATTACGGGCAGTGCTGCGAAAGCGGTACTGCCCTTTTGTTATGAAAGGATTGTGAGAGCACGAAGTGTGAAACAAACAGTTCTTTCAAAGAATACTTTAACCTAAAAGAAAGGCAATCCAATGGATCTCAGTAGACAAAAAAAAGCCCCAATATATGAAGCTTTGGAGCGCTTCAGAAAACTTCACGTGGTTCCTTTCGATGTTCCCGGACACAAAAGGGGACGCGGAAATCCTGAACTGGTGAATTTTTTAGGGCAGCAGTGTGTCGGCGTGGATGTCAATTCCATGAAGCCGCTGGACAACCTGTGCCATCCTATATCTATCATAAAGGAAGCTGAGGAGCTTGCGGCGGATGCCTTTGGTGCAGCCCATTCCTTCCTCATGGTTGGTGGCACCACCTCTGCAGTACAGGCTATGGTACTGACCGCATGTAAGGCGGGCGATAAGATCATACTTCCGAGAAACGTACATAAAAGTGCCATAAATGCACTGGTACTCTGCGGCGCCACACCTGTCTACATAGATCCAAAGGTTGATAAGGAATTGGGCATCCCACTGGGAATGGAGGTTTCGGACGTAAAGAAAGCCATGGACGAGAATCCTGATGCAAAGGCTGTTCTCATTAACAATCCGACCTACTATGGCATCTGCTCTGATCTCCGCAGCATCGTAAAACTGGCTCATGAACATCATATGCTGGCACTGGTTGATGAGGCCCACGGAACACATTTCTATTTCAGCGACAAGCTTCCCTGTTCAGGTATGGAGGCAGGCGCCGATATGTGTTCTGTGTCAATGCATAAGTCGGGAGGAAGTCTGACCCAGAGTTCATTACTGCTCCTTGGGCCAAGTATGAATCCGGGATATGTTCGCCAGATCATTAACCTCACACAGACCACAAGCGGTTCCTATCTTCTGATGGCAAGTCTCGATCTTTCAAGGCGGAATCTTGCCCTTCGCGGAAAGGAATCCTTCGAGAAGGTGGCCCGCATGGCACAGTATGCAAGAGACGAGATCAATGCCATCGGAGGCTACTATGCATATGGACGTGAACTCATAAACGGAGGAAGTGTATATGACTTTGATGTCACAAAGCTTGCGGTGCTTACACATAAGATCGGTCTAGCGGGAATCGAGGTGTACGACCTTCTTCGTGACGAGTATGACATACAGATGGAATTCGGAGACATTAGCAACATCCTTGCCTACATATCCATCGGAGATTCCATCCAGGATATAGAGCGACTTGTCGGTGCTCTTGCGGATATTTACAGACTTTACGCAAAGCCTGAGAAAAAGCTGTTCTCTGCGGAATATATCTCTCCGGAGGTAGTGACCACGCCGCAGACAGCCTTCTATGCCGAAAAAGAGTCACTTCCCATAGAGAAATGCGCCGGAAGGGTCTGCGCGGAGTCGGTTATGTGTTATCCACCCGGAATCCCGATCCTCGCACCGGGAGAGGTGGTCACAAAGGATATCATCGAATATATCCGTTTCGCCAAGGAAAAGGGCTGCTCCATGCAGGGACCGGAGAGCGATGATATATCACATCTGAATGTACTTAAGGAGGGAACCTACTGATATGGAATTCTGGTTCGAAGAACTTCACACGGATAATGTGAAAATGTCTATCCGCGTGGATAAGCAATTATTCTCCGGTGAAAGTGAATATCAACGCATCGACGTTTTTCACTCTCCTGAATTCGGTCGTTTTTTAGCGTCGAACGGAAGTGTTATCTTTTCTGAGGCAGACGAGTTTGTTTATGATGAAATGATCGTACACGTTCCCATGTCGGTTCATCCCGGAGTGAAAAAGGTTCTGGTCATAGGCGGAGGAGACGGCGGTGTTGCCAGAGAGCTCTCACATTATCCTGAGATCGAAGAGATAGACGTGGTGGAGGAGGATCAGCTCTTCATCGATGTATGTAAGGAGTGGTTTCCTGACAATGCCTGCGGACTGGAGGATCCCCGCGTAAAGATCTACAACGAGAACGGTCTTAGATTTTTACGTTCAAGACAGGACCAGTATGATCTCATCATTAACGACTGTACAGATCCTTTGGGACATACTGCCGGAATGTTCACGAAAGAGTTTTACGGAAACTGTTTCCGCGCCCTTCATGAAGACGGCATCATGGTTTACCAGCACGGAAGCCCCTTCTTCGATGTTGATGAGGAAGCCTGTCGTGCTATGCATAGAAAGGCATTCCGGAGTTTTCCTATAAACCGTGTCTATCAGGCACATATCCCCACCTGCCCGGCAGGTTACTGGCTTTTCGGTTTTGCCAGCAAGAAGTACCATCCGCTGAAGAATTTCGATGCAAAGAGATGGAACGATAGAAACATTAAAACCTGGTACTATACTACAAATATGCACTGCGGCTCCTTCATGTTGCCGCGTTATGTAGAAGATCTTTTACTTGAGGAGGAAGATAAGATATGAGCAGATTACTTGTTATAGGATGTGGCGGTGTTGCACAGGTAGCGATCCGCAAATGTTGTCAGAACAGTGACATTTTCACCGAGCTTTGCATCGCAAGCCGTACGAAGTCAAAGTGTGACGAGCTGAAGGAGAAGCTCGCAGGAACGACATCCACAGTAGTGACTACTGCAGAGCTTGATGCTGACAATGTTTCTGCCGTAAAGGCACTCATCAATTCCTACAAGCCGGATGTGGTACTGAACGTTGCCCTTCCGTATCAGGATCTCACCATCATGGATGCCTGCCTTGAGTGCGGTGTTCATTATGTAGATACGGCAAACTACGAGCCTGAGGATACTGATGATCCTGAGTGGAGAAAGATCTATGAAAAGCGCTGCAAGGAGCTTGGATTCTCAGCTTACTTTGATTATTCATGGCAGTGGGCTTACGATCAGCGCTTTAAGGATGCAGGTCTCACAGCACTTCTCGGAACAGGCTTCGATCCGGGCGTAACCAGCGTATTTACAGCTTATGCGCAGAAGCATTACTTCGATGAGATCCACACTATTGACATCCTTGACTGCAACGGCGGTGATCATGGCTATCCATTTGCCACAAACTTCAATCCTGAGGTAAACCTTCGTGAAGTAAGTGCTCCGGGAAGCTACTGGGAGGACGGACACTGGGTAGAGATTCCTGCCATGTCACTAAAGCGTGAATACAACTTCCCTGAGGTTGGTGAGAAGGACATGTATCTTCTTCATCATGAGGAGATCGAGGCTCTCGCAAAGAACATTCCTGGAGTTAAGCGTATCCGTTTCTTCATGACCTTCGGACAGAGCTACCTCACACATATGAAGTGCCTTGAGAATGTGGGAATGCTTTCCACAAGTCCTGTCGATTTCAACGGACAGAAGATCGTTCCTATCCAGTTCCTGAAGGCATTGCTTCCGGATCCTGCTTCTCTCGGACCAAGAACAGTTGGAAAGACCAACATCGGCTGTATCTTTACGGGAATCAAGGACGGCAAGGAAAAGACCATCTACATTTACAATGTCTGTGATCATCAGGAGTGCTATAAGGAGGTTGAGAGTCAGGCCATCAGCTACACAACAGGTGTGCCTGCCATGATCGGAACAGCACTTGTGGCAAGCGGCATCTGGAACAAGCGCGGAGCCCTCACAACAGATGAATTTGATCCGGATCCATACATGGATATGCTTAACAAATTCGGTCTTCCATGGGTAGTTTCGGAGAATCCGGTAACAGTGGAGTAACAGTAAAAATCCGATGTGAAAGCATCATAAAAAAAGGTTTAAGAATTGAACATAAAGGATTTAAAAACACCGGTCTATGTGGTGGATGAAAAGGCCATCATACGAAATCTAGAGATACTGAAGGAGGTGGAGAAGTCTTCGGGCTGCCATATACTGCTGGCCCAAAAGGCATTTTCCATGTTCAGGATCTATCCGCTCATTTCACAGTATATTTCAGGAGCAACTGCCAGCGGGCTTTTCGAAGCCCGCCTTGCTTATGAGGAGATGAAGGGGGAGAATCACGTATTCTGTCCTGCATATACGGAAGAGGAAATGCATGAGCTCTGCAGTATCTGCGATCATATGAGCTTTAATTCCCTTAGACAACTGGAGCTTCATCGTTCCATTTGGGAAAAGTCTAAGGTAAGCGTCGGTCTCAGGATAAATCCTGAGTTCTCTACTCAGGAGGGACATGAGATCTATGACCCATGCGCTCCGGGATCACGTCTCGGAATAAGAGAGAAGGACATGCCTGAGCATTTGCCTCTGGGGGTTGAGGGTATACATTTCCATACTCTTTGTGAGCAGGATGCGGCACCCCTTGCGGATACAGTGGCATATGTTGAGGAGCATTTCGGCACATATCTTCGTGAAGTAAAATGGATCAATTTAGGCGGCGGACATCACATCACGAGACCGGGATATGATATAGAGCTTCTTAAGAAGACAATACTTCATCTTAAGGAGACCTACGATGTGGAAGTATATCTGGAACCCGGAGAGGCCATTGCTCTTAATGCCGGATACCTCTACACAAAGGTCCTCGATATTGTTGAGAATACACTGCCCATACTTATTCTTGATGCGTCAGCAGCATGCCATATGCCGGATGTTCTGGAGATGCCCTACCGTCCGCCTCTTAGGGACGCCGGTGAAGCTGGTGAGAAGAAGTACACCTGCCGCCTCGGGGCAAGGACATGTCTTGCAGGAGATGTCATAGGAGACTACAGCTTTGATAGAATGCCGGAAATCGGAGATATCCTTACCTTCGAGGACATGGCTATCTACTCAATGGTGAAGAACAACACATTTAACGGCATGCCTCTTCCGGATATAGCATTGATGCACAGTGACGGAAGTGTGGAAACAGTCAGAAGTTTTGATTATGAGGATTTCAAGAACAGGTTGTCGTGAGGTATAATACATATGATAATTAAAGAATCAACACCATCAGCTGATGGTTTTTTTATGCCGGCGGAGTATGCTACCCATGAAGGCACACTTCTGGTATGGCCTGTTCGTCCCGGCAGCTGGGGTAAGGATCCAAAGAGCGCACAGGATGCATTCTGTGCTATCGCAAAAGCTCTTTCAAGACATGAAAAGGTCTGGTTCCTTGCTGACAGGGAGCATCTTCATGAGGCATCGGAAAGACTTGGGGCTATGGCGGAAGTGGTTGAGATTCCCACTGATGATGCCTGGGCGAGAGACATTGGCCCTACCTTCGTAGCGAACGGAAAAGTAATCCGGGGAATCAACTGGAAGTTCAATGCCTGGGGAGGGGAAGTTGACGGTCTCTATAAAAACTTCGATAAGGATGATGCGGCAGCAGTTGCCTTTTGTGAGCATGTAAATAAGGACGTTTATGATTTCGGTGATTTTGTTCTGGAGGGTGGTTCCATTCACACCGACGGGGAGGGTACTCTTCTTGTGACTGAGACTTGTCTTCTCAGTGAAGGACGTAATCATCATTTGACGAGAGAGCAGATCGAGGAGCGGCTGAAGGAAGCATTGGGCATAGAAAAGGTACTGTGGCTTCCTTACGGAATCTATAACGATGAGACAAATGAGCATGTAGATAATATCTGCGCATTCATCGCTCCGGGTACGGTGGTGCTGGCATGGACCGATAACGAAGAGGATCCTCAGCATGCGATGTCTTTGGCTGATCTTCAGTATCTCACCTCCGTGACTGATGCGAAGGGACGTAAGCTGAAGATTCATAAGCTGCCCATACCGGATCACCCGGTGCTGGTGAAGGAGCAGGATCTCGAAAATCTCGTTTTTGAAGAGGGTGAGGATAATCGTGATGCCGGAGAGAGACTGGCTGCCAGCTATGTGAATTTTTATTTTGGAAACGGTGTGGTTCTGGTGCCTCAGTTCGGAGGCGAGAATAAAGAAAGTGATGAAAGAGCCATCAGTATACTGAAGGGGCTTTGTCATGACAGAGAAGTGGTGGGAATAGATTCCATGGCCATACTTCTGGGTGGCGGAAACATTCACTGTATAACCCAGCAGATACCATGTCCATGAGGACATGATGATGTGAGCGTCATAAGTATTTGCCACTCACGGATGATGCAATCTAGGGAGGAGATTTATATATGAGTTCTGTAAAAGTTGCAGCTATTCAGATGAGCTGCACTGCTGTGCCTGAGGAAAATATAGAGCATGCCGAGAGGCTTGTTCGTGATGCTGCCGCAAAGGGTGCCAATGTCATCCTTCTTCCGGAGCTTTTTGAGAGGCAGTATTTCTGTCAGGAAAGGAGATATGAGTATTACAGCTTTGCAAAGAGTGTGGACTCAAATCCGGCGGTAAAGCATTTTAGAAAAGTTGCAGCAGAACTTAATGTTGTGATTCCTGTAAGCTTCTACGAGCAGGATGAGATGCTGCTCTTTAACAGTGTGGCAATGATAGATGCTGACGGTTCGCTTCTCGGGGTTTACAGAAAAACTCATATTCCCGATGATCATTACTATCAGGAGAAATTCTATTTCACTCCGGGCAACACCGGCTTCAAGGTATGGAAGACCAGATTCGGAAATGTCGGCGTAGGAATCTGCTGGGATCAGTGGTTCCCTGAGACTGCGAGATGCATGGCTATAATGGGGGCTGATATGCTGCTTTATCCTACAGCCATCGGCAGTGAGCCGATCCTCAATGTAGACAGCTCAGGTCATTGGCAGAGAGTCATGCAGGGACATGCCGCTGCCAATGTGATCCCTGTGATCGCTGCAAACAGATACGGCACTGAGAGTGTGGAGCCTTGTGATGCCAACGGAAATCAGTCATCAAGCCTCTGCTTCTATGGAAAGAGCTTTATCACAGATTCAACGGGAGAAATAATTGAGGAGGCAGGCAGAGAAGGTGATGCCATACTCATAGCAGAATTTGATCTTTCAAAGACTAAGGAGGACAGACTGTCCTGGGGGCTTTTCAGAGACAGAAGACCTGAATGTTATAAGGCAATCTCAGAGAGAAAATAAATAAACGGGAGAGTTTATCTCTCCCGTTTAGCTCTTTCAATCATAAATAAGATGAACATAACAGACCATGATATACAGGCAAATATAAAGCCATAACAGGTGAATTTGATGTCGATCCCGGATCCGATCAGAAATAGAATAGCCCAGAACATAATTCTTTTTCCATAGTCTTTGCACATCTTGTTTTCGTCAAACTTCTTTCGTTCTTCAAAGGACTTCATATTATAGCCGGTCAAAAGATTTGCTGCTTTACCATTTGAGATATAAAACAGTAACCCGGTCAAAAAGAAAATCGAAGCCATCCCCAGATCAAATAAAAAATATGCATTCATAACGATATCTCCATCATATACAGTGTCGATTCGATATCGGCTTTTAGTGCCCACACAACTATTCTAGTTGCTATAAATACGAATTCCAATGTTTTTTTTGAAATCAGTTCACAAAATTTTGCCATATTGTATATCTGCTTTTCCTTTTCTAATAATTATTTGCGACGATAATAATAGATGACTAATATTAGATTTTTTTTTGTTGCTCAGGAGGTGTTGCTCTTGGAAAAGTACAGATATAGTGAAGAAGAACAGACCTTTTTGGAAAACAGTTCCATTCCTTTTGCAGTCTATCAGTTTATCAACAAGAGAGTAGTAACGATAGCTCTTTCACAGGGCTTTATAGATTTGTCAGGATATACGGGAATGACCAGGGAAGAGGTCTATGCCCTGATGGACAGTAATATGTATCAGGATACACATCCTGATGATCTTTCCGCTATAGGTGATGCAGCTTTGCATTTTGCTACTGAAGGCAGAGAATATAATGTTATATACAGGTTCAAGAGATGCGGTGAATACAGGATAATTTATTCTTATGGAAAACATATTTATAAGGAAAATGGTGTGAAACTTGCCTTCGTCTGCTATACAGACCTGGGACCATATCTGGATGATGGCAGGAATACAAGGGACAGCTTTTTAAATGCCCTTAAAAATAAGCTGGAAGAGAGAAGCTTTAATTCAAAGGTGGACCATGATTATCTGACCGGTCTTCCGTCCATGTCTTACTTCTTCGATCTTGCAGAGGCAGGCTGCAAAGAAATAAGGAGTAAGGGGCAAAAACCGGTTATCCTGTATTTCGATTTTAACGGAATGAAATCATACAATCAAAAATACGGTCTGGAAGAAGGAGACCGGTTGTTAAAGACCTTTTCTCGTGAAATAGTAGCGCAATTCAGCCATGAGAACTGCAGCAGATTTTCAGCAGACAATTTCTGTGTTTTTTGTGATGAAGAAAAGGCACGAGAAGGCGCAAAAAGATTGATAGAAACAAATTTCACAGCCGATAATAACAGGAAAATTCCGCTCCGAATAGGCATGTATCTGTATGATGATGAAAATATCAGTATAAGCGGTGCCTGTGACAGAGCTAAGATCGCCTGTGATAGCGGCAAGAACAATTATGCATCAATGATGTATCTTTTTGACCAGGAGATGATGACCTGCCTTGAAGATAAGCAGTATGTGGTTGAAAACATAGACAGGGCTATAGAGCAAGGTTGGATCAAAGCATTCTATCAGCCCATAATCAGAACGGCGAGTGGTCAGGTATGTCATGAGGAAGCATTGGCCAGATGGATAGATCCGGAGAAAGGCTTCTTCAGTCCGGCAGCATTTATTCCGGCACTTGAAGACAGCAATACTATATATAAGCTTGATCTATATATCGTTGATAGTGTCCTAAAGAAGATGAAGCATCAGAAAGAGCATGGTCTTTATGTTGTACCTGTGTCAGTGAATCTCTCAAGATCAGATTTTTATACCTGTGATATCGTCGAGGAAATAAGACGGCGTGTCGATGAGTCCGGCATTTCAAGAGACATGCTGGTCATAGAAATAACTGAGAGTATCATTGCCGATGATCTGGACTACATGATAAAAGAGATCGGTCGTTTTAAAGAACTCGGCTTTAGCGTCTGGATGGACGATTATGGCAGCGGATATTCCTCACCTGCGATCCTTCATATGGTGCCATTTGATCTTATCAAAATAGATATGCTCTTTGTGAGGCAATTGAAGGATGGAGAGAAAGCCAGGATCATACTAACAGAGATAGTAAGGATGGCGATGGCTCTCGGTATGAATACCGTTGCGGAAGGTGTCGAAACAAAGGAGCAAGCTGATTTCCTGCGGGATATAGGCTGTACTATGCTGCAGGGGTACTATTTTTGCAAACCGATAGACTTTGAGGAAATACTCGACAGGTATAAAAAAGGCATACAGATCGGTTTTGAAAATCCTGAAGAGGCAGATTATTATACTCAGCTGGGAAATGTTAATCTATACAATCTTCCTATTTCCAACACAGCCGGAAAGAAAAATGACTATTTTGATACCTGGCCGATGGTGATGCTGGAGTGTCTGGATGACAGGATATCTGTTGTAAAATCAAATATTACTTTTAACAATTATATGAAAGAGCATTTTCCTCGATCATTTGAAAAAAAGCAGTTCGATTCAAAACAGTACCTCGATAAAACCGGTAGTATGTCGCTTAATTCAGTTATCCAGTGTGCACAGAATGGTAAAAGGGTAATCATGGATGATATGACTGAAGATAGTAAGCTTATACAGCTTTTAATATGGAGAATTGCAGTCAATCCTGTAACAAAGGTTGCAGCTGTTATGGTGGCAATTCTTTCATCCACAGAGGTTACTCCCAAACAATATGAAATGAGTGAGGAACTAAAAAAGATAACGGAGCTTAAGAGGTCTGTTTCGGCTCTGTTGACCAATATGCCGGCCATGACATTTTCCAAGGATGTTAACACCCGAAAATATCTGGCATGTAATCAGGCTTTTGCGGATTATGCGCATAAAGAAACTCCCGAGGGGGTTGTGGGTCTTACTGACTTTGAAATATTTGATGCGGCAACAGCATACCATTTCATCGAAGATGATAAGAAGGCGCTTGCCATGGACAGACCTTATATTTTCTATGAGGATGTTCCCGATGCAGAGGGAAATCCGAGGCAGTTCCAGACGACCAAACTAAAGTTTACTGATGATACAGGGCGGGAGTGTTTACTTGGACTTTGTCAGGATGTAACAGATGCTATGCGAATCAAGCGCGAGTATGTGGAAAAGCTTGCAATGGTTCAGAATATGGCGGAGATAGATGCGCTTACAGGGATAAAGAATAAAAATGCCTTTAAGGAACGAGAAAATCTGATGAATCGAAGAATCCTGGAGAAGCGTCAGCCGGAATTTGCGATCATCGTACTTGACGTAAATGACCTGAAAAAAATAAATGATACACTGGGTCATGAGGCAGGAGATAAATGTATCTGTGAAGCCTGCGAAATCATCTGCAGAACTTTTAAGAGAAGTCCTGTATACCGTATCGGTGGGGATGAATTCGTTGTAATATCTCAGGATGAAGATTATGAACATACAGAAGAGCTGGTTGATGTAATAGCCAAACATAACGAAGGCGCAATGATCAGCGGAGGAATCATCATTGCATGCGGTATGGCTGTCTTTGATAATGACGAGAATGTAATTTCTGTGTTTAACCGCGCTGATAAGGCTATGTATGAGAATAAGAATAGCCTTAAGAAGCGCAAAGCGTGGCGCAGAGGCTGAGGCTAAGCTTAAGGAGATCTCTCCTGATGTGGTATATCATCAGACAGACACCAGCAATGAAGAAGAAGTCAAGAGTCTCGTTGATTTCGCTGTTGAGAAATTCGGGTCACTTGATATCATGTTCAATAATGCAGGTATCGGTATTCAGGGAACAGTTGATCAGATGAGCGGTGAGGATTTCCGCAAAGTCATTGACATCAACCTCAATGGTGTATTTTACGGCATCAAGTATGCAGCTATCCAGATGAAGAAGCAGGGAAAGGGCGGTGCTATCGTCAGCACTTCTTCTATCGAAGGCTTTATCGGCGATCCTTCTATCCCGTCATACAACGCAGCCAAGGGTGGAGTAAATATCCTCACCAAGTCTTCTGCACTGGCACTTGCAAAGGACGGCATCCGTGTTAATACCGTTAACCCCGGCTATATCACAACCGGCATGGTAAACGAAGACACCATGGGTAAGGAGGGCATCAAGTACCTTATCTCCCTTCATCCGCTGGGACGTCTGGGAACTTCGGAAGAGATCGCACATGGCGTCATCTTCCTTATAGAGAATGAGTTTGTAACAGGTTTCAACCTTCTCATCGACGGCGGTTACACAGCACAGTAAAAAGAACTTTGATATTATACATTTATAGAACGCCCTTCCTTATTAGGAATTGGCGTTCTTTTTTTTATGATGTCTTCGATTGATGGAGTTATTGTACTGTAAAATTTACTTAGAATATGATCAGATTCCTCCAAGGGTAGAATATGAGCTAAGTGAAATAGGCGATAAATTCCGGAAGGTTCTGGCAGAACTCGAAGTCTGGGGAAACGAATATATAGATTATATGAATAATAGTTCTAAAAAGTGAATTTGTTTTCATCAACAAGGCCATCGTCTTTAATTGATTTCAGATATAATCCGTAGAAAGCATTATTTTTACATACCTTTTCATAGATGTCATCATTCCATCGAATCTCTTCTTTATGACCGGAGAAGTAAGCAGTATTTAAATCCGCAATGTATTCATATAATTCCGAAGTTCCCGCAGGCAGCCCCTCCTGAGCTTTTCTGTAAGATACATCCCACATGAACTGTTTCGCTTCTTCATAATGTGGAAAGGATAATGTCTCCGTTCGATAATCCAGTGTATTTCCTTCTATGTCCAGAACACCGAACTGAAAAGGTGAGACAGAAAGTGCCGATGTTGCCACCTCTGTAAAACCTTTATCACTGGTTTTTATATCCTGAATATGCATATGACCACTTAGATTTAAAAGTACCCCATATTCCTCGTACAGGGAACATAAGCGCTCATATCCACCCATTACAAATCCGTCTATAAAAATACTGTTATGGGCAAGGACATTTTGATGACTGACTGCAATCACCTTTTTACCGGATTTCTTTGCGGCCGATAACTGTGCTTTTACCCAGTCAAAGGTCTCCTCCGTAAGCTTCCCAGGAGACTTTTCAGTGTTCACATCAACCATCAGAAGCAGATATTCAGGACCTAGCTCATAGGTATAGCTAAGAGAATTCTCGTCTCTATCCAAGGCCCTGTCATATCCGAAGCTATGATAGGCTTCCAGAAAACCATCGGCATCTATGCTTTCAACCAGAGTATAGCCATCACCGCTGAAGGAAGCTGCCGTTTTAGAATACAGGTCGTGATTTCCGGGAATTACAAGTATCTGGATCCCGGCATCAGATATTTTCCTGAGTTTTTCTGTTAATTTCTCATGACTTTCCCTGGCACCATTGAAACTAATGTCTCCGGAAAGTATCACTGCATCAGGTTTTGAGACAATCATCCGGTCAACAAAAGCATCTGTTATTTCCTCTATATATTGCATTGCCTTTCCGTCAGCGGATTCTATAAGACCGGTAAAGAACGCTCCATTGTCTGTCAGCTCCGGTGAAATGTAATGAATATCCGAAGCTATATAAATTGTCATTTTATCTATAGCGGGCTGAACAGTCTTTTTTGTTTTTTGATATATAGAACAGCCACTAAGCACCGACAGTAATACTGCGATACCTATATAAATCGTCTTTTTATTCATATATCAACCTTCTTTATACACATATAAAGTTATTTGTTAAATTATACATCATCAGCAGTTACGATTATATCTATAAGATCTCTCATGGAATCAGACATGGCCAGATCAGAACGGTAAACCAGCTGTATGGTTTCGTCTATGGGGTTCGATTCTTTAATGGACAAATACTGAAGAGAACTGTCTACTAAATCGTAGGATAGAGTAATGGCGATGCCGAAACCGGATCTTACAGCTTCAAAAAGACTTCTTATGTCACTTACTTCCATGGCCAGATGGGCGTCGGGAATATACTGATTCATAAGTTTGTCGGCATAGGAACCGGAATGAGTGGTTGGAGATGTAGATACAAAGGTCTCGTTTTTACAATCAAGTAAAGATATTACAGGAAACGGATACTCATCCATAACCTGTGCCTTTTTCAGAAGATGCGAATCACCGGGTACAAGCAGTGAAAGGAAACAGTGTTTGATGGGGATAAACTTGTATCCCGGAGTTATGTCGATATTTGTAACCAGAGCAAGATCCAGAAGACCGTTATCAAGGTACATTTTAAGATGCCGGCTGGTATCTGCTTTATTCTTCAGAGTGATCTCAGGGTGATTCTTTATAAATTCCGGAAAGACGTGGGTATAAAGAAACTGCTCGCGTCCCATTCCAAAACCGAAACGTATTTCTTTCTGTCTGGAATCCGCTTTTTTCCTAAGATTATTCATAAGTTCGTGATCCAGCTTCATGATCACACGACCCGTTTCCACATATTCTCTTCCGGCATCAGTGAGTAGAAATTTGTGCCCTGAACGAAGGAAAAGCTGTATTCCCAGTTCAGACTCAGCGCGCTGCAGGAATTTGGTCAAAGCGGACTGAGTGATATATAGGGCTGCAGCAGCCTTGGTAATGCTCTGGTGTTCCGCTATAGTGATGATATATTCGTAATCTCTTATATTCATAGTATTCTCCGGTCTTATTTCTGAAAAACATTACATAATGTAATTATAACATGAATATTATGCGTTTGTGTAATATTTATTCCGAGGGTATAGTATCAGACAGATGATAGGTATCCGGAGACTTGTCAGAAATAAGAAGGAGGGACTTTTGAATGAGTCTTTTGACGATTTGTTTCATAATATTTGTACTTACCATCATAGGATATTGCAGCGGTAAGTACAGTCTTGCGGTTTTTGCATTAACATCTATGATGCTGATGATGCTGACAGGATGTCTGCCGCCTGACAAAACACTGGGATACTTTTCAAATTCAAATGTTATCATGGTCGGAGGTATGTGTGTAGTTGCAGCCGGATTCAATAAAACTCAGTTCTGCGTTAATCTGGCAAAAAAGATATCGGGACTTTCAAAGGGTAATGCCATAAAGATGGTGATGGGATATGTGCTTATCGGAGTGATCCTTTCCCAGTTCATCCAAAGCCCGGTCGTAGTTCTTTCTATAGTAGCACCTATGCTCATAGCAACAGCTGAAGAGTTAGGACTTACACCTACAAAGGTCATTTTCCCTGTAGGTATAGCGATAATTGCGACCTGCTGTGTTCTTCCTGTTGGTGCAGGAGCAACGATAGCAGCTGAGCTGAACGGATATCTCGAATCATACGGCTACATGGATTATACCGTAGGCCTTCTCGATCCTATGAAAGCCAGACTGCCGATGCTCCTTTTCTCAGTAATTTACTTTGGCCTTTTCTGTGTAAAGGGATTACCTATGGAACCAAGTGTTTCAACTCAGGATATGACCCTTAAGAAGATCGGTGAGTCAACACTTACAAAGTTTCAGGAGTATGCATCCATCGTCATTTTCTTTGGAGATGCTCTGGCACTTATGTTCAGTAAACAGCTTGGTCTTGACAGCTGGAGCATAACAGTTATCGGTGCGCTTCTTATGGTGCTTTGCAATGTTTTGAAGCCTGCAGAGGCTGGCAAGGCACTTCCGCTTCGAATCCTTTTCCTTATAGTCGGTTCCAATGCCATCGCCGGAGCACTCAGTGCAACAGGCGCAGGTGATTTCATCGGTAATGTCATTTCCGGTTTTGTAGGAAGCTTCGGAAACAGCAATTATCTTCTGGGGTTCATTTTCTTCGTATGTCCTTTCATACTTACCCAGTTCATGTCAAACAGAGGAACGATGCTTATTTTTCATCCTATCGCCATAGCAACATGTGCTGCCATGGGCGGAAATCCGGTAGGTCTCATGATCCTTATTCAGGCTGCCTGCCTTACAGCATTTATGACGCCAATGTCTACATCAGCTACACCTTATATCATGGGTCTCGGTGGATATGATGTGCCGTTCATGATCAAGCATGGAGCTCTGTTCGCAGTAGTCGGATGTATCATTTCAGTTTTCTGGACGATGACTATTTTCCCGGTACTGTAAAAGAGGAGCTGTGGTAGCGCGGATTTTGATTAAGTGATGATTTGTATGTTGAGGAGAAGAAATTGGAAAATAACGAAGCATTGAACAAAGTAAGAGAAAACGCTCACGGACTGGAACCGGATGAGAAAATCATAAAGGCATTCCCTGTGAAAAGAGAATATGAAAGATTTATCGAACGTGAGGGTAAGGAACCTGTCAGGGTTCATATTTTCGAACCGGAGGGAATGGAGTCATATGGTCCTGTGATCATAAAGCTTCATGGAGGCGGATTTGTTAAGCCGTATCGGGGACAGGATGTGAATTACGCACATGTTCTGGCATACAATACCGGGTGCCTCGTGATTGATGTTGATTACAGACCTGCGCCTGAAGAGGTTTTTCCTTATGCAATTGAAGAGGGCTACTCGGTAGTGAAGTATGTGTACGAGCATGCTGAGGAGTTTGACATTGACCCTGAAAAAATCATTCTCAGCGGTGAGAGTGCGGGAGCCAATATGGCGACAGTCATCACTATCATGAATCATGAGAAGGAAAGAATGGGTGAAAAACCTGATTTCAAAATCGCAAGGACCTGTCTGGCATATCCGCCATTAGACCTTGCTACTGATCCTATAGCCAAGCTTGGACCGAATGCAGCGCCTGAAGCTATCGAGCTT
The DNA here is from genome assembly GCF_002007235.1 of Oribacterium sp. C9. Classification (GTDB taxonomy): domain Bacteria; phylum Bacillota; class Clostridia; order Lachnospirales; family Lachnospiraceae; genus Oribacterium. The sequence goes on from NZ_MUHW01000017.1 coordinate 79,185, forward strand.
CAAAAGCGTGGAGTTATGTATAACGAATGGTATGCAGGCGGCAGAGATAAGACTGATTGGAGGATCTCTCCGATCTTTGCAACAGAAGAACAGCTTCAGGGACTTAATCCTTTCCTGATATGTACAGGTGAAACAGACAGTCTTGCAGAAGAAGGTGAAAGATTTGCATATATGCTTATTCGCGCCGGAGTTTCAGTAACCTGTAAGAGACTTTTGGGAACAAGGCACGGTTTTCTTACACGCCGTGTAGGCGGATTCGCTGATGCAGAGAAGCTGTATTTTGATATCGTTGAAGAAGTCAAGAATCCAAAGAACTGGAAGTACTGAAGCTGAAAAATCCAGAGTTAAGTTCGGGAGCATTTCCCCCTTTGTAATCCCGGATATAGTTGGAAATAGAAACAGACCTGAGTGTAAAATGTCAGATACACTCAGGTCTGTTTTTAAATTTGAAAAGAATCCGGAAGCTATTATTTGAATGCAGAACGTCAGTCAAACCTTAATTATGCATCTATTTATTCTATATCTTCACGTATATCAGATTGACGACGTGCAAAACAAATGTTTGCGTAAACGTTTGTTTTGTGATATGATTCGCATATAGTAATTTTGTGTGCTTTAACGGAGGCTGTTATGGATGATACTCAAAATAACAGATGCTATATGTGTATAGACCTCAAGTCTTTTTATGCTTCTGTGGAGTGCTATGAAAGAGATCTTGATCCGTTGACTACGAATCTGGTAGTAGCGGATGTCAGCAGAACAGAAAAGACTATATGTCTTGCAGTGACACCTTCCCTAAAAGCTTATGGGATACCGGGACGTGCCAGACTTTTTCAGGTCATAGAAAAAGTGAAAACGATCAATGCTGAACGTCAAAAAAAGATAAACGGTCAGAAATTTTCCGGAAAATCCTGTGATGCAAACAAGTTGAAGGAGGATCCTTTTTTGGAACTCGATTATATTTCAGCTACTCCACATATGGCCCAATACATAAAGTACAGTACTAAAATCTATGACATATATCTAAAGTATGTTGCACCGGAGGATATACATGTGTATTCCATAGACGAGGTCTTTATGGATGTCACAGCGTATCTGAGAACTTACGCACAAAATCAGAAACTGGATACATGGAGTCGGGCTGCTGTGGCTGAAAGGATGGCGTCTGATATGATTCATGAAATTATCCGGCTTACAGGTATAACTGCAACGGCAGGTATCGGTACAAACATGTATCTTGCAAAGATTGCCATGGATATAGTAGCCAAGCATATTCCGGCGAACAAGGACGGAGTACGTATTGCCATGATAGATGAAAGAAGCTACAGACAGCTGCTCTGGAATCACAGACCTCTTACCGATTTTTGGAGAGTCGGAGTAGGATATGCAAGAAAGCTTGAGAGTCTCGGTCTTTATACCATGGGTGATGTTGCCAGATGTTCACTGGACAACGAGGAACTTTTATATAAAAACTTCGGCATAAATGCGGAACTTCTCATTGATCATGTATGGGGATATGAGCCCTGCAGGATGCAGGACGTGAAAGCATATAAACCTGAAAACAGCAGTATGGGGTCGGGACAGGTACTTCACTGTGCTTATAATTATGAAAAAAGCCGTCTGATAATAAAGGAGATGGCAGATCAGTTATCACTTGATCTGGTTGCGAAACATCTCGTGACAGATCAGTTGGTGATTACCATAGGATATGATATAGAGAATCTAACTGACCCTCAGATAAGTAAACTGTATCATGGACCGGTTGTTGTAGATTATCTGGGAAGGAGAGTTCCGAAACATGCGCATGGAACCATATCTCTTCAGGGGATGACTTCTTCAACGAGGTTAATTACCGGAGCTGCGGTCAAGCTATTTGAGCAGATAGTGAATCCGGATCTTTTGGTTAGAAGACTTAATATAGTTGCAGGAAGAGTTAAAGATGAAAAAGACGAGGACAGGACCATAAAGTTCGGTAACATGGAGGGTTCATGGGAGCAGATGGACCTTTTTTCCGACTATGAAAAAATCGAAAAAGAACGAAAAGAGATAAAGAGGGTCAAAAAAAGAGATCGCCGACTGCAGGAGGCGGCGCTGACGATCAAGCAGAAATTCGGGAAAAATGCTGTCATTAAAGGTATGAATATGTTAGACGGTGCAACCATGAAGAGTAGGAACGAACAGATCGGAGGCCATAAAGCTTAGTATGATACTTCAGAAAGGTATAAAAATGAACGATAAGCCGGAATGGCATAATGTACATGGAATAAAAGATCATGAATTGTATGGCTTAAATTTAGATGTGATGACGAAGTACGGAGACATCATAAATTTACAGCATCCTGAATCACTTAAGCATAAGAGGATGTCTCTTTATAACAGAGCAGCCCAGTTTGCACCGTTTGCAGCATTAACAGGCTATGAAGAAGCAATCATAGAGACCGGAAGACTCGTATCGGAGAAGATGATTCTAAGTGAAACTCAAAAGGAACATTTGGATTGGCAATTACAGGAGTTGAAAGACCGGCTACCGGAAAAGGAAGTCTGCATCACCTGGTTTAAAAAAGATGAAAAAAAACCCGGAGGTGAATATGTATCCACCAAGGGATACGTGAAGAAGATCTATGCCATAGAAAGAAGGGTCATCATGACAGACGGGCAGAAAATAGATATGGACGATATATACGAGATAGAATTGTCACGCTTGTATGATTAATTGGGTATATGTCGTATGACCGGCAGAACCGATTGAGTAAATTATAATAGACATAATGTTCATCTCACATTAAAATGTTTCGATATGACTTTGTTGTAGAATAAAGGAAAAATGTAGAAACAGGACATGAATAATGGAAAGTAATAATAAAAGTTTAGCAGAAAGCGTAACAACACTGGCGCCAAACGGATGGGCTCTTATGCCTATAGTGATATTTCTGGTGCTGTATCTTGGAAACGGCATATTCTTTGAATGTATCAGACCGATTGAAGGCAAAATGGGATTTTATATCATATCGGTCGTAGTTGCCTTCGGTATCGCATTGATTGCAGCATTCCTTCAAAACAGAAAACTGTCATTTGATGAAAAGATACATCTGTGTGCTCAGGGAATAGGTGATGATAATATCACTATAATGTTGTTTATTTTCCTGCTTTCAGGAGCATTCAGCGGAATAGCAGGAGCAGCGGGTGGCGCAGTCAGTACCGCCAACATGCTCTTAAATATCATTCCACCCAGATTTGCGGAGATAGGACTTTTTATAATCGCATGTCTCATATCCATGGCAATGGGAACCAGTGTAGGAACGATCACCGTGCTTGTCCCTATAGCAACGACAGTCGCTCAGAATGGAGATCTTTCCCTGCCTATGTGTGTGGGTACCGTAGTCGGAGGTGCTATGTTCGGAGATAATCTCTCCTTCATATCGGATACCACCATAGCTGCTACAAAAACTCAGGGAGTTCAAATGGCAGATAAGTTCCGTACCAATATACAAATAGCGCTGCCTTCGGCGATACTGACTGTGCTGGTGATTCTTTTCCTGTCCATGAACAGCGAAGCTGCGATCATGGGTGATTTTGAATATAATCCTATGCTCGCAGCACCATATTTTGCTGTGCTTATACTGGCACTCTTTGGGGTTAATGTTTTTGCTGTTCTGATGATAGGCATTGTACTTTATCTTATTACAGGAATGATGATTGGTTCACTTGACTATGTCAGTGCATTTTCTTCTATTGGAAGCGGAACAGCAGGTATGTTTGAAACCATGATAGTAACGGTGCTTGTATCATCAATATCAGCACTGATGAAAGCAGGAGGAGGATTTGCGGCAATCCTCGATTTCATTAAAAAACGTGCGACCGGGAAAAAAGGCGGTATGGCAGGTATCGGTCTTTTGACAGCATTTCTTGATATTGCGACTGCAAATAACACAGTTGCAATAGTCATAGCTGCTCCGATAGCTAAAGAAATAAGCGATGAGTACGGTGTATCCGGCAGAGATACAGCATCTCTTCTGGATACATGTTCCTGTATAGCGCAGGGCATAATTCCCTATGGAGCACAGCTTCTGATAGCTTCTTCTCTCTCGGGAATAAGCAGTGTGGAGATCATTCCATGGCTTTTCTATCCCTTCATACTTTTGATATTTGTTGTATTATCAGTCATAAGGGCAAAATAAAAAGCAGTTGAATATATGGATAAAGGACGTGAAACCCGAATATGTCAGGTTACACGTTCTTTTTATTTTTATAAAGATTATAATAGAACTGTCGATATAAAAGGTGTTGGAACATGCTTTATGTGATGTAAAGATTTTGCGACCGGAGATTCACGATTTGGCGATATCACAATGATCATTTTAGCTATTAATCAGGATGAAATGGCTAAGAATATGGATGACAACGTGGTCATAGGATAAAAGGATATGAATGTATATGATTTTGACGGTACAATTTTTTATTCGGATTGCTCGATAGGTTTTGCATTCTGGTGCATGAAAGTCCATCCAAAGCTGTGGTTCACCTTTTTTCCGGGCATGATCTGGAGCTTTATAAAGTATAAAGCAGGAGTGATTCCGAATTATCGGTTACAGCGCAATTTGTTCAGTTATCTGACAATGATAGATGATTATGATATACAGATCGAGCGATACTGGGATAAGTACGAGAAAAGGATTTCAGCATGGTATCTGGCGCAGAAAAGACCTGACGATCTTATCATCAGTGCATCTCCGGAATGTATCATCGGGCCCATAGCTAAAAGACTTGGTGTAAAATATATAGCAACGAAATATGACCGCGAATTTGGTGTTTTCCTGAATAATCTGATGTATGCAAAGGAAAAGGCGAGATACATCTTTGATCATGGATTTCCTGTGATAGATAATTTCTATTCAGATTCTCTTGCGGATACGCCCCTTGCTCTATGTGCGGAAAAAGCCTATTTCGTAAAAGACAAGGCAACTACTGTGGTGGACTGGCCGGATTTAGATGGTGAGACTATGGGAATAGTAAAAGAGAAAATCGATACAGGCTGGAACATTCACCTTAAAGAGGACTGATAAATGTATACGATCATTTATGATTTTGGAACAAGCAGCGTAAAGACATGTCTGTTTGAGATTGACTCTGATATCCGTATCGTGGCGAGTTCTACTGCCGCCTATGGTTTATATATCTCCGGGGACGGAGGAGCAGAGCAGGATACAGAAGAATGGTGGAGGGCTCTATGCCATACCACAAAGGAGTTATTTAAAAAATCAGGTGTCGGAGCCACAGAAATCGGTGGAATTGCATTTTGCTCACAGATGCAGGGGACGGTCCTGGTAGATAAAGATGCGAAAGCCGTCAGACCTCCGATGAACTATCTGGATCAAAGAGGCATAAAAGAGTATAAAAAGTGTATGGGAAGCGGGATAGTAAAGGTATCCGGCTGCAGCCTGTATAAGCTTGTAAGAAATCTGTTGGTTAATTATGCCGCTTCAACAAGTGCGAAGGATCCGGTCTGGAAGTACAAATGGGTCGAAAACAACGAGCCGGAGGTTTACAGTAGGATCTATAAATGGCTGGATATCGGTGACTATCTGGTTGCGCGATGTACCGGAAGGATAGTGAGAACTGCTGATTCTGCATTCGCCACTTTTCTTTATGATACGCGTAAGGGAAAGGAAGGCTGGAACAGTGGGCTTCTGAAAATGTATAGAGTAGATCCTGAACATATGCCGGAGATCATTGATTGTACAGATCGGGTCGGAGGATTGACCGGAAAAGCTGCGAAGGATCTCGGACTTATGGAGGGAACTCCGGTCTTTGGAGGCGGTGGAGATACGACTTTTGTCAATATCGGCGCCGGATGTATAAGTCCAGGAGATACGCATATATATGTCGGTACCTCAGGATGGGTATCGACATTCCTCAATTATCAAACTGTTGATATCAACGCCATGATAACGGGAGTTCTTTCAGCCAGGCATGGATATTTCAACTATTACGCGGAACTGGAAACAGCTGGCAAATGTTTTGAATGGGTAATGAAGCATCTTGCTTTGGATGAGGTTGGTGTGTATCTGAATCAAACCAAGATCACGGATGATGTGGAGAGCAGGTTTACAAGCCTTTATGATTATCTGTCGGAAGAGATCAGTAAGGTTCCGCCGGGAGCAAACGGCGTACTCTTTACTCCATGGCTCCATGGTAACAGATGTCCTTTTGAGGATTCAGATGCAGCCGGGATGTTTTTTAATATAAGGATCGAAACCGGAAAGAGGGATATGATCAGGGCCGTTCTTGAGGGAATTTGTTATCATCTTCGCTGGCTTCTGGAAAGTGAAGCGAGGAAGGTGAAAACCTCCGATGTCATAAGATTTGTCGGAGGTGGAGCATTGTCTCCGGTTACATGTCAGATGCTCGCTGATATTACCGGAAGAAAGATTGAGACCGTAAATCATACGCAGGAGGTTGGAGCAGTAGGAACGGCTCTGGTTGTAGCCGCAGGAATCAAAGGAGAAGATGTGCTTGAGCTTGCACGAAAGCTTGTAAAGCCAGACCGGATTTATATACCCAACCCTTTAAATAGAGATGTCTATGAGAGAAACTACAGAGTATTTAAGAGGCTTTACAGCTCCAATGCGCAGAACTTTAAAATGCTGAATTATAGATCCAAAGAAGTCTGAGTCAGACAGTTTTTTTTCTTACATAGCGAACCAGAACCATGATACATATCATGTCGATGAAAAGAGCTATGGCGATGCTTCCGATTCCGGTGGCGATGCCGAAGTTCTCGGCAATAACCCCCACTATTGTCGGCATGATGATGGAACCGAGGCTTGCTGTGGTGAGAATGAAGCTCCAGGCCAGGCTGTATTTCTTTATGAGCTCACCTGCAAAGGAAACCGTGGTGGCATATATACCCGCCATGGAGAAGCCAAAGCCCATTATTCCGATGATGATAGGAAGTGTTGTCTTTGACAGAATAAGTACTATAAAGAAGAGGACAATGCCTACACCCATGGCAGGCAGCAGGTCCTCTTTTTTTACTTTCGTTGAGAGGAATGCTGTGGTTAGTCTTCCCAGGAGGATCATTACCCAAAGGATGCTGGCAGTTACCTGGGCGAGATTTGGCTTAAGCAGTCCGGTGTCCTTAAAATAGGTGATCATCCAGCCTATAACGCCCTGTTCGGCGCAGAGGTAGAAGAACAGTGTGGCTATGCAGATATAAAAGAGGGGCTCTCTGAAAAAACCGAATGCAGCTGCGGAGTTATCATCATCTCTCTTGTCGAACCGTTTTCCGGATACTGACGCCGGAATTTCATCAGTATGTTTTTTGTTCTCTGCATCCTCCGGCATCAGATAATAGAAAAGGCATGTCAAAAGACCAAGAGCAGAAAGAAATACACAGGCATACACCCAGTGGGAGCTCTCGTCTCTCGTCATGAACATTAAAATAAGTGGGAACACGAAGGCTCCTACCGCAAATGAGGCATGGAGGCAATTCAGTGCCCATGCCATACCTGTTGCGATGGAGTTGATCTTTGCATTGCAGTAATTACTTGCGGCGCCTCTTGCGATTCCGGTTGCAAAAAAGGCAAAAACGAGAACCAATCGGTAGTTTCCGAGAAGCATCAAAAGGAAAGAAACAGGGAAGAAGCTTTGAAAGAACATGATGCTCTTTTTCTTTCCTATGAGTAAAGGAAGAGCTCCGGAAAAGAAGCTGGAGCAAAGGTTACCGACAGAGTGGAGACTCACCAGAAGTCCGCAGAAGGCGTAATCAAGGCCAAAGGCATCTCTGATAAAAGGGAGAAGTGAGCCGATGGAAAGAGCCAGCATTCCGTTGGTAACGAAAGCTGAGTAGCAAAGTGCAAATTGTTTTCTTTTTAAACTGTCAGTCATAGTATTCACCAAATATTTTCGATTTTTTGTAAATGTCATTGTCCAAGGTGGTTAATCACCATGGCTATACATAAGTGTACGGTCATTAATCGTTGAGTTTCTTCGTTTTGGTAGTTTTTTCTTTCGATCCCGGCGTCGGAAGCTGAGCAAGGACTACAGCCAGGAATACGATCACGCAGCCCAGCATTTCCCTGAGACTCAGACTCTCATTCAGGATGAGCCATCCGAAGAGAACTGCAAATACAGATTCCATGCTCATGATGAGAGGCGCGATGGTAGGACTGGTACGGCTTTGTGCCAGTATCTGCAGAGTGTAGGCAACACCACTTGAAAGGACTCCGGCATACAGAATGGTTATTTTGGCATCCCATATGGAAGAGAGGGAGGGTGTCTCGAAAAGCATTGTCGGAATAAGAGACAGGATACCTACTGTCAGGAACTGGACACATGATATCAGGACTCCGTCAGTAAATTGGGTGGCGAAGCGGTCTATGACCATGATGTGCATGGAGTAAGCGATGGCACAGAGCAGGCAATAGAAATCACCCTTTCCGATGGTAAAGCCTTCTTTTATGCACATAAGATAAAATCCGAATATAGCCATGCAGACATATAGCCATACTATTTTGGAAACTTTTTTTCCGAGAAGCATGCTGAAAATCGGAACTATAACTATGTACAGAGCTGTGATGAATCCGGCTTTACCGGCGGTGGTTGAACTGATACCTACCTGTTGGAGATTACTTGCCACGAAAAGCACGGTACCACATACGATACCGCCAACAACAGAGCTGTGATTCAGTTTCTGTTCCTGTCGATCTGTGAGCGGATGCTGTCTCAGAAATCTTTTTCTGAAGAATACAACCATAGGTATGAGTACCAGAAAGCCGATGAAGCTTCTTGTCATATTGTAGGTAAAGGGACCTACATACTCCATTCCCGCACTTTGAGCCACGAAAGCGGAGCCCCAGATCAGAGAAGTGAGTAAAAGCATCAGGTTACCTTGAAATTGTCTGTTCATTTAAACCTCGCGTACTATTAGAACATAGATAAAGCGCCCTAAAGGCGCTGATAATGTCTTAAAAACCTAACTATATATGTGTGAATACATAAAAAATGTGTCAGCCCTTCAGGACACTTGTATCATTATAGCGCTTACATTGCGTACAAGCCAATAAAAAAGTAAGTTATTATAATGTTTTGAGCGTATATGAAATTCAGGGAACCTGGAACAGGCTGATTTACCGGATAGTATGCTCAGGTGAGGACTGAATGTTCAGCCTTTATATTTCTTCCTGTATCCGCTTGGCGTCACCCCATATACCTTTTTAAAGCACTTAACAAAATAATTTGAGTCGAGAATTCCTACTTCTGCGGCTATTTCCTGAATAGACATAGAAGTTTTGGTAAGGGCTTCGGCTGCCTTTTTCATTCTGACGAAATTGAGATAAGCCATGGGGGTGGTACCGGTCTCACGTTTGAACCGATGGACGATATGGCTTGGGCTTAGGGAAAGCTCTTCAGCGATATCTTCAAGCGTCAGGGCCTTTTCGTACTCATTTTCCATGAGATATCTGACACTCAGTACCAGACTGCTGTACGCCTTTGATTTATATTCCTTTATGATATCGCAGTATTCCTTTATCAGTCGCTCATGCTCCATATAGATCTCATCCATGGTGCGTGCCTTCAGCATGAACCTTCCGCTTTTTCCTGAGATCCGGTCATTGATTTCCGCAGGAAGACCGGCATTTAATGCTCCTATTCTCAACATGGTCCTGGTGATACCTGCTGAGACCCTTGCAACTTCAAGGGTGTGGCCAATGTTTTTGTATGACACAGCATTGTGCAGGAAGTGCCATGCCTCCGAAGCCGCAGTGTAGTTTCCCTCGGATATGCTCTTCATGAGCCGCTGTTCAGTTGCATAATGCTCCCGTACCAGCTTTATGGCGATGTCCCGGGAAACAGTTTCTTCTTCATGTGCATAAGAAAGTGGTGAAAGATCCAGATTTCTGGTTGCATGAATGGTGGAATCTCCGGTCAGTGACGAAAAGAGAATATTTAAGTGATATTGTACATTCTGTTGTGGCTTTACCGTATATCTGCTTCGTAATTTAGCCAGAGTTTCAGGCTGTATATCCCTTATCTTCAGATTTGACAAAAGGATCGAGATCTCGCTGCTGGCGAGAAGCTCTGTACAGTAGGGTCCGTAAAGGATGGGCGTATCATCACAGAAGGCAAGGATGTGATGGATTCGGAAGGAGTCAACTATATGAAGAAATTCACTCTTGTCCATTTCTGAAAGAAGCTCCTGCAGCTTGTTTTTTGAAAAAAGGATCTGGGAAGAGTGGATGCGGTACTTCTCGCAGACTGCGTCTATCTTCTCTGTTGTGTCGATTATATTTACCGGAATCAGTTCCAGATTCTCAAGCATCAGGCAGCCTTCTGTGATCGTCATATGGATGTTCTCCTTTTATTATGGGTATGAGTAGAAAAGCAAGGGACGCTGTCATTACCTTGAAAGAAAATGAAGGAAATAGACAAATTTATATCAGATATTAACAATATAGTACTATTCTGTCAATTTGGTTCTAATACATAGCGCGTTTCACTGCTATAATACCAGCATCAGCTGATTTGATGAATGAATACAAATTGGGAGAAAAGAAAATGGCTAAGGATTATAACTTAATTGCTAATGAAGTCATAAAAAACATAGGTGGAGCTGATAATGTAAAGGCTCTTACGCATTGCGTCACACGTCTCAGATTTGTTCTTAAGGACACATCCAAAGCAGATAAAGAAAAGCTTGAAAGCATTGACGGTGTCATGAAGGTAATCGAGGCCGGCGGTCAGACACAGGTGGTCATCGGTCAGGATGTGACAAAAGCATTTGACGCTGTTATGGCACTGCCTGAGGCGGCAGTATGGCAGTCCGGAGTTTCAGCGGAAGAGGATGATGCTGATGTAAAGGATATCGTGGCTGAAAACAAAAAGAAGGCAAAGAAAAATGTGCTTGGAGATAAGTTCGTAGAGTATGTTTCTGCCATTTTCACCCCCTTCATGGGTGCCTTTATGGGAGCGGGACTCCTCAAAGGTTTTCTTGTGCTTTTCGTGACTATAGGACTCCTTAGTAAGGAATCCAGTACATACACCATTCTCTATGGTGCAGCAGACGGAGTGTTCTATTTCCTTCCGATATTCATTGCCTACACAGCAGGAAAGAAATTCGGCGCACAGCACTTTGTGACCATGGCTATCGCAGCAGCCCTTGTTTATCCCAATGTTGTAGCCCTGAAGGGTGCGGAGGAAGCCGTAACATATCTTGGCCTTCCTGTTAAGATGATAAGCTACACAAGTTCAGTACTTCCTATCATAGTTGCAGCATACGTACAGGCTAAATGGGAAAAGCTTTTAAAGAAGATAATGCCTGAAGTCATCAGCGGAATCATCATTCCTCTTCTTGATCTCATCGTTATTTTCCCGCTTGTGCTTCTGGTCGTTGGACCTGTTACAGATTTTGTGGGAACAGGACTTGCAAAGGTAATCGAGACAGGTCTCAATACTGTACCTATTCTCGCAGGTTTCGCCATGGCAGCCCTCTGGCCTGTAATGATCATCTTCGGTGTTCACTGGGGACTTATCCCTATCTGCATGAACAACTATGCGGTCCTTGGTTATGACTATATCCTTCCGCTTACTGTAGGAACAAACTTCGGTATCGCAGCAGCTACCTTCGCAGTATTTTTACGTGCAAAGAACAAGAAGCTTAGAGAGCTTTCAGGTGCGGCAGCAGTTTCAGCATTCATAGGCGGCGTAACTGAGCCTGCCATCTACGGAGTACTTCTCGAGAGAAAGAAGGTTTTCGCAGCAATGTGCATCATCAACGGTATCGGCGGAGCCCTTTGTGCAGTCATGCATGTGACAAGAGATGTGCAGATGTCTGTCAATGCTCTTACACTGCCTGCCATCTATGCAGTTTACGGCGGCTGGGCTATCGTTGCCATCGCCATATCTCTGGCAGGAGCCTTCGGAGTCTCCTTCGTGACATTTAAAGAGGCGAAGTGATCCTTATATAGAGGCGATAGTATAGATAGTTTGAAGTTCGAGTCATGGAGTGGGGGAAAACATCATCCTTCACTCCATGAGTTTAATAGAAGCAGGTAATATCAATGAATGGCTATTCAGATATAGCCTGCGCCGAAAAGCCTGAACAACGGAACGGGTGTATTGGCAATAGATTGTAGAAGTAAAGGAAACAGATATATGACTGGATCACTGTTGTATCCCAGAGTGACTTCAAGCAGGATGAAGCTGTCACTGGACGGAATGTGGAAATTCAAATTCGATGAGGCAAAGGCTGGACTTTCGGAAGGCTGGGAAAAGGGACTTAAAGGATATGAGATGATGCCTGTTCCCGGTAGCTTTGCAGACCTCTATACAGATAAAAAAAAGAAAAACTACTGCGGCGATTTCTGGTATGAGACCGAATTTGTGATGCCGAAGGTAAATGATAAAAAGGTTCTTTTGCGATTCGGCAGCGTGACCCACAGAGGTGTCGTGTTCCTGAATGAGGTAAAGATCGGAGAGCATGAGGGAGGCTTCCTGCCATTCGTGCTGGACATTACAGATGTAGTAAAGACCGGAACCAACAAACTGGTCGTGAAGGTAAACAACGAGCTAAGCGAGGTATCGCTTCCCTGCGGAGCTGTCAAGAAAAACAGGGATGGCAGCCTCACTGCAAAACCGTATTTCGATTTCTTTAATTATTCCGGAATACAGAGAAGCGTGGAGCTTCTCATTCTTCCTGAGATATCTGTGGAGGATTACGAGCTTGTATATGAGCTTTCTGAGAGTGAAGCCAGAGTAAACTGCAGAGTAAAACTCAGTTGTGCAGAGGGAGATGATGGCAGCCTCGGGGTAAACATTAGCATCATAGACGAAAATGGAAAAACAGCTTCCGAGCTGGAGCTTACAAAGCAGGATAATGCCTACATCGGCACACTTACCGTTTCGGAACCTAAGCTCTGGAATGTACTGGATCCACATCTTTATGACATGAGCATCAAGGTACATGACGAAAAGGGAGTTATCGACGAGTACACCGACAGGATCGGAATCAGAACTGTTTCTGTTGAGGGAACAGATATACTCATCAACGGAAAACCTGTTTATCTCAAGGGTTACGGTAAGCATGAGGATTTCGACATTCTCGGAAGGACCTTTAACTATTCTGTAGCCAAGAGAGATTTCGAATGCATGAAGTGGAACGGAGCGAACTGCTTCAGGACCAGTCACTATCCCTATGCGGATGAATGGTATCAGTTTGCGGACGAAGAGGGCTTTCTCATAATCGATGAGGTGCCTGCAGTAGGCATGATGCGTTCCACGAGAAATTTCGTTGAGGCCGGAATGGGGCATTACACCTATTTCTTTGAGACGCCGACTGTGCCGGAGCTCCTTCAGAACGAGCTCAATCAGGTGGAGGAAATGATAAAGCGTGACAAGAATCATCCCAGTGTCATCGCCTTCAGTCTGTTCAATGAGCCGGAGACCACCAGTGAGGAATCATTTGAGTATTTTTCAAGGGTGTTTGAGCGTGCGAGGGAGCTGGATCCTCAGAAGAGACCTCTCACAGGAGCTTTGGAAAAGAACAGCAGCCCTGAAAAGTGCCAATGCTACCCGCTTCTCGATTTCATCTGCCTCAACAGATATTACGGTTGGTACATAAGCGGCGGTGAAGATATATATGAAGCGGAGGAAAAGTTCAGAGATGAGCTGAACAGATGGAAGGCTCTCGAAACGGGAAAGCCATTTGTCATGACTGAATTTGGAACAGATACTCTGGCGGGACAGCATTCTCTTCCCGGAACCATGTGGTCTGAGGAATATCAGAATGAATATTATGAGATGAATTTCAGAGTGCTGGATGACTACGATTTCATCAAGGGCGAGCTTGTCTGGAATTTTGCGGATTTCCAGACCTCCGAGGGTATCTTCAGAGTCGGCGGAAACAAGAAAGGAATCTTCACCAGAGAGCGTCAGCCGAAGTCCTCGGCATTTGTCCTGAAGAGACGCTGGGAAGAATTAAAGGATAGGAGCAAATAACTATGTCATTGAAAAAGGGCTTTTTATGGGGCGGAGCAACCGCTGCAAATCAGTTTGAGGGCGCATGGAATGAGGACGGAAAGGGTGCCTCTGTGCCTGATATGTGCACAAACGGCACAAAGGATAGCCCGAAGCGGATCACTACTATCATAGAGCCGGAGAACCTGTATCCCAGTCATGAAGCTATCGATTTCTATCATCATTACGAGGAGGATATCAGACTCTTTTCTGAGATGGGTTTCAATGTCTTCAGATTTTCCATCGCATGGACCAGGATCTTTCCCACAGGAATGGAGGAGACTCCAAATGAAAAGGGGCTTAGATTCTATGACCGTGTGGTTGACTGTTGCAGAAAATATGGCATTGAGCCCCTCATCACTCTATCCCACTATGAGATGCCCTATGCTCTTGTAGAGAAGTACAACGGCTGGTACGGAAGAGAATGTATAGAGCTTTTTGAGAGATACTGCAGGACGGTGTTTGAGAGATTTAAGGGAAGGGTGAAATACTGGCTCACCTTCAATGAGATAAATTCCGGTACCATGCCTATGGGCAATGTCTTGTCCTTAGGGACAGTTAAAGGGTTCAGCGGTCCCATAACCGGGATAAAGGATGAGCCTGCAGTTCGTTTTCAGGCTCTTCACCATCAGCTGGTAGCAAGTGCAAAAGTCGTAAAGTATGCCCATGAGAATTATCCTGAATATAAACTTGGCAATATGATCTGCTTCCTCACCCAGTATCCGGCGACCTGTAATCCGGATGATATGCTTGCCTGCCAGAAGGAAATGCGAATGAAGAACTGGTTCTGTTCAGATGTGCAGGTGAGGGGATATTATCCTTCCTATGCTGAGAGATTTTTCAGGGAGAACGGAATCTCAGTGAAAATGGAGGATGATGATACGGAAATTTTGAGGGATGGTACGGTCGATTTCTATACCTTCAGCTATTACATGAGTCTCTGTGCAAGTGCCGGTGAAGCTGATGAAAAGACCGGAGGAAATCTCATCGGAGGGGTGAGAAATCCTTATCTCGAGGAAAGTGAGTGGGGATGGCAGATAGATCCTAAGGGACTTAGATTTACGCTTAATGAGATATATGACAGATACCATATTCCTGTGATGGTGGTGGAGAACGGGCTCGGCGCAAGAGATACTGTTGAGGCTGACGGCTCCATCAATGATGACTATCGTATAGAGTATTTGAGAAAGCATATAGAACAGATGAAGGAGGCAGCGGAGGATGGAGTGGATCTCATGGGATATACACCATGGGGCTGCATAGATTTGGTAAGTGCCTCAACGGGAGAGATGGCGAAGCGTTACGGGTTCATCTACGTTGATAAGCACGATGACGGCACCGGAACACTGAAAAGACTTAAAAAGAAATCTTTCTTCTGGTATAAGAAAGTCATAGAAAGCAACGGAGAAGAGCTTGCTCCTATGTAACTTGTATAAGAAGAGATTCATTCTGATGAATGGTACCAAAGAAATATCACTTTTCATATAGTCTAAAATTCGACCATATAGGTATAGCTGTATGTCAATTCTAAATTATTTATGTGAAGAGGGTAATATTTCACCGAAAAACTGCTGATAAAAAAGATAATTGAATATAGTGGATCGGTTATCCCCTCGAGAAGACAGAGAATATCTTTTCGGGGGGGTATTCTTATAGGTTATGTTTAGGAACCTGTAGGCATACCGGGGATTTGTACAATGAGAGTTAACGGTACAAATTCTATGCCGGAAAAATGTACTTTCGAGACGGAAAGAAAGGAGAATTCTCGTGAGAAGAAAGAGTTTTTTGTCGGTAAGAAAAGGTATGGCGGTCGCATTGACTGCAGCAGTTGTCATGAGCCAGAGTATGATGGTGTATGCGCAAGATACAACTGTAATAGCAACTGATGGCGATACAGTTAAAGTTGAAGATGGAGTTTCGGTATCAGGTGACAGTGGTGAAACTACCGGTGTAAGTGCAAACAGTTCCACCGGAACCGCTTCAGTTACTGTAGATAATGGGATTTCGGTAACAGAAAACAAAATTGATAGTACTGGCAATCATGAGGGAACAGGAATAAGTGCGACTTCATCAGGAAGCAACGCAAAAACTGAAGTTACAGTTAATTCCGGTGCAGTAACAGTTACAGGAGCTGGA
>NZ_MUHW01000018.1 GCF_002007235.1 Oribacterium sp. C9
TGCCGAACGGCACGTACGGTGGTGTGAGAGGGGGATTATATTCCCCCTACTCGATTGTACTGAAGGTTTGAAGCTGTAAATCCTCAGTGTAATTGGCAATATAAGCAAAGAACTGCCGGGAAGAATTAGAAATGCCAAAATGAAAAGTTAATATGCTATAATAATTCTACTTGGCGTCGTCTAAGCGGAACATAAAAACATCTGTCGGGGTGATCCCCAATCTTAGACAGAGCATAGCTATGGATTTTAGAGTAAGTGGTCTGTCTGTTCGAAGCTTCTGCAGCAAGCTTGATGAGATATCCATCTTGGTTACAAGATCATATTGTGAGATTTTCTTCTTTTTCAGTGTACGCCAGAATGGAGCATAAGAAATTATGTCGTCGTAAGATGTGGTTTTAGAACAATTGGTATCCATGATTACTTCCTTTTAATTAATGGACAAGTTTTTAAAATAAAACTTAAAGGTTTAGGTATTGATTATCTTTTGTTTATCAATATCATATAGTTACATCGCATCATGATTGAGCTTCAATTCCTTTTGACACTCAAGTTGCACGCATAATCCCGGAAGCGGGAATGAAATATATCTGTCAAATGACGTCATGCTCCCCCGTACGTCATATCTGAAATTTATCAAAATTATGCTCATGATGCATGATGGTTATTATATAGGGATAAATATCGCGTTATCTATGGAAAAATATTTTATAATTTTTTTATTATTATGTGGCATAATGCTGATTTGTATATCAGAATGGGAAAGAAATAAACTAAAAATTTATAAGTATTCCGTTTCCTCACCCAAGCTTAAAAATGAACATAGATTTGTTTTCCTGTCGGATCTTCATGAAAAACAGTTTGGTGAAGATAATGAAGTGCTGATACGTAAAATAGATGAATTACAGCCTGATTTCATACTTATAGGCGGAGATCTCATAAGATCACATAAGGTACATGAGAACAGAAAATACATTGACAGAGATGCAGTAAGTGTCAGTGTATCTCTCATTGAAAAACTGAATAAAAAGTATAAAATTTATTTTTCTTACGGAAATCATGAACAGAGACTGCTTCAGAAAGCAGGTTTCGATGATTGCAAAGATGCTGTAAAATATGATAAATATATACAGGATATTTCTAAAGGAAAGGCAGAAGAGCTGAAGAGTGCATTGAAGGAAGTATGTGTACTGGATAACAGCTCTGTTTCTTTTGAGGATTTTGATATTACCGGTATCACCTTACCGATGAAATATTATACTCCGTTATTCTTACGCAAGGGTGAAGAATTACCTGAAAGCGACATCAGAGAAATGATCGGTGATCCTGATGATGATAAGTTCCATATCATGATGATACACACTCCCATGTATTATAGAAATGTCATCACGCATGGGGCTGATCTCGTGCTGTCCGGGCATTATCACGGAGGGACAGTATATATTCCGTATTTCGGGGCTCTGATGACACCTCAGTATCAGTTTCTGGTGAAAGAGTGTGCCGGAATGCTTAAGTACAAGAACGGAACACTCATAGTTAATCGTGGGCTGGGAACCCATTCGGTTAATGTGAGGATCAATAACAGGCCGGAGATAAGTTTGATAACCATAAAACCCGGGAAAGGGCAGTATGTCTGAAATTACATATAAACTTGATAAATTCGAAGGTCCACTCGATCTTCTCCTTCATCTTATTGAAAGAGATAAGATAGACATCTTCGATATACCTATAGTCCAGATCACAGCAGAATATCTTGATTATGTGAGTCATATGGAAGAGGAAAATCTGGACATAGTTTCCGATTTCCTTGTTATGGCTGCTACACTGCTTGAGATAAAATCAAGGATGCTGTTGCCGAGAGAGGTGGATGAGGAGACAGGTGAAGAGGTTGACCCGAGAGCTGAGCTTGTGGCACGTCTTCTTGAATACAGAAAATATAAGCTTATGGGTCAGATCCTTCAGGAAAGGGAGGATTTGGCTGACAGATATTTTTATAAGGGACCGACGATTCCAAAAGAAGTTGAAAAGTATGTTCCTCCTATTGATCTCGACGATCTTTTGAAGAAGGTATCTCTCGAAAGTCTCAAAACAGTTTTTGAGGATGTGATGAGGCGTAAGGAAGATTCCATAGATAAGGTTCGTTCCAAGTTCGGTGTCATCAAGAAGGAGAAAATATCTCTGGAAGGACGTATCCGAGATGTGCTCAAGTATGTACGAGGACATCACAAATTTTCCTTCCGTCATATGATACGGAAGAAAAAAGACAAGATGGATGTGGTAGTAAGTTTCCTCGCTATTCTTGAGCTTATGAAGATGGGACGTATAACACTGGTTCAGGAAACACCTTTTGGAGATATGGATATAACGGAGGTTTTGGATCCTGAGATGAAGGATGATGATCTTGACCTTACAAATCTGGAGGACTTGTAGTTGATGAGTAAAAATGAACAATTGAGATTACCTATAGATGAGGAAGATGATCTTGATGCCATAGAGAAAAAGCTTGCTATGGAGATAGACAGGGAGTTTACGGATGAGCTGACGCAGGAAGAAAACATTATTGAGGCTCTACTGTACACAAAGGGCAATTCTGTAAGTCTCGAGGAGATAAAGACTGCTCTGGACTGCGGAGAACGTCCTGCAAAGAAGGCCATCGAGAGACTCATGAAGAAATATGAAGAGCGTAACGGAGGCATCATCATACAGATGGTTGCGAACCATTATCAGATGGCGACAAACCCGGCGTGTTTTGATGCTCTTATCAGAGTCGCAAAGCATCCGAAAAAACCGGTGCTCACTGATATCATCATGGAGACTCTCGCTATAATCGCATACAAGCAGCCTGTTACGAAGGCAGAGATCGAAAGAGTCAGGGGTGTATCCTCGGATCATGCTGTAAATAAGCTTGTGGAGTACGGTCTCGCATATGAGGTGGGACGTCTCAACGCTCCCGGTAGACCTGCGCTTTTTGCCACTACAGAGGAATTTCTGAGGAGATTCGGAATCAGCTCACTTGAGAATCTTCCTAATCTCAACCCTGAGATGGAAGAGGAGATCAAGAAGGAAGTAAATGATGAGGTGGTTGATATCATGGGAGCCATGCAGCCTGAAGACTCAGATGAGGATGCGGAAGTAGAGGCATTGGCACATGAAGAAAATGCTGAGACCGAAGTGACTGTGCAGACAGAAGAAACAACTGAAGACGTAGACAATGAGGAGAATCATGGAGAAGACAATTAAGATAAAGTATCATTCACAGGAAATAGAAAAACTTGAGTATATCGCAGGGAAGAGCGACTGGATAGATTTGAGAGTTGCCGAGAATGTGAGCCTCAAGAAGGGTGACTTCAAGCTCATCAGTATGGGTATCTCTCTTCAGGTGCCTGATGGTTACGAGATGCTTCTTGCACCGAGAAGTTCAACTTTCAAGAATTTCGGACTTATACAGACAAATTCTCTTGGCGTCATAGATGAAACCTATTGTGGTGATAATGATATAATCCGTATGCCGGTTTATGCTACAAGAGATACAGAACTTCATGTAAATGACCGTATATGTCAGTTCAGGATCATAGAGCATCAGCCTCATATCGTATTTGATGAGGTTGAGACACTCGGAAATCAGGACAGAGGCGGGTTCGGTTCTACAGGTAAGAACTGAATATATCTATAAATACATTTTGATGAGATCATCATTGACAGGTTTTCCGGACTGCAGAAAAGCCTTTTAAGATTTATCTCGTCATGCAGGGATGTTCATAATATGTCAGATATAAACATTATAAAAAAATACTTGAGGATAGTGAGTCTGCTTGGGCTTTTACTGCTTCTTACAGCCTGTTCTTCAAAAAAGGCAAATGAACTGAGGCTTCAGGGGATAGAGGAGCTTCAGAAAGCCAAGTATGAGAAGGCCATCGAGACCTTTAATGAAGCTATGGAGCAAAGTGATGGAAAAGTCGGTGAGCTTCAGTTCGATATACTTATGTACAGAGCGGAAGCTGAATACATGAGCGGAGATCTGGAGGCTGCTGAGAAGACCATCGAGACACTCAGACAGGTCAATGGAGATAAGGATGAATATATACGTTTCCAGTCTCAGCTTGATGCAAAGAGACTTGTGTCTCAGGCGACAGAGGCCCTTGATTCCGGTGATCTCGAGACTGCAAGAGCAAGACTTGATGAAGCCGAGGCTCTGGGAATCCGGAATGACAGAGATCTTCAGTATGATGAGGTCGTATATTTGGAGAAAACAGCTCAATGGGAAGAGGCTTACGAAGAGATAAAATCCTACCTTAACCAGTATCCTGATGACAAGGAAGCTCAGAGGGAGGAAAAGTTCCTTTCCACCAGAATATCTGCTCTCAGAAATAATGAGGCCATGACGGCAGGATAATGAACACTCCGTAATATGAATGTATGTCAAAAGTTGATATATAATCTTTTGGCGTAGAACTAATGATGTATGAGCTTTGTCGTACGCGCTATAATATTTATGTTATAGCTGCTATAGTCTAAAATATGTTTTTTGTTGCCCGATGCTTGCATGCATCGGGCTTTTTGATTATACTCGGTGGGTAAAAGTTTGGATTTTAACGATCGGACTTTTGTCGGATAGGAAAACGGAACTTTATTTTCCGGTTTCTGTGATCCGGGCTGGCAAATTTAGATTATGGGCAGGAGGCCACTGATGAAAGCTTACACAGAGATGACAAAAGAAGAGCTTCAAAAGGAGCTTGTGGAACTTAAGAAAGAGTACGCAAGATATCAGGCTATGGAGATGAGTCTTGACATGAGCCGCGGTAAGCCATGTAAGGAGCAGCTTGATCTCAGCATGGGACTTATGGATGCTCTTACAAGCGGAGCCGATATGTACTGCGAAGACGGAACAGATTGTAGAAATTACGGTGTTCTGGGTGGTATCGATGAGGCGAAGGTGCTTCTCTCTGATATGATGGAGAACAATCCTGATAACATCATTATCTACGGTAACTCTTCTCTTAATGTCATGTATGATTCTATCTCAAGATCCATGACACATGGCGTTATGGGAAATACTCCATGGAGTAAGCTTGATAAGGTCAAGTGGCTCTGTCCGGTACCGGGTTATGACAGACATTTCGGAATAACAGAATATTTCGGTATCGAGATGATCAATGTTCCTATGACACCGACAGGTCCTGATATGGACATGGTTGAGAAGCTCGTAAAGGAAGATGAGACCATCAAGGGAATATGGTGCGTACCTAAGTACTCTAACCCGCAGGGCTATAGCTATAATGATGAAACAGTACGTCGTTTTGCCCGCCTTCAGCCTGCTGCAAAGGATTTCCGTATCTATTGGGACAATGCTTACGGAATTCACCATCTGTATGACTGGGATCAGGATTACCTTATCGAGATCCTTGCGGAATGTAAGCGTGCAGGAAACCCGGACATGGTTTATAAGTTTGCATCAACTTCAAAGATTACCTTCCCGGGTTCCGGTATCGCCGCACTTGCAACGTCATCAAACAACCTTGATGATATCCGCAGTCAGATGAAGCATCAGACCATAGGTTATGATAAGGTCAACCAGCTTCGTCATGTTCGTTTCTTCAAGGATATTCATGGTATGGTTGAGCACATGCGTAAGCACGCAGACATTATCAGACCGAAGTTTGAGATGGTTGAAAATGTTTTCTCAAAGAATCTAGACGGGCTCGGAATCGGAGAGTGGACAAAGCCTAACGGAGGTTATTTCATAAGCTTTGATACCATGCCGGGATGTGCAAAAGAAGTTGTCGCTCACTGCAAGAAGGCAGGAGTGAAGCTTACAGAGGCAGGTGCCACATTCCCTTATCACAAGGATCCAGAGGATAGAAATATCCGTATAGCTCCTACATATCCGCCACTCGATGATCTCAAGACTGCTGCAAATCTCTTCACTCTCTGTGTGAAGCTCGTTTCAGTAGAGAAGCTTCTTGCATCAAAGACAGGAGAGGACATCAAAAAGCTTGATGATGCTCAGCCTGAAGAGGTAATGGCTACAGCTCAGTAAAGAGATCAGGTCTCACAGAACGTGACATTCAGATGAATATGTCCTGAACGGGTTCATCGGGATACGGCTATGATCATTCAGGACAATATAGTAAAAAAAGAGTTTCCGTAATGCGGAAACTCTTTTTTGAAATAGACGATAATTGAATTTTGTATAGGGAACGATATGATAAGCAACTGAAATATACCGGAGTGGAAACTGCTGTAAAAAAAACAGCGTATATCTTCAGTCAGCTCAGAAGATTTTTTACGATAAAGGCGTATATCTCCTGATTCTTTTCACCCCACTTGATGCACATACGTTCAGCCGATTCCTTATCAGGAACGTTTATGTCTATGGCATAAAGTATGCTGTTTTCTTCTCTTACTTCGGCATGAACGATGTAATCTCCGGTCTCGGTCTCATAGTAATCTGTGTAGTTGGAGGATTCCTGACGGAGCTTCATCTTGTTTTCCTTCAGGAAACGGTTCATATCTTCTACTGCACCTGAGGATATATCATTTCCGAAAAGCTCGATGGTGTTGGAGCCCTCCTGTGTGATCTCGTATCTGGTGGACTTCTTGCTCTGATGAGTCTTTATGAGTCCTGCATCATCAAGATCCGAGATGGCTTGTTGAAGAGTGAAATATGTAGTATATTCGTAGTCCAGAAAAAAACCGCTCAGTTGATTATTTGTTAAAGGGTAATTTACAGTCTTTAATAAATAAAGAATCATTAGTTTGTATAATGTAAGTGGTTCTGTTATCATACTTGTATTTCCTTTTGTTAAATTTGTGTCTCATTATCATAACAAGAAAACAGCTGTATTTCAATGGACATAAGCATTGAAGCTTAGTGAAATAGCGCCAAAGCTTTAAATTTACTTTAATAAGGTCTTTTTCTGTGTTAATATATACTTTCATGGAGAAAATTAAGAAATGAAAGAACGCATAAATAAACTAGCCAGAGGTATAGTTGAGCTTGACAAGCCTGTACTCAAAATGAGTGATACTTCATTTAAAGGCACAGTCAATATCGGTGAGCTAGCAAAATTTGAATTTATCATATATTCGGAAAACGGAATACTGTTAAAGGGACTTATATATTCTGACAATCCGCATGTGACTGTACAGAAGGATGCTTTCGGAGGTATCCGTTCCCTCATCAGATGCGTGGTGGATACACGTAAGATGAAGGATGGAGACAAGATTGAAGGGCAGCTTTATATCGTATCGAATGGTGGCGAGGTAAAGCTGACCTATTCTTTTGATGTCAGGTCAACATATAAATCCAACGAGATAATATCGGGGCTTCATACCGCAGAGGATTTTATCAGATTCTGTGATGAAGACCCTGATTTTGCTGTACGTGTTTTTGACTACAGTGATTTTCAGGATGCGGAGTTCATGCAGGACTCTAAGCTTTTTACTATTTATCAGGGCCTGAAGAGCGGACATGACAGAAAGATCGCTTTGGAGCAGTTCCTTTCGGTATTGGGTTCCCCGAAAAAAGACGAAGACAACAGTTCGGATACGGAGACTGAAGATAGCAGTGAGGAGACCGCAGAGACTGAAGCAGTGCCTTTGCTTCAGGAGGTTTATGCGTTGGAGCTTGATGATAAGCCTCTTATAGAAAAGGCTGCCGGTATATGTATCAGAGAAGGTGCCACAGATAAGATGGCTTTCGATATTTATCAGAGAGCTATAGAGATGGGATCGAACATAACTAGACTATACGAGTATTATATGTTCGCCATGCCTAAGGGATGGAAGGGAGAGCTTCCCAGAGAGGTATATCTCTATTTTGATTATGAAAGTACCATGGAAGAAAATATGAAGCTTCCATTGTATTACAACATACTGATGAACTTTGATGAAACAGATGATGTTTATCAGAGATATGAGAAGAAGATACAGAGCTTTGCCATCGATAAGCTCTTAAGATCTGATTTTGACGAGAGACTAAGTGTTATCTATGACAGGATGATCCTTTCTGATATGATCGATGAAAGAATCGCTTCGGTACTTCCTGCCATACTGAGATCCTATAAGGTTACGACAGATGATAAGAGAATGAGCTATGTCGTGATCAAGTACAGAGAGCTGAATCGTGAGGAGATGTACGCTTTAAAGGGCGGCTCTGCATATGTTCCTGTATTCTTCGATAACAGCGAGCTTCTTTTTCAGGATGACTACGGAAACCGGTATACAGATGTATCCCATAAGCTTACGAGGATCATGCATAAGGAGGAGCTCGAAAAGAAGTGTTTCGAGATACTTCCGGAACATGCCATGCTCAAGCTTCTGAGGGCAAAGAATGTGGCTTCGGAGGGTATCACCAATATAGGACAGCTTAGACTGATAGAGGAGATAGCCTCCGATATGGATATATCGAGACCGTATCTTTCCAGTCTTGAGCATGCAGCGCTTCTTTATCATGAGAAGTATACAAAGGATTCAGATAAGAATATCGATGATTCAGATATTGAGTTCCTGAGAAATATAGATGTGACCAGCCACAGCAGTGAAGACGTAGACATTATCCTGAGAACCTATATAAAGCTGAATCTTTTCAAGGATGCATATAAGCTTTTACGCGAGACGGGAAGTACAGGTATCAAGCGTACATATCTTGAAAAGCTCGGACGTTTCCTCATCAGTGATGAAAAGACAGCTCATACAAAGGATGTGATGCTGCTTGCCCGAAAGATCTTTAAGATGGGTACCAGCGATAAGGATATAATTTCATATCTTCTCAGAGAGTATAACGGTCTCTCAGGAGATATGCTCGCCATACTCAGACAGGGAATAAAGACCGATGCTGATGTTCAGGACATGACTGAGAGACTCCTTGCACAGATGCTTTTCTGCTGGGCAGAGGAAGGTCTCGATGATGTTTACCATATATACAGGGAACAGCCTGTCACTCAGAATGTTCTGATCAGAGCTTATATAACAAAGCGTTCTATAGACTATTTCATACTCGGACAGAGCATATCAGAGGATATCTTTAAGGATATATACGGAATCATCCGGGATGAAAAGATAAAGGACAGAGTTCCGATGATCTATCTGCTCACCATGTCAAAGTATATGTCTGAGAACAAGAAGCTAAACGCTGAAGAGAAGCTGGTTCTGCAGGATGTTGTAGACATTCTTATTCAGAAAAAGCTGGTCTTCGCTTATACCAGAACACTCAGTGATGTTATACGCATACCTGACTGGATCATGGATAAATACTATATCGAGTATCATGGCGATAAGACTGTGAGACCTACACTCCAGATGAGGATACTTCCAGATGAGCAGGACTTTGAGGAAGAGGAGATAAGCAGGGTATACCAGAATATCTATGTGAGACCTGTTACCCTTTTCACCAGAGAAAAGGCCGAGTACCAGATATTTGATGAAACAAAGGGAGAGGATGTGGCTGCGAGCGGCACAATCAAGGCCGATAACAGCATTCGCCATAAGGGCGACACCTTTGATGTCCTGAATGAGATGTCGGATCTTCTCGGACAGGATAATGACAGAGAGCTTCGCGAAGTCATGCTTCGCTATGTGAAAAATGAATCAGTTATCGATGAGCTTTTTACCAGAGAGTTGATTGAAACAAAAGATAAGGAGCAATAATTAAGTGAATCGCTATATTGGAATTTCACTAAATGATGATTATACGTGCATTTGCATAAATGACAAAACAGTGTCCAGATTTCAGCCTACGGTTATCGCCAAGGATAAAACGGAGGACAAGTGGACCATAGGAGAGGATGCCTACAAGGCAACTCTTGCAGGTTCGGGAGTGATCGTGGACAAGCTGCTCAGTCTTCTGGAGAAAAACGGCACGTCTACCATAGCAAGGGTAAAATATAAGGCTATAGACATACTTTCCCATTATTTTCGTGAGCTTTTAGGCAAGGACAGCAATAAGACCGAAGATGATATAGTAGCCGTATCCATCAGGAAGCCGAATCGTGAGATCGTGAACAAACTGAAGGAGGCTCTGGTTAAGGCCGGGGTACCAGAGGACAATGTCTACATCATGAGTCATACGGAAAGCTTTGCACACTTTGTGCTTGATCAGGATAACAGCCTGTTCAACCGGATGGTCGGTATGTTTGAGCTTAACAATCAGTGTCTTTACTACTATGAGATGCATGTATCCAGAGGTACGAGACGTTATGTGATGGTTGGCTCAGAGGCTGAGGAAGAGGCATTCAGCCTGGATATACTGAAGACTACCTCCGGTGGAAAGATAGCAGACAAGATACTCACAACAGTTGCGGACAGAGTTATGAGCAATAACTCATATTCGGCCATCTTCTTATCAGGAAGAGGATTTCAGGATACCAACTTTGCGGCAAATTTCATGAACTTTATCTGTAAGAGAAGAAGAGTTCTTATTGAGCCCGGTATGTTTGCCATCGGAGCAGAGATATATGTAAAGAATCTTGCCGAGGGCAAGAGTGAAGATTACATGATACTTTGCGATACACGCTGCAGCTCCGATGTGTCTGTAAAGGTCATGATGAACGAGAAGCTGGAGACTCTTCCTATAGTTCGAGCAGGTGAGAGCTGGATGGATACCAGCTCATGCTATGAGATGATCCTGGATGATCAGGATTATATCGATTTTCAGGTCACTACCATAACGAAGCCTCAGAGACCTATCAGACTTCGCATGATGCTTGATACATTCCCTGAAAGGGAAAAACGTACCACACGTATCCGTATGTCTACAGAGTTTTCAGATGCGGATACCTTGAAAGTCACTGTGAAGGATCTTGGTTTCGGAGACATTTATCCTGCTTCGGATATGGAGATCGTTGAAGAAATAGATTTGTCGGAAAAATAAACATTAGGAAGAATCATGGCTTTACTATTATGTAATAAGGGTGCTAGACATCCGTTCTACTATGAACAACTAGATATCGACCTTTGGTCCATACAGGAGCTGAGCTATGTGATATACAAGTATCCTGTTATCATTCCACCCGATTTTGTGGATCATAAGCTCAGCAGCTGGCTGAGAGATGAGCTCAATATGGGTATACTTGCATCAAAGCTTGAGCAGTTCATGAATGCGGGAGAAGATGGCAATCAGGAAAGACTGCTCCTTATGATCCTTAGGGAGAGTAACTATTACACTCAGGCTGAGATCGTCCGTTTTGAAAATGAATATAAGAAGCTCAGAAATATAGAAAAGCATACTTTTCTGAATATGCTGGGTGACACCTATTTTCGTATGGAAAGGTACGGCAAAGCTATAGAATCTTACGAGGAATCATTATTTTTGAAATCAGATTTCAATGTACAGATGAAACTTGCCGGAACTTATGTTACAGTAATGCAATATCAAAAGGCATCTGATCTCTATGAAGAGGTCTTCGTATCCACAGGATCAGAAGAACCTCTCAGAAAGCTGTATTTTATCTGTAAGCTTGAGCCTTCCATCAGGACCATAGAGAAGTATCTCGATAATATAGATACAGAATCACTTGCAGGATGGGAGCTCGAGTACAATAATGTGCAGTCGGCAGCCGAGCACGGAACACGTGCCGGTGAGATCCATGATATATATCAGAAAAATCGTTCAGCTTTCCGTGAACATGCGAAGATCATGATCCTGAAATGGAAACGGGAATACCGTGCGAAGATCTGAATACATAACTATAGAAAGGTACAACATTTATGAAGGAACTTGCTAAACAGTACAATCCGGAAGAAGTTGAGGACCGCATTTATGAAATGTGGATGAAGGGGAATTATTTTCATGCTGAGGTAAATGCCAACAAGAAGCCATTTACAATCATGATGCCTCCGCCAAACGTAACAGGACAGTTACATATGGGTCATGCACTTGACAACACTCTGCAGGACTCTCTGATCCGTTTCAGAAGAATGCAGGGCTTTGAGGCTCTCTGGCAGCCGGGTTGTGACCATGCAGCTATCGCTACAGAGGTTAAGGTCACCAACAAGCTGAAGGAACAGGGTATCGATAAGCATGATCTCGGACGTGAAGGCTTCCTCAAGGAAGCATGGAAGTGGAAAGAAGAGTACGAGTCAAGAATCGTTAACCAGCTTCACAAGATCGGTTCTTCCGCAGACTGGGACAGACTTCGTTTTACTATGGATGAAGGCTGTTCAAAGGCTGTTGAGACTACCTTCATCAACCTTTACAAGAAGGGATACATCTACAAGGGTTCACGTATCATAAACTGGTGCCCTGTTTGTCATACATCACTTTCTGATGCCGAGGTAATCCACGAGGAGCAGGATGGTAATTTCTGGCATATCAAGTATCCTATCGCAGGACAGGAAGACAGATTTATCGAGATCGCAACAACAAGACCTGAGACTCTTCTCGGTGATACAGCTGTTGCGGTAAACCCTGAGGATCCAAGATACAAGGATCTCATCGGAAAGACTGTAAAGCTTCCTCTCACAGACAGAGAGATACCTATCGTAGGAGATGAGCATGCCGATATGGAATTCGGTACAGGTGCAGTTAAGATCACACCTGCTCACGATCCTAACGACTTCGAGGTTGGAAAGCGTCATAACCTTCCTGAGATAAATATTCTCGCAGATGATGCTACTGTTAACTGTCCAGGCTCAAAGTATGACGGACTTGATCGCTACGAAGCACGTAAGCTTATGGTTCAGGATCTCAAGGATCTCGGTCTTCTTGTCAAGATCGTTCCTACAAAGCATAATGTCGGAACCCATGATCGTTGCGGCACTACTGTCGAGCCTATGATCAAGCCACAGTGGTTCGTAAAGATGGCTGAGATGGCGAAGCCTGCCATCAAGGCCATAGAGACAGGTGACCTTCAGTTCGTACCTGAGAACTATTCAAAGACATATCTTCACTGGCTCGAGAACATCAAGGACTGGTGTATCTCCAGACAGCTCTGGTGGGGACACCGAATCCCGGCTTACTACTGTGAGACTTGCGGCGAGATGGTTGTTTCATCAGAGGTACCTTCTGTATGTCCAAAGTGCGGAGGAACACACTTTACACAGGATCCTGACACACTTGATACTTGGTTCTCAAGTGCTCTCTGGCCTTTTGAGACTCTTGGATGGCCACAGGAGACTCCCGAGTATAAGTATTTCTATCCTACCAATGTTCTCGTAACAGGATATGATATCATCTTCTTCTGGGTAGTACGTATGGTATTCTCAGGAATCGAGCAGACAGGAAAGGTTCCTTTCGGAAAGGTACTTATCCACGGTCTCGTAAGAGATGATCAGGGCCGTAAGATGAGTAAGTCCCTCGGTAACGGTATCGACCCTCTTGAGGTCATCAAGACCTATGGTGCCGATGCTCTCCGTATGACTCTTCTTACCGGTAATGCTCCGGGAAATGACATGCGTTTCTATTGGTCAAGAGTTGAGGCTTCACGTAACTTTATGAACAAGGTATGGAATGCTTCAAGATTCATCATGATGAACCTTGATAAGGCAGAGGTTCCTGCAGACATGCCGTCAAATATCACCATGGCTGACCGTTGGATCCTCAGCAAGGTAAACAACCTTATTCAGGATGTGACACGTAATATGGAGGCATTTGACCTTGGCATCGCCCTTGATAAGGTACAGAACTTCATTTGGGAAGAGTTCTGTGACTGGTATATCGAGATGGTTAAGCCGAGACTCTGGGACGAAAAGGATGAGACAAAGAGCGCTGCACTCTGGACACTTAAGTATGTTCTCACAACATCACTTAAGCTGCTTCACCCGTTCTGCCCGTTCATTACAGAGGAGATCTTCGATACTCTTACAGATTCAGAGACACCTCTCATGAAGCAGGAATGGCCTGTATATTCAGAGGCTTTCAATTTCTCAAATGATGAGTCTGAGATCGAGGCTATCAAGGAAGCCGTACGTGCCATCAGAAATGTACGTACAGAGATGAATGTTGCACCTTCAAGAAAGGCTCAGAACTTCGTTGTTACAACAAATGACAGAGTTAAGAAGACATTCGAGCATAGTAAGGTATTCTTTGCAACACTTGCCAGCGCTTCAGATGTTATCATCCAGGAGGATAAGGCAGGTATAGCAGATGATGCGGTATCAGTTGCTATTCCAGATGCTACTATCTACATTCCTTTTGCAGATCTCGTAGATATCGAAAAGGAGAAGGAGAGACTTCTTAAGGAGAAGGAAAAGTGGGAGGCTGAGATCAAGCGTTCAAACGGTATGCTCAACAATGAGAGATTCATCTCAAAGGCTCCTGAGGCAAAGGTTCAGGAAGAGCGTGATAAGCTTGAGCGTAATATGCAGATGCTCAAGCAGGTTGAAGAAAGACTTCAGGCGCTTAACTGATACATTTATGAAAGTAACACTTGTAACGGTTGGGAAAATAAAAGAAAAGTATCTGAGAGATGCCATTGCGGAATACAGTAAAAGACTGGGCGCTTTTTGTGACATTAACGTAGTCGAGGTTCAGGATGAAAAGACTCCTGATCATGCGCCTCAGTCAGTTGAAGAAAAGATAAAGGAAATAGAAGGAGAAAGGATACTTCAAAAGATAAGTGACAGATCCTTCGTTGTGGCTCTCGCCATAGATGGAGACATGCTGAGCTCCGAGCAGCTTTCAGGCAAGATCTCAGATCTTATGGTACGTGGAACCTCGGACATCGTCTTTGTAATAGGCGGTTCTCTCGGTCTTTCACCGGCTGTCATGAAAAGAGCCAATTATAAGCTCAGCTTCAGTAGGATGACATTCCCTCATCAGCTTATGAGGGTAATACTGCTGGAGCAGGTATACAGAGCTTTCAAGATAATCAATAACGAGCCATATCATAAGTGAATGAAATAAGGGCTGCTGCAGGATCACAAAAAACGTGATCCTGCAGCAGCCCTTCAGCTATCTATATTCATACTAAAATGTTAGTTAATACTCTACTCTATAAACTACTATATGATCAAATATCAGCATACAGAATATGAACTATATGCTATGTTAAACTACAGATCTATGTACGATACCGGAAATATACTCCGGAACATCATCCTTCGGCATATCCAGAACGAGAGCAAGCTCGTCATAAAGGATCCCCTCTGCCTGCTGCATATAATGTGTATCGGTAAGTGTAAGCTTCTTACCCTGACTGATACGCTCTTCCTTGCGAAGATGTAAAGTTTTGATGACTCTCATGAGCTCATCCGGACTACAGCTCTTGATGCACTCCTTGTACGCATCCTCACGCTGCTTGTTGTTTTTGATGTCGAGAACTCCGATGCCAGGTACAGTCTTGATGAAAGCTCTGGCTTCGTCTTTTGACATCACCTTTCTCATATTGATCTTTGTAGCCTCAACAGGAGCGTAAACAGAACCTGTAGGCTTGTCATATGGCTGCATCACATAATACTCTTTATCCTTTGATACGCCATCAAGATTTAAAACTGTTGTGTCGATGATTTTGTGTATGCCCTTACAACCGTAAACTACATAATCACCATTGTGAAACATAATACCTCCTTTTTAAATTGTAGCAAAAACATGGAAATGAAACAGGAATTTAAATCTAATTGTGAAATTTTTGTAATAAAATAAAGAATATAATATCTTGACAATTAAACTCCAAATTCATATATTATATATTTTACATTTTTTGGAAAAACTTTCAAAGTCAATATTGCACAATTACTTGCTAAAATTTGTATGATTTCTTGATATGGCAAACGGTGTAAGCTATACTTTAGCGTGATTGCCTGTAAATGATATAGGCAAAATGATATTATTTGGAGTATCCGATGCAAAAAATTAAAGAGCTGTATCTTAGCTATAAAGAGATAATTAATTATCTGATAGTTGGAGGACTTACAACTGTTGTGAGTCTTTCTGTATATTATCTGTGCGTATCAACATTTCTTGATCCGGCTTCACCTGTACAGCTACAGATCGCAAATATCATAGCATGGGTCATGGCAGTGACATTTGCATATGTTACGAACCGGCGCTACGTTTTCGAAAGCAACAGTGCATCTCTCATAGAAGAGGCAGGTAAGTTCTATGCCTCAAGGATAAGCACACTACTCATGGATATGGGGATAATGTTTTTCACTGTAAGCCTTCTACATATGAATGATAAGCTGGCAAAGCTCATAGTACAGGTTGTTGTGACTGTTGCGAATTATGTACTCAGTAAATATATAGTATTTAAAAAGCAGTGATCAGGTCATGGAACCGGTTGGATTTCAAGGATTTTCAAGTTGTGACTAAAATAGTAAGGAGTTGATCCTGATGTTTTTAAGATATGTGAAGCGACATAAAAGTTATCTTGTTTCGTTTTTCTTTCCTGTTGCGGCGATGCTGCTGATCTTCATCTTCAGAGGCATCTTTCCCTTCGGAAATGAAACTTTCTTACGTACTGATATGTATCATCAGTACGCACCCTTTTCTTCGGAATTTAATTATAAGCTGCAGAATTTCCGATCACTTCTCTACACATGGGATGTGGGACTTGGAATAAACTTTGCAGCTCTCTATGCATATTATCTTGCGAGTCCGCTTAACTGGCTTATGATACTCTGTCCAAAGGGACTCATACTCGAATTTATGACCTATTCCATCGTTCTGAAGATAGGTCTCTCAGGCGTCACCATGTGCTACTACCTTAGGCAGCACTTCTATAAGAGAGGAGTGGGATGCGTATTCTTTGCTGTGGCATATGCACTGTCCGGATATGTTTCAGCATACAGCTGGAACCTTATGTGGCTTGACTGCATCATACTTTTTCCTCTGATAATGCTTGGACTCGAAAGGCTTATGCAGGGCAAGAGCGGTATGCTTTACGTTATTTCCCTGGGACTCAGCATCCTTTCAAACTACTATATCTCCATAATGATCTGTATCTTTATGGTCATATACTTCTTCTGTCTTAATGTGATCTACGGTACATCAGGAGTTAATGTGGACTCACACAGAGTCATGATGTCTATGGATGAAGAGGATGATGAAACTGGAGCCTATGGCTTCGAATGCTTCATGGTGCGAGGCTTAAGATTCGGAGTCTATTCTCTGATTGCAGGTGGTCTTGCCGCTGTAACACTGCTTCCCGAGATCTTTGCGCTTCAGCTTACGGCTTCAGGTGATTTCAATTTCCCGAAGGTGGTTCAGCAGTATTTCACTATCATAGATATGTTCGCCCGCCAGATGCCAATAGTGGAGACAGAGCAGGGACTGGATCATTGGCCCAATATCTATGCCGGAGCCATGGTGTTCCTGTTGCTTCCGTTGTATTTTATGAATCAGAGGATCAGGATAAAGGAGAAGGCTGTCAACGGCGTCCTTCTTATATTCTTTTTCCTCAGCTTCAGCATAAATGTGCTGAATTTCATCTGGCATGGATTTCATTATCCGAATTCTCTGCCTTGCCGTCAGAGCTTCATCTATATCTTCATAGTACTAGGCATGTGTTATGAGGCTTATATAAAGCGTCATGAAGCATCCGTAAAGCAGCTGGGTATATCGCTTGCATCTGCCCTCGGCTTCATCATACTTGCCCAGAAGCTCGTTACGGATGATGCTATAAAGTGGTACACATTCTATGTTGCCATGCTTTTCGTGCTTATATACTTTTTCTTCATGTACGCTGACAGGCAGAGAAAGCTTAACCGTCCGCTGGGAGTGATCTGCGTTCTTTTTGTGCTTTTTATGGAGCTTACCATAAACATGGCGGTCACCTCCGTTACAATTACTTCAAGAGTTTCCTATACTCAGGATAATGCTGACGTTCGGACTATGGTGGAAAAGGTCAGGGAAAAGGATGATGGCTTCTACAGATTTGAGAAGATGACCAGAAAGACCAAGGATGATGGTGCCTGGATGAACTTCCCGAGTGTGTCCCTGTTCTCATCTACCGCATATGCTGCCTGCACCGATTTCTTCAAGGATATGGGTATGGAGGCTTCCACTAATGCATACTCCATCACAGGTTCCACCCCGCTCATGAATATGCTCTTCGGAGTAAAGTATGGTATCTATTCTCAGGAGCCCGCTGCACCTACGGAGACAGCATTGAACTATGTAGCAGAGTCAGGCGATACTTCAATCTACAGAAACAGCTACAGTCTGCCTCTGGGATACATGTTTTCAGATAAGGAGCTTAAGAACTGGAACACCGATATGGGAACACCGGCTCTTTCACAGAACAGTCTCTGTGAAGCACTGGATACAGATCCTGTTCTTAAGAACATGCTGGGAAGCTTTGAAGGAAAGAAGTATGTATTAACTGCGGGAATTGCCGGAGAGTACTATGCTTATGTCAACAACTCATCCATAAAGGAGGTCACTGTTGATTACGGCTACAGAAATAAAAAGACCTCAAATGTGGACAGAGGATTTTTTATTGAGCTCGGTTATCTGGAGGCAGGAGAGAAGGTCACTCTCATAAATGAGACTAACGAACAGGCTCTGGATGCTGATGTCTATTACTTCGATTATCAGGCTTTGGGAAAGGTCTATGAAAAGCTGAATGATGAGTCCTGGAACCTCAGTTCCTGGAATGATACCAGTCTGTCAGGCGATATAACGACGAAGGATGGGGGAGTCATGATGACTTCGATTCCATATGATGAAGGATGGACTGTATATGTAGACGGAGTAAAGACTGAGCTTCTAAAGGTAAAGGATACATTTATAGGTGTCAGGCTTGATCCCGGAACTCATTCCATCGAGATGAGATATTTTCCAAGAGGTCTTAAGCCGGGACTCTTGATCAGCTTCCTCAGTTTGCTTGCACTTATCATCATCAATCTCCTGACAAAACGCTATGGTTATGTAGAAAAGCTGCTTCCGGAGAGATATGAGGAGGATGAGGATGCTGCTCTTACAGAAGAATGATCATCAAATATGAATCTCTGATATTCTTTTTTATTATTTAACATCGAACCCGGTCTGTAGTATGGTTATCTATAGACTGGGTTTTTATATTTATTTTTTCGGAGGGAATAACATGAAGCTTTGGGGCGGAAGATTTACAGAAGCAGAGGATGCACTGACAGAGGCATTTAACGAATCACTCAGCTTTGATAAGCGTATGTACAGGCAGGACATCACAGGTTCCATCGCGCATGCAAAGATGCTGGGGAATCAGGGAATCATCTCAAAGGAGGATAGCGGTGAAATCGTTAAGGGGCTTCAGGGCATACTTCAGGATATAGAGGATGGTAAGCTTCAGATAGGCGGTGATGCAGAGGATATTCACAGCTTTATCGAGGCTGAGCTTACACAGCGTATAGGTGATGCCGGAAAGCGTCTTCACACCGGAAG
Organism: Oribacterium sp. C9; assembly: GCF_002007235.1. Classification (GTDB taxonomy): domain Bacteria; phylum Bacillota; class Clostridia; order Lachnospirales; family Lachnospiraceae; genus Oribacterium. Next base: position 19,298 of record NZ_MUHW01000018.1, read on the forward strand.
AAGCCGTAACGATCAGGTGGCGCTCGATATGAAGATGTACACGAGAGACCATATCGACGGTATGATAAAGGAGCTTAAGAAGCTTATAGATACCTTTGAGAAGCTCATAGCAGAGAATAAGGACAGCTTTATGCCGGGCTTCACACATCTTCAGAAGGCACAGCCAACGACACTCGCACATCATATGGGAGCCTACAGGGAGATGTTTCTCAGGGATCTCAGTCGTCTCGGTGACACAAGGGATCGTTTAAATGAGTGCCCTTTAGGTGCGGGGGCATTTGCAGGAACAACATATCCTCTGGACAGAGATTTCACCGCAAGGGAGCTTGGATTCAGAAAAGCAACAGACAACTCCATGGATTCTGTTTCGGACAGAGACTATCTTCTTGAATACCTGTTTGATCTTTCCACAATACAGATGCACCTCAGCCGTCTCAGTGAGGAGATAATCATTTGGAACTCAAACGAGTATCAGTTCGTAAGGATCTCAGATGCCTATTCAACAGGTTCGAGCATCATGCCGCAGAAGAAGAACCCTGATATAGCTGAGCTTATCCGCGGTAAGACCGGACGTGTATATGGAGCACTTCAGAGTCTCATGGTAACCATGAAAGGACTTCCGCTCGCATATAACAAGGATATGCAGGAAGACAAGGAGATGGCGTTTGATGCCATGGATACAGTTACAAATTCTGTTATCCTTATGAACGGTATGTTAAGCACCATGACATGGAATAAGCCTCGTATGGAGGATTCGGCAAAGCGTGGTTTTACCAATGCTACAGACGTTGCGGATTATCTCGTACGTAAGGGTGTTCCTTTCCGTACAGCTCATGGAATAGTTGGTGAGCTTGTTCTTCTTTGCGAAAAGAAGAAGTGTGCACTGGATGATCTTAATATCGAGGAGTATCGTGAGATATGCGATAAGATCGATGATGATATCTATGAAGCGATCTCACTTGAGGTTTGCGTAAAGAACCGTAAGACAAAGGGAGCTCCGGGAGAGCAGCTTTGATGTGATGTCGTGAGATGAAGACTCTGAGGTCTTTCTGTGTGGAATGAAAGTGCGGGACAGCTTCGGCTGTCCTGCTTTTTTTGCGATAAGGCTGTCATGCGGACGCGGGTGCTTGCACACGCTGACATATGACAGCCAACGCGACATCTCACAGCAGAGCTGTGAGATGTAACAATATGCCATGTGCGATGGGAATATGTGTTCCAGTTGAGAGGATTTGGTTATGACTGATATTACTCATGCATATGTATAAATATACCTTAAAAATGAATTATATGATATTTTATGCAATATAAAATGACTAAATATGCATTATTATACAGAAAAAGCTTGCATTTTTATTCAATTGAGCGTATTATCCAAACATCAGATAAAACTTTCATACAGCATCGATTTAAAGAGTTGATGTCGAGAGTACGAAGTACTTACCACACTTCAGGGTTAAACCGGTACTGTCACAGTATGGAATGGATAGTTTTGAAAAGGAGAGTAATTATGAGCAATCTTACACCCAAGAACAACACACAGGGCGAGAAAGTAGTACTCGCATATTCAGGCGGACTTGATACAACAGCTATCGTACCATGGCTTAAAGAAACCTTCGGCTACGAGGTTATATGCTGTTGCGTAGATGTAGGACAGGGAAACGAACTTGACGGACTTGCTGAAAGAGCAAAGCTTTCAGGAGCCTCAAAGCTCTACATCGAGGACATAACCGATGATTTCTGTGACAACTATGTTGTACCTTGCCTTCAGGCAGACGCAACTTATGAAAATAAATATCTCTTAGGAACTTCCATGGCAAGACCCGCAATCGCAAAGAAGCTGGTTGAGATCGCTCGTAAGGAAGGAGCAAAGGCTATCTGCCACGGTGCTACAGGAAAGGGAAATGATCAGATCCGCTTTGAGCTTTCCATCAAGGCTCTGGCACCTGATCTCGATATCATCGCTCCATGGCGAATGACAGATATCTGGACCTTTCAGAGCCGTGAAGATGAGTTTAACTATATCAAGTCAAAGGGCATTCCACTTACATTTTCAGCAGATAATTCATACAGCCGTGACCGTAATATAGTTCATATCTCACATGAGGGACTTGAGCTCGAGGATCCTTCACAGGAGCCGAATTACGACCATATGCTGGTGCTTTCAAACTCACCTGAAAAGGCACCTGACAAGGAGACAGCAGTCGAGATCAAATGGGAAAAGGGTATTCCTGTAGAGCTTAACGGAAAGAAGATGAGCGTAAAGGATATCATCATCGAGCTCAACAAGCTGGGTGGAGAGAACGGAATCGGTATCATCGATATCGTTGAGAACCGAGTAGTAGGTATGAAGAGCAGAGGTGTTTATGAGACTCCGGGGCTTACCATCCTCATGGAGGCACATAAGCAGATCGAGGAGCTCATCCTCGACCGTCAGACCATGGAATTCAAGCAGATGGTAGACACAAAGTTCTCTCAGGTCGTTTACGAAGGAAAGTGGTTCGACCCTCTTTGTGAGGCTCTTCAGGCTTTTGTCAAATCAACTCAGCAGTATGTGACAGGTGTTACCAAGATGAAGCTCTACAAGGGTAATGTCATCAAGGCAGGAACCACATCACCATATTCACTTTACAACGAGTCTCTTGCTTCTTTCACAACAGGTGATCTTTACGATCATCATGATGCATCAGGCTTCATCACTCTTTTCGGACTTCCTGAGAAGGTACGTGCCATGAAGATGCTTGAAGTAAAGAATCTTGAGAACAACAAGTGATCATTTAATCCGGTAAGATCTTTTTCATGATGCAGAAAGCTGCATATATTGAAGAAGCTTGCTCATAGAATGAGGCTCTTCGGCGCGGTAAACCGGAGAGCTGAATTCATATAAGACGGTTGATAATGTTTCGGTCCAGGCATTATCACAAAAATGATTAGTTATTCATTTTTGAAAGCGTAATGCATATTGATGCATATAATTATTGAATAATAATTAATTTTATTATTCCTTTCAGAAATATGATAAAGTAGATTTTAAGATATTGATTTGCAGTTCATGCATATAAAAGGTGAGTTATGGGAATGATATCAGTTAAAGGCGGTGTGTGTGCCGCTTCAGGATTTATGGCTGCTTCAGCAGCAGCGGGAATCAGAAAGAAGGGTCGTGAAGATATGGCTCTTCTCTTTTCAAAGGAGCCTTGTACTGTGGCAGGAACCTTTACATCAAATGTAGTTAAGGCTGCCCCGGTTCAGTGGGATAAGAAGGTGGTTGCATCAGGAAAGCCGGTTCATGCTGTAGTTGTGAACTCCGGCATCGCAAATGCCTGCACAGGCAAGGAAGGACTTGATGCATGTCTCGCACTTGCAAGAAGCGTGGCTTATCAGTTCGGAAATGAGTTTTCGGAAAACTCGGTTCTGGTGGCTTCTACAGGTGTCATAGGAATGCAGCTTCCTGTTGAAAAGATGCAGGACGCTATCTCAGAGATGGTTCTGAAGCTCGATGCAGGAGAAGAAAATGCGACTCTTGCAAGTAAGGCTATCATGACAACCGATACAGTGAACAAGGAATTTGCTCTGGAGTTTGAGCTTTCAGGCAAGAAGGTTCACTTAGGTGGAATGACGAAGGGGTCAGGCATGATCCATCCGCGTATGTGCACCATGCTATGCTTCCTGACTACTGATGTTGCCATCTCCAAGGAAATGCTTCAGAAAGCCCTCAGTGCCGACATCACTGATACCTACAATATGATCTCTGTTGATGGAGACACTTCAACAAACGATACCTGCGTTATCCTTGCAAACGGTACAGCAGGAAATGTTGAGATCACAGAAGAAAATGAGGATTTCAAGACATTCTGTGAAGCTCTTCATCAGGTAAACAGTACACTTGCCACACGTATGGCTGCTGACGGTGAAGGTGCATCCCATCTTTTCACAGCAAAGGTTGTGGGGGCTAAGGATAAGGAAGAGGCAAGAACTCTTGCAAGAGCCGTTGTATCCTCCACACTTACCAAAGCTGCCATCTACGGAAAGGATGCAAACTGGGGACGTATCCTCTGTGCTATGGGATATTCCGGAGCGGAATTTGATCCTGAGAAGGTAGATCTTTATTTTGTAAATGATATCGGAAAGATCGCAGTTTATAAGCAGGGAGTTCCTCTTGATTTCGATGAGGATTTCGCTCTTGAGATACTTGGATATCAGGAAGTTACGGCTCTTATCGAGATGAACGAGGGAACCGAAACTGCAACGGCATGGGGCTGTGACCTTACTCATGAATATGTAGACATTAACGCAGAATACCGTACCTGATCCTTATAAGTAAGTTAAGCCGGGATAGAAGCTCTACATCCCGTTAAATGATTTGAACCTTGGAGGGAAATGATGGAGATTTCACAGGATATAATGAATAAGGCGGCTACCCTTGTGGAGGCATTGCCATACATTCAGAAATTCCAGGATAAAGTTGTTATCGTAAAATACGGCGGATCAGCCATGACTGACGAGCATCTAAAGATGCAGGTGATGCAGGACGTATCACTTCTTAAGCTGGTAGGTCTCAAGCCTATCCTCGTTCACGGAGGCGGAAAAGAGATCTCCAGATGGATAGGAAAGGTCGGCATGGAGCCGAGATTCGTAAACGGACTTCGCGTTACCGATGAGGATACCATGGAGATCGCAGAGATGGTTCTCAATAAGGTGAACAAGTCTCTGGTGCAGCTCATCAACAACCTAGGTGGTAAGGCCGTGGGAATCTCAGGCAAGGACGGAAATCTCCTGAAGTGCGTGAAGAAGTTCAGTAATGGTCAGGACATCGGTTTCGTCGGTGAGGTGGTGGGTGTAGATACAACCATCATTAAGGATATGCTGGATGACGGATTCATACCTATCATTTGCCCTGTAGGATTTGATGATCATGGGCAGACCTATAATGTCAATGCTGACGATGCGGCATGCGCTATCGCTGCAGCTATGAATGCTGAAAAGCTGGCATATCTGACTGATGTCGAGGGAGTATATAAGGATTTTGAAGATAAGGAATCCCTTATTCACACATTGAATCTCGACGAGGCGCAGAACATGATAGATTCGGGAGTTTTGGGGGGAGGTATGCTTCCAAAGCTTCAGAACTGTATCGATGCCATGAAAAAGGGCGTAAATCAGGTGCATATACTGGATGGAAGAGTGCCGCACTGTCTCTTGCTTGAGATCTTCACAAACAAGGGTATAGGAACCATGATCGAGAAGTCGATAGATAAGCATTTCGACTAAAAGGAGAAATAAATGAAATTTATGGATGATACCATCGTAAAGGGGAATGTAGTTAACGATCGTCTCCGCAATGAAGGCGAAAAGTATTTCTATAAGACCTACAACAGATTCCCTGTGGTCTTTGATCATGCAGATGGGGTATATATTTACGACGTAGGAGACAAGAAGTATCTGGATTTTGGTGCAGGAATTTCTGTTTGCGGACTCGGATACGGAAATGAGCTCATAAATTATGCTTTAAAATCACAGATAGACAAAGGGCTTCTCCATATATCGAATCTTTTCTACAACGAGCCTGCAATTGAGGCTGCTGAAAAGCTCACTGCTGTATCAGAGATGGACAAAGTGTTCTTTACAAATTCAGGAACCGAGGCCATAGAGGGAGCACTGAAGATCGCCCGCAGATATAACTACAATAAGGGAAAGAAGAATAGTGAGATCATCGCCATGCAGGGTTCATTCCATGGAAGAAGCATGGGTGCCCTCAGTGTGACGGGAAAGGATCATTATCGAGAGCCTTTTGAGCCTCTTGTAGGCGGAGTCAGGTTTGCAACATACAACGACCTTGATTCGGTCAAGGCACTTGTAAATGAAAACACCGGAGCCATAATACTCGAGACCTTCCAGGGTGAAGGTGGGATCTATCCTGCAACTGAAGAGTTCCTGAAGGGTGTGAGACAGATCTGTGATGACAACGATCTCATTCTTATCTTCGATGAGATCCAGTGCGGCATGGGACGTACAGGATATATGTTCGCATGGCAGGAGTTCGGCGTGAAGCCGGATGTACTTACAGTGGCAAAGGCTCTTGGAAACGGAGTCCCTGTCGGAGCATTCCTTGCTTCGGGAAAGGCTGCCGACGCTATGAAGCCCGGAGATCACGGTTCAACCTACGGAGGAAATCCTCTCGTATGTGCTGTTGCATCTGCTGTACTTGATGTGTTCAAGGAGGCAGACATTCCGGGACACGCAAAGGAAATGGGTGTACACCTTTGGAAGGCTCTCGATGAGATTAAGGAGAAATATCCTGAGCTTGTCGTGGATCACAGAGGAAAGGGGCTGATTCAGGGACTTGAGTTCGCAGCTGATGTAAAGGTATCCGATATCGTCAGCAAGGCTCTCCTTGAGCAGCAGCTCATACTTATTTCCGCTGAACACAACACCATCAGGTTCGTTCCACCTCTCGTTATCGAGCGTGAGCATGTGGAAGCCATGAAGGAAAAGCTTATGACAGTGCTGGACGGGATGAGTGAAGGTACTGAAAGTGCAGAATAAGACAGTCCGATGGGATTTGGATTTTCTGTTTATAATTCGGAATATGTAATGCTTAAGGCACAGGATCATGGATTTCAGGGTCCTGTGTTTTTTGTGGTTATGGGATCAAAGCCTGAATTGCCCGGGGTTTTAAAAAGATGTATATTATGACGTGAGTGTTAAAAGTCTATCTTCCGCTTATGTGCGGTCAAAAGTGAAAGTCAGACTTATGACACTTATGTCAGATGAGAATGGATGATACTAAATGGTTGACAGAGATTTAAGAAAAGAATCAGAAAATCAATTGAACTGGGTAGAAGTCAGTACAGAACATATAATTCGGGATGAGTGGATAGATTTCAGGAAAAGCTCCTGGCGTTTCCCTGATGGAAATGTAGTGGGACCATTCTATAGCTATAGCAGGAAAGATTACGTGGTGATCGTAGCCACGGATACTGATGATAACTATATCTGTGTGAAGCAGTTCAGACAGGGGATCAAATGTGTCACTACAGAATTCCCTGCAGGTGGAATAGAAGGAAAAGACGAAAAAATAACTGGAAGTTCAGGTGAATACGCAGAAGAGTCTCTTGCTATACCGGAAGCTTCCGAATCTTCAGAATCAATAGAACGATCAGAAGAGTACTCAGAAGAGCTTGCACTGCAGGCTGCGAAGAGAGAACTTCTTGAAGAGACGGGATATGAGTCTCATGAGTGGAGACATCTTATTACTGTACCGTCAAACGCAACCATAGCCGATAACTATGCACATATTTTCGTAGCTGAAAACTGCCGAAAGGTCTCAGGACAGAATCTGGATGATACGGAGTTTGTGAATGTAGTTAAGACATCACCACAGGAGATCGAAAAGATGATCAAAGAAGGAAACTTCCAGCAGGCTGTTCATATCATGGCATGGCTGATGGTGAGGAAGGGATAAGTTTTAATTAATAAAGTTTAGATTTATTTAAATTATATTTTATACAATCCAGTCGATGTTTACCTATGAAAACATTTAGCCACTAATGTATGCAAAAAAAATCATCTTGGAATATTGCATACAAAACATAGTGATGACATAATGTTGATTGCGCGATACTTCGCAGAGGGATCTGTACGATAGTCGTACAGAGAGCGCCTCGTAAGACAAAGACCGCAGCAGGAGGGAAAAAATGAATAATAATGTATCAACTTCAGCAACATCAGGAAGAGCTATCAATGTCTCAAGCCAGGTACGTGACCTTTCAATCATGGCGATGTTTACAGCTATCGTTCTGATCATGGCATTTACCCCGTTCGGAATCATTGATCTGCCTCTTATCAAAGCAACAATTTTACATGTACCTGTTATCATCGGTTCTGTAGTAATGGGACCTAAGAAGGGTGCATTTCTCGGATTCCTTTTTGGAGCTACAAGTCTTTTCAAGAACATCATGACTCCAAGCATCTTATCCTTTGCATTTACACCGACAGTTCCTGTTCCGGGTCTTTCACACGGTTCACCATGGGCACTGTTCATCTGTTTCGTACCTCGTATCCTTGTAGGTGTTACACCGTTTATTCTTTACAAGGGCGTAACAAAGGTTCTTCCTAAGATGAATGACGCAGTACGTTTTGTACTTCTTGCTCTTTGCGGTGCACTTGGCGCATTTACAAATACCGGACTGGTTATGGGAACAATTTATGCAGTATTCAAGAATGCTTATGCTGCAGCTAACGGTATCCCTGTAGAAAAGGTATTGAGCGTTATTCTTGGTATCGTATTTGCAAACGGTGTTCCGGAGATGCTTGTTGCCGCTGTGATCGTTCCTGTTGTTGTAACAGCTCTTATTAAAGCACGTATAGTAAATAAGTAATATATGATGCCAGTCAAAGCCGTTTACGGTACGACTGGCATTTTTTGCGAGAAAAAAATGAAAACACTTTTAATAGATGTCGGAAATTCAAATATAGTAATAGGCCTTTTCGAAGACGGAAAAAAGCTTTTTCAGGACAGAGCAGAAACACGTATAAAATGGGATCAGCTGAGCTTCATGAACAAGCTTAAGTCTGTTTTTCATGATAATAATGTTTCAGCCGATGAGATAAACGGCGCCATAATTTCTTCTGTGGTACCGGATATCAATCCTATACTTGTTTCTGCCATACGTCGTCTGACACATTGTAAGCCCATCATCGCCAACAAGAACAATGTAGACATTCCTGTGAAAAACTACGACATGTCCCTTCTCGGTATGGACAGAATGGTGGATATGCTGGCTGCTAAGGAAAAGTACGGATCTCCACTTATGATCTACGATCTCGGAACCTGTACCACCATGTCCACCATTGACAGCAAAGGTTTCTTCATCGGTGGCATGATTTCGCCCGGTATTCAGCTAAGCCTTGATGCAGAGGCGGAAAAAACCGCACAGCTGCCGGAGCTTATGGCGGATGCACCTGAAAAGCTCTTGGGTGATGATACTGTTTCATGTATGATAAATGGTGTAGTCATTGGCACAGCAGCCATGATAGACGGTATACATGAAAGAGTAGCCAAAGAGATGGAGATAGAGCCTGAGAAGCTCACACTGGTGCTTACAGGCGGACTCAGCAAGCTCGTCATCCCATGGCTTAAAAATAAAGCTAATTTCGAGCCGGATCTTCTTCTGAACGGACTTGAACTGCTGTATCTGAAGTCAACTATGGATAAAAGCTGATCTATATTGAGGAGTATTACCTATGTTAAAAGGAAAGAATATTTTACTGGGAGTGACAGGCGGTATAGCCGCATACAAGGCAGCGGATATCTGTTCACGACTTGTCAAGAATCATGCCAATGTTGATGTTATCATGACAGAAAACGCACTTAACTTCATCACTCCCAATACATTTGAGGGTCTCTGCCACAACAAGGTGACTACCGATACCTTTGACAGAAACCATCCTTTTGAAGTGGAGCACATAGCACTGGCGGATAAGGCTGACTGTGTGATCATCGCACCTGCGACAGCCAATATCATAGGAAAACTTGCCAACGGAATAGCCGATGATATGCTTTCCACAACACTTCTTGCCTGCGAGTGTCCTAAGCTCATCGCACCGGCCATGAATACTCATATGTGGAACAATCCTATAGTTCAGGATAATATAGAGAAGCTAAAGAGATACGGATTTATCATCATCGATCCTGAGAGCGGACATCTTGCCTGCGGATACAACGGTTCCGGAAAGCTTGCAAAACCGGAAGTGATCGTTGACTGGATCATAAACACCTGCGCCCATGAAAAGGACATGAAGGGACTTAAGGTCGTGGTAAGTGCCGGACCTACCTGTGAGGATCTGGATCCTGTACGCTTCCTGACCAATCGTTCCACAGGAAAGATGGGGTACAGCATCGCTTCTGCCGCAGCTTCCAGAGGAGCCGATGTCACACTTGTGAGCGGACCTGTTGAACTTCCGGCTCCTGCAGGAGTGGAGGTCGTAAACATCAGAAGCGCGGCTGATATGTTCAGAGAGATCACATCCCGACAGGATAGGACTGATATCATCATAAAGGCTGCAGCTGTTGCGGATTACAGACCTGTGACTGTAGCGGATAACAAGATAAAGAAAAAGGATGACGGCTCGGATCTCAGTCTACCCCTTGAAAGAACGGATGATATACTGAAGTTCCTCGGTGACCATAAGAAGGCAGGACAGTTCCTCTGCGGTTTCTCCATGGAGACCGAGAACATGGTTGAGAACTCCCGTAAGAAGCTTGAGAAAAAGAACCTTGATCTTATCGCTGCAAACAACGTTAAGGTGGAGGGAGCCGGCTTCAGGGGTGACACCAATGTCCTCACACTGATCTCAAGGAATTCAGAAACTGAGCTTCCGCTTATGTCCAAGTGGGATGCAGCTCACAGGCTTTTGGATGAGATAATGAGACTGAGATAATTCACTATACTGTTTATACGATTGGAGAGCATATGACATCAAAGGAAACGAAACTTAAGGATTATCTTGATAAACTGGGGGCTAAGGAGTCTGTTCCGGGTGGCGGAGGTGCCAGTGCCCTGGCAGGAGCCTACGGTGTCAGCCTCGGGCTTATGGTGGTGTCTTTCACCAGCGGAAAAAAGAAATTTGCAGAGTTTGAGCCGAGACTTCAGATCATAAAGGATAAGCTTGAAAAGCTGAGGACCAGATTTCTGGAACTTTCGGATGAAGATGAAAAGGTATTCTATCCTCTGAGTCAGGCTTACGGACTTCCGAGTGAGACAGTGGAAGAGAAGGACTATAAGGAGACCACTCTTGAGACCTGTCTGTCCAATGCCTCCATGACTCCTATTAAGGTCATGGAGTGTGCATGTGAAGCCCTGAATTACATGCAGGAGCTTGCGGATAACGGATCAAAGCTTATGTTGAGTGATGTGGGTGTCGGCGTATCTTTCCTTAGCACAGCACTTCAGGGTGCGGTTATGAATGTCTACATTAACACAAAGATGATGAAGAACAGAAACCGTATGATAGAGCTAAATGAATATGCCTATAAGCTTTTAACGGACGGAAAGAGCAGGGCGAGACTTATATATGAGCAGGTCGAGGCTTCCGTGAGACCGGAGTATAATGCTGAAAAAGATCGTATAGCAAGAAATAAGGTGGACTTTTCGTGATATGATCTAAGGAAACACTTTGATCATCGTTTCTCTGAAATATCCAGGTCAGCTCATATGCATATGAACCTATTCAGGGAACAATAATTATTAATAAAAATACAGGAGTGAACATGCAGGAATTAAGAGGAAAACTCATTGCGGACAGAATAAAGGGAGAGTGTCTTGACTTTGTAGGAAAGTACAACGGTATCATGCCGGCACTTGCTATCTTAAGAGTAGGCAACAAGGAAGCAGACCTTTCATATGAAAGAAGCATTAAAAAGCGTTTTGTGGATTTCGGTCTCGAGGTAAAGGACTATGAGCTTCCGGAGAACTGTACAGACAAAGAGTTTCAGGAGGTCTTTGATTTCATCAACAATGATCCTGAGATCCATGGAATCCTCGTTATGCGCCCTCTTCCGAAGCAGATCGATGAAGAGGCCATGCTTAAGAAGATGAACCCTTTGAAGGACATCGACTGTATAACCGATGCCAATGTTTCCGGCGTGATGCGTGGTGATAAGGAAGCATTTGCACCTTGTACTGCACAGGCTGTTATCGAGATACTCAAGGCTTATAACATTGAGATGGCGGGAAAAAAAGCATGCATCATCGGACGTTCCATGGTGGTTGGAAAGCCTCTTTCCATGCTGCTTCTTCAGGAAAATGCCACAGTTACTGTATGCCATTCAAAAACAGAGAATATCAAGGCTGTTGCCAGTGATGCGGATATCGTGATCGCTGCTATAGGTAAGGCAAAGCAGATCAGCAGCGGATATATAAAGGAAGATGCAACACTGATCGACGTTGGTATCAATGTTGATGAGCAGGGTAATCTTTGTGGTGATTGTGATTGGGATCAGATCGTATTAAAGGCAGGTGCGGCTACACCTGTTCCGGGAGGAGTAGGCACAGTGACAACAGCCGTGCTTGCAAGACATCTTATAGATGCTGCCAGACGTCTCATGAATCTTCCTGAGGTGGATGACACAAAGGATGAATATGTCAGCGAAAGCTAAGTCATAACCTGGTCAGTGTTATATCACGGGATATTTATGTATATATAACTAAATTTCATTATAAAAACGAAATTTATGTGAGATATTAATGATATAAAGTGATATAATCACTTTGGTAAGGAAATCAATAACTGTTAAGCAGTTATTATTCATCGATGAATTGTTGATGCATCGATGGAATAGAATATATTACGATTGAAGTAAACGGGGGTGTCGGTCAGAACCGGCTGAGATAGGAACTGTGCGTTCCGGACCCTATGAAACCTGATTTGGATCATGCCAACGTAGGGAGTGAGCTTTATTTAACGCCTGTAGTGGGACTATCCGAATTAGGATAGTCCCTTTTTTGCGATAAAGCCCGGGAGAATATTATATGAACAAGAATTCACTTGTATTATACGGCATAACCGACAGAACATGTCTTCCGAAGGGGAAGACACTCGCAGAAGCAGTTGTGGAGGCCATAGAAGGTGGAATCACCATGCTTCAGTTAAGAGAAAAGGAGCTAAAGGGAGAGGATCTTTTGAAGCTAGCCGGAGAGCTTCAGGCTATTTGCAGGAGCCGGAATATTCCTTTCATTATTAACGACGATGTGGAGCTCTGCAGGATCATCGATGCTGATGGAGTTCATGTTGGTCAGGAGGATATGGCTCCGGAAGATGCAAGAAAGATCATAGGTCCCGGGAAGATAGTGGGAGTCACTGCAAAAACTGTGGGACAGGCAGCGATTGCCTGCAAAAACGGAGCGGATTATCTGGGATCAGGAGCTCTTTACGGTTCAGCAACGAAGAAAGACGCCATATACATGACGAAGGAAACATTTAAAGAGATCATCCGATCTGTGGATATACCTGTTGTTGGAATAGGGGGGATAAATGAGTCCAATGCTTCTGAACTTAAAGGTACAGGCGCTGCCGGAATAGCGGTTGTCAGCAGCATCTTCGGACAGGAAGACATCAGAGGAGCTGCAGAAAGGCTCAGAAAGACAGCCGAAAAAATAGTGGGATAAAGATAAGCGGCTTCTTGGGGGCACCACCTGAGGTCGCTATATAAAATTAGTGTTGTTGGCTGCAAAAATGCAGATACCGGCATCGTGAAATATAGATGCAGTATGATATCGGTCCTTGTCTGGTGACAAATCAAAATGGACCGATATTCCCAAAGTGGAAGGAGAGTAGTAATGAGAACAGCATTAACAATCGCAGGAAGTGATTCCAGCGGAGGCGCCGGCATCCAGGCAGATATCAAGACAATGCTCGCAAATCATGTATACGCCATGAGTGCGATAACGGCATTGACTGCCCAGAATACTACCGGTGTTTCTGACATTATGGAAAGCAGTCCTGAATTTTTAAAGGAGCAGCTGGACTGTATATTCACTGATATTTACCCGGATGCGGTCAAAACGGGAATGGTATCATCAAAAGGACTTATAGAGGTCATTGCAGAGAGACTTAGATTCTACGAGGCAAAAAACATCGTTGTTGATCCTGTTATGGTGGCAACCAGCGGAGCGAGACTCATCACAGAAGAAGCCATAACTACATTGAAGGAGAGCTTACTTCCTATAGCAACTGTCATAACTCCGAATATACCTGAGACAGAGGTACTTTCCGGAACGAAGATAGAGAGCCCTGAAGATATGGTTTCAGCCTCAAAAAAGATTTTTGAGGAATATGGCTGTGCAGTTCTCTGCAAGGGAGGACATAACCTTAATGATGCAAATGATCTACTGTATTCGGAAAACGGATATATATGGTTCAATGGAAAACGTATAAATAATCCGAACACTCATGGTACGGGCTGTACATTGTCATCAGCAATAGCTTCGAATCTTGCAAAAGGATATGATCTTGAAACTTCTGTCCGCTACGCAAAAAACTATATTTCCGGAGCTCTGGCTGCAATGCTTGATATCGGAAAGGGTTCAGGACCTATGGATCACGGCTTTGCCGTAAAAGGTGAATACAAAGACAATTGATCCTTATGGCATCGGTAAAATGATTACAATTCCCGTATAAAAACTTGTGTTTATTGCTGCTCCTTGGAATGGAGATCAAAATGAATAATGTTAAAAAGGAAACACTGGAGATGAAGGGAACGACCTATATCAACACAAAGAAACTGGCTCTTGCTGCCTTTTTTGCGGCTGTCGCTGTGGTGGGCTCTACATTTTCCATACCCGTATTCGGTGCCAAATGTTCACCTGTACAGCATCTGGTAAACGTTCTATGCGCTATATTCTTAGGCCCAGGATATGCTGTGGGAGCCGCATTTGTTGCCAGTCTCATCAGAAATCTCATGGGGCTTGGTTCGTTCCTTGCTTTTCCTGGTTCAATGTGTGGAGCATTCCTTTCAGGGATACTGTTTAAGACCTTCAAAAAGATGCCTGCAGCCTATGTCGGCGAGGTTTTCGGAACGGGTGTGATAGGAGGTGTCCTTTCATATCCGGTTGCAGCATTTATAATGGGGAACAGCTCGGCAGGTGTGTTCACATTTGTTATTCCGTTCCTTATAAGTACCATAGGAGGAACCGTACTTGCCATAGTCATAACCATGGCACTTAGGCAGCTCGGTCTCATTGAAAGGATCAGAGATATGCTGGTTTAAGAGTTTTTTATTAGATCCGGATCAGTGATACGCTGGTTTAAGAGTTTTTTTATCATATCATGATCGGAAATTGTACTTTCAAAAAAATTGCACTTTCAAAAAAATTGCAGCAAAAGGAGTATCGATAGATTCAGAGATCTGTCGGTAATTATTCATGGATTTATCAACTGAAATATCAGACATAATCAAAAAACACCGACCCCTCATTCATTCCATAACGAACTATGTGACTGTCAATGACTGTGCGAACGCCTTACTTGCCATAGGCGCTCGCCCTGTCATGTCTCATGCACCCGAGGAAGCTATGGAGATAACATCGGGAAGTGATGGACTTGAACTGAATCTAGGTGCTACGGAATACTATGAATCCATGCTTCTGAGCGGTAAAGAAGCCTTTACCCTGGGTATCCCGCTCCTTATCGATCCGGTTGGAGTTTCGGGATCCGCACATAGAAGGAATTTTCTGAAGAAGCTTATTGAGAATTGTTATCCTACAGCTATAAGAGGCAATCGTTCTGAGATACTAGCCATGATCAGGGATGAAAAAACCGAGACAGGCGTTGATTCTGTACGGTTTGATGCCAATGCTTCCGACGAGAGCTTACTTTCAGAGATGAAGGATTTTTGCAGGGCGCAAAAAGAAAGATATGAGACCAAAGGTGCGGTACATCAGCTTATACTTATTTGCTCCGGGAAGACAGATCTGGTCGCATCCTGCGATGATACAGCTGTCATAGACGGAGGCTCCTCCGAGATGTCTGGAGTAACGGGGACCGGATGTATGTCCTCTGTGGTCATGACTGCATTTATAGCCGGCGCCAGGATGTATAACAGGGAAATTGAAAATCCTGAAAATCAAAAAAAACATCCAAAGTGTATGCCAGTAGATAAAGCTCATCATGAACAGGAAATACAGTCGGAAACTGTAAAAAAAATTGTATCGGAAATATCAGATTTTGAAGCCTGTGTATCGGCAGTGAGATACATAGATGCAGCAGCGGAAAGAGCTGAAGCCAATCTGAATTATCTGAGAAAGATGGAGACATTGCCATACGGAACCTTCGGAACAGGCAGCTACAGGGTGCTGTTCATGGATCAGCTTTCCGGATTTAAGCATTGAAATTTTAAGGTAATAATTCATTAGTTTAATTTAATTTCATTGTAAATTGTTTTTTCTTCGCCAGTATGTAGAATAGTATAAGAAAAGTTTATATCTTACTGAAAAGCAAGGAGTATGGAAAAACATGAAGTTAAAGAAAATTTCAGCAGCCCTTATGACGGCTGTACTTGTCACATCTACACCGGCAGGTGCATATCTTGGTCAGATCTCTTCATTTGCAAAGGAAAAGGAAGAGGAAGAAGAAAAGAACTACAGTATCTCAGCTGCAGCCTGGGATGAGGAAATAGACAGCAATGGCAAGACACATGTTTTTGCCGTATGGTCAGAGTCAGATGACAAGGCAAATGCCAACATCTCCATATCAGTTGATGAGAAGAAGCAGTCATCTGTAGGAAGTATCACAACAACAACCACAGCCGGAAGAAAAGAACTGACATCATATATAAAGAAGATCAACAAAACAGGATCTTATACTTTCAAGATCACATCAGGAAAGAAGAACAAGGGAGAGGATGAAAAGTCATCTTCAGAATCAGATGCGCTTGAGATCGACAGCGAGTATCTGAAGAATCTTGCTTCAAGTAATTCAACAAGCAGCTCTTCAGGCTCAAGCTCCGGTTCAAGTTCTTCAAAGGGACCCGGTGCTTCTTCAGCTTCATCATCAAATACTGCCAATGCTTCAGGATCTACACCTGCAGCTGCCATGAACGGTTCTGCAGCAGGACAGGCTTCAAAGACTTCAGAGCAGGCTCAGGCTCCTGCAACAGGATGGCAGGATTGGGGCTATGGATGGGTCTATCTCGAGGATGGTCAGCTTGTAAAGGATAAGTGGGTAGTATCAAACGGTAAATTCTATCATCTCAATTCAACAGGATTTATGGATGTTAATACCTACGTTACAGATTCCGTTTACGGAACCAATTATGTTGGAGCTGACGGAGCTGTGGTTAACTGATATAAATTTTTACTGAGTTTAAAAAAGCTGAAGGCATGATCATAAAAGATGATGCTTTCAGCTTTTTTCTTTCTAAAAGTTTTCTGAATTTATATAAAGTCATCTTGTATTGTCGTAAAAGATGGGCTAATCTTTAAAATATTTTCAGAATTGTTCCGGTTTTTCATTATCCGGGATGCCGCACATGCGGATCTTTCGATGACTGCATTCGCAGTTATATTCCATTATCAGATATATTAAGGTTAAGAATCATAATTGAATTAAACGTATTTACAGTCTTCAGTTCGCGGCAGTTGCAGAGGATTTTACTCTCATAAATGCATCTAAAAGGGCAGGAACATGAAGGACAGCTAAAGTTATCACAGCTTCTGCACCTATGTAAATGATGTTATAGACTGCAGAGTAAAGCACAGGATTCCAGCCGGTCCACGCATATTCACCGAAGAAAACCCAGCCTGACAGGAAGGAGAAGAACCATCTGGCGATACAGGCAAGGATATAGCCTCGTGTAAGTCCGTTCTCCTTATTTGAAAAGAAGCCTGATAATCCAAATGCACCAAAGGCAAGTATATAGTCGAGAATAACCTGAACGGGTGTCAGCATGTACGGTTTAAGTATGAAATTGAGAACACCGCAGGCAACACCACTGCTTATTCCGGCCACAGGTCCGAAGAAGAAACCTGGAAGTGTCGCGAAAAGCATGGAAAAGAGGGTTACCGAACCGCCGGTTGGCAGGCTAAAGACAGGTATCATGGACGAGATGGTGAAAAGTGCGATGCAGGCAGAACAGTAGACAAGTGTTTTGATGTTTTTTGACATAAAAAAATCCTCCTTGATGTGAACGTCATCCAATATTCTGAAAGATAGACGTTATCTATGGAGGGGCATGCGAGAATCACATAAAAGAACTGTGATACTTACTTATATTGCTTCCCTACGCAGGTATTAACCTGATCAGGTAAAAAGGGTTGATCAAAAGATCATCTCAGCAAATGCGCCCCTAGCGTTTTATTCATAGAAAATTATACGCCGGAGAAAAAAGCTGTCAATGTTAATTTTTATGGTCCATAACATAATATTAATAAAATTATGAAATAAAATGCAAAAAAGAGGTGGATACAGCATGACAAAAAAAGAAAAAAACAAATTAAGAGAAAAACTCGAAAAAGTGAAACGGCTACTGATGATCCTTTTCATGCTTGCAAGCGGAATATGGTATGTGACCATGGGCAGGGCAGAAGATACAGCTTCTATCAGGATCTACAGTGAGGAATCAGATTATGATGATAAAGATGTGGAATCCGATATTCATGGTATTACGAAAATGCCGGAAGAAGGAGATATTTTAAAAAAGGAGAAATATGATACAGAAATAAAGGGATCCGTCAGCACGTCGGAATTATATAGTCAGGAATCGGAAACTGCTGAATCGGGGGAAATATCCTCAGATATATCTCCGCAATCAGCCATGGAGCGTTCTTCATTGGTTGATCTCAATAAGGCAGGTTTACAGGAGTTGGAATCCATTCCGGGGGTTGGACCCGCTACAGCCAAGAATATAATTGAATATAGAGAAAAGTATGGCGGCTTTGCAGACATAGAAGAGATAAAAAATGTCAAAAGAATAGGAGATAAAACATTTGAAAAGCTGAAGGATCATATCACCGTATAAAGTCAGATATTGACAAAGCTCCGCAGACATGAAACAAAAAAGCCCGTTCGGAAGATAATCTCTTCCGGACGGACGAAATGAATCTGATTTAATGATTTAAGTTTATGTCATATGCGGCAGCTGTGTTATCTCAGGTTTCCTTTTCCGAAATCTTCCTGCTCTTCATAGAATCTGTCCAGGGACAGATCTCCGTAAACCCAAAGGAAACAGAAGAGCTGTGCTCTTGCTGACATTTTTGCGGTTTTAAGAAGCTCCTTGACATCGTTCTTGCTGAGCCATACGCCTTGTATTTCTTCAAAACTAGAATCGCTACCCTGAATATCACCGTCAACTATGGCGATAACGCAGGATGTTGATTCATTGGACAGACCGATAGAATTGAAGCTGCTCTTTAATCGAACGATACGCTTTACGAAATGAAGACCGGTTTCCTCCATAAGTTCCCTTTTGGCGGCTTCAGTAGGAGTCTCACCCTTATCTATAAGACCTGACGGGAAATTATACACCCAGTCTCCGATGGCCATCTGGTACTCTCTGTTTAAAAGAATACGGTTATGGTTGCGGGAAAGACCGATTATGCAAACAGTTTTACTGCTCCAATCGGAAAGCTCCTCTAAAGAGGTGATATCCGGATCACGACTGACTATCTCATATATTTTCTCCTTATGGTCTCTGGTCTCATACTGAATATCATACCTGTGAATAAAATTTCCGCTGTCGATGTGCTTGATGCCTTTGAACTCCATGTTTAAACCTCCCCTATGTTGTCTGTTTTTCACGTTTCACGTATCCTGAGCCTATGCAGAGGACTGATATTTCTTAATATATATAATAAACTCATATTACTTAAAAATATACAAAAAAGATTTTTAAATGCATAAAATAGATAAATATGGTATGATGTGTTCAGCGTCATAGGTCCATCTATCGTTTGTGTACGAGCATAAGTGGTAGATGGACTTCATGACAAAAGTATCAAAAATTCAAATTAATCTGTACAAATCAGATATAAATATGTAAAATGTGCATTTGCACAACTTATATTGGAGGTTCTTTATGGAACAGAAGTTAGAGAGAGCAACACATGTTGTATATGAGAAGGATGACAACGGACAGGTTGTTATCGCCGATGAAGTTGTAGCTGTCATTGCCGGAATTGCTGCAACAGAGACCGAAGGTGTTGATTCCATGAATGGAGGATGGTCAGGTGAGATTATATCCAGAATGGGTATTAAGGATCTCGGTATGGGTGTTTCCATAAGCATTGAGGAGGGTCATGTTTCCGTTGATCTCAGTCTCAATGTCAAGTATGGCTATTCTATTCCTGAAGTATCAAAGAATGTTCAGGATAAAGTAGCTCAGGCTATTGAGTCTATGACCGGTCTCAATGTGCTTGACGTTAACATCAAGATTTCGGGAGTTGTTACAAACGAGGATTAACGATCCGGATAAATAACCGGTTTATTCATAGCATGGCTTAAGCAGGAAGCTTTGGCATCATGCCGTATTTGCGGCATTTATGCATTGATAAACCACAGTACATTTAAAATATTATTAGATAGGATAAGTATGAATAAGCGAGAAGAAAGAGATCATAAGTTTAAACTTCTTTTCTCCACACAGTTTTACCCTGGAGACGAGATTCCTTCACAGATGGAGCGTTACTTTGAGTCACCTGACTACGAGGATGGTGATAATCTGATCAAGATCGAGAACCTCACAGAAGAGGAGCAGAAGGATCTGGAGTCATCAGTACAGAAGATCGTAGATAAGATTCCTGAACTTGATGAGAAGATCAATTCAAGTGCCGATGGCTGGAAGACAGATCGTATGACTAAGACAGATCTTACGGCTATCCGTCTTGCACTTTATGAGATTAATTTCGATGAAGCGGTTCCTGAGAAGGTTGCCATAAACGAGGCTATAGAGCTTGCCAAGAAGTATGGCGGCAATGAATCAGGCTCTTTTGTAAACGGTGTCCTTGCGAGACTTGTAGACAGTACACGTGAGTCAAAGAGGGTTGAAAAGGCACCGCGCAAGCAGCAGGGTGAGGTGACAGAAAAGAAGTCTGCTGAGGGCAAGAGTGTTCATATTCTTATCAATAAGAACAATAAATAAAAGATGGGTCAGCTTAACAAGGCATATACGGTATCGCAGGTCAACAGCTACATAGGCAATATGTTCGCTACGGACTTTGCATTATCCGGCATCACAATAAAAGGAGAAATATCGAACCTGAAGTACCACACTTCAGGTCATATTTACTTTACATTAAAAGATACAGCTTCGCAGATCTCCGGCGTCATGTTCGTCAGGGATCGTGCGGGGCTTCAGTTTAAATTAGAGGACGGTATGAGCGTTCTCTGTACCGGTAATGTGGGTGTCTATGAAAGAGGCGGCAGCTACCAGATCTATGCCAAAAGCTTTACTGCAGACGGAGTCGGAGATCTATACATAAGATTTGAGCAGCTCAAAAAGGAGCTTTCCGGGATGGGTATGTTTGACCCTATGTATAAAAAGCCGATTCCTAAATATGCATCCAAAATAGGTGTGGTGACTGCAAAGACAGGGGCTGCTGTCAGGGATATAGTCCAGATAGCAAAAAGAAGAAATCCCTATGTAGACATCACCCTGTATCCGGCTTTGGTCCAGGGTGATGGTGCAGTTCAGTCCATCATCCGAGGTATCAAGACTCTGGATCTCATGAATCTGGATGTTATCATCGTAGGTCGAGGAGGAGGTTCCATTGAGGATCTCTGGGCTTTTAACGAACAGGCTGTGGCTCAGGCAATATTCGATGCAGATACACCTATAATCAGTGCGGTTGGTCATGAGACAGATACAACCATAGCTGATTACGTGGCTGATCTCCGGGCACCGACACCAAGTGCCGGTGCCGAGCTGGCTGTTTTTGATTACACAAAGTTCACGGATGATCTGGCCGGATATAAGGCTACTCTTGAATCGGTCTTATATGAACATATTCAGGATACGAGACAGAAGCTTGCTATGTATAAGCTGAGGATAAATCAGCTTAATCCAAAGTATATTCTCAACGAATACCACAAAAAAGAAATACTTTATCATAATGAATTAAAGCGGCGTATACAGGACAGACTGACTATAGAGAAAGAAAAGCTTAGAAAGTATGATGTTTTACGTGAATATATGAGCGACAGACTGTATGCAGTCAAAAATCGCCTGAGAGATTATGAGCGTATGCCATCACTTATGAAACAGAGTCTCGATAAAGCACATCACAGGCTTTTGTTGAATACTGAGAGACTTGAAGCTGTAAGTCCCGTACGGAAGCTGTCCGGTGGTTATGGCTTCGTTCAGGATGAAAAGGGTCATAAGCTTGACAGTGTGAAGAAGATAAAAAAAGGTGATCTGATAACTACTACCTTGAAGGACGGAACATTAAGAAGCCGTATAGAGGATATAAATTCAGGAGGTTGAAATGGCCGGCAGAACCAAAAGCAAGGAAATCAATACAGAAGCATCCGAGGAAAGTAGAAAGCCTTTAAACGAAGTGTTCTCTGAATTGGATGAGCTTATAGAAAAAATGGAAAATGAAGACAGCCTTGAAAAGACCTTTGAAATGTATAAAAAAGGTGTAGGTCTTCTAAAGGATGCAGGTGAAAGTATAGATAAGATTGAAAAACAGGTAAAGGTGTTGGATGAAGATGGAATTCTCTCATGAACTTGAAGAAACAGTTAGATCCATAAATGAAATAATCAGAAAGGAACTTCCGAAGGTTGAAGGCTTTCAGTCAACGGTGATGGAATCCATTACATATTCACTGGAAGCAGGCGGGAAGCGCATAAGACCGGTTCTGATCCTTAAGAGTTATGAACTCTATAAGGACAGATACGGAAGTGAATGGGATGCGTTCATGCGTCCTGTGCTCAACAGCTTTATATGTGCCATGGAGATGATACATACCGCAAGTCTCTGCCATGATGATCTTCCATGTATGGATGGAGACAAGTACAGACGCGGAAGAGAGTCTACATGGTATAAATACGGGGAAGCCATGGGGACACTTTGCGGGGATGCTTTGCTTATTTATCCCACTGAGTTAACAACAAGGATCTTCCGTGAACAGCTTACGAAACTTTTTTCCGCTGGCCTTCAGGCAAGTGCTGAAACGTTCAATGCCTATACCCTTTCTTTTGTGAAGGCACTTAACATTCTTTCAGAAAAATCAGGAGTATACGGTATGCTCGGCGGTCAGGTCGTGGATGTGGAGATGACTGGAAAACCGCTTTCTGATGAGCAGCTCATGTTTATATATAAGCTTAAGACAGGTGCTCTTTTACAGGCTTCGCTTATGATAGGAGCGGTTCTTGGCGGTGCCACAGATGCAGAGCTTGAGAAGATGGCTGATGTAGGAGAAAAGATAGGAGTGGCATTTCAGATTCAGGATGATATCCTGGATGAAACAAGTACAGTAGAGGTTCTGGGGAAGCCTATACATTCTGATGATGAAAATCATAAGACCACATATGTTTCCATATATGGCCTCGAAGATGCTCATAAAGAAGTCGAGCGTTTATCAGAAAATGCTGTTTTGGAGCTTCAAAATCTCACTGAAGTAAATGATGATTGCAGACGATTCCTTATAGAATTAACGAATATGTTGATCAATAGAAAAAAGTAGATTGGAAAGTTAAAGTATAAAATGTTACTTGATGATATATATGGACCGGAAGATCTGAAAGGGCTGGATGAACAGCAGCTTAATCAGCTTGCGTCCGAAATCAGACAATTTATTATAGAGAAGACCTCGGAGTGTGGAGGACATCTTGCATCAAATCTTGGTGTGGTTGATCTGACTATAGGTATATACAGAGCTCTTGAGCTTCCTAAGGACAAAGTGGTCTGGGATGTGGGACATCAGGCATATACTCATAAGATATTATCGGGGCGAAAAGATAATTTTGACGGTCTGAGAAAGTATCATGGTATGAGCGGATTTCCCAAGCGCTCTGAAAGCCCATATGACTGTTTCGGCACAGGACACAGTTCTACATCCATATCGGCGGGGCTCGGTATAGCGGCAGCCAGAGATATCAAGGGTGAAAAATACACAGTTGTATCTGTTATAGGAGATGGAGCTCTTACCGGAGGTCTCGCCTATGAGGGACTTAATAATGCTTCCCGCATGAAAAAGAATTTCATCATAGTTCTCAATGACAACAACATGTCTATATCCCAGAATGTGGGTGGTATCTCAAAGTATCTTAACGGTATCAGATCTGCAAAGGGATACAACAGGCTAAAGGTTGATGTGGGCGGGACACTTCTGAAGCTTCCTTTAGTTGGAGAAAAGCTTGTCAAGCACATACAGCAGGCAAAGAATTCAATTAAACAGCTTGTTATCCCGGGTATGTTCTTTGAGGATATGGGTATAACATATCTCGGACCTATAGACGGTCATAATATAAAAGAGGTTGAGAGAACCATAAATGAGGCGAAGAAGATAGATCATGCAGTTATAGTTCATGTACTTACACAAAAGGGTAAGGGCTATAAGCCTGCAGAAAGATATCCATCCAGGTATCACGGTGTTTCTCCTTTCGATATTCACTCAGGTAAGCCTATATCCAATAAGGGTAAAACCTATACTGAGTATTTTTCCGATAAGATCTGCGAGCTTGCAAAGGGGGACAAGAAGATCGTTGCCATAACTGCGGCCATGCCTGACGGAACCGGTCTGAGCAGATTTGCACACGATTTTCCAAACCGCTTTTTTGATGTAGGAATCGCGGAACAGCATGCTGTGACCTGTGCGGCAGGAATGGCATCCAATGGTCTGAAGCCCGTCATAGCTGTGTATTCCAGCTTTTTACAGAGAGCATATGACCAGATAGTTCATGATGTATGTCTCCAGAAGCTGCCGGTTGTTTTCTGTATAGACAGAGCCGGACTTGTAGGTTCAGACGGTGAAACTCATCAGGGTATTTTTGATTACAGTTACCTCACATCTATTCCGCATATGTCGGTCATGGCACCAAAGAATGCACATGAGCTTGAGATGATGATGGAATTTGCCATGAAATATCCGCTGCCAGTAAGTATAAGGTATCCAAGAGGAGTGGCTTATCAGGGCTTAAGTGAGTTTTCATCACCAATAGAATTCGGGAAGGCTGAAATGCTGTTCAAGGGCGAAAAGATCGCTCTTCTTGCAGCAGGCTCCATGGTTTCGACAGCAGAACATATACGTGATAAAGCCATGAAGAGAGGCTATGATCTTACTCTTGTTAATGCAAGATTTGTAAAACCTATAGATACCGATATGCTTGATCTCCTTTCACTTGATCATGAGGTGATCGTCACATTGGAAGAGAATGTAAAGCAGGGCGGTTTCGGCATACAGGTTGAAAGCTACATTCTGGAGAATCACCCGGAGGTGAAGGTGGTGACCATAACTCTTCCGGATAAGTATGTGGAGCATGGAGATGTAACAAAGCTTCGTGAAGGACTCGGAATAGACAGTGAATCCATCATGAAACTTTTAAACGAAAAAGGAATAATAGATTTTGGGTCTGATGATCGGACTGTATGATCACCATAAATGCCACTGATTTATGATCATTCAAAGATCATTCATGTGTTTTTATAAGTAACGGATCCATATCGATCGAGGAATAGATTTTGAAAAAAGAAAGACTTGATGTGTTACTTGTCAACAGAGGTCTGGCCGAGTCTAGAGAGAAGGCCAAGCGTACCATCATGGCAGGTATCGTTTATGTAAACGGACAAAAAGAAGATAAAGCAGGAACTACCTTTGATCCTGAAGTGCCTATAGAAGTGAGAGGGAATGTTCTTCCCTATGTTTCAAGAGGTGGATTGAAGCTTGAGAAAGCCATAAAGGAGTTCGGAGTATCATGTGACGGGAAGGTATGTCTCGATATAGGAGCCAGTACCGGAGGTTTCACAGACTGTATGCTTCAGAACGGTGCGGTGAAGGTTTTTGCCATAGATGTAGGGCATGGTCAGCTTGACTGGAAGCTTCGTAATGATGAACGTGTTGTCTGCATGGAAAAGACCAATATCCGCTATGTAAAGCCTGAGGATCTTGGAGAAACCGCAAGTCTTGTGTCCATTGATGTAAGCTTTATAAGCCTGCAGCTTGTTCTGCCTGTTGTTAAAACACTGATAGCTGATGACTGTCAGGTTGTATGTCTTATAAAGCCTCAGTTTGAAGCCGGCAGAGATCAGGTAGGAAAGAAGGGCGTAGTAAGGGATAAGAAGGTACATGTGGAGGTCATCGAAAAGACCCTGTCATTTGCATATTCCATTGGCTACGAGCTGAAGGGACTGACCTTCAGTCCTATAAAGGGACCTGAAGGAAATATAGAGTATCTTGCAGAGCTGATGCTTAGAAAAGATGCAGAGGCAGGAGAAGATACAGATCTCCTCTGGATACATGATATGGCTGAAAAGACTGTAAACGCATCACACGATATGCTGGATGTGAAATGAGCCTGTATCATTACGGGTCAAAAACCATAGAGAAAACATTGTTTCAAAACAGTATCTGAGATTCGGATATGTATAAAGTGAGAGAACATAGAGACAGGACATGAGAGTAACATTAGTTGTTAACACCAGAAAACCAGAAGCACTGGAATTTAAAAATATCATAGAAAAGCATCTGATTTCAAAAGGAGTCAAGGTAAATTCACTTTTGATAGAAAATTACTCCAGAGACGACTTCTTCGATGCAGATGCCATAGTCAGCATCGGCGGTGACGGTACCATGCTCAGGATAGCAGGAGTACTGCGTGGACAGGATACTCCTATTCTTGGAGTCAATGCCGGACATCTGGGATATCTCACTGAAGTATCCAAAAAGGAGCAGATACCAGGAGCATTGGACAGACTTATAAAGCATGATTACATTCGTGATGTAAGAACCATGCTTCACGGAAGTGTCAGAAGAAACGGTGAAGTCATCATGAGAGACACCGCTCTTAATGAGATACTGGTCAGCCGCCGCAACGGAATAAGTGTCATGAGGTTCGCAGTCACCTGTGACGGTCGTGAGCTTAGCAATTACATTTCCGACGGTATCATATTTGCAACGCCGACAGGATCTACAGCTTACAATCTTTCTGCCGGAGGTCCCATCGTGGCACCTTCGTCACCAGTTATAGTTATGACGCCTGTCTGTGCTCACAGCACCAACAGCAGACCTGTAGTTCTTTCGGATTCCAGCCGCATTCAGGTCAGGGTCGATTCTGATAATGAGGTGGTAGCCTTTGATGGTGAGCATATCTTTGATCTGGAAAAGGGAGATATAGTTACTGTCAGAAAGGCAAATGAAATGACAACGCTCATCAAGTTACGGGAAGGAAGCTTTCTGGAAACATTGAAAAACAAGATGGACAGCGAAAGATAGATAACAGAGGGGAGCTGAGATGAAGAAATCAAGGCATCAAAAGATCATAGAGCTGGTGGGAAGGATGCGTATAGGCACCCAGGAGGAGCTTGCGGATATTCTCAACAGAGAAGGCTACAAGGTTACTCAGGCCACGGTTTCCCGTGATATAAAAGAGCTTAAGCTCAGTAAAGTTACAGGAAATGATGGCAGCCAGTACTATCAGATCATAGAAAAGGAGGAACAGGTATATTCTGAAAAGTATATACGTGTTCTGAGAGAGGCTCTCATGAGTATGGATACTGCAGGTAATCTGCTGGTCATCCGTACCATGGCAGGTATGGCCAATGCGGTTGCTGCAGCATTGGACCAGTTCAGACTTGAAAAGATCGTCGGTACTCTCGCCGGAGACGATACCATCATGTGCGCAATGAAAAATGCACAGGATGCACTGGATGTAAAGAATCGTATCCAGGAAATAATGGAATAACAACATTTACCGGATGATAAGGACAACAAAGGAGACAAGAGCCCTCCTGGCATAATATGGGGCTTTGTTCCCGGAAAAGAGGAGACAAAATGCTATATCATCTACATGTAAAAGATCTTGCACTTATAGAGTCGGCAGAAGTTGAATTCGGTGAAGGACTGAATATACTTACCGGTGAGACCGGTGCCGGAAAGTCCATACTTATCGGTTCCATCAATCTTTGTCTTGGATCAAAGGCAAACAAGGATATGATCAGAAACGGTAAGGAATTCGGATTTGTGGAGATAGTGTTCGGCGATCTTTCCGAGCATCAGGAAGAGCTTCTTCGAGAGCTTGATGTGGAGCCGGAGGACGGTCAGATCATTATCAAGAGAAAGATCTCAAATACGAGATCCGAGATAAAAATAAATGATGAAACGGTAACTCTGTCAAAGCTCCGTAGGGTGGCAGAGCTGCTTATAGATATTCATGGACAGCATGAACATCAGTCACTTTTAAGAGACGGTTACCATCTGAAGGTTTTGGATGATTTTCAGCAAAAAGAGACTGGTGTTCTTCGTGTATCTGTGTCTGAAAAGTACCATGAATATACTGAACTCAGGGAAAAGCTCAGCAGCTTCGATATGGATGAAGGACAGCGCCAGAGAGAACTTGATTTTCTGAAGTTTGAGATAGAGGATATCGAAAAGGCAGAACTGAAGGAAGGCGAAGAGGAGGAACTGGCACAGAGATATAAAAAATATCAGAATATTCAAAAAATATACGGTTCGGTACAAAAGGCCAGAGCCATCATGGATGAGATAGATCTTTCTTCTGCCATCAGGTCTATTCAGGATGCACTTAATTATGACGATTCACTTCAGAATATCAGTGACAGTCTTTATGATCTTCAGACTATATCGGAAGATACGGTGAGGGAGCTGGATCATTATCTCGATAGAAATGATTTTGATGAAGAGGATTTTCAGGAAGTAACAGAACGCCTTGATTACATCCGTGGTATTATGGCAAAGTACGGCGGTACAGTGGAAAAGACAGAGGCAGCACTCGTTGAGAAGCAGGAGAGACTCAGGGAGCTGGAAGATTATGACGAAAACAGATCAAAGTGCCAGAAGAAGCTGAAAAAAGCAGAAGAAGAGCTTATGAAGCTCTGCGGTGAGCTTACCGAATCCCGTAAGAAGGGCGCGAAGCTACTCTGCACGAAGATACGTTCGGAGATGACTGAGATGGGATTTCTGGATGTAAAATTCGATATGGATTTCAGTAGTCTTAGAGAACCATCTTCCAATGGTATCGATGATGTGCATTTCGTTGTGAGCCTTAACCCGGGTGAACCGGTGAGACCTCTGAGTGAGGTGGCATCGGGAGGTGAGCTCAGCCGTATCATGCTTTCCATAAAGACTGTGCTTGCTGATACAGATGAGATCCCTACACTGATATTCGATGAGGTAGATACCGGTATTTCCGGTAGAACAGCCGAAAAGGTTTCTGAGAAGTTGAAGAAGATAGCATTATCACATCAGGTGATACTCATAACTCATTTACCTCAGATCGCCGCAAAGGCTAATAATCATTACTGTATAGAAAAGCTTGCAGAAGAGGGACACACTCATACAAACATCAGAAGACTCGATACTGACGAATCCGTCATGGAACTTGCCAGACTGCTGGCAGGAGGAAAGGTTACTGATGCAGTTCTTGCAAATGCCAGAGAGCTTAAAAACCTTGCTAAGGATGCTTTGTAGGAAGTATAATAATATGTGTCAATGGGTGTAAATTTATTACCTTTCAACGATGATTTTCACTTATTGCTTTCAATACATCATGAGATTTCTTGAATACGGAACTAAATTATGAGTGGGAGGCTGTATAAAATGAAAAATGTATTGATGCTTGCATCGGAAGCTGTACCTTTTATAAAAACTGGAGGATTGGCTGACGTTGTTGGTTCACTTCCAAAAACCATTGATAAGAGATACTATGATTGCCGCGTTATGATTCCCAAGTATATGTGCATACCATGGGAGTGGCGACAGAAAATGGAGTATGTGACACATTTTTACATGGATTATCTCGGTCAGTCCCGCTATGTTGGTGTACTCAAGTACGAACAGGATGGTGTTACATATTATTTTATAGATAATGAATCCTATTTTTCAGGTGATCGTCCATATGGTGACTGGTATTGGGATCTGGAGAAGTTCAGCTTTTTCTGCTATGCAGCACTTTCCGCATTACCGCTTCTGAACTGGCATCCTGATCTGATTCATTGCCATGACTGGCAGACCGGTCTCATACCTGTACTGCTTCATGACAAATTTGCCGGCGGCGAGTTTTACCGCTCCATCAAATCAGTCATAACTATACATAATCTCAAGTTCCAGGGAGTATGGGATGTGAAGACCATTCAGAGATTTACACAGTTAAGTGATTACTATTTCACTGCGGATAAGCTCGAGTGTAAGAAGGATGGAAATCTGTTAAAGGGTGGTATAGTTTATGCTGATGCCATCACTACTGTTTCAGATACGTATGCGGAAGAGATCAAGATGCCTTTCTATGGAGAAGGACTCGATGGACTTTTAAGAGCGAGAGAGCATGATCTCAGAGGTATAGTAAACGGAATTGATTATGATGAGTGGAATCCCGACACCGATAAGTACCTTGTCAAGAATTACAATGCCAAGAATTTCAGAAAAGAAAAGGCTAAGAATAAAAAGGCGCTTCAGGAAGACTGGGGCATGGAAGTCGATCCTGGAAAGATGATGATCGGAATCGTTTCCCGCCTTACCGATCAGAAGGGACTTGATCTTGTGGAGTGCATCATGGATGAGCTCTGTCAGGACAACATTCAGTTCGTTGTACTTGGAACGGGTGATGAAAAGTATGAGAATATGTTCCGACACTATGACTGGAAGTACCATCACAAGGTATCAGCTCAGATCTATTATTCCAATGCTATAAGTCATAAGATGTATGCTGCATGTGATGCATACCTTATGCCTTCACTGTTTGAGCCTTGCGGACTTTCACAGCTCATAGCTTTGAGATACGGAACTATACCTATCGTAAGAGAGACCGGCGGACTTAAAGATACGGTTGAACCTTTCAACGAGTACGAAGATAAGGGTACAGGTTTTTCATTTACCAATTACAATGCTCATGAGATGCTTAACACCATCCGATATGCCGAAAAGATCTATTATGACCGTAAGAGGGATTGGAATAAGATGGTGGATCGAGCCATGGCTACAGACTACTCTTGGAGAACTTCAGCCATGAAGTATCAGGAACTTTATGATTGGTTGATAGGATATTGATTTTAGATGAATTTTTTTGAAGAATTACTCAGTAACTATATGCTCACAACGGCTGTCTCATCCTGGCTGGCAGCTCAGGTGATAAAAACAGCTATAGATGCATATTTCAACAAAGGGATAAACTGGGAGAGGATGACAGGTTCGGGAGGTATGCCCTCCAGCCATTCCTCCTTTGTGGTATCCATAGCTACAGCTGCCGCACTTCAATATGGTATAGCTTCATCTATGTTTGCTGTGTGCTTTGCTCTGGCAAGTGTTGTTATGTATGATGCAACGGGAGTCAGGAGAGAGACTGGTAAACAGGCTGTTCTTCTGAACAAGATATTGGAGGATAATCCTTTCAACTGGAGACCGGAGGAGTTTGAAATGAAGCTAAAGGAGTACGTAGGTCACACTCCTTTACAGGTTTTCATGGGAGCACTTCTGGGGATAGGCATGGCATTTCTGGTGAAAAGTCATTACCCATGGATATGAGGCTGAAACGGAATTAAAGTAGCAGACATATAAGTGTCTGTGAGTCAGATATTGTATGAGGGAAGACCTTATGCAATAGAGGAGCTTATGATTTTTAGAAAGTTTTTTAAAACAACAGTAACCTTACTGAGCTGCATGCTTTTGGCGTGCAGCTTAGTTTCGTGTAAGGGTGTAGAGATAACAGGAAAAACAGAGGATGTTGAAGGCTATTCTGAGGCTGAATGCAGAATAGTTATAGGATCTGAAAGAAACAGATATCAAAATGCCCTTGGATCAAATATATGGAATCTGCCGGTGGAAAATCAGCATGAATCCACATATGGTCCCTATTTTGTTTCCAGAATCAAAGAATTTCTTCAGGATATAAAGACTCTTAATCTTCTGGCTGCGAGAACGGGTATCATCGCAACTTCAACTGAAATGGATAAAATACGAACCATATCCAATGAATTCTATGACAGCCTGACACCGGAAGATATAGAATTTATGGGTGGTTGCACCGTTGATGACGTGGTACACATGTATACAGAGTATTTTCTTGCCTGCAAGACGGCGGACTATCTGATATCGGATGCTGATCTCGAAGTATCGGATGCCGAGGTAAAGGTCATAAAGATACAGGAGATAGAGTGCTCGGACAGTGCCGAAGCATATAAACTCCTTGAGCTTGTCAATGTCGAAGGTGCAAGTTTTCAGTACTACGCGAGACAGAACAGTGAAAATCCGGAAATAGAGAGAACTGTTTCAAAATCAGATAAGACGGATGCCATAAGTACAGCTGCATTTAAGCTTGAAGAGGGTCAGATTTCTGACATTATCGAAGAAAACGGTAAGTACTATATCATAAAGGTCATAGATGCCTATGATGAAGATGCTACTCTCGCCATGAAGAAAAAGCTGGAAACAGTACTTAAATCAAAAGCCTTTTTTGATGAGTACGGCGAGTATAAGGAGCAGCATATAGTCAGATTCAGAGAACCCTTTTGGGAAAGGATCGATCTGAATGAATACAGCGAGAGTAAAGCGGATAATTTCTTTTCACTTTTTAATGAAAATATAAACTTTTGATCTCCGGAATTTCCTTCAGTTGAAAAGCAGAACAAGAAATAAAATAAAATTTTATAATTAGACAAATCCTTATAAAACAGGGCAAAAGAATTGAAATTTTGTTCAAAATTTTAATTCTCTTGCCTTGTTTTTATGCAGATTTTTAATTTGAAATATTTATAGCAAAACACAACGCTTATTATGTACAAAATAAAAATTATTTTTAATGCATATTACACAGATAATGATTTTTTTATTGAAAACAATTTGATTAGAAACTACAATAAATACGGAACAATTAATAAAGATTTTATAAAGTGTTATCCGGTCAATAACATTTTATAAAATCAATGCCCATAATTAGGGAGGTTATGTATGATCAGTTTTCTAATTTGTCTTTGCTTACTGATCGCAGGCTACTTTACCTATGGTAAATTGGTTGACAGCACATTTGGTCCTGATGACCGTGAAACCCCGGCCGTTACAATTAACGATGGTGTTGACTATGTAGTTTTACCACAGTGGAAGCTGTTCCTGGTTCAGCTTTTGAACATCGCAGGTCTCGGTCCTATCTTTGGAGCACTTCAGGGCGCACTTTGGGGACCTATCGTTTTCCTTTGGATCACATTAGGTACTATCTTTGCCGGTGGTGTACATGATTATTTCTCAGGTATGCTCAGTGAGAGAAATAATGGATACTCTATCGCAGAGGTAACAGGAAAGTATTTAGGAAATACCATGAAGTCGATCATGAGAGTATTCTCGGTTGTTCTTCTCGTTATGGTAGGTACAGTATTTGCAGTAGGACCTGCAGGTCTTATAGTACAGCTCCTTTCAAGTAAGGGTGTTACAGGAGCATTTGCAAATACAGCTGTATGGCTTGCAATAATTCTTGCATACTACTTTATAGCTACTTTTATTTCCATCGATAAGATTATCGGAAAGATTTACCCTGTATTCGGAATCTGCCTTATCATCATGGCAATAGGTGTTGTTATCGGATTACCAATTAATGGTTTCCATACACCTGAGCTTTGGGACCACTTCTACAATATGCATCCGGGTTCTACTCCTGTATGGTCATTCATGTTTATAACTGTAGCATGTGGAGCTATCTCGGGTTTCCATTCAACTCAGTCACCTCTTATGGCCAGATGCCTTAAGTCAGAGAGACAGGGACACTTCGTATTCTACGGAGCAATGGTAGCAGAAGGATGTATAGCTCTTGTATGGGCAGCTGCAGGTGTTTCTATTTATGAGACAACAGGCGGACTTAACACAGGTCTTAAAGAGATCCTTGCAGGCGGACAGTCAGTAGCGATCTATGATGTCTGCGTAAAGACCATGGGTAACATTGGTGTTGTACTTGCTATGCTCGGTGTAGTTGCATGTCCTATCACATCAGGTGACACAGCATTCCGTTCAGCAAGATATACAGTTGCCGACTGGATCAAGATGGATCAGGAGTCCTTCTCCAACAGACTTAAGCTTTGTGTTCCATTACTTGGATGCGGTGCTTTCCTTGGATTCGGAAACTCTTTCGGAATCTTCAGCTATGCAGTTATCTGGAGATACTTCTCATGGACAAACCAGACTCTGGCTATGCTGGTACTCTGGACAGGTTCTATGTACCTCGTAAGAGAGAAGAGAAATTATTGGGTTTGCGCAGTTCCTGCAACATTCATGTCAGCTGTTTCAGCTACATACTTCCTGATGGCTCCTGAGTGTCTGGGACTTATCCCATTCTTCACAAACAACACAGCTGTTGCATATCCACTTGGAATCATCATCGCAGCATTCTTCCTGTATCTCTTCATCAGAGCTTCAAAGAAGTACGGTACAAATCAGAATGCTCATCTGGCGCACGCCTAAAACGTAGGTTTTCGGATACTGAATAGGAGGAGTACCGGAACTTATGATAATGTCAACTGACCACTGGCATTTTAAAAATTAAATATTTGCATGATGCACAGAAAAGACGTTAACGTACACTGTTCATCATAACGGGAAATAGTTCATCCTTATGAACAAATTTTCACTTTGACAAATTAATACATGACAGGGTGGGGACAAACTTCACCCTGTCATATTTTTACAGCAACAGGAGGACATTATGTTATTTACTCCAACATGTCTCGGAACGACAACATTAAGCAGGGAAGAGCTTAAGGAAGATAAGAAAAACTGTATAAAGGTGGGTCCTTGTGGTTTAGGAAAGGAAGCCATGTACCTGAATAGTTTCTTTATAGACAGATGCTACTACATAAGTTACAGAGACATTAGCAGATGCTTTAAACGTGTGGCTATGAGTAAAGGTGGATTCTCGGGCAAGGGGATCTTCGGAACGATGCCGTATCTTGTTGTAAAGTATGGAACCGGTCTTGAAAAGCAATGTAATTTCAAATACGAGGAAGAGGTAGATATCTTTCTTACAGAACTTGGAAAAATAAGACCGGATATGCCTCTTCACAGTGTTGAGGCTGAATATAAGCTTAAGAAGGCAGAAGAAGAGGAGAAGGCCAGATATCTGAAGGTACTTTCTCCTGAACAGGAATCTTCGGTCAAGGAATTAAGAGATGCTGAAAAACTCATCAATAACTATGAGGATCAGTATACCAGACTGTCAACTACAGCCAAGCAGAAGAGAGTCATAGACAGGATCAACCCGACTTATCAGAAGGTTGCCATGGTCATTCTGATGCTTGCCATTTTCTCTGCAATATTCGGTGTATTTTCTATACTGAAGGGGCAGGGAATGGCTATATATTTTGTTCTTTTCGGTTTTTCATTTATTTTTATAGTTATATCCTCAAGGATCCTTCCTACTGGACATAACAACAAGCGGAGCGCACAGAAGGAATGGGATGATGCCCTTTCCGATATGAAGTCAACGATTGCAGATAATGTTGATTTTCCGCTTCCACCGCAGTATGCCCATCCTGTAGTTATCGAGAGAATGATAAGAGTCATAAGAGAGGGAAGAGCAACAACTATTGCGGAAGCCTTCAAGACCATGAAGGATGATTTAAGAAAACTTAACAGCGATGTTACCGTATCTCAGAAGGAATATGATGAAGTAGTTACGGTAAAACCGATGTTTTTGGTAATGGATTATAAATGATCTGACAAAGGCATGAAAAATTTATCAAGGTGTCGGATATGAAAATTCAAATATAAAAAGAAAAACCTCCGGGAGAATCTTCTCGGAGGTTTTGTTCATGTATATCTATTTAATTTACCCGGTGTAATGATGTCCAAAGTACAATGATAGTCAAAGTGCAATGACTATACCGCCGTCCTCTGCATAAACTGTAGCAACACCCATGGTGTTTGTGATGACTATCCTGCGGAATGGTGCAAGCTTTAAAAGTTCTTCCTTTACATATTCTGCACGCTCAAGACAGTTCACATGAGAAATGGTGAGAAGCATATGCTTTGTTTTCTCAGGACCGCCTGCTCTTTCAACTGCAAGCTGAACCATACGCTTTATGGCCTTGTTGAGACCTCTCTGCTGATCGAGCTTCTGAATGACACCGCTTACCGCAGTCATAACAGGCTTTATGTTAAGCGCTGTAGCCAGGAAGGACTTCATAGCCGAAAGTCTTCCGTTCTTACGAAGATTTTCGAGGGATTCAAGTACGAAGTATACCTGCATAACATCTATCTTGTCTGTCATGTAGCTGACAACCTCATCAAAGGTCTTGCCTTCATTCTTTAATTCCTGGATAGTGAGACAAAGATTAAGCTCACCGGCGGTTGCAGTGTTTGTGTTGAACACCTTGATCTTTTTCGTGCTGTCCGGATGTTCCTCTTCATACATCTGAACACCTACTACAGCAGACTGATAGGATCCTGAAAGATGCTCTGAAATGGTTATAACATATATCTCATCGGAATCACTTTCTTCGATAGCCTGCTTATAGGCTTCTGGTGAAGGGCAGGCGGTTTTTGCGCCTACTGAGGATTCCTTGAGTCTTCTGATGAAATCCTGCTGATCGAAATGTTCATCATCAATTACTGTATAAGAACCGATTTCCAATGTAAGGGGAACTATAGAAAAATGAGGATCAGCTTTTAATTCAGGTGTGTAATCACAACAGCTGTCTCCTATAACTTTGTAATCCATATAACCTCCACGTTTCTTGACGTAGTTTTGATTACTACATATTATAACAAAGGATAAAAGTATGTCAATGACCTTGCCCTAACGTCACTTAAGCGGTAATATTAATAAATATGTGAAATACCTGTATTTTCATTTTTATATGAGGTATAGCATATAAATATACAGGAAAAATTTGTTCCTGTATAGTACGTCAGCTCTGCTCGCATTGAAATCAAAACAGACTGACGTTTTTATAAGAGGGTAGAATATGAGCTTAAAAAAGTTTTCTCAAAACAGTTCCAACCGTTCGACTAATGCATCTACTTCCCGCAACGGTTCCCGTAATATAAGCAGTCATTCCGAAAGCAATGGATATACAAGAAGGATTCCTTCACAGGAGGATTTCGGAGGTGAATATCATAGAACTTCACGTCGTTCCAGAAGAAGAGCATTTGATGATATTCCGGAGGATTCAGAGGATTTCTTTTTGGACTCGGATAACTATGATACAGAAAATGTAAAGGATGATTATGAATCAGGAGCTTATGCTGATCATAGCTACAGGACTAAGGATTCATATGATTCAGAGCATTTTGATGCGGATATCTCAGTATATCCGGATGAAGAAAAATCCTTCGACGAAAGACTTGCCGAGGGGCGCGAAGCAATAAGAAGCAGAAACAGACAGAGTGTGAGAAAGAGAAAGCAGATGAGATTCTCTGCAATCCTTATAACCATAGACATTCTCGTACTGCTAGTACTGGGTGTTCTTTTCTTTACCGGCAAGCTGAATCTCGCAGGACTGTTTGGTAAGAAGGAAGCAGTAGAAACGACCGTTGCCGTGGAGGAGACAACAGAAGCTCAGGAATCGGAGATAGAGTCGGAGAGCGCTATGGCAGAAGCGGATCTCAGTCAGCTCTTAGCTGTAAGTGACAGACAGGCTGCGATGTATGATTATGATGCGGCGGTTGAAACATTGACATCTTCTAGCTATGCGGCAGATCCACAGGTACAGGCGAAGATTCAGGAGTACCAGACAACAGCTGCGTCCTGCGTTGCCTTCGATAATTCTCAGGTGACACATGTTTTCTTCCATATACTCTGTGTAGATACAGACCGTGCATTCACTAATGACGCAGCCGGAAAGGACTTCAATCAGGTAATGACTACCATACCTGAGTTTGAGGCCATACTTCAGCAGATGTATGACAGAGGTTACGTTCTGGTAGGTCTTCATGACATGGCTGAGATCGAGATACAGCCTGACGGTACAGAAAAGATGGTCAGAAAAAAGATCATGCTTCCTGAAGGAAAGAAGGCATTCGTCATGTCGGAAGATGATGTCTGCTACTATGAATACATGGAGGGCAAGGGCTTTGCAGACAAGATGGTGCTTGACGAGAACGGCAAGCTAAAGCTTCAGTATACGGATGCAGCGGGCAATGTCTCTGTCGGAGATTATGACATAGTTCCTATACTTGATAATTTCATCGAGCAGCATCCTGATTTCTCATACAGAGGCGCAAAGGCTATCATAGCATTTACCGGATATAACGGTGTTCTTGGTTACAGAACGGATGAGACCTATGATGAAAGCTCACCTAACCGTGATCCTAAGATGAAGGCTAATCCGAATATAGCTGAGGATAGAGAGACCTGTAAGGTTCTTATGCAGGCACTTGTTGATGATGGTTATGAGCTTGCTTCTCACAGCTGGGGTCATCTGAATTTCACAAACAGAGATCTTAGTACCCTTACCAAGGACACAGACAGATGGGAGCGTAACGTGGAAACTCTCATGCCCGGAAACTGTGATATCATCCTTTATCCGTTTGGTGCTGACATAGCTGACTGGCATCCTTATTCAACGGATAATGAAAAGTTTAACATGCTTCAGAATGCCGGATTCAGATATTTCTGTAATGTGGATTCTTCTAAGGTTTGGGTACAGTTCGGAGACAACTTTGTCCGACAGGGTAGACGAAACCTCGACGGATACAGGATGTGGATGGATTTCTCCGGACAGGATAATAAGCTTTCAGATCTTATGGATGTAAAGACTGTCTTTGATCAGAGAAGACCGACACCTATCACATGGAATTAAAAAATAAAATACTTATCATAAAAATTTGTAAAGTGAAAATATATTGATATATAAGCAGTGATTATGTAAAATATGAATCTGCGTTATAATGAGACAAAGGGTATGTGACGAAAGTACATGCCCTTTTATGTTGCTACTTTTCACTTGAAATGCCCTTTTATGGGTGTTATACTACTTTCGAGTTATAAAGTGTAAAAGTGCAAAAGATTAGCGTGTTAAATCAGTAAAGCACGGAACCTGCACATTTATATAGTTCTGACCTGATGAAATTCAGGTTCCATATAGCGTCAGACCTTAACAGAGTAGATCATGATGAGGTCTGAGAATTATGATAGAGGATTTGAAATGAACAGTAAGTTAAAGACAAAAGAAGTTGATCATTTATTTGATGCCATACTGACACTTAAGTCTAAGGATGAGTGCTATAAGTTTTTTGAGGATGTATGCACCATCAACGAGCTTCTTTCCATGGCTCAGAGATATGAAGTGGCAAAGATGCTTCGCGAGGGAGAGACTTATCTTAATATCGCAAAGGCTACAGGGGCTTCTACAGCAACTATTTCAAGAGTCAATCGTTCACTGAATTATGGTGCTGACGGTTATGATATGGTATTTGAAAGACTCGGTTATGAGGATAATCTGAAGAAGAAATAATAAAAAGGGCGGGACAACAGATAGTTGTTCCGCCTTTTCAGTGATTTATTTCTTTTTCTTCATGGCTCTTTCTGCAGCCTGTCTAGCAAGTTCGGCTTCATGCAGCTTGTCAGCGATCTTTTCCATGAGGAGCTTCTTCATAAAAACATCCAGACCAAGTTCACATAAGAAAGAGAAAAGCTGAAGCTCGCTTCTGTCTTCATCCGAAAGATCTGAAAACTTGGGATCGTCGCTTCTGAAGGAATCAAGTGACATCTTTGCCATGGTTTCAACCTCTGCAAAGATACGTTTCTTTTCATCAGGTTCTAATGTAAAGACTTCATCATAGATATCAGTCAGTGTAACAGTAGGATGTCCAGAAAAATATTTTTCATTAAGAGGACGTAAGATGACTTCAATATCACTTAACTGAAGTATACCCTTGTAATAATAAATAAACAGGAGAATGAGCATATGCTCCCTGTTGTATCTTTTACGATCAGGAGGAGGGAGAAGCTTGTTCTTCGCATAATTGTTTATCATGGTCTTGGTCAACGCCTTATCCTCATGATGCCTCTTTATGGGGTCAAGATGCTGATCCATAAAGCCTGTTACCTGATCCATATAAAGATCGATATTAGGGATATCATCTGTAGTGATATGATCCAGAGAATGGAAATATTCAATTAATTCTTCAAAGTATTTTTCGTCCATGCCGTAAAGTATAACACAATCCATTTTTTGCCACAATAAATACTTTTGACCCCTTAAGGGTCATATGTTATAATCGAGCGACGTTGAATCAAAACAGGCTAAGACAGAGATTCATCATGAGAATTTACAGTCTAAGGATTTAGACATTTATATAAAAGAAACATCAGATGATTATAAGTTTATAAATAGGAGAAGCATGGAAAATCTTGAGAGCATTTTAAATAAGGAACAGTGTGATGCGGTAAGACATACAGAGGGACCGCTACTGGTACTTGCAGGAGCAGGTTCCGGAAAGACCAGAGTACTTACTCATCGTATAGCCTACCTCATTGAGAATTGCGGCGTTCAGCCATGGAACATACTGGCCATAACATTTACAAACAAAGCAGCCGGGGAAATGAGGGAACGTGTAGATAAGATAGTTGGGCAAAGAGCCGGAGAGGTCTGGGTCTCAACTTTCCATTCCATGTGTGTTCGTATGCTCCGTCGTTATATAGACAGAATAGGATATACATCCAATTTCTCTATCTACGACACTGATGATCAGAAGACAGTGATGCGTCAGGTGTTCAAGGAGCTCAATATAGATAATCAGAAAATAAAGGACAGAGCAGTTCTTTCAGCCATTTCCAAGGCAAAGAACGAGGGTATGTCACCTGAGGATTACGGAAAGCAGATATCCGGCGGAGATTTTACCGAGAAGAAGATCGCGGAATGTTATACTCTTTATGAGAAAAAGCTTCATCAGAATGACGCTCTCGATTTCGATGACCTGCTTTTGAAGACAGTGGAGCTTCTGGATACAGAGCCTGAAGTTCTCCAGTACTATCAGGAGAGATTTAAGTACATACTTGTAGATGAGTATCAGGATACAAATGATATCCAGTTCAACCTCATTCACAAGCTGGCAGGAAAATACAGAAATATCTGCGTTGTAGGTGATGATGATCAGAGTATATATAAGTTCCGCGGAGCAAATCTCGAAAACATCCTTTCTTTTGAGAAGAGCTTTCCCGGAGCCAGAGTCATAAAGCTGGAGCAGAATTATCGTTCAACAGAGAAGATCCTCGATTGTGCCAATGCTGTCATCGCGAACAACAAGGGCAGAAAGCAGAAACGTCTCTGGACCGACAAAAAGGGCGGTGCGGATGTTACCTTCCAGGAGTTCGACAGTGCCAATGATGAGGCATATGCAGTTGTGAGAGAGGTTAAGAATACACCGAGAGCATATAATGATCAGGCGATCCTTTATCGTACAAATGCTCAGTCCCGTCTCATGGAGGAGCAGTGTATAAAGATGAACATCCCTTATCAGATAATAGGCGGTGTTAACTTCTATCAGAGACGTGAGATCAAGGATGTCCTTGCATATATGAAGGTGATCGCCAATGCTTCCGATAATGTGGCATTTGAGCGTATCATCAATGTTCCAAAGCGTGGAATAGGTGATGCCACTCTTGAAAAGCTCAGGGTATTTGCTGCTGCCAATACTTCTCCCGAGCATGTTGTGACCATGTATGAGGCTGCCACAAAGGCGGAGCTCATAGGTATTTCAGGAAAAGCCGGCAAAAAGCTTCTCGAATTTACTGAGATGATCGAGAACTGGAAGTATAAGCTTCGTATTGCTGGATATCTCGACCAGCCAGCAATGGATGAGGATAGCTTTTCTATACAGAAGCTTATTGAATCCATACGTGATGATACCGGATACGGAAACGAGATAAAGGCAGAGGGGACAATTGAGGCTGAGACCAGATTCCAGAATATCGAGGAAATTATAAACAAGGCTGCTGATTATCAGGCCCACGCTGAGGAACCTAAGCTCAGTGAGTTCCTTGAAGAGGTTTCACTGGTTGCTGACATCGACAGAAAGGATGACAATACGGATCTGCTCACACTTATGACTCTTCATGGTGCCAAAGGACTTGAGTTCCCAAAGGTATATCTGGTTGGCATGAGTGACGGTCTTTTCCCGGGCTATAGATCAATGGAGGATCATGAGGATCTGGAGGAGGAAAGACGTCTCTGCTATGTCGGTATCACAAGAGCGGAAGAGGAACTGGTAATGACCAGTGCCCGTTCACGTATGGTGAACGGAAATTTCGAAAGAATGAAACCGTCCATGTTTATAAATGAAATACCTGATGAGATGTGCAAAAAGTCCTTTATCAACAGATACGGTGAGGATGAAACTCCGTTTGCAGATGCTTTTGGTTCGGGTTCGGGATACGGATACGGCAGTTCATACGGCTCCGGAAGCTACGGAGATTATAGAAAGAACAAGCGTGAGAGCCAGAAGTATAATGAACGGGATGAATACAGATTTAGTGACGACAGCTATGGAAGCAGCTTTGGCGGAAGAGGCAGCCGTTCTTCAGGAGGCTTCGGTTTCTCGGGATCTGGTACTAACAGCTATGGACTCAGTGGTATGGGTTCAACTGGATATGTGAGCAGAAGTACAGGAGCCGGTACAGTGAAGAAAAAAAGCGGTTCCGGCATACCTAAGAATCTGGTATCACAGGGCGTTCAAAAATTAAGCTCCCTTGATTACAAGGAAGGAGATACAGTCAGTCATATCAAGTTTGGACGTGGAAAGGTCCTTTCTGTAACGGATGGTAAAAAGGATTATGAGGTGACTGTGGAATTTGAAAAGGCAGGTCAGAAGAAAATGCTGGCAAGCTTTGCAAAGCTGAAAAAGGTAGAAGAGTGACAGAAAGAGTCATTTGATTTAAAAAGACCGGGTGTAAGTATCACTTACATCCGGTCTTTATATTTTATCTGATATTTATTTGTTTGAAACCTTTTCCAAAAGTGCTATACACTCGCAGTTGTTGGTTCTCGGGAACATATCAACAGGGCAGAGCTTAAGAACCTTATAGCCTGATTCCTGAAGGGGAACCAGATCTCTGGCAAGACTCTTTGGCTTACAGGCAACATAGATAAGTCTGTCTACACCGTAATCAATGATTTTTGTAAGAGCCTTTGGATGGATACCGTCTCTTGGCGGATCAAGTATGATAAAGTCAGGTCTCGGAGCATCCTCATAGCTTCCGTCTTCCTTTATAAGTCTTCCGCCTTCCTCAATAACTTTAAGAACATCTCCGGCGATAAAATCACAGTTTGTTACACCATTAAGCCCGGCATTTTCTCTTGCAGCGGCTACAGCCTCCTCGACTATCTCCACACCTACAGCTTTACTTGCAACACTGCTCATAAGCTGAGTGATGGTGCCGGTTCCGGAATAAAGGTCATAGATAACAGGCTTTCTGACCTGAGAGTTTTCCTGCTCTTTTTTGAGTTCCTGGAATCCTGCATATTCACGAACCTTCTCATAGAGTTTCTCGGCACCGAGGGAATTGGTCTGGAAGAAGCTGAATGGTGTGATACGGAATCTAAGTCCAAGTATCTCTTCGTAGAAGAAGCTCTGTCCGTAGAGAACAGTCGTACCCATGTCAGTGACAGCGTCAGCGAGAGAGTCATTGACAGTATGAAGTATACCGGCAAAGGTTCCCTGGATCTTTCCATCCTCTTTAAGCTTAAGAAGTGTGTCCTTCCAGCCGTTTAGAACATCATCTTCCTTCATAGGAGGAGCCACTCTTATATACTTGTCAGGTGTGGGTTTCTTGTGCTTTTTCTGTGCCTTTGGGCTGTATCTTCTGTTGAACCACTCATCGAGTTCCTTTGCCCTCGCTTCATATACATCCTGAGGGGCGATGACACGCATGGCACTGTCCCACTGGGAGGTGGTGACAAGATCAACGAGTATCTCACCTGTCTTTATGGCTCTTCTGAAAAGAAGGTGTCTGAGATAGCCTTCATGAGCTTTCTTATGTTCGTACGTTATCTCAAGTCTG
The DNA here is from genome assembly GCF_002007235.1 of Oribacterium sp. C9. Lineage (GTDB taxonomy): Bacteria > Bacillota > Clostridia > Lachnospirales > Lachnospiraceae > Oribacterium. Next base: position 62,943 of record NZ_MUHW01000018.1, read on the forward strand.
GCAAAATAATCTCTTGTAGCACGAACTATCTCATTTGCATCGCTGTGGGGAAGAGAACATACATCAGTATCGATAATGTTAAAGAAGCTGTGCTTCTGGTGGAGACCAAGTGTAAGTGGTCCATCCTTCTCTGAATCTCCGAAGGAAAACTCCATCTTGTTGCGATATCCTTCACAAATGGGAGATGGAACTATCTCTTCAAAAGTATAATCATCAGTACGTATAACAGGCTCCAGAAGCTCATGTAAGCCCTGCTCCTTTATCTTAAGCTCTTCATCATAGGTCTTTCCCTGATAAAAGCATCCTCCGCATCTTTCTGCATTGGCACATAATTCCATAAATCTTTACTCCTATAGAATCAAACAAAACATAGTCAACAGGCATTTCATTGTACTATATAGCTCCGGGCAAAACAACATAACTGTAAAAAATACATGAGAAAATAAAGTGATAAAATGATGAGAGTGTGAAAATCGATATTGGGACGTGTCACGAAAAAGGACATGGTATATGAACCATGTCCTCATAAAGCTTATAGCGGATCAGTCTTCGGCAATGACGTCATCATCGTCATCAAGATCTTCGTAGTCATCGTAATCCTCAAGATAGTCAGGTGCTACAAAACGATAAACTGCATATGAAATTGCGGCAACTGTTGCGATGATTCCGATAATTGCAAGGATAGTAAGAAGAGTGTTTCTGATCTTATCGTCTTCCTTCTTTTTCTCGATATAATCCTGTAGCTTCAGCTTCTGTAAAAGTAATTCGGCGCGGTCTCTTGCGTCTTCTCTATAGGTTTTAACACTGTTTCTCAGCTCTTTGGCGTTGTCTATGAGAGCTTCGATATCAAATTTATCCATGAGACACCTCCTAATCAACATATATGGGATAATTATAGCATTGATTGATAGAAATGACTATTCAACAAAACATGATCAGTGAATTTAAGAAGTGATACCAAAACTGAAGATACAGATTTCTCATACACTGCCCAGGTAACTATAGCAGTTGTGGTATTGTAGGACAATGTTTAATGCGGCAAATAAACCGGTTGTGAAATATATCCATTTATATCGGCTGTTAAATCAATTTAAATAAGCATATATGCCAACTGATATTATCAGGCAAAAGAAATTTTCACAGCATTATGTATCAAAGAAAAATGATTGACCCGGACTTTTTTAGATATTACAATGGATTTTGTAGGGCAATTATTGCTAAAAAGCAAAAAATTGGGGGTAATTAATGATGAAAAAGATTTCTCGTCGTGACTTTTTGAAGGGAAGTGCAGCGATAGCAGCAACCGGACTGCTTGGAGCATGCGGATCTCAGGAAGTTCCATCAGCAACCACAGGGGCTGCTGAAACAACAGCGGCTGCAACAACTGCAGCGGCAGAAACCACAGCTGCAGCAACAGAGGCAGCAACAGAAGCAGCCAAGGAAGCTGCAAAGGCAGTATATAAGGCAGGAACCTATACGTCTACTGCATACGGTAATATCAGTAACATTACTGTAGAGTGTACATTCAGTGACACTGCACTGACATCAGTCAAGGTTCTTGAGCAGGGTGAGACACCTGTACTTTTCAGCCAGGTAGAGGACACTCTGATCCCTGCTATCATCGAAAATCAGGCAGGCGGAGTTGATGCTGTTACAGGCGCAACAAATTCCTCACGTGCTGTCAAGGAAGCTATCGCAGACTGTGTAGCTCAGGCAGGCGGAGATAAGGATGCATGGCTCAGCAAGAAGGTTGAAGTTACACCGGGACAGGATGAGACCTATGATGTTGATCTCGCTGTCATCGGATGTGGAGCTGCAGGCTTTATGGCATCTATCACAGCAGGACAGGCAGGACTCAAGGTACTTACGCTTGAAAAGTCCGGTTCTGTTGCAGGCGTAAACGGAATCAAGGTTTCAGGACCTTTTGCAGTAGATACATCTGTTCTACATGCAAAGGAGGGTGGTACAACATTGACAGTAGATGAAGTATTCCAGCATGTAATGGAGTACTCACACTGGACACCGAACCCTGCTCTTATGCATCGTTGTCTCACAGAATCAAAGAATGCTGTTGAAAAGCTTGTGGGAATCGGATATCAGATGAAGGAAGTCAACTTCCGTTTTGAGACACCTTTTAAGGACGAGAAGGGTGGATTCCATCTCATCACAAACCCTCTGGAGGAGAGAGTTGAGATGTGGGAGAAGGCATTGAAGGATGCCGGAGTAGAAGTTCTCTTCAACACACAGGCTACAGATCTCATCATGGACGGCAGAAAGGCAAAGGGACTTCATGCTGTAAAGGCTGACGGAACTAAGCTTACTGTCAATGCCAAGGCAGTTATCGTTGCTGCAGGCGGATATCTCGGAAACCGTGATCTTCAGGAGAAGTTCCTGAAGACCCGTAAGTTAAATGCAGCTGCAGGAGGAAACAGCTTATGTACAGGTGATGGTATCCTCATGACATCTGACGCTGGTGCCGTTCTCAGCAAGACCTTCGGTTATTGCCCATGTGAGTACGGCGGAACAAACAGCAAGGCTACAAGACCTGCAAAGCAGGATAAGTATGATCAGAACCTTTGCTTCAAGTTCGGTCTCTATGGTAACCTCCTTGTTGACGGAGAAGGAAAGCGTTTCATCAACGAAGGACTTCTCTGTGATTACCCGATGAGCTATGGTTCAGAGCAGATCATTCTTAACGCTCCATGGTACGGTATCGTTGATCAGGCTTATGTTGATGCTATGGCAACAGAGGGCCTTTATGAGTACACCACAAAGAAGGGTGCCAATGAGAAGAACTGGTTCATCGGTAACTACTTCAAGGACAGAATACTCGACAAACTTCCTGAGGATATCGAGGAAGGTCTCAAGGAAGGCTGGCTTGCCAAGGCTGATACTATCGAAGAGCTCGGTGAAAAGTTCGGTCTTACAAACCTTAAGGAGACAGTAGAAGAGTACAACAAGTTCTGTGAGGATGGTGTTGATGCGAAGTTCGGAACATCACCATGGTACCTTTCAAAGGTTTCACAGGGACCATTCTATGCTGTACAGTGTGAGCCTTCAGCATGGTCAACCTTCGGTGGTATCCGCACCGATGACAGTCTCCGCGCCTTAGACATTGAAAATCAGCCGATGGAGGGTCTCTATGTGGTAGGAACCGATAACGGAAGTCTCTACTACAGCCCTTACTATGATGTGCCGGGTTACTGCTATGGACTCTGCATCGATTCAGGATATATCGCTGCAACTGAAGCCGCAGAATATATCAAGGCTTGAGGGTTATCTATCGACATCAGATAAACAATTATTTATAATAGAAGAGAAGACTGTATCTTCAGTCTTCTCTTTTTTCCTATAATCACATATTTTGGAACCTTATGACTATGAATAACAACAACTCAGAAAAACGTATATTAGAAAAAACTCTGGAAAATCTTTCATTTGCAAAAAATCCACCTAAGTTAGGGCTGGTTCTGCTGGCCATGCTGTATCTGGCTTCATATTTTGCCATGCCGTTTCTGGTGAATTCTCCGTTTGCAGTAGATTATAACGGAACAACCATAGGAATAGATTCCTTTGCAGGTGTACTTTCCTCTATTTTCAATGTCTTTGCGATTTTTCTCACTCTGTATTATGGTGATGTAGGCTTCAGTATATCTGTAGTTGTGCTGATACTGAATATCCCCATGATCATTTCCAATGTCATGAGGAATCATAATCTCGGCAATATCTCCGGTGTTTTCACAACACTTGTGACTATACTTACTTTGATCGTTATATACGTTAACAACAAGCGTATTGAGAAGTATCAGGATAAGCTGATGAAACAGGCTGTTACTGATATACTCACGGGACTTCCAAACAGATTTGCCTGTGCAGAGCTTGTAGAAGATCTCATCAAAAAAAATCAGCCTTTTGCTGTACTTTCCATCAATCTTAACGGTTTTAGTGATATCAACGATACCATGGGTTTCGATATAGGAAATGAAGTCCTCATGGAGATCTCTTCAAAATGGAAGCTTATAGCCGACATGGAGGTTTCAGGTACTCTGGATTTTATAGCCAGACTCGGAGGAGATGAATTTGCTCTGGTCATCAGGAAATACAAAAATGAAAAGGAGCTTATGAATACTATAAACATGTACAGGGATGTTCTCGGTTATAAGCTCCTTATACATGACTATGAGATACAGGTTTCAGCAAGCTATGGTTTTGTGGAATTCCCCTCTGAAGCCAAAGATGTAGATTCTATTTTTTCCTTCTCCAACAGGGCGATGCTCAAGGCCAAGGAAAGCAAAGAGGAAAACAATCTGTTACGTTTCAATGAGGAGATGCTCATAGACAGACATATCACTGAACTGGAAAATGAGATTAAGGCTGCTCTTCAGAACAACACCATTTACTACAGTCTTCAGCCTCAGTTTGATATGAATCATAAGCTGAGAGGCTTTGAGGCACTGGCCAGAATAAAAGATAAAAGGGGTAATAACATAAGTCCTGGAGAATTTATCCCTATCGCGGAAAAAAAAGGCTTTATCGATAAGGTCGATCTGGTAGTTTTCAAGAAAGCTGCAAAATTCGTCGGTAAGCTTATACAGGAATCAGGATGTGATTTTACACTTAGTATCAATATCTCGGTTAAACATCTGATGAAAAAGCATTTTCTGGATGAACTCAAGGATATACTTGATGTGAGTGATCTACCGCCTCACAATCTGGAGATAGAGATCACTGAATCCATAATGATAGAATCGGTTGAAAAAGCATTTAAATGTATAGGTGATCTGAAAGCTATGGGCATACAGATAGCTATAGATGATTTCGGTACAGGTTATTCATCTCTCAGTTATCTGTTTAATTTCCCGGCAACACTTTTGAAGGTTGATAAGTCATTTATCGACAAGATGGATGATAATGCATCTTCCAGAAAATATGTTGAAACGATCATATCCCTCGGACATATCATGGGAATAGATGTTTTGGCAGAGGGTGTCGAAACCGAGGATCAGATCGAAACACTACGGGCTATCGGATGTGATTACATCCAGGGATATGTCTGGGGCAAACCTTTGAAGGATAAGGAAGCAAGAGAGGTTGTGTTAGAAGCTTCTAATGCCTGATTTTCTATTTATACAGAAGTAATGGATGGGAGATGTAAGATACAGGAAGTTTAGACTGATGTATCGTGGCTTAGTATTTCCAGTTTGAGGTGTATCATTGAAACAATTCAATTTTGAATTTCGATCTCCCGGTGATGTATCGACTATTATCAAAGAAATATACAACTATACCGCTACCATGACCTATAAGTCCATCCTGTTTCATCTTTACTCCATCCTGTTCAGTGATGAGGATATACGTAAAGTTCAGGAAGAGATACTTGAGGTTTATCCGGATGCGAGAATCGGCGGAACAAGTACCAACGGAGACATTTGCGACGGACATCTGGCAGAGTTTGGTCTAGTCATGTCTGTTTCTATTTTTGAAACCACAGACACATCTGTATATCTGTATGAGTGTGAACCGGGTAAAGAAAAGGAACTGGGGGAAAAGATACGGAACACCATAGACAGTTTTCCTTCCATAAAGGCTGCGGAGATACTTATCACTCTCAAATCCATAAACAGCCACACGGTTCTTGATGAAGTCGAGAAATGCAGAGATACAGTAAAGATCTTTGGCGGCGGAAGTGCTGCCATGAGAATAGAGAATACTGACACAAAGGTCTTTAACAAGACCAATATATCCCATTCCGGAGTGATACTCATAACATATTCCGGCGAGGATTTTTTTATAGATATAAGTCATGCCATCGGGTGGAAGCCGCTGGGAAAAGATCTGAAGGTAACAAAGATCAAGGGAAAAACCCTGTATGAGCTGGATGGAATACCGGCAGGAGATATATACAGAAAGTATCTCGATATAAAGCCTGATGAGCATTTCTTTTCAAATATACTGGAATTTCCCATCATGACGAGACAGCATGGTAATCAGGTGCTGAGACTCCCTTTCTCCTGTAACACTGAGGATGGTTCTTTGGTTCTTGCCGCTGATGTGGCAAAAGGAACCATGGTCAACCTTTCATATGGTGATCCTGATGTAATAAGAGAGGATGTTAAAAAGCTGGAGGATCATGTTCGTGATTCGAGACCTCAGGCTGTATTTCTTTATTCCTGCGGAGTCAGACGACTGTATTGGAAATATCTCTTGAATAAGGAAACAGGAAGATTTTCCAGGATAGCGCCTGTATGCGGATTTTATTCAAGTGGCGAGATCATGAGAATGGGACGTAATATTATCGAGCACCATGTGACTCTGGTTGCCATAAGCATGAGAGAAGGTTCAGGGGATCCACAGCAGTACATATCAAGAGAAAACAGCTTATTCATGTATGATGAGCAGTCTATGCACGGGCAGATATCCATGGTTAGAAGACTTGCCAATTTCATCAATGTTACAGCTGCTGAGCTTAGAGAAGCAAACCTGGAGCTTCAGCAGATGGCTGACACGGATGAATTGACCGGACTGTATAACAGAAGGATGCTTGACAGGCTGGTTGAGGGAGCAGCTGTTCATGCAAAACGTTCCAATATCAATATGGTTCTCGGAATAGTTGATGTGGATGATTTCAAGAATGTTAACGATACATTCGGACATGCTGTAGGAGATGAAGTATTGAAGACTATAGCTTCCATCATCAAGGATAAGGTTGAGTCTATTCCCGGTGGGATGTGCGGACGATGGGGCGGTGAAGAATTTCTTTTTATTTTCCCGAATCAGTCATTGGATGTTTGTCTTAAAGCTATGGAGGAGATGAGACTGCTTATTTCAGAAACTTCTTTCTCTGAAGTCGGTAAAAAAACAGTCAGTATAGGAATCACACAGTTCTCCAAAGAAGAAGCCAATGAACTGATCTTCCAAAGAGCGGATAGTGCTCTTTACAAGGCAAAGACTACCGGAAAAAATAAAATAGAGGTTATGTAAGATAGAAAGACTTTATATCGTGTTGAAGATAGAATGACATCTTGAATCAACATGATATAAGTCTTTTTTTGAAAAAGAAATACTCAAAATCTCTACATGGTGGTATCATATTAACTAAATGCCTAGTGAATCAATAGGAATAAATGTTAAGGAGAGCATGAAGTGAAGCCAAATGATGAAAACAGAATAGATGAAGTTGTTAATATGATCCTTTCGGATTATGAGGATGACAGAACTGTCAATCATATAGATATCTGTAATCAGCCTGATAAAAAAGCTATAGTTGATGTGGTTGAAAAGCTTCTGAAGATACTGTATCCGGGATATTACAGTGATAAGATTTACAGGATCTACACTTTGAAGAACAACATGTCAGCTACTATTGAGGATGTCATATTTCATCTTAACAAGCAGATATCCATAGTTCTCAAATATCAGGGAAAGGATGATTCTGATTCGGAAAAGATGACTCTTGACTTCATGAGCTGTATACCGAGAATCAGAAAAACTCTGGAAACTGATGTTGAAGCAGGTTTCGAGGGAGATCCTGCTGCAGCAGGAATGGATGAGATCATTCTTTCATATCCGGGACTATATGCCATTTCCATATACAGAATGGCTCATGAACTATTTCTTCTTGGCGTTCCTATGATCCCGAGGATCATGACTGAGTATGCTCACGGAAAGACTGGAATAGATATACATCCCGGTGCCACTATAGGTGACTACTTCTTCATCGATCACGGAACAGGTATAGTCATCGGTGAAACAACGGTTATCGGAGATCATGTAAAGATCTACCAGGGTGTGACTCTAGGAGGACTTTCCACTCGTGGAGGTCAGAGCCTGAAGGGAAAGAAGCGTCATCCGACTATCGGAAACAATGTTACGATCTATTCCAATGCCTCCATCCTCGGTGGAGAGACGATCATCGGAGACAATGTTGTTGTAGGCGGTAATGCTTTTATCGTGAATTCTGTGGAGGAAGGTTCAAGGGTCAGCGCTAAACAACAGTAAGAATATACGGTTTATTCGTAACAGGCATTTTACGTAGTGAAAGTCGTCTTATCATTGAGTTGCTTTTGGTCGAAACAATGTAGAGGACTGCTATATCGTTTTGAGGGTCCATTAACTTTTACGGAGCTATGGAGGTGGTGGTATGGCACAAAAAATAGGGCTTATAGCATTGGAATCTGCTATATCTACGGGAAAGAAGATCGACAGGATACTCGAAAGCTGGAGAGGTGAGAGCTTTCTTATTCCCTGCGAATGCCCCAGATTCAACAGTGGCGAAGCAAAAGGAATACTGAAGGAATCGGTCAGAGACAAGGATATATATATTCTTGTTGATGTATGCAACAATACTCTGACTTACAAGATGGATGGCAGTCTGAACCGCATGTCGCCTGACGATCATTATCAGGATCTGAAAAGAATCATATCAGCCTGCAACGGCAAGGCTTCAAGGATCAGTGTAATCATGCCGTTCCTTTATGAAAGCAGGCAGCACAGAAAGACCATGAGGGAATCTCTCGACTGCGCCGTGATGCTGAGAGAGCTTGAGGTTATGGGGGTACATAATGTCATCACCTTTGATGCTCATGACCCCAGAATGGCAAATGTTGTGCCTCTCAACGGTATAGATAATATTTCTCCTGCTCTGCAGTTCACACAGGCACTGCTCACAGAGTATGAGGATATACAGATAGATAAGGATCATCTCATGTTCATTGCTCCGGATGAGGGTGCCACGGAGAGAGTGGTTTTTCTGGCTTCTCTTTTTGGCGTAAATATCGGCATGTTCTATAAGAGAAGGGATTATTCGATTATAGTTAACGGTACTAATCCTATCGTGGCTCATGATTTCTGTGGCGGCGATATAACAGGAATGGATGTCATAGTTGTTGATGATATGATAGATTCCGGCGGAAGTATGCTTGATGTTGTCCGTCAGCTTAAGGAACGCGGTGCAAATAGGGTCTTTATCTTTGCCACCTTTGGTTTGTTTTCCAAGGGCTTCGAGAAGTTTGATGCCGCATATGAAAGAGGCGATTTCGACAGGATCTTTACAACAAATCTGATCGTCCAGAAGAAGGAATTACTGGAAAAGAAATACTATTTCAGCGTCAATATGGAGCGATATATCGCTGCTCTCATAGATACCATAAATAAAGGAGGTTCTATTCAGAATCTCACTAAGCCTGCGAAAAGAATTACAGATACCATAAATATATATAACCATAAATAGAAAAAACTATAGAGATTGATGTTTTTTTCTAAGCTTATAATCTGATAAAAAAGTCCTGATTTTTTAACCGCCCGTAATCGTTAGACTTGTTGTCTGACGACTGCGGGCGATTTGTCGATTATAAATATATTTTTTAAATTAAGATGAATATAAAGGATAACCGGTATTAAACTGTGACCCTTTATCAGCTTTCATATTCGGCAGCCAGATATGGATGTAATCCGCTCAAGCCTTCCTCATGAATGATCTCATCCATCGAAAGCTTTCCGATGAAAGTGAAAAATCTGATAAGTAATTCAGAGAACATCTTCGTATACTGAGAGAGATAGCGATCCTTTCTGTGGATGAGATAGCATTTCTGACAGAGCACTTCATTATCCAAAAGAAGAGGGAAGAAGTTTATATCATCACGTTTAAAATCTGATATGTAGGTAAGGACACTTGATTTGGAAACGAAGCAGGCAGCGAGACCTTTGACGCCGAAGGTGGAGGTAATCTGAAGGTTACTGCTGAGAGCTCTAACCTTAGGTGTAAAGCCGGCTTCATTGAAACAGAAATCAATGGTTCTTCCCATATGATTGTTGAGCATGGCAAAGGGAAGTCTCGAGAAGTTCTCCAATCTGGCACCATCCTTTGATTTCTTCTTCAATTCTTTTGCATCATCACCATAATATCTTTCAAGCAGCTCATCTGTAACACACAGATATATCTCTTCATCAATAAGATGAATATAGTTAAGATCCTTATCGAAATTTTTCTCACCGTTTCTATGGAAAAGTACAAGTGCAAGATCCAGATTACCGTCCAAAATAGAATTCAGACATAACTGGGAATTGAAATTCGAAATACGTAATTCTACTTTGGGGAATTTTTCTGAAAAGAGCTCGAGAATATGTGACAGTACGAGACTTGTACGCATGACACTGGCTCCAAAACGGAGAAGACCCTTATCTACATTTCGTATGTCCATCATGACATCGTTCAGGTTTCTCTCTTTATTTGAAACATAGTTAGAAAAGCTCAAAACGAACTCTCCGGCATATGTAAGGGAAAGCTTAGGTTTTCTATGAAGAAGAGGAGTGTCGAAGTACTCCTCCAGACGCTTGATATGATTACTCAGAGTCTGTTGTGATATGAACAGTCTGTTGGCTGTTTTGGTAATGTTTAAATCCTTGGCTACTTCCTGAAAGTAGTAAAAGCTCTGCAGATCCATAATTTATCCCCACAAATAATCTTTGTTACAAATACAAAAATACACTGTTTCACTTTGTTACTGATGTATTCTATCATAAGTACATCGAAAGAAACAATATGAAGCGAATGACAAAAAGAAAAAAACTTCCGCTTAGAGAGTATGTAAAGCTTTAGTCATTGGCATCATCTAATATTTAATCAAAGGAGATAAAACAATGTCAGTAGGTAAGAGAATCTATCTCAAAAGAGAAATGCCTGATCACGATATCATGATGCAGTTCAAGGAAATTCCTGCATCTAACACAGCAGATTGCATGGGAAGAAACTGTGCGATGAATCCAAGAATTCATCTTATGAGCAGCCCTAAGGATGAGTGCATGGTAGGACCTGCATTTACAGTAAAGTGCAGAGCCGGTGACAACCTTGCATTACACGCAGCTCTTAACTACTGCCAGGAAGGCGATGTACTTGTAGTATCAAACGAAGAGGATACAACAAGAGCTCTCATGGGTGAGGTTATGATGACATGGCTCAGATATGAGAAGAAGATCGCAGGAATCGTTCTTGACGGACCTATCAGAGATATCGGTTCAATGGGATCATGGGATTTCCCAATCTATGCTACAGGCACAACACCTGGTGGCCCATACAAGGAAGGACCGGGAGAAGTTAATGTTCCTATCGCATGCGGCGGCGTAAGCGTAAACCCTGGTGATATCATCCTTGCTGATCCGGACGGAGTAATCTGCATCCCACGTAAGGACGCAGCAGTTATCCTTAAGGATGCACAGGAGTTCAAGGCTAAGGATCAGGCAAAGATCCCTGCAACACTTGAGCACCGTATCAACAGAGACTGGGTTCAGAAGTCACTTGAAGCTAAGGACTTCGAGATCATCGACGATGTTTACAGAGCATAAGCATTGACAAAATCATATTAATAGCGAATGTATCTGAATGATGTATCTTCACAGGAAATAAGCAGACTACATCATTCAGAATCAAATAAATTTGAAATAAAGAGAATAACTATATAAAATTGGAGGAAAACGTCATGGGTTGGAAAGTATTATTACCACAGGAAATCATGGAAGAGGGAAGAGAGCTTCTTGAGAAGGCCGGACATACAATTATCAAGGGAAGAGGATTCGAGACAGAGGATGTTCTTGCAGATATGAAGGAGCATCAGCCGGATGCAATGATCGTTCGTATCACTCCTATCACAAGAGAAGTAATCGAGTCAAATCCTAACCTCAAGGTTATCGTTAGACACGGTGCAGGTTTCGACGCTCTCGATGTTAAGGCTTGCCATGATAACAATGTTCAGGCTCTTTACGCTCCTGTTGCAAACAGCACATCTGTTGCCGAGACAGCTATCATGCTCATCCTTGAGTGCAGCCGTAACGTAATCAAGCTCAGAAAGACATGGGTTGACGATTTCTACACAGCAAAGCTTAAGCTTAAGAAGAACACAGTAAACGGTAAGACACTCGGTATCATCGGATGCGGAAACATCGGTAGCAGAGTTGCAAAGAGAGCTCTTGCACTTGAGATGAACGTTATCTGTTACGATCCATATAAGCCTGTAAAGGATTTCCCAGAGGGTGTAGAGGTTACACGTGACCTTGACAGAATCTTCAAGGAGTGTGATTATGTATCGTTACACTGCCCAGCAACATCTGTTACAAAGAACATGGTTAACATGGAAAGACTTAAGATGATGAAGCCGGATGCATTCCTTATCAACACAGCACGTGGTGCTATCGTTGTTGAGGAGGATCTCTATGAGGCATGCAAGAACGGTGTTATCGCCGGCGCAGGTCTCGATGCTATCAGAAAGGAGCCTGTAGATCCTGCTAACCCACTTCTTACTCTTGATAATGTCATCATCTATCCACATATCGGTGGCAACACAGTTGAGGCTGCTCACAGAGCATCATACTTCTCAGCTATGGGTGTAAATGAGGTTTATGAAGGAAAGACTCCTACATGGCCGATCAATGATGTTGACTATGAGACAGCAAAGACATATGATGATACTTTCGTACCTGATAAAAAGAAGGCAGGAATGTTTGATTTCTAATCATCATTAAAGTAATAAGTAACAACATATCCGTTCCCCCTATAATTCGGATATGTTGTTAGTATAAGGAGTTTCCTCCGATTAATTCGACTTTTTGTCACAGTAAGCAGCAGATTCTGTGGCAAAAAGTTCTTTTGATATATGTGTCATAGTTCCAACTATCATTTGTGTGCATGGATAAGCGGTAGCTGGAATTTATGATACTCCCGATAGTTTATGAATTATGGGTGGGACGCCTGAGAGATACGTTCCTATATCTGCAAATTTCAAAAAATTAATGAGGTATCGTCGTGACACTGTCAGAATTCAAAAATGATCTTATGATCATGTCGCTTTTTATGCTTATAGGCTTCTTTATCCGGGAGAGAGTGAAAATATTCCAGAAGCTGTTTTTTCCAACCTCACTTATAGGTGGACTTATCCTTCTTATATTGGGGCATCAATGTCTGAATATCATAGAAGTTCCTGAAAGCTACAGTGGCCTACCGGGAGTACTCATTGACATCATCCTTGCTGCTATGGTCTTCGGCGTAAGCATCGGAAAGGAAAGAGTAAAGGGATACCTTGAATACTCCTTCATAACCATGACTGCATACGGGTTACAGATGGGGGTAGGTGTACTGCTTGGTTTTCTGCTTAAAAACATCTGGACAGGACTTCCGGAAGGCTGGGGCGTCATGGGTGTTTTTGCATTCCACGGGGGACACGGCACAGCAGCCGCTGCGGGAACACAGTTTGAGACGCTCGGTATAGACGGAGCTCTTTCCATCGGAGCAGTACTTTCTACATTCGGTCTCATCATAGCTATGACTGGAGGAATGATACTTGTAAATATAGGTATCAGAAAAGGATGGGGAAGCTATGTAAAGGAGCCCGGTAAACAGCCTAACTATATTTACCATGGAAAGCTTCCTGAAGAAAAACGTTCACCTATAGGAAGAACAGTTGTATCCTCCATAAGCATTAACCATCTCGCTCTTCAGTTCGCCTGGCTTCTTCTTTCAGTTTTTATCGGTAAGAATCTCTTTAAGTTCCTCGGTACTTACATCGAGCTTTTCAAGAGTATGCCAAGTGTGCTTCATGGAATCGTAGGCGGTATCATAGTATGGTTCGTTCTTGTGAAGCTGAAACTTGATTATCTTGCGGATATAAAGGCACTTAAGCAGATCGCAGGATTCATGCTTGAGATCGTTGTTTTTTCAGCCATGGCTACTCTTAACCTGAAGCTGGTAGGAACCTATATCGTTCCGCTCCTTATTTACACTCTGGTTCTCAGCCTGGTGTCTATACTTGTTATACTCTTCCTGTCAAAGCTTTTCTTCAGGGAAGAGTGGTTTGAGAAATGCTGTATGGCTGTAGGTGCTGCCACAGGTAATACATCAACCGGACTTGCTCTCGTAAGAGCTGTGGATCCGGACACAAAATCAGAGGCAGGTGATACTCACGGAATGTACTCTACCATCATGTCATGGAAGGATGTTTTCGTAGGTCTCGCTCCTATGTGGATCGCTGCCAATGCAGTTACCGGAACCTATATCGTTGCGGGTGTAGGTCTCGGAATCGCTGTAGTATCAGCCGTACTGGCATATATATTCAGAGAGAAGAAGTGAAGATAAGCTGTGAAGAATACAGCATAAAAGAAATCTTCAAAAGCTATTTAAGATAAATAAATGAGATAGAGTGGTAGATCTGAAAATCCCTGAGAGAATGGCTCTCGGGGATTTGATTTTATGTTTAAAGTTCAGGCAGTAATGTGCCAATTGGGACTTTTGGACTTGTAAATCATGATGGTAAACTAAAGAAAGACAGAGGCTCTTCGGGATGATGCCGAAGAGCCTCTGTCTTGTCTTATGTTGCAAAAATATCTGATCGTCTTGTTTAAAATGGCATCCGCATTTTTGAAGAAATGCGGATAAAATTTAGAATGTCACATCTCTGTGAACCATCTCACCATCCTTGATGGTAAGAACATTCTGATATACAAGGTTGCCTGTTACTGTCCTTTGATCAGGATTTCCGAATGGACGGTCTCCAAAGACGTTTTCCTTCTCAACAGGTCTGAATACTGCGATGTCAGCCGGATGACCAACTGTAAGTGAACCTATCTTATCAAGCATTCCCATGTGCTTTGCAGGATTTACTGTAGCCATCTTTATGGCATCCTTGAGACTTATGCCAAGTGCTGTGTACTTGGAGATCTGCATAGCCATGTTGAAGGAAGTAGGACGTAAGTGCATGCTAAGATGTGTGAGATCTGTAGCGATGAAATCAGGAAGGAAGCCCTGGGCGATAGCAGTCTCAGCGACATCCAGTCCGAAATGCTCACGTGCATCTGCAGCTTCGAAGAGAATACCTCTTTCTCTTGCCTTGAATGCTGCATCAAGAACCTTACCATCACTTACGAGGTTTGAACCCTTGTTCATATACATGTGAGTAAGAACATCACCCGGTCTAAGAAGCTCAACGAGCTCTGAGAATTCACCTGCCGGGTCTGTTGAATGGACCATGATGGAAACACCGAGCTTTTCGGCGATGCTGATGGTCTTCTTAAGAGGCTCAAAGCCCATGTCCTTTACGATGAACTTACTTGTTCTTATCTTAAGGCCCAGAAGCTCGTCACCGTATTTATCGAAGCAATCCATGATCTTTGCTTCACTGATGTGATCAGGAGCGATGTCCTCAGGTGTAGGCAGTGATGCAAGACCTGTGGTGCAGACATTAAGATATGCCTTTACACGAACTTTCTCGAGATCAAGATAAGGTCTGTACATATGATATGTAGCAGGTCCGCTTGATCCGGCATCAACTACTGTAGTAACACCGGCACCGAAGCATGCTGATGCAGCTGGAAGACCGATGTTTGCAAGAGGCCAGATGTGTGCGTGGTGATCAACGAGTCCGGGAGTAACGATGCATCCTGAAGCATCAACTGTGTTGTAGTCATACTCAGGAAGATCTTTTCCGATCTTTTCGATATGTGATCCGTCCACCAGTACGTCGGTAACTTCATCAATATCGTTCAGTGGATCTATAACATGACCGTTTTTGATAAGTATCATAATTTCTGATCCTTTCTTATATTAAATTTGTAATTATATCAATGATAAATAACCATAATAACAAATTCAAACAGCATATTCTTGTCAATACTACAAAATGATTTTGTGATTAAGTCTGAGCTTAGACATTGGCATAAATATGTGTAAATATGGCGGGTAACAAACTTTTTTTGTTAAGAACACAAAAATGCACTGTTTCACTTTGTTGATTTATTGCATTAAAATTTGCACATAACAAACACGTAAGGAGAGACAAATGAAAAAAGGTCAATTGTTCAAAATCATTTTGATAGCACTTGTAACATTAGTGCTGTGGAACCTTCCGGTTCCAGAAGGTCTTGAAGTAGACACATGGCACCTGGTTGCTCTGTACATCGGAATGCTGGTTGGTCTCGTAACCACACCATTCCCTGCACCTGTAGTTGCCATGATCATGGTGGGTCTTGCTTCAGTCTTCTATAACAAATCTGTACTTTTCAAGGGTTACGGAAACGGAATGACATGGTTCATCTGTGAAGTTACCATCGTATGTACAGCATTTATCAAGACAGGTCTTGGTAGAAGAATCGCTTACAACCTGTTAAAGAGAAGCGGTAAGTCAACATTAGGCTTAGGTTACATGCTTGTCCTCACAGACTTCATCCTGAGTCCTGCAACCGGTTCAAACTCTTCAAGAACAAGTATCATTTACCCTATCTTCCAGAGTATCGCAGAGGGTGCAGGTTCATATCCTGATAAGGAGCCAAAGAAGCTCGGTGCATATCTTTCAGCACTTATGTACGCAAGCTCACAGGGAACATCAGCTCTCTTCCTTACAGGTATGGCAACAAACGCCATCACAGTATCCCTTGCATCTGAGATGCTTGGAATCAACATCAGCTGGGGACAGTGGTTTGCAGCTTCTGTAGTTCCTGTAGGTCTTTTCCTTCTTGCAGCACCATTCGTAATTTACAAGGTCCTTCCACCAACACTTAAGACTCTTGATGAGGTTAAGCCTCTTGCAGAGCAGGGTCTCAAGGATCTCGGACCTATGACAGGAAAAGAGAAGAGACTTCTCGTATTTTTCATTCTTGCTGTCCTTGGATGGATGCTTGGATCAAAGATTCCGGGTGTTGATCTCGGAATGCAGCCTGTAGGTTTCGTATTCCTTTCACTTGTACTTCTTTTCGGTGTTCTCGACTGGAACGATGTAGCAGGCGCTAAGGGTGCATGGAACATCTTCATCTGGTACGGTGCTTTCTACGGTCTCGCTAATGCACTTGCAGATGCAGGTTTCTATACATGGCTCGCTGAGAAGCTCGGAAGCGTAATGAACCTTACATCAGTAAACGGTATGGTAGTAGCTATCATTCTTGTAGTCGTAAGCCTTGCAGTAAGATACTTCTTCGTATCAAACAGTGCATTCGTTGCTTCCTTCTACCCGGTTCTTTACTCACTTCTCGCTACAACAGGTGCAAACGCAATGATGGTAGTTCTTCTTCTTTCATTCCTTTCACCTATCGGAGCACTTCTTACTCACTACGGAAATGGTGCCGGTCTTATTTCCTTCGCACCTGGCTATGTATCACAGGGTGAGTTCTGGAAGGTTGGAACAGTTATGGTTCTTGTTGGAACACTTATCATGTTCTGCATCGGTATCCCATACTGGGCACTTATCGGAATGATCTGATATAAGTGTCATAAGTCTTCCTCCACTTGTGCTTGCACAAAAGTGGAGGATAGACTTCATGACACGCCCCACATGGAGCACGTAAGGACGATTTATCGGCCTGGGAGTGCGGAATGTGGGAGGAACGCGTGAGCGCGTAGCGCGTAGCGTTCCAATATCAAAAGTATATTAAAACTGATTATCCATTTTATAAGTTTGCTCACAGCGGAGAGATCTGCTGTGAGTTTTTTAATTCAATAAAAATCAGCACAAAAAAAATAAAGCGGAAATAATGAAATTAAGTAATTATACAAAATTTGGGAACAATGTCTAAACTCTGTTGACGATGCAGTTTTTAAGCATTATACTCTCATACAAGTTTAAGGGAGTAGCTTCCACCATAGGTGTTGCATATTTCGTCAGTACGGGACTTGTTCCCCGGAATATGTTGTAAAAAGCGAGACTTTTACTGCATAAGGCAGTAGGAGTCTCGCTTTTTGAGCTCCTCATTTTTCAAATTATCGGAGGTATGTAATGTTAGTACTGTACATCTTATTTCTTGCATTGGGAATGTTTGCACTTATCAAGGGAGCTGACATGTTCGTTAGCGGCAGCTCTTCAATCGCAGCGATCTTTCATGTTCCGAGTCTCATCATCGGACTCACCATCGTGGCTCTCGGCACCAGCGCACCTGAGCTTGCAGTAAGTACATCAGCATCACTTCAGGGTTCCAATGAGATAGCCATAAGCAATGTTGTTGGCTCAAACTTCTTCAACCTACTTGCGATCCTTGGAATATGTGCAGTTATGAAGCCTATGGCGGTTGACAATGCCGTAATTAAGAGAGATATACCTTTCTCCATAATCGTTACCATCATAGCTCTTATGGCAAGCTGCGGTCCTATCCTCATGAGCGGAGGCTTCTTAAATATTGATGTGGCACAGCATGCAGGTGTAGTGACAAGACCTGTTGGTATCCTTTTGGTACTTCTTCTCATAGGATATATAGCAACCCTTGTAATTGCTGCACGAAACAGTAAGGAAGAAGCTGAGGACGTTCCTCAGTACAGTGTTCTTAAGTCAGTGGTTATGATACTTGCAGGACTCGGTATAATCATCGCCGGGGGACAGGTTGTGGTTTACTGCGCAAAGGAGATCGCAAGAGCTGCTGGAATGACAGAGACTCTCATCGGTCTTACAGTAGTTGCCTTCGGAACCTCACTTCCTGAGCTGGTTACATCCATCGTGGCCATAAAAAAGCAGGAAGCTTCCATGGCTATAGGAAATACCATTGGCTCCAACATCTTCAATATCCTTTTTATACTTGGACTTTCAGCTACCATCAATCCTGTGGAGGTAAACATCGCATCCTGCATCGACATGATAATACTCGTAGTTGTGACTCTCATTGCACTTGTTTTCTCAATCAGCAACAGAAGGATCTCAAGAGTTGAAGGCGGTCTCATGCTTGCCATGTACTTCGCAGATATGGCATATGCAATCGTTAGATAAAGTTGAATGATAAAAAAATCGGCAGTACCTGTAAATTAAGGTGCTGCCGATTTTTTTTGTATATAGTTAAATAGTAGATATAGTAAAAATAAAAAGTTCTAAGAAGCCCTACCGGATGGGTGTACTGAGTATTTCGTGTATTAGACGAAATAATAATGTTTATTTATGTGAATAATCTCTTTCACCAAAGATTCCGGTACCGACACGAACCATGGTAGAACCTTCTTCAACAGCGACTACATAGTCGCCTGTCATACCCATGGAAAGAATTGCTGGTTCTACGCCGGGATAGTGATCTTCTTTCAGTTTATCAAAAAGGTTCTTAAGATTACGGAAATGAATACGATTTGTTTCTGCATCTTCCGTATAGGGAGCAGAGGTCATGAGACCACAAACTCGGATATGCGGAAGAGCACCTATCTCTCTAGCGGCATCTTCGGTTTCATCCGCTGTGAATCCCCATTTTGATTCTTCACCGGCGATATTGACCTCCAAAAGAACATCCATTATTATATCGTACTTCCCGGCTTCCTTGTTTATCTGTTCTGCCAAAGATATACTGTCCACAGAATGTATCAATGAAACCTTATCAATGATGTATTTGACTTTATTTTTCTGAAGATGACCAATCATGTGCCACTCGGCAGAGTTACCGAGAATTTCATATTTTGAAACCAGCTCCTGAACATAGTTTTCACCAAACAGCTGCTGTCCGGAAGTCATGGCGACCCGTATGTCTTCAACAGGCTTCAATTTACTTACTGCACAGATAGTTACTTCCTTGGGATCTCTGCCGGTTTTACTACAGGCTTTATTTATGTTTTCTTTAATGGTATCAAGATTACGAAGAATCTCTTCAGATGTAAGTTCATTAACATTCATAGATTCTGTGGGCATTTTGTGCGGCTCCTTTTTCTGAATTGTTACATTATTTTAATTCATATCCGCTCATTATTAAATAAAATTGCGAGAGATATACATATTTTCATTTAATCCTCATGAGCAATTAACATTTCCTAAGCATTCAGGTCTTGGAGAAGCAGAGGAAATACCGCTTCAAAGTCAACTCCGTAAGTCTTTTCCGGATCGTTTTTCAATGTCTCTTTTATGGAGTTTACAGTGAATCTTGCAGCTATGTTAAGGGATTCTTCAAGAGACCTGCCTCGTTCAAGCGCACCTACTACTGTACTTGAGAATACATCTCCGGTTCCATGGAAGCTGACAGCCAGTTTTTCGTGTGAGAATCCAAAGTATTTTCCGGTTTCAACATACAGACCATACACTCCTGTCTTATCTTTTTCAGGAGAAACCCCTGTCAGTACGACTGCTTTTTTTGTTCCAAGTGCGGCAAGCTTGTTAAGTATTTCCTGTATATATTTCTCATCATATTCGGTCTTGTATTCTGTTCCTGTCATAAGACATGCCTCAGTCAGATTCGGTACGATGATGTCAGCCTTTCCGCAGAGTGCACTCATAGATTTAGGGAAATCTTCAGGGAAACCGACATAAAGCTTTCCATTATCTGCCATGGCAGGATCAACAAACAGGAGAGTATCCTGTTCATTAAAATCATCAAAGAAATCTGAAACAAGCTGTATCTGTTCTCGGGAAGCAAGATAGCCTGTATAGATTGCGTCAAAATGAAAATTTTCTTTTTTCCAATGTGTGGATATTGGCTTTATCTGATCCTGCAGATCTTTTACAGTGAAACCGCTGAATTGAGTGTGTGTAGACAGAACAGCAGTAGGAAGGATAGCGGTCTCGACGCCCATTGCAGAAATAATCGGAAGAGCCACAGTGATAGAGCATTTGCCTAAGCATGAAATATCCTGAATTGTAACTATACGTTTCATAAAAAATCCCTTTCTTGTTTGATATTTAATATGTTTAGTATGGTTACATATATCTGAGCATATTAATATCACCAAAATCTAAATTTAATATATAATCAGTTATAACAAGCAGAACAGTATAGATGAAGAAACAAATCGAACTAAAGACAACAGGTCCTTATTAAAGGAAATGATTATAACCAACCATAAGTATTTTCTTTTTTACATTCTGGCTTTAAAAAAATAAAATTGTTGAAAAAGAATAGTGGGTTGATAATAAAGATACAAGAGTGAAAAATGATTTTTTCACTCTTGTGTTGTATGGCGGGCATGCCGCCAGTCTGTGGTGAAAGTCCACGTGGGGCGTAGT
>NZ_MUHW01000019.1 GCF_002007235.1 Oribacterium sp. C9
TCCATTTTTAGGGTTCCCTTCTTCTTAAAGTGTCCACTTTATAGGGTATATTTTAAGTAGTACCCTCGGTTTTTCCCTTAGTTATACCTTCTTTTATACCTTCTTTTCTTGCATTATCTGTTGCAGCATCAAGTTCTGGCTTCATGAGTTTTATAAGTGCTTCATTCATTTCCGGTACCTCCTTCAATTTGTTGAAAATCGCCTCGTTTTCTATCATCGCAAGATGTAAAACCGAATCGGCATTATCCTTATCATCACAGTATACCTACAGATCCCTTCGCCAGCTTATCCACAAGCTCATTAAATCTGACACCGGTATGAGCCGCAACCTTCCGAAAACGGATTTCCATGCTGTTTCTCATTTCCGAAATAAAAGCCTTGTACTCGATGGTGCCTTCCTTGTTTGCTTTCCACTTGTTGTCAGCCCACATTTCGATTCCCATATAATCATAAAAAACCGTGATGCTTTTGATTCCATGTTTTCCCGCCGCACTAATGGCCGCCATGGATCCGTGGATCTCCCCTGCAACATTTCTCATGGATGCGAGAGATGCATCGGTGCCGGATCCCTGAACAGTCTCAAATGTCCCGTCTCTTCTCATGAGAATCCCGCCATAGCCAAATTTCTTTGATCGTATGTTGTAGCTTCCGTCAACATAGGCGAGAGCTTCCGTATCAACACCGGCAAATTCCGCCGTTACGTCCTCTGGTTTGATGTCACTGACGGAGTGAAACTGTGGACCCTGAGGTACCGAAACAGAAGCCGAAGTGCCCCCTGCTGAATTCCTCCATGATGTAGCTGATCCGGAGGAGCCTGTTCTTCCGGCTGATATTCCATATCTGCTGTTTCCAACCGAACCGTTGCTTTGACTTGTTCCCCCTGCACTTCCGTATCCACCGCTTGCTCCTGCAAATGCTTCTGCCTCTTCCAGGGTGCTGAACTTCTTATATACTGCTCCGGAAAATCCAGTAACCTGCGCTTTGCAATCATTCCAGTTACTGTAAACTCCCGGGTTTTTTCCTCTTTGAACTGCGTAATAAAATGCCATATGTCACCTTCCATAAAATAAACTATAGTAATAATCAGTTCTATTCAGTTCATAATTTACTTGACTGATCAGAAACGGAAGAAAATGCAAGGGATGTGTGCCAAGGCTTGCGAGTTGAAAGAACAGATGCGCAAACATGTACGGGACGGATGCACCTTGTGCATCAGGAACGAACATGTCGAGCAGGATGTACTTTCAACCGAGTGAGCCGGCACGCGCCCTGCATTTTCTGTGTTATATCCATACTGAACAGCACCTAATTCTACCCGAAAGTCCGATTTAATACCACACAATCATAGGTTAATGTTTTATAAAGATTTCAAATCCTCTTTAGATGCCACATATTTAGTGTTATAATGCAGCAGACTTTGATATCATTTACTTCATAAATTAAGTTATGTAAAAAAACATTATCCATATACACAGAAGGAAACAACACATTAACCATGTCAGCATGGATGTTTCCGTCACATGATTGAGGAAAGGACCTTCACTATGTCTCAGAAATTCAATGCAATTCTTTTAGACCTCGATGGCACACTTGTTAATACTCTTTACAGTCTTCAGGATACCATGAACAAGACTATGGAGCAGTTCGGTTTTGATCCCATCACTATGGAACAGACAAAAAAATACGTTGGAGTCGGAAGCTACAGATTCGTTGAACGTTCAGTTGAAGCAACAGCCAATCGTCTTTACAGAGAAGCCGAAAAGTGGGAAGAGAAGGACGAGGATAAGGCTTTTGACCTGGATCAGCAGGCTGATGAGGTTATGGAGCAGATTGACGAAGCCTACGAGACATACATGAAAATTTTCAGAGAAAACTGCACCTTTAAGGCAGAACCTTATCCGGGGATGAAAGAATCACTGGATACACTTAAGGCTAAAGGATGGAAGGTTGCCTGCATCACAAACAAGCCTTTGGAAGAGGCTGTACTGGTTCTTAATCATGCCTTCGGAGAAGGATACTTTGATTACATATCAGGAGATGACGGGACACATCCTTTAAAGCCGGACACGGGTGTTGTGGATGATACATTGAGCCACATAAGTTCAAGTAAAGAAGAGTGTGTTTATGTTGGAGACACGAACACAGATATGGAGACCGCAAAACGGGCGGGTATTAAGTCCATCGGCTGCATCTATGGTTTCCGTAATCAGCAGGAGCTTGAAGAATCCGGAGCTGATGTTCTCATAAAGAGTGCTGAGGATATAGAGAAAGCTATTGAGTATCTTGAAAATTTATAATTCCTTCTTTTCCTCAGCTCATGAGGCAGCTTCAAAGTAGATTGCATAAAATCGATTTTACAAAATTTTCATTATTTCAGCCATTTTATGGCAGTTTCGTCTGTTGACAATGATTTTTCATAAATCTATAATTAGCAATGCTGAATTTAGAGTGCTAATTTTGTATACACATTTATTCAGCCTTCGCCGATGATGGATTTTTCCTTATAAGGATTAAACTTTCATCATAAATACAGATTATTCTCATTACTGGAAGGAGTAATTATGACAAGT
Organism: Oribacterium sp. C9; assembly: GCF_002007235.1. GTDB lineage: Bacteria > Bacillota > Clostridia > Lachnospirales > Lachnospiraceae > Oribacterium. Next base: position 2,571 of record NZ_MUHW01000019.1, read on the forward strand.
ATAGATATCGTTTCCGGTTTCCTTGGAGCCGGTAAGACAACATTCATTCAGAGACTTCTGGATGAGGCATTAAAAACAGAAAAGGTGGTTCTCATCGAGAACGAGTTCGGTGAGATCGGAATCGACAGCGGTTTCCTCAAGGATTCAGGTATCCAGATCCGTGAAATGAATCAGGGCTGTATCTGCTGCTCACTTGTTGGTAATTTTGAGCAGTCTCTTACAGAGGTGGTCAATACTTATCATCCTGACCGTATCATCATCGAGCCATCAGGTGTAGGAAAGCTTTCAGACATCATCGGTGCAGTAAAGTCTGTTTCTGAGGATCTCGAGGTCGAGCTTCACTCAGCAGTTACTGTGGTTGACGCAAAGAAGGCAAAGATGTACTCAAAGAACTTCGGTGAGTTCTTCAACAACCAGATCGAGTACGCCGGAACAGTAGTGCTTTCCAGAACAGATATCGCACCCGAGGCTAAGGTTGGCGAGGCTGTTGCCATCATAAAGACTATAAATCCACGCGCTACAGTTATCACAACACCTGAGGCTGAGCTCACAGGCGAGCAGCTCGTAAACATTATCTCAAAGAAGTATGATCTTGCAGAAGAGATGCTCAGTGATGTTATGGATCGTGTTCACGAGCATGAGCACGAACATGAGCACGAGGATGAGCATGATGAGATAGAGACTCTTCCAAATGGTGTTCAGATTCACCACAGCCACTCACATCATCACCACCATCATCACCATGATGAGGACGGACATGAGTGCTGCCATCACCATGACGAGGATGAGCATGAGCACCACCATCACCACGATGATGACGATCACGAGTGCTGCCATCACCATGACGAGGATGAGCATGAGCACCATCATCACCACGATGATGACGATCACGAGTGCTGCTGCCACCATGACGAGGACGAGCATGAGCACCATCATCACCACCACGATGATGACGATCACGAGTGCTGCCATCACCATGACGAGGATGAGCATGAACATCATCACCATCATCACGAGGACGGCGAATGCTGCTGTCACCACCATCATGATGCCGATGAGGTATTCACAACATGGGGCGTAGAAACACCTCATTCATTTGACAGAAAGAAGCTTGAGCAGATCCTTGAAGAGATGGCTCATTCCGATAAATACGGTAATGTTGTAAGATGTAAGGGAATGCTTCCTACTACAGATAAGGGCAACTGGATGTACTTCGATCTCGTTCCAGAGCAGACAGAGATCCGAGACGGTTCACCTGATTACACAGGCAAGGTTGTAGTAATCGGCGCAGAACTTAACGAAACAGCTCTTCGCGAAGCATTTGCAGGCATGTAATGAAAAACAGTGAGTGTCGATTTTCGGCACTCACTTAATTCGTATTAACGAAGATTAGATTTGTCAGGCTTTTACATTCATTTTTCAGCCGGGACAAAATAAATCAGAATGGAGTAAAAAATGGCAACAAGCGATAATTATGAGTTAAGAGACGATCAGATTCCTGTATTTCTCATCAACGGATTTCTCGAGGCAGGAAAGACTGATTTTATAAAGTTCACCATGGCACAGGATTACTTCCAGACAGAGGGAACAACACTTTTGCTTCTCTGTGAGGAAGGAGAGTCAGAATACGATGATGCCACTCTTGAGAAGTATCATACCATCAAGATCCCTATGGAGAAAGAAACTGACTTCAATGCTGAGAATCTCCAGGCTCTTCAGGACAAATATAATCCTGAGCGTATTATCATCGAATGGAACGGCATGTGGAATCAGGATGACCTTTTGGACGGTCCTATGTCAGAGACAGCTCTTGCAGAGCAGCAGGGCCGGGCTCCTGAATACGAGCTCTCCATGCCGGATTCATGGTCTGTTTACCAGATCATCACTATCATCAACGGAGAGACCTTAGACCTTTACCTCGGAAATATGAAGAGCTTCATGGGTCAGATGCTTCGTAACGCCGAGCTCGCAATCGTGAACCGCTGTGACAACATCCCTAAGGAGAAGCTCGTTGATTACAGAAGAAAAATAAGAGCTATGGGTCAGAACGCTATGCTTGTTCTCGAGGGCAAGGATGGTGAGATCCCACAGGATACTCTTCCTGAGGATCTTCCTTACGACATCAACGAGTCATCTATCGCCATCAAGAACGAAGATTATGGAACATGGTTCGTAGACTGTATGGATAATCCAGAAAGATATGTAGGAAAAGAGCTTACATTTACAGCTATGATCCTGAACAGAAACGGCAGTCCTGCCGATGAAGTCGTTCCGGGACGTATGGCCATGACCTGCTGTGCTCAGGATATGACCTTCCTCGGCTATGTAGCCAAGGGAGAGCCTTCATTACTTTCTCAGTTTAAGACCAGAGACTGGGCCAAGGTAACAGCTGTGGTTGCCATGGAAGAAAGAGAAGAGTACGGCGGAGAAGGTCCTGTTCTCGAGATCAGAGAGCTGGTTCACACCGGTCCTGTCGAAGAAACTGTAACATTCTAAACATTTAAGAGTCCATTGTTCATACAATGGGCTCTTTTCTTTTACGATTATCACTTACATAACCCATAGTAATAGCACAAAAAAATATCATAAATCCTTCTTGATATCCCTCTTTCCATGACATATAATAACCATAACTAGTACGATTTAAAGTGCTAAAGTAAAGTATTGCTTTACGAACAATAAAGAAGGGCGAAACAGTGTATAGGGTACTTAAATAAGCACTGTTCGTGCCGCCGTAAAACCGGTGGCGGAATGGAGAATATTATGAAGAGAATGACAAAGTTAACAGCAGTTTCCATGGCAGCTGTAATCGCAGCTGCTTCACTTACAGCCTGTGGCTCATCTGCTTCACCGGCTACTACAGAGAAGGCTGCAGAGACAAGCGCAGCTTCAGCCGAAAGTGCAGCACCTGCAGGAGCTTCCGGTGACAAGCAGTTCAAGGTAGGTATCTGCCAGCTGGTTCAGCACAGCGCACTTGATGCAGCTACAAAGGGCTTCGTGGACGTTCTCAAGGAGAAGTATGGCGATAATGTAGTCATTGACGAACAGAACGCACAGGGCGATTCTGCTACATGTACCACTATCATCAACGGTTTCGTTTCCAATGAATACGACCTTATCCTTGCCAATGCAACACCTGCTCTTCAGGCAGCCATGAATGCAACTCAGGACATTCCTATTCTCGGTACATCCGTTACAGACTACGGCACAGCCCTTGCGATGGACAACTTCGATGCCTCAAAGGGTACAGGTATCAATGTTTCCGGAACTTCAGATCTGGCTCCACTCGAGCAGCAGGAGGACATGATCCTCGAGATCGTACCTGATGTAAAGAAGGTTTCCATCCTTTACTGCTCAGCCGAGGCAAACTCAAAGTATCAGGCTACTGAGATCGGTAAGTACCTTAAGGAAGACGGAATCGAATATCAGGAGTTCACATTCGCAGATTCCAACGACCTTCAGTCAGTTGTTCAGTCAGCAGTAGCAGACTGTAACGCACTTTACATTCCGACAGATAACACAGCCGCTTCAAACATGACTGTTGTTACGAACATCGCTCAGCCTGCAGGTATCCCTATCATCTGCGGCGAAGAAAATATGATGATGTCAGGCGGACTTGCAACTCTTTCCATCAGCTACGAGGATCTCGGCCGTGCAACAGGTGAACAGGCTATCGAAATCCTTTCAAACGGCGCAGATGTAAAGACCATGCCTATCGCTTATGCTTCTGCAACAACAAAGGAATACAACAAGGCTTATGCTGACGCCATCGGAATCACGATGCCATCTGACTACAAAGCATTAGAGAAGTAATTCATTCAATTTATACTCAGCACAGTGTTGTGTTTCTGATACTGTGCTGAGATTTTTTAATTTTTATTTTTAAACGGAGATTTACAGATAATGGCAGCTTACTTTTCATCACTAAATCCTATAGCCTTATGGAATGCGGCACCCGGCGGTATTGCACAGGGTCTTATCTGGGGTATCATGGCTCTCGGCGTATACACCACCTTCAGAGTTCTAAACTTCGCCGATATGACAGTTGACGGCTCTTTTTCTTTGGGAGGAGCAGTTGCAGTCATGCTCATGCTTAACGGCTTTGATCCTTCCACCGTTCTTTTTGCATCTCTGGGAGCCGGACTCCTCGCTGGACTCATCACCGGAATACTTCATACCAAGCTCGGTATACCCGATATCCTTGCAGGTATCCTGACACAGATTTCCCTGTATTCCATAAACCTGAATCTCATGGGAAAAGCAAATCAGGCTGTGCCTATAAACTCTGTCAGAGTATTCTTTACTTCAAATATACGTTACCTCGGACAGACTCTTGCCCTTACACTTGTTGTTGATATCATCATCGTTTCCATCATTTACTGGTTCCTCGGAACAGAGCTGGGAAGCTCTATCCGTGCCACAGGTATCAACCCTAACATGTCGAGAGCTCAGGGTATAGATACAAACAAGATGAAGATCCTCGCTCTTATGCTGGGGAACGGTCTCGTTGCTCTTTCAGGCGGAATCCTTTCTGAGTATCAGGGATTTGCGGATGTAAAGATGGGACAGGGTTCTATCGTTATCGGACTCGCAGCTGTTATCATCGGTGAGGTTCTCGCAGAGGCTCTTGTAGGAAAGCGTCTCAACTTCGTGATGCGTTTAAGCTTCACCATCATCGGTGCCATCATTTACTACATGGTTTATGTTTTCGTTCTCTGGCTCAAGTTCCCGGCAGACGACATGAAGCTCCTCACAGCCATTGTGGTTGCTGCATTCCTCGCTGTTCCTTATCTTAAAGAGAAACGTATCAATTCATTTTCAGGACTCCAGAAGCGTAATGCCAAGCTTCAGGCAGAATCCTTAAATAACGGTAAGGAGGCAGAATAATGCTGGAGATCAGAAACATTTGCAAAACATTTAATGCCGGAACCATCAACGAAAAGGTCGCTCTTTCCAATGTAAGCATTACCCTTAACGACGGTGATTTCTGTACAGTTATCGGTGGTAACGGAGCCGGAAAATCAACTATCATGAACGCGGTAGCCGGTGTATGGCCTATTGATTCCGGAATGATACTTGTAGACGGAATCGATGTGTCAGGTCTTTCAGAATATCAGAGAGCTCCTTACTTCGGACGAGTTTTTCAGGATCCAAGAACAGGCACCGCAGGTGACATGCAGATCGACGAGAATCTGGCTCTTGCTGCAAGACGCGGTCAGCGCCGTACACTTCGCTGGGGTGTCACCAGAAAAGAGCAGGAAAAATACAAAGAGTACCTGAAGACTCTGGATCTCGGACTCGAGGACAGACTTACAGCCAAGGTGGGTCTTCTTTCCGGAGGTCAGCGTCAGGCTCTTACACTTATCATGGCTACCATGAAGAAGCCAAAGGTACTTCTTCTTGACGAGCACACAGCAGCTCTGGATCCGAAGACCGCATCCAAGGTTCTGGCGGCCACAGACAGAATAGTAGAAGAGAACAATCTCACAACTCTCATGGTTACACACAATATGCGTGATGCCATCATTCACGGAAACCGTCTCATCATGATGAATGAAGGAAAGGTTGCCTTGGATATCTCAGGAGAGGAAAAGAAGAAGCTCACAGTAGAAGACCTTCTTCATAAGTTTGAGGAAGTTACGGGCGGAACATTCGCAAATGACAGAATGCTGCTTTCATGATGTTGTATTATAATTTTTTAATGATTAGAAACTGAACTTTATGGTATAATGAGGGTTATGCTAAAAAATGTCTATTTCCAAGGAGTACTGACAAATGGCAAAACCTAATTTTGATTTTCATATAGACCCCAAAGATCAGGAAAGAAACATCATGTTTATCGCAGCCGGTATCCTGACTGTGATCGTTATCGGTCTGGTAGCAGCATTGGCAATAAACGGACAGAAGGCTACTTATTCGGATTCTGTAGTGGCAGAAGAAGCTGAATCTGATGCAGCTCAGGAACTGAGCTCAGATGTATCAGCTGAGACAAAGGAAGAGATGTCAACGCTTGAAGAGGTTCAGGTCTTCACAAAGGCTATTCAGATGGAAGCCATCATGAATTCCATATCTCAATACAGTAATCTCGGAATCATAAAGTGTGACAGCTACATCAATTTCAGAAGCGCACCTAACCAGAACGACCTCACAACCATCGTAGGCATGCTTGCTAACGGCTCTGCTGTTGATGTACTTGAGGTTTCACCTGAAGGAGCTCCCGGCTGGATGCATGTAAGATCCGGCGGCATGGATGGATATGTTTCAGCTCCATATGTGGTCACAGGAGATGAAGCAGTGACGCTTGCCGGAAGTCTAATTAAGCCAAGAGCCACAGTTCTGGCAGACAAGCTGCGTATCCGTTCAACACCGGAGATCATCGATGGCAACACCGTCGGATCGGCCGCCAAGGGTGAGAAGTACGAAGTGGTGAAGAGAGTCAACAAGGACTGGATCATGATCGCCACCACCAACATTGACAATGTGGACCTCGCCTATATGTCAGCTTCCGATGAGAATGTTTCACTAAGCTACGGTCTGGATGAGGCCAAGTCTCTGAACCTCAAGCAGAAGGTTCTCAATATGTATGATAATCTGGGCGTTTCTCTTGCATCCGATTACATCAATGTTCGTTCAGCTCCAAAGGAGGATGGAATCGCTAACATCATCGGTAAGTTCCCGGGCTACGGCGGATGTAACATCCTCGGAGAAGAAAACGGCTGGTATCATATCAAGTCCGGCGGTATCGACGGCTATGTACGTGCAGACCTCATTGCCACCGGTCAGACCGCTCAGGATCTTGCTTTGCAGAACGCTCACGTTATGGCGCTTATAAACACACAGTCTCTTAACGTAAGATCACAGCCTTCCACAGATTCCGAGGCATGGACCCAGGTCACCAGCGGACAGCGTTATGACGTATTGAATCAGCTGGATGGATGGGTAGAGCTCGACCTCGGTGACGGCGATGACAGTGATTCATCTCAGGGCTCCTTTGTTTCTACAAGAGATAACAATGTCTCCGTAACCTACGCTCTTCAGGAAGCCATCGAGTATTATCCTGCTGTAGAAGCCGCAAACGCAGCCGCAGCCTTCAGAAACAAGATCGTTAACTATGCTTGTCAGTTCGTTGGTAATCCATATGTATGGGGCGGTACATCCCTTACTCATGGTGCCGACTGCTCAGGTTTCGTTCAGTCTGTTCTCAAGAACTTCGGAATCTATGTTCCGCGAGTTTCCCGTGATCAGGCTCAGGCCGGTGTAAAGGTGACCAGTGACAACATGAAGCCCGGTGATCTCGTATTCTATGCAAACAGCAGCGGAACCATAAACCATGTCGGTATGTATATAGGCAACGGTCAGATCGTAAATGCCGCTTCAAGAAAGTCAGGTATCAGAATCTACCGTTGGAACTACCGTACTCCTGTGGCTATAAGAAATGTAATCGGAGATTAAATCTCACTTTCATCAGAAAATATTATTCTGTAATCATAAGAAATATGACATCTGAATAAAGACTAAAAAAAAGCCGGAAGGAAAACGTTTTTACATCGTTTCCCTTCCGGCTTTATGCTATAATATAACAGTTTAGATTTTTTAACAGTCGGAAAACACTTTCGATGGTCTGAACATAATATTAATCATTAAGCTGATATTGATAGGAGATTATCATGAACGAATATATCATTAGCTGCTGTACTCCTATAGACACCTCTATGGAGTGGGTAGAAGAGAAGAAGGTCTATCCCTGCTTCTTTCACCTGTACCTCGGTACCGACGAGTATATTGACGATTTTGAGAAGTCAATAACTACAGCCGAGATCTACAAGCGTATGCTTGCAGGAGAGAAGTCAAAAACCTCTCAGGTCAATGTTCAGGAGTACGAAGATCACTTCCGTAAGTTCCTTGATGAAGGAAAAGACATCATCCACGTAACTCTTGCAAGCGGTATTTCAGGGACCTATAATTCAGCATGCATCGCTCGGGACGTTCTGAAAGAAGAGTATCCTGACAGAAAGATCATAATTATCGATTCTACCAATGCAACAGGCGGTTATGCCCTTCTTGTGGATAAGATGTGCGAACTCCGCGATGAAGGAATGAATATAGATGATCTCGCTGCATGGGCAGAGGCTCATAAGCACTTCATCCAGTCATGGTTCTTCACATCAGACCTTAAGTTCCTTATCATGGGCGGACGTGTATCCAAGGCATCAGGTTTCATCGGTAATGTCTTAAATATTTGTCCTCTCCTTGAGATCGGCTATGACGGATCTCTCAAGACAAGAGAGAAGATAAGGACCAAGAAGAAGGTCATGGAACGCATCCTTCAGAAGATGACTGAAACTGCCGATGACCGCCTCGAGTATTCCGGTAAATGCTTCATCAATCAGGCCGGCTGTCCTGAGGATGGCGAAAAGATGGCATCCATGATCGCTGAAAAGTTCCCTAATCTTAAAGGTGGAAAGCCTTCTCTCTTTAAGGTTGGTCCTACCATCAGCTGTCATACCGGTCCCGGAACCATTGCCGTATTCTGGTGGGGCGACGAGAGAATAAACGACTAAGCTATCTGTCTGGTTTGAGAGACTTTTTGCCTGAGCTTCAAAAAATATGAAATAAGACCTGTGGTCAGGAGCCTGAAAACTCCGACCACAGGTCTTTTTAAACTATTTCTTTAAATAAACCAATGTAAATACAGTAAAGAAAGAAGTAAAAACATAAAGCATTGCCCATAATGCAACCAGCACAAAGAAGAATGCAAGGTAGAAAGACATAACATAAAAGAATGCCTCTATTCCGAATATTTTCTCTCCGTAATCAACGCCGTATCCGAATCCCCAGGGTATGGTTCCAACTATTGCCGCCTCTATACATTCCTTCAGCAAAACAAGAACGGGAACTATAGTCGCCATGATGAGGATGGTATCCAGCACTACAAGAATTGTTTTCTTTAACTTTATATTTATCATTTTTAAGATATCAATATTTAAATCACAACCATATCCCCAAGATCACATCAGCGCGTTCCTGAACTCCATCACATTGAAGTTAAAGTAATGAGTAGGGCGCCCCTGGCGGACTGACTTATCCTGAACCTCATTTTCAGTAAGTCGGATGATATGGAGATCCAGAAGCTTTGCAAGAATACGGCTGGCGGATCTCGGTGTGATGCCCAAAAGCTGAGACAGCTCGTGGGAGCTTATCACCTGCTTCTCATCCTGCTCGAACATACTGATAAGCTTCAGTATATTGGTCTCATTGATTCCGTTCTCGCGAGAGAAGTTCAGGGCTTTTTCATTGGAATAGTTGTACATGAGTTGGGTGTCGGAGCTGAGAGGTCCTGTCACCTTTCCTTCCTCCCCAACGAAAAAGGCATCATTTCTTCCGTATCTGTTCGCCTCCATGAGAGCATGCTCTGCAAAATATCTGGAGCGTTCCTTGGATGAGCTTACACCGGCACCGATTCTGAAAGCAAATCCCAGCTCTTTCTTCATCCTGAGAAGGAAAGGTCTCAGTTTATCTATCTCAAATGTTCCCGCCTCGAGACGATCATGTATCTCAAACTGGTTGAAGCCCTGTGAAATAGAAAAATGACGGTGTGTATCCTTACGATAATCCGCAAGCATCTTATAAACCGTAGCCTCTCTGTATTCCTGCTCCTCCTGCTCGATATCTTCACCGAAAGGAAGTCTGATGAGAATGCTTATCTCGTCCTTCTGCTCGATCTGATTTAGTCTTAACTCCTTCATGGCAGATCTTATGGACTTAACGATCATATCCTCTGAGGGGAATACCGCCACATAAGGGATATGGAGTTCATCAAGTCTCTTCAGATTGTTGATGGAGCGGGAGAGTATATAGTCTATCTTTCCCTCATCCCAAAGCTTCTTTGCATAAGCCGTGATATGCTTATAATCATAATGCGTATCCTCAAAGAAATACGGACAGTCATCCTTTTTTATATACTGCCTGATTCCCATGTAGTTGTTTGTCGAAGTCAGGAAATCACAGAAGATACGGTTAAGAGGAGTCTGCGGATGCTCGATCTTGAACTGAAGAAGTATCGACAGCACATCTATAGGCTCATACGCAGTAAATGTGCATGGAATCCTGATATCCGGGAACTTGTTCTTTATATAATGATACCCAAGCTCACCCGAGAAGAAGATGACATCACACTTTCCCTTGCAGTCCTGATATATCTCATCGATATCGGACATCTTCTTATATATATACTTATAAAACTGACAGCCAAAATCATGCTCGGCTATAACTTTATCAACCGGTTCCAGTGAATGATCAGGGCTTACGATAGCAACATTTGTCATGGCGATCTCCGTTTTTGTATTTAAAGACATGCAATTTTATGTCTTTAAGCATAAGGTATCACCGCAGGTTTTTAAAGTCAAATGAAACATGTTCAAATTTCATAAATACAATATAAATTCAATCTTTACACGATGTCACATTTCATCAAAATAGAACATGAGTTTTAAGGATATGGATTTTATGATTTAATTGGTCTATAATGTATAGGTTATATTTTGCAATTTAAGGTGGAATAAATGGGTAGACCAAAGGGTAGTAAAAATAAAACTAAGAAGGCAGCTTCAACAGGCAGCCGTTCCAAAAAGAACACTTATGATGCGCCTATGATGGGTGATGAAGTTGCGATCATTATCACTTTCGCAGTTTCTGCATTTTTATTTTTAGCTAATTTAGGACTTTGTGGACCCGTAGGAGCAGTGCTTAAGAGTATACAGCTTGGACTCTTCGGTATCATGGGTTTCCTTTTTCCTATATTATTAAGCTTCGTAGTTGTTTTCATTCTGTCAAATCTTGACAATCCATACGCAACATTTCGCATGACCACAGCTCTCTTTATGCTGATCTTCATATCAGCTATCTTTCAGCTTACCTTCGGGGGCGGTGTCACCAACATGAGCCTCGCGGATTTTTACAAAGAGGGCTCTCAGCAGGGAATCGGCGGCGGAATCATTGGCGGAGCTCTCGCCATGGTTCTCTATACCGTAGCCGGAAAGGTGGGCTCCATGCTCATACTTTTGGCTGCCTGCTTCGTATGTCTCATCTACATAACAGGCAAGCCTCTTGCAAGGATGCTTGCGGAAAGCTCCAGCTCAGCCGCACTTCGTGCCACAGAGCGCGCAAAGGAGGACTGGAACAATGTTGCCGAATCCGCACGTATTCACAGAGAGGAGAGGAGACAGGCGAGAGAAGCACAGCAGCGTGAGATGGCAGCAAGACGTGTTGATTTTGCTCTCACAGAGCAGCCGGTTGTAGCATTAACGGATAACGTAGTTCCGCAGGAGACTGTCAACCTCGATGATCTTCCGTATTTTGATGAACCTTCGGAAACCTCTGCTCCACAATACGAAACCGAGGTACAGCATACACCTGTCACTCTTGTGGATCCGACCACATTACCTAGACCACAGGTGTCCAAATACAACATTAAGCCTCGTCCCGAGACTCTTGCCGCAGCTTCAGCAGGTGCAGCAGCTTCTGCGATCTCAGTGGCTTCTTCCGGTTCAGCGGTTTCTGCAGATTCTATAGATGCTGTTGCCAATGTTTCTGCATCTTCATCTGATGTTCAGGATGCAGATAACTCATCCGATTCCTACGATGCAGTTGAGGCAGCTCTCGATGCTGCATTTAACCGTATGTCAGACAACAGTGTTGATAATGTTGAAAACACCTGCGACTCTTCAGCCTTTGATGTTCCTTCATCATCAGCTTACGAAGAGAACGTGGATATATCTGCCGAAGCAAGAGTACCTCACATAAGTGAAGAGCGTGCATCTGTTATCTCGATCACAGATATCACAAACGATTTCTCTTCTGATGTTGGTAAAGCTGATGTAGAAAGATCCGTACAGGGATCAGAAGAAGATGCATCCGTTTCCGGCAATATCATTTCAGGCGCATTCGATAACAAAGGTATCCATATCGCACCATTTGATATGGATGATTTCGAAGATGAAGACGAGACCACTGAGGAGGTTCCGGGCAACATCCTCACTATAGCACCGGTGGAAGAGAGCATCTCTGATGATTCATCGGATGATTTTGATTCATCCGACTCTTATGATCCTTACGATGCTGATGATGAAGCGGCATATACAGAGGACATCGAAGAAGCTGCCGCTCCTGTTTCTTCAAGTAAGCCAGCTGTTTTATCAAGCGGCAATATGACAGAGGCAGGAACACGACAGATAGTAACAGCCGGTGGCAAGGTTATCGAGGTTGATGTTGAGCCCGTAGTCAAGAAGCCGCAGACTCAGCTCGATCGTGAAAAGATAGAAAACACTCCGACTGAAGCAGACAACAAAAAGGTAGAGCAGGAGATAAAGCAGAAGAAGCCACAGAAGCCTTATGTCATTCCTCCTCTCAGTCTGCTTTCCACAGGCGGTGCTCAGGATATGGATTCCAGAGAAGAGATCCGTCAGAATGCAGTAATCCTTCAGGAAACACTTAAAAGCTTTGATATAGAAGTAAAGATCACAGACATTTCTGTAGGACCTTCTGTTACCCGATACGAGATACAGCCTGATATCGGCGTAAAGGTCTCAAAGATCGTTTCCCTTACAGACGATATCAAGATGAGACTCGCAGCTACAGATATCCGTATCGAGGCTCCTATTCCGGGAAAATCAGCTGTAGGTATCGAAGTTCCGAACAAGCACAGCTCAGTGGTTCACCTTGGTGATGTGCTGAGAAGTCCTGACTTTGCAGATGCCAAGTCAAAGATCGCATTTGGTGTAGGTAAAGATATTTCAGGCAAGACCATCGTTACCGACATCGCAAAGATGCCTCACCTTCTCATCGCCGGATCAACAGGTTCTGGTAAGTCTGTTTGTATAAACACTCTTATCATGTCCATGCTCTTCAAATACAAGCCTGAAGAGCTTCGTATGATCATGGTGGATCCGAAGGTAGTAGAGCTTAGCGTATATAACGGTATACCTCACCTTCTCATCCCTGTAGTAGTGGATCCAAAGAAGGCTGCTGCCGCTCTCAACTGGGCTGTGGCAGAAATGACAGAACGATATAAGAAATTTGCCGAAACAGGTTCCAGAGACCTGAAGGGCTATAACGAAAAAATAGAACGAATCATCAACGATCCTGAGATTCCTGAAGACCAGAAGCCTGAAAAGCTTCCTCAGATAGTTATCATCATCGACGAGCTTGCTGACCTTATGATGGTTTCAAGCCAGGAAGTGGAAGATGCCATCTGTCGTATCGCACAGCTTGCAAGAGCTGCGGGAATGCACCTTGTCATCGCTACCCAGCGCCCTACTGTCAATGTCATCACAGGTCTCATCAAGGCCAATGTTCCGAGCCGTATCGCATTTGCGGTATCTTCAGGAACCGATTCCCGTACCATCATCGATATGAACGGTGCGGAGAAGCTTCTCGGAAAGGGAGATATGCTCTTCTTCCCGCAGGGCATTCCTAAGCCTGTACGTGTTCAGGGTGCTTTTGTTTCCGATCAGGAGGTTTCAGCTGTAACAGAGTTCATCAAAAAGACCATGGGCGATGTTGAATACAGCGAAGACATTCAGGCTAAAGTCCAGTCCGGCGGCAGTTCAGGAAGCTCAGGCGGAGCCCAGAGTGACATGGACGAGCTTTTCCATGACGCAGGACAGCTCATCATAGAGTCCGAGAAGGCATCCATCGGTATGCTTCAGCGTAAATTCCGTATCGGATTTAACCGCGCTGCGAGAATCATGGACCAGCTTGCTGATGCCAATGTTGTCGGCCCTGAAGAGGGCACCAAACCCCGTAAGATACTTATGACTCTTGCGGAATTTGATTCATTGTTTTCATAATTTCTTATAACTTGTTGATATAAGAGAACAGATTCGGGTATAGGCCCCTACAGGAACTTTACCTGAATCAATCTCTTGCATCATAGATTTTCTGTTGTCTATCAAAGAGGAGAAAGAGGTAAAAAATGAAGTCTGATATTCAAATCGCACAGGAAGCCCTGATGGAGCGTATCACCGATGTTGCTGCAAGATACAACATCGATGCCGATGATCTGGAACAGTACGGAAAGTACAAAGCAAAGCTCAGCAACGAGCTGTGGTCCAAGATCAAGGACAGACCGGACGGAAAGCTGGTACTTGTCACCGCCATCAACCCTACACCGGCAGGAGAGGGTAAGACTACTACATCCATCGGTCTCGCAGATGCCTTAAATCACATCGGAAAGAAGACCGTAGTGGCTTTGAGAGAGCCTTCTCTCGGACCGTGCTTCGGAATCAAGGGTGGTGCCGCAGGCGGAGGTTACGCTCAGGTAGTTCCCATGGAGGATCTGAATCTTCATTTCACAGGAGATTTCCACGCTATAACCAGCGCCAACAATCTCCTTGCCGCACTCCTCGACAATCATATACAGCAGGGCAACGAGCTTCGCATAGATCTGAAGAGCATCAATTGGAAGAGATGTGAAGATATGAACGACCGTCAGCTCCGTAATATCATCATCGGTATGGGAAGAAAGACTGACGGTGTCGTAAGAGAAGATCACTTCGTAATTACCGTTGCCTCAGAGATCATGGCTGTTCTCTGCCTTGCAGATAACATGGATGACTTAAAGGTACGTCTTGCACGTATCATCGTTGCATACGATGTGGACGGAAAGCCTGTAACGGCAGAAGACCTTCATGCAACAGGTGCCATGGCTGCTCTTCTCAAGGATGCCATCAAGCCTAACATCATCCAGACTCTCGAGCACAACATGGCTATAGTTCACGGAGGACCTTTTGCGAACATCGCTCACGGCTGCAACTCAGTACAGGCAACAAGATTTGCCATGAAGCTCGGTGAGATCGCAGTTACCGAGGCAGGCTTCGGTGCTGATCTCGGCGCCGAGAAGTTCTTCGATATCAAGTGCCAGATGTCTAGATTAGTTCCTGATGCAGTTGTTCTCGTTGCCACAGTACGTGCCCTCAAATATAACGGAGGCATTCCGAAGGCAGAGCTAGGATCAGAGAATATCGAGGCTCTCAAAAAGGGTATCGTTAACCTCGAAAAGCATATCGAGAATCTCCAGACCTACGGAATCCCTGTAGTAGTAGCCATCAACCAGTTCGCATCAGATACAGAAGCAGAGCTTCAGTTCGTTGAGAACTTCTGCCGTGAAAAGGGTGCAGAGTTCGCTCTTTCAAAGGTTCACGGTGAAGGCGGAAAGGGCGGCGTAGAGCTTGCAGAGGCTGTAGTCAGAACTCTCGAGACAAAGAAAGCTGATTTTACCCCTGTACAGAAGCTTTCTGATTCTCTTTACGATAAGATCGAAGCTGTAGCTACAAAGATCTACGGTGCAGACGGCGTTGACTATGACTTAAAGGCAAAGAAGTCTCTCGACCGTCTTACAGAGCTCGGATTCGGCAATGTTCCTGTATGTATGGCTAAGACCCAGTACAGCCTGAGCGACGATCCTAAGAAGCTCGGAAGACCGGAAAACTTCCGTATCACAGTAAGAGATGCCTATGTTTCCGCAGGCGCAGGCTTTATCGTATGTCTCACAGGCGATATCATGACCATGCCCGGCCTTCCCAAGAAACCGGCAGCCTTCGATATCGATGTAGTGGACGGAAAGATCGTCGGACTGTTCTAAGCAAGATAGTGTTGCGCTGCGACCGTCGAATTGCAAGCTCGCTTGCATATTCGATCGGGCATAGCGCAACCTGATGTATATGAGGATAAAAGCTATGCGAATGAAATGAGCAGAGCGATTTCCGAATATACATCAGGATTGTGGGAGTGCGAAGCACGAAGCAATCCGGACTATCACTCATATATTTATTCAAAAAAGAAAGCGATATTTATCATGGCTATTTTTTCAGATTGGCTTAAAGATTTATCATATGAAACTTTACTGGGAGATACCGCTTCACAGGAAGTACGTGAAGTAGTATTTGACTCCAGAAAGGCAGCCCCTGATACAGTTTTCGTTTGTATGAAGGGTTCAAACACAGATTCCCATCAGTTCATTCCCGATGTTATAGCAAAGGGATGCACTTCCATAGTTGTTGAGGACGAAGCTTCGGCTCTTCCTGTGGATATTTCCGAGATCAATGAGGATATCACCATCGTAAGAGTGAAGAATGCACGTGAAGCTCTTGCCCACATCAGTGCCGCCCGTTTCGGTTATCCTGCAGAGGAGCTTACGGTTATCGCCATCACAGGAACAAAGGGTAAGACCACAACTGCCCACATGATAAAGCAGATGATCGAAGCCGATGGAAAATCAGCCGGTTATATAGGCACAACAGGAGTGGAGTACTCAGGAAATCATATTCCTACAAAGAACACCACTCCTGAGTCCTATGATCTTCAGAAATACTTCAGAGACATGGTTGATGCCGGATGCAGCTACGTGGTTCTCGAAGCATCTTCACAGGCTTTCAAGCTTAACAGAGTTTCCGCCATCACCTTTGATTACGGCATCTTCACAAATATCGAGCCCGATCACATTGGCCCTAATGAGCAT
The DNA here is from genome assembly GCF_002007235.1 of Oribacterium sp. C9. GTDB lineage: Bacteria > Bacillota > Clostridia > Lachnospirales > Lachnospiraceae > Oribacterium. Next base: position 19,087 of record NZ_MUHW01000019.1, read on the forward strand.
GCGGATTTCGAGGAGTACAAGTACTACAAGAGCTGCATCTTCAAGCAGTCAAGGGTCGGAATCATCAACAAGGACGCAGACTATGCAGAGGAGCTCATCGAAGGCTCACCTTGCAGGATGTACACCTTCGCTATGAAGAATACTGCAGACTTCATGGCAGATAAGCTTCATCCCGTCAACAGCGGCGATTTCGTAGGTATCGAGTTCCATGTGCTTGGACGCACCGAGCTTGACATAAAGCTTGATCTTCCGGGTAAGTACAATGTCTACAATGCCATGGCAGCCATCAGCTGTCTCACTCTTTCCGGCATCCACCAGAAGGCGATCCTCAGTGCTCTCAGAAAGGTACATGTAGCAGGTAGAACAGAGGTGGCATTTAAGAACGACAACATGTCTGTTCTCGTAGACTATGCCCACAATGAGATGGCTATGGAGAACCTGCTCAGCACCCTGAGAGAATATGAGCCAAAGCGTCTTGTAGTTGTTTTCGGCTGCGGCGGAAACAGAGCCAAGGACAGAAGATACGGTATGGGCAAGGCTGCTGCAGAATTCGCAGATCTCAGCATCCTGACTTCCGACAACTCCCGTTTCGAGGAGCCGGAGGATATCATAAACGATATCAAGTCTACACTTGTTCCTGCAGGCGGCAAGTTCGTCGAGATCCCAGACAGACGTGAGGCCATCGAATATGCCATGACCCATGCGGAAAAAGGTGATATGATCGCCGTTATCGGAAAGGGTCATGAGGACTATCAGGAAGTAAAAGGCGTAAGAACTCATTTCCTCGACAGTGAAGTGATCAAAGAGACCGCAAAAAAATACAATCTATAACTATAAAGAGGACTTTATATGATAGCTGCAGATAAAAGCTTCGGTTTTACAGATGAAGGTATCGAGGAGATAGTACTTGATTCCAGAAAAGAGATGCATAACGCGCTGTTCGTTCCCATCATCGGAGAGCGCAGTGACGGACATGACTACATCGATATGGCTATAAAGAACGGTGCCGTTGCTGTACTTTCTTCCAGAGACATCAAGCCTTTTCAGGAAATGTATCCGGAGGTAAGGTTCTATCAGGTTCCTGACACCAGGACTGCTCTTCAGGAAATAGGCTACATGGAGCGTCTTAAGTTCCATGGAAAGGTCATAGGTGTTACCGGTTCCGTAGGAAAGACCACCACCAGAAACATGATCGCAGCGGCTCTCAGCGCCGGAATGAAGGTATTCCAGACTGCAGGAAACGCAAACTCTCAGGTTGGCGTTCCCATCACCATGTTCCAGATGGCTCATTCAGGAGCTGATATCGCAGTTATCGAGCTTGGTATTTCAGAGCCCGGTGAAATGACAAAAATTGCCAATGTTGCCTGTGTGGACATTGCTGCTGTAACAAACATCGGCATCGCTCATATCGAATACCTGAAGACTCAGGAAAACATCATGAAGGAGAAGCTCCATATCCTTGACGGTTCCAAAGACAACAGTGTTCTCTACACAAACGATGATGACCCGTTACTCAGAACTCTGACTGTGGACAAGCTCCATGAGTTCGGTATCGCTAAGGATAAAAACATTGACATAAGACATTACTCACTGAAGGATTACAGCTTATCACTTCTTATGAAGGGGAATCACATGCTTCAGAATGCCTCTGCCGCCATGCATATTGCAGAGGATGTTTTAGTGGACACTGAGGGAGCGAAGGCTAAGCTCGAGTGCTTTACAGGAGTTCAGGGTCGTGGAGAGACCTTCAGGACCACATCCGGCGTCACCATCATCGATGACGCTTACAATGCTTCCCCTGTTTCCATGAAAGCGGGACTCGAAGCATTATCACAGATCGAGGGAACAAGAAGGATTGCTGTCCTTGCGGATATGCTGGAGCTCGGAGACAAGACTCTCGACTACCATAGAGAGGTTGGGGAATACCTCGCAACACTCCCTATAGATGTTGTTTTCCTTCTTGGCGAAAAGGCATCCTACATAGGTACAGGCATAAGCGCTGTCTTTGACTCTTCTGACAGAGACAATGTAAAAAAGCCTACTATCGAGTATTTCAATGATTTTTCAGAACTCGATAATACCATTCATGCAGTTGCCAAGAACGGAGACGTTGTTTTATTTAAAGGTTCCAACAGTATGAAATTGTCTGAGATCGTAAAGGAATTCAGACAGGAAAAAGTTTGATGTACGCACAGATAATTATCGATATCACAAGCGATGCTCTGGACAGGGCATACACATACCGCATCCCTGATGGGATGCAAGTTTCAGCAGGGGATAGAGTTTCTATCCCTTTTGGTGTTTCAAACGCCATAAAAACCGGATATGTAGTAGGTCTGACAGAGCATGTGGACTATGATCCCGACAAGGTGAAGGAAATAAAGAGCGTCATGCATGACGCCATCTCGGTGAAGGAGCAGCTCATCCATCTGGCATCCTGGATGTCAGTGGAATACGGCACCACCATGAATCAGTGCCTGAAGACTGTCCTTCCCGTAAAGCGTGCAGTAAGAAAGAATTCCCGACGTATAGATCCCCTTCTTCGATATGCCGAGGAAAAGGATGAGTATCACGAACTTAATCCCGAGCAACAGGCGGCGGCAGACAGTATAGTAGAGGGCTTCAAAAAATGCGTAGAAAAAGCATGTGTAGATAATGACTGTTCCGGCACAGCATCTGCATCTGTCCCTTTAGCCGGCAGATCATCCTATGAGCTGTCAGCCCACACCGGTGAAGCCTCATCACTCCGGAAAAATCCTGATATATCAGTTCCCCGATACCTCCTTCACGGAATCACCGGTTCCGGAAAGACCGAGGTCTATCTTCATGTTATGGAGCAGGTCATAAAGGCGGGATATAAGGTGATAATGCTTATCCCGGAGATCTCTCTCACATATCAGACTGTCATAAGAGTATCCACCCGATTTAAGGGGCGTGTGGCCATACTTAATTCCAGAATGAGCATCGGAGAACGTTTCGAGCAGTACATGAAATGTGAAAAGGGTGAGGTGGATATTCTGGTGGGACCCCGCTCTGCTGTATTCGCTCCCTTTGAAAAGCTCGGAATCATCATTATGGACGAGGAGCACGAGGGGGCCTACAAGTCAGAAACAGCCCCAAGATATGAAACAAGAGACGTGGCATATGAGAGAGCGAAGCTCTGTCACTGTCCCGTACTTTACGGCTCAGCCACACCCTCTGTTAATATTTACACTCAGGCTCTGAAGAATGAAGTCTCTCTCATAGAACTTCACCGAAGGGCCAAATCCGGTTCCAGTCTCGCTGCAACCGAGATCATAGATCTGAGAGAAGAGCTGGCGAAAGGAAACCGCAGTATCTTTTCGAACAGGCTTCATGAGCTCATAAAAGAAAAACTCCAAAGGCATGAGCAGATCATGCTTTTCATGAACAGAAGAGGCTACAGCAGTTTTGTTTCCTGCAGAAGCTGCGGTCAGGCCATAAAATGTCCTCATTGTGACGTATCACTTACTCTTCACAGAGACGGGATCATGAGATGTCATTACTGCGGATATGAGATACCGGTTATGAAGAAGTGTCCTACCTGCGGCAGTCCTTATCTTGCCCCATTCGGGTTCGGAACAGAAAAGCTGGAAAGCCTTGTGAAACAGACATTTCCCGAAGCCGCAGTCCTCAGAATGGATGCAGATACCACAAAGAACAAGGGCGGACATGAAAAGATACTGGAACAGTTCAGAAGTCATAAAGCAGACATACTTATAGGAACCCAGATGATAGTGAAGGGACATGACTTCCCTGATGTGACTCTCGTAGGTCTCATCGCAGCTGATCTAAGTCTTTCCGCACCTGATTTCCATGCATCGGAAAAAACCTTCCAGCTCATAACCCAGGCAGCAGGAAGAGCAGGTCGTGACAAGGATTCAGGTCAGGTCATCATCCAGACCTATCAGCCGGATCATTATTCTATAGCCCTTTCCGCCGCACAGAACTATAAGCTTTTCTACGAAAAGGAGATGAGGTTCAGAAAGCTGATGGGATACCCTCCCATAGAGCACCTCATGACTATACAGCTTCTTTCGAAGGATGAGGACATGCTCGGTATAATAAGTGATTCTGCGGCACAGACATTTAAACAGGAATGCGACGCAGCAAAGGCGGAATTTATCGGACCTCTCAATGCAAGCGTATACAAGGTGAATGACATATACAGAAAAATCGTGTATATTAAACATCCTGAGCATGATATAATTATTCGGTTAAGGGACAGATTCACCGCCTTGGTACGAAATGTTGATAAACGTGGATTTGTCATGTTAAATTACGATGTACAATGAAAGGCTTGTGTACATATATCACAGTTCACTATCCTTTCTAAGATAAATCAATAATAAACCATATATATTTAGGGAGTTTAAAATGGCATTAAGAACAATCAGAGTAATCGGAGATCCTATTCTTGAAAAGGAGTGCAAGCCTATAAAGGCTGTATCCGACCGCACAAAGGAGCTCATCATGGATATGTTTGAGACCATGTATGATGCAAACGGTGTAGGTCTTGCCGCACCGCAGGTAGGTATACTCCGTCAGCTTTTCGTTGTAGATATCGGAGACGGAAAGCGTTATGTATGTATCAATCCGACAGTTACAGCCATCGGCGAGGAAGAGCAGACAGGCGAAGAGGGCTGTCTATCAGTTCCGGGCAAGGAGGGAGTAGTTACCCGTCCTATGAAGGTTCATGTAAAGGCTTATGACATCAACATGGAGCCATATGAGTTCGACGCCGAGGGTCTTCTTGCAAGAGCCATGGCTCACGAGAATGATCATTTACACGGTGTTCTCTATACCACAAAGGTAGAGGGCGAGCTTGAGGACGTAACATACGAAAACCTCGAGGAATATGATTTCGACGAGGATGAAATGGAAGAAGCATAAGACTTCACATTTTTTGAATCCTTCGGTATGTGTAATGTACTGAAGGATCCAAAAGCATATCTCGAAGTGCTCAGCTTATTTAGCCTATCAGGAGGAAAGATTTGAAAGTAATATTCATGGGAACACCTGATTTTGCGGTGTCAACATTAGACTATCTTTATAAGGCAGGTCATGACATATCTCTCGTTGTCACTCAGCCTGACCGTCCGAAGGGTCGTCACGGAGAAGCACAGAAGAGTGATGTAAGGATCGCTGCCGAGAATTACGGCATACCTGTTATCACCCCTCTCAAGATCCGTTCCGATGAGGAAGCAAAACAGCTCCTCAGAGATCAGGCTCCTGACGTTATCGTTGTTACAGCCTTCGGTCAGATACTTCCTCAAGAGATTCTGGATATTCCTAAGTACGGATGCATCAATGTTCATGCATCACTGCTTCCGAAATACCGCGGAGCCGCACCTATACAGTGGGCGGTTCTTAACGGCGATGAGGAATCAGGTGTCACCACCATGATGATGGATGCCGGTCTCGATACTGGAGACATACTCATGACGAAGAAGCTCCGCCTCGATAAAAAAGAGACCGGCGGAAGCCTTTTTGACAAGCTTGCGGCACTTGGCGGAGAGCTCATAGTTGAGACTCTGGAGGCATTGGAAAAGGGCACACTTACCCGTACTCCTCAGGATGCTTCCCTCGCCACAAAGGTAGGTCTCTTTACAAAATCATCAGGTCTTATAGACTGGTCACGTCCGGCAGTTGAGATAGAGCGTCAGATCCGCGGTCTCAACCCATGGCCTTCAGCCTACACCTTCCTTTCTGGAAAGCAGCTTAAGTTATGGGATGCGGATGTTCTCACAGCCTCCGACATAAAGGAATATGATCTTCAGGAGGTTTCTGTTCTTGAAACGGATAGAGACTCTGAAAAGTCAGAACATGCAAAATCCGCAAAGCTCCTTAGTGACAGAAAGAAACTCCTCATCGCAGTATGCGGCGAGGATCATCTCAGACTTAACGAGCTCCAGCTTGAAGGAAAGAAGCGCATGACAGCGGAAGATTTCCTTAGAGGTTATCGATTCTGATTTTATTTAGTGAACAGGGGAGGATTTACTATGTACGGTTACGGATATCCGATGTATTTTGATTGGACATATATTCTTGTTCTCATCGGTGCGGCTTTAAGTATGATGGCCAGCGCCAATGTTAAATCAACCTTTGAAAAGTATTCAAGAATTCAGTCAGGTTCAGGACTTACAGGTGCACAGGCAGCTGAGATGATACTTCAGAGAAACGGTATCAGCAATGTCAGAGTTCAGGGCATCGCAGGACACCTTACAGATAACTATGTACCAAGTAAGAAGGTCCTTAATTTAAGTCAGTCAACCATCGGCAGCACATCTATCGCTGCCATCGGCGTTGCCGCCCATGAGTGCGGTCATGCCATTCAGGACGCCAGAAGTTATTCACCTCTTGTACTTACGAGAACCATATCACCTGCCTGCGCCATCGCTTCAAAGTTTTCTATTCCATTGATCATCTTTGGTCTGGTTATAGGTATGACACCTCTTATCAATTTCGGCATCATTGCTTTTGTTGTGGCTATCTCTTTCCAGATTCTCACTCTGCCTGTAGAGTTCGACGCTTCAAGAAGAGCAGTTCAGACTCTTCAGGAGAACGGCATGATGACACAGGAGGAGCTTGCAGGTGTAAAGGCTGTTCTTCATGCAGCCGCCCTTACATATGTTGCCGCTGCCGCATCATCGATTTTACAGCTTTTACGTTTGATCCTCATAGCAAAGGGAAGAGAAAGAAGAAGATAAAGTAATAAATGGATATTAAAAAGAAAAATATCGCAGTAAGAGCCGGTCAAAGAAGCTCCGGCTCCTCTTCAAAGAAAACTTCCGTAAACAGACGGAAGGACAGTAAAACAAACAATACCATTCAGAAAAAGACCGCAGTAACACCGCGGTCTATTGCTGTTCATAGCCTTATAAAAATTCTTGAAGAAAAGCAGTTCTCCCATATCATCCTGAGAGAGCAGCTTCATCAATATACAAATCTGACTGAAAGAGACAGAGCCTTTATCACCCGTCTCGTAGAGGGAACCATAGAGTACTGTATTCAGCTTGACTTCGTCATTAACAAATTCAGTAAGACCCATACGAAGAACATGGAACCGGTCATCAGGACCCTTATTCGTATGTCTGTTTACCAGATACTGTATATGGACAAGGTTCCCGACAGTGCTGCCATCAATGAGGCTGTCACTTTCATAAAGGAACAGAATGAAAACAAGATTTTCTTCCTTTCCGGCTTTGTGAACGGTGTTCTCCGTACCATTTCCAGGGAGAAGGAGAATATATTTGCAGATCTCGCACATACAGGAAAGACTCCGGCCTACATCAGACTCAGTACGCCTCTCTGGCTCTATGACTATCTCCGTAAGATCTACGGAAAGGACGATACCGAAAAGATGCTTCAGTGGTTCCTCACGGGATCAAAGGAGAATTATGTCCGATTCAAGGATGGTCATTCTGAAGTGATGGACGGCAATATCTCAAAGACCAAACTCTTCAAGACAGGAGAGATAACCATTCAGGATTATGCCTCACAGCAGGTTGGTATAGAAGCGTCGCCAAAGGACGGAGATTATATCGTTGATGTATGTGCCGCTCCGGGAGGAAAGAGCTGCCATGTAGCTGAACTTCTGAAGGGAACAGGGCATGTGGATGCGAGAGATCTCACAGAGGACAAGGTCACACTTATACAGGAAAACATCGACAGACTTAAGCTCAAAAACATATCAGCAAGAGCCTTTGATGCGAGAATCCCCGACGAGTCACTTCTCAACGAAAAAGGTGAAGGAAAGGCTGATATAGTGCTGGCGGATCTTCCCTGTTCCGGTCTCGGTATAATCGGCAAAAAGCCTGATATTCGTTTTGGCGCATCGCAAGATGGTATAAAAGAGCTTCAGGCTCTTCAGAGAGAGATCCTCACAACCGTAGTGCGCTATGTAAAACCGGGCGGAAAGCTTGTTTATTCCACCTGCACACTAAGTAAAGAGGAAAATGAAGACAACAGAGATTTTATACAGAATATGCCGGGATTCACTCTTTTGAAGGAGAGAAAATTCCTGCCGGGTGAGCCTTCAGACGGATTCTACCTCTGCGTTTTCAAAAAGGACTGATACATAGGTGAACAGACTAAAGCAGGAGTATCTGCCTGCTTTGTCTTATCACATAAACATAGATATAAACAGGAAAAGAATGAAGAACTTACGAGATCTTGAATATAAAGATTTGGAAATGCTTTTATCGGAAATGGGCGAAAAACCCTTCCGTGCCAAGCAGATATATCAATGGCTTCATGTGAAGCTTGTAGACGGATACGATGAGATGACCAATGTCTCTAAGCAGCTTAGAGATAAGCTTTCAGAGAACTACTCGGCATCTCTTCCAAAAACCGTAGAGGTACTTACCTCAAAAATCGACGGCACCAAAAAGTTTATCAACCGCATGCAGGACGGACATGTCATAGAGTCTGTGTGGATGAAATACCAGCATGGCAATTCAGTCTGCATTTCCAGTCAGGTGGGCTGCCGTATGGGCTGCAAGTTCTGCGCCTCCACACTGGACGGTCTCGCACGTAACCTCACTTCAGGTGAGATGCTCGGTCAGGTTTACCGTATGCAGCGTGACACCGGCGAGAGAGTTGATAACATTGTCATCATGGGTTCAGGTGAGCCACTGGACAACTACGAAGAGTTCACCAGATTTATCCGCATGATATCAGATGAAAACGGGCTCAATATCTCGAGAAGAAACATTACCGTTTCCACCTGCGGACTTGTTCCCCGTATAAGAGAGCTTGCGGACGCGAACTACGGCATAACCCTTGCCCTCAGTCTCCATGCTCCTAATGATGAGACCCGTAAGACTCTTATGCCTATAGCAAATAAGTATTCTCTTTCGGAGATCATGCCTGCCATAGAGTATTATTTTGAAAAAACAGGCAGACGTGTCACCTTCGAGTACTCGGTAGTTGAAGGTGTGAACGATAACAAGGATGAAGCCCAGCAGCTGGTACGTCTCATAAGAGGAATGAAGAATGAAGGAAAGCTTCAGTGTCACGTCAACCTCATTCCCGTCAACCCAATAAAAGAGCGTGACTGGAAGAGACCTGACCGTACAAAGATCGAGGCTTTCCAGCATATCCTCGAAAAGAACGGCATCGCAGCCACCATACGCCGCGAGATGGGGTCCGATATCTCCGGATCCTGCGGACAATTACGACGCAACTACCTCGAGAATGAAAACTGAGGAAACACGGATTATATCAGCGTTTCCCTAAAAAGCCTTTTGACGAAGGTCTTTTAAACCAACTAGTTATTTGACTGAAACTTTAAGGAGTGACTGATGGTCTTTTTTGCAAAAACGGATAAGGGCCGCAAAAGACGTATGAATCAGGATTATGTCTTTGCGACCGATCAGGCAATAGGCGCATTACCCAACCTTTTCCTTCTTGCCGACGGTATGGGAGGTCATAAGGCGGGAGACTACGCCTCACGTTTCGCTGTGGAAGAACTAAAGAAGTACATCGCAGATGCCCCAAAGGATCTGCCCTGCATTCAGCTCATACAGGATGCCATAAGAGACGTTAACGAACGTCTTTATGAACTGTCCATGGAGGATGAAAACCTGAACGGAATGGGTACGACTCTCGTCACCGCATTTTTAGATGGCAGCAATCTGACTGTGAGCAATATCGGCGATTCCCGTGCATATCTCGTACACGGAAACAGTATCAGACAGATCACCAGGGATCACTCCTATGTTGAAGAGATGATAAGACGTGGTCTCATGCGCCGCGGTTCAAAAGAGTACCTGAATTCCAGAAACATTATCACAAGAGCCGTCGGAATCGAGCCAAAGGTGACTGCGGATTTCTTTGAGATCGAACTTTCAGAGGGTGATTACCTTCTTTTATGCTCCGACGGTCTGACCAATATGGTGGACAACGAAAGTATACGTAATATCATACGTGAAAGAAGCTCTGTGCTTGAGAAGGTACAGGCTCTTATAGATATGGCCAATATCAATGGCGGTAAGGATAATATAGGCATCGTACTTGTTGATCCTTACAGAGAGGAGGTTGAATCATGATGGTTCATGAAGGACAGATTCTGGATGACCGTTACAAGATCAACTCCCTCATAGGTCAGGGCGGCATGAGCTATGTATACCGTGCCACTGACGTAAAGATGGGACGCGAAGTCGCCATAAAGGTACTGAAGGAAGAGTACTGTGAAGATACAGAGTTCATTCGCAAATTCCAGAATGAAGCTCAGGCTGCCGCAAAGCTCAATCACCCCAATATAGTCGGGGTCTATGACATAGTAGACAACCATAAAAACAAGACCCACTATATAGTTATGGAGCTTGTGGAGGGAATCACTCTTAAGTCCTACATCCAGAGAAAGGGACGCATGGATTCCAAGGAAGCCATCGCCATCGCTCTTCAGGTAGTAGGCGGTATAGATCAGGCTCATAAAAACGGAATAGTTCATAGAGATATCAAGCCTCAGAACATGATAGTTGCAAGCGACGGTACTGTGAAGGTTGCGGATTTCGGAATCGCAAGAGCCGCCACTCAGCAGACTGTCAATACTACGGTCATGGGCTCTGTGCATTATATCTCACCTGAACAGGCCCGCTCGGGTCAGTCGGATGAGCGCTCTGATATTTACAGCTTCGGATGCACACTTTATGAGATGCTGACCGGAAAGGTTCCGTATGACGGAAGCACTTCGGTAGCCGTAGTATTCGCGCACCTTGAAAATCCTATACCAAAGGTTTCAAAGCTTGTTCCTGATGTTTATCCGGCTCTTGATTTCATCGTTTCCAAAAGTATGCAGAAGTCTCCGGGCAAACGTTATCAGCATATCGACGAGCTCGGAAAAGACCTGCAGAAGGCAATAAAGGATCCTTCCGGTTCCTTTATGAAGGGACGTATACCTGAGGATCTCGGTGAGACGAGAGTCCTTTCAGCCGAAGAGCTCTCTGATATAAAAGCCATGCAGAAGGCATCTGAATCCGGAAGCAACGATTCAAATGCTTCAGCTTCACAGGACGAGCATAAGCTCATCAATGACAAGACCTTCATGATATACCGCACCATAACCATCGCCTGCGGAATATGCATACTGATCATCGTTCTCATCATCGCGAAGAACATGATAAGCTTTTTCCGGGATGCCCACGCGCCTCTCGAGACCAGCACTGCGGCAGTTACCTCAGAAGCCGCTGAGACCAGTGAGGTCAGCATCACCATCTCGGCTCTGGAAACACATCTTCAGAGCATAATCGGTCTCTCCGTGGAAGAGGCTCAGCAAGAGCTTCGCGAGTACAAGATCCGTATCGAGGTCGTAAAGGAAGAGTACTCTGACAGATACAATGAGGGAGTCATCATAAGCTACCCTGACGGAAACTACTCCGCCGGAGACACCATAAAAGTCACTGTGTCCAAGGGGGCTCAAACCATAGTCTTCTACGATAAGGATGATCCTTCGACACTGGATGCACTTCACGCCACCACCATACAGGATATGGAGCGCCAGCTGAACGATCGTGACATACAGTTCAAGGTCGTGGAGACATACTCGGATACCATCCCTGAGGGCTATATCATAAGCACCAACAAGCCGGACTCTTCAGGACCTGATCCTCTGGAGATCTATGTCTCCAAAGGTCTGGATGCCAACATGGTCAATGTTCCCGACCTGACAGGCTTCTCTGAAGATGATGCTATAACGACCCTTCAGCTTCTTGATCTTGTTCCGGGAGACATCACATATATGCCGGATCAGACCAGAGCAGAAGGCAAGGTCACAGGCCAGTCTGTAAAGGCCGGTGCAGCCACTCTCAAGGGCAGTACAGTGGACCTGACAGTCTCTTCAGGTCCTGACGGAGATACAGGTATAAAGAATTCAGATAATCAGAGCTCTAACCAGGGTTCAGATGATGACTCCTGGTATGGCTCCATCAATACAGTAGTTCCTTTAGGAAAGGTCTCTGAGCCGGGAGCCAACGGAACAACACTTGTATCCATCAGACTTCGTCAGGATGTCAACGGTGAAGAGCGCTACAAAACTCTTCAGAGAGCACGTTCCTATGAAGTTGGAACCGAGCTTCAGGTTGTATTCCCTAAGATAAAGGGAGAAGCAGGCGTACCTCTCGGTATAGTAGAAGTTGTAGATGCAGCTACAGATACTGTCATAGCTTCATATGTATGTAACTTCGCTCCTGCAGAGTAAACATTATGCATAAAGAACCTTCGTATCATCTGCATGACAGGATACGTAAGGTTCTTTATCTCAGATATATAGTTTTTTATCGAGGTGAAAATGCCGTTAAAAGGAAAAATATACAAAGGAATAGGCGGATTCTACTATGTCCACACTCCTGAGGGAGATTACGAGTGCCGTGCAAAGGGCATCTTCAGAAATCGTAACGAAAAGCCCCTTGTGGGTGATGATGCTGAGATCGAGCCTGTACAGGACAGCGAGAAGGAGCGTGAAGGCTCCGTTATACGCATTCTTCCCAGAAAGAATCAGCTGATCCGTCCTGAAGTTGCAAATATCGATCAGGCTGTGGTGGTTTTTGCATTGAAACACCCTGACCCTAACCTGAGCCTTTTGGACAGGTTCCTGATAAACATGGAACAGAAGGATATACCTGTTGTTATCTTCTTTAACAAGGTGGATCTCATAGATTCCGCTGAACCTGAGGAAGAGCCCGTGGATGATGATATACCTTCCTATAAAAAGAAAAAAAAGGACAGAGCCCAGTTCATACCTGAGATCCACTCGGATCACCCGGAGCTCATACCTGAGATATACAGAAGAGCCGGCTATAAGGTCCTGGAGATAAGCACCAGATCCGGTGACTGCTACGATAAGATCATGGAAGTCCTTCAGGGGAAGACCACGGTTCTTTCAGGCCCCAGTGGAGTGGGTAAATCCTCTATAACCAACCTTATCCATCCTGAAGCCAATATGGAGATAGGGGAGCTCAGCAAAAAGATAGAGCGTGGAAAGAACACCACGAGACATACAGAGTTCTTTTACATAGATGATGACACCTATGTTCTGGATACCCCGGGGTTCACTTCACTCTATATAAACGACATAGAGACCGACAGACTCATGTATTATTTTCCTGAATTTGAAAAATACAGGCATGACTGTCGTTTCAAGACCTGTATCCATATAGGAGAAAACGACTGCGCCGTAAAAAAAGCGGTACAGGAGGGTCTGATTTCAAAAGAACGCTACGAAAGCTACGTTCTTCTCTATGACGAACTTAAATCACAAAGGAGATACTGATATTTATGAAGAGTTATTTGTCACCATCCATTTTATCTGCTGATTTCGGAAATTTAACCAACAGCATCAAGGCAGCGGAGGAAGCAGGAGCAAAATACATTCATTTCGACATGATGGATGGAACATTTGTCCCTAATATTTCATTCGGAGCCCCTATCATCAAGGCTGTACGTAAAGACATCAAAAGCTTTTTTGATGTTCACATGATGGTAGAGGAGCCGGGAAGATATATCACTGATGTGGCGAAGGCAGGTGCCGACGGAATAACTGTTCATCAGGAGGCATGTCTGCACCTTGACCGCACTATCAATCAGATCAAAGAAGCAGGACTCAAGGCCGGTGTCGCACTTAATCCGGCAACACCTGTAAACACCCTTGACTATCTCCTTCCCATGCTTGACCTGGTTCTCATAATGACAGTAAATCCGGGATTCGGAGGTCAGAAATTCATTCCTTACACACTTGATAAGATCCGCGATCTTAGACAGAAAGCTCAGGAAATGGATCTTCAGCTGAACATCGGTGTAGACGGAGGAGTCACTCTCGACAATATCTCAACCATCAGGGATGCCGGTGCCAATTTCTTCATCGCAGGCTCTGCAGTATTCAAGCCTGAAGACAGGATCGGAGAAAATGTTCAGGCATTCAATAAGATCTTAGCGGACTGACAGCCTATGAAGAAAATAGCAATAATCAATGATCTAAGCGGTGTAGGGCGAAGCTCTTTAAGCATTCAGTTACCGGTAGTCTCTGCTCTTCGTGTTACAGCCTGTCCGGTTCCAACAGCTATACTCAGCAGCCACACAGCCTTTCAGGAGGTAGCGAAGCTGAACTTCTGCGATAACATGCAGGCTTATTTCGATGCATGGAACAAAAACGGCTTCAAATTCGACGGTATCCTCATCGGCTACCTCGGAGATGAAAGAGAGCAGAAGATCATCGAGGAATTCATACTGGAACAGAAAAAAAGGAATCCGGATGTGAAGGTGATACTGGATCCTGTATTTGCGGATCACGGCAGGCTTTACCGTCATATGTCTGAAAAAAACATAGAAGCCATGATCTCCCTTGCGGGTCTAGCGGATCTCATATGCCCGAATCTTACCGAGGCAGCCTGCCTTGTGGACAATGATTACGAAGGTCTGAAGGAAACATTGGACAGCTGTAACCTTGATTCAGCCAAAGCCATGGTGTTCAATGCCTTGCTCTCGGCACTTCACCATATAACAAAGGGCACTATAGTCATCACAGGAGTGGAGGAGACTGATTCTTACGGAAGGTCCTATCTTCTCAATGTACTTTCAGAAGAGGATGGTGATGTCCGTTTTATCCGCACCGAAAAGACAGGAAACAATCGTCCGGGTACAGGCGATCTTTTCAGCGCCATAGTAGGAGCCAAATTTATAAAGAATATCGATATGGAATCTGCATGTCAGATAGCAGCGGATTTTATCGGTTCAGCCATCAGACACTCTGATGATGAAAGGGTGCCGGTAGTTGAAGGTGTTCAGTTTGAGGACCTGCTCCACAGACTGTAAAATATGGTTTTCTATCAACTTGAAAAACTATTGAAATAACGCTATAGTATTTAGGTGCATTTTTGCACTTTTATTTTAGAAATTTCCGGGAGGAGAGAGAATCTTATGTTAGACATTAAATTTGTCAGAGAAAATCCGGAACTTGTAAAAGAGAATATCAAGAAGAAGTTCCAGGATGAGAAACTTCCACTGGTTGACGAGGTTATTAAGTTCGATGCGGAAGCAAGAAAGTGCCAGCAGGAGGCTGACGATCTTCGTGCAAAGAAGAATTCTGTTTCAAAGCAGATCGGTGCACTTATGGCACAGGGAAAGAAAGAAGAAGCTGAGCAGGTAAAGGCTGAGGTATCTCAGTATTCTGACAGACTTAAGGAGCTTGAGGAGTTACAGCCTAAGCTCAATGAAGAGATCACCAAGAGAATGATGGTGATTCCTAACATAATCGATCCATCTGTTCCTATCGGTCCGGATGACACTCACAATGTTGAGAACCAGCGCTATGGTGAGCCTGTAGTTCCTGCATTTGAGGTTCCTTACCACACAGATATCATGGAGTCCTTCGGCGGCGTTGATATGGATGCTGCAGGTCGTGTTGCAGGAAACGGTTTCTACTATCTTGTTGGTGACATCGCACGTCTTCACTCAGCAGTACTCAGCTATGCCCGTGATTTCATGATCAACAGAGGATTTACTTATGTCATCCCTCCATACATGATCCGTTCAAAGGTAGTTGACGGTGTTATGTCCTTCGCAGAGATGGATGCCATGATGTACAAGATCGAAGGTGAGGATCTTTACCTTATCGGTACATCAGAGCACTCAATGATCGGTCGTTTCATCGATCAGATCCTTCCTGCCGATACATTACCACTCACACTTACCTCATATTCACCTTGCTTCCGTAAGGAGAAGGGTTCTCATGGTCTCGAGGAGCGTGGCGTTTACCGTATCCACCAGTTCGAGAAGCAGGAGATGATCGTTGTATGTGAGCCTGAAGAGTCTATGAACTGGTATGAGAAGTTATGGCAGAATACTGTTGATTTCTTCCGTTCCATGGACATCCCTGTAAGAACTCTTGAGTGCTGCTCAGGAGATCTTGCAGACCTTAAGGTTAAGTCATGTGACGTTGAGGCATGGTCACCACGTCAGAAGAAGTATTTCGAGGTTGGTTCATGTTCAAACCTCGGAGATGCTCAGGCAAGACGTCTCAAGATCCGTATCAAGGGTAAGGACGGCAAGATCCATCTTGCTCATACTCTTAACAACACCTGTGTTGCTCCTCCACGTATGCTTATCGCATTCCTTGAGAATCACCTTCAGGCAGACGGCAGTGTTACCATTCCTGAGGTTCTCCAGCCATACATGGGCGGAGTCAAGGTCCTCACTCCGAAGTGGAACTCAATCGAGGGCAAGAAGAAATAAGTTATCATTGACGTTATTGTACGGCTGTCTAGCTTAAAGAAGTTTCGTATGCATATTTCCGTCGATAACGGGATACAGTTATGTAAAACTCCCGACACTGTTCATTCAGTGTCAGGAGTTTTTTTCTTTAGAATTGCTTTAGTTTCTTCAAGAATTCGTTCGTTGTATATTTAAATTCCTTGACCTATAATGAGACAATAGTGTGAGCATCGTATCATTAAACTTTTTTACGAAAGAAGGATATATCTTGGAACCACTTATTAAGGTTAGGGACTTATATAAAATCTTTAATATTGGCTCCAATAAAGTCTATGCTCTTAACGGAGTCTCTTTTGACATTTATAAAGGGGAATTTATCGCCATAGTCGGAACCTCCGGCTCAGGTAAGTCCACCTGTCTCAATATGCTGGCGGGGCTGGAGGCACCAAGCAAAGGTGTCATCCAGATCGCGAACAAACGTATCGATCGTATGAACGAAGCCCAGCTGGTCAGATTTCGCCGCCAGAATGTCGGTTTCATTTTCCAGAGCTACAATCTCATCCCGTCCATGAATGCCATAGAGAACGTCGCAATGCCGCTTATGTTCAGAGGTGTGGGGCATGAAGAACGCATGAAGGCAGCGAAACACTATATGGAGCTGATAGGTATAGGAGATCAGAGCATGCATATGCCCAATCAGATGTCCGGTGGTCAGCAGCAGCGTGTAGGTATAGCGAGAGCTCTGGTCATAGATCCCCAGATCATCTTTGCGGATGAGCCCACAGGAAACCTTGATTCCCACACGACAGCTGATGTCCTCGATCTCATGAAGCGTATAGTCTCGGAGGAGCAGCGCACCATGGTCATGGTAACCCATGATCCGCATATCGCCTCCTGGGCTGACAGACAGCTAAAGGTGGTTGACGGTCATATAGTTGAGACTGTCATAAACGAATCCAGCCCCATAGAGATAAAGATAAAAGAGGAGAACGGGGAACCGCCTTTCTGTGAAGTCACAGGATCCTGATTTCCCATTCTGACCTTTACATATTAAATACAATTAATGTAATGGATGTTCCGGAGAATAAGCCTTCGGACATTCGGAGGAAGTATGAATAGAAACAAATCAGATAATCTCTTTAATATATATTCTCACAGACTGAGAACAGGTCTTTATTTATGTCTCAGCTTTTTAGTGATCACCACGGCACTCATCGCCCTTACACCGACCCCTGCTGCGGCTTCCTACGTGGATACAAATCTCAACACCTTCGTACACGATTCAGATCCTACACCGGAAGGTATAATAGGACAGGACATGCAACTAAAGGTCAGAATCGGTTACAACGGTGTGAACGGTCTCTATAATCCAAAGACAGATGAGATCAACAACGTAAGAGTCCGTCTCTCACAGGATCAGAATCTGGTAAACACCAACGGTATCGTTCCAAGTGCCAACAAATCGAACCCCTACGACCCTGATGATGAGTCAGAAGAATCAGAAGCCTACAATGAAGGTTTCCAAGCCGGTGCTTCACGTGCTTACAATGCTTCCCTCGGACTCACATACCCTGTAGACGGAGGTACCTATCCCCTTGAGATCAATGCTTCTACCATGACTCAGGAGAAAAAGCTTGGCACTCTGAAAAAGGGAGAGTATCAGGAGATCACCTTTAACGTTCATATAAGAAGTGATATAGATCCGGGCTACTATGCTGTACCTGTTTCCATTTTTTATGATGTCCCGTACAACTCTTCAGGTTCCTACGGAAGCCTGAACAGAGCGGAGTTCGTAAATATCTCTGTGCTTTCCGCAGGAGAAGTAAAAAATCCTGCCACAACAGAAAAGCAGTCAGCATTTGCAGTAGGAGAGAACCAGACCACACCCGGTGCAAATTATCCTGAGCCTATGAACTATTCTGTAAATTTCAGAAACCAGACAAACAGAACACTCTATGATGTCACCGTACACATGGAGAATTCTCTCGATGGAAGCTCTGAAATGCAGAATACAGCATTGGCAAAATCCTCTGCATCAAAGCAGTTCCCATTCGAGATAAGCCAGTCGAACTATGATCAGGTTTTCACTCAGGTCGAGCCTGACCAGACCATAAGCCCTGTCTACTCCATGAACATAAAGAGGAACGCTGCCAGCGGATACTATCCTATAAGCTATACTGTGACCTACAAGAGTACCCCTGAGGCAACACTGCTTACCAAAGAGAATCATATTTTTTATATTAACATCAACAATCAGGGCATGAACGATACCGAGGATACCGAAAGGACCAGAGAGTTCAATGCCAACGACCGTACCAAGGCACGACTTGTAGTTTCCGGATACCATACAGAGCCTGAATCCGTATATGCAGGACAGGCTTTTAAGCTGGTTGTGGAATTACAGAATGCAAGTACCGACATCAGTGCAAGCAACATTCTTTTGACTTTGGACTCTGAAAAAACAGACAGCTCTGCCGTATTCTCCACAGAAAACGGTGCCAACTCCACAGTTATCAATGAACTGAAGGCCGGAGAATCAAAGGAGGTTTCCTGGACCATGATAGCTGCTGCAGGCGTAACTCCGAAGGCATACGCTCTCACAGTTAACGAGAAGTACGATTCTCCGGAATTCAAAAACGCAGAAGAAAAGGTCACTCTGGATATCATGGTGAAACAGGTGGCTCGTTTATCCTGTACCGGCTTTGACATCGCTCCGAACCCCGTGGATGTGGGAAGTGAGTCCAATGTCATGTTCAACATCAACAACACAGGCAAGGTGACTCTTTACAATGTCACTGTGGACTTTTCCGCTGATTCCATTCAGAGCACAAGCACCTACGTCGGAAACATTAAGCCCGGAGAATCAGGCTCCGTTGACGCCATGATACAGGGACTTATGCCTACTGAGGATGACGGTACCATCGATGTAATCATCACTTATGAGGATATCAACGGTGAGCAGTCCACTCAAAATGAGACCATCAGTCTCTTCGTAACAGAGCCCATGGAGGATGTCGATCTCGACATGATGGATGAGGGTGAAGAAAATGAAAGCACCGGTATTTTTGAAAAAATAAAGCTTCCGGCAGCGATCATTTTAATTGTTATGGCAGTGACAGGCGGAGTTATCTTTTATAAGAAGAAAAAGAAGGCTAAAGAGCAGGATATAGATGAGACTGTATGATTTATTCAAATTAGCTCTAAGTAATCTGAAAAGAAGAAAGACCAGGACCTTTCTCACCATACTGGGTGTTGTCATAGGAACAGCATCCATAGTTGTCATGGTCAGTCTCGGTCTCGGCATGAGTCAGATGATGCTCAAGTCCTATCAGGATGAGGGCTCACTCACCATGATCCGGGTGTACGAAAGCTATGAGCGAAATGACAGCAGTGAAAAGAACAAACAGCTGACGGAGCTCACCGATGACAATGTCGAGAGGTTCCGGGCCCTCGACCACGTTGTGGAAGTAAGTCCTGCGCTGGATGTGAGTGTTTCCGCAAAGTGTAACGGAGCAGAAAGTGATTTCACGATCCGTGGCGTTTCACAGTATTATCTTTCACAGCTTAAGCTGAGGGAGTGCGGAGAGATACCGAAAAAGGATCAGAATGAGTTGAGCCTCATCTACGGAAACCAGATCCTGTACAATTCATTCTATAAAACAAAGACCTATGAAAGTATGGAGATAGATCCGTACAAGGATACGATCTTTCTGACTTTTCCAGCCTCCGACTATTCGGAAAAAAGGAGTAATTCCGATTCCGAAAGTGATACCGTTAAAAAGCAGAAGAAGTACATCATACCGGTAAGCGGCATACTTTCAGGCGGCAAGGATGACTGGTCAGAGAACAGCTACAACGCATACGCGGATATAGATACACTGAAAAAGTTCTTGCGTAAGCTATATAAAAAAGCTCTGGTTCCTGCCCCCAGGACCACGAAGAACGGTAAAGCCTATACCTACTATGTTTATGACACCATCTATGTCTTTGTGGACGACATGAACAATGTCAAAGAAGTACAGAAGCAGCTGGCAGACATGGGCTTCAGCGTGAACTCCAACATGGAGTGGCTGGAATCCGCCCAACAGCAGCTCGGTATGGTTCAGATGGTCCTCGGCGGAATAGGCGGAGTATCCCTTCTGGTTGCCGCCATAGGAATCATGAACACCATGATGATGTCCATATATGAAAGAACAAAGGAGATCGGCGTCATGAAGGTCCTTGGATGTGATATGTCCGATATCAGAAACATGTTCCTTTTTGAATCCGGTATCATAGGTCTCATGGGCGGGATAGCCGGGCTTATGGTCAGTTACCTGATTTCTTTTATAATCAACTTTCTGACCTCGGATAACGGAGAATCTGTTTCCATGTTCATAGGCTACAGCGAGGGAGGCTCCCTTTCATATATTCCTCTGTGGCTCGCCGCTTTCGCCATCATCTTCGCCATAGCAGTGGGCTCTGTCGCCGGATATGTGCCTGCAGTCCGCGCAATGAAACTGAGTCCTCTGGCTGCCATAAGAAACGAATAAACTATCCCAGAGTGTCATAAGTCCTGTACGGACCTATGACACTTATTTATTTTAAAGGATCATATTTGGAATACCTGATATATTAGATTGATACATAAGAAATATTGTAAAAAAATCTGTAAATGCTATAATTCGTAATAATGTTAAAAAGAAGTTCCATAACATAAAATCTGCATTGGATGAGGGAGTAATCATGGTTAAAGTAGCAAAGTTCGGTGGTAGTTCATGTGCATCAGCAGAGCAGTTCACAAAGGTAAAGAACATCATACTGTCTGATGAATCAAGACATTATATCGTTGTTTCTGCTCCGGGAAAGAGAGATTCTCAGGATACCAAGGTCACTGACATGCTGTATCAGCTTTACAATGCTGCATCATCTGATCAGAACTTCAAACCTATTCTCACAAAGATCAAGGACCGCTATCAGGAAATCATCGATGGTCTCGGTCTCGACATCAGTCTCGATGAGGATTTCGACAAGATCGCTCATGATCTTCTGGACGGTGCAGGTAAGGACTATGCCGCATCCAGAGGAGAGTTCCTGAACGCAAAGCTCATGGCCGCATATCTCGGCTTTACCTTCGTTGACTCAGCCTCATGTTTTGTTTTCAAGAGTGACAGAAGCTGCGATTACGTAAAGACAGAAGCTGCCATCAGAGAAGCTCTCAAGGATGTTGAGTATGCCGTTTTCCCCGGTTTCTACGGTGCCAACGAGGATGGAGATATCGTAACCTTCAGCCGTGGAGGATCAGATGTGACAGGTTCACTTATCGCAGCTGCAGAGCATGTGGATCTCTATGAAAACTGGACCGATGTTTCAGGATTCCTGGTTGCCGATCCTCGTATCGTAAAGGATCCTGAGGTCATAGACTACATCACCTATCGTGAGCTCAGAGAGCTCAGCTACATGGGTGCAGGAGTACTTCATGAGGATGCCATCTTCCCTGTCCGTAAGGAAGGTATTCCTATCCAGATCAAGAACACCAACAGACCTGACGACCATGGCACACTTATAGTACAGGATACATTAAAGAAGCCTCGTTTCGTCATCACCGGTGTCAGCGGCAAGAAGGACTTCTGTGCACTCAATATCGAAAAGGCGATGATGAATGCAGAGATCGGTTTCGGACGTAAGGTACTTACAGTTCTCGAGGATAATCATATTTCCTTCGAGCACCTTCCTTCAGGTATCGATACCATGACCCTCGTTATACATCAGGAAGAGCTGGAGTGCTGTGAGCAGAAAGTTCTGAACGGAATTCAGCGTGCGGTTAATCCTGATCTCATCGAGCTTGAATCAGACATCGCCCTCGTTGCCGTAGTAGGTCGTGGCATGAAGTCATCAAGAGGTGTTGCCGGAAGGATCTTCTCAGCACTTGCACATGAGTATATAAACATTAAGATGATCGATCAGGGCTCCAGCGAGTATAACATCATCATCGGTGTAAGAAATGAAGACTTTGAAAAAGCAATTAAAGCAATATATAATATGTTTGTTTTAAGTGCTCCGATAAAATAAATTTATGAACATGCTGTACCCGGGCTTTAAAACCCGGGTACTTTTTAATGCTCCGATTTACAAGACATACCTCACATGTTAGAATGGCACTCTTGATGCTGATACGAATGTAAAGATCCGAAGCGGAACGGTATCGACATCTTAAACACTACACTTTTTATAGAAAGGTATCCCTTGAAGATATATGTAATCGGCGGTGGTGCAGCAGGTATGCTGGCTGCCATATCCGCAAAGGAAACGAACCCTGATGCCGAAGTGCATCTTTTAGAAAAAAACGATAAGCTCGGAAAAAAGATATTCATAACAGGAAAGGGCAGAGGAAATATGACCAATGCCCAGAGCATAGAGGATTTTTTCAAAAGCTATGTTACCAATCCGAGATTTCTTTATTCCGCTCTTTATGATTTCACAAATCAGGATCTCATAGACATGCTGGAGCAGAACGGCTGCCGCACAAAAACAGAACGAGGCGACAGAGTTTTCCCTGTGTCTGATCATGCCTACAGCATCACCGATGCATTAAAGCATTACCTGAAGAAGCTTCAGGTAGAGATACATTATAAGACTGAAGTGAAGCGTCTCGTGATCCAGAACGAAAAAGTACGCGGTGTCGAGACCTCTCACGGAAGATACCCTGCAGACCGTATCATAGTCTGTACCGGTGGTCTCGCCTACCCGTCCACAGGCTCCACAGGAGACGGCTACAGATTTGCGAAGGATGCGGGAATGAACGTTACGGAAACCTATCCTTCCCTTGTCTGTCTCAATGTTCATGAGCCTGACATTTTTAAGCTTAAGGGCCTCAGTCTCAGGAATATAAGCATTGATATCACTGATGAGGACGGAAAGAGCTATTACAGGGATTTCGGAGAGCTTGATTTCATACAGGAGGGTCTGAGAGGACCTGTTATCATTTCAGCCTCAGCCATCATTACCAGATTTCTCAATGCTTCCGACCACAGTAAGCGGAAGATCCTGACAGTACATATAGACCTGAAGCCTGCTCTTCCGGACTCTCAGCTTGACGAAAGAATCCTCAGGGATTTCCAGGAGTTCAGAAATAAGGAGCTGAGAAATGCCTTCTCAAACCTGCTTCCATCCCAGCTTATCCCTGTTTTCGTGGATAGGCTCGCAAAGAGAGGGGTAGACATTAACAAAAAGGTTACTGAGGTAGACAAGAACTCAAGAAAGCAGATTCTGAATCTCATACGTAACTTTGATTTCACATTGAGCGGCACAGGCAGCTTCAAGGAAGCCATCGTGACTCAGGGCGGAGTTTCCGTAAAGGACATAAGTCCAAAGACCATGGAATCAAAAAAGATCTCCGGTCTTTATTTCGCCGGCGAGGTTCTCGATGTTGACGGATACACAGGCGGTTTCAACATGCAGATGGCATTCTCTACCGGACATCTCGCAGGATACTCCGCAGCCACCATCCGGCAGTGATGTGCTCTATGTAAGCATTGCCCACATACCTGTAATGATGGGGATAAAAAAGATTAAAGTTTTTGAATGTGGATTTCAAAGAACATTTGTGATAAGACTTATACTGCCATGGACTTTTGACGAGATTTTTACGTATGCTTTCGAAGCACCATTTGTTCATGGTTTCAGAAAAGCTCTGATTCATCATCAGATCCGGGCTTTTACCCGGAATCACTTTTATATAGAAAGAGGTCATTTATTATGCCATACAGCATAGCAATCGACGGCCCTGCAGGTGCCGGAAAATCAACCATAGCAAAGGCAGTTTCCAAGGAGCTTGGATATGTATATATAGACACCGGTGCCATGTACCGCACAGTAGGTCTTTACTGCCTTTTGAACGGTATTTCCATCACTGATGAGGACGCAGTTGTTGAGAAGATAAAGGATATAGATATTTCCATCGCCTATGATGACGAAGGAGTTCAGCAGGTTTTCCTGAACGGAGAGAATGTGAGCACAAAGATCCGTACTCAGGAGGTTGGAGAAGCCGCATCAACCGTTTCCCAGTACCAGCCTGTACGTGACAAGCTCGTGAGCCTTCAGCAGAAGCTTGCGTCCACCACTTCAGTAGTCATGGACGGCAGAGACATTGGCTCAAAGGTCCTTCCAAATGCGGATACAAAAATCTATCTCACAGCCTCAGTTAAAGAGCGTGCCAGAAGACGAGCCAACGAATTAAGAGAAAAGGGTGAGTCCTGCGATATAAAGGAAGTCGAGAAGGAGATAGAAGAGCGCGACTACAGAGATATGCACAGAGAAAACTCACCTCTTGTACAGGTTCCCGATGCCGTTCTGGTTGACAGTTCAGACCTTACCATCGATGAGACCATAGATGCTATTCTTGATATCGCCATGCACAGATAAAATCAGTCAGAAGGAATCACAGATAAATGAATGTAACATTAGCAAAGACCGCCGGATTCTGCTTTGGCGTGCAGAGAGCGGTGGATACGGTTTATGAAATCATCGACAGGGAATTACAAAAGCCCGAGAAGGAACGTAAGCAGATATACACCTACGGTCCCATAGTTCACAACGAAACAGTTGTTGACAAGATAAGCTCCTTCGGTGTTGAGATCCTTAATGATGAGGATGACCTCAGGTCACTTAAAGACGGTATAGTCATCATAAGGGCACACGGAGTTCCGAGATCGGTCTACAGCATCCTGAAGGAACGCTGTATAGAGATCGTAGACGCATCCTGTCCCTTCGTTCAGAAGATACAGAAGCTTGCCAACAAACACAGCTCAGAAAAAGAAAAAGTTTTTATAGTCGGCAATCCTGAACATCCTGAGGTGATAGGCATCATGGGATGGGCGGAAGGCAGTATTTCAGCCATCCCCGACATAGAGTCTGCAGAAAAGCTTCCTAATGGAGAAGGCGAAAAAATCGTGGTTCTCTCACAAACCACATTCAATGCAGACAAATTTAAACAAATCATTGAAATTTTGAAAAAAAAGTTTTATGATGTTAATGCTATTAATACGATTTGTAACGCGACTTTCGAGAGGCAGTCGGAAGCAAAGGAGTTGGCAAGACGCTCCGATGCCATGATTGTTATTGGAGGAAGCAGTTCATCCAACACGAAAAAGTTATATGAGATTTGCAAAGACCAGTGTCCAGTTACCCAGTTGATACAGACGGTTCACGATCTTAACTTTAGTTACGATGGCGCGATTCAAAACGTAGGTATTACGGCTGGGGCAAGCACCCCGAAAGAAATTATTGAGGAGGTTCAAAATTATGTCAGAAATGAGTTTTGAACAGATGCTTGACGCATCATTAAAATCTATTCATGCAGGGGAGATTGTTACTGGTAAGGTTATTAGTGTTAAGCCAGACGAGATTGCACTCAACATTGGGTACAAGTCAGATGGTATTATGACAAGAAGCGATTACAGCGCAGACAATACATTAGACCTCACCACAGTAGTCAATGTCGGCGACGAAATTGAGTGCAAGGTAAAGAAGGTAAACGATGGCGAAGGCCAGGTTGCACTTTCTCACAGAGAAGCAATCGCATCCAAGGCATCTGAGGAGCTCAAGGAAGCTTTCGAGAACCAGACTGTTCTTACAGGAAAGGTTGTACAGGTTGTTAAGGGTGGTCTCAACGTTGAGGTCAACGGCGCTAGAGTATTTATTCCTGCATCACTTGTTTCAGATACATTTGAGAGAGATCTTACCAAGTACCAGGGACAGGATGTCCAGTTTGTTATCACAGAGTTCAATCCGATGAAGCGCAGAGTAATCGGTGACAGAAAGCAGCTTATGACTGCTACAAAGAAGGAGCAGCACGACAAGCTCTTCTCAGAGCTTAATGTAGGCGATATCCGTACAGGTGTTGTTAAGAACCTTACAGATTTCGGTGCATTCATCGATCTCGGCGGTGCTGACGGTCTTCTTCACATCTCAGAGATGTCATGGGGAAGAATCGAGAATCCTAAGAAGATCTTCAAGGCTGGTCAGGAAGTTACAGCTATGGTTAAGGAGATCAACGGCGAGAGAATCGCTCTTACACGTAAGTTCCCTGATGAGAATCCTTGGAAGGATGCAGAGGTTAAGTTCGCTGTAGGTACAACTGTAAACGGTACAGTTGCACGTATGACTGACTTCGGGGCATTCGTAGAGCTTGAGAAGGGCATCGATGCACTTCTTCATGTTTCTCAGATCTCTAAGGAGCATGTAAACAAGCCATCTGATGTTCTTACAGTTGGACAGGATATCGAGGCAAAGATCGTTGATCTCGATATCGACAACCACAAGATCTCACTCAGCATGAAGGCACTTCTTCCGGATGCTGATGAGAACGCTGATGTTGCTGATGTAGACATCGCTGCAGTAGCAGAGACTGACGCAGAGTAATTCATCTGTTTATAGAGAGTCGGACTTTATGTCCGGCTCTTTTTTTGGTATAAAAGGATGTGGATAAAACGAGAGTGCACGAAGTGTCACATGCCTCACGGAAATAATCAGTATGGTAAAGAGGATAAAACGAGAGAGTGCACGAAGTGTCACTGTATCTGAATTCAATTTAAGGAGAAACACTATGGGAATGGAAATAGAAAGAAAATTCCTTGTAAAAGAAATGCCCGGAGACCTCTCCATATACAAGGCCAGAGAAATAGAGCAGGCATACCTGAACTTCACACCGACCATACGCATAAGACATGATAAAAGTGCAGACTTCGAAAAATATGAGCTGACCTACAAGGGACAGGGGGATTTTGCCCACGAAGAATATAACCTTCCTTTGGACAAGGCTTCCTACGATAATCTCTTAAAAAAACATGAGGGATCTGTGATAAAGAAAACCAGATACATGGTACCTCTCGGAAAGCTCACTGCAGAGCTTGATATCTTTGAAGGCGAGCTTCAGGGATGCAGCCTTGTAGAGGTGGAGTTCGATTCCATAGAAGAAGAAAACTCCTTCGTAGCACCCGAATGGTTCGGTAAGGATGTCACCGCAGGTGGCGAATACAGCAACGCAAGGCTCGCCCGAGGCATACTGCCTTCAGCCTTAAAGAAGAGCTGAAGGCAGTTTCAGCCCCGACAGACACTACTCAAAAAGCAAAAATCCTTGCTATAAAAGGGAGTACGTGTTATACTCTGTCCTCGGACGTGTTTACTTACGGGAGAAGTATGCGCATTTCCCCTGTGGGTTACATATAAAACAATTAAGAAACGATAAGTTTTGGAGGTACTCTTAATGAGCGTTAAAGTTGAAAATCTTGAGAACAATATGGCCAAGCTGACCGTAGAGGTTGATAATGCTGAATTCTTAAAGGCCATTGACACAGCATATAACAAGAACAAGGGCCGTTTCAATCTTCAGGGCTTCCGCAAGGGAAAAGCACCAAAGGCAATGATCGAGAAGATGTATGGACCACAGGTATTCTTCGAGGATGCACTTAACGAGATCCTTGACAAGACATACCCTGCAGCTGCAAAGGAGTCAGGTCTCGAGATCGTATCTCGTCCGGAGATCGGCGTTGAGCAGATCGGTACAGATAAGAACCTTATCTACACAGCTACAGTTGCTGTAAAGCCAGAGGTTACTCTCGGTGAGTACAAGGGTGTAACAGTTGAGAAGGCTGATACAACAGTTTCTGCAAAGGAAGTAAACGAGAAGCTTAAGCAGGAGCTTGAGAAGAACGCTCGCGTTATCGATGTTGACCGCGCAATCAAGAAGAACGATATCGCAACTATCGACTTTGTTGGTTCAGTAGACGGCAAGGAGTTCGAAGGCGGCAAGGGTGAGGATTATCCTCTTACAATCGGTTCAGGTACATTCATCCCTGGTTTCGAGGATCAGCTCATCGGTCACAAGGCTGGCGAGACTGTTGATGTCAATGTTACATTCCCAGAGGAGTACGGTGCTAAGGACCTCGCCGGCAAGGCAGCTCTTTTCAAGACAACTATCAAGGTTGTTAAGGAGAAGCAGGTTCCTGCAGCAGATGACGAGTTCGCATCTGAGGTTTCTGAGTTCGATACTCTTGACGAGTACAAGAAGGACCTTAAGAAGTCTCTCAAGGAGCTTAAGGAGAAGTCAGCTACTACAGCTAACGAGAACAGCGTAATCGCAAAGGTAGTTGAGAACGCTACTGTTGAGATTCCACAGCCTATGATCGACGCTCAGCTCGATAACATGGTATATGACTACCAGATGAGACTTCAGCAGCAGGGCATCCCTATGGATCAGTACTTAAAGATCACAGGACAGACTGTTGAGCAGCTCAGAGAGCAGATGAAGGACAGCGCTGTTAGAAACATCAAGACATCTCTCGTTATCGAGGCTGTTATGAAGGCTGAGAACATCACTGTTTCTGACGAGCGTGTAGACGAAGAGTTCAAGAAGATCGCTGAGCAGTACAAGATGGAAGTAGCTGATCTTATGAAGAACGTTACTGATTCTCAGAAGGAGAGCATGAAGAAGGATCTTGCATTCCAGGAGACTGTAGACTTCCTCGTTTCAGAGGCTAATCTCGTAAAGGCTGAGAAGAAGTCAAAGAAGGCTGAGAAGGACGAAGAAGAGACTTCTGAGAACTAATCAACTTTAAATTTCCGGAGCGATGCAGTACTAACCTGCATCGCTCTTTTGATTTTAATGTATAATGCCCGGTCGCAAATCAAGCACACTGTGAATGGCTGCATGATCACAGGATGCAGATCACAACGCGGTTCGCCGGGCTTTTATGCATGTACCGGTGCCCATTTGTGAAGTGCCGCTTTATTGTTTTCAATTTTAGATAATAGTACAATGAATTCACAATGGAGGATGAAATAGTATGAATTTTAGTGACATTACAACAATTCCTTATGTTATTCAGTCTACTTCCAGAGGCGAGCGTTCTTATGATATTTTTTCAAGACTTTTAAATGAGCGTATCGTTTTCCTCGGAGATGAGGTTAATCATGACACAGCTTCTCTGGTAGTAGCTCAGCTTTTATTCCTTGAGTCCGAGGATCCGGACAAGGATATCAGCCTTTACATCAACAGCCCGGGAGGTGTCATCACTGACGGTATGGCTATCTATGACACCATGCAGTACATCAAGTGTGACGTATCTACCATCTGTGTAGGTATGGCCGCTTCCATGGGTGCTTTCCTTCTTGCCGGAGGAACAAAGGGCAAGCGTATGATCTTACCTAATGCTGAAGTCATGATCCACCAGCCATCAGGCGGAGCTCAGGGTCAGGCAACAGAGATCCAGATCACTGCAGAGTGGATCCTCAGAACAAAGAAGCACATGGCCGAGATCCTTGCCGCAAACTGCGGACAGCCTTTTGAGAAGGTCATGGCTGATACAGAGCGTGATCACTGGATGACAGCAGAGCAGGCTCTTGAGTATGGTATCGTAGACCATATCTTCAAGTCTCGTGATCAGGGCCTTGCAAGTAAGAAATAATTCCGCGACAAGTATATTAGGATATAAAGAGGTATAAATATGGCAATGAAACCAGAAGACAAGATCCGCTGCTCCTTTTGCGGAAAGTCTGCCAAGCAGGTTCACAAATTAATTGCTGGTCTCAACAACACTTATATTTGTGACGAGTGCGTTGACTTATGCCAGGAGATACTCGACGAAGAGAACGGCACTGACGAGACAACCACAGATACATCCGATATCCGCCTTCTTAAACCGAAGGAGATAAAGGAATTTCTTGATGAATTTGTAATCGGACAGGATGAAGCGAAGAAGGTCCTTTCTGTCGCAGTGTATAACCACTACAAGAGAATTACATCTAAGATCAAGGATATCGATGTTCAGAAATCCAACATCCTTATGGTAGGACCAACAGGTACAGGTAAGACATATCTCGCACAGACTCTTGCAAAAATACTTGGTGTTCCTTTTGCCATTGCCGATGCGACAGCATTGACAGAAGCAGGCTACGTTGGTGAAGACGTAGAGAATATACTTCTGAAGCTCATTCAGGCTGCGGACTATGACATCAAACGTGCAGAGATAGGTATCATCTACATCGATGAGATCGATAAGATCACCAAAAAGTCTGAGAATGTCTCCATCACAAGAGACGTATCAGGCGAGGGTGTACAGCAGGCACTCCTCAAGATCCTTGAGGGTACAGTTGCATCAGTGCCTCCACAGGGCGGCAGAAAGCATCCACAGCAGGAGCTTATCCAGATCGATACAACAAACATCCTCTTCATCTGCGGTGGAGCATTTGACGGACTTGAGCATATTATCGAAAAGCGTATCGCATCAGGCTCTATCGGATTCGGTGCAGAGATTGTTGAAAAGAACAAGGAGAACTATGACGACGTACTCAAGGAGGTTCAGCCTGAGGATCTCGTTAAGTTTGGTCTGATCCCTGAGTTCATCGGAAGAGTACCTGTTGATGTAACATTACAGTCTCACGACGTAGATACACTTAAGCAGATCCTCACAACCCCGAAGAACGCTCTTATCAAGCAGTATCAGAAGCTGTTCGAGATCGACGGCGTAAATCTGGAGTTCACAGAGGACGCTGTTACAGCCATCGCACAGAAGGCTGTAGCACGTAAAACAGGTGCCAGAGGTCTCCGTTCAATCATGGAAGATATGATGACAGATATCATGTATGAGATCCCGTCAGAGCCTGATATCTCCGTAGTTGAGATCACTGAGGACGTGGTCAACAACAACGGTGATCCGGTAGTGACACACAAGGATGAGGATACTGTAAATGCATCTATCTCACACAGTGGCTCTCCGTTCTTTGACAAGGACGAAGACCAGTCAGCATAAAATATCCGGTGCCGTACATCGGCACCAGAATAGTAATAGGAGATAACATTGAAAATAGTATCAGTTAACCTTGAGCAGGTACTGGGAGTCAAATCAGAACTTCCTTCAACAGGAAAGCCAGAGTTCGTTATGGCAGGAAGATCCAACGTTGGTAAGTCTTCATTTATCAATGCTTTCATCAACCGAAAGAACTATGCCCGTACCAGTTCGACTCCGGGAAAAACACGAACTATTAACTTTTACAATATAAACGAGCGCTTTTACCTCGTTGACCTTCCGGGCTACGGTTATGCCGCTACCGGAGCTGTAGAGCAGGAAAAGTGGGGACGCATGATCAACAAGTATCTCCAGACCTCCGAGGACATAGAGGAGGTCATCCAGTTCGTCGATATCAGACACGAGCCTTCTAAGCAGGATGTTCAGATGTTTGATTTTGTGAAGCAGTCTACGGGATTTGAGCCTATCGTTATTCTGACGAAGGCTGATAAGATCAAGCGTTCTCAGATAAAGAAGCAGACAGATGTCATCAGAAAGTGCCTCAATGCCACAACAAATTGTGTCATGATTCCATTTTCATCCGAAACAAAGCAGGGACTTTCAGACATTTATGCTATAATCGATGACATCATCGATACTCCGGAAAAAACGGAGGAGTAAAAGCATCCGGTACATCCTTTATCATCAGGAAGCTGTGCTTTTACAGCAATAGAAAGAGTAAATTAATGACTTTTATAAATATGCTTGACACATGATAAGTCAGGTGGTATCATTTGAAAGTCGTTTAGACACAGGAAAGTAGGTATCCACCTCACCTCGGCAGTACGATACTGACCCGGGTTCATATTTGATTATTACTTCGTGTATATTCATTATGGTGGATTTGGCTTACAATCCACCATATTTTTGTATATATAGATTTACTATGGAGAGGAGTTTATGGCTATTAAGAAAAACGCAGACATCGAGATAAACGAGCAGATCAGAGACAAAGAGGTAAGAGTAATTGGAGCAAACGGAGACCAGTTAGGTGTTATGTCCTCCAAGGACGCTTATATGATGGCTAAGGAAGCAGACCTTGACCTTATCAAGATCGCTGCTAACGCAACACCACCAGTTGTCAAGATCGCTGACTTCGGTAAGTATCGCTACGAGATGATGCGCAAGGAAAAAGAAGCCAAGAAGAACCAGCATGTAACTGAGATCAAAGAGATTCGTATGACACCGAACATCGATACCAACGACCTCAACACAAAGTTAGGTGCTGCAAGAAAATTCCTTGAGAAGGGCAACAAGGTCAAGGTTGCTCTCAGATTCAGAGGTCGTGAGATGTCACGTATGAATCAGTCCAAGTACATTCTTGATGAGTTTGCAGAGAAGTTAAAGGACATTGCTGTTCTTGACAAGCCTGCAAAGATCGAAGGCAGAAATATGGCGATTGTTATAAGCCCTAAAAAGTAAATTCACAGGAGGCTAATATGGCACAGTTAAAGCTTAAGACAAAGAAAGCCGCTGCTAAGCGCTTTAAGGTTACCGGAACTGGTAAGCTCGTAAGAAACAAGGCTTATAAGTCCCACATCCTTACAAAGAAGACAACTAAGCGTAAGAGAGGTCTTCGCAAGGATACTGTAGTTGATGCAACAAACGTAAAGACAATGAAGAAGATTCTTCCATATCTTTAATTTGTAGGCCTTAGAGGAGGAAATTAAAATGAGAATTAAGGGCGGATTAAACGCTAAGAAGAAGCATAATAGAGTACTCAAGCTGGCAAAGGGCTACAGAGGATCTCGTTCAAAGCACTATAGAGTAGCTAAGCAGAGCGTAATGAGAGCTCTCACAGAGTCTTACAGAGGACGTAAGGAGAGAAAGAGACAGTTCAGACAGCTCTGGATCGCTCGTATCAACGCTGCTGCAAGACTTAACGGTCTTTCATACAGCAAGTTCATGTTCGGTCTCAAGTCAGCTGGTGTTGACATGAACCGTAAGATGCTTTCTGAGGTAGCTATCGCTGATCCAGAGGGATTCGCAAAGCTTGCAGAGACAGCAAAGGCTCAGCTTAACAAGTAATTTTAAATTGCAGTAAAGAACCCGGTGTTTATGCATCGGGTTCTTTTTTTGTCAGTGGATCGTGTAACGTCTTCATGTGTAAAAGGAGCATACTCTTAAATTTAAGGTTGACTGAGGTGTTTCTATATGCTAATATTTAGAAGTTCGCGGAGGTGGCGGAACGGCAGACGCGCACGGTTCAGGTCCGTGTGAGGTAACACTCTTGAGGGTTCAAATCCCTTTCTCCGCATTGTATGAAGCATCGGTATACCGGTGCTTTTTTTGTTTCCCTAATGTAGAATCGAAGATAAGTATAGTTTCCACTGAGCTTTAGCCAACCAAAGATTATGACATCAAAAAGCCCGCACCAAAAGGTGCGGGCATGTTCTTTATAATTCAGCCTACGATATTTCCCAGAACCCCATAGGATACTATAGACATGATAAATGATGCCATCAGTATACCTGTAAGTATGGCGGGAACAGATTTTTTAAGAGGTATATGGAGAAGTCCTGCCACCAGTGAACCTGTCCAAGCGCCGGTTCCCGGAAGAGGAATGCCCACAAAAAGTGTAAGTCCCCAAAAATCGTATTTCTCTATGGAAGCCTGTTTCTTTTCAACCTTTCTCCTCAGCAGCATGGCGATCTTTTTTGTCGGTCCGAATTTTTCCAGAAACAGGATGATCCTCTCAATAAACAAAAGCACAAAAGGTATCGGAAGAAGATTACCTACTATGCATATCCCCAACGCCTTCAGATAGGCAACATCCAGAAGTGACGCTGCAAGAAGTCCTCCTCGAAGTTCAAGTATCGGCATCATGGAAATGATAAATACCACCGATTCCCTGGAAAGAACGCCCCTCATATTCTCAGTCAATAAATTCACTAAACCTTCCAATTTATCCTCCTGTCAATGGTCTACGCCATTCATATACAATGCTTAAGTTTTTATTACTGCCTCTTACTGTCAAGGTCAACTTCCTTGAATGCAAAAATAAGATGTGCTAAACTTAATAGATGACTTAATATCTGAAAGTGTACTTATATGTAGTACTTTGCAGATTCTAATTGAAACATCAATTTGTGTCAAGAACAGCATCATCATAATATATGAAGCTGTAATAAAGCTTAAAAAAGAAAGAATTATAATGATAAACTACGAAGAAGAAATAAAGCGTTTTAAAAAGAGCCTCGATGTAGAGCAGATAGAAGAAGCCATCGTCAAGATGGATCTTACAGACATGAATGATATCATGACTAAACTTATAGAAGATGCTATCGAAACGAAGAAGGATAACGACTAATGAAATACGATATAACTCTTGATCGTATAGCGAACTGCTACTACAATCTCGGTCTCGAAAGAGCCAGACTGCGTGATCTGAGCGGTGCAGCAGAGCTGCTCAAAAAATCACTGCATTATAATAAATATCAGATAGATGCCAGAAACCTTCTGGGGCTCATATTTTTTGAATGCGGCGAGACCGCCGATGCACTGGTTCAGTGGATCATAAGCAACAACCTGAATCCTAATGGAAACATTGCCGATGAATATCTCGGAGAGGTTCAGCGCAAACCCGCCATACTCCGTATATGTACCGACAACGTAAAAAGATATAATCAGGCTCTGTTATATGCCCAGACCAACAACGAGGATCTGGCTATAATGCAGCTCAATCAGGTTATTCAGGACAGTCCGAATTATGTAAAGGCACACATCCTTCTCGCCCTTCTTTATATGAAGCGTGAAAACTGGGTAAAGGCAGGACGCAGTCTCTACAAGGTTTTAAAGATAGACAGAAACAATCCTAAGGCACTTGTCCTTATGGATGAAGTAAAACAGAACACAGGCCGTAAGGAAGTAGAGCAGAGCAAGCTGAAGAACGCTTTCTCTCATCGTAAGATGACCGATGACGATGTGCTCATACCACAGGAGGTAAAGGAAGTTTCACCATGGATGGTAGTTGTATACATCCTCATAGGTGTAGTACTTGCCCTTTTCACATTCAACCTGCTGATACTTCCCGCAAAGACCAGAGCTCTCAATGCGAATAACAATCAGGAAGTCATTTCCTATACAGATAAGCTTTCCATCGCAAACGGAAGGATCACTGATCTGGAGGAGAAGTGTGATGAACTGGAGAAGCAGTATCAGGAAGCAGCCATTCAGATTCAGCAGTTCCAGAATGCCAATGAATCTTTCATGGGGCAGTACCGTGCACTCACACAGATCAATCAGGCTTATGAAAGCGGCGATATAGTGCTTGCGGCACAGCTCTATACAGGACTTGATGCATCACAGATATCGGATGAGAATCTGATGTCCCAGTATCAGAACATCAAGCACATCATGGAAAGCTCGGTTTACCAGCAGCTTTCCGATAATGCCACAAACGCATGGAATGGTGGAAACCAGCAGAATGCTGCTGAATTGTATCTTCTCAGTGTCACCATACGTGAAGAACCGGAGAACATGTTCCTTCTTGCGAGACTATACCAGTCCATGGGACGTTCAGAAGATGCCAATACACTATTTGACAAGATCATAGGCTCATATCCTGAGTCACCTTATGCAGAAAGAGCAAGAAGCATACGCGGATATTGATATTGAGGTAAATGACATGCTAAATGCTGAGAAAATCCGGCTGATGACGCAGCTTTCCATATATGAAAGAAAAGAAGGCAAGGAGATACTTGAAACAAGCAGACATTTCAAAGGGGATTATATATCCAGAAGACTCCTTACCTCTGCCATTTACTATACTTTGTGTTTCATACTGATAGCGATAGTTCTCACCATCATAAACCTCGAAGAGGTTCTTTTGCAGCTGAACATACCGTTTATCATGGAATCACTTCAGTCCATACTTTATATCTACCTCATAGGCATGGTCATCATGCTTTTCCTTGCCTATGTCAGATACAACGCAAAGTACGATCTTGCCCACCGTAAAAGTCTGTTCTATGCCGCGAAGCTGGATAAGCTGCTCCGCATGCAGGAAAATGACAGCGATATCCTGGATATAGACGAGGATGAATCGGAATATTACAAGGAGACCGGCGGAAAGATCCGTATATATGATGACAAGCGGAACACCTGGGAAACGGTAAAGCCTAAATTCCATACCATAGTGAAGCGCGGAGGAAGAGAAGAGGAGCTGGATGATTACGACAGTCCGGATATCCGCTACACTCCGATACGCAACGATACCTACCGTTCCGATGAACCTAAGGGCGGCTGGCTGGACTATCCTATAGACAGAAGATCCTACATGAACAGGAACCAGAATACAGATCCCACACCTAAAGGCGGCTGGCTGGATGAAGATCTGGAAGATGACTATGATGACGGACTCGACATACTGAGCATTCGAAAGAAAGATAAATGAAAGGCATGGCATATTCATGTTACGAGTAAAAGAAACTTTACAAAAATTCTATACGGAAAATGATTATTGGACGATACCTGTCACAAAAGCCATTACAGCATTTTTGTGTTTTTTAACAGTCAACAGCCGTGTGGGTTTCAGTGACGTTTTGTCAAATCCTCTTATATGCTTTGCAGCTGCTGTTCTGTGTTCGTTTTTACCCTGGACATGCATACCTGTGTTTTTCTGCATTTTCATCCTTGGTAATGCATATGCCGCATCATTGGAGATAACTCTTGTTGCCGTTGTGGTCCTGCTTTTGGCTTCTCTTATACAGTCAGCCTTTCGCGCCGGTCATGCAGTACTCATTGCGCTGGTGCCTCTATTCTTTTATATACATATCCCTTATGTTCTCCCGGTAATCGCCGGATTATCATTAGGACTTATGTCCATAGTGCCCATATCCATAGGCATCATGTTGTATTATTTCATCGAATACATGGCAGGACATACTGCGGTAGCTGCCTCTCAGGGTGACATCACCGCCATGGCAACAGCATATGCGGGACTGTTCGGAAATCTTTTCAAGGATAAAGAAGCCATCGTTGCCATACTTGCCTTTGCTCTCTGCGTGGTGGTCGTTTTCATTATCAGCCAGATCCCTTTCGACGAAAGCTGGATCGTTGCCGCAGGAGCAGGTATCCTTACAACTGCAGTGACTACATTTTTCGGTCATATGCATTTCGGATTGGAAACCTCATTTATAGATATGCTTCCGGGACTGTTACTTTCCTGTATAGTTTCCATCGCATATGTTTTTGCATTCCACGCAGTGGACTATCAGCGTACCGAACGCCTTCGCTTCGAAGACGACGATTACGTTTATTTTGTCAAAGCCGTACCTAAATTAAAATCAGAAGACGAGGATGATTGATAATGCCTGAATTTCTTTCAACGATGCGGAGCTGGTTCAGCTTGCTGCCTCCATTTTATTTCACAAACTTTCTGGAAATAATCATACTGGCAGTCATAGTATATGAATTCCTTCTCTGGATAAAAAACACACGTGCCTTTGAGCTTCTCAAGGGTCTCGTTGTCATAGGTGCTTTTATCGTTGTGGCATGGTTCTTCCAGTTAACCACCATCATGTGGATAATCGAGAAGATCTCGACTGCATTCATCATCGCCGCTGTTGTAATTTTTCAGCCCGAACTCAGAAAGGCGCTGGAGCAGCTGGGAAGCCGTAACTTCATCACCAGCCTTTTCCCAAACGATGCAGAGGATTCCAGCCTGAGCACCATAAACGAGATCATCAAGGCCACCTTCGAGATGGCAAAGAAGAAGACAGGTGCCCTCATCGTTATACAGCAGGAACAGTCTCTCAATGATATAGCAGAGACAGGAATACTGATAAACGGAAAAGTCACAGCGGCTCTTCTTATAAATATTTTCGAAAAGAATACTCCGCTTCATGACGGAGCAGTAGTTATAGTGGGAGACCATATCGTTTCCGCAACCTGCTATCTGCCTTTATCCGATACAGATATCTCAAAGGATTACGGTACACGTCACAGAGCAGCACTGGGAGTATCTGAGACCTGCGACGCCATCACCATCGTCGTATCAGAAGAGACTGGCAGAGTTTCAGTTGCTGTCAACGGTGCTCTGAAAAGAGCTGTTGATGCGGATGCCCTCCGCGGGATGCTTCCTATCCACAAGAAGGAAGAAGCTTCCGACGAGAATCCCCGCTTCCGTTTCTTTAGAAATAACAGAAAGGAGAGAAGGGAATGATCAAACGATTATTCACAGAAAATATTTCTCTGAAATGCATAAGCATTGCCCTCGCCTTTGTTATATGGATCATGGTTGTCAATGTCTCCAAGCCTGAAACAACCGATACAAAGAGCGTTCAACTGGAAGTCAAGAATCAGAACATCTTTGAAGAAGATTCGAAGACCTGGTCTATAGACAGAACCAATGTAAACATCACATATAAAGTAAGAAGTGATGTGCGTTCAACCATTTCCAGCTCGGATTTCCATGCATATATTGACCTCTCTGATTACAGTATCACAGGATCGGTACCGGTTTATGTCGAGGTCCTTAACGGAAAAGAGACCATCATCGATGATGTGGAGGTACATCCTTCAGTCACCAAGGTAAATATCGAAAACGTTCAGAAGAAAAAGTTCGATATTAAGTCTGTGACCGCAGGAGACCCTAAGTCAGGCTATAAGGTTGCCAATATCATCCTGAGTCCTGAATCCGCTTACCTCACAGGTCCTGAATCAGAGATAGGAAGGATCTCATCCATTGGAGTCGAAGTTGATGTTACAGGTATTTCCTCCAACCAGGACGGAATCGCGAAGCTCACATATTATGATGCGAACGGCAATACCCTTAACAACTTAAAGGAAGTAGATGCCAATGTTGACGACATCAACTATTCTGTGACCATTCACAAGGAAAAGAGCATCAATCTGCTTTCATCCGTCTCGGGAACTCCTGCAGCCGGATACCAGTATGAATCCACCACAGTCTCTCCTGACAGTGTGACTCTCGCAGCATCGCCGGGAATCATAGAAGGCATGACTGTTTTCGAGCTCCCGGAGATCGACCTTAACGGGGTAACAGAAAGTGTCAATATCACCTTTGATCTTTCTCAGTACCTCCCGGCAGGTATCGAGCTTGCGGATGATCAGGATTCTCAGGTCAATGTTCTGGTACGTATAGAAAAACTGCCGGATATGGGAGATAAACCGTTAAACGGAGGTATGGTTCCGGCACCCGTTCCTAATCAGCCCGGAGCACCGCAAACTCCGGAAACATCTTCTCAGGAACAAAAGCCTCAGCATACCGAAGAAACTCAGGTTTCCCAGACAGATTCATCCGAATCCGAATCTCAGGCTTCAGAAGCGGAAACAGAAAAGCAGGAAAGCTCTGAGCAGCAGGACGCAAAAGAAACTGATGTTTCTGCTGAAAATGGCTCAAATCAGAATCAGTCCAAAGAAACTTCATCTACGGAGAATACACAAAATTGATGATGACCGATTTAAAGCATTTAATCATATATACAGCTGCTTATTTAATGAGCTATATAACAGGAAGAGCGGAACTATCCGCTCTTTCTTCTATCTGTCTCATATGTGCAGCTGTATTTCTTTATTATATGGAGCATAGAAGAACCCGTGAGCTTTTGAACCTTCGCGGTCTCATGGCACTCGGCATCCTGGGGGGAGAGGGCATAGCGAGACTGCAGCTCAGCCGTCTTTCAACTGTCTGGACTGACTCCACATGGCTTTCTTTCTATTTATTCTACCTGATATTCTATGCCGCATCAGGGCTCACAGAAAGACTTATGGAATCAAAGTTCTCCACATCGGGAATACATAAAATCTATAAAAGAAAGATCTCAGACGAAGCTCTTTTCAGGATTTTGATCCTTTCTGTTATCGTGATTTCATGGACCGCCTTCATCTATGAAGCAATAAATCTCAGATTCATCCCGCTGTTCACCGTAGATACACCACATGCCTACAGTTATTTCCATTTAAAAGGAATTCATTATTTCACTACTCTTAATGTACTGGTTCCCGGCATCTCCATGCTGTATCTTGAGCACAGAAAGAAAAGAGCTCTGAGACCGGATGCCATCTCCATACTGGGCATCATACTTCCGCTGCTTCTCAGTGTTCTTTTGGTTTCCAGATTCCAGTTCATGTTCTCAGCTATCCTCGCTCTTTTTACAGCCACTTCATCCGGAAGAAAATACAAGCTGTGGCAGGCTATGGTCATATTTGTACTTATGATCATGGTCTATGTAGGCATAACTGTAGCGAGAGCCCATTCAGTGGAATACCTTAACGGCATCTTCGAAATGAAAAATCCGGATACTCCGATTTTCATCACACAGCCCTACATGTATATCGCCAACAACTTTGACAATTTCAATGTCATGACCCGTGAGCTTACAGTTCATTCAAACGGAATCAGGATGCTGTATCCTTTCCTTACATTGACAGGTCTGAAGTTCATAAATCAGGATCTCGCAGCTGCATTTCCTCTTTTTACCACAAAGGAAGAGCTAACGACCCTGACTCTCATCTATGATGCCTGGTACGACTTCGGACTTATGGGAGTGACAGTTTTTGCTCTGGTGATCGGAATGATAACCGGATTTATCCTTTATGAACATAAACTGGATTCAAATCCTTTTGCGAAGCTTATATATGCAGAGCTGGCATTCTATTTTTCCGTTTCTTTTTTCACCACCTGGTTCTCCAATCCTGCCACCTGGTTTTATCTCGGCTTCAGCGTATTGTTCTATCTGCTTTATTGACAAAGCAAATACGCGGAAATATAATTTTATGGTAGAATATTTTTTCAGACATTTGAAAAGGGAGATAAACAAATGGAGAAGAATCTGAAGGCAACAGAGGGAAAGGATGAGGCTCTCAAGCAGTCCTTTGCCGAGATAAAAAAAGCTGCTACGGAAAAGAAGGAAGATCCTAAGACTGCAGCTAAAAAGACAGAAACAAAGGCAGCCGCCAAGGCTCCTCAGGTAAAGGCAGCCGCAGAGAAGAAGACAGAAGCAAAGGCAGCTGAGAAGAAGCCGACTGCAAAGAAGGCTGAAACAAAGCCTGTTGCAAAGGCTCCTGCAAAGAAGGCTGCGGAGAAGAAGACTGTAGCCAAGAAGCCGGCTGAGAAGAAAGCTTCTGCAAAGGCTGAGGTTGAATCTTTTGTAACATTACAGATCAACAATCAGGACTATGATCCTGTAAAGCTTCAGGAAGAAGCTATCGCGCGTGCAAAGAAGATCAAGGCTGATGTAGAATCAGTTGATGTTTATGTCAATGTTGCCGAGTCTGCAGCATACTTCACCATCGACGGTGAGGGCAGCGCCGACTACAAAATCGAGCTTTAATCAGTACGTTTATTAAAAACGGTACCCTTGGGTGTACCGTTTTTTTATTTTCGAGCAGGGAGCCCTGCTCGATTTATTTAATTTCAAAATACGCCGAGAAATATTATGATATCGGCAAAAACATTACAGAAAGAGAATCTATGTCTTTATCATTACCACAAGAATTTTTAGACCGTATGAAAGATATGCTTCCCGACGAAGCAGAGTTCAAAGCATTCATAGAAAGCTATGAAGATGATCCGATACGAGGTCTTCGCCTGAATCTCAAGAAGCTCCTGGAAAACGAATTATCCGAGGATCCTGACGCCATCACATATGAAAAGCTTGTTTCGGACTGGAAACTTACGCCTGTCAGGGATGCAAGCTATGCTGTCTATGATGGAAAGAAATATTATCGAGAGTTTTACATGAATGAAGATGAGCTCAATCAAAGAGGCATCAGACCCGGCAGACATCCGTATCACGAAGCCGGTCTCTACTATATACAGGGTCCTGAAGCTATGCAGGCTGTCACTCATCTCGATGTCAGACCCTATGACCGTGTTGCCGATCTTTGCGCAAGCCCCGGAGGTAAATCCACTCAGGCTGCAGATATGCTTTCCCTCGACGAAGGCGGCTTCATCATCTCCAACGAATATGTTGCCCTCAGAGCCAGGACACTCAGCTCCAATATAGAACGAATGGGCATCAGCAATGCTGCAGTACTCAATGAAGATACCGGAAAGCTCGCTCAGTTCTTCCCTGAGTTTTTTACGAGAATCATCGTAGATGCTCCCTGCTCAGGTGAGGGAATGTTCAGAAAGGATGAAACTGCCATAAAGGAATGGTCTCCGCAAAATGTTCATCTCTGTGCAGAACGCCAGAAGGAGATAGTATCCAATGCATACCGCATGCTTTCACCCGGAGGAAAACTCTGTTACTCCACCTGTACCTTCGAAAAGGAAGAGGATGAGGATATTCGCGACTTTATATTAGAAAGCTTTCCTGATATGAAACTTATCTTTGAAAAACGTTTCTGGCCTCACATCGATAAGGGTGAGGGACACTATGTAACAGTTTTCCAAAGAGCCGGAAAGGATCCCTTTGAAGAGAAAAATATTTCTTTCGGTCCTGTCATCACAGGTCCGGACAGAAGCATTGGCATGCAGAAGCTTTCGGAAAAGAAGATGAAGGATCAGATATATCTGATCCCGGACATCCTGCCTGATCTCGGAAGACTCAAGGTTTTCAGAACGGGTATACTCAAATCCACAGATCTGAAGAAACGAATAGAGCCTGAGCACGCACTTACACACGCCATCCACATACATGATGAAAAAGAGACAGAAAGCTTTAAATTTTCTGTATGTAATTACAGCTCAACAGATCCTCATGTGGAGCAGTACCTGAAGGGACTACAGATCCCGGCTCCGGAGGGATCTGATAAAAAAGGCTGGTGCATCGTGGCATGCGACGGAGTGGCTCTCGGACTCGGAAAGCTGGTGAACGGCCAGATAAAGAATCATTATCCCAAGGGACTAAGGTTCCTCTGATGCCGGATTTTCATCCCTAAAAAAGGAGAAATTTCACCCTGTTAAGACGGTGTATTGATATTGCCTATGGCTGCCATATTTTTGTACTATACTTAATCACGATACTTCGCGGTTTTTGACAGCATGTTGTAATCACAATTATTGACAACGTTATGTTTTTATCAAAGAACATTATCACATTTTGACAGCAAAAAGGCTCAAAATTGCCGTTATTTTATTAACAATATATATAAAACGACGTAAATTAATGTTGAATTATGTATTTCTTTCGTATACAATATATTCGACATAAACCGGGGTAAAAATACCCCTTGTTTATATATGAAATGGAGGATAAAAAATGGATAATCAGTCAACATCATCAGCTATGACAAGAATTCAGTCATTGCTCGATGAGTTCAGCTTTGTTGAGATCGGACGTCTTGTTGAAGCAAGATCAACAGATTTCAACCTTGCTGAGAAGAAAGCACCATCCGATGGTGTTGTAACCGGCTACGGAACTATCGACGGTAACCTTGTGTATGTTTATGCACAGGACGCTGCAGTTCTCGGCGGTTCAATCGGAGAGATGCATGCCAGAAAAATTGCCAACATTTACTCAATGGCGATGAAGAATCAGGCTCCAGTTATCGCACTTGTAGATTGCTCAGGTGTCAGACTTGAGGAGGCAAATGACTCCTTATTTGGTCTCGGACGTATCTACAAGAAGCAGACTCTTGCAAGCGGTCAGATCCCTCAGATCACAGCTATTTTCGGAAACTGCGGCGGCGGACTTACAGTTCTTGCAGGTCTTTCAGACTATGTTCTCATGGAGAACACAACTGCAAAGGCATACGTAAATGCTCCTGATGCTGTAATTGGAAACAAGGACGACGAGATCGCAAAGGCTGCAAAGCGCGAGGAGTTCGGACTTGTTGATTTCGATGGCACAGAAGATGAGATTTTCGCTCAGATTCGTAAGTTAGTTGCTGTATTACCAGGAAATAATGAGGACGGCGGAGTACTTGAGGAGAACACAGATGACCTTAACCGTGCAGTTCTTTCTTTCGACACACTTGAGGCAGGAGAGGCTGTTAAGCAGCTCGCTGACAACGGTATCTTCCTTGAGACAAAGAAGGGCTATTCAAGTGATGTTATCACAGGCTTCGCTCAGATCGGCGGCGAGACAGTTGCCATCGTTGCAAACAAGAGCCAGAAGCTCACATGGAAGGGTGCAGATAAGGCTGCAAGACTTGTTTCTTTTGCCAATGCTTTCGACCTTCCTGTAGTATCAATCGTAGACGTAACAGCTTACTGCAACTGTGAGTGCACAGAGAAGCATATGCCTACTATGGCTGCAAGACTTGCTTATGCATACAGCAATGCAGATGTACCTGTTATCACAGTAGTTAAGAACGCACTTGGTACAGCCGGTCTTACATTCGGTGCCAAGGCTCTCGGCGCAGATATCGTATATGCATACAACAACTCAAAGATCGGTGTTATGGATGCAGAGCAGGCTGCAAAGCTTGTTTGCGATGGTGACGCTGAGGCTCAGAAGAAGTTTGCAGAGCAGAACACT
This sequence comes from Oribacterium sp. C9, assembly GCF_002007235.1. GTDB lineage: Bacteria > Bacillota > Clostridia > Lachnospirales > Lachnospiraceae > Oribacterium. Next base: position 63,530 of record NZ_MUHW01000019.1, read on the forward strand.
GCACTTGCAGCAGCTAAGAGAGGTTATGTAGACGAGATCATCGCTCCTGAGGAGACAAGACAGAGAATCGCTGCTTCTCTTCAGATGCTTGGATGGAAGAGCGTTTACAGACCGGATAAGAAGAACGGAACCGTTTAATGAGAGGAGACAGAATGAAACAGTGGTTTAGAAAAGCTGCTCTCTGTTTAGCTCTTGTATTTTCCGTTATCACACTTGCGGCTTGCGGAAGCACAAATAAGGAGACTGTACAGCCTCTGGATCCTACTATCAAGGGTCAGCTCGAGAAGCAGGCAATGCAGTATGCAGAAAACAGCATCTATTCTCTTTCTGAGGAAACAATTCAGGAACAGATTGATTATGCATACAAGATAAAGGATGCCATTACATACAATGGTCTCACAAACTACAAGAACGATCTCGATCGTCTCGGAGCCTTTGTCAGTGTTGATAATGCAGAAGCTTCCAAAACAGAAGAGGGCTATCAGATCGTAATCAATTCAACATTCGAAAAGAGAGCACTTAAGCTTACACTTGGCATCAATGAGATGTCAGGTTCAACAACAGAGATGACCTTCGAGCCTATCTACTCAACACCTGAGCTGATGGGTGATGCAGCAGGAAACCTTGTTGTTGGTATGGGAACAGTATTTGCAGTACTTATCTTTATCGCTTGGATCATTTCACTTTTCAAGTACATCAGCGTATTTGAGAAGAAGATGAAGGATAAGAAAGATGCCAAGGCTGCACAGGCAGCTCCTAAGGCAGCTCCTGCTCCTGCAGCGGCTCCTGCTCCTAAGGCTCCTGTTGCCGGCGATGACACAATTCAGGCTGTTATCGCAGCAGCTATTGCAGCATACGAAGCAGATACAGAGGGTGCTGTAAGTGCTGAAGGTTTTGTACCCGGACCTACACTTAACAACAATCTTCGTGTTCGTCCTTTGAGAAACCGCAGCTTCTCAGCCGCAGCTGTAGAGACAGCAGTTGCTTCCGCTCCTGTTGTAACATCAGTTGCACCTGCAGCAGTTACTCCTGCAGCAGCTCCTGCTCCTAAGGCAGCCGGCACTCAGGGTTCCATCAAGGTTGATGCTCCTATGCCGGGCAAGATCCTCGCCGTAAAGAAGAATGTAGGCGACGCAGTTAAGTCAGGTGATTGTATCCTTGTACTTGAAGCCATGAAGATGGAGAACGAGATCGTTGCTCCTCAGGATGGTACTGTAGCTTCCATCAACGTATCTGTTGGTGAGGCAGTAGAGTCAGGATCAACACTTGCAACTTTAAATTAACATGGGCATGGCCCTTTCCATAATGAGAGGTAATTAATATGAAGAAATATACTATCACAGTTAATGGCGTCGCTTATGACGTAACAGTAGAAGAGGGTGGCAATGCATCCGGAGCTCCTAGAGCAGCCGCTCCTGCAGCTGCACCGGCTCCTGCAGCAGCTCCAGCTCCAGCAGCATCAGGCTCACAGGGTTCAGTAAAGGTTGAGGCTCCTATGCCAGGAAAGATCCTTGCTGTAAAGAAGAACGTAGGTGATGCAGTTAAGTCAGGCGAGGCTATCCTTGTACTTGAGGCCATGAAGATGGAGAACGAGATTGTTGCTCCTCAGGATGGTACTGTAGCTTCCATCAACGTATCTGTTGGTGAGGCAGTAGAATCAGGTGCAACTCTTGCAACTCTTAACTGATCAAAAGTTAAGTAATTGCATTATGTTGATTTGATTTGCTGTGGAGGTTATTAAAATATGAACGCATTACAAACATTTTCAAACCTGCTCCAGCAGACAGCTTTCGTAAGCATGACATGGGGAAATATCCTGATGATCTTCGTCGCTTTTATTTTCCTTTATCTTGCTATCGCCAAGGGATTTGAGCCACTTCTTCTGGTTCCTATCGCCTTCGGTATGCTGCTTGTTAATATCTATCCGGACATCATGCTTGAGCCGGAGAAGTCAATTAGCGGAACAGGTGGTCTTCTTTGGTACTTCTTCCATCTTGATGAGTGGTCAATCCTGCCATCACTTATCTTCATGGGTGTAGGTGCCCAGACTGATTTCTCACCGCTGATCGCGAACCCGATCACATTCCTGCTCGGTGCCGCTGCTCAGTTCGGTATTTACTCAGCTTATTTCATGGCTATCTTCATGGGATTCAATGGAGCAGCAGCTGCAGCCATCTCTATCATCGGTGGTGCTGACGGCCCTACTTCCATCTTCCTTTGCAATAAGCTCGGACAGACATCTCTTCTCGGACCAATCGCAGTAGCAGCTTACTCCTACATGTCACTGGTTCCTATTATTCAGCCTCCTATCATGAAGGCTCTTACAACAGAAGAAGAGCGTAAGGTAAAGATGCCTACACTTCGTCCTGTATCAAAGCTTGAGAGAATCCTTTTCCCAATCGTTGTTACAGTAGTTGTTTGTGTACTTCTTCCTACAACAGCACCACTCGTTGGTATGCTCATGCTCGGTAATCTCTTCAAGGAGTGCGGTGTTGTTAAGCAGCTCACAGAGACAGCATCAAACGCTATGATGTACATCGTAGTTATCATGCTCGGAACATCTGTAGGTGGTGCAACATCTGCTGAGGCTTTCCTTAATGTTGATACATTAAAGATCGTAGCCCTTGGTCTTATCGCATTTGCGTTTGGTACAGCTGCCGGTGTTGTAATCGGAAAGCTTATGTACGTTCTTTCTGGAAAGAAGATCAACCCTCTGATCGGTTCTGCCGGAGTTTCAGCCGTTCCTATGGCTGCCAGAGTATCACAGAAGGTTGCTGCCGAAACTGATCCTACAAACTTCCTGCTCATGCAGGCTATGGGTCCTAACGTAGCCGGAGTTATCGGTACTGCTGTAGCAGCCGGTACATTTATGGCCGTTTACGGTGTTAAGTAAATAAGGAGATAAAATGGCTAAAGTAAAAATTACAGAAACAGTACTGCGTGATGCTCACCAGTCATTAATAGCAACTCGTATGCCGAGTTCAGAAATGGAGCCGATCCTTGATAAGATGGATCAGGTTGGTTATAACGCTGTGGAGTGCTGGGGCGGCGCTACATTTGATTCATGTCTTCGTTTCCTTAAGGAAGATCCTTGGGAGAGACTCAGAATGATCAAGAGTCACATGAAGAACACAAAGCTTCAGATGCTTTTCAGAGGTCAGAACATCCTCGGATACAATCACTATGCCGATGACGTTGTTGACAATTTCGTAGAGAGATCGATCGCTAACGGTATCGATGTTATCCGTATTTTCGACTGTCTCAATGATATCCGTAACCTTGAGACTGCTGTTAAGGCTACAAAGAGAGAGGGCGGACATGCTCAGATCGCTCTTTGCTATACTCTCGGTGACGCATACACACTCGATTACTGGGAGAAGCTCGCTAACGACGTAGAGAGCCTCGGTGCAGATTCACTCTGTGTCAAGGACATGGCAGGTCTCCTTCTTCCACAGGCAGGTTACGACCTCGTTAAGGCTCTCAAGAGAGGAACAAAGCTTCCTATCGAGATCCATACACACTACACATCAGGTATGGCTTCTATGACTTACCTTAAGTGTATCGAGGCAGGTGCTGACATCATCGATACAGCATCTACACCTTTCGCTCTTGGTACATCACAGCCTTCAACAGACGTTATGGTCAAGGCTCTCGAGGGTACAGAATACGATACAGGTCTTGATGTAAACAAGCTCATCGATGTATCCAACTACTTCGAGCCATATCGTGAGGAGTGCCTGAAGTCAGGTCTTCTTTCAACAAAGGTTCTCGGTGTTAATGTCAATACTCTCAGATATCAGGTACCTGGCGGCATGCTTTCAAACCTTATTTCTCAGCTTCACCAGGCTGGTAAGGACGATCAGCTTACAGCAGTTCTTGAGGAAGTTCCAAGAGTTCGTAAGGACTTCGGTGAGCCACCTCTCGTTACTCCTTCATCACAGATCGTTGGTACACAGGCTGTTATGAACGTTCTCATGGGTGAGAGATACAAGATGGTTCCTAACGAGTCACGTAAGCTCGTTGCAGGAGAGTTCGGACGTACAGTTAAGCCTATGGATCCTGAAGTAGTAGCTAAGATCCTTAAGGGTGCTTCACAGATGACAGATCGTCCTGCTGACCATATCGAGCCTCAGATGGAGAAGTACACTGAGGAGACAAAGAAGTATGTAAAGAATCCTACCAAGGAAGATGTTCTTTCATACGCTCTCTTCCCTGCAGTAGCAAAGGACTTCTTCGAGTACAGAAATGCTCAGGAGTCAGGCGTAGCAACAACAGCTGCAGACAAAGCCAACAAGGCGTATCCAGTTTAATAGAGACTGATTTATCCTTTTTAAAGAGGGTGCCGGATTCCGGCACCCTCTTTAATTTTATATGCCAAAGTATGGGCATGAGAGCACAGCACGAATCACATCTATTTGACTCTTTTGATTATTACGAATCTTTGTCGGTTATCTGAATAATTCGATTTTTCGTTGACGCTGCAATTTACTGATTTTATATTGTAGAAGTAGTAAAATAGTACATACTTTTGAATTAAGATCAATAATTATACAAGGGAGATGTCTAAGCAGGATCTCATATATACGTACATGTACTTCGCATATGTGATTCTGTTTTGGATACAGGGGTCATGAAAAAATCAATCCTTAAACGGAAACTTCATAAAACCGGAGCTCTGTTATCAGCGCTCAGTATCTTTATGTCAGCACCGGCAGGAAGCTTACTTAACAGTGCCTCCACTGCTTATGCCGAATCTATGGCAGTTATATCCGGAAGCAACGTAAATGTCCGTTCCGCAGCAGGAACCGACAGCTCCATCGTCACATCTTTGGGAAATAACACCCAGGTCATGGTGATGAACCAGACCACAGGAAATGACGGCAATATCTGGTATCAGATTTCATTTTCAGGCGGAAGCGGCTATGTCCGTTCGGACTTTGTAAAGTACCAGACTACTTATACAACTGACGGTAACTTCGAAAACTATCTCACACAGCAGGGCTTCCCGGAAAGCTATAAGCCGGGACTCAGACAGCTCCATGCCCAGTATCCAAACTGGGTCTTTACAGCGGAGCAGACAGGTCTTGATTGGTCATATGTAATTCAGTCTGAATTACAGGGAACAAACAGCCTCATAGAAAAAACAGTAAGATCTTCATGGAAATCCACAGATCCGGGTAAGTTTGACTGGACCACATCCACCTGGCCGGGTTTCGACGGTGCCACATGGGTAGCCGCTTCTCAGGGAATCCTTGAATACTATATGGACCCGAGAAATTTCCTTGATGAGAACTACATTTTCCAGTTCACCGCCCACAAGTACGATCCTTCAAAGCAGACACTTGAAGGATTAAAATCCATGGTACAGGGAACCTTCCTTGAGGGAACTGTAACTGTAGATTCCTCAAGCGCTCTTTATCAGGCTGCACTTCAGCAAATGTATGCAAACTCAGGACAGTCCGGTGATGCAAACTCAGCCGGTGTAACAGTAGCCTCTGACATAAGCGCTCTTGTAAATGCGGGTATGAGCAACGATGAAGTTGTTATCGCCTATGAGGGACCGATGGCAGGAGGTGATGCATCTCACTATGTTTCCGCTGTCATTCCTTCTGCAGGTTCTGACGGTTCACCGGTTGCATCATCAAATTCCGCCTCTATAGTAGATGCTTCAGGAGCAGGCTCGGATATTTCCGCAGCCATCACTGACGGAAGTGGTGCAGCATACAATTCAGCTTATCAGGCAATTGCTTCAGGTTCCGGTGCCATGACAGTGACTTACTCAGACATCATCATGGAAGCTGCTCAGCTTTCACAGGTCAACCCGTATGTTCTCGCATCCATGATCATCCAGGAACAGGGTACAAAGGGAACCAGCGGCTCTATTTCAGGTGCCACAGGATATTATAATTTCTTCAACGTAGGTGCTTATGCCGCAGGAGGCATGACAGCAGTTGAAAGAGGTCTCTGGTATGCTTCCCAGAGCGGCAGCTACAACAGACCATGGAACTCCATAGAACGCGCCATCATCGGCGGTGCTCTTTTCTATGCCCAGAACTATGTAGACGCAGGACAGAACACACTCTATCTTAAGAAGTTCAATGTTCAGGGCGCTAACATGTTCAAGCACCAGTACATGACAAACACTCAGGGTGCTGCAGAAGAGGGCAAGAAGCTCGGAAAGGCATATAACCAGACCATGCGTAACGATGCCATCGAGTTCTTCATTCCTGTATACACCAACATGCCTGAAACAGCATGTCCTATGCCTACAAAGGACGGTAATCCGAACAACAAGCTGGGAGCTCTTTCCGTTGACGGCTTCGCCCTTACACCGGGCTTCAATATGGACACTGAATCCTACACACTTATCGTAGATCCTTCAGTTTCCTATGTTAATGTTTCTGCCGCAGCCATTCATTCCGGGGCAACCATCTCAGGTGCAGGGCAGGTAGCATTGACACAGGCATCCAACATCATCCCCGTTACAGTAACTGCGGAGAACGGAGACCAGAGAACCTATACCATAACCATCAACAAGGCTGGTGGCGGAATGTACAGTTCCGATCAGTCTGCCATAGCAAATACAGACAACTCAGCGAACAGTGTTTCTGTCCAGATCGAATCCTCAGACGCTTCTGTTTTCGTTCCTTCTGACGCAATCGCTTCTAATGTAGTTGAAGTTGGAGTCGGTCCATTGTAAAATAGAGCGATATTATAAACATAAAAAAGAGGTTTTCATGATTCATTTTAAATATTTTTTAGCGACTGCTGCACTTTCAGCCCTCCTGTCCATACAGGCATTGGCTGCTACAGCTTCCATTTCGTTCTCAGATCCATCGGTAACAGTTGGATCTGATGTAAATGTCACCATGAAGGTTTCCAGTAAAGACGGAACCCTTTCCAGATCTGACATCACACTTGGATATGATGCAAATCTTTTACAGTTCGTAAGCGGAACAGATGCAGAGGGCGGTGCAGGAACAGTACGTGTCAAGGGCGCTACAAACGGGGCCGGAACAGGAACTCTCGAGTACAACCTGAAGTTTAAGACATTGTCATCAGGAAGTGCTGCCATAAAGCTTTCAAACTATGAAGTATATGACACAGATGAAGCCATCGCAGAGGTAACTCATCAGGGTTCATCAACTGTTACGGTTTCTTCAGCTTCAACGACATCAAACAACGCACTTTTATCCAGTCTTCTGGTATCACCGGGAACTCTGACTCCTGAGTTCTCAAGCACTGTAACCGAGTATTCCGTTATCGTCGGCACAGATGTAAACACTCTTGCCATCAATGCTTCAACCGAAGACTCAGGTGCCACAACAGCAGTAAGCGGAAACGAAAATCTCAACATGGGCGAGAACAGTGTTTCCATCATCGTAACAGCTGCTGACGGCATGACTCAGGCACAGTATATAATCAAGGTCAACAAGCAGGAGGGTGGTCCAAGTGCAGGCGACGCTCAGGCTGCCAATACCCAGACAGTAAATGAGGGTGTCAAGCTCAGCTCAAAGGAAAAGACCATCACCATCATGAATCCGGGCTCTGACGTAGAGATCCCTGTAGGATTCGCAGAGAGCACCATCGACATCGACGGACATCAGGTCAAGGGATGGGTATGGAAGGAAGACACAGATCATCAGTACTGTATCGTTTACGGTATGAATGATGCCGGAGAGCTCAATTTCTACCGTTATGACCTTTCTGAGAAGACCATACAGAGATATTTCGAGGATCCTGTAGAGGTAGAAACAAAGAAGAATGCAGAGAAGTATCCTGAAGTTGTTGAGAGATACGACAAGCTCGTTGCTCAGTACAACAGCATGTTCATTCTCGCATGCGTACTTGGCGGACTTGTCCTCATTCTTTTCATCTTTGTTGTAGTTCTTCTTACACAGAGAAGAGGATCTTCACGAAATGATTCTTTCCGTCGTACAGGCTCACAGGATCGCAGAAAAGAGACTGTACCTGAGACTGAACCATCAGAAAATCTCGATGAGACCATAGCTCTCGATAAGCTCAGAAGAAGCTCTGATACTGAAGATGATCCTTTAAATCCTGATCTCGAGATGACCAGAGTTATCAACAGAAAAGAACTCCATCCTATGGAGAAGATCTCTTATTCAGAGGAAAAGCTCGCTGAAGAAACAGGACTTGAGTTTGAAGAGCTTGATCTGGACAGTGATGATGATTCAGATGTAAAGACTGTTTCCGACGAGGATCTGGGCGCTACCAGAGCTTTCGACTTAAGCAATGAATGGAAGTCAGCAGCTTCTGTTTCAAAAGATACCGACTCTGTAGTTTCTGCCGCAAGTGAAGGTCCTTCAGAGGAAGAAATCAAGGAAAACAACGGTCTCGATATAGAAGATCTTTAATTCAAACAGCAGACGTCCCCGGGGCGTCTGCTGTTTTTTTACATCCCAAAGGAGTACTTAAGACTCTTTTTCATCCTCAGAGTTTGACAGAAGTCAGCTCCTTACCGCACATTCAGATTTCTGTAGGAAAATAAATCCAAAGCCGTATACAGTGAACATTGATTAAATCCTACAAATGTTCTAGAATATCCTTAATGAAAGGTGGTAAAGCATGAATCAATTTACTATTCAGGCTCAGCGTTCTCTTCAGCTCGCTATAGAAGCTGCAGAAGAGCTCGGGCACAATTACATAGGAACTGAACATATTCTGCTGGGTCTTCGCAGAGAAGGTACAGCAGTGGCTGCCAAGGTATTACAGTCAAACGGCATCGACGATGAAAGGATAAAAGAGATGATAGCGAAATTCATCTCACCTGATAACAGCGTTGCCATCACTGACCGTGCAGGTTACACACCTTCAGCCAAAAAGATCATGGAAAACTCCATGCAGGAGGCTATGCGTTCCGGCTCCAGACTTGTGGGTACAGAGCACATACTGATCTCTCTGCTTAAAGATACAAATTGTGTAGCTTCCAGGATCATCGCGACTCTCGGCGGAAACGCACAGCGCATGTATCAGCAGATCATGGCTGTCATAGGCGACGATATAGTGGTAGACGATCGTTCATCACGTCAGTCACAGCCTGTAAAGCAGACTGAGACTCCGACCCTCGACCAGTATTCCAGAGACCTTACAGAGATGGCTGCAGAGGGAAAGCTTGACCCTGTCATCGGACGTGAGGCTGAGATCATGAGAGTCATTCAGATCCTCTCGAGACGTACCAAGAACAACCCTTGTCTCATCGGTGAACCCGGTGTAGGTAAGACAGCCGTTGTGGAGGGACTCGCTGAACGTATTTTCTCAGGAGACGTACCTGAAACCATTCAGAACAAGCGTCTCGTGGTTCTGGATATCTCCGGAATGGTAGCAGGTTCCAAATATCGTGGAGAATTCGAAGAGCGAATTAAGCGGGTTATCGCAGAAGCGAGAAATGACGGAAACGTACTTCTTTTTATCGATGAGATACACACTATCATCGGTGCAGGAGGCGCGGAAGGAGCATTGGACGCAGCAAACATCATGAAGCCTGCTCTTGCGAGAGGCGAGCTGCAGATCATCGGTGCCACAACTCTCGACGAGTACAGAAAGCATATCGAGAAGGATGCGGCTCTCGAGCGTCGTTTCCAGCCTGTCACTGTGGATGAGCCTTCAGAGGAAGAGACTTACGATATCCTGAAGGGTATCGCTCCGAAGTATGAAGAGCATCATCATGTGATCATCGATGACGAAGCTTTAAAGGCGGCGGTTCAGCTGTCCGAGCGATACATTAACGACAGATACCTTCCGGACAAGGCTATAGACCTTATAGATGAAGCGGCTTCGAAGATCCGCATCACATCCTCAGGCGAGCCTCAGTCCATAAAGAAGCTCCGTGCACAGATAGAGGCATTGGAAGCCGACAAGGAGCAGTGCATCCGCGAGGAAGATTTCGAGGGTGCTTCAGAGATAAAGAAGAAGCAGGAGCAGAAGAAACATAAGCTGGACAAGGAATTTGAGAAGTGGCAGAAGGATAAGGAAGAAAATATGCTTCATGTCACAGAGACAGACATCGCCAATGTTGTCTCCGAATGGACCAAGATCCCTGTTCAGAAGCTCACAGAGGGCGAGACAGAGAAGCTCATGCGCCTTGAGGATACGCTTCATAAGAGAGTGGTTGGCCAGTCAGAGGCTGTATCAGCCGTTTCCAAGGCGATAAAGAGAGGCAGAGTCGGACTCAAGGATCCGAAGCGTCCTATCGGCTCTTTCATGTTCCTGGGACCTACAGGTGTAGGTAAGACAGAGCTTTCAAAGGCTCTTGCAGAGGCCATGTTCGGTTCGGAAAACAATCTGATCCGAGTTGATATGTCTGAATACATGGAGAAGTACAGCGTCTCCAAGATGATTGGTTCTCCGCCAGGATATGTGGGCTATGATGAGGGCGGTCAGCTCAGCGAAAAGGTACGCCGCAATCCATATTCCGTGATCCTTTTCGACGAGATCGAGAAGGCTCATCCTGATGTACTGAACATACTCCTTCAGGTACTTGATGACGGTCATATCACCGATGCACAGGGTCGCAAGGTGTCCTTCAAGAACACCATCATAATCATGACTTCCAATGCAGGCGCCGAGCAGATAGTGAGCCCTAAGCGTTTGGGCTTCGATACAGGTGACGGTTCTGCAGAGAAGGACTATCAGTTCATGCAGAGCAGAGTCATGGATGAGGTAAACCGCATCTTCAAGCCTGAGTTCCTGAATCGTATCGATGAGATCATCGTATTCCATCAGATCACAAGGGACAATATGAAGGATATCCTGGATATCATGATGAAGGATGTCATCAGCCGCGCAGGCACCCAGATGAATATCCGTATCAGTCTCGATGCCAAGTCAAAGGAGTGGATCATCGAGAAGGGCTTCAACCCTAAGTTCGGTGCGAGACCTCTTCGCCGTACTATCCAGACAGAGGTGGAGGACAAGCTTGCCGAGGAGATACTTGACGGTAAGATCCCTGAGAATTCAACCGTAAAGATCACTGTTGATAAGGAAGGAAATGTCCTGAAGTTCACAGACAAGAACAAGCCTGAGGCTGCTCCGGCTGAAAAGAAGCCTGTGAAGAAAACCGCTTCTACAACCCCTAAGAAGACTTCCACCAGAAGAAAGAAGTCTACCGAGCCAGTACAGGAAACTGATACAGAGACATCGGAAACAAAATGATCATTACCGGGTCGGCAGGAGCCGACCCGATTTTTATAGGTATTATTATGGCTAAGATTACTTCAAAATTTTTCTGCAAAGAATGCGGATATGAATCAGCCAAGTGGCTGGGGCAGTGCCCGGGCTGCAGGGCATGGAACAGCTTCGTGGAGGAGCCTGTTGCAGGCACTTCCGGTACGAGATCCTTTTCAAAATCAACAGGCATACGTCCTGCACGTCAGAAGCCTGTCCGCATAGATGAGATCGCTCTTCAAAAGGAAGACCGTCTTCCAACAGGCTTTAAGGAGCTGGACAGAGTTCTGGGGGGCGGAATAGTAGTAGGCTCCCTGGTACTTCTGGGCGGTGACCCGGGCATAGGCAAATCCACCCTGCTTCTGGAGGTATCCAGAAATCTGGCTGCTGATGCGAAAAAGAAGGTTCTCTATGTGTCAGGAGAGGAAAGTCTCAAACAGATAAAGATGAGAGCCGAAAGGATCGTAAACATCAGCGGCGACCTTAAATTCATGACCGAGACTAACATCGAGAACATTGTTGCGACTATTCAGGAAGAACAGCCGGATTTTGTGGTCATCGACTCCATTCAGACCATGTATACTGAAACCGTCACAGCAGCTCCGGGTTCCGTCAGTCAGGTCCGTGAATCCTCGGCACAGCTTCTTCGTCTCGCGAAGGAAAACGGCATCGCCATCTTCATCGTCGGTCATGTGACGAAGGATGGTAATGTTGCCGGTCCGAAGATCCTCGAACATATGGTGGACGTGGTTCTATACTTCGAGGGTGAGAGCAGCGGAAGTCTCCGCATCATGCACGGTCAGAAGAACAGATTCGGTTCCACAAACGAGATCGCCGTCTTCGAAATGGAGGGTTCCGGTCTCCATGAGGTCCTGAATCCCTCAGAGCTGCTTCTTTCCGGACGCCCGGTGGGTGCCTCAGGTTCAGTTGTTTCCTGCGGCATGGAGGGCACCAGACCGCTTCTTATGGAGATCCAGGGACTGGTGGTACAGAGCGCCTTCAACCTTCCGAGACGTACTACAAACGGCATCGACTACAACCGCCTGAATATGCTGATCGCCATCATTGAGAGGCGTCTTAATCTCGAGATCGGCAAGTACGATGCCTATGTCAATATCACAGGCGGTCTTCGCATCGCCGAGCCTTCCATGGATCTAGCCATCATCATGTCACTTATTTCTTCCTACATGAACATAGAGATAAGCGACGACATCATGATCTTCGGCGAGGTAGGTCTATCCGGTGAGGTCCGTGCCGTATCCAATGCGGAGCAGCGCATAGAAGAGGCTATACGCCTCGGCTTCAACAAGATAGTCATGCCGGCATACCACGCGAAAAAGTTCAATGACAGAAACCTGAAGGACTGTGAGCTCATTCCCGTCAGAAACATTCGCGATGCCATGCAGATACTGAAGAAATAGCTGACATACTTTGACCATAAAAGCTCAGATGATGCCATGATATGGCTGACCTGTTTCAGCTTGCATAAAAGAACTAAAAATAGTCTGAATGAAAATTAAAAAAAGTTCTTGACGAAAGTGAAAATAATCGGTATATTATACAAGTCGCTTGAAGAGAGCGACCCACAGGGGTTTCATCCAATGGTAAGATATCGGTCTCCAAAACCGCTCATGGGGGTTCGAATCCCTCAACCCCTGCTCATTAAAAGGGCAGAAATCAAGGACTTTCAGGAAACTGAAAGTCCTTTTTTGTTGTGTTGTGAGATGGATTTCTGCCTTCAGTTTGGTCTCCGATTTGGTCTCCAAAATGTGATTATGAAAAATAGTGTTACAATCATTGAGCATCACCAAACATGGAATGCGTGTTACTATTTACTTGATTTTAAAGGATAGCAAAAATATAATCATAGTATACATTGAATACCTTTGTTCTTGAGGACTATGATTATGATAAACATAAAAGAATTAAGAAATATGTCGGGTCTCACTCAAGCCGGATTTGCAGCAAAGTATCATATTCCGCTTCAGACTGTGAAACAGTGGGAGGCAGCAAAAGATACCAGGTCCCATCGTACTCCTCCGGAATATGTGCTTCGACTACTTGAACTCGCAGTATTAAGAGATATAGAAGATCATATGGTCTCATTGCTCACACAAAAGTCAAAAACAACTACCAAGAAAAGTAATAAAGAGTTACTGATTGTTTCAAAGAATATCTGGTAGATATAAATTATCATCGTTAATATAAGCGAATACGCTGTTAACTATGTGAATATATGGAAAAATTACTCAATATTCATTTTCCGAATAGTCTGCAATAATTATGTTATCGCCTATAATAGTACACGGAGGCAACTTTGATATATATTCTTTTACACAAAGATATTCCTGTTTGCGTGTTCGAACTGGAAACAGAAGTCATTTCTGCACTTATAAATATGAAGACCGCAGAACATCTTCCTCTTCCTTTAAAGCGGATTCTTCATTTTCAGTCTGAATTTGTTCAGGAAGAGCTGAACGGACAGCTAATCCTAAATGAAGAAGGGTGTGACCTTGTTGATTTTTGGCTTAATGATCGAACTATTCCGGCAAATAGAAAAAACCTGAATAAATATGGTCCAATAGCCAAAAACAGATTGGCATGGATGCTGCAAAATCATGCCTGTTCTCTGGATGATTGCTATTGGATCCGAAGCAAAGATGAACACATAACCTGGGACGAAGTGAAGCTTTATGGGTATGATCAGCTTGATGTCCTTACTCAGGAAAAGCTTTCGGAAAAAGTTCATTATAAAGATGGTGCTAACTCTACTCTGGGAGGCGAACTGGAAAAGTACTGGTTTTGCAAGAAAACAGATAATGAAACCTTTCTGTATCTATGCAAGAAAGTATCCCCTTCCAACGATGTCCTATGTATAAGGGAACTACTTGCAAATCTGATCTACGAAAAAACAGGTTACGACAACTATTGCCGATACATGTATGTTTACAATTCCGAAAACCAGATTGTAGGCTGTTTCTGCAAGGCATTTACAGCGGAAAATGCAGAGTTAATCACTGCCTATGATCTGCTTGAAGAATATAATCTTACACAGCAGGATGATTTATACAGTATCATAGCGGAGTCAGCAGAAAAGTATGGTCTCCCTAAGGAACAGACCATTGAATATCTGGATATTCAGGCTGTGGTGGATTATCTCATCACAAATCGTGACCGGCATCAGGGCAATATCGGTTTTCTCAGAGATCCCGATACTTTGAGAATAATTAGAACTGCACCGGTTTATGATTCCGGAAGTAGCGAGAGTATGGAGTATGAACTACCCATAGATACAGAGCATACAAGGGTCAACGGACTTTACCACACGGAAAAAGAGTGCCTTCAGCATGTATCTGATATTTCCCGTATAGATTTATCGAGACTCCCGGATGGCAACGAAATCAAAATTGAACTTGAAAAAAGCAGCACATTAAATATTGACAGAATAAAGTTCCTTGTTAAGTTGTATACAGATAAGGTTACAGCATTAAAATCCTATAAAAGAGTATGAAAGACTTCTTATGGCGATTGTAAATAATAGTGCTACAATATATAAAGATTGCTATATAGAAAGAAGGTATGATTATGAAATTTGAAACTCTTCAAAAGGATATGATAGCCGCTATGAAGGCAAGAGATAAGGCGAGAAAGGATGCTATTTCTTCACTTATTTCCGATGTTAAAAAGGTAGCGATAGATGTCGGAAAAAGAGACAATATCGATGATGAGCTGGTAAATCAGGTAATAATCAAGTCCCTGAAAACCGCAAAGGAACAGATCGATACCTGTCCTGATGACAGAGCAGAGCTTAAGCAGGAATATCAGTTCAGATATGACGTAATTAAGGAGTATGCTCCTGCCATGATGTCAGAGGATGAAATCAGAGCATTTATCAGCGAGAAATTTGCCGATGTAATCGCAACAAAGAATAAAGGTGCTATCATGAAGGAAATCATGCCGGTCTTGAAGAGCAAAGCTGATGGAAAGGCTATCAATATGATAGTTGCTGAGCTTTGCAAATAAAGAAAAGAATTTATTAGAGTCCTGCGAATTTCGCAGGACTCTTTTTTGATAGATATAACTTCTTTACTCAATTTCAATATTTTTAACTCCATATGCAAGCATAATATTGATAAGCTCATTTCGTGAATAGTTAGTTTCAGAAGCTATTTTATCCAACATATTAAGTGTATCCTCGGATATTCTGACAGAAATGATTTTGTTTCCATCTTCCCCTCGGCGTTTAATTTTCAATGGTTCTTTATTCATATCATCATGCCTCTCATTCTGTAGTTCATTGTAGAATCCAAATGGGCAGCATGATATACTACATATATATATCTCGTTATATTATGTTTGTATTACAGCACCGATTTAAACATATGTTGATTTAAAAGGCACCCAAGGGAAAAGTGAAGGTATCTAATGTTAATTTGCACTCACTAGATACTTGCAATGGATAAATTGTAGGTAGCTTATTTTGATATAAAAACCCGACGATTACTATCTAGGACAATATAGAAATCAAAGAGTACGGGAAAACATCAAGAAAAAAAGTAAATCTTCTTAATTACATGAGGGTATGATTATGAAAATGACTAAAATTTCTATAGATATAAATGCACATATATCAAATTTAACTTATGAAGTTAAGATAGAAAATCAGAAACCTGTTGCGATAATAGGATTCAATAATTTAGGTGAAGGTGTAATTAAAGCTATAAAATTCAACGCTAAAGGTTATAATTCCTTTGGTGATAATATAGAAATAAATGGAGAAGAACAATTTGATTTAGTTATCCAAGACCTTTCTATCGAAAAAAACACTTCCATAAATAATATTAAAGTTGATTTACCAAGCATAGATATTCGTAAGCTTGTTTTATCCGAGAAGCAAATCTGTTTTTCGGACGAAAGAGTTATATCTTATGAAGGAGAAGATACTCAAGAATATGAAATTGAAATGTATGACATTTATGGAGAGGATCAGGAAGCATCTAATGCATTAAAAAATAAATTCGGAATGCATTTCAAGTATAAGCCCACACAGTTCAACAAAGGCTGGATATGTGGATGCGGTAGATATAATAATAACCAGTATGAATCATGCTCAAAGTGTAACACATCAAAGGCAGATGCTTTTAAATACACATCTGAGCCAGAAATAAGTAATCTGATATTATTATATAAAAAGGCAAAAGAGACAAAGGAAGAAATGCACAGGCAAGCTGCAAAGCAAGCAGAAAAACAAGCGAGTAAAAGTAATATAATTAAAATTCTGGTTGGTTGTATAGCAATAATGCTGGTCGTTGCACTTTCTGTGTATAAAACGTATTCAGATCGCAAGTCTTTTAGTGATGAATACGCTATGAAAATGTTTGCACTTGGTAATTACACATATTACGAAGGGAAGAAACCAATTAGCGAAATAAATATCTCTGATGGGATATTAAACTATAAAAATTTAGAGACAAAAGATGAACGTAATTATGAGCTTAAAAAATGGAATCCAGAAGGTGGTACTTTCTATGCGGATACGATTGAATGTATAGTTCATAAGGACGGTGAAATTACGTTTCAGGGTAATAGATATGATGTAGGAAAAGCACAAACTACAGTTAGTATACCTTCACCCAAGGAAACAGTACGATATATAGTTCCTGACTCTGATGAAAAGATTTTAGACTATATTAATAAAATAACAAAGGGCTTTGTATGTGAAAAGGATGATTTTAAAGAGACATCTTTTATTTATCATATACAAGCAAATAAAAGTAAAGACCCGTTGTATATGTATATCGGTATAAAAGGTACAACGCATCTAAGTTTGCATATTGTCTGTAGGCATAATGGCGCAAGTTGGATATTCTTTAATAAGGCGCAATTAAAAGCCGATAATGGTGTATTCACAATATTTGACAATATAGCATCTTACGATAAATATGAGGATGTAACATATAATGGTAAAGTTATTGAAAAGTATGATCTTCATCCTGTAAATGATAATCTTATTGATTCCTTTAATAAGCTGAGTTCTAATAAATCATATACTCTTAGACTTAGTGGAAAAGATCATTATCGTGAGTATGAAATTGAACCAAATCAAATTCAAGCTATTCAAGAAACAATAGATTGTTATAAGAAAATTAAGGATGTTTTAGAGACGCGAATAGTTCCGAAAGATAACACAAATGTAAATACAAATACAAAAGAAAGTGAATTATCAAAACAAGAGATTCCTTCAAAGCGTGAATCACAAAGTAGTGATGGTGAATTTTATATTGATGTTCAATCTATTGGTGGTCAGTTTGCTCCGGCTAAATACATAAATATTGATGATGATTCATTGGCTTTTGTTATTTCACAGACATGGGATGATCATATGTTATATAAATATAGTGAGATTGGCACTGGAGACACATCATCACGCAAACTTACAGCGAAATTTGAAAATGACAAACTTATCCTTACGTCAAATGATGGCTACGATGTAACAATTACATGTGACAGCAAAGGAAATGCAATATGTAAGAAGAATGGGGTAGAACAATCTAATGTGAATGAAAGAAAGCTTGACTCTATGGATAAAAAACAACCGCTTTCAAAGAATAATGCACAAGAAGATATAACATCTGAAAGCGATTCTAAAGATGGCATCGAAGTAGTAAGTACACATGTAGGTCAAAGTACTGCGAGTTCAGATAAGAAAGTAACAATAAAGGTAATTAACCACACAGATAAGACAATCAAATCCATTAAATATATCCTTCGTGGAGAACGAAATTCTTATTCTGAAAGTGGAACATATGAATTTACCACCCCTCTCGAAATTGAGAAAAAATCTCAAATAAACATTGATGTAGTTAGTGATGATGTTCGACAGGGTAATAGAGTAGAGTTTGAGATTATTGACTACACATATACGGATTAAAAAAGAATTGGTTACGTCTCGATTTCCATTTGAATAATCCGGGCGGTATTACACCACCTGTCCGGTCATAGGATACCGCGATTCCGGAAGCAGGAAACCGCAATTTATTTTGTTACATATACAGCCTGTCCAGTAAAGCCTGCTATCGCACCGCAGAAGCGGCAAGGGCTTGACAGGACAGCCTGTATATGATGTGAGGCAACTAAGCGGTTTCATGACATCTAATACCGCCCAGTGGCTCGGTTTCCATTTATCCGGATTGTAGGTTTCCAGCCGCCGGAATATTCACCATTTTCATACTTAGATAAATATTCACCACAGTAAAGCTGAATTTTAATTGTGATTTTTGCAACCCTTTTTAACTGACACATCACAGTGTATTGTATAGTCAGAGTCAAAATCTGAGATACGTCACGGGGGGTGTTTTTGATTCAGAAATTAATATTTGTTACAAATGCGGAATCGTCTTCTGAATAAGAGGTATAGTTATTGGTCAGCAATAGTATTTTAAGTCCAGTCAAATCCGAAACATAAGCAAGTACCTCCCATCATAGATTTCTCTTTCGAGATTTCTGTGATTGAGAGGTACTTTTTGACTAGATTGACATATTATCATAATTATGATAGCCTAATGATAACATTAATACTGTTTTATTTGGAGGTGAATATAGTGAATATACGACCTGTTTCTGACCTTAGAAATAAATTTACAGATATAGAAAATGTTGTCAAAGATGGTGAACCTGTTTTCTTAACAAAAAACGGCTATGGATCAATGGTTGTCATGAGCATTGAATCTTATTCAAGACTAACAAAAAACGTCGAGCAGGCTTTGGACGAGGCTGATAAATTTGCAGCAGCTAATCCTGAGAGATTAACGCATGATGAAGTTTTCGGCAGATTAAGGAGACAGATCAATGGGTGAAATAACATACTCCCTTAGTTACCTTCCCAAGTTCTTTAATGATCTTGAAGAACATGTAGGGTATATTTCAGATGTTCTTCACAATAAAACTGCTGCAAATGACCTTATGGATTCTATAGAAGCCGCCATTCTGGAAAGACTTCCTATTGCAGAATCATTTGAACCTTTTCATTCTATAAAAGAACGATTATATCCTTATTACAGGATATATGTAAAAAACTATACTATCTACTATGTAGTTATACCGGATGCAACGGACAATAAAAAAATAATGGAAGTACGTCGAATCCTTCATAATCTTCAAAACAGAGATAATTACATATAATAATTCAATTTGGTCACATATTTGGTCACCATCCCTGAAAATCCCAATAAAATCAATGGTAAGATATCGGTCTCCAAAACCGCTCATGGGGGTTCGAATCCCTCAACCCCTGCCCATTAAAAGGGCAGAAATTAAGGACTTTCAGGAAACTGAAGGTCCTTTTTTGTTGTGATGGGAGATGGATAATCTCGGTACGGATTACATAGAGAACTGATTATCTTGAAGAAGCTGAAAGGCTTCTTCTTTTTTGTTTGAACAGATGTTCACGATATGATAAAATCAACTTTGGGTGCTTGCCAATACGGTAGACTTGCTAATATTTTTCAAGTGTTTTTTTATTAT
>NZ_MUHW01000001.1 GCF_002007235.1 Oribacterium sp. C9
TCATCCCGTTCAGAACTCACTAGCTTAGCTTGTTCTGTCCGTTATTCTTTACTGCGAATAAATTCGCTTGACCTCTTTGGTCGTTTGCTTCCGAGCCCTTTTGGACTCTTCCGCTCTGAAAATCTAATTCTTAGAATCTTCAGGGTCTGTGTATTAATCGATCTTTGATTTTCAAGGTTCAATTTGTTGTGTTTTTTGCAACCTACTTATACTAGCAAATCACTTTTGAAATGTCAAACACATTTTTAACTTTTTTGAAGTTAAAACGGAGCAGGAGGGATTTGAACCCTCGCGCCGGTTTTATCCGACCTACACCCTTAGCAGGGGCGCCTCTTCGGCCTCTTGAGTACTACTCCTTATAGTCATTAAATGACATTCAAACGTTCCCTACCAAGGTATCTTTGGGATTCGTTCTGCACCTTTTTGAGGTGCCTTAGTATATTAACAATCTTTTTTATCTATGTCAATAGTTCTTTATACTTTATCTTATCTAAAACTGCATTAATTTAAAAAATAAAGAGGAACATACTATATATAGCATGTTCCCCTTTATTTCAACTCATTAAATCATTTCGATCTTCATAATCAGATATTATCATCTTCAGACTGTTGTTCTTCTATATCAGCCTCTTCCAACTCTCTTTGCATATCTGCTTCGGTTGTTGACTCTCTAACCTTTGCAATAGATGCAATTACGACATTGGAATCTGATTCTATATTCATAAATTTAACACCTGATGTATTTCTTCCGATATCCTTGGCATCCTTAAGAGACATTCTTATAATTACACCCTCATTGGTAATCAACATAATTTCTCTTGTTTTATCTGTAAGCTTAAAACCTACGAGATTTCCGGTCTTTTCTGTTATCTTATAACATCTCAGACCCTTTCCGCCTCTCTTTTGAAGCTTGAATTCAGATACACTTGTCAGCTTTCCCATGCCCTTTTCAGATACAACGAGCACAAAATCTCCCTGACTTATCTTCTGCATTCCAACAACAACGTCGTCATCAGATAAAGTGATTCCACGTACGCCAAAAGAACTTCTTCCTGTAATACGTACATCACTCTCGTTGAAACGTATAGCCATACCATTTCTGGTACCGATCATGATATCTTCATCCTTATCAATCAGCTTAGCCTCTATAAGTCTGTCATCATCTCTTAAGGCTATTGCGATCAATCCTGATTTTCTGATATTTGAATACTGTGATATAGGTGTCTTCTTTACAGTTCCGTTTTTGGTAGCAAGAAGAAGGTACTGATCAGAGTCAGCATAATCATCATTTATTGCAAATGAAGCTGTCACATACTCATCAGGAGCAAGCTGAAGCAGATTTACCAATGCTGTTCCTCTTGACGTACGTGAAGCTTCCGGGATCTTATATGCCTTTATTCTGAAACAGCGTCCCATATTTGTGAAGAACATAATGTAATGCTTATTTGTCGTCATAAACAAGTCTTCAATTATGTCATCATTTATGGTCTGCATGCCCTTGATGCCCTTACCACCACGGTTTTGCTGCTTAAAGTTTTCCGGAGACATACGCTTTATGTAACCAAGTCTGGTCGCTGCTATTACTGTATCATCATCCGGAATAAGATCTTCATCATCTATAGAATCATCAAATCCAAATTTGGTTACTCTGTCATTTCCGTATTTGTCGGCAATAACATCTATTTCATCTTTTATTACACCAAGCATCTTTTTAGGATTATTTAAAAGCTCGTTATAATATGCGATCTTTCTCTTCAGATCATCATATTCATCCTTAAGCTTTCCTCTTTCAAGTCCTGTTAATGCTCTTAATCGCATATCAACAATGGCCTGAGCCTGAACTTCATCAAATCCGAATTTTACAGAGAGATTTGCCTTTGCTTCTTCAGTATTTGCTGCAGCTCTGATCGTATGAACAATCTCATCAATATGATCAACTGCCTTAAGTAATGCCTCTAAAATATGAGCTCTCTCTTCAGCCTTATTAAGATCATATCTTGTTCTGCGATTGAATACATTAACCTGATGTTTTAGATATTCATCCAATATCTCCATGAGGTTTAATGTTTTTGGCTCACCGTTAACTATGCATAACATAATTACTCCAAATGTGGTCTGTAACTGTGTATGCTTGTACAACTGATTCAATACCACATTAGGATTAGCGTCTCTTCTGAGCTCTATATTGATCTTTGATGTTGATCCCTTACCTGATGCGTCATTGATATATGTAATACCATCTATTTTCTTGTCTTTTACAAGTTCTGCTATATTCTCGATAACTCTTGAACGATAAACAACATATGGTAATTCTTTAACAACTATGCGATGTTTTCCATTTGGCATAGCTTCAATTTCGCATACTGCTCTGAGCTTTATTTTTCCTCTTCCTGTACGATATGCTTCTTCTATGCCCTTTCTTCCGAGAATTATACCTCCGGTTGGAAAATCAGGACCAGGTATTACCTGCATTATATCTTCGATGGTAGTTTCTTTATCATTGATCTTATTTTCGATAATAAGATCTACTGCCTTTATTACTTCTCTCAGATTATGTGGAGGAATATTGGTAGCCATACCTACAGCTATTCCTGTTGCACCATTTACGATCAAATTTGGAAATTTTGCAGGCAGAACCTCAGGTTCGTCATACTCATTTGAAAAGTTAGGCATAAAATCAACGGTATCTTTATTGATTCCTGCTAACATTTCTCCGGCAAGCTTTGACATCTTTGCCTCTGTATATCGCATGGCAGCCGGAGAATCTCCATCATCAGAACCAAAGTTTCCCTGCTTATCAACCAAAACATGTCTCATCGACCAGGGCTGACCCATATACACAAGTGCTCCATAAATAGATGAATCTCCATGTGGATGAAATTTACCCATACATTCACCTACAATTGTTGCACACTTTTTTGTTTTCTTATCCGGTGTTACTCCCAAAGTCTGTAAAGAATAAAGTACTCGTCTCTGTACAGGCTTCAGTCCATCTCTAATATCCGGGATAGCTCTTGATACGATTACGCTCATCGCATAATCAATATAAGAGTTTTCCATAGTCTTTTTGAGATCTACATCCTGGACCTTATCAAAAACATTTGGCTCCAAAATTTTTTCCTCCAAATAACTTTGTTAAAACATCTATAACGAATTCAAATGTATTTATAACAATCCTTAGACATCAAGATTTGTTACATATTTTGCATTTTCTTCGATAAATTCTCTTCTAGGCTCAACCTGATCACCCATAAGTGTTGTGAAAGTTACATCAAGATCTGCCTTATCATCATCCACCATATTTACACGAAGAAGTGTTCTGGTCTCCGGATCCATGGTAGTTTCAGCCAACTCTTCAGTATCCATCTCACCAAGTCCCTTAAATCTAGATACATCTGCTCCTTCAGCACCTATCTGTTTCAGAACATTCTGATACTCCTCATCAGAGTAACAATAATAATGTTTTTTATTCTTGGTTATATTAAAAAGTGGCGGCTGTGCAAGATATACATGTCCCTGTTTGATCAATTCAGGCATGAAATTATATATAAATGTCAGCATCAATGTTGCAATATGAGCACCATCAACATCCGCATCAGTCATGATTATAATCTTGTTATATCTAAGTTTAGTGATATCAAAGTCTTCTTTTATTCCTGTTCCGAAGGCTGTTATCATTCCCTTTATTTCTTCATTGGCATAAATCTTATCAAGACGAGCTTTCTGAACATTTAAAACTTTTCCTCTCAAAGGAAGAACCGCCTGTGTATTAACATTTCTTCCATCCTTGGCAGGTCCTAGAGCTGAATCACCCTCTACTATAAAGATCTCACACTCATTAGGATCCTTGGAATTACAATCTACAAGTTTTCCAGGAAGTCCTACTCCATCCAATGCTGACTTTCTTCTAGTAAGATCCCTGGCACGTCTTGCAGCTGCTCTTGCTCTCTGAGCCAATACTGATTTTTCGCATATTGCCTTTGCGACGCTTGGATTCTGCTCAAGATAATAAGTAAGCTGTTCACTTACTATGCCCTGAACTGCAACCTGTGCTTCAGAATTTCCTAACTTTTGCTTTGTCTGACCTTCAAACTGTGGATCTCCGATTTTTACAGAAATAACAGTTGTCAAACCTTCTCGTATATCGTCACCGCTTAAATTCGGCTCAGAATCCTTTAACAGTTTATTTTCTCTCGCATAATCATTTAATGTCTTTGTCAAAGCATTTTTGAAGCCTGTTAAATGTGAACCACCATCAGGAGTATTGATATTATTTACAAATGTATAGGTATTTTCGGAATATGAGTCATTATGCTGCATTGCAACTTCGACAAAAACACCTTCTCTTTCACCTTCACAATAGATAACATCAGAGTAAAGTGGATCCTTACCCTTATTCAGGTAAGAAACAAATTCTTTAATTCCACCCTCGTAGTGGAAAGTACTTTCGTGTTTTTGTTCATCTCTCTCATCACGTAACGTGATTTTAAGAGCCTTGGTTAAAAATGCGGTTTCACGTAATCTTATTTTTAATGTCTCAAAACTATAGACAGTTTCCTCAAAAATCTGTGGATCCGGAAGGAAATGTACCTCTGTTCCATGCTCTTCAGGATCACAATCACCTATTATGGTCATATCCTGAATTACTTTTCCTCGTTCAAACTTCATGTTATAGATCTTTCCGTTCTTAAAAACAGAAACTTCCAGGTGTTCTGAAAGAGCATTAACAACTGAAGCACCTACACCATGAAGACCTCCGGATACCTTGTATCCGGATCCTCCAAATTTTCCACCGGCATGCAATACTGTAAAGACTACTTCAAGAGCCGGTTTTCCGGCTTTTTTCTGGATATCGACAGGTATTCCTCTTCCGTCATCTCTTACTGTAATTGAATTATCATTATTGATGGTTACCAAAATACTGCTGCAAAAACCTGCAAGAGCCTCATCTACAGAGTTATCCACAATTTCGTAGACTAGATGATGAAGTCCCCTTATCGATGTAGATCCGATATACATACCGGGTCTTTTTCTTACAGCCTCAAGTCCTTCAAGAATCTGAATTTGATTTGCATCATAATCAGACGAGCCTTTCATCAGCTCTTCTTCTCTTAACAAATCTTCATTTTCATTTCTTTCTATTGCCATTTATTCTTCCTCATAAAATCCTATACCGGAATTTCGCTTCTATCATTCAACTTCGTAATTGTACCATTTACTACATGAAACAGTTCATCAATATGAAAACGATTATTCACAAAATCATCAAGTCCGGTACAGGTAATGATATTTTGTGTATCACTTAACAGATTTAAAAGATAATTCTGCCTTTTGGAATCAAGTTCTGATAAAACATCATCCAGTAAAAGTATAGGATCATCGTCTATCTTTTTTCTTACCAGCTCTATTTCGCTTAATTTTAATGCCAATGCAGCTGTTCTCTGCTGACCTTGTGAGCCGAATTTTCTAATATCTTTATCATCGATCATAAAAAGAAGGTCATCTCTGTGAGGTCCTGCCAAAGTGACCTGCTGCTTTAATTCTGATTCCCGTACTCGTAAGAGTTCATTCTGGAAATTATCAATGGAGACATTGGCATCATATGTGATTTTTAATTTTTCAACACCACCTGTAAGCTGATGATGAATATCTATGATTATATCCTTAAGTTCCTCTATAAACTCTTTTCTGATCTCAATGACCTTTGATCCATATTTTACAAGCTCTTCATCCCATACAGATAATGTATCCAAAAGTGAAGGTTTGATTCTTATATCTTTTAAAAGCTTATTTCTCTGGTTTAATGTTTTATTATATCTCGCCAGATTATATAAATAAACTTTATCAAGCTGACATAATTCAAGATCCATAAAACGTCGTCTTATGGCCGGACCTTCTTTTATCAACCCTAAATCCTCAGGACTGAAACTGACTATATTGGCAATACCAAATAGCTCTGATGCCTTATGTATAGGTATCTCATCTATAGCGATTCCTTTGGATTTATTTTTCTTTAAATGCATATCTATGCGGTAAGGTATATTTCTTTTCCTTACCTCCATTTTGATATGCGCTTCATCGTTTCCGAATTGGATAAGATCCTTATCTCTGGCTATCCTATATGATTTTGATGTAGATGCCAGAAATATGGATTCAAGCACATTTGTTTTCCCCTGAGCATTATCCCCGAAAAAAATATTTGTGCCCGGGCTCAGTTTTACTTTTAACGATTGATAATTTCTAAAATTTTTCAGCTCTAATGACTCTATTATCATCTAATACTTACACTGCATCTGAATTAAAATTTACAGGAAGGATCATGTAATTATATGTCTTTTCATCATCTCTTATAAAACAAGGAGAACGTGGTATAGACATATAGATAGATACTTCCTCATCCTCAATATTTCTAAGAGCATCAACTAAGAACTTAGGATTAAATCCTATCATAAGATCATTTCCTATCTTCTTGATAGCTACTTCTGCGTCCATGGTTCCAAGATCTGTATTGATCTTCAAGCCCATTACATTCTCTTCGATCTTAAGAACCAGAGGCTGTTTGTCGTTATCTCTTACAAAAATCGTAGATCTGTCAAGACAGTCAAGGAGATTTTTACGGTTAACTACAATTTTGGTCTCATAATCCTCAGATAACATCTGTGCTACATGGAAATATTCTCCATCTATAAGTCTCGTTACAACTAAAGTATTATTAAACTCAAACATTATATGATTTCTTGAGAAATAGACTATGACCTCATCATACATTCCGCCGCTTAAGACCTTTATAAGTTCATTCAATGCTTTTCCAGGAACTATAGCCTTTGCAGATTCATAAGACTGGTTAAGCTTTACCTGTCTTATGGATATTCTGTGACCATCCAATGAAGTTACTGTAAGATTGTCATCCTTTATCTCAAATAATTCTCCGGTCATCTTTTTATTATTATCGTTCATGGCTATAGAAAAGATAGTCTGAGAAATAATCTGCTTAAGTGTGTACTGTGAAAGGGACACAGACTGAGTCTTGTCAATTTTAGGTAATGCTGTAAATTCATTACCATCTCGACCTGCTATTTTAAATACAGAGTTTTCGCAGGTAATGATAGTATTATTTCTGGAATCAGTCTCTATTGTTACCTGCATATCTTCGGATTCAGGTAATCTTCTTATAATTTCAGAAAAGATCTTTGCTTCAAGAGCTACTTTTCCGGATTCTACTATTGTGCCTTCACAAACAGTTTCAATTCCAAATTCCGTATCATTACCAATCAGCTGGATTTTTCCATTGGAAGCGTCTAACAAAATGCACTCTAATATTGACATAGTTGTTTTTGATGGCACAGCTTTTGAAACGATATTGATAGCATTAGTCAGATCATTCTTTTTGAACTGTAATTTCATATATAGGCCTCTCTTATATTAATTAATTATTTTAATTCTTAGTAATACTAATAGGGGATGTGGAAATGTGAAAAAGTCATTTCTACGGCTCTATCAGTGGGTTTTTACGCTTTAATAACTATGTTGAAATCTATTTTATAAAATGTTTATAAATAAAATCCTATGGAGATATCTTTTTGCGTAATGTCTCAATTGTGGATTTCAATTGTTCATTTGTGCGTAATTCTGTGGATATCTTATCAATTCCGTGCATTATAGTAGTATGATCTCTTCCGCCTAGATATTCACCTATATTCTTCAATGGTGCATCAGTCATATTTCGGCAGAGATACATGGCTATCTGCCTTGGGAAGACTATTTCTTTGTTCTTCTTTTGTGAAGCAATTTCCAGATTGGTGATTCCAAAATGCTCCGCAACAGTTGAAATGATCAGTTCGGGAGTTATTTCCTTAGGTCCTTCAGGAGTTATATGATCCTTTAAAAGTTCCTCTGCAAGTGATAACTCTATGGTCTGTTTCTTCAGTCTGGACATGGCTACGATCTTTGTTAATGCACCTTCAAGTTCCCTTATGTTGGATTTAATATTCGTAGCGATATACTTAATTATTTCATTGTCAATATTTACATGCATGAGCTCTTCTTTTTTTCTCAGAATAGCCATACGTGTTTCAAAGTCAGGCATCTGAATGTCAACAATTAATCCAACTTCAAATCTGGATCTTAGTCTGTCTTCCAGATTATCGATATCTTTTGGAGGTTTATCAGATGCGATAACTATCTGCCTTTTATTTTCATATAATGTATTAAATGTATGGAAGAACTCTTCCTGAGTTCCGGTCTTACCAACTATAAACTGAATATCATCTATTAAAAGAACATCCAATTCTCTATATTTATTCCTAAAATCATCAGGTGTCATGTCGTTCTTGTTTCTGATTGATTCAACGAAGTCGTTCATAAACGTCTCAGAAGTTACATAACGTATCTTGGCTTTAGGATTGTTTTTTAATATAAAATGGGCTATGGAATGCATTAAATGAGTCTTTCCAAGTCCGGCTCCTCCATAAATATATAACGGGTTATACATTTCTCCCGGAGATTCCGCTACAGCAAGAGAAGCTGCATGTGCCAGGTTATTACTGGATCCTACAACGAAAGTATCGAAGGTATATTCTCCATTAAGGTTGGCCTCTTTCAGAGTTTCTTCTAATATAATACTGGGATCCTTTTTATCATTGATGGCTCCCTGTAATTTCTTTACATATTCACGGGCATCGCTTTCAATGAAGAAATGAACTTCAACCGGAATATTTGTTTTTTCTTCAATAGCAACCTTTAAAAATAATGAATATTTTTTATCCAGGTATTTAATAAATCCCTCCTCAGGAACGATAATCAATAACTCACCGTTGATAAAATCAAATATCTTTAATGGTTTAAGCCATGTATCAAAGGATACCTGCAAAATATCATGTTCTTCCTTCATATTTTGCAGAATTTCATCCCAATTATTACGGATGGTTTCAAAATTATTCATGTGAGGTTCTCCTTAATAGATAAAATCACATATTAAAGTATAACAGAGTGTGGATAAAATATCAATCAAGTGTGTGGATAAGTATTATCAGTATAGTTTTTTCCACACAATATGTACACAAAGTGACGGTATATAAGGATTTTTTGTGAACATTATATCCACTTATCCACATAGTTATACACAGATTGTGGAATAATTCTTATACTGTTGAAATGTGTATAAATTTGTTGATAAACTTACTAAAAAATTCATTGACGAAAAATAAGTCTTTCTTTATAATATACAAACGATGTTTACCCTAGATCTGGAGATGCTTCAGGACTAAGGGCTATTAAGGAGTCCAACATTGAAAACTAAAAATCAATGGAGTCCTGAAAGATTATCAGAAAAGGAGGTGTCAGTATGCATAAGGGAAAAATGACATTCCAGCCTAAGACAAGACAGAGAGCCAAGGTTCATGGATTTAGAGCAAGAATGGCTACAGCAGGCGGAAGAAAGGTACTGGCTGCCAGAAGAGCAAAAGGTAGAGCAGCATTAACAGTATAATAGTTATTGATTTATGATTGAGACCGCTTTATTTAGCGGTCTTTTTTCATGTTATAAGTTTTGATTGTGGGGTTTGAAAAAATGAAACGTTTTCCTTCTATAAAAAAGAATAAGGATTTTCAGATTACCTACAAAAACGGTAAATCTCATGCTACCGGTGCACTTGTAATGTATATTATGGAAAATGGGCTTCAATACAACAGGATAGGTATATCATGCTCAAAGAAGGTCGGTAATTCTGTCGTTAGACATACATTTGCACGTAAAATGAGAGAGATCTTCAGATTAAATGATCATAAAGTTAAAAAGGGTATAGACATCATCGTAGTTATTCGTTTTAAAGCAAATTTTTGCGATTATAAGCAACTTGATTTGCAGTATAACAATCTTTTAGACAGGCATCATATCTTGATATAAACGATATTAATCGTATTTTTTGAATTGAAGTGAGACAATATTTTATTTTTATTTCATATTTATATAGAAGAATTTAGATTTAAGTCTCTATTTGAAAGGATTGGGTATGATATCAAAATTGATGATTTTTTTTATTAGATGTTATCAAAAGGGTATCTCACCTTATATTGGTGCTCACTGTAAATATACTCCTACATGTTCTCAATACGCCATTGAGGCATTAAAAAAGTATGGTTGTATTAAAGGTACATTGTTGGCCATATGGCGCATCCTAAGGTGCAATCCGTGGTCAAAAGGCGGTTATGATCCTGTTCCTTAACCGGAGGTAATCCTTGGACACTTTTAATTTGATCTTGTTAACAAAAAATACATCGACCCTTCCGATTCTTGGTCCTGTATGGAATTTGATAGTTAGCGTTCTCGGTGCAATTATGAATACAATTTATAATTCGCTTGAGTATGTTGGAATCGGAAATATCGGTCTTGCGATCATCATATTTACTATTGTGATGAGAATCATTCTTTTTCCTACAAGTTTTCGTCAGCAGAAGTCTTCTCGTATGATGCAGCTTATGCAGCCTGAGATGAAAGCTATTCAGGAGAAGTATAAGAATAAGACTGATAATGCATCTATGATGGCACAGCAGGAAGAAATGAAGGCTCTTTATGAAAAGTATGGTACATCCATGACAAGCGGATGTTTACCTCTGTTACTTCAGATGCCGGTCATTTTTGCTCTGTACCGTATAATAATGAACATTCCTGCATATGTTCCTTCTGTTTACTCTATTTATGAAAATGTATTAAATGCCATAGGTGGTTCATCTGCAGCTCAAAAGTTAGTTGAATTTGGTAACAGCAATAAACTTGAATCTATTTTAAAGCAGCTTAATAATCTTGGTGTTGCTGAAAATTCGACATATTCTGCTGATCAGGTTTCAAATCTCATAATTGATTTTCTTTATAAATTGAATCCTGCTCAATGGGATAGTCTGGCTAAAACCTTTCCGGATGCATCAGCTAAAATTGAATTAGCTGCGTCACAGGCTGAAAAAATCAATAATTTTCTGGGAATTAATCTTTCAACTGCTCCTAGCTCTATGGGTTTTGTGCCTAATGTTTATTGGATTATTCCTATTTTGGCAGGTTTATTCCAGTATCTCAGCACCAAACTTATGTCAAGCACAAATCAGGCTATGGCGGAGGGTAATGATCAATCTGCTCAGATGATGAAGAGCATGAATCTCATGATGCCTCTTATGTCAGTTTGGTTCTGCTTTACATTTGCATCAGGTATCGGTTTATATTGGTGCGCATCTTCAGCTGTTATGATTCTTCAGCAGATATTCCTTAACAAATATTTTAATAAGATTTCAGATAAGGATATGATCGAAATGTCTCTTGCTAAAGCTAATGCAAAGCGTGCTAAAAAGGGTTTACCACCAATCGATGAAAAATCCGTTGAAAATCGTATTAAGGCAGCAAAAGCAAAGGCTGAAGTAACAGAAAACAATCGTATGGAAGTGATTGCAAAACAGAGCGTTAAAACAAAGGAATCAACAGATTATTATAATAATAATGCTAAGCCTGGTTCATTAGCTTCCAAAGCGAATATGGTTCGTCTTTACAATGAAAAAAATGAAAAGAAGAACAAGTAAAGAGGTTAAATATGGATAATATTAGAGTTTCAGCAAAAACAAAAGATGAAGCTATAACAAAAGCTTTGATTCAGCTCGGTATTACCTCTGACAGACTGAATTATCGTGTTCTTGCAGAAGGTAAGACCGGTTTATTTGGAATTGGAGCCAAACCTTGGATCCTTGAAGCATCGATAAAGGAATCATCATCAGATAATGATATTAAAAAGCTTGAAGATGATATAGATAAGATCAAGGCAAATACAGGATCTGTTGCGGTAAATTCAGCTAAGAAAACAGATAATTCAAAAAATGTATCTGATAATAATGATGATAATAGTAAAAAGGAAGATAAGAGTTCTTCCTCTAAGACAGTTTCTATGTCATCTGATAAGAAGGATAAGCGCTCTCGTACTGATAGAGAAAAAAAGGTACGTAAGCAGTTTGATAAAGAATTAAGCAGTGATTCTAATGAGTCCTCTGTAATCAAGGATGAGGTAAAGAAACAGCATGATATTAAACCGATTTCTGAAGAGGAAGCTTCTACAGCAATTAAAGATGCTGAACAGTTCATTACCAATGTTTTAAATGGTATGAACATGGAAGTTGAAACAAACTCAAGATTTGATCATGATTCAAATGAATTACTTATAAATCTTGTTGGTTCAGATATGGGTGTCCTCATCGGAAAGAGAGGACAGACTCTGGATTCACTTCAATATTTAACTTCTCTTGTTGTTAATAAAAATCACAAGGAAGATTATATTAGAATTAAACTTGATACAGAAGATTACAGATCCAGAAGAGAAGCTACATTGAGAAATCTTGCAAGAAATATTGCTTATAAAGTTAGAAGAACACGTAAGGCAGTTGCTCTTGAGCCTATGAATCCATATGAGAGACGTATTATTCATAGTGCACTTCAGAATGATCGTTTTGTAACAACAAAGTCCGAGGGTGAAGAACCTTTCAGACATGTAATTATCTTTATGAAGAAAAGAGATAGAAGAAACTATTCTAAAGATTCTTCCAGAAGAGAGTATCAGAATAATTCACATGTTAATAATGATACAACACTTTCTGAATAAAGAGATTTCCACAATTCAATAGTAAAATCCGATGATTTGTGGATAACCCTTGGTATTATCTTACCAAGGGTTGTTTTTTTATACTAAATATAATGAGCTATATGAAATACTTGCAATTAATATGCGCTACGATTAGAATTAGTTGAGTTTTTAGATATGTGGATAAACTCTTTCCAAAAGTAAAGTAATGTAACTTATAACAGTACTAAATTTATTTTTTATACCGTTGTAAAAGACAAAATGGAGAAATATGATGATAGATGATACAATTTGTGCACTTGCTACTGCTGCAGTTGAATCCGGTATTGGTATTATTCGTATAAGTGGATCAGAAGCAGTTTCGATAGCATCAAAGTTTATCAAATCCAAATCCGGTAAAGCTGTAGACATTTCTGAATCACATAGAATCAAATATGGTTTTGTTTATTCCGATGAAGAACCTCTAGATGAAGTTCTTGTTATGACCATGCTCGCTCCTAAGTCTTTTACAGGTGAAGATACTGTTGAGATAGACTGTCACGGCGGTGTTTTAATGATGAATAAGATTCTGGAAGTAGCTGTTAATAATGGTGCTCGCTTGGCAGAACCCGGTGAATTTACAAAAAGAGCATTCCTTAATGGTCGAATAGATCTTTCTGAAGCCGAAGCTGTAGGAGATCTTATCAGTTCAGAAAATGATTATGCTTTAAAAGCTTCTATTAAACAGTTAAGAGGATCTGTTTCCGATAAAATTAAACGATTCAGATCTCAGATTTTGGAAGATGATGCCTTTATTGAAGCAGCACTCGATGACCCTGAACATATAACTCTTGACGGATTTAAATCTGATTTAGAACAGCATGTTACCGGAATCATAAAGGAGCTAGAGTATCTTATATCATCCTCAGATGACGGGAAACGTATAAAGGAAGGCATCAGAACTGTCATAATTGGTAAACCAAATGCAGGAAAATCTTCCTTATTAAATATACTTGTAGGTAGTGAGAGAGCTATAGTTACAGATATTGCCGGTACTACACGAGATACTCTGGAGGAACATATTAATTTAAAGGGTATCAGTTTAACTATTGTTGACACTGCCGGTATTAGAGAAACAGACGATACTGTAGAAAAAATCGGTGTAGAGAGAGCTTTGGATGCTGCAGACAACGCGGATCTTATAATTTATGTTGTAGATTCGTCGATTCCTTTGGATGATTCGGATCATAGAATTATTTCCAGAATACAGGATCGTAACACTATAGTTCTTTTAAATAAAAGTGATTTGAATCAGGTTATTGTACAGTCTGAACTTGAATCAATGACTAATAAAACAGTTATTCCAATTAGTGCAAAAAATAATTTTGGAATAGATAAATTGGAATCTGAGATAACCTCTATGTTTTTCAGTAACAGAATCAATTTCAATGACCAGGTTGTTATTACAAATTTAAGACATAAGCATTGTCTTATTAATGCTAATAATGCTCTTCATGAGGTTATAAATTCTATTAATTTGGATATGCCTGAAGATTTTTTTACTATAGATATGATGCGTGCTTACGAGGAGTTGGGTTATATTCTTGGTGAAGAAGTTTCGGAAGATTTAATTAATGAGATTTTCTCAAAGTTTTGTATGGGTAAATAAATATAAAATGGGAGTTTAAATATGGCTTTTGTTGAAGAATCATATGATGTAGCTGTAGTTGGTGCAGGTCATGCAGGATGTGAAGCTGCACTTGCTTGTGCACGACTTGGACTGGAAACAATTATCTTTACTGTAAGTGTGGATAGTATTGCACTTATGCCTTGTAATCCTAATATCGGAGGCAGTTCAAAAGGCCATTTGGTTCGTGAATTGGATGCTCTCGGTGGAGAGATGGGAAAAAATATTGATAAGACATTTATTCAGTCTAAAATGCTTAATAAATCAAAGGGTCCTGCTGTTCATAGTTTAAGAGCTCAGGCTGATAAACAATCATATACAAGAGAAATGAGAACAACTCTTGAAAATCAGCCTCATCTCACTATTAGACAAGCCGAAGTATCTGAGATTTTGACGGAAGAATTTGATATTCGTAAAAAGAAGATAACTGGTGTCAAAACTACCTCAGGAGCAGTATATCATGCTAGAGCAGTAGTTCTTTGTACCGGAGTTTACTTAAATTCAAGATGTTTGACCGGTGATTTAATTGAATATACAGGTCCTAATGGCTTAAGATCAGCAACACATTTAACAGATTCTTTAAAAAATAACAACGTACGTATGTTTAGATTTAAAACCGGTACTCCTGCAAGAGTAGATAAACGTACATTGGATTTTTCTAAGTTTGAAGTTCAAAAGGGTGATGTACCTGTTATACCTTTTTCATTTTCTACAAAGTTTGAATCTGTTCAGAAGGAACAGGTAGATTGCTGGTTGGTTTACACCAATGAGAATACTCATAATATAATAAGAAATAACATTGACAGATCGCCTATGTTTAATGGGTCTATAGAAGGAGTAGGACCTAGATATTGTCCTTCAATCGAAGATAAGGTTATGAAATTTCCTGATAAAAATCGTCATCAGATTTTTATCGAGCCTGAGGGACTCTATACTAATGAAATGTATCTGAGTGGAATGTCCAGTTCTATGCCAGAGGACGTTCAATATGAGATGTATCATTCAATGGAAGGTTTTGAAAACGTACATATAGTAAGGAATGCATACGCTATTGAATATGATTGCATTGATGCTACTCAATTAAAATCAAATCTTGAATTTTTAAATATAGATGGTCTTTTTGCTGCCGGACAGTTTAATGGTTCATCGGGGTATGAGGAAGCTGCTGTACAAGGTTTGATGGCTGGTATAAATGCTGCTATGAAGTTAAAAGGAAGAGAAGCAGTTATTCTTGATAGATCACAGGCTTATATAGGTGTACTTATCGATGATCTCGTTACTAAAGAAAATTTTGAGCCTTATCGTATGATGACAAGCAGATCGGAATATCGTCTTCTTCTTCGACAGGATAATGCAGATATACGTCTCAGAGAAATTGGTCATGAAATCGGTCTTGTTTCTGATGAAGAATATCAGGATACTTGTCATAAGATCGATTTGATAAATAAGGAAATAGATAGACTTAAAAGTACTTATATCGGTAACAGTGATTTAGTAAATTCATTTTTGTCTGCCCATGGATCAAATACTTTAAGTTCTGGTATATCTTTAGCGGAGTTGATCAAGAGGCCTGAACTTGATTATGAGTTGATTAAAGATCTCGATAAAGAAAGACCGACATTACCTTATACTGTAAGAGAAGAAGTAAATATTGAAATAAAGTATGAGGGTTATATAAAGAGACAGCAGACACAGGTTGATGCATTTAAGAAACTTGAATATAAGAAGATTCCATTAGATATTGATTATAATAGTATTTCTAATTTGAGATTGGAAGCACGTCAAAAGCTTTCAAAGATCAAACCTGAAAATGTAGGTATGGCCAGTAGAATTAGTGGAGTTAGTCCGGCTGATATTAGTGTTTTACTTGTTTATATTGAATCATATAAACATAGAAGTGAAAAATGATTTAAATTATACTATAATAACCTCCGTAATGTTTCACGTGAAACATTACGGAGGTTATTGCTAATAAATATATTGAACACAGTAAGGAAGTATATAAATATATGTGGCTATATAAATAGGAGGAAATGCATGACGGAAACATTTAAAAAAGATATGAATGAGAATTTGGTAAAGACGGGAATATCCTTAAATGATTTACAAATTGAACAGCTGTACAAGTTCTATAATATGCTTATAGAAAAGAATAAAGTGATGAATCTTACAGCCATTACTGAAGAACATGAGGTTATAGTTAAACATTTTATAGACTCCATGAGTATTTATAATAAAGAACTTAATAAAAAAATTATTAATGAATCATTTATGAAAGATAAAAAACTTATTGACGTGGGAACGGGTGCTGGTTTTCCGGGTTTAGTTCTAAAAATTATTTTTCCTGAATTAAATATAGTTTTGTCTGATTCTCTTCAGAAAAGATTGAATTTTATAAATGAAGTAATAAATGAATTAGGTTTAACTAAAATTGAAGTAGTCCATGGAAGAGCAGAGGATCTTGCTCATGATCCAATGTATAGAGAAAAATTTGATTTTTCAACGTCAAGAGCAGTTGCTAATATGTCTACACTAACCGAATATGATTTGCCTTTTGTAAAGTTAGGCGGGTATTTTATAGCATATAAATCAGGAAAGATAGAAGAGGAGTTAAAGCAAGCAGAAAAAGCTATAGGCTTATTAGGAGGAGAAGTTGAAAGTAAAGTGAATTTTGTATTAACAGATGGAGAATCCGAAAGATCAATAATCTTTATTAAGAAGACAAAGAAGACACCTAAATCATATCCAAGAAAAGCCGGTACACCTTCAAAATCACCGTTATAAGTATTTAAAGAAGACTTATCATATATAAGTCTTCTTTTTTTGTGTCTTGTTAAATTGACACTATAAGAACAATGAAGTAAAATATCGTTGCTTTTATAATTATCTGTTTATAAAAATACTATTCTGATGTTTCACGTGAAACATTCTCACATTTTAAATCACAAATTATGTAAAAATATATTATATTAGAGATAATATATATAATAAGTAGGCGGCTTTACATGAAAATATTGTAAAGCTAAGGCGAAGTATCATTTCATGAGTAAGTATTAAATTGGGAGAGCTATGGGGAGAATAATTGCAATCACAAATCAAAAGGGTGGTGTGGGAAAAACTACAACTGCTATAAACCTGGCAGCTACACTTGCTGAGGCAAATCAGAGAATACTATTAGTAGACTTTGATCCCCAGGGTAATGCTACAAGTGGTTTTGGAATCGAAAGAGAAGATGTGGAGCATACCATTTATGGAGCACTTACAGGTGAGTGTGATATAGATGAAGCAATTCTTGTAGATGTAAATGAAAATCTTGATCTGATACCTGCAGATATGAATTTAGCTGCTGTGGAAGTTGAATTTGTTGATCAGGACAATAAGAATCAAATATTAAAATCACTTCTTTCTAAGTGCATCTCAAGATATGATTATATACTAATTGATTGTCCACCAAGTTTGGGAACCATTACCGTAAATGCTCTTAGTACAGCTGATTCGGTAATTATACCTATACAGTGTGAGTATTATGCATTGGAAGGTTTGAATCAGGTTTTGAACACAATATCTATAGTAAAACAAGGACTAAATCCGGAATTGGTAATTGAAGGTATAGTGTTCACAATGTATGACAGTAGAAACAAGTTATCACAACAGGTAGTTGAAACTGTACGTCAAAACTTTGATGGAAGTATCTATGATACATTAATACCAAGAAATGTACGACTGGCAGAAGCGCCAAGCCATGGATTGCCCATAACATTATATGATTCATCTTCAAGTGGAGCGGATAGTTATAGGAAATTAGCGGCAGAATTAATGAGTAAGGGAGATGTAATATATGGCTAAGCAAGAAAGGGGCCTGGGAAAGGGCCTTAATGCAATATTCGGTAATACAGTAGGTGCAGATTTAAAGAAAGAAAAAAATTTTAAAACAGTTGCAGAAACTTTAGCTGATAGCAGACAGGAAAATATTCATACGTCAGTAGGAAGCAGTCACTTCACAGAATACGAAGATCATTCAGTAGAGATTGCCGAAGAAATAAATGAAGATAGTACATCTCCAAAAAAGAATAGTGAGTCAAGGGTAGAGACAGAAGACTTAAATATTGAAGGTAACGGTTCCGTATTAATTAAATTAAGTAGAATACAACCGGATAAAAATCAGCCAAGAAAAGATTTTGATGAGACAAAACTTCAGGAACTGGCAGATTCTATCAGAGAATATGGAGTAATCTCACCTATTGTAGTAAAGGAAAATGGAGCATTTTACGATATCGTTGCAGGAGAAAGAAGATGGAGAGCTGCACGCCTCGCCGGATTAACTGAGATACCGGTGGTTATCAAAAATGTGGATGAAAAAACCAGTCGTGAAATGTCCATCATTGAGAATATTCAAAGAGATGACTTGAATCCTGTAGAAGAAGCATTAGCTTACCAGTCATTGATTGATGATTATGGCCTCACTCAGGAAGAAGTGGCTTCAAGGGTATCTAAAAACAGAACGACTATAACAAATAGTTTGCGTCTTTTGAAGCTGGATGAAGAGCTTTTGGATATGCTTAGAGAAGGTCTCATTACTCAGGGACATGCAAGAGCACTGCTTGCGATAGAAGATTCTGAACTCAGAAGGAAGATAGCTCTGAGATGTGCGAAAGAAAATTTATCAGTTCGTGAGATAGAGAATCTGGTGAGACAGGATAAATTATCTAAAGAAAAGAAGAGTAACGGTGCATCTCCGGAAGCGGATGAATTGAAAAGACTTAAGATTATATATAAAGATCTCGAAAATAAGCTTAAGAATAGTTTGGGTACTAAAGTATCTATCGTACCGAAAAACAAAGATAAGGGAAAATTGGAAATAGAGTACTATTCACAGGATGAATTGGATCGCATTTATATGATTCTTAATTCGATCAGAAATCAGTAAATCAGGAGAAAATATAGAATGTTTGATAGTGAATTAATCCTACTTGCGATGGCTGCATCAGGGCTTATAGTGGGATTCATATCGCTGATTATTTCAGTTAATGCCAATGCAAGATATAAAAAACTATACCGGCAATATGATTACTTCATGAGAGGTAGAGATGCTGAGACACTTGAGGATTATATAGTTGATATACAAGAGCATGTTGAAGCATTGGAAAAGGAAGATGTAAAGAATAAAGAGGTAATGAGAATTCTGAATAAGAATATCAGGGCTTCTTTTCAAAAATTCGGTCTTATAAAATATAATGCGTTTGGAGGAATGGGCGGAAACATGTCATTTGCTCTTGCATTATTAGACTATACAAATACGGGCATCGTAATTAATTCTGTACATTCAAGAGAAGGCTGCTTCTTATATATAAAAGATGTAGATGCAGGAACAACAGAAGTAGAGCTAGGTTCTGAAGAAAGACTGGCTTTGGAACAAGCGTTGGGTTATAGAGAGAAAGATCAAAAGTGAAAAAGCAGACAATAAATAAAATAAAACGATTTTCAATTATGAGCGGCATATTTATTGCTGCTCTTCTTATTTATTTTTTTATATCATATTCATCTATGGAGCATTCAAATGAAGTGTACAGTTCCATGGAAGAGCCCAAATTACCTGTAATGTTTGTAAAAGAGAATGAATATATGATAAATCCGATGCATGCATATATTCAGGAAATGGGTAACAATACCGAAAGAGACATGATCACTGTTCTTCCGGAGGACCGTAAGCTGGAACTGATAGTTCAGGAATACGATAATATGGTTATGTCGGTTCAGTATGAGATAAGATCTCTGGATCTGAGTCATTTAATTGAAAATGGGACAGTAACGGAGATAGACAGATCAAATGGAAATACGAATATAGTATTGCCGATACAGAATCTGATAAAAAAGGATCAGGAGTATATACTGAAAATAACATTAGACACCGGTGAGAAGTCTTTAAATTACTATACAAGAATATTATGGACGGATCATGATTATACTAAGGATATGGTAAAGCTGGCATTGAGCTTCACATCGTGTACCTTTGACAAGAATGAGGCAAGAGCTATAGCATCATATCTGGAAACATCAGAAATAGCAGATAACTCAACACTTGCGCACCTGAATCTTCATAACAACTTTAATCAGATAACCTGGGGAAACACAGGAATGAAAATATCAGGTCAGTATTATATGACCTTAAAAGAATTTGATGGAGTAATGAGCGAGATTCAGATTTCGTATGAATCAAAGATGACGAATGAGAATGGTGAGGATAAATATTTCTTAAATGAAGATAATTATGTACTGAGATATGATCCGAGCAGAATATATATCATGAATTTTGATAGAAAAACACATGAAATATATGATGGTAATGTTGGAAGCTATGCAAATAAAAAGCTTATTCTTGGAGTCGGAAATGAAGAGGACATAGAATTAGCAAGATCCGAAAATGATCAATTCATAGCATTTAAATCAAACCAGGAGCTATGGCTGTTTGAGCAGGAAAAGGATGCACGTGTTATTAATCTTTTCAGTTACAGATCAAAAACAAATGATGTAAGGGATAATTACGATCAACATGATACAAAAATCCTTTCAATTGATAATGATGGTAATGTTGACTTTATAGTATATGGATATCTAAACAGAGGAAGACATGAGGGTAAGTGCGGAATAGTTTACTACACTTACGACAGTTCGAGTGAGACAGTAGTAGAAAACTTCTTTATAGCTTTACCTCAGTCGTTTGAAAGAATTAAAGAAGATATGGAGAAGCTGTCTTATCTCTCCAAAGACAGAATGTTGTATATCTATTACGAAGGAAATATATATGGAATAGACACAAGCAGCTTTGAAGTAATTACAATAGTTTCAGGATTAGAAGAAACAGAGCTTATAAGTTCAGCTACGAATCGATATGTTGCCTATCAGGATGCAGAGGCTGCAGATATGTATCATTCAAAAAAAATAACCTTACTTGATCTGGAAACCAATAAGGCTGTTGATATTACGAAAAGTTCATCATATAAAAGAGTCCTTGGATTTAATCAGGATGATCTGATATATGGAATAATAGAGCCAGAAATGGCAGAAAACTACACTCAGGATCATGATATACCGATTTCAGAGATACATATTTTAGGACCGGATTCTGAGGAGAAAACAAATTATTCAAAAGAAGGACTTTATTTTACAAATGTATCAGTGAATGGTATAAGAATACAATTTGATAAAATATCAGTTGGATCAGGAGGAGAATATAGATCAGCCGGAAGTGAGACGATAATATCAAATAAAAAGAATAGTGAAGCAGTTGAAGGTTTATCAACCTATAACAATAATATATTGGGAAAGGTATGGTACATCAACGTTAAAGATAATAATAAATCTTTAAAGAGCTATGCCCCGAAAAAGTTCTCAGTAGAGCGTGCTTCAACTATAGATCTGAATATAACAAAGCAGGAAAAAAATATTCCATTGTTCTATGCATATTCTCTTGGACATTATAGAGGTAAGACACTTAATCTAAGACAGGCGTATGAACTTGTATATGACGATTATGGTTATGTAACAAATGAAAATGGAGAGATAGTTTGGAATAGAGCAGATAAGAGCACGATAGTAAGGCTTCAAAAATATAATGAGAAGATGAATGATATATTACCTCTTCTTAATGAACTCGGAACTATAAATGAATATCAGGATTATATAATTCTTAATGCTTCAGGAATGGACATGAATTCTGCGTTATACTATCTAAATAAAGGATATCCGCTTTTGGTTTACTTAGGAAATGATCTGAATCTGGTAACAGCATATGATCAATTCAATATTACATTGGTAAACCAGGAATCACAAATTGAAAGTATCATAGGAAGAGAAGATGCAGAAAATCTTTTTGAAGAGAACAATAATCATTTTATAGCTGTGATACCAAGATAAAAAAGAAGAACATCGATACTAAACTAATACAGTTAGTATCGATGTTCTTTTTTATAATGTAAAAATCAATCAGTACAATGATCGATCAAAAGATCAGATAATAAAGCGAATTGATCTAAGGACAATGCTTCACCACGAATAGTCTCGCTCAAATT
Organism: Oribacterium sp. C9; assembly: GCF_002007235.1. GTDB lineage: Bacteria > Bacillota > Clostridia > Lachnospirales > Lachnospiraceae > Oribacterium. The sequence continues at coordinate 22,344 of NZ_MUHW01000001.1, forward strand.
CATATGCTGAAGTGCGGTAAGCGTAGCATCCTTAGGAACAGCTGCACCGGAAAACAGTGAATTAAGAAGAGTTTTTCTTCTTTGGCCAAATGCAGCCTTGATCAATTTAAACATCCAGAGATCATTTTCTACATTAACCGGCGGAACACTGTGACGACTCAAACGTATGACTGCGGATCCTACATTAGGACGAGGAATAAAACAATTAGGTGGAACCAACTGAACTATAACCGGATCAGAATAATACTGAACAGCTAATGAAAGAGCACCGTAGTCCTTTGTTCCTGGACCTGACTGCATACGATCAGCTACCTCTTTCTGTACCATAACAGTAATGGAGTAAAGAGGTGCACTACTCTCAAATAATCCCATAATTATAGGAGTAGTGATGTAATAAGGAAGATTTGCAACAACCTTAATGGGTTTACCGTTATTATAGGTTTTAATTAATTCATTTAAATCCAGTTTCAAAACATCTGAATGAATAATTGTAACATTGGAATAGTCCTTCAAAGTCTCATGTAAGATCGGAATAAGGTTAGCATCGATCTCTACAGCAATAACATGCCCTGCAGCCTCTGCAAGAGCCTGAGTCATAGTACCTATTCCGGGACCGATCTCAAGCACACAGTCTTCTTTGGTTATATCGGAACTGGTAATGATATTAGAAAGAACGGATTCGTCAATTAAAAAGTTCTGTCCAAATCTTTTTTGAAATTTAAAGTCATTGCTCTGGATGACTTTGATTGTTTCCTGTGGGTTAATTAATTTACTCATAGACCTCTAAAAAAGAAATAATACTAATTGGGTTTTCTGGTTATGACATTTGAGACGCATAAACGCATCTTCAACAAAAAAGGTTTAAATCTGAATAAACCTTCAGTTATGTTAGCAAAAGATTCCTGAGTTGCAACAACTTTATCACAGAAAGTCAGAAGATAACCTAACCTTGATGTTGGAATACAGGTTGAAAGAGGAAACATATGACTCCAAATTGCCTTCTTTTCAACATAAGAAAGATAGAAACCTTCCAGCTCAGAATTGATTACAGCATCTTCAGGATGATAAAAACAGTACCAACGACCGTTATGAACATCCTTATCATCTTTATGATAATCAACAAGACAGAAATCATGAAGAAGCCCGACTTTTGAAGCAGATTCTGAATCAACATAAATGAACTTTGCAAGATCGGTTGCCATCATAGCAACACGAACAGAATGATCAAATGTGTTGGTGCTTCCATGTCTGGGAACAGACTTGAGCTTCAAATATGTATCATTATGAGTAATATGTTTATGCTTTTCAGCAAATAATAATTCTTTATCTGATAGTGTCATAATAAATCCTAAAGAAAAAAACAACGGTCTTAAAGCATCAGAAGACCGAATTTAATCTGTAAATTTGTAAATTTAACAATTCAAGAATATTCAATATCTAACAAGCAATAAGAATATAAAACAAGAAAAAGATGAATTCAATTGTATTGAGTAGTTTTCTCAAAATATTTAGAAAATAGCACAAAAAAAGGAGTTTTTAAAAAGTTATGTAATAGAGAAAAGAAAAAAATATTAAATATTTTTAAAAATCAAGAGGAAATATTTAGATTTCTTAGAAATCTTGTATATTGATACGAAAATAGAATATGTCTAAACTAGTCAGGGTCAAAGTGGATTATAAAAGCCAGGAAAAAAGTCATTTAGTAAGTATCCTGCAATCCATTTTGAAAACAGAGATTTAATGAAACAGGAGAAGAACAACTAGTTAAAGATTATATATGAAAAAAATCATTAAAAATCATAAAGCAATTGCTATTAAGCTTGAAACAATTTTGGCTGTTACTTTGGTCTTTTTATCAGCCCTGATCATGTTTAGTGTCAAATGGCTATTGGCAACCTGGTCTGAGCTTACAGTAGATGAAATAATATACCATATGGTAGCGCCTCTACAGGGAACAAGCACAGCAATGTTGAAAGAATATATTCTGCACTGTTCCATACCGGCGTTTTTAGTCTCCATGATTGTAATGGCGATGTTTATGATATTCAGAAAGAAAAGAGCTTACGGTTATGCTCTCATGATTTCGTTCGCAGGTGCATTTTTTACAACAGGTTTTACAGTAGCGAATGCCTGGGATGATCTCGACATCGGAAATTATCTCGTCTCACAATTTGAAACTTCAGATTTTATAGATCAAAATTATGTAGATCCAAAGGATGTAAAGCTTGAATTTCCTGAGAAGAAAAAGAACCTGATTTATCTGTATCTTGAATCTACAGAGGTTACATTTGCAGACCAAAAATCTGGAGGAGCATTTAGGGAGAATGTTATTCCCGAGCTCACAAGTATAGCATTGGAAAATGAAGATTTTTCCGGAGAAGATGACAAGCTGAACGGTGGATATGCTATGCCGGGAGCAACATGGACAATGGGAGCTCTGTTTGCACAGACTTCAGGACTTCCATTGAAGATTTCGATAGATAAAAATGCAATGGATTCTCAGAGCTCATTTTTTCCTGAGATAGTCACGCTGGGAGATATACTTCATAAAGAAGGTTATAATCAAGAATTCTTATTAGGATCAGTTGGATACTTTGGTGGAAGAAAGCTGTATTTTAAGAGTCATGGAAACTATGAGATAAAAGACTACAGCTATTGGAAAAATCAGCACAAATTTGACCCTTCATATTGGGTCAATTGGGGATTTGAAGATAAAAAGCTTTATGAATATGCCAAGGAAGAGCTTACTAAGCTTTCAAAAAAACCGGAGCCTTTTAATCTGACTCTTCTTACTGTAGATACACATTTCCCTGATGGATATGTCTGCGAGATATGTCAGGACAAGTTTGATGATCAGTATGCTAATGTCTATAACTGTGCATCAAGACAGGTAAAAGAGTTTGTTGATTGGTGTAAGACACAGGATTGGTTTGATGATACAACTATAGTAATAAGCGGAGATCATCCTACCATGGATCATGATTTCTGTAATAATGTTCCAATGGAGTATGAAAGAACTGTATATACAGCATATATCAATTCTAAAGCAGAAACAGAGATAAAAGAGAGAAGAGATTATACGACCTTTGATGATTTTCCTACAACTCTCGCGGCAATGGGAGTTAAAATCGAAGGTGACAGACTGGGACTTGGAACAAATCTGTTTTCCGGTGAAAGAACTCTATCCGAAAAGTATGGAAGAGAGTTTGAAAAAGGCGAACTGGAAAAGAAATCAAAGCTGATGATAAAGTTTGGACAGATCGATAAAAATGCAGCATTCGAGTCCAAGGAAGCAAAAGAATTAAAAGAAAAAGAAAAAAAGGCCAAAATCGAAGCTGAAACGAAAAATGCGAGCACCAATTGAAAAGGTGCTCGCATTTTTAATTGTAGTTGATGATGAAATCTACCGCATCGTTTATACCATTATCGAGAATATGAGGACAAATATAGTCAGCTACATCTTTACACTCCTGTTTAGCATTGCCCATGGCGATACCCAGACCACAATGCTTAAGCATATCTACGTCATTCCAACCGTCACCGATCGCAGCACATTCAGATAAGGAAAATCCATAATGCTTAAGTATGGCATCTATTCCGGAGACCTTGGTAATCCCTTTTTTTGTAAGATCAAAGCTGAGACCATCAGACCATCTTACAAGTTGACAATCCGGGATTTGATCCTCAAGTTTCTTTGATTCTTCAAGATTCATAACAGGTATAAGCATAAAAACAGGATTATATAAAGCTCGTGAAGTATCCATTACAGGAGGCTCAGCGGATTTAATGTCATGAAGTACCTCCATTAAGTCATCGGTGATGACATTGGCATAAATGAGTCTTTCCTCCTCAAAAAGGCAGGAAAAGGAGTTCTGATTACAAATATCAAGTACAGTTTTTACATCATAAGGTGGTATCTCTATTTTCTGAACACAGGTGCCATTTAAAGGATCAAAATAGCAGATAGGTTTTTTTGCCTGTGAAGAGTCAAATATGAATTCTTTGTGATGAAGTAAATGTTCATGATGTTCAACTGCCTCATCAACAACATCTCTATCGAGAACATAACAGTATTCACCGTCTAACGTTACAAAAGCATCAAAGCGCATGCCTTCGATAAGATTTTCATTTTTAATCTCCATCCAATGTCTACCGGTAGCAATAGCAGTGATAATACCTGCATCATGAGCTTTTTTAACCGCTTCCTGTGTGGATTTCGGAATAGTACCAGTTTCAAAGGGCCTGAGAGTACCGTCTATATCAAAAAAAATAATCTTGATCATATAATAAAGTCCAAATAGTAGTTCAAAGTAAAATTGTTAATAATTACAGCCAAAACAAATCTTTTGGCAAAGAATCTGTAGTATGATATCATCGATTTACTGAAAATAAAAGTATAAAGAAAAGCCTACAGGGGTAACAACATGAAGGAAAACAAGCTCTATACATTGGTTACATCAGATACAGCCGTAATATACTGGTATAAACCGGACGAAATGTCAGATGAACTTAGTTATACAGTTTATCTGGATGGCAAGGAATGTGGCAAAACAGATAAAACACATTACACAATAAAAAAACTTAAATCTAATCGTAAGTATAGAGTTAAGGTTGAATACACAGTAAACAGGAAATCAGCTAAGGCATTTAAAATTGACAAGATATCCTTTGTCACTTCCAAAGAAAAGAAAATCATAGATATTACCAAAGAACCATATAATGCTGTAGGAGATGGTAAAACCATGAATACCAAGGCATTTCAGATGGCCATAGATGAGGCTGGTTCAAAGGATCAGCTATACATTCCTGCCGGAGTCTATCTGTCTGGGGCTCTGCATCTTCATGGAAACATTGACATATTCCTTGAAAAGGATGCGGTCATTAAAGGAACAGATAATCCCAGAGATTATCTTCCAAAGATCCCAAGCAGATTTGAAGGTATAGAAATGATGTGTTATTCAAGCCTCATCAACATGGGAACAATGGATCATTCGACAGATATTAACTGTGAAAATGTAATAATACACGGAAAGGGAACTATCGAGAGTGGTGGAAAAAAACTTGCCGAAAAGATAATTGAAGAAGAAAGAAAACATCTCGACACAAATGGAATTATCCTTAGTGAGTATGAGAAGGAAGAAACATTACCCGGAAGAGCCAGACCAAGACTTATAAATATATCAAACTCAAAAAATGTAAGACTATCCGGATTGAATTTAAAGGATGGCGCATCCTGGAATGTTCACATGATATACAGCCAGGATGTTATAACGGATCATTGTAATTTTTATTCAGAGGATGTATGGAATGGGGATGGCTGGGATCCGGATTCAAGTCATGACTGTACCATATTCGCATGTAAATTTAATACCGGTGATGATGCTATAGCTATAAAAGCAGGAAAGAATCCTGAGGGAAATGATATTAATATACCTGCAAAAAATATCAATATATTTGACTGTGTCAGTGAGTTCGGTCATGGAATAGTCATAGGTTCAGAGATTTCAGGTGGGATAGAAAATGTTAACATCTGGGATTGTGATATGACTGAAAGCTCTAATGGTCTGGAAATAAAGGCTACGAGAAAAAGAGGTGGATATGTTAGAAACATAAACATACGAGATTCCAAGTTCTCGAGAGTACTGATGCATTCAGTAAATTATAATGATGACGGAAAAGCTGCAAAGGATAAACCTACATTCTCCGATTGCAGGTTCAGAAATGTAAAGCTCAGTGGAAAATATCTTGATGAGGATAAAAAGAAAATCAGTTGCAATGCGGTAGAAATAATCGGTTTTGATGAAGCGGAGCTGATAACAAATGTAAATTTTGATCAGATCAAAATTCATAACAAGTCAAACATAGTTATTCAGAATTGTACTAACGTAAGCCTGAACAATATAAGTACTATAGTTTAGAAAGCCCATATAATCTTTATTTTACGGAAACGATGCCTGATTAATATCAGGCATCGTTTTTCAGGATATAATCCCTTTTTTTACAACATGATCGCCAAATTTAAGTCTTAGGGTTTTGGACAGCTCGTCAATCTTTTGCTTTTTCATCATACGCTTTTTTGACAAAAGCTTTTCTTTCTCCAATGAGGCAGAGTGTTTAATGAGATCATCAAAAGTCATCTGTCTGTATTCTCCATGATCGAAATTGGTGGTTGAAATGCACATAAGTCTGATCTTATAACCCATGCCGAACAGACCTGTCTGAGAGGAGGGTAAGGAAAAATCACGATTTGTAGTGTCGATCCTGGTATCTGAAGTTCTCGCTGAATCGGAACCATATGTAGCATCTAAGGCGGTAGAAGGTTCAGAAGAAATATTTGAAGCAGGATCCGGATTAAAACCTAATAAAAGTTCATACATCAAGTCCAAAGCCGCATCATATATTACTTCTGTATCATTTGTCGAATCGGAAAACTTTCTTTGTATAGAGCGACGTTTGAAATCATCAGTTTTAACCGTAAAGCCAATAGTACCTGCAAATAAACCATGCTTTTTCAAGCGACGTGAAACCTGTTCTGCAAGCTTTCTAAGAATTTTAGTCCCCTCTGTTTCCAGATTACTGATATCTATATCCTGAGATGTAGTTAACTCATTTGAGATACTTTTTGCTTCTTCAACATGCTCCGAAACTGAACTGTAGCTGTTGCCATTGGCAGCATTATAGATATAAAGTCCTGAGTTTTCACCCAGAACGGCTGTCAGAATATCAGGATCCATCACTGCTGCCTCACCGATGGTATGTATACCTATCTTTTCAAGCTTCAAAGCAGTTTTACCACCACAACCAAAAAGAGAGCCTATAGGCTGCTTCCACATCTTTTCGGCGATCTCGGATGGATAGAGAGTGTGGATCTTATCGGGCTTTTCAAGATCAGATCCCATTTTAGCCAGTAATTTGTTAAGTGAAATGCCTACATTAACCGTGAAACCCAAGGTGTCTCTTATCTCATCTTTGATCAGAACTGCAGCATTTAAAGGAAAAGGCAGTAATTTTAGCAGTTCAGTTCTCTGTGCACAACCACTGTTTAAAATGTGGATAAGTGTTTCAAGTTTCTCTGAATCAGAGTACTTATAACATGTCTCATAAAGAGGTTCTTTAGTATCATCCTGAGTAGAAAAGGAAAATCTGAATTCATCAAGTAAGGTGAAATTTTTCAAAAGTTGAATAAGCTGAGAGCATTCTAATGATGAAAGTGGACCGATAGTCTCATCACGGTCATGTAAAGTACCATCTACAATCTGCTGAAAGATCAGGGATTTTATAGATTGTTCCATACCTGTAAGATCTAGAAAAGCTTCATCGATGGAAACCTGTTCCACTACAGGTGAATATTTCCTCAAAATATCTATAAACGCCTCTGAATACATTCTGTACGTGGTAAAGTCAGATTGTGCCAAAACAAGATCAGGACATAATTCCATGGCCTTTACAACAGGCATAGCGGTTTTAATGCCGTAATTTCCGGCGGGAATAGATTTGGCAGTAATTATTCCATGACGTGTTTCGGTATCACCGCCAATAGCCGAAGGTATAGAACGTAAATCAATGGAGCCAGGATCATCCTTAAGTCGTTTTACGGCGGTCCAACTCAGAAAGGCAGAATTAACATCTATATGAAATATGGTTTTCATACTATAGGGAGTCCTTAAATCAAATATAAACGGTTTTATCAATATTAATATAGCACAAAAATTCAAAAAGCAAACATATATTTGCGTAAAAAACATAGACTTAATTTGTTAAAAATTAGATTATTTTAGTGACTTTAATTATTAATAGTGTATAATAAAACCCGGATAAGCTTGCGAGTAGTTCATCCAAAATGTGGAGTAAAGAGGATTACGAGAACTCTTTTTTCCATAAAACTGGCAGATATTCAAAGAGAAAGAGGTAGAAGCAGAATGGCAAAGATTGATTTAACGAAGTATGGCATTACTGGAACAACAGAAATTGTTTACAATCCTTCATACGAAGATCTTTACAAGGAAGAGAAGAAGGCTGGCCTTGAGGGATTTGAGGTTGGACATGATACAGAGCTCGGAGCGGTAGATGTATTCACAGGTATCTATACAGGACGTTCTCCTAAAGATAAGTACATCGTTATGGACGAGAACTCAAAGGACACTGTTTGGTGGACAACTGATGAATATAAGAACGATAACCACCCGATGACAGAGGAAACATGGGCAGTTGTTAAGGATCTTGCAAAGAAGGAGCTCAGCGGTAAGAGACTTTTTGTAGTTGATGCATTCTGCGGAGCTAACAAAGATACACGTATGGCTGTTCGTTTCATCATGGAGGTTGCTTGGCAGGCTCATTTTGTAAAGAACATGTTCATCAAGCCTACAGCTGAAGAAGAGGCTTCTTTTGAGCCTGATTTCGTTGTTTATACAGCTTCAAAGGCTAAGGTTGAGAACTATAAGGAACTCGGACTTAATTCTGAGACATGTGTAGCTTTCAATGTTACAAGTAAGGAGCAGGTAATTCTCAACACATGGTATGGTGGAGAGATGAAGAAGGGTATGTTCTCTATGATGAACTATTTCCTTCCACTTAAGGGTATGGCTTCAATGCACTGTTCAGCAAATACAGATATGAACGGTGAGCATACAGCCATTTTCTTTGGTCTTTCAGGAACAGGAAAGACAACACTTTCAACAGATCCTAAGAGACTTCTTATCGGTGATGATGAGCACGGCTGGGATGATAACGGAGTATTTAACCTCGAGGGTGGATGCTACGCAAAGGTAATCAATCTTGATGCTGAGGCTGAGCCTGATATTTATAATGCTATCAAGAGAAACGCTCTTCTTGAGAATGTTACTGTTGATGAGAACGGTAAGCTTGATTTCGCTGATAAGAGCGTTACAGAGAATACACGTGTTTCATATCCTATCGATTTCATCGAGAAGAATGTTAAGAAGGTAAATCCTGTATCTGCAGGTCCACAGGCTGATAATGTTATCTTCCTTTCAGCAGATGCATTCGGAGTACTTCCTCCTGTATCTATTCTTACACCGGAGCAGACACAGTACTATTTCCTTTCAGGATTTACAGCAAAGCTTGCAGGTACAGAGCGTGGAATCACTGAGCCTACACCTACATTCTCAGCTTGCTTCGGTCAGGCATTCCTTGAGCTTCATCCAACAAAGTATGCTCAGGAGCTTGTAAAGAAGATGCAGAAGTCAGGGGCTAAGGCATATCTTGTAAATACAGGATGGAACGGTACCGGAAAGAGAATTTCTATCAAGGATACACGTGGAATCATAGATGCAATCCTTAACGGTGATGTTCTCAAGGCTCCAACAAAGAAGATCCCTTATTTTGATTTCGAAGTTCCAACAGAGCTTCCTGGTGTAGATACAGGTATCCTTGATCCTCGTGATACATATGCAAATGCTTCAGAGTGGGAAGAGAAGGCAAAGGATCTTGCTGAGAGATTCCAGAAGAACTTCGTAAAGTATCAGGGAAATGAAGACGGAAAGGCACTTGTTGCTGCCGGTCCTAAGCTTTGATGCTTAAAATATAAAATTGTTCATATGAAAGAGGTGGATGTGTATCCACCTCTTTTTTTGTAAAAAAATATGCAAAATTGCGCAATTATGACCTGAGAATTATTGTATTATTTATAAATTAAATGATACAATAGCAAAAAGGAAATACGTGAAGAGCATATTATATGGTCAAAAAATAAAGCATTGGATTTTTCAAGTGGTTATGAGTGTAGAGGTTCATGATTATAAATGGACATGATAGTATAGTGAACTCAAAAATCAGAAGGATCGCTTTATATGTGTTTTAAGGGAGGGGAGAATATGGCCGATATAAAAGATGCAGAGAGATCCAGAACAAGTATCAAAGAAAAACTTTCAAATCCTGAAACAGGATTTGAGTACGCCTTATCATTGGTATCGGGAAAATTTAAAATGCCCATACTATACACTTTGTCAGTATATCCTACAGTAAGATTCAATGAGTTACAGAGATATATTCATGATATATCCTATAAAACATTAAGCAGAAATTTAAAGGAATTGGAGTGTGCAGGGCTTATCAACCGTAAGGAATATCCGCAGATACCACCAAAGGTTGAATATTCTCTTACTTAGGCCGGTCAGTCTATAATAATTATACTTGATGAGTTTTCAGCCTGGGGTGAGCATCACATGGCTAAGCTGAAAAAAGCCCAATAAAGATTATATTGATGTGAAATATGTGGAGGAAACCGTTAAATAAGCGGATATTTGGAATGGTTCGTATTTTATTTGTATGTCACGGCAATATCTGCAGATCTGTATCTGCAGAGTATATCATGAAGCATTTGATAGAGGATAAGTCTTTATCAGATGTGGATATCTTTATTGATTCGGCAGCTACTTCTCTTGAAGAGATAGGTAATCAGATTTATCTTCCAATGAGAAAGACTCTGGAAGCCCATAAGATTCCCATTGGTGATCATCGTGCAAGAAGAATAGATAAGTCAGAGTATGATGACTTTGATCTGATCATAGCTATGGATGATGAGAATATGTATAACCTGAATCGTTTATTCAATGGAGATCCATCCGGAAAGGTCCATTATCTAATGGAGTATACTGATACACCGGATGCCATTATAGAGGATCCATGGTATACACGAAGGTTTGAGAATGTTTACAAGAGCATACTTAAGGGTTGTACCGGACTGTTGGAAAAGATAAACACCAATCAGATTTAGCTTTTAGATGCCGGTGTTTCGAAAATATATTTTCTGAAGTAAAAGTGCTGTTCGGACAGAAAGATAAGCTTTACATTAAAACCGGAGAGAATAAAAATAAAGTCATCTCACTGTTTTTATGTTTAGATTCCAGTAGAAAAGCTGAAATCCAGACAAAAACAGTGAGATGACTTTTATTTTATAATCTGAATTCTGAAAAATTTGATTAACCAGTAAAAATATCATTCAGACATAGCATCTTTTATTGCAGCAAGAAGGTCATTATATTCCTCGAAAGCAGGAAGTTCAGGGTAATCGGCCTTGATCTTTTCGGTACTGCGGAAAAGAAAACCGGCCTTTGATGCCTGAATCATACCGAGGTCATTATAACTGTCACCGGAAGCGATAGTTTCATATCCAATTGACTGAAGAGCCTTAACAGTGGTGAGCTTGGATTTCTCACAGCGCATCTTAAATCCTGTAATCTCACCGCTTGGCGCAACTTCCAAAGTATTGCAGAAAAGTGTTGGGTTACCGAGTTTTTTCATAAGAGGTGATGCGAACTGCTCAAATGTATCGGAAATCAGTATCACCTGAGAGAAGGAGCGAAGCTCATCAAGAAACTCCTTTGCACCCGGAAACGGATCAATAGTAGCTATGACATCCTGAATCTCTTTAAGTCCGAGACCATGATCCTTAAGGATACCAAGTCTCCAGTTCATAAGCTTATTATAGTCAGGTTCATCTCTAGTCGTTTTCTTTAATTCGGGAATACCGCTTGCCTTTGAAAAAGCAATCCAGATCTCAGGAACCAATACACCTTCAACATCCAAGCATGTAATATACATATTATCTCCATTCTTCCGACATAAGGGTCGGCATAGACATTAGTGAAAACAGAAGTATACTGTTCACTCTTACTTAACATGATTATTTAAAAATCAGTTTAAATGATACTAATATAATATTTTAAACAATAGGGTTTATGTAATAATAAATTATTATGACTCACATAAAGCATGCTTCAGACGTTGAATCTTAGGTAGTTTACTGTCTATCCAGGTATAGAGATTTTTTCTGACTTCATCTTTATTAGTTTCCCATATCATTTCATGACGCTTTCCGGGATATATGCGCAAGCTTACATCATGGCCTGTTCCATGCAGCCATGCGTAAACAGTAGCAGGACCTTTTCCATACTCACCGACCGGATCTGCACCACCTGCAAAAATATAGATAGGGATGATGGGAACAGTCATAGCCCATTTATCCTCGCGTATAGAAATGAGACCTTTCAACATTTCATAATATGAACCTATAGTAAATTCGGTTCCTAAAGGATCAGATAAATGCTGTTCACATATCTCAGGAACAGAACAGCACCATGCAGCAGCATTAACAGGATTCACTATATCGCGGTTAAAAAGATCAGACATGAACTTACCGTACTTAGTGGCAGGAGTCGTAGATCCGCTTATTTTCATATCAGCAGATACAACTCCGAGGGCTGAATAAAGTGAATAGTTAAAACCTGCTGTGCCGCTTAAAATCAAAGCGTCTACATCTGCTGGAAACCTGGTCACATATGAACGAGAAAGAAAGGAACCCATGGAGTGTCCGAAAAGAAGAACCGGAAGATCAGGAAACCACTTTTTTACTTTTAGAACCAAACGTCTAACATCATGAAGCATATAGTTCCAACCGTTCTTTTCACCAATACTGCCTGAATGATTCTGTGACTTACCATGACCCTGGAGATCCAGCATGGCTACAGTATATCCGAGAGATGTCAGCTCTGAAGTCCATTCAAGATATCGTCCACTGTGACTCTGCATACCATGAACGATGACCATGACAGCCTTTTGCTTCAGCTTTTCGTTTCTGTACAGACAATTATAAATTTTTCCATCACCATTTGCAGATGGAGAATACCATTCTCGCTTTTCCATAGTAGTTATTTCAATTAACATTTCGAAAAGAGATGATAATTGAACCGAAATAAACGGCTCCTTTCCTTATAGAAATAAAATAGCAGCTGATAGATCTTAAAATAACCTTCAGTAACAGGAATGAACAGATACAAGGTTATAAAAGAAATATAGAAGCATAGCTTATACATATAGTGATTCTATCATTGAAGAGTAATGCTTTCAACAAATGCTTATGGGATAGGAGCTATCATGAATCCACTTAACAAAGTTCGAAAGATGTTTTAAAATTCAGGTGAATTTTTCACAGATTAGCCATAATGGAGAGGTAAAACAATGAAAAGTATACTGTACATAAATAAAAAGGATAAGAATAAGATCATAAAGGTAAAGTCAGTTGCTTTTTTAAATCGGATCAGGATAGAAAGTACAGATGAAGGAGAAGCCTCTTTGTTACCGGATGACGCGGAGATGCTTATTATGAAAGGAATGGCAAGAAATGAAATGGAAAAATTCTTGTCTGACCTCAGAAAAAAGAGTATAAGCATAGCTTTAAAATGTGTTGAGACTGAAACAAACAGAGACTGGTCACTGCAGAAACTGTACGAAGAAATAAAAAAAGAACACGAGAGTATTGAAAAAATAAGGACTGATTGAATTATTACTTTCAGTTTGATAAACTTGAACCCGTGAAAATTCCAGTCTGTGGATGAAGGAGTATTATGTCAGATAATTTTTTTGAGGTTGTTGATAAAGATGGCAACCCGGTTGACCCTGATAAGGATGATAACAAGAACCTTGAAGAAAACAAAAATGGCATCAAAGGTTCAGAATCCGTGAAGTCAGGAAGTGAAACAGAAATAGAAATAGAAAAGGATTCCGTTAATTCAGAGAAAAAACAGGAAATGTCTGTGAAAAATCCTGTTTTAGCAGAAATTATAGACTGGATTAAAGTACTTTCTATTGCGGCAGTACTTGCATTCTGTATCAATAATTTCATTATTGCCAATTCAACTATACCTACCGGTTCCATGGAAACAACAATTATGCCCGGTGCGAGAGTTTTTGGTTCAAGACTTGCCTATACATTTGGTGAAGTTCAGAGAGATGATATAGCCATTTTTAAGTATGGATATACCTGCAAGAATGATAAGCAGATGTACAGAGAGAATGATGAACATGCATGTCCTCTGTGCGGCAGAGAAGATAAGAAAAACTCAGTTGTCTACTATGTAAAGAGAGTCATCGGTATGCCGGGAGATCACATTGAGATAAAGCAGACAGGAACGGCAGATGCATCTGAATTTCATAACATTAATATAGGACTTAATCCGGATGGAACTACACCTGAGGTTCCTGTTGGAACAGTATATGTAAACGGTGTGGCAAAGGAAGAGGTGTATCTGTCTGAACCGATGATTGTTGATGGCAGACAGTTTCCGGAAGTAGATGTTGTAGTTCCGGAAAACAGTTATTATGTTTTAGGCGATAACAGAAACAATTCCATGGATGCCCGTTATTGGGGAAAATATAACATGGTTGCCAGAGACAGAATGGTTGCCAAGGTATATGTAAAGTACTGGCCGTTAAATGACATCGGAGTAGTAAAGTGACGGAATGACCTGATGAAAGGGGAGCGGCATTTGCCGGTCCTTTTTCACATTTTATACACATAAAGTGGTTAGAATCCCATAAGACACAGTCTCAATGGATCAGATCACTAGGTGAGGTTATCATAACAAACAGAGAGGAAAAAAAGTATGGCAAAAACTGAAGGTCAGAAGCTTGAGGAAAAGCTCTGCTATAAGATCAAAAACATTGGTATGGAAAAGCCTGAAGAGGTAGAAAAGGCCATTGAGTTTTGCGAAGGATACAAGAAGTATCTTGATAATGCAAAAATCGAAAGAGAAGCTGTAAATTATTCTATCAAGATGGCAGAAGAGCGCGGTTATGTGCCGTTTGAAAGAAGTAAAAAATATAAGACAGGTGATAAGATCTATTTTAACAATCGTGGGAAGAATATCATTCTGACGACATTTGGAAGAAGACCACTTATAGATGGCGTGCACTTCAACATCGCCCATATCGATTCTCCGCGTCTTGATTTAAAGCCAAATCCGCTTTATGAGAAAGATGAAATAGCATATTTCAAGACCCATTACTATGGCGGTATCAAAAAATATCAGTGGGGTGTTACACCTCTTGCAATGCATGGACGTGTTATGCTTAAGGATGGTACAGCGATCGATCTTAACATCGGTGAGAATGAGGGAGATCCTGTTTTTGTAGTATCAGATCTTCTGCCGCATCTTTCACAGCAGCAGAATCAGAGAAAGCTTGCTGATGGATTAAAAGGTGAGGAACTGAACATTATACTTGGATCCACACCTATTGCAGATAAGGAAGTTAAGAAGGCTTTTAAGCTTAAGGTCCTTTCTATACTGAATGAAAAGTATGGAATGGTGGAAGAGGATTTCTTACGAGCTGAGATCACGATGGTACCTGCCCAGCATGCTGTTGATGTGGGACTTGACCGTTCTCTCGTGGGTGCATACGGGCAGGATGATAAGGTATGTGCATATACAGCGCTTATGGCTGAGCTGGAGTGCAAGGAGCCGGAGTATACAACAGTTACTGTCCTCGTGGACAAGGAGGAGATAGGTTCTGTAGGTGTAACAGGTATGGCAGGAGACATGCTGCTTCACTATATGGAGGATCTTGTAGAGGCTGAGGGAGAAAGAGTAAGGGATGTTCTCAGGAATTCAATATGTCTTTCCGCAGATGTAAATGCAGCCTTCGATCCTACTTTCCCTGATGTGTTTGAGCCTAATAATGCTTCTTATCTTAACAGAGGACCTGTACTTACAAAGTACACAGGCTCAAGAGGAAAATCCGGTTCAAATGATGCATCAGCCGAGACTATGCATAAGGTCATAAAGTACATGGAGTCTGATGATGTCATGTGGCAGATCGGAGAGCTTGGAAAGGTAGATGCAGGCGGAGGCGGAACCATCGCCATGTTCATCGCCAACATGGATGTAGATACAGTAGATCTTGGTGTTCCGGTACTGTCTATGCATGCACCTTTCGAGATAACTTCAAAGTTGGACGTTTACTACACATATAAAGCATTTGCAGCATTTAATAAGTAATTGCTGAAGGATGCACATTATATAAATTTCATTATTGAGGAGATAATTATGAAAAAGAATAAGATGGTTCTTGCTGCAGCTGCAGTTCTTACAGCGGCATCTCTTGCAGCATGTGGATCAGGAAAAACAAGTGAAGCAAAAGAGACAACTGCTGCCTCATCAGCTACATCAAGTGAGATTCCTGCAGAAGATCCTGCTATAGCAGAGCTTGAAAAAATAGTTGTACCTGATATGCCTAAGCTTAAGGATATGGGCTATATGAAGATGGTGGATCTTAAGGATATTACTGTAGAGGTTTCACCAAAGACAGTGGTAGATGATGCAATGGTCGACTCACAGATCAGCAGCCTCATGTCATCATATAAGGATGAAGTTGATGAAGCTGCAAAAGAAGGTGATACTGTAACGATAGATTTCGTAGGAACAGTTGATGGTGAAGAATTTCAGGGAGGTTCAAGTAAGAACTATGATTTGACTCTTGGCTCAGGTCAGTTTATCAACGGTTTTGAAGATCAGCTCATAGGTTCCAAGAAGGGTGATAAGGTAACTGTTAATGTTACATTCCCGGAGAACTATGGAAATGAGAAGCTTAATGGAAAACCTGCAGTATTTGAGGTAACAGTAAATAAGGTATCAAGAACAGCAGAACTTTCAGATGAGTGGCTTTCCAAGCATGGTTCAGATCTCGAAACAGATGCTAAGACTGTAGCTGATTTCAGAGAGGAACAGAGAGCACTGCTTCAGTCACAGGCTGACTATTCATTCAACAGCAGTGTACAGGCAGATGCATTACAGCAGATTGCAGATAAATCAGAGATCGGAATCACAACAGAGATGAAGGACTATGCAGAAGCATATGTTATCAGATCTGAAATAGACAATGCATCTCGTTATGGCTATGGTCTTTCCGATATGCTGAAGATGTACGGAATGACACTTGATGAGTTTAAGGAAGAGATGGGTGAATTTGCATCTGATTATGCTAAGCAGAGGATCATTGTAGCAACCCTTGCTGAAGAACAGGGAATTACAGCTACTGATGAGCTTATAGATAAGCTTGCTGATAAATTAAGCGGCCTTTATGGAAAGAAGCTTAATAAGATACAGCTCATAGAGCAGTTTGGTGGTGATCTCGTTAAGGAGGAAGCTGTAAATGATGCGGTTCTTGAGTACATCCAGAGCTGTGTTAAGGTAGTTGAAAAGGAACAGATTGAGACTGAAGCTGAAACCGAAGAGGAAACAGAGGAAGAGATCGAGGATGTTGCAGACCGTGGCGGTGAAGGCGGTTACAAGACTAAGAAAGTAACAAGCGTTTACGAGCCGGTATCAACAGAGGCGGCAACAGAAGCTGCTGAGAGTGAAAGCGCAGCAAAGTGATTTTAAAAAAAACAGATCATTCTTAATGGATGAAAGGTCGTTTTACAGACAATTTCTAAATGAGATTGTAACGTAAAACGACTTTTTTATTGACATCAGCACTTTACCATGGTAGAGTGTTGAATTATAAAAGATAAATCAGATCGAAAGAGTAATGGATATCCTTGATACATAGCATCTTAGTGGACAGTATCCTGCAGATATTCCTTACGGAGGAGGATGAATTATGAGAAAGAAACTTACATGTATGGTTGCTGGATTGATGGTTATCAGTTCACTTGCGGCATGTGGATCAAAAAGTACAGCACCGGCTGAGACGACAAAGGCAGCTGAGACAAAGGCTGAGACTACAGCGGCAGAAACTAATGAAGAGACAACAGCATCAGAAGAAAAGACAGCTGGTGCATTAGAAACAGCCACAGGAAAGTTTACAGTAGGCTTCGATCAGGAGTTTCCGCCAATGGGATTTGTTGGTGATAACGGAGAGTACACAGGCTTTGACCTTGCACTTGCTGAAGAAGCTGCTAAGCGTTTAGGTCTTGAGTTTGTTCCGCAGCCTATAAACTGGGATGCTAAGGACATGGAACTTGAGTCCGGAAACATTGACTGTATCTGGAATGGTTTTACTATGCAGGGACGTGAAGATGCCTACACATGGGTGGGACCGTATATGGCAAACAATCAGGTTTTTGTAGTAAACGGAGATTCAGATATAGCAACAAAGGAAGATCTGAGCGGTAAGGCAGTAGAGGTTCAGAAGGACAGCTCAGGCTTAAATGCCATCAATGATAATGCAGAACTTCTTGGATCATTTGCATCTCTTACAGAGGTGGCTGATTATAATACTGCACTTATGGATCTTGAATCAGGAGCTTGTGATGCTGTTTGTATGGACAGTATCGTTGCAGGATATCAGATCAAGTCTTCAGGCAAGAATATGAAGATACTTGATGATACACTTGCAGCTGAAGAATATGGAATAGGATTCAAAAAGGGTGATGATGCACTTGCAGCAGCAGTTAAGGATGTTCTTCTTGAGATGGTAGCTGACGGTACAGTTGAAAAGATCTCAAACGAGTGGTTTGGGTCAAATGTTTTTACATTGAAGTAATTTATAAGCTAAAAGCCTCTTCGTCTTTGAACGAAGAGGCTTTTTATTTATGAGAACAATCTTACATGTGCATAGGACCTGCCCTTTTTTGTGACATTACCCATACCATCAAAAATGAATTTTCCGTATCCACGAACAGATACTCTTTCATCAGGCTTTAAATTATAACCTGGATCAATGACTGTCCTGCCGTTAACATAAACATTTTCAGCTTTTATGATGTCCTGAGTCTTTCCACGGGAAATGTGAAATACCATGGCGATGATGGCATCAACACGTTCTGATGCAACGGAACCTGAAATATCAGTGAATCTAGGCTCGATGTAACACTCAGAGGCTGATACTATATCGCATCGGACGGATGTATGCCTGACTCTGCTGAGTTCAGATGCTATCACTTCTGCAATATCCGAAAGAACGAACACAAAAGCATCGGATTCCTCCACAAGGATGTCACCTATCTGATCTCTCTCTATCCCCATATTCATGAGCGCACCCAAAAAATCACGATGAGAAAGTTTATCCGCAAATTTATGATTTAATGGTTCGATATGAAGACATGTGATGATATCACCGTTTTTTTCTTCTGAACTTATAAAATCAGCTTCGGAAATATAGCTTGGAAGAAAGCATAGAACATTTCTGTCAGATTCTGAATGTCCGCCGTAAATTAGATATCTGCATCCGTTATATATATTTGACTGTCGAGAGCCTCCTTTGTTTCTCATCATAGAATGGAAATATGCCAAATCACCGGCAGAGAGAAAATGCGTATGGGTCAGATAGTCGTTGTTATAAGCTCTCTCAGAAAGATCATTTATACGTCCTTCCAGCAGATTGTCGTGCTCCATATTTATTGTAGATACTCCTTATATCTTTTTATCATCTCCTGATTCAGATCCGCTTTAATGTGTATTCCATCTTCCTCGTATTTGGTAGAGAGAACTCTTGATCTTTCCTGAAGATCATGTTCTATTACTCCCTTATCGTATGGGATGATAAGATCCATGGTTATGAAACCGGAGAACAGTTTTTCATCAATTTTCTCAAGTAAAGCTTCGAGCCCGAGTCCTTTTTCTGCAGATATATATATCTTATCGCCACGTATTATGGGAAGCTCTGAGACAGGATACCTTCGGTCGGACTTGTTCATGACATATAAAACCGGTATATGTCCGGCATCCAGATCTTTCAATGTCTTTGCCGTAACATCCATGTGCATCTGATAGTTTTCGTCAGAATAATCAATCACATCAAGTATAAGGTCAGCATTAACAGCTTCTTCAAGAGTTGACCGGAAAGCATCAACCAGATCATGCGGGAGATGATTGATGAAACCTACGGTATCAGACAAAAGGAAAGCACGGTGATCAGTAGGAGTGATTTTTCTGACTGTAGTGTCAAGAGTGGCAAACAGCATGTCCTTGACCATAACTTCTTTTTCTTCGTCAGGACAATAGGTACTGAGCATCTTATTGAGAAGTGTGGATTTACCGGCATTGGTATAGCCCACAAGCGCTACCTGAGGAATAGAAGATGATTGGCGCTTTTTACGCTGTGTTTCACGATTCTTGGCGATTTCGCGAAGCTGTTTCCTGAGCTCAGACATCTGCTTCTCGATATGTCTTCTGTCCAGCTCGATCTGAGTCTCACCGGATCCTTTGTTTGACATAGAGCCGCCTGTACCACCCTGTCTGCTGAGATTCTGGCGTAAGCCTACCAGTCTTGGGAGCATATACTGAAGCTTTGCATAGTCTACCTGCATTTTTGCTTCCATGGATCTGGCTCTATCTGCAAAAATATTAAGGATGAGATTTGTACGGTCAATGACCTCTACTTCCAGATCATGTGCGAGATTGGCAAGCTGGGAAGGAGATAGCTGGTTGTTTACTATAACAAGATCAGCCTCCATTTCCCAAACTACAGCCTTTAGTTCCTGTACTTTACCGGAGCCTATATAATAGGCAGAATCCTGAGAGTCAAGATTTTGCGTAATGTCAGCAACGACCATAAGGTTCTCTGCTTCTGCAAGACCCTCCAGTTCCTTCATGGACACTTCAAAATCAGGGTCATTCTTAAGACATGCACCAACAAGTACAGCCTTTCGTCTATTATCTTTTATTTCGTTTTCAAACATATAAACTCCGATCATTTAGAAAAATACTTCTTGTTTCTGATTTCAAATGCAGAACTCAGGATAAGCAGTGCTGTAACAGATCCTATGAAAGTCATTACGATCTTAAGTGCACAGTCGGAAAAGAAGCCTTCAGGAAGCATATTTATCATGCGGCTTTCTCTTGGGTCAAACATCCAGTTTCCCTGACTGAAAAAGATCTTATGAAAAATTGTGAAATACTTAGTAAAGTCTGTAGCAGCAAGGAGACCGATGCCGATAACCATTAAAAGTATGAGCATACATACTTGGATATAGCCTCTGGAAATATAATAAAGAGCCCCCCTGATCCCGGCGATTACGACGAGGTATCCAGAGATAGCTAAACAGGACAGGATGAAAATGGATCGAAGGAAGATACATTTGCCAAACAGATCACTCACATCCGCCATATGAGATTTTTCATTGTCGTTATAGAATTGAGCCGGTTGCCCGTCTATATTAGTTTCGATGATAAGGTTTTCACGATTGCCTCTTAAATAAATCATGGTCTGATCGATGACATCGCACATATCATCAAGACTCATGGTTTCACCCATCCAGGCATAAAGTGATCCTGTAACATCATATTTTATGAATTCGTTTCTGTAAAAATCAGGGGTCCAGTAGCAGACTGCCTCAAAGCTTGTAACAAACAGAATAAATATAAACATTAAAGAAAAAATGATACTGAGAAATGAATGATGTATAGTCTTCATGATTATGTCCGATCCTATGTTAAAAATTCTGATTGAGGAATAGTTTATCATGAATTATGAGCTAATGCTATAATTCTGAGCACATAGAACTTAAGGCGAAATGAATGATGAGATATCAGAGATGAGTGAAAACAGATATAAAAAAACGAGCGTCAGATGACACTCGTTCTTTCTGCCTGTTCCTGATGCGATTCGAACGCACGACCTTTCGCTTAGGAGGCGAACGCTCTATCCTGCTGAGCTACAGAAACATATTATATCAGGCACTTTATATTAGCATAATTGGAAGGCTTGTTCAAGAAAATATAAAAGCTAAGATGTTTATTAACTTGGTATCTTTATTACTGTGAAAACGTAATCAGATTTAATGAATAATTCAGGAGCGAAAAAAATAAAAAAATGATTGACAATATGTAACGCATCTTGTATTATAAACAAGCGCTGTGAGGAACAGCACAAAGCCATGCACCTTTAGCTCAGTTGGTAGAGCAGCGGACTCTTAATCCGTTTGTCCAGGGTTCAAGTCCCTGAAGGTGCATTTTTTGTTACCATAAATTCGCATTATGTTTAAGACCTTGCTTTCCGGCATGGTCTTTTTTTGATAGATATTAAACATATATTGCTTATAGTATTAAAACTGCGCTAAAATCAGCGTTGTTTAGTATTTTAAATTTAATAGGATTTGAGGAGGTATGTAGTGAAAAGGGCAGGGACAAAAACACTTGATATGACAGAAGGAAACATAGTTTCTCAGATCCTTATGTTTGCGCTACCATTAATGCTTGGCAACATTTTCCAGATGCTGTATAACACCGTGGATTCAATAGTGGTTGGAAATTTTGTAGGAACGGAAGCTCTAGCGGCAGTCGGTTCAACTACCATGATAATAAATATGCTGGTGTTTTTCTTTAACGGCTTTTCTGTAGGCGCTGGAGTTGTGATCGGTACCTATTTCGGAGCCAAGGATATGGAAAGATTGCATGTTGCTACTGAAACTACCATGGCATCTACCTTTGTAATATCAGTCATCTTTACAATTATAGGTGTGCTTGGCGTAACGCCCATGTTGAATTTTATGTCTACTCCTGAGGATGTAATGGGAGAAGCAACGCTGTATCTCAGAGTGTATTTTGCAGGTATTTCAGGATTGCTTATATACAATATCGGAAGCGGAATACTTCGTGCAGTGGGGGACACTACGAGACCTTTATATTTTCTGATACTTACCAGCCTGTTGAATATAGTGTTGGATCTTGCTTTTGTTATATATTTCAATATGGGAATCATGGGAGTTGCGTTGGCAACTATCATAGCCCAGTTTATTTCGGCTTTTCTGACTTTGAGACTTCTGTCAACAACAGATGAGATCTATAAATTGACCTGGCATGATCTGAGAATAGATAAATGTATCTTAAAGAGGATAATGTTTGTTGGACTTCCGGCGGGAGTTCAATCGGTAATTACAGCATTCTCAAATGTATTTGTACAGGCATACATAAATTATTTTGGATCGAGTTGTATGGCAGGGTGGAGCTGTTACAATAAGATCGATCAGTTCATAATGCTTCCTATGCAGAGCATGGCCATGGCATCCACAACCTTCGTAAGCCAGAATGTAGGTGCAAAAAAGTTGAAACGTGCGAATGAAGGCACATTCATATCTATAGGAATGATATTTACTATCACAGGTATCATAGCTACCTGTATATGGTTTTTTGCAGCAGAATCAGTCAGACTTTTCACTTCAGATCAGAGTGTTATAGATTATGGAGTCTTATTTCTCAGAACCAATGTATACTTCCTGATGTTAAACTGTATAAATCATGTTCTGGCAGGAGCCCTCAGAGGAAGAGGCGATTCTAAAGGACCAATGATAATCATGCTTATTACATTTGTAGCAGTGAGGCAGATATATCTTTTCATAATTACTCGCTTCGTTTCAAATACTCCTGTCCTCGTCGCATTAGGCTATCCTGTTGGATGGACGAGTTGTTGTATAGTTGAAGTGCTGTATTTTATCAGAAAATGGAATAAAAGAAGCATTAAATAATAGAGCAAATCCGCAAATTAAAATCACTGTTTTAATTTGCGGATTTTAATTATGTAATTGTAATTTAAAAAACAAATGATATAATAGATTATGTAAAGAGAGATTGGGGATGAAAAGAATCTTAGAAGGATTCGTTTCTCTTTAGAGTGCGATTTTAACCTGAATCGCATTTGGCAAACCCGGAGAAATCCGGCGACGCAAAACTACAGGGACCGAAAGGTCAGCCAGTTGCAATCTTCATGAAGCATTTTGCTTTGAAGGTTAGTTCTCGAATCAAGACTAATTAATGAAGGTTCTAGGTTAACTGGCATCGGGGGATTCCCGGTGCCTTTTGTTCATTTAAATAGCAAACCCGGGGAAATCCGGCGGCGCAAAGCTATAGGGGCCGAAAAGCCAGCCAGTTATACTTGAAAGGATATATATGAAGAACCTCATTAGAACAGTAGCGGCAGCTATTGGTTTAATAGCGGCGATGACACTTACATCATTTGCACAGACAAATATGGAAGCAGAAGCCTTGGCAAAGGTTAATGAGATAAGACTGGCAAACGGTCTTTCTGAAGTTAAGTACAGTGCATCCCTTGAGAATACATCAGTTATCAGAGTTAATGAGATTACGGAAAAATTTGCACATGAAAGACCTGACGGTTCTGAATTTTATACTGTGGATTCATCTATAATGTATGGTGAGAATCTTGCAAAGGGATACAATTCAGCAGATGAGGTCGTAGATGCCTGGATGGCGTCGCCTTCTCACAGAGAAAACATACTAAGATCGGAGTACGGTACCTGTGCCATATCAACAACAACGAAAGATGGAAAGACCTATTGGGCACAGGAGTTCGGAGTTTGATATTCATACATACTGCAAAAAAAGCTGTCGCATAAATGCGACAGCTTTTTTTAGTCTTCCAGGAAACCTGTTAACATTCGCTTGTACTTAGGGTTTTGAAGTTTACGTATAGCCTTTGATTCAATCTGTCTTATACGTTCACGGGTAAGACCGTACATTTGTCCGATCTCCTCCAGAGTACGTTCCTGACCATCGATAAGACCATAACGGTATTCAATGACCGTTTTTTCTTTATCTGTAAGGATGCCAAGTGTCTTATCCAGTTCCTCACGCATCATTATGTGGTTGGCATTCTGTTCAGGACTTATGATCTTATCGTCCTTGACGAAGTTTGAAAGCTCAGAGTCCTCATCATCACCGACCTTGCTGTCCAATGAAGTGAGACCATTATCATAGGAAAGGATTTCTGCTATTCTTTCGGCTGTCAGATTCATACGTTCTGCAAGCTCTTCCAGTGAAGGTTCATGTCCAAGCTCCAAAGACATCTCTCGGGATATACGTTTTGTCTTATTGATAAGCTCAACTACATGAACAGGTACTCTTATTGTACGAGAATGATCTGCAAGAGAACGAATGATAGACTGTTTGATCCACCATGTTACATAGGTAGAAAGCTTGAAGCCTTTATCCGGATCGAACTTTTCAATACCATGCATGAGTCCCAAATTACCTTCCTGAATAAGGTCAAGGAAATTCATACCTCTGCCAACATAATGCTTTGCTACAGAAACAACAAGTCTCAGGTTTGATTCAATGAGACGTGATTTAGCATATGAATCACCATCTCGTGAACGGCATGCCAGTGCATATTCTTCCTCTTTGGAAAGCAGAGGATAAATGCCAATCTGCTTTAAGTAGATTCTTACAGGATCGTCTGTACTGATAGATTCTATACTTTTTAATGAATCTATATTGATACTTCTGGCATCCTTATCCTCATCTGAAAGCTCATCATCAGAGAATTCGTCATCGCTTATTATATCTTCCTCTGATATTTCTTCATTTTCTTCTGATTCATCAAATTCTTCTGTTGATGAATCCTTTGATTCCTCTATGGAATGAGATACAGGTGCAGATACGGATACTCCTGATGCAGCAGTATTTGCCGGACGGCTTGAACTTGGAATGTTATTTGTAATGGTGATATCCTGTGTGGCAAGGTATGCACGAATATTTGTCATTTGGTCATCAGTTACATCATATTCTAAAAAAGAATCTGTTAACTGTTTTTCGGAAATGACACCACTCTGGGCTTTTTTTAATGAATTTAATGTTTTTAAAATATTTTTAAATGCAAGTGGATCTAAAGTTTTTTTGTCCATAATAATTTGTAAGTCACATTTAGTTATAAGTCGGTTTTTGAGCAACTCACGTATTATAGACTAAACGGCTAAAGGTGAAAATCGCTTTTATTGTATTTTAATAAGTGCAAAAGCAGAAATGTAACATTGTTTAAAAATAATAAAAAATCGCTTTGCTAATTGTGCTGAGTAACCAAGGTTCTGAGATATAACAAACATATAACAAAGCTTCAAAATACCATACCAAAAAATTACACAATACTGACCCAAAATAAAGTACTTACCATTTTTAAAATACTTATAAAATGGTAAAGGATAGTATGGAAAAGAGTTAAGCATTATAAAAAAGATATCATGAGATAATCTCTAAAATTTTCGGGTTTCAGGAAGAATGCAGTCATAGCGGATGGCTTTGCCGGTCAATGAATAATCTGGTTTTATATCTGCCAGAAAAGGTCCCTTTACAGGACGTTTGATTATGATCTTGTGAGGGCGCAATGAGATGGCGGCATTCAAAAGCATGGCGGCATCTGAACATGGAGGTTCAAGTTGCTGTAAAAGCTGAAATTTTTTCTTCACAAGAGAACTTTTTGTGCGGGTTGGGAACATTGGATCCAGCAGAACGATATCAGGTGTGATATCAAGATTATTCATTGCATCAATACTATTTTCGATATGAAGTTCCATACGTGAAACTATATCTCTTAGTGCAGGAACCTGTTTTGCACGTCGCAGAGTATCCTCAAGTAATGAGGCGATTATGGGGTCATATTCGTAAAGTTTGACATTAAAGCCTGACGCAGCAAGGAGTAAAGAGTCTTCTCCCATGCCTGCAGTTGCATCTATGAGCACAGGAGTGTGATCCAGACCTTTAAGTTTTGCTGCCTTAACTAACATTTCCCTCTCCAGATTTGACTGTTTGAGACGTGAAAGATTATCCGTAAAATCGCCTCTCAGAGCATGGGTTCCGTCCGTAAGAGATAATCCTTCGTCATCCATTTTGAGGTAAAGGGGTAATTTTTTATGATTGTCTTCAAGACTTTGACCAGATGTGGAAGATTGTTCTGCCAGAAAGGCGTCCAGGACCTCTTTATCCAGGGTATATGAAACATCTAATCTTTTAGATAAAATCTCCAGGCTGTCAATATAAGCTTCAGAAGCAGAATAAATGATCAAATTGGTATTTTTCTTCATAAAAACTAATCCATTCTAAAATAAAACAAGCAAGGTTAATTGATATGAGCGGATTAATTTGAATTAAGGGAGATATTTTTTATATCCGATAATCTCAGAGTGGATCGAGAAAGGACTCGATACCGGTTTTTGACACTCATATCATCTGATAAATCAGTGTAAAGAAATAAAAGGATTAATGCAATGGGAATTGAAACATTAGAGGTATTACAGCAACATGAATAAATGGAGTTAATGTAATTAATATGTGGTAATCATGATCGATATGGGAAGTGAGATCAGGTACTAAATAAAAAAATGCCGGCATTGCTATATTTATGTCAAATGGATGGTAGAAAATCATCTTAGATGCTATAATCCAAATGCTGCACAGAGGAGTCAGGAACCTCTATGTGGTATGAGTCATATTATTTCAATATTTCATTAATCAAATTTATTTTTCAGACGTTATAAATATAGGTAGTTATTTATTATTTGTCTTAATGAAATATGTGTGTATCTGCACAGGAGGAAAAGAATGGTAACAAATGATAAGGGTGCTATTGAGTTAAAGCACAATGTCATTCAGGGCTTAGCTAAGGCTGCCTGGGAAGACAGACTGGGTGAGCAGGCTGAGAACGAGCTGATTATGTCTCTGTCACCGGGACCACATGCAACATGGAGATGCTGCGTATATAAAGAGAGAGAAATTCTCAGATGGCGTATCCGTCTTACTGAGAATCTTGATGCTAACCCATACGCTACAGAGCCTAATCCAAATATTATTCAGGTTATTGATCCGGCATGTGAGGAGTGTCCGCTTTCTTCATATACAGTAACAGATAACTGTCGTCTCTGCCTTGGAAAGGCATGTATGAACAGCTGTCGTTTCGGTGCTATAACAATGGGAGATCAGAGAGCTCACATCGATCCAAATAAGTGTAAGGAGTGTGGAATGTGTGCCAATGCATGTCCTTATGGTGCCATTGCCCACCTGGTTAGACCATGTCGTAAGCCATGTCCTGTAAATGCCATTACATATGATGAGAACGGTATCTGCAAGATCGATGATAAGAAGTGTATAAGATGTGGACAGTGCATTCACAGTTGTCCGTTCGGAGCCATTGCTTCAAAGCTTGATGTTCTTGACATCATCAAGGATATCAAGGCAGGCAAGGAAGTATATGCAATGTGTGCTCCTGCTATAGAGGGTCAGTTTGGTAAAGATATCACCATGGGATCCATCAGAGAAGCATTAAAGAAGGTTGGATTCACCGATATGGTTGAAGTAGGACTCGGTGGAGATATGACTGCGGCATATGAAGCAGAGGAGTGGTATGAGGCACGTAAGGAAGGCAAGAAGATGACAACCTCCTGCTGTCCTGCATTTATCAATATGCTTAGAATGCATTATCCGGAGCAGTTCAACGAGAACATGTCTGAGACAGTTTCACCTATGTGTGCTATCTCAAGATATCTCAAGGCTATCCATCCTGGATGTAAGACTGTATTTATAGGACCATGTATCGCAAAGAAGTCTGAGGCTCACGAGATGGGAATCAAGGACAATGCAGACTACGTTATGACTTTCGGTGAGATGCAGGCACTTATGAGATCAAAGGATGTTGAGCTTCTGCCTGTAGTCGATCCATATCAGGAGTCTTCTATCTGGGGTAAGAGCTTCGCAAGCTCAGGTGGAGTAGCAAATGCAGTAATGGAAGTTATGAGAGAGCGTAATCAGGACGCTACAGGTATACAGCTTCGTGCGGCTGCAGGCGGTAAGGAGTGTATCACAGCCCTTTCTCTTCTTAAGATGGGTAAGCTTCCTGAAGACTTTATAGAAGGAATGGTATGTGAAGGCGGCTGTGTAGGCGGTCCTTCAAAGCACAAGACAGAGCTTGAGATAAGAAAGTCCCGTCAGGATCTCCTTAATCAGGCAGATGATCGTAAGATCCTTGATAACTTAAAGAATTATCCTATGGATAAGTTCTCCATGATAAGAGGAGAGATGTCAAAACCTCACAGTGAGAACTGATAAGTAAATAAAAACGGTGTATGGTTTTCCATACACCGTTTTTTACATATTAATAAGATCGAGAACTTTGGTTATTCTGAGCTTGCCATTCTTAAGGGAAACTACAAGTGCTCCGCAGTTTGGAACTATGGGACCATGCCAGAAATCATAATCGGAAAGGTCATTTATAATACATTCGAAACCACGTACTATGCCGCCATGTGCTGTGATGAGTACCTTCTTATAGATATCCTCGTTAGGATAGATATCTGTTTTGAGAAAATGATTTAGACGTGATTTAATATCTGTGACGGATTCACCGCCTGGAAGAGGCGATATCCTTTCCGGATCCTGAAACCAGTCTTTTATATGTGCTAATGTGACTTTTTCGGATTCGCTTGTAATAGTCTCGCCGCTAAGATCTAAACCTTCACCGATTCCAAAGGAGATTTCCTTCAGATCCTCACATAATACCGGACGAAGGTCAGTATAATTTCTGCATATAATCTCAGCTGTTTTACGAGCTCTCGAAAGAGGACTTGAAAAAACATGATCGAAGTGAATATGTTTTAATGCTTCTGACGCGATGCGTGCTCCTGCCAGGCCGGCATCATTTAATGGAATATCAGTAAGACCCTGAAGCCGGTGCTGTCGATTCCACATAGTTTCACCATGGCGGACTATATATAGTTCCATAATAAACTCCATTCCAAAGCTCATATATCTAACAGAATAAAAATATCAGTCATATGGAAATGTAAATATGAGCGAATATTCCTGAATCATCATTGTGTCCTGTTGCATATAGATAAGAAAATCTCTTTAACTATATATCTATCAGAACGGAAGTCTAAGGTTGGATAATGATCCTAAAATTCTGTTTACATTATCGAGATTTGCTTTTAATTCATTTACGGTCTCAAAGAATTCTTCGATTCTCTGACTATAACCGCCATAATCATTTTCAAGCTGCTGAACCATGGTGTCAATTTTATTCATAGTCTCAAAAGCTTCATCAATTTCAGCCTTATAAACTATAGCAATGGTATAAAGATAGTAGCTGACTCCTAGAAATACCAAAAGAGCTATAATGGTAAAAAAAAGGACGGTTTTCATAAGCTGACGGTTCTTTCGAATCTCAGCCAGAAGCTCGGAATTGGTAGGTTCATATTCTTGATCATCCATAGTCTGCTCGGAATCAGAAATTTCAGAAACATCTTCAGAATCCGACTCACTCATGTAGAATTCTTTCTCTTCGTCTAATGATGTCATAATGTTTCCTTTCGTAAAAAGGCTCATAATATAAAATTATATCATATAAGGTAGATATTTACACTTTTTGATGAAATAAGAAAAATGGAGCTGAATAAATAAAACAGACCGAATTCACAAGTTGTAAACCGGTATACTAAGATGTAAAATAAAATTAACTGCATTGGCGGAATGAACTGTGAATTATGGAGGAAATGATTATGTTAAGTCACGAGCACAAAAATGAAAGATGGGTATTTTATAAGGATATTCCAACAGAATCAGGAGGAGAGGGGGTAACTAAGAGAATACTTGCTTATTCTGATGATGTAATGGTGGTTGAGAATACATTTGCTAAGGATGCGGTGGGAAAGCTTCATCATCATCCTCATACACAGATCACATATATAAAATCAGGAAAATTTGAGTTTGAGATAGATGGGGAAAAACATATAGTTACGGAAGGAGACACACTTTTAAAAACAAACGGTGTAGAACACGGTTGTGTATGTCTCGAAGAGGGGCAGCTCATTGATGTATTTGCACCATACAGAGAAGACTTTGTGAAGGACTGAAAATGAGATTTTAGGTAATGCTTCTTTTGAAATGATGCATTGACTAAAGCTGAAACAGGAAGTTAAAGACATATAAGCTCAAAAGTGTTCATTAACTATTTAAAAAATTTTATATAACTTTAATTATTTAAATAATGGAGACAAAAGAAATGACGAAAAAACGTCATACGCTTTTGTCTCCATTTTTCATAGTTTCGGAAACTACTTCCATTTGAAAATTTCATCCGTTGACGAAATGACCGGCATTCGGTATAGTCTACACCATCGAGAGAATAGTTAAAAAAATTTAACGATATTGTTTCGATATCTGCTATATGTAGTTTTAAAAAATATGTGAGGTCGTTATACCGACCAAAAGGAGAAGAAATGGAATTTGAGGCAGTAAAGGAAATAATTGTTGATACACTTGCTTGTGACGAGGATAAGGTTACACCCAATGCAAGATTTATCGAGGATCTTGAAGTAGACTCACTTTCACTTGTTGAGCTTCATATGGCTCTTGAGGATTCTCTCGGACATTCTATTCCGGATGGTGAAATCGGAAAGCTGCAGACAGTACAGGAGCTTGTAGATTACTGCAATAAGTAATCATAAATAAACATTTCTGCAAAGCCAAAGCAAGTCTTTGGCTTTTTCGTGCTAAGAGAGGCGGGGGTTCCGGAAAAAACTGGAATGCAGGGTCAGAATTATCGAACCAAAAAGGGATAACATTCCCCGGCCAGGAGGAAAACTTATGAAATCTCCAATAAAAAAAATATATGAGATGTATAAAGACAGAGCACTTCGGAAGAAAGCTCATGCTGATACTGTTGGACATAATGGAATCAGGTTCTCATTCGTAAAAGGTAAGGGATCAGCCGAAGCTGCATCTGCTAAAGAGAAAGACATTAATAAAAAGGGACTTTCTACAGTATCCGGACAGATGCAGGAGGAAATAAAGGATAAGAATGGCCTTAGAATTCCGGCGGTCATGATTCCATCCAGCTTTATAACATGCAGATCATGCGGAAGACGCGCATTGAGACGTAAATGGGAAGATAACTTTTATGTATGCCCTGAATGTGGTAAGTATGCGCCGATTGGTGCGTACTATCGTTTAAGTCTGATTCTGGACAAGGGATCATTCACAGAGATAGATACAGATATAAGGGCAGAGGATCCATTAGGTTTTCCGGGATATAAGGAAAAGATAGAGCGACAGGAAGAAAAGACAGGATTGAATGAATCTGTTATATCTGCAGTAGGAAGCATTCAGGGAATAAAGCTGGTTACAGTTGTGCTGGACAGCAGATTCTTCATGGGATCGATGTCCAGGGCCGTTGGAGAAAAGGTAACAAGAGCTGTTGAATACGCAATGGATGAGAAATTACCTTTACTGATATTCAGTGCCAGCGGAGGAGCCCGTATGCAGGAAGGTATATACAGCCTGATGCAGATGGCCAAAACAACGTCAGCCATAGAGCAGTTCAGCGAAAAAGGGGGATTGTTCATAAGCTTTCTGACAAATCCTACTACCGGAGGAGTAACAGCAAGCTTCGCAACACTTGGAGATATAACATTGGCAGAACCCGGAGCGCTTATAGGTTTCGCAGGCCCGAGAGTAATCGAGCAGACCATAAGCCGCAAACTGCCTAAGGGATTCCAGCGTTCCGAGTATCTGGAGAATCATGGATTTGTGGATCGAATAGTCGAGAGAAGCGAAATGAGGGATGTACTTACCGATATTTTGAAGCTTCATGCAGATACAAGAAAGTTCAGTACTGTAAGAAAAAACGCAGTTTTGGAGAATAAGGGATGATCAGGGAAATAATACAAGAGGCAGAGCAGATCGGTAACAGGATCGATGCATTATCGGAAAATGATGAGTTAATTGAGAAGAATGCGGAAGAGATACGTTCACTTGATAAAACCAGAAATGAACTGTTATCCAAATGTACAGAGCTTAATCCTTCAGACAGAGTCTTCCTTGCGCGACATCCGAAACGTCCTCATATAAAGGACTTTATAGACAATCTGTTCACTGATTTCTTTGAACAGAAAGGGGATCATTTATATGATGAAGATCTTTCTATTTTCGGAGGTATAGCAAGATACAAGGGATGTCCTATAACAGTTCTCGGCCATCAGAAAGGCAGAACAATGGAGGAAAATCTTGCATATAACTTCGGAATGCCGAGACCTGAAGGATACAGAAAAGCACTTCGTCTCATGGAGCAGGCTGAAAAATTCGGACGACCTATCATAACATTTATCGATACTCCGGGGGCTTATCCGGGCATGGAAGCTGAAGAGCATGGACAGGGGGAAGCTATTGCAAGAAACCTTGCTGCCATGAGCCGATTCCATGTACCTATCATATCCATAGTTACAGGAGAAGGTAACTCGGGAGGAGCACTTGCCATAGGCGTTGCTAATAAAATCCTGATGCTCGAGAATTCAGTATATTCGGTACTTAGTCCTGAGGGGTTTGCTTCCATATTATGGAAGGATGCCGAAAGACATGAGGAAGCATGCGAAGTTATGAAGCTGACAGCTCATGATCTCAGAAGAGCGGGAGTGGCAGACCATGTCATACCTGAGCCACTCGGAGGAGCACAGGAAGATCCGGAAAGATTATATGCAAGTCTCGATATAGTTTTGGAGAAAACATTTACGGATCTTTTAAAGCTGTCCCCTGAGGAATTAAGACGGCAGAGACAGGAAAAGTACAGAAATATATAAATAGTCACTTTGAGGAGTGAACTATCGGGAGCATAGTTTTGAATGGAATAAAGATAATAGGTCTGGGAGGCTCGATTCCCAGTAGGACAGTTACCAATGATGCTTTGGGAGAGATAATGGATACTTCTGATGCATGGATATATCCGAGGACGGGAATCCATGAAAGAAAGTTCTGCTCAGAGGAGGAAAGTGCTTTGACTATGGCTGTAGAAGCCGGAGAAAAAGCAATCAGGGATGCTGGGATATCCAAAGATGAAGTGGCGGCAGTTGTTGTGGCATCAATGTCACCTGACCTTGCGACACCAAGCATGGCAGCACTTGTGCAGAGAGAACTGGGACTTCCTGAGGTTCCGGCTCTGGACCTGAACGCAGCCTGTAGTGGATTTATATACGCGCTGGAAGTGGCAAGGGGATTGCTGAATGCGAACCTCTGTGTAGATGATATCTATCCTGAAAAGGAAAAAGCAGATACTGAAAAGTCCGGCAGAAAATGTGCTTTAGTCATAGGAACTGAGCAGTTATCGAGACTTATCTCCATGGAAGATCGTACAACAGCGATATTATTCGGAGACGGTGCCGGCGCAGCTATAGTTACATCGGATAATGATGAGGGGATTGCGGAAAATAAATCTAATATTATAGATGCAAATTCTTGCGATAAAAGCGCAGTTAAAACAGGATATGTGAGTCTTTTGGGATCAAGAGGTTCAGGAGCCATAGAGGCACCATCTGTTTATTCGGATGCATATGAAAAAAAATATCGAAGAAAAGAAGATGCCACAGTAATAGATCATATGTTAATGGATGGAAAAGATGTCTTTGTATTTGCATGCGACATCATTCCTAGAATAATAAATGGACTTCTCAAAAAAACAGGGCTTGAACTTGATGATATAGATCATGTTGTCTGTCATCAGGCAAATGCGAGAATCATCAGACATGTCATCAGAGCAATGCATGCACCTGAGGACAAATTTTTTATGAATATGGAAAAGCTTGGAAATATAAGTGCTGCATCCATACCTATCGCCCTCAATGAAATGCATGAAAAAGACCTGTTAAAGAAAGGTGAAAGACTTATCCTTGCCGGATTTGGCGGAGGACTCACATGGGGTGGCTGCATAATCAGCTATAAATGATATTTCACAAGTATCATGTTTTATATGCTATTGAGCATATAGGACTTATTAAGAAAAAACTTAGAAATTTGAAAAATACGAAGAAAAAGGAATAACATGAAGCTTTTAAACGAAATTTTGGGAACACGTTATCCGGTCATTCAAGGTGGAATGGCTAATATTGCTACAGGACGTTTTGCTGCGGCATGTGCCAATGCCGGTGCAGTTGGACTTATCGGTACAGGTGGAATAAGAACTGCAGAAGAATTGAGAAATGAGATCCGTACGGCAAGAGAGCTCGCACCGGAAAAAGAAGACGGATATAAGCCGGTTATCGGAGTTAACCTGATGCTTATGAATCCTGCTACAGATGATTTTGTAAAAGTCTGCATAGAAGAGAAGGTTTCTGTTGTTACGACCGGAGCAGGAAATCCCGGAAAGTACATGGCGGATTTTAAGGCTGCCGGAATAAAGGTTATACCGGTAGTAGGAGCTCCTATTCTTGCACAGCATGTAGAAAAGCTTGGTGCAGATGCGGTTATAGCCGAAGGCTGTGAAAGCGGAGGACATGTTGGAGAGATGACGACCATGGCATTGGTTCCGCAGACTGTAGATTCGGTTAACATTCCTGTAATCGCAGCAGGCGGTGTGGCTGATAACCGTCAGTTCAAGGCGGCTCTTGCGCTTGGAGCATGTGGCGTACAGATCGGTACAGCATTGCTTGCATCTCCTGAGTGCCCAATTCATGAAAACTATAAGGCAGCTCTAATCAAGGCAAAAGGCTCTGATGCTATCGTAACAGGACGTATCGGAGGTACACCGGTAAGAGTATTAAAGAATCAGATGACAGTTCAGTATCTTAAGCAGGAGAAGGCTGGAGCCGACAAGATGGAGCTTGAGAAATACACACTTGGTTCTTTACGCCGTGCAGTATTTGAAGGCGATGTTAAAACAGGTTCACTCATGTCAGGACAGGTTTGCGGACAGCTTCATGATATACGACCTGTAGCTGAAATTTTGGAAGATATAACACATATGTAATGGAAAGGCGAAGTTATGAAAACAGCTTTTTTATATGCAGGACAGGGAAGTCAGCATGCAGGTATGGGAGCAGATCTCTATCGTGATTATCCTGAGTTCCGCAGAGTGTTTGACGGCGTTTCAGAGGAACTTCAGAAAAAGAATTCATCTGACAGGAATTATGATCTCTGTCGTTTATGTTTTGAAGATCCTGATGGTGTGATAAATCAGACACGTTACACACAGCCGGCTATGGTGGCTTTTGCCTGCGGTGTAACAGAAATACTGAAGGTCCATGGAATACGTCCCGATTATGCGGCAGGATTATCACTCGGAGAGTATTCAGCATTACAGGCAGCAGAGGTCATGGATTCAGAGACTGCCGTAGAAATGGTGGCATTCAGAGGGCAGAAGATGGCTGAAGCCAGCGAAGGTGTTGACTGTGGTATGACAGCGATTTTAGGAATGAGTGAATCTGACATTCAGGATTGCTGCGAGAAGGTAAGAAAAGAAAGTGGAAAGATAGTATCGATATGCAACTATAACTGTCCCGGTCAGATCGTTATCGGTGGAGAGAAGGAAGCTGTAGATAAGGTAACAGAGTTGGCAGCAGGCTTTGAAAAGGTACGATGCATCCCGCTTAAGGTATCGGGACCTTTCCATACAAGTTATATGTCATCGGCAGGTGATGCACTTCAGGGGTATTTCAAGAATATCCGTATGAACCGTCCTAAGTGCAGTGTACTTTTTAATTTCCTGGGAGATGAGTCGGAGGCTGTTACTTCATCGATCAATTCGACCACTGCAACGACTGCCGCAGCTTTTCGTAAGGCTATTCCAGAGCTTCTGGTAGAGCAGGTACAGAAGCCTGTACGTATGGAATCGATAATCAGAAATCTCTTTGCGAAGGGTGTCACTGATTTTGTTGAGATAGGTCCCGGACATACCCTCAGTGGTTTTGTAAAGAAGGTTGCCAAGGATATGGGAATAAGAGAGTTTACAGTAAGTGCGGTGGAAACATCTGAGGATGTTGAAAAGTTAACATCAAGATAAAGAGAGAATAGGATGAATAGTTTAAATGGAAAGACAGCAATCGTTACAGGTGCATCAAGAGGCATAGGAAGAGCTGTAGCGGTTGAGCTTGCGGCGAGAGGCTGCAATGTGGTGGTTGATTATGCAGGAAATCAGAATGCAGCGGAGGAAACCGTAAAGCTTTGTCAGGAAGCGGGAGTACAGGCAATTTCAGTGTGTGCGGATGTATCTGATGAAAATGCTGTTAATGAACTTATAGCGAAGACACAGGAGCACTTCGGAAGCATTGACATACTTGTGAATAATGCGGGCATAACCAGAGATAACCTGATGCTCAGGATGAGTGCTGAGGATTTTGATGAAGTTATTTCAAAAAATCTTCGCGGTGCATTTCTTATGACAAAGTATGCAGGAAAGATCATGTTGAAGCAGAGATCCGGCAGAATAGTTAACATTTCGTCTAT
Organism: Oribacterium sp. C9; assembly: GCF_002007235.1. Taxonomy (GTDB): domain Bacteria; phylum Bacillota; class Clostridia; order Lachnospirales; family Lachnospiraceae; genus Oribacterium. The sequence continues at coordinate 59,069 of NZ_MUHW01000001.1, forward strand.
AGTAGGCCTTCACGGTAATGCGGGGCAGGCAAATTATTCCGCATCAAAGGCTGGAATAATCGGTCTAACCAAGACAACAGCCCTGGAATACGCAAGTCGAGGAATAACTGCTAATGTTATAGCTCCGGGCTTTATCGATACTGATATGACAAGTTCGCTTCCGGATAAGGTCAAGGAAACCATGCTTTCGCGCATTCCTGCAGGAAAATTCGGACAGGCAGAAGATATAGCAAAGGCAGTAGCATTTCTTGCATCAGATGATGCCCGTTACATCACCGGTCAGGTCCTCGGCATTGACGGTGGAATGGGAGCGTAGGAGTTTGCATCAGCAAACTCCGGAGCGATATGGCCCGAGCGAGCTCGGGTCCCGAAGGGATCAGGTGAGGTTGACAAAACCGAACCTGACCGGCGGAAAACAGAGGGTCCGGTCAGGTATATTTGATTTTGCATATTTAATTAGATTGGAGCAAAAATGGAGAATAAGCGAAGAGTAGTGATAACAGGTCTCGGAACTGTCAATCCAACAGGAAATACAGTGGCTGAATCCTGGGGCAATATCCGCCAGGGAAAATGCGGTATCGCAGCTATAACACATTTTGACACAGAGAATTTTACTGTGAAGCTTGCAGGAGAAGTAAAAAATTTTGATCCTTCAAGGCTGATAGACCGTCGTGAGCAGAAGCATCTTTCAAGATTTACACAGTTTGCCATTGTGGCGGCAGAAGAGGCAATTATTCAGAGCGGACTCAAAGAATCAGAGGAATATGACCCATCACGAATCGGAGTTATAGTATCTTCAGGAATCGGTGCGCTGGATACTATCGAGTCAGAGCATACAAAGGCGGAGAATCATGGATTTGAGAGAGTATCTCCCTTTTTCATTCCTATGACTATTTCAAATATGGCAGCAGCCAATGTAGCCATCCGTCATGGATTCAAGGGAATGTGCAGTTGTCCTGTTACAGCCTGTGCAGGTGGTTCCAATGCAATAGGTGATGCATTCCACAGAGTAAGAGATGGATATGAAGATGTTATGATAGCAGGAGGAACAGAAGCGTGCATATCTCCACTGGGAATAGGCGGATTCAGCAGCATGCGTGCACTGAATCATTCAGAGGATCCAAATCGTGCAAGTATTCCGTTTGACAGCGAGAGAAGCGGTTTCGTCATGGGTGAAGGTGCCGGTATTCTCGTAATGGAGGAGTATGAGCATGCGGTTCGCCGTGGAGCAAAGATCATCGCAGAAATCGTGGGATATGGTGCAAACTGTGATGCATTCCATATAACAAGCCCTAATCCTGAGGGAGAAGGGGGAGCTGACTGCATGCGTCTTGCAATCAAGGATGCAGGCATAGATCAGGCAGATATTTCCTATATCAATGCTCACGGTACCTCCACGCATCTTAATGATTCATGTGAGACCAAGGCCATAAAGGCAGTATTTGGTGACAATGCCTACAACATTCCTGTGTCTTCTACCAAGTCTATGACGGGACATCTTCTTGGTGCCGCAGGAGGAGTCGAAGCAGTATTCTGTGTAAAGGCTTTAGAGGATGGATTTATTCCGGCCACCATTAACTACAGGAGTCCTGATCCTGAGTGTGATCTGGATATAGTTCCGAATGAAGGCAGAAGTTCAGAGCTCAAATATGCATTGAGCAATTCACTCGGCTTTGGCGGACACAATGCATGTCTTATTTTTGCAAAGGCATAAATAAGATATTAATGTAAGATCTGGAAGTAAGAATTTTAAACTTAGTTATTGAGTCAGATACCGACATAGCGGATCCAAATATAATTCTGATTCATGGGGGTAAAAATGGCAGAGGAAATAAAAGAACAGGATAATGCTTCTGAAGGTAGGATACCGAAGACATTAAATATAGAAGAAATCAAAAAAATCATTCCACACAGATATCCATTCCTTCTTATAGATCATGTTAATGACTATGAGCCGGGTAAATTTGCGAACGCAAGAAAGTGTGTCAGCGTAAATGAGCCGTTTTTTCAGGGACATTTTCCTGAATATCCTGTTATGCCGGGGGTGCTCATCATCGAAGCTCTGGCACAGACAGGAGCGGTTGCCCTGCTCAGCATGCCTGAGAATCAGGGAAAGATAGCTCTTTTCGGAGGAATTAAAAATGCTCGTTTCAAGCGTCAGGTAAGACCAGGTGACGTTCTGGAATTTCACTGTGAGCTGACAAAGATGCACGGACCTGTGGGGATAGGTACAGCCACAGCAACTGTTGACGGAAAGACAGCGGTTGTTGCGGAGCTGACATTTGCAGTACAGTGAAAGGCTGTGATCTAACAAGACTTTGCAGCCGGAATAAGAAATTGAGTAAAATAATTCAATAGTTTTTTTCATAGTGCAAAAATAGCGATACTATGGCTACCGATTATATATTAAATCGATAGCCATTTTTGTTATAATGATTTCACACTTGTTTATATTATTCTTAGAGGGTATATATGATATAATCAATAGTAAATTAAAATCCAAAGAAATAATATGATTTTTATATAGTTAAGGATGAACAGATATGTTAAGTAATACTTTTGAGGAATTATATAATCGATTCCGTGTACATTTTTATATGCAGGTTTTTTCCAAGGAAAATTCCGGTGATGATACATTGACCTCTGTTGAGGCATTCAGTCTTGAGTGTATAAAATCACTTGGGGAACCTACGGTTGCTGAATTTGCAAAGATGATGGGGATTTCGGCACCAAATGCAGCCTATAAAGTCAATGCTCTGATCCAGAAGGGGTATATCGAAAAGGTACAGTCGGAAACGGATCACAGAGAGTATTTTTTGAGGGCAACGGATAAGTTGAAAGACTACTACAAAAACAGCTATGAGTTCCTACAGCAGATAGTAGAAAGATGTGAAGAGCGTTTTTCTAAGGAAGATATAGATAGGCTGGATCAGATGATAGCTACCATCACCGACGAAATGATACCGGAGCTGGATCCAAAGCATTTTAAAAAGAGAGACAGAAGGTAGGACGAGGGATGAGAGATGAGAGAGCTACTTTAGATATGCTCATCAATGTACTACGTCCTATATATCAGATGAACGTTTGGAATGTTATTTCAGAAGTCAGAGTAAAAAAACTGAGTTCAGAAAGGACATTTCCGGACGTTTTTTTATTTAGTGAAATACTGACAAAAACAGAAGTAAAATTAGTATTTATTTTACTAATTGACATATTAGAGTAAACAGAATATATTAAATGTAAGCGCTTACAAAAGTATGGCAGAGAACTGTGAGATAAGTAAGCATTATATTAAAATAAAGTTGATTCGATTGAAAGGGGATAATTCAATGGAAAAGTTAAACTATCAGGTACTCGAGAAGTCAGGTTATGAGGGGTATATCCTTAAAGATGCGCCTGTAAAGGTGATGCAGTTCGGTGAGGGAAATTTCCTTAGAGCTTTTGTGGATTACTGGTTTGATATGTCAAACGAGAAGGCAGGATGGAACGGAAAAGTTACACTTGTTCAGCCTATAGGACAGGGACTTACAGATCTTATAAATGAGCAGGAAGGGCTTTATACTCTTTACCTTCGTGGATCTGAGAATGGGCAGAAGGTTAATAAAAAGAGGGTTATTTCATCAGTTAAAAACTGCATATCTCCTTATACAAAGGAAGGATTTAAGGATATGCTTGAGCTTGCAAAGTCAGATGATCTCGAGTATATCGTTTCCAATACAACTGAGGCTGGTATAGTTTACGATCCTGAAACAAAGTTCGATCAGGAGCCTCCGGTTTCATTCCCCGGAAAGATGACAAGAGTCCTCTATGAGAGATTTAAGGCAGGAAAAGCAGGCGTTGTTGTTCTTTCCTGTGAGCTTATAGACAATAACGGACAGGAGCTCAAGAAGATTGTTAATCGTCATATCGATGAGTGGAATCTAGGAGATGATTTCAAGAAGTGGGTTAATGATGAGGTTCTTTTCTGCTCAACACTTGTTGACAGAATCGTTCCGGGTCGTATCCGTGATCCAAAGGAAGTGGAGGAGCTTGATAAGGAGAACGGCTACACAGATCCGCTTACAGATGTCGGTGAGGTATTTGGCGTATGGTACATCGAGGGTCCTAAGTCGCTTGAGGATAAGCTTCCGTTCAAGAAGGCTGGAGTAAATGTTCATGTTGTTCCTGAGGTAGCTCCTTATAAGAAGAGAAAGGTTCGTATCCTTAACGGTGCTCATACAGGTTTTGTTCTCGGTTCTTATCTTGCAGGGTTTGATATCGTTCGCGACTGTATGCATGACGATGTAGTTAAAAACTATATGAACAAGATGCTTAAGGACGAAATTATTCCTATTCTTCCATTAGATAAAGAAGATTGTGAGAATTTTGCATCAGCAGTTGAGGATCGTTTCAATAACCCGTTTGTAGATCATCAGCTCATGAGCATTTCGCTTAACTCCACATCAAAGTGGAAGGCAAGAAATATGCCATCACTTCTTGAATATGTTGATAAGTTCGGAAAGCTCCCAGAGGTTCTTTCGATGAGCTTTGCCGCATATATCGCATTTTATAACAATGATGTACAGCGTCGAGAAGAGGATGGACTCATCTGCAAGCGCCCTAAGGGTAATGAATATAAGATTCAGGATGACAAGGAAGTTATAGATTTCTATGAAGCCCATAAGGATGATGATGTAAAGACTCTCGTTCATGCTGTAATGACAAATGAAGAATTCTGGGGACAGGATCTTACCAAGGTTCCGGGTTTTGAGGAAGTAACAGTAAAGAATCTTACTCTTATCAAGGAGCAGGGAGCAAAGGCTGCATACGCGTCAGTACTTTAATGAAAGGAAACCTTCTTAGGGAAAAGAAACATGGCCAAAGCACAGATAGTACATATCAATCCGGAGGATAACGTTGTCGTTGCCATCGCGCCAATAGCCAAGGGTGACGAAATCAGAATCGATGATATTGATATAAAAGCAATCGAGGATATTCCTCAGGGACATAAGGTAGCGGTAAAGCCGATTCCCAGAGATGAGCAGGTGATCAAATATGGTGTGTCCATTGGGCACACCACTAAAGATGTCAAAGCAGGACAATGGGTTCATACACATGACATGAAGACAAATTTAAGCGGAGAAGTTGTGTATACCTACAATCCCGCTGTACCGGCAAAGGCAGAAATGCCTGTGGAGACATTTGAGGGATATGTCAGACCTGATGGAAAAGTCGGAACACGTAATGAGATTTGGATCATCCCTACAGTGGGCTGCGTCAATGATGTGGCAAAGCATCTTGTTGAGATGAATCAGGATCTGGTAAAGGGTTCTATAGATGGGCTCTATACATATACTCATCCATTTGGATGTTCCCAGACAGGAGGAGATCATGCACAGACACGTAGGGTACTTGCTGATCTGGTTCGTCATGCAAATGCCGGTGCTGTGCTTGTTCTTTCATTGGGCTGTGAGAACCTTACTCATGAACAGTTCCTTCAGGAGCTGGGCGAATACAACCCTGACAGAGTGAAATTCCTTACCTGTCAGGATGTAGAGGATGAATTCGAGGCCGGTTCAGAGCTGTTACGTGAGCTTGCTGAATATGCGTCAAAGTTTAAAAGAGAGACAGTAGGGATCGACAAGCTCGTGCTTGGAATGAAGTGCGGAGGATCAGACGGTCTATCTGGAATAACCGCTAACCCGACAGTAGGAAGAGTATCCGATATGGTCGTTGCTCAGGGTGGGACAACCATATTAACTGAAGTGCCCGAGATGTTCGGCGCTGAAAGTATGCTTATGGACAGATGCGTAAATGAAGATGTATTTAACAAGGCTTCAAATATGCTTAACGGGTTTAAGGACTATTTCATTAGTCACAATGAGGTTGTTTATGATAATCCTTCACCGGGAAATAAAGAAGGCGGAATAACCACATTGGAAGATAAATCCTGCGGATGCGTACAGAAGGGCGGAAAAGCTGCAATAGCTGACGTACTTTCATATGGCGAAGAGGTTCATACAAAGGGGCTTAATCTGTTATACGGTCCGGGAAATGATCTTGTATCGAGTACCAATCTTACTGCTGCAGGCTGCACAGTGATACTTTTCACAACTGGAAGAGGAACACCGTTTGGTTCGCCGGCTCCGGTCGCAAAGATCGCTACCAATGATAGGCTTGCTGAGAAGAAAAAGAATTGGATCGATTTTAATGCAGGTCCGGTTGCTTCCAGGGGTGAATCAATAGATGATGCCGGAAGACGTCTTTTTGATTTTGTAAAAGAGATAGCTTCAGGAAAGCAGACTCAGGCAGAAAAGCACGGATTCAGAGAGATATCCATATTTAAGGATGGTGTTGTATTATAATATAAAGAACGGACCTGAATCGGAAAGCCGGTTCAGGTCCTTTAATGCTTCAAAAAAATACCTCCCGGGCTAATGGGAGGTATCTATAGAAGAAAAATCAAGTCATGACTAAAAAAACACGACTTAAAAAATGAGAATTAAGTTTAAAAATTAAGCTGAAAAGATAATAGTCTTATCACATTTAATTTCAACCACCTGATTCGGATCCATGGAACCATTTGAAATCATACCAAGAAAAGAATCGACAGATGTATTTGTCATTTCAATATCTAAGTGTGAATTAAAACGGTAAACACTGATTTGGTGGTCTCCATTAAGCTGTGACAGAACCTTACGAATTCTATCCATCGCTATCCCCTCCTTATATTGATATCAAAGAGCAGAATAAATGCCAAAAACAAGTTGATGATCAATCAGATATATAATCAACCGGCAAAATCAAAATACTCTATAAACAAGTTTTAATTATAGCATATTTACATCAAATAGTCACATTAAAATCAAAATAATAACGCATTATGCACAACGGATATCAAATTCAAAGCCTGATTTATAAGGAAAAACATATATATTGTACATGCAAGTGAGCGGATAATTTGATATATTTTGTGGTACAGAATAATGTCGTTATGAAAGGGAGATAAAAAATGATCGATGAAAAGAAAATAAACGAATTCAGTGAAATGGCAGGGATCAAGTCTAAGAGAGACATTGAAGGAGGCGAGTCCCTGATGGAGAACTATATAAAAAATGCAAGAAAGTTTACATTAATTGGAACAGTAGGAGTCTTTATAGGGTTAATATGCATTCTGACCATAAGGGAACAGAATAATCCGTTTATGATACTTGCAGCCATAGTGATGTTTGCAGGGGCGCTTATAGCAGTGACAGGAATTTCCTCGTTAAGAGCAGAAGGTATGCTCAGGACTTTTGCGCAGATAGCTTCCATGCAGCCAACAACAGCTTCTATGAAAGATCTGGAAAAGGCTATAGTGCGCTGTGGTATGACGGGTGTTCGCAAGCAGGTTAAGTTCCAGATAGAAGCTGCTGTTTCAAAATATGAAAAGCTTGAAGGGGCTGATCTGGAGCTGGCTGAGGAAGTAAGAAGATCCGGTCAGAAACTGCATGTGAAAAGAATAATCTGAAACAGAAAATAGACACATTCAGTAACAACTGTACGATATTAAAAAATAATAATCTTTTTGTCTATGATAGTTTATAATCTGTGTAAAAATCACAAAAAATATTAATGTTTACATTAGGGCATTGCTATTTAATTCCTATGGTGGTAGTATTCCTTGCGATTATAAAATCCATGGTTCTGAGATATTTTTGTATACAGAAATTCAGTCTATACGGAAGATATACTATTTGTAAAAAGTATTAAAATCTCAAAAAGTTTTTGTTTGAACTATGGAAAGAATTAAGACATGGTGATATAGTGCATTTCATCACATGAGTTAAAAAGTGTTGGGTATAGAAAAAACATCCCATTTTTTTATTTTCAGGAGGAGTGATACGATGAGTGAATTAAGCATTATGATTCCGGATCGTGAGGCCGTAAGTGATTTTGTTGAAGTAACTTCAAAGCTTCCGTTTGATATGGATATCGTTCAGGGATCAAAGATCGTTGATGCCAAGTCAATACTTGGAGTTATATACATGGGTCTTGGAAAGGTTCTCAGCCTTAAGTTCAGAACAGAGAATCTTGCAGACGTAAAGTCATCACTTAAGGATTTTATCGTAGAGTGATATGTTAAATCTTTTAGAAGCGCTTGGATTGGGATGAATACCGATTCAGGCGTTTTTTATTTTATATAAGCACAGTGGCATTATATTAATTAATATTGGCATTTCTCCAATACCTGCTTTAGTTGTGGTAATATGAATCCAGGATGAGGTGTATATGCAGATAGAAATACAAAGATGTAACAGGAAATCAATAGTGATAAGTGTTAACAGTAAGGCGGAGGTAGTGATCAAAGCGCCTTACAGGACAACTGATACTGAAATACAGGAAGTATTGAAAAAAAGAGCTGCATGGATCAAAGAACATGTGGATAAGGTAATGAAGGAGAGGGAGAGAGCCGAGTCACTGGAACCGATTAGTAGCGAAGAACTGCAGAAATTAGGTGATAAGGCTGTTGAATTTATTCCAAAACGTGTGGAATACTTTGCAGAGAAGGTGGGGGTCTCTTACGGCCGTATAACCATAAGAAACCAGAAGACCAGATGGGGAAGCTGCAGTTCCAAGGGAAATCTGAATTTTAATTGTCTTTTGATGTTAACACCTCCTGATATAATAGACTATGTAATTGTACATGAGCTTTGTCACAGGAAAGTGATGGATCATTCTATTAAGTTCTGGGCTGAAGTCGAGAAGGTTCTTCCTGACTATAAAAAAAGGCGTAAATGGCTAAATGACAATGGTGGAGTGATAATAGGCAGAATGGAATAGAGAAAGCCCCGTTGGTACTGTCAGAGTACCAACGGGCTTTTTATCATCTTCTGCGATTTCTTTTTTTGGAGCGGCTGTTCAGAAGTATATCACGACGGGCCTTCTGCTCTCTGGTAAGGTCATGAGTGTGTTTAAGCATACGGGAGCGGCGTCTCCTTCGTATAAACTCCTCATGTCTTTCTAAGAGGTAGTATATTCCGAATACACTGATGGCAATCAGTCCAATCAAAGCAAGGATAGATACAAGCCTGATGATAGGCTTTTGGATCTCTATACGTCCTTCCTCCTGATTCAAGACCACAGGTGCGTGATTCTCGGCGCTTTCAACAGGCAACTGCCCTGAAACTGTAGGATGTGTGCTGTCACTATAGCTTACGCTGATGCTTTCAGGAACTGTTTCAACGATATTAGATTCGGTTTTTGCCTGTTCACTTGAAGCTGAGATATATTCATCTGACTGATCTGATAGCCTGATGTAGGCATTGCCGACAGATTTATCACCGTATGTATAGTCAATACGTGCGAATGCACCGTCTGTTTTTTCCGAATCATTTAATTCGTAACTTATGGAGCTTGAAACATCATCAAAGGATGCATCGGCAGGAAGGGTGACATGATATGAGGACGGGATGTCAAAGCTCAGAGAGTTTACCAGCTGAATACCATCTACCTTCAGGTTACTGGAAAGCTTATTTATCTTTGCATCATATGCTGCAGCCTCGTAGGATTTGAAATTCTTGTATCCGAAATCAAAGAGTTTTTTTGTATCTGTATATTGTGAGTTATGTCCGTTGAGAATTACGGATATAAGTGTCATTCCGTTCTTTTCACAGGCTGTTACAAGTGTATTTCCTGCCAATGTTGTATAACCGGTCTTTCCGGCGAAAACACCGGGGTAATACTCCGAATAACTCTTACGCATCATGTGATGGTGGGCATAAACTGTATTTTCGCTATCTGTATCATTGGGATACTTTGAGATGGGAGCGTGAGTATATACCTGAGCAGCATCGATAGCCCTGAAGGTATCGTTTTTAATGGCGTACTGCATTATCTTTGCGAAGTCATAGGCACAGGTATAGTGGTCAGGATTGTTAAGACCCGAAGGATTCGCAAAATGCGAATTGATGCAGCCGATATCTGCGGCCTTTTCATTCATCATATCAGCGAATTTCTCATTTGAGCCTGCTATATATTCCGCGAGAGCGTTGGCACAATCGTTGGCTGAATGCAGAAGAAGGCCATAAAGACAATCTCTTACAGAAAGTTTATCTCCGGGAATCGCACCGATGATTGTGGAGTTTGGCTCCAGATTACCGTTTACTGCTGCATAAGAGAAGGTGACTTTATCTTCAAGATCCTTGCAGTTTTCAAGAACAAGGACTGCAGTAAGTACCTTAGTAATAGATGCAGGGAAGTATGCTGTTGTGGAATTCTTTTCATAAAGTATGGCACCTGAGTCCGCATCAATAAGTATTGCACCCTCTGAATTCAATGAAAAGTCAGCCTGGGGCCATGAAACGGCTGCAAATCCGGTAATCGGAGTGAGTTTTAATGAATCGAAAACCTTGTTGACAACTTCCATGGAATGTGGATAAGCAGATGCGGTATCTGATATAGGGGTACCGGAGATGTTATATGTTTGTATGGAATTTGCTATAAGAAATGTGGCAGACAGAGCGAAAAACACTCGTCTGCCGAATTTTTTTATTTTTTTAAAAGAATAATTATTTTGTATCATTTGTTTCTTCTACAGTCTTTTTTAATATAACACTTACCTTGTAAAGATCACCATCTATAGTTATAACCAGTTCACCGTTCATAAGCTTGGTAAGGCTCTTTGCAATGGAAAGACCTAGACCTGAACCCTCTGTGGTACGGCTTACATCACCACGGACAAATCTTTCAGTAAGTTCCTCAGGAGAAATGTTCAGAGGACTGGATGAAATGTTCTTGATGGTGCAGGAAGCTGTACCGGATTCCTCATCATCAGTTATATCAACATATACTCTTGAACCACGTAATGCATATTTGCAGCAGTTGTTCAGAAGATTTTCTATTACTCTCCAAAGATGTCTGCCGTCGGCACTGATCATAACAGGATGATCCGGATAGTTGAGAATGATATCCAGTTTGGCTGAACTTGTTTTATCCTCAAATTCACCTAAAGCCTGTTCAACTATTTCGTTATAGTTGATCTCTGCAAACTCTATCTTCACATTTCCGGAGCTTGCCTTACTTGCCTCAACCAGATCTTCGGTAAGAGTTTTTAATCGGTTGGATTTCTGGTCAAGAACATTTATGTATTCCTGAACCCTCGGATTATCTATTTCTTCACGCTTGAGAAGATCAACGTAACTTATGATCGAAGTTAATGGTGTCTTGAGATCATGTGAAACGTTAGTTATAAGATCAGCCTTGAGACGTTCTGATTTTACCTGTTCATCAACTGCTTCGCTGAGACCTGTAGCTATACGCCAGGTATAAAAATCTATGGCAAGAATGATGATAAAGATGGCTACAGCAGCGAGGAATGCCTTTAAGCTCTGATTATTTATGAAGTGTACAAATAGAAGCACTATCATAATAAATGCAAAGGTATTGGGCAATACAAAAAGGATATAGCTGAAAAGTCTGGAGCTGGTTTTTTCTGCACTTTTAACATAATAACCGAATATATCACATATCTTTTTCAAAAGTGAAGATGACCATAAACGATCTGCTTTATATTTTCTGATAAGAGAAAAGGTCATGGGGAAGTATACCATGTATTTCATCAGCAGACTGAGACTGGATGTCCAAAAGTACCAGTTATCTATAGTGCCGATGATTCTTTCCACAGACTCAAGTATCTCTGGAGACAACGTATCAGCTATGAATCCCCATAAGAAGATGATACATAATGAGATCTCGGTAGGACAATTATCTATTTTATACAGATGAATTTTGGAATCGTTTTTATCACTACTGCGGCCGCTCCAAAGTACAAGAAGAATAAGAGTGAAGACAGTAGTGAGGCTGGAAAGAACCAGCATGGTGAGACCAACAACGCTTGTCACATGGTGCTCTGTATATTCATTGGACTGCCTTTGAAATGTATCCTCATTAGGGAAGGAAGTATCTATACCTACAGAAAAACGATATTGAGAGGAACTTGATCTGAAAGGATTACGTGCCTGTATAAGAGGAATCAGATTCTGAGGAAGGCTCATGAAGTTCGTTGAAACCTCAAGGGAATTGGAATCGGCATAGGCAAAGCTTGGAAGATTGCGGATATCCTCTTCTGAACGTGCAGGATCGTTGGTGAATGTGATTTCATCTTTTTTTGATGTGTAGGTTATATTGAAATAAAAATTGGTATTTTTATTATCGAATTCACTTTTTACAGCATAGTAACGGGCAAGATAAGTGAGTGCTTCTTCAGCGAGAGCGCCAAGGGACATCTGCCCGTCAGTAGGGCTTGTCTGCTTGTAATCCGGAAGATATGCCCTGTACTGCACTATGATCTGATGGTTCAATTCGTCCTCTGCTTTTGAAATGGTTCTTGCTCCATCATGTTGAAGCTGATTCCATGCATCAAAGTAATATCCCATGGATCTGGCGTATTGTATAAGGTAATCCAAAGAATATGAAACATTTTGCCCCTGAACATCTGCCTGGGCGATAATGAGCCCTAGATTAAGATTTCCATCTTCCTCAAAGATGTCTGTCAGCTGTACATAATCAAAAATATCCGTCATCATGTGATTCGTCTGCTCTTCAAAGGCTGAACTGTTCACATAATTCGGCTGACGCACATATTCAAGTGCAGCTCCGTCTGCAGCACCGAGAGTCAAAATGCCTACACTGCAGATGATCAGGAGGAATGAGATTATATTGATAAATGTAGTTATTATTTTTTTCATAAGGTCTAAATAATGTAAATGCCGGGAAAGAGAATTATCTCCAACCCGGCGAAATGTTGTGTAAAGTGTTCAGAAATAATTGGAAATGTTATTTAGCTGCATCCTGTTTTTCGATTTTATATCCTACGCCCCAGACTACCTTGAGGTATCTTGGCTCACGGGGATTTATCTCGATTTTTTCACGGATGTGACGAATATGAACAGCTACGGTGTTGTCGGCACCGATGGCTTCTTCGTTCCAGATTGAAGTATAGATATCATCGATAGAGAAGACTTTTCCGGCATTTTTTACTAAAAGGAGAAGTATGTTGTACTCTATCGGTGTGAGCTTTACAGGATTGCCATCAACCGTTACTTCCTTGGTATCATCGTTCATGAGGAGACCACCGCAGGCATAGATATTGTCATTATTATCAGCTTCACCGATATTACCTAGCTGGGTGTATCTGCGGAGCTGAGATTTTACACGGGCCACCAGCTCTAAAGGATTGTAGGGCTTGGTGAGATAGTCGTCTGCACCGACATTAAGACCGAGGATCTTGTCATTATCCTCACCTTTAGCCGATAACATAATGATAGGAATAGAACTGGACTCTCTTATCTTAAGGACTGTATGGACACCATCAAGTCCAGGCATCATAACATCTATGATCAGAAGATCAACCTTGTGCTGATCCATGATCTCGAGAACATCATAACCATCATACGCTTTAAGGACGTTAAATCCTTCGCCGGTCAGATAAATAGATATAGCTTCAACGATCTGCTTATCGTCATCACATACGATTATTGTCTGCATAAAAAACCTCCTGTTGGCAGGTATATAGTATCAAGGATACTAATAAACTACATTATTATACATTATTGATTTGTTCAATGCAAAGAGCGGGAAATATGAGTGAACAATAGAAGAAGATTTACAACCTAAAAGTAAAGTAATAAAAAGCTTCCGGTACCGTTCCGGAAGCTTTTATCAGCCATCAAGTTATGCGGCAGGAGACTCCTGAGCTACCTCCTGAACAAACTGTTTGTTCAGATATGCATCACGACCGTTGTAGTCGATCATGATCCATTCATCATCAGGAGAACCCTTGTATGTAACCTGCACTCCTGCATCAAGTACCTCAAGTACCTCACAGTTTGTATTGGGTTCGGTACGAACCTTGACACCGGTGGTTGTCACCCATACAGATGAAACAGCAGGTGTCTCGGGAACAGCTGTGGTCTCTGGAATGGTTTCCATAGTAGCCTGTGTTGTCTCTACAGCTGTTTCTGTTGGAGCCTGAGTTGTCTCAATAGTTGGCTTTGATGAGCCGCCGTTAATGATTTTAATAAGTATGATAAGCAGGATCACACATGAAATAGGGATGAGAAACTTCATGATGTTATAAAGATCCCATTCAACTCCCTTTTTACGTTTAAGTCTACGGTTTGGATTATGACCGGAGCGTCCGGATCTCTGGGCTGAAGAACGACGTCCGGAGGTTCTGGAAACACGTTCACTGTCCCTGAGCGGTCTGGTGGGGCGTCCATTACGTCGGTTTCCGCTACCTCTCATATCGGATGAGCCTGAAGATAAAGGAACATTTACTGCATTTAAATCAGAATAGCCTGCGGATACAGAGGGCTGATCAGGTACCTGTGGTTCTGAGTAGCGACCATCGTAAGGATTTCTGCTTACGGTATCAGTATCTGCTTGTCTGTTCTGGGCAGAATCGTATGAAGCAGCTGCCGGTCTTGACTGAAATGAATCAACATAAATATTTAGCTCATCACGAATAAGCGAAAAGGATTCGTTTGCTGCCTGAGATGTAGGTGTTTCTCCGGTCTCTGCCTGTTCCCCGTATATACGGATGGCATGATAATTGTCCCTGGATTGGGAAGAAATAAGTTGATTATCAAAGAGCTGATCTATATCATTTTCCAGATTGTTGGACACAAGTACAGCTCGATCAATCTGCATACGTACAAGCGCTTTAAGGATACGCTTGTCTATTATAAGTGCTTCTCCGTATTGTCCGTTTAATATATTCTGTTGTGCCTGACTTAAATCATTACGAATCTTTCCCCAGATGTTAGCTTCTCTTGGCGTTGGCATGAAAAAAACCTCCTTAACGGAAATAATGATTCAGATAATAGAGAATCGAGACAGAAAAAAGAGACATTCTGCGAATCGGAAAACTCATCTTTTTATTAAATATTCCCGAATATTTTACTTTTATTATACCCAATTTCAAAAATAGCTTCAAGGGAACAACAAGGTAATTGCTTGATTTTTAGTACATCAAAGCCGATAGCTTATGTACTTGCCGAAAAAGGGTTTCTATGTTAAACATAGTAGAAATAAATTTTACGGAGATGTGAAAGAGATAATTACAGAAAGGTTAATATAATATGAGATTGAGACATATTACAGGATCAGAGGATTTTGTGGCAAATTCAGAGTATGTTACCCATGATCCGGAGAAGAACAAGGGTAAGTGGAGAGAATATTTCGGCAATGATAATCCCATAAGAATCGAAATAGGAATGGGTAAGGGACAGTTTATAGAGGCTCTTGCAGCTAGAAATCCGGATATCAACTATATAGGTATAGAACGTTATGATACGGTCATACTTAAGGCTATCAAGAAGAGAGAGCTTCTTGAACAGGAAGGAACAGATCTGTCTAATCTTACTTTTATTTCTATAGATGCAAGACTTCTTGCAGATGTTTTTGCACCTGGTGAGGTTGACAGAATTTATCTTAATTTTTCTGATCCATGGCCAAAGGACAGACAGGCAAATCGCCGTCTGACAAGTCCGGTTTTCATGAAGATATACAGAGAATTTCTTAAGTCTGACGGACAGCTTGAGTTTAAAACCGATAATATGGGACTGTTTGATTATTCTTTGGAATCTGTCCCTGAATCCGGATGGAAGCTTTCTCAGGTGACCAGAGACCTGCATAATGATCCTTCTATGAATGAAGGAAATATTATGACCGAGTATGAAGAGAAGTTTTCTGCAAAGGGAAATCCTATATATAAACTTATTGCAGTACAGTGATATACGTAATAGAAATTACAGGCTGAAATAGTGGAAATCAGCACTTTATTTCAGCCTTTTGAAAAAAATTCAAAAAATGATTGACAAGTATCATTGTATTTTGTAATATAAATGAGCGCTGTGAGGAACGGCGCAGAGATATGCACCTTTAGCTCAGTTGGTAGAGCAGCGGACTCTTAATCCGTTTGTCCAGGGTTCAAGTCCCTGAAGGTGCATTTTTTGTTGCCTTAAATCGAAAAGTTGTCCAGGAAAACCTAGGTTCTTTAGAGAATCAAGGTTTTTTTTATTGTAAGAATAAAGTAACATGAAATTATAATCGTAATGTTATAATTTTATGACTAATGGAGTGGAATTGTGTGCTATCATATCGTGCACAGAGACATTACTTAAGAGGTCTCGATATAGATTGTGCTCCGAAGGAATGCGGAGGAATGGAGATATTTATGTTCAATCGTAAATTATTGCGAGGAACTTCACTGTTACTGACTGCAAGTATGCTTATCATGACTGGTTGTGAGCAGCAGATAAGTGCGACCGAAGGAACAGAAAGTGAATCGGAGATAGTTGTTACAACTGCTCCTGAGACGGAATCAGTTGAAATGGTAGCCGCATTGGGAATTAATTCCAATGTTTTGCCATCTATAGCAGGAGTAACAGTGGATGATTCGGCAGAGGAGCTGGCACCTGTTAATCTTACAGTCGGTGTTATAAACTCCGTAGTTAAGGATCTTCAGCAGAGACTTATGGATCTCGGATATATGGATCCCGATGAACCTACAACATATTATGGAGAGGCCACATCTCTTGCCGTACAGTACTTTCAGAGACAGGCAGGTATGGCCATGGATGGAATCTGCGGCGTTGGAACATGGGACGCCATCATGTCGGAAAGTGCTCCACATTATGCACTGAAGCTTGGATTTCAAGGAAATGATGTAACCCATGCTCAGTATCGTTTATATAATCTGGGATATTTATACAACGGCTCTGATATAAACGGAATATATGATGAAACTACAATGAACGCGGTCAAGAAGCTGCAGGAAACCAACGGACTTACTCCTGACGGAATATACGGTACAAGTACATATAATCTCTTGTATTCAGATGAAGTTAAGGCCAATGTTGTAGCCCTTGGAGAGCAGTCTGATCTGGTTAAGAAGTATCAGCAGATACTTATAAATCTCGGGTATCTCGACGGAGAAGCAGATGGTAATTTCGGATTGGGAACACAGAATGCCATAAAGGCTTTCCAGTCCAGAAACGATCAGGTAGTAGACGGATATCTGGGACCGGATACAAGAACAGCTTTGGATTCACCCAATGCGATTCCGTTCGCTATGCGTCTCGGAGAGCAGTCAGAGTCTGTTAAGGAACTTCAGCAGTATCTGGTGAAGTATGGATACCTTTCATCAGATAAGGCAACAGGTTACTTTGGAGAGCTTACAAAGAGTGCAGTAGCTAATTTCCAGAGAAGAAACGGATTGACAGCAGACGGACTCGCTGGAGCCAAGACCATATCACTTCTTCACAGCGGAAATGCAAAGAAGAATACGACTACAAGCAGCTCTTCAAGTTCCTCAAGCTCAGGCAGCTCATCGGGTACAGCATCCGGTGCAGCAGGAACAGGCGGAACATCTGCAGTTACGATCCCTTCTACTTCAGCAGTAGGAGCAGGTGGAGCGACAGTATCAGGTTCAGCTGCGGCCCTTATATCTATTGCTGCATCAAAGATAGGATGTCCATATGTATGGGGGGCAAAGGGACCTAACAGTTTTGACTGTTCAGGTTTTGTTTACTGGTGTCTCAATCAGGCAGGAGTAGGTATTTCTTATATGACTTCATCAGGATGGAGAAATCCTGGAAGATTCAAGAGAGTATCCTATAACGAGCTTCAGGCAGGTGATATAATCGTAGTATCGGGTCACGTTGGAATCGTTGCAGGTGGCGGAACCATCATTGATGCGTCATCATCTAATGGTCGTGTAGTTCACAGATCACTGGGATCATGGTGGGCAAATCACTTTATCGTTGGATGGAGAATTTTTAGTTAATATGTAAAAGAAAAGCGGTATCGTTCCGAAAGGAACGGTACCGCTTTTTTTCTAAGTTCAGTCGACGGAAACAGATAAGACGGAATTTCGGGATGAGATAAGGCAAACATGATGTCATATCCCGTTTGATTTAAAGAGAAAAAATTTGAAAAATAAATACAGCTGGAATCAAATCCTTGTTTCTGTCACGAAGGTGTCAATGAGCCTTGCGGCTGCAGTGGAAAGATTTCTGGATCTGTCTATGACGAGACAAAAGGTTCTGTCCGGTATTGGTTCCAGCAGAGGAACCCTGTATACAAGACCACGTTCTATAGCATCAGCGGCCAGTGCCTCTGGATAGAAACCAACGCCCAGATCATTTTCAACCATAGGTAGTATCTGATCAGTTGATGATGCTTCAAGTTCAGGCTGAAAAGTCAGCTGATGATTTAGAAAGTACTGTACATAAAGCTCACGTGTACCCGTATCGCGTCCTACGCTTATGATAGGATATCGGTTCAGCTCCTTTAGAGACATGGGACTTTTGGTAAGATGCTTATAACCGGGTCCAACTATGGGTATTTCCCTGAAATTAAACAGCGGATCCATGGTGAAAGGTTCACGGACTGTAAGGGGAGTGGTAACAAGGGCAAAATCCGCAGAGCCGTTCTGGAGGGTCTTTATTGCTTTCGGAGTTGCGTGATTGGAAATACGAATGCTTATTTCAGGATATTTGCTTTTGAAATCATGCAGAACAGGAAGCAGAACAAGTCTCAGGGCGTTTTCGGAAGCGGCTATGGTTACCTGACCGGATTCCAGATTCACATCTTTATCAAGCTCCTTTTCACCAAGTTCCAGCTGCTCAAAAGCGATAATTACGTGTTCATAAAGTCTCTGTCCGTTTTGAGTCAGTGTAATTCCCCGCTTTCCGCGATGCATAAGCTTACATCCGAGACTTTCCTCAAGATGGTTCATGGCTCTGCTGACATTCGGCTGATTGGATCCGAGCACCTTTGCTGCCTGAGTGAAGCTTTTGAAGGTTCCAACATAGTAGAAAATCCTGTAATAATCATAAGAAATCATAATGATAAATAGTCTCCTATAGATCGATAAAAACAAGAAGATTAAATTCTTTTGATAAAAAATTAAATTTAATAGGGTAAAGAAGCGAAAAAAACAGCAGTAAAAAGACTTGTTAAAATTCTTAATATGAATGGGATAACAGGTTATATGTTGTCTTTTTCTGTCGCATATATAAGTGTATGGGGTGAAAATAATAAAAAAATTTGCAAAAAATCCGGGCTTTAAACTCCATCCTCGAGGACAAATTATCATCAAAAAACTCTAATTTTTTATCGAATTTATAAGACGAAATATAACAAATCTGACAATACATGTCAAATTGATATGAGCAACATGTAAAAAATACGGCTTGAATATTAAAAAACCGGAAATATAATAAGGTCGCACGAGTTTTGATATATGTAAAAAAACATAGATCAGAACTTTTAATTCACTATAAAAGTTAAGAATGGAGGTAGTAGAATGGAGCACTTTACCGAGGAACTCCAGGAACAGTTGCAGGTATCGACCGCGTTTACTGTTCCGGTGTTCGGAGGAATTCAAGTTGCCGAGTCAACAGTTATCACATGGGTGATCATGGCAGTGCTTGCTGCATTATCAATTTATCTTGGTTCAAATCTGAAGGTCAGAAACCCTGGTAAGCGTCAGCAGCTGGCTGAGATGATAGTCACATGGTTCGATAACTTTACCGGGGAACTTCTTGGAGAACATGGAAAGCAGTACAGCACCATAATTTCCGTTATTCTCATCTACATCGGATTTTCAAATGTCATCGGGCTTTTTGGATTGAAGCCCCCTACAAAGGATCTTAACGTAACAGTTGGTCTTTCGATTATCAGTATCTTCCTTATCGAGATCGCAGGATTCAGGAAAAAGGGAGCGAAGGGCTGGGTAAAGCATTTTTCGGAGCCGGTAGCTATAGTAACTCCGATTAATATTTTAGAGCTTGTTATCAGACCTTTGTCACTGTGTATGAGATTGTTCGGTAATGTACTCGGTGCATTTATCATCATGGAGCTTATCAAGATGGTAGTTCCTGTTGGTATTCCTGCCATCTTCAGTCTTTATTTTGATATTTTTGACGGACTCATTCAGGCATATGTATTTGTTTTCCTGACATCCCTTTATATTCAGGACGCAACAGAATAAAAATTAAAAAAGAAACTAAATTAATTATTTTATTATTAAAGGAGAATTATTTATGAGCATGACAGCTATTGGTGTAGGTTTAGCAGCACTTGCATGTTTAGGAGCAGGTCTTTCAATCGGTATCGCAACAGGTAAGGCAGCAGAGGCAATCGCAAGACAGCCTGAGGCTGACGGAAAGATCATGAGAATCCTTCTTCTCGGTTGTGCACTTGCGGAGGCAACTGCAATTTACGGATTCGTTCTTGGTATCCTTTGCATTTTCTTCCTTAAATAATTTTATATTGTCAAATTATTTGAAATTACAGGAGAAGAAAACACATGTTAAGAGTAGATATCAATTTATTATTTACTATCATCAATCTGCTGGTACTTGTTTTTCTTATGAAGAAGTTCCTCTTCAGTCCTATCCGTGTTGTGCTTGAGAAGCGTCAGGCTGAGATCGAGGAGTCTTATAAGAAGGCAGAGGAGACAAATACAGCTGCTAATGAACTTAAAGCAAAGTATGAAGCAGGTCTCAATGACATTGAGGAAGAGCGTAAGCAGACTATAAATAATGCCAAAATTGAGGCTTCAAAGGAATACGATGAGATCGTAAATAATGCCAATAAGAAGGCTGACAAGATTCTTGCAGATGCAAAGCTTCAGGCAGCAAAGGAAGCTGAGACGAAGCAGCGCGAGATGCAGCAGCAGATGGCTGTTCTTGTTGCAGAGGCGGCATATAAGATCGCAGCTTCACAGGACAGTGCAGCAAATGACAAGAATCTGTTCGATCAGTTCCTCAGCAGCAACAGCCAGCCAACCAACAAGAATGATCAGGAGGCATAATAGTGAGTCTGAATGCCAGAGAAATAGCAGAACGTCTGATTCAGTTACAGGTTTCAGCAAGCGTGATGAAGGCTACTTCACGTATTTTTGAAGTATTGCCGCAAACCGCATCTCAGCTCAGTGATCCGACTATAGATTTAGCAAAGCGCAATGATGTAGTTGATAGTGTATTTCCTACAGAAGTCAGAGGAATACTGAAAGAACTCTGTGATGAAAACAAGCTTTCCATGTGGAAGGAGATCGCTGATCAGTATAAGAGCATACGTGCCAATGCAGAGAAGCAGCTCCATGTTCAGCTTAGATATGTAACCAGACCTTCTGAAAAACAGCTTCTGGATATACAGAAGTTTGTATTTGATAAATATAATACTCAACATTTTGAGTTTGATATGACAGAGGATAAAAGCTTAGGCGGCGGATTTATCCTCGAGGTTGGAAATGATCAGTATGACTGGTCTACAAGCGGAAGAAGAAACCAGTTCCTTGAGCAGCTTAAGGTGACACGTTCCGGACTAACCAGTGACGCGGATATCCTTACCATCCTTCAGCAGAGTGTCAATAACTTTGATCTTAAGGCGGAGAAGAAGGAGATCGGTTTCATTGAGAGTATAGGTGACGGCATCGCCATAGTTAACGGACTCGATCATGCCATGTATGGTGAAGTTATTTCCTTTGACAACGGTACAAAGGGAATGGTTCAGAATATCGAGAGAGACAGGATAGGTGTAATCCTGTTCGGTGATGAAACAGGTCTTGGTGAAGGAAGCAGAGGTATCCGTACAGGACGTATGGCAGGTATCGGAGTTTCAGACGATTATCTGGGAAGAGTTGTAGACGCTCTCGGAAATCCTATAGACGGTCTCGGCGGAATCAATGAGGTTGAATACAGACCTATAGAACAGCCGGCTCCCGGAATCATCGATCGTCAGCCTGTAAATGAGCCTATGCAGACAGGAATCCTTGCTATCGACTCCATGTTCCCTATAGGAAGAGGACAGCGTGAGCTAATCATCGGAGACCGTCAGACAGGTAAGACTTCCATAGCTCTTGATACTATACTTAATCAGCATGATAAGAATTGTATATGTATCTATGTGGCCATAGGACAGAAGGAATCTACTGTAGCAGCGCTGGTTGAAAACCTGAGAAAACACGATGCTATGAAGTATACCTGCGTAGTAGCCGCTACAGCAGCTGATCCTGCACCTATACAGTACATAGCGCCTTATTCGGCAACATCACTTGCCGAGTACTTTATGTATAAGGGACACGATGTGCTTATCGTTTATGATGATCTTTCAAAGCATGCGGTAGCATACAGAGCACTGTCACTGCTTCTTGGACGTTCACCGGGACGTGAGGCATATCCTGGAGATGTATTCTATCTCCACTCAAGACTTCTTGAGCGTTCCTGCCATCTTAATGATAAGCTGGGCGGAGGATCTATCACAGCCCTTCCTATCATCGAGACTCAGGATGGAGATGTTTCCGCATACATACCAACCAATGTAATTTCCATCACAGATGGACAGATCTTCCTTGAGTCAAACCTTTTCTTCGAAGGTCAGCGTCCTGCGGTTAATGTAGGTCTTTCTGTTTCCCGAGTTGGCGGAGCAGCCCAGGCCAAGGCTATGAAGAAAGCTTCGGGATCACTTCGTATCGATCTGGCTCAGTACAGAGAGATGGCTGTATTTACACAGTTCTCTTCAGATCTTGATCAGAATACAAGAGATCTTCTTACTCAGGGTAAGGTACTGATGGAGCTTTTGAAGCAGCCGTTAGGATCTCCTATGTCCCTTAGCGATCAGGTCATAACTCTTGTGGTTTCACTTAATCATAAGATGATGGATATTGAGCCTAAGAGGGTTAAGGAATTCCAGGGTAAGATGCTGACATATTTTGCCCAGAGATATCCTGAGATCGGCAAGAATATCGAGATCTCAAGACTTCTCGGTGATGATTCAAAGAATCAGATCCTTAATGTGGCAGACGAGTTTAAGCGTCTTTGGGATGAAAAAGACGGACATTTTGAGCTTTCTGAAGAAGAAAAGTGATTGTAACTATGATTGAGCTGTACCGAGAGCGGTATAGCTCAATTAGAAATAGATTATAATGAGGATTAAATAGTGGCAACCATAAGAGAACTGCGAGACAGAATCTCGAGTATTGATAATACTTTAAAAATAACAAATGCCATGTATCTTATCTCCAGCACGAAGCTTCGTAAAGCAAAGACGGAACTTCAGCAGACTGAGCCGTACTTTTATACACTTCAGACCATGATTCAGAGAATCCTCAGACATCTGCCTGAAGATTTCACTCATCCGTATCTCGATCTCAGAGAGAATCTCCGTGAGACAGTGGATCCCGTTGATTATCGCACCGCTATTATCTGCGTTACTGCTGATAAGGGTCTTGCGGGAGCATACAATCATAATGTAATTAAACGTACAGAAGAGCTTCTCAGAGAGAGACCGAAGCACAGATTATATGTGGTCGGTGAAATGGGACGTGTTTATTTCCGTTCCAGCGGAGTAGATGTAGATGAGCAGTTCCAGTACACAGCACAGAATCCGACTTTGCATCGTGCCCGTGTTATAACAGGTAGAATGCTGGATCTTTTCCAGGAAGATAAAATAGATTCCGTTTATATCGTATATACGAGAATGAAGAATTCTCTGGAGATGGTAACGGAGACAGAACAGCTTCTTCCTATCGATAAGATCAATGGCGGAATATTGGGCAACAATCAGATACCTATGGTGGCAGGAATGGAGGATTTCAGACTTCGTCCTACACCTAAGGCAATTATCGACAATGTTATCCCTGACTACATCAATGGTTTTATATACAGTGCGCTGGTAGAGTCCTTCTGTTCCGAGCAGAATGCAAGAATGACTGCCATGGACGCTGCCAACCGAAGCGGCAACAAGCTTAGACAGGAACTGAGCATCCAGTATAACAGAACCCGTCAGGCTGCCATCACACAGGAAATAACTGAGATAGCAGCAGGAGCGAGAGCCCAGAAAAAACGGTAACGGATAAAGAAATCGAAGTACGCTTTATATATAGGAAGAAACAGCTTATGTAAAGTGTTGATGAGTGAGCAGAGGGCAAAGCATTGTCAGCTGCCATAAGGAGATATATATGCAGACAGGAAAGATTGTGCAGGTCATGGGACCGGTAGTAGATGTTGAATTTGAATCAACGCCGCTTCCGGAGATCAAGACCGCACTTACAGTAGATAATCATGGTACGAAGTGTACCATGGAAGTTGCCCAGCAGTTAGGGCGCAGTACCGTTCGCTGCATAATGCTTACAGCGAGCGAAGGTCTCGAGAGAGACATGGAGGTACAGAATACAGGGGCCGGTATAACTGTTCCTGTAGGTGAGAAGACACTGGGAAGACTTTTTAATGTTCTCGGTGATGCCATAGATGGACAGGCGGCTCCTGAAACAGAGGAGCGTTGGGAAATCCACAGAAAACCTCCTAAGTTTGAAGATCAGAATCCTGTTCAGGAAGTTCTGGAAACAGGCATAAAGGTAATAGACCTTCTGGCACCTTACGCAAAGGGCGGAAAGATTGGTCTTTTCGGTGGTGCAGGTGTAGGTAAGACCGTCCTTATTCAGGAGCTTATCAGAAACATCGCTACTGAGCATGGCGGATATTCCATATTCACAGGTGTAGGTGAGCGTTCCAGAGAGGGAAATGATCTTTACAGTGAGATGACAGAAAGCGGTGTTATCAAGAATACAGCGCTTGTATTCGGACAGATGAACGAGGCGCCGGGAGCCAGAATGAGAGTTGCGGAGACAGGTCTCACCATGGCGGAGTACTTCAGAGATGTTCAGCATAAGGATGTACTTTTGTTCATAGATAACATTTTCCGTTTTGTACAGGCTGGATCAGAGGTTTCTTCCCTCCTCGGAAGAATGCCTTCAGCAGTAGGTTATCAGCCTACTCTTGCAACAGAAATGGGACAGCTTCAGGAAAGGATCGCTTCCACCAGAGAGGGTTCCGTAACATCTGTTCAGGCAGTATATGTACCGGCGGACGATCTTACTGATCCGGCTCCGGCAACAACCTTTGCCCACCTTGATGCGACTACCGTTCTTAGCCGTAAGGTAGTTGAACAGGGTATTTATCCTGCTGTAGATCCGCTTGAGTCATCATCAAGAATTCTTACAGAGGAGATAGTCGGTAAGGAACACTATGAGACAGCTCAGAGTGTCTTGCGCATACTCCAGAAGTATAAGGAACTGCAGGATATCATCGCCATCCTCGGAATGGAAGAGCTTTCCGAAGAGGATAAGCTGACTGTATATCGTGCACGTAAGATACGTAACTTCCTTAGCCAGCCGTTCTTTGTTGGAGAACAGTTCACAGGTGTTCCCGGAAAGTATGTTCCTCTTGAGGAGACAGTCAAGGGCTTCAAGGCTATCATTGACGGTGAGATGGATGAGTATCCTGAAAATGCATTCTTTAATGTAGGAACCATAGAGGATGTCAAGAAGAAGGCACAGGATATCTCAAATGCTGAAGCGAAGAAGATATAAGGAAAGAAGCGGTTTATGCCGGTGGGGATAAATTGCCTTCGTGACCTTGATCTGTGTGAGCGACAGAGATATTGATATTTTTTGTAATAGATTATGGGAGGTTTTGAAATGGCAGAAACACCAACGTTCAGCCTGAAGGTAATAGCTTCCAATAAGGTCTTTTATGACGGACCGGCAGAATATCTGCAGATTATTACACTTACCGGTTCACGTGGATTTATGGCGCATCATGCACCATGTATAGTTGCCGTAGAGACCGGTACCATGAGTATAGTGAAGCCGGGAGGAGAAAGGGAGACCGTTGTAGTAAGTGGAGGAATCTGTTCCTGTGCAAACAACAGACTTACAGTGCTTGTAGATACCTGTGAAACAGCTGACGAGATCGACGTACGAAGAGCAGAAGAAGCAAAGGAAAGAGCTCTCGAGCAGCTGAGACAGAAACAGTCCGTAGGAGAATATAAGATGACCCAGTCAGCCCTGGCGCGTGCCCTGACCCGACTGGAATTCTCCAGCCAAAAGAAACACTATATTTGATCAGCCGTTGCAAACGCAACAAGACAAGGAAGCAACCTCGCTGCAAGTTTACTTGCAAGCGAGGTTGCTTTTTTGGATTGTTATGTGGCAATGCCACATAATCGGCACGTAGCACGAAGTGCTATGCCGCAGATTGCGGTGGCAATGCTAATCATAACCAAAAAGAAATAGAAATCCACAATACAAAATTATAAAATGGATAGAGAACTCTTGATAGAAAGGCAAACCCTATGAAGACCATAAATGAACTTAAGATAGGTTATATCGGTTTCGGGAACATGGCAGGAGCCATCGCTCAGGGACTTATAAATTCAGGATTCAAAGCATCCAATATGTACGCTGTGGCGGGACATTTTGATAAGCTAAGTGAGAAATGTGAAAAAATGGGCGGTATCAATGCGCTTTTGGATCCACTGGAGCTTGCATCTGCCTCGGATATAGTTTTTATAGCGGTAAAGCCAAATAAAATAAAGGATGTAATTACTCCTCTTGCAGAAGCTTTGTCAGAGGAAAAAGTGGTTATATCCATAGCATGGGGTTATGACTTTGAAAGATATTTCGAAGAAGATGTACTGAAGACAGGTACACATCTAATTTGTACCTGCCCCAATACTCCTGTTTCCATAAACAAGGGAATATTTGTGGCTGAGAACAGGCACTCTCTCGCAGAGGAAGAGCTTAAATCTGTTGAAGAGCTCCTTTCAAATTTAGGAAGACTGATATTTGTTGATACTAAGCTTATGGGAGCATCAGGAACAGTATGCGGCTGTGGTCCGGCATTTGCTGATCTTTTCATGGAGTCAATGGCAGATGCGGCTGTAATGTATGGTATTCCGAGAAAAACAGCCTATGAGATGGTTTCTGCCATGATAGAGGGTAATGCTGCTCTCCAGCTTTCAAGTGGCAAGCATCCGGGAGAAATGAAGGATGAGGTCTGCTCTCCGGGAGGATCCACTATAAGAGGCGTCGCGGCCCTTGAAGAATATGGATTAAGAGCAGCGGTTATAGCTGCAATAAAGGCTATTCAGGAGAAATAAACATTTAAATATTGACTAAATTCCGCTTACAGGAATCATCATATGTTAATCCCAACGATAAAAAACTTGTAAGTATTACGTAAAAAGTGTATTATATAAAAAATATTGGCAGAATTATGCCGGTTTAGACATTGAATACCAAAAGGGATTTCAAGGAGATTTAATTAAGATGATGAGTCCAAAAGCAAAGAAGACTATATCAGCGGTTATTGTCATTGCTCTTATACTTGCAATGGTGCTGACTATGGTTCTTCCTTATATTGTTTGAAGAAGACAGAGTAAAACGAAGCGGCAGTCCATTGAGGACAGCCGCTTTTTTTATAACAGCAGTAATATTTGTTTTGGGATTTCTCATTAAACATAACAGCAGATTGGATATTTAATATGAAATATAAAATTACTCCCGGTCAGGATCTGGTTATGGTCGGTGAAGCAGGAACCTACGCTGTCAGAAGGCTTTTGGAGGGTTTTTCCGATAAGATCAGTGGCAGATTCTCAAATAGTTATCTTGCTGAAGAGATCAGTAAACTTTCTGAACAGGATGAGGCTATAGAACAGTGGTATAATGCAGCGAGAGAGGCACGAGCGGGACAGCTAGATGATCCTGTGGAAAGTCTGATTCCGGGCTATAAAAGTAAATACGGAGTTACAAAGGTATGTCCTGTTGAGAAGGGGGGAGTTCTGAAGGCTCTGTGGGATTTTTGTGAGTCAGAGGCATTGGACCCTGAAACAGGAAAGAAAAAGGGAAATGGAGTTGGCTGTGAATTCAGATATGATCGTATCCCTGTAAGCCAGTTCACAACTGAAATTTGCGAGATATTTGATTTATCGCCATTTAGGCTGTGGTCTGAGAATTGTTGGATCATGGCTATGGATAAAGGGACTCAATTCTGTGAAGATTTTGTAAAGCTTCAGATCGAGCATTCCAAAAGTATTGCCGATGAAGGCCTTTTAAATGGAAAGAGAGCAGGCTTTGACAGCGAACATCTGCGTACCACTGAACCTGTTAAAGCTTCTGTTTTTGGAAGATTTACAGCTGAAAAAAAGAGAATACGTGTAGATGGGGCGGAAATTGCCTATTTGACAAAGGAATCTTATGAGGAGTTGGATAAAATACTCATGGGAGAAAGTGAGGAGAAAAAATGAGAGAGAAAATATTGACTATAATAGAAAAGAATTCTCGTCTTACCGTTAAGGATATAGCCAGTATCCTTGGAGAGGATGAGGTAAAGGTAGCTGCTGAGATTGAAGCTCTGGAAAAGGAACACATAATTTGCGGTTATCATACACTTATTAACTGGGACAAAACAAATGATGAAAGAGTTGATGCTCTTATCGAGGTAAAGGTTACTCCACAGCGAGGACTTGGATTTGATTCCATAGCACAGCGCATTTATCAGTATGATGAGGTGGATGCAGTATATCTTATGTCCGGCTCTTTTGATTTTACCGTTCTTATCAGCGGAAAGACTATGAAGGAGGTAGCATCTTTCGTTTCCAGCAAGCTTTCTCCTATGGATTCTGTACTTTCAACTGCAACACATTTCGTACTTAAGAAGTATAAGGATCACGGCACTGTCATTGAGCAGCCGAGAGTTGATGAGAGAATGAAGGTATCACCATGAGAAATCCTTTAAACAGTAAGATCACAGGAATACAGCCAAGTGGAATTCGTAAGTTCTTTGATATAGTTGCAGATATGAAGGATGCTATTTCCCTTGGTGTAGGTGAGCCTGATTTTGATACTCCGTGGCATATAAGAGAAGAGGGTATACATTCTCTGGAAAGAGGAAGAACCTTCTATACATCCAATTCAGGTCTTAAGGAGTTAAGACAGGAGATCACCAATTATATAAAGAGGAACTATGATGTTGATTACAATCCTTTGACGGAAGTTGTGGTTACAGTAGGTGGTTCAGAGGCTATAGATCTTGCCATGAGGGTAATGCTTGATCCCGGTGATGAGGTACTTATTCCTCAGCCAAGCTATGTATCTTACGTTCCTTGTGCCATAATGGCGGGAGGTGTTCCGGTTCCTATAGAGCTGGAAGAGAAGGATGAGTTCAGACTCACACCTGAGAAGCTGTCTGAAAAGATAACAGAAAAAACAAAGCTTCTCGTTCTTCCGTTTCCAAACAATCCTACAGGTGCCATAATGGAGAGGGAGGATCTTGAAAAGATCGTTTCCATCATCGAAGAGAAGGATATCTATGTTATCACTGATGAGATATACAGTGAGTTAAGCTACAAGGGTAAATCTTCGAGTATCATAGAGTTTCCTGGTATGCGAGAAAGAACCGTATACATAAACGGTTTCTCCAAAGCCTATGCCATGACAGGATGGAGACTTGGATACTGTTGCGGTCCACAGCTTATAATGAAGCAGATCCTGAAACTGCATCAGTTCGCTATAATGTGTGCACCTACAACCTCCCAGTATGCAGCGGCTGAAGCATTGAAAAACGGAGACGAAGATATCGCCAAGATGAGAGAATCCTACAATGAACGCCGCAGGTATCTGGTGACCAGACTTAGGGATATGGGGATGGAGTGCTTTGAACCTTATGGAGCGTTTTATGTATTCCCATCCGTAAAGAATTTTGGTATGAGCTCTGAAGAGTTCGCCACAAAACTTCTTGAGGAGGAAAAGGTAGCCATCGTTCCGGGTACTGCTTTTGGAGATTGTGGAGAAGGGTTTATGCGTATTTCTTATGCATATTCTATTCAGGATCTGAAGAAGGCTCTGGACGGAATAGAGCGTTTTGTAAGCCGGCTTAAAACAAAATAAAGCGGAGGAAGCTATGGCATGGTACGATAGTGCAATTTTTTATCACATGTATCCCCTTGGCATGGTAGGAGCTGATAAGGAAAATGACGGAGGAGAAGTAAGACAGCACTTTCATGAGCTGACAGCCTTCATACCTTATTTAAAGGTCCTCGGATGTGACGCTATCTATATAGGACCCATATTTGAGTCCGGAAGTCACGGTTATGACACCATTGATTATAAGATGGTGGATAGAAGGATAGGTTCCAATGAGGACTTCAGAAAATTTGTGGATACAGCCCATAACTATGGAATCCATGTAGTCGTGGATACGGTATTCAATCACACAGGAAGAGGCTTTTTTGCATTCAGGGATATCCAGGAGAAATTGTGGGACAGTCCATACAAAGACTGGTACAAGGGCATTGATTTTTCTCAGAGATCTCCTTTGGGAGACAGTTTTTCTTATTCTGCCTGGAGAAATGCCTGGGAGCTGCCGGAATTGAATTTCAACAATGAATACATGAGAAAGTATCTCATTGAAGTGGTTCAGTATTGGGTAGATACCTTTGATATAGACGGTCTTCGTCTTGATTGTGCAGATGTGCTGGATATTAATTTCCAAAAGTCTCTCAGATACTTCACAACTCAGATGAAGCCGGAATTCTGGATAATGGGAGAGGTCATTCACGGGGAGTATCCGAGATGGGTCAATGCCGAGACTCTGCACTCTGTTACCAATTATGAACTGCATAAGTCCATATACAGCGGTTTCAACAGTCACAACTTTTTTGAGATAGCCCACAATCTGAACAGAAACATGAATATAGCCAGAGATCTCTATCTTTTCCTGGAGAATCATGATGTTGATAGAATAGCATCAAAGCTGGAGAATAAAGATAATCTCAGATCTTGCTATATGGCACTCTTCACATTGCCCGGAAAGCCTTCCATTTATTATGGAGGAGAATTCGGACTTGAGGGAAAGAAAAGAGACGGCTGGGATGACAGTCCCCTTAGACCATCCATCAATATAGATGAGATGAAGCCGAATAAGCTGACTTCCTTTATAGCAAAGCTTGCCGAGATACATGGAAAAAATTCTGAGTTGCATATGGGACAGTATAAGGAGCTGTATCTTCAGTGTAAGCAGTGGGCGTATGCTCGTCTCGATACAAACAGTGCAGTGATTACGGCTCTGAATAATGATGAGGAGCCGGCAGTGTTCTATGTTACTCTTCCTGTTAAGGGAAATGTCGCCTTTGACCTGTTAACTGAAGAGGAGATCCGGATAGAGCAGGATAACCGCATCATGATTACCCTGAAGCCTAATTCAGGAAAGATCATAAAGGTGAAGTGAATATTAATTCCATTTTTTGAACTAATACGAGATTTATTTTTCAGACCGATCGGCAAAAGCCGGTCGGTTTGTTGTATAATGAGACTGATTAGCGATTTATGAGCGTATGGAGGGGAATCATGGCAACAAGGTCTTCAGCAAGCAGAAAACTGACCAGAGAAAAAACAGTAACGAAAAGTGCTGCAAAAAAAACCACAGCCGGGAAAAATACACTCAGAGTGGTAGAACAGATTGAGACAGCTGAGGTCTCAAATGAAAAAAGAAAATGTAATGTTGAATTGGATCCTGTTTTCATAACAGAGTTGGATCGTTATCTGTTCGGACAGGGAAGAAATTATAAAATATATGAAAAGATGGGTGCACATCCGGGCACTTTGTTCGGAAAGAAGGGCATGCATTTTGCTGTTTGGGCGCCTCATGCAAAGGCAGTGTCCATAGTTTGCGACAGAAATAACTGGAATGTAACTGCAAACTATATGCTTCCGCTTGAGAACAGTGGCATATATGAAGGTTTCATAGAGGATATGGGATATGATGAGCTATACAAGTTCGCCATACACACCCAAAGAGGAGAGGTACTTTATAAAGCTGATCCCTATGGCTTTTCAGCTGAATTTCGTCCGGGAACAGCATCTAAAACTGCAGACGTATCAAACTATAAATGGGGAGATGCAGACTGGCTCAGTAAGAGAGCGAAGACTCCGACATTTGCACAGCCTATC
The DNA here is from genome assembly GCF_002007235.1 of Oribacterium sp. C9. Taxonomy (GTDB): domain Bacteria; phylum Bacillota; class Clostridia; order Lachnospirales; family Lachnospiraceae; genus Oribacterium. Next base: position 90,891 of record NZ_MUHW01000001.1, read on the forward strand.
TCCATTTATGAATGTCATATAGGTTCATGGAAAAAGAAGGATAGAGAAGAGAAGAATGGTTTCTATACCTATGTTGAAGCAGCGGAGGAGCTTGCAGAGTATTGCAAAGACATGGGGTACACGCATGTGGAGCTTATGGGAATAGCAGAGCATCCGCTTGATGCAAGCTGGGGATATCAGGTAACAGGATATTATGCCCCTACCAGCAGATATGGTACGCCTAAGGAATTTATGTATATGGTGGACTATCTGCATAAGAATGGCATAGGTGTTATCCTTGACTGGGTGCCGGCACATTTCCCGAAGGATGCTCAGGGACTGGCGGATTTTGATGGTACTGCCACATATGAGTATGCAGATCCACGTATGGGAGAGCACCCGGATTGGGGAACAAAGATTTTTGATTACAGTAAGAATGAGGTTAAGAATTTCCTTATCGGTAATGCACTCTATTGGTATGATGAGTACCATATTGATGGATTGAGAGTGGATGCGGTAGCTTCTATGCTCTACTTGGATTATGGACGTGAAAACGGGCAGTGGATACCGAACAAATATGGTGGAAACGGAAATCTGGATGCCATAGAGTTCTTTAAGCACTTAAATTCTGTTATACGCGGCAGAAAAGACGGCACCATGATTATAGCCGAAGAGTCAACTGCCTGGCCCAAGGTAACTGCATCTCCGGAAGATGAAGGACTTGGATTTACCTATAAGTGGAATATGGGCTGGATGCATGATTTTCTAGGATATATGAAGCAGGATCCACTGTTTCGTAAAGGTGCTCACAATATGATGACCTTTGGTATGAGTTATGCTACTGCAGAGAAATTCATACTGGTTCTGTCACATGATGAAGTTGTTCATCTTAAATGCTCCATGATAAACAAGATGCCGGGATTATATGAAGATAAGTTCAGAAATCTTAAGTGTGGTTATCTTTTCATGTTCGGTCACGCCGGAAAGAAGCTTCTTTTTATGGGGCAGGATTTCGCACAGCTGCATGAGTGGAATGAGGCAGTAGCACTGGACTGGTATCTGACAGAAGAACCATGGCATAAGAATATGCAAAATTTTGTTAGAGATCTTCTTCATATTTATAAGAAGTATCCTGCTATGTGGGCTCTGGATGACAGCTGGGATGGTTTTGAATGGATAAATGCTGATGATGCTGACAGATCTGTATTTAGCTTTGTACGTAAGGACAGTACCGGAAAGAACAGCCTTCTTTTTATAGTCAATATGACACCGATGGAGAGAAGTGACTATGTCGTAGGAGTTCCAGTAAACGGAAGATATACTTTGATACTTAACGAAGATGGAAATGTTGATTCAAAGCAGTCAAAGAATGTAGTGCACTCTGAGAAACAAGAATGTGACGGACAGCCTTATCGTATAAGTTATCCACTTCCTGCATACGGATGTGCGGTATTCAGATTTGATTACCATAAATAAATGTTAAACTATTAACAATAAACAAAAAGGAAACGGAAATTTCGTTATTTATTTAACAATTTTCTGTTTCCTTTTATTTTTTGCTGTAGTAAAATTGGCATATAAGTAAGAAGGATGTTTTACTTGGTAAAGGAGATAGAATATGGCTAGAGAATTATTATCACAGAGCTCTTCAAAAAGCGTATATCGTGACGGCGACAGAATCTTAAAAATATTTGCAAAGGACTTTGATAAGGCAGAAGTATTCCATGAAGCATTCATAAATACAAGGGTAGAGAACATCGAAGGTATAAATGTTCCTAAGATTTTGGGTGTATTCGTCGAGGACGGACAATGGGTGATCGAGAAAGAGTATGTTGAAGGAAAGACATTAAAGCAGCTCATGGACGAAAATCCTGAGAAGCTGGATGAGTATATCGGAAAGCTTGTAGATCTTCAGATGACGGTATTTACGAAAAAAGCACCGTTGCTTCAGAAGCTTAAGGATAAGATCACATATCAGATAAACGGATTAAACACTATTGATTCCAGCACAAGATATGAACTTCTGACGAGACTGGAGTCTATGCCTAAGCACTTTAAACTTGTGCATGGTGACTTCAGACCCTCCAACATTATCGTTAAGGATGACGGAACCATGTATCTCATCGACTGGGTACATGCGGCACAGGGTAATGCCAGTGCGGATGTGGCTAGAACCTATACGACTTTGTATTTATATGATCAGAACGCTGCTGAGAAGTATTATGCTGATTTCTGTTCAAAGACCAACACTGATAAGAGTTATGTTCATAAGTGGCTGCCTATCATAGCTGCTGCCAACCTTACAAAGAAAAGACCTGAGGAAAAAGAAATCCTCGAAAAATGGCTCAATGTTGCAGATCTGATGTGATATGGGTTTGACAATTGAAAAAAAGATATGATAAAATCGCTGTCATTAATCTGACAGCGATTTTATCATATGAAGAATCTGATTATTATAAGAAAAAATATCCTATAATCGTTAATTAGTACATATTTATTATCGTTAAACAGTATTATAATGTGTTATACTATGATTAATTGATGCAAAGTGCTTTTCAAAATACTTTTTTATATTTAAAATATAAAAGCTTAAGACCGAAGCTTTTGTGAGCACTGATAGTTTTTATTTTGTGAGGTGAATATATGAAGAGATGGTATAGCGAGGAAAGAGTCGCTCTTGTAATCAGTAAAGAAGAGTTTCCTGTTATATATCAGAACTATCTTATTAAAAATATGAAGTATATCCGAAATGAGTGGATCAAGGATATGAAAGACACTTCAACTCCTAACGTAACTCAGGAGCAGTTCATGAATCGTGAGATCATTGGTGAGACTAAGTGGATCCGTGCGCAGTTTGCCGGAAGCATGGGTGAGGCTGAGGAGCAGTTCTTCAGTGTTTATGCTCTTGATAACAAGCCTGCTGAAAGAAGTATCGTATTCACTCCATTTATTTCTGTAGATGGATTCGGAAGTGCCGGTTTCAATTCAAAGCGTACAAAGATCGATTACTCAGATACTGATAAGCTTTACTATATTCTTCCTGATAAGATGGATTACTGTGATATGATTTCTGCTGTATCAGGTACAGTTTATTCTACGAAGGCCCTCAGCACAGAGTATCGCACAAAGCTTGGTGATTATCTTCCAGGAAATTTTGCCATCGAGTCACATATCGGTCTCATTTCCTTTACTTATGAGAAGGAAGTTTAAGCGTAATAATATAAAATAGTAGTCTCCCGGGGTTAGATATTCTGCCTTGGGAGACTTTTTTTCGATAATATTTCAGGGTACGTTTTATTCGATCATGCGTCTTCAGGAAGCTTATTCATTATCAGATCAAGAGCGATCATCATGCAAAGACCTATTTCCAAAGCCATAATAAGAGGGAATGCTTTTTTGAATATAAGTCCGCCTTTCAGGAACCATACAAGAGATGGGATAAGTATCATCAACAGTATCGTGAAAAGTATTTTTCCCTTTAAGGAGTTGGATCTATTTTTTTCACTAAGTGATTCTTCAATAGTTGGTTGATGAATCATAGCCGCTTCTGATACTTTTTCACATTTCTTTGTTTTTCCCGGAAATGAGAAGAGACCGAAAATCTTTGGATGTTCTTCTTCGGAAAGATCCTTAATTTCCACCCCCGGCACAAGATCATCTTCGGGGTAATCCTCATTTCCATAGTCCGAGTTAAATGCAATTTCGTCAGCTGAATAGACTGTTTTAGGTGAGTGGTGGAGTTCAGGAATATCTCTATGTGATGTTGAGTCATTAGCAGAAGGGGAGGATGAATATGAAAGAGGAAGCTCGTTAATAGCTTTATCGTTTCTTTTTATAGAAGTAAAATCACTCTTACTATCATTTTTATACCTGGGATCAAGAACTATGCCTGCATCTATGGGTCTGAAGATTCCATCATCAGATACCATAGTCCGGGTTTCTGCTGTCTTATCAGTAGATGAATCGAATTCCGACGAAGAACAGTTGATCTTAGACATTTGTTCTTTGGCCATATTTGTTCTTACTATACGAAGCAGATCCGTGAGCTGATAGAACTCCTTTCCGCTTTCCTGAAATAATGAATAGGCCATGATAATGGCTCTGTCATCAGTATAATCAATATGCTTAAGCAGATAGGAAAGAAAATCTGACAGGGTAGTTCGGAATATGTTTTCAAATGAGGGGATAAGCGTAAAGATCCATTCATCGTTTTCAGGACAGAAAAAAACAGATGAAGGCGATAGAAATACTGAGTTTTCGGAGATCATATATTCCTCGAGGGTAGAGAGCAGCTTATTCAGACTTTCCATGAAAATGGAGATGGCTGAATGGGTCAAAGGATGGGATTCAAGGTGTTTTTCCATGGATTCGAGGCCCGAGATGACATAGCTAAGTGTATGATCTTCTGCCGAAATGCTGTAGTTCATCTTTAATGTACCGGGAATAGAGGTTTCTTTTAAGAGCTTTGATTCATAGCTGTCCTTCGGCAAAGATACATTTTTAATATGCATATAGCTGTGTCTTAAAGAATATTCATAGCTTATGTTGTTTTCTGTTATATTCATAATTGGTTCTCCTTATTCTGCGGGATCCACATCCTGTTCAAATAGGCTGATCTCCCGTATGAAATTTTCCGGTTTAAATATCTTTTCTCCATCGGCTTCATGACTGTTGATTTCGGATTCCAATGCTGATCTCGTGTAGGCATTGATCCTGGATTGAAGATGTATGGCACCGTTGATCAAAGTTGCGATGACCAAAAGGGAAATGCTGAAAATATATGCGGCTTCAAGAGTGTTCATAAAAATTCTCCTGTGAATTCCATATTTCTTAGAATGAAATAAAGTCCGGGCAGCATAAAAGGGATAAATGGAAGGGAAATGGTATATAAATGTTTTCCTTTCAGCTTCCCATAAATCAGAATGATGATGCTTGCGATAAATGCTGTCATAAAACCACTGATGATGAGGATAAGAATATAGTTTAAAGGAATAAATAATGCGGAAACAGTTATGAATACAGCGTCACCTATTCCCAAACCGCCTCTGGAGACTATGCTTATCAGTGAAAGGACGATCCCTGGGATAAATCGTACCAGGGAGCATATGACCAGATCAGGTCTTAAAACGGTTTCTGACAGGAAGTTGAAGTATATAAAAACGGGGAATCCCACTAGAATGAACAAAATATGCAGAAGATTAGGAACGCTTTTGTTCTTTAGATCATAGATACTTGAAAGAAAAAAATATGACAGAAATATCAAGAGATAAAAATAAGTTATGGAAAAAGAAATGTACATTTGAATTCATATCCTTTACAAAATCAGCTACATCGTACACAGGCGTGTTTTCCTGCTGCTACAGCTTCAGATTTTTTCATCGGCTGGATATAGCTGGATAGTGTTTTACATGTAGGAGTGCTGTGATAACTTCTTGCTCCACTTGTGTAATAGACCGTAGAAAGTCTTGTATTAGGTCTGCAGGAAGCGCAAGGAGAGAAGCGTCCTCCGAATTTGGTTCGAAGATTAAGGATAGCTGCGCCGGAGGTCATTTTGATGTCGTGCGTTATGTAAGTACAGCTCATGGTGCTATGATATACGTCACTGTCTTTGGTGCTTACAAAAACGGTTTCATCCGCGTTATCGTCAGAATTACCGTTATCCTCCATCCAGCGATTGCCTTTTTCACCTATCCATGCCCGTCTGCTGGCGACGATCTGCTGGGAGAGACCGTTTAATCCAAAGACGGAAAAGGGTAAGATGGCTTCATAATTGGCAACGTATTTGATTTTTTTGTCTGTGACCTCTGATTCACTCAGCATATCGATGTTCTTCATGCCGGGCTGTTCAATCTGTGATGAAAGAGAAAGAGCGGAAATAGTGGTTTCCATCCCGTTCATAATATCTGTATCCAGCTTTATGGTGCCATCCTTGGTCTTGTAGTATTCTATGTATTTTTCCTGAGCCACCATACGTGCATTATCTTCAAGAATGATACTTGCGTTGCGCTGGTGGTTCAGGATCAACATAGGAGTAATGAAGATCACACTGGCAAATATGACAAGTGTCAAAGCAAGTGAAGCCTCCACTGTGTATGAAGAACGACATGAGGAAAGAAGCAGATTATTTAATTTTTTAAAAAATAAGGTTTTGTATTCTGATTGCGATTGTTCGTACCTGGAGTGTGTGAACGTTGGCAAAATAAAATCAATAAAGTTCTTCTTCATGTCGGTTTTCATTAATGAGTATCGTTTTTGTATTTATAGTAGGTGGATAAGTTAAAAGAATACTTTTTTTCGGGATTTGAACCGTATACAAGAGGAATGATCCCGGTATCGTACATTACATGCTGCGTGTCTGCCTGAATATCTATCCTTAGGGCATAGAGGCATTCATCTATAGAAAATGAGGTTTCTGGATCCTTCCCTATAACCTGTATGTTTTTTTCTATTCTGCTGAGCATCCTTTTATTAATGATGGTCTGGTCGAGTAATCCCTGACCGAGAAGAAATGTTCTGAGATAATCTCTATAGGATAATCCCTTTTTACTGTCAGAGTCAGCCTCAATAGAACGGCTGCTTCCAAAATCCAGAAGACCGCCTATATCCATGGACCAGCTTTCAGAATCGTGAAAAACAGGTACCTTTCCGTTGGAAAGAAGGGTTTTAACGTCTTTTATTGATTGTGCCAGAGCCCAGATTCCCAATACAAAAAAGGTAAAGACCGAAATAAGGGCAGGATTAGCTGTTACACAAAGAAAAGAGGTCACAAATGCCCGTGCTTCGTTACGTTTTGCTGTATCGGTATAGAGGTAGATAAGGTTAAGACCTTCTCGCAGGGTTACAAGCTTGGCGACAAATTCAGAAAGATTTTCATAGTCACTTTCTTCTCCGCCTATAAGATACTCTATTTCCAGATTGGTGTTTCCGCTTGGAGGCATAGTATCTTTTTTGGGAATACCCTGATGATAATAGTTGAAATATTTTATGGCATATTCTCCCATGATGGCTATTTCCACAGGATTCAATGTGGAATCAGTCATAAAATGTGGATTACTCACATTTGTTTTTGATTTTGAGGGAATCTCCTGATTTTTGGGAAGTACCATGGAGAGAAGATCAGCTTCCGCAAATCTGCTGATTTGGTCGAGAAGCTGCTTGTTTTTGTTGTTTATCTGCGAAACATTTCCATGGTAACTTATGAGTGGAAAACTACTCCAATCATGAGCGGCACTATTGTAAAATTCGGTGATTTCAGAAGAAAAGTCATAATCCTCATCGTCTTCGTCATCCTCATCCTCACAAGACTCCATAGCTTCTTCCAGCCATTCTTCAAATTCTATAACATTGTTTTCTACACGATCCGCTTCATTGCGAAGATGCATAGTTTGTGAAGGGATCGCTTCTATTTCTGCTCTGACAGAGCCATTTCCTGAAACATAATTTTCATATTCTGATATTTCAGCTTCTATTGCGGCAATGCCCTCTGCGGAAAGAGTGGCCTTTCTGGATTCAAAATCATTCCTCAATTCCTGTACCTTTAAGGCAAGGTTATCTGCTGCAGAGCTGAATTCCCGGACATATGAATCGATAGAATCAAGAGAAGCTGTGAATTGATCCTTATGGCTGTAAAAACTGTAGGGGCTTTCTGCGTCAAGATAAGACCGGCAGTCATGATGACAGGCGGTAGCGTTTTTTGCAGCGGCGTCAACATTGAAAATAGCATTTTCAACCTGTTTAAGGTCATCGGAATTCAGAGAATATTTTTTTTGCAGTTCGCTTATTTCTTTTGTTTCGCTTGTCCTTTTGAAGATGTTTTGCATTTCTTCGGAAATATCCGCTTCGATATATTCAGATCCTGCGAAGTGTATAAGAGAATCTATGAGCCCGTATTTCATATATTCAAGGACCTCTTCTTCAAAACAGGTATCCTCTGTTAAATGAAGCTGTTCTGAGAGAATGATGTTTTCTTCCTTGAGACTTCCCGGAAATAGATTATGGGCTGTCCTGTAGGGTTCGGTGAAGTTATAGAATTCTTCTATGAGATCACCATCCGTTCTGTATTGGAGTCCCAGGACTCTGTAATTTTCCCATAGTGTACGATGATATTGAGAAAAAAGAGATTCCATGGATGCGTCGGAAGCTACCTGCCAAAAGTATCTTTCACCTGCGGTTCTGCAGGATTCAACTATGGTAAGCAGTAGTGCGGCGATCATGGTAAAGCTCAAAGCCATGAAAATAGTTACAGAGCATTGGGTATCTCTACGGAACATCAATATACGCTCTGGGCAGAGCTGTCTATCTGATCAAAGATGTCTGTTAAGAGAGCATTTATCCTTCCCTTGAAGACGATGACAAGGGCAATGAGTACTACCAGAATGAGTACCATTTCGATTGTACCGATTCCGGATTCGCCATGAAAAAGATAGTGAATATGGTTTTTTACAGCATTTTTGAATTTCATACCATAGTAAAAGAGTCCATAACGGCATTTCTCATAGACCTTATTGATCTGTTCCTCGAGATCATTATCAGGTCTTGAGGGTAAACCCGGCATGGTTAAAATGGCTGCAGTAGTAGTTGTGTTCATGTTTAATTCTCCTTTTGAGGTTTTGCCTCAGTTAAAAATATATTTAAATCTCAATATTAATTTTGAGATCCAACAGCGTTTTGAAAATTTCTATAGGAAAACTCTATGTAATTAGAGAACTATTGTATTGCTGTAAGAGCAGGGACGATGATTATCACCATTACTATGGAAAGTAAAAGAAACAGAGGGAGTAAAAGCTTTGTACCTGCTTCTTCTCCGAGACGCTTTGCTGTGGTCTTACGTTGCTCGAAGGCATCGTTCATTTCAAGCTCCAACATTGCTCTCAGATTCTTTGTGCCGGTTCTTCTGTTTTGCTCTATGAGACTGACAAGCTTTGTATATGATTTGAGATTGATTCTTCTTCCCAAATCTATATACACCTCGGATTCAGGCATATTTCTTTGAAACTGGTAGCAAAGTATCCTTAATTCATGATATAGAGGACGGTCGGGACGAAGCTTACGCTTGATCAGTTTGTCGTAGTTTTCGGATATAGTGATAAATGAGTTTTTAATTGTCAGACCTGCTCCGGTATATACAATGAGCTTTGATACAAGGTCGGAGTAATCAAGAAGCAGCATTGCATCCCTTTTCTTTTTTTCTTCCTTTGTCATGGATCCCTGTCGTAGATAAAGAGCTGCGGCTGCGATGATTCCGAGAAACGGGAAAATCAGATAAGTATTATCCTGGGCTTCATGATAACTGAGTTTTAAACCATCGAGTTCTGTAGGAAGAATGAGAGACTCATTTTCAAGACCGGATATATTTGCTTCATTTATTTTTTTATTGAGTGCTTTAAGCAGAAGTTCATAATCGCTAAAAGACTTTGGTATGACATTGACATAGATCTTATAGGGTTCAGAATGATATTTTACCTTTATGTAATCCTTTTGATCCTTATCATCCGCACTATCAGTTTCGGGAACAATGTAGGTGCTCATGACCAGAGAAAGGTAACCTGTTACAACCGTACCTTCCGGGATATCATCATTATTCACCTTTCCGTCATCTTCTATCAGGTGCCGGTATTTTCTGTAATCTGAAGGATCCTCGGTTTCCGGGTAGAAATCCCAGGACAGTTCCACACCATATTCCTTAAGTTTCGTGATCAGATTTAAATCATGGTTAACTGATGCAAGGCTTTGATCGCCTTTTACTATGAAACCCTCGATGTTTTCGACTATATAAGAAAAAACTTTATCAGCTTCCTCTTTTGTGTAACGTCTTGGACTTACAGTTATGTCTAAAGGTATGTCCTTGTCAGATGAAAGACCGGACACTTCCAGAGAGAAGGTCCTGTTGCTGCTGCCGTAGCTGCTTCGTTTAATGAGATTTCCGTTAGTAATGATGCTGGAGTTCAGTGATGAAAAAAAGACTATAGCACTCAGGATGAGAGATACCGCTATGCAGAGTATCTGTTCCTTAAGGACTTTTTGCGGTATGTTTTTGAATTTTGATGTCAGATAGTTTTGTGATTTTTGAAGTAGAGACGAGTATTTTAGATGGTTTTTCATGTATTTATATGAGAATGCTTATATTATACTTCTATGCTCATGATGCGATTTGCGAGAAAAATGGAAAGAAAATATATGAAAAGACATATAGTCATAGTTACCCTTCCCAGAAAGGTAGTATATAGAGATACAAAGAAATCCGGAGAAGTTATATTCATGTAAATGATTATGATAAATGGGATAATGTTCATCATCCGCTGCTCATATATCTTTGATGCGTTTAATGTTTTTATATCTTCAATTATCTGAACCTTATCTCTGATGATCCCGGAGGTGTGAGTCAGTATATGAACCAGATTCCCTCCATTTCTTTTGGCGATATTAAAGGTATCGGCGAAATTGCTGATATCATCAAGACCGGAACGGAAGGCAAAATCCGAAAGCATTTCTTCCAGAGGCTTGTTTAGATTTAAACCATTGACTATAGCGGAGAATTCAGCAACTATCATGGCCCTTTCACTGAACATTGTCTTTAGTTCCGGTATAGCGGCACGAAATGCATTTTCCGTGGAGTAACCGGCACTTAAAAAGGATGAGAGTATGGAAAGAGATTCTTTGAATTGGTTTAGCAGATCTCTCCTGCGTTTTTCTATGAGACTGTTTCGGATAAAAAAGGGATAAATGAAGCATAGAGGCAGCAGGACAAAAAACAGAAGCTTACTGCGGTAAAAGGTATAGCTGATTAAAAGATCGCCTGTTGAAGCGAATAGAACATTACGGAAAAACTCAGAAACGGTGAAAGCGTATTTACTGTAATCTGTTAAGGAGTTTCTGGTTTTTCGAAAGGGATGAAAGTTTTTGAAGCTTTTTGCCATCGTATTTATAGAGCTGATTGAGGATGATTTCACCGTTTTCAATTCCTGTGACCTCCGATATTTCTAGGACTCGACGTTTATGATCCTTGGTTTTTCCCAGATGAATGACTATTTCTATGGCTGATGCAATCATATTTCTAATAGCTGGAAGAGGGAGATCTGCTGCCTGAAGTATCATGACCTCCATACGTTTAAGCATGTCTCTTGCGGAATTGGCATGACCGGTGCTGATGGATCCGTCATGTCCTGTATTCATGGCGTTAAGCATATCGAGAGCTTCTCCGCCTCTGACCTCGCCGACGATTATTCTGTTAGGCGACATTCTGAGAGATGCCTTTATGAGATCAGACATACTTATCCTACCTTCACCTTCTGAATTTGCATTCCTCGTTTCCATGGAAACAAGGTTCTGGACATTCTGTATCTGAAGCTCTGCTGAATCTTCTATGGTTATCACACGTTCATCAGAGGGAATATACTGGCTGAGTGCATTTAAAAATGTTGTCTTGCCACTGTTGGTTCCACCCGATATGAAGATGTTATAACCTGCTCTGGTGAGATTTTTCACGAAATCAGCTGCTTCTTCAGTGAGAGACTTGTAAGAGATGAGTTTTTCCATAGTTATAGGTTCAGGGAATTTTCTGATGGTAAGAGTTGGACCTTTGAGAGAAATAGGAGGAAGTACGACATGTACTCTGGAACCGTCCTCCAGACGGGCATCTACAATAGGATTACTGGTATTTACAGAACGGTTTACCTTACTGACTATAGTCTGTATTACCTCTTCGAGCTGATCCTTTGATTCAAAGCTTCGGTTCCACTTTTCCTGATGGCCGAAACGTTCTATAAAGATTTCCTGGTGAGAATTTATCATTATCTCAGTTATTTCGGGATCATCCAGCAGCTCTGAAAGAACATCCAGACGTCGAAAGCTGTTAAAAATCGCTGATCTAAGATACAGTTTATTTTTCAGACTTAAATCCTTACGCTGATAAAGTATCTCATCTATTTTACCGTAGAGTTCTTCATCATCCAGATTTTGTCCGTCTGTCAGTTCGGAAACGATCTTATGTTTTAAATCTTTTTTTAGTTCACTTAATGAGTTCATGATCAAAAATAAATGTAGTTCTTTATAACGGCGGAAGTATATTCCATAAGAGTATCTGAAGCATTAGGCATATCGATGGAAGGGTGCAGTTTTTCTGTATCGGGTACAATGAGCTTGGTTATATGATTAAGTACCTCGGGGGATTGGGATCTGGAAAGATGTGATTCCAGAAGTCCAAGCTTTAAATTGGATGAGGAATCTTCGGTTATAGGCATAAATATCCTGCTGGCATAAGGAAGAAGTCCTTCGATGCGGCTAAGAATACTGTCTGAATCTAGTATGATGGCATCCTTTTCTGAAACCGATCTGATATGCTGAATGAAATCAATCAATTCTCCGGAATCAAGAGTTGTAAGATCTTCAGGTGTTCTCACCGGCAACAGATGGTCATAGTCCTTTGAGTGACAGATGAGATCCTGAAAACGGGATTTTGTAAGCTTTCCTTCCTTGAAAAAATAGAAGGCTTCAGATAAAGTGTCGTGAAAAAGTGCATCACCGTGGAAAGTTTCAAGATCAGAGACCTCCTCCAGTGTTATGTAAAGAGGATTACAGTCTTTTGTTAGTGCTTTTGTAAGACTTCTGGCGAAGGTTGTTTTTCCGGAACGTCCGATCGGACTGTAAACAAGATACAGCTTTGCTAGTTCTCCGTTATATTCTATTGGGGATTCTTCTCTTTTTCCGTATACGGATAGGATTTCCCGTAAAATGCTTTCTCCGGATTGATATTTATATATTTCATGATTCCTGTGTACGGAGCTTTGGGTGGCTGATTCGGAGTATGGTTTTGGAGGAGACTCTGAAAGTCTGATGAGTGACCTGGCGGGGATCCGGTAGAGGGGATTGTCAAAAGATGCTTCTGTGGATTCCGGGCCTCCGGGGGTATGTGCACCTTGGTCATGATCCGAAACTTTTATTTCACTGCCTACAAGAAGTTCTATGGGGTGATCCTGAGAGAAGTGCTCAAGGGCTTTGTAGTCGTGAAAAGAGTATACAGTAAAGGGACAGTTTGAATGAGCAGAAGCGAATTTTTTGAATCGATCGCTATAGATCTGATCTTCATCAAAAAAAGCAAGTATGTGCTGCATGGTTATCTCCTTATAAAAAGTGTTTCATTGTTTTCATTAGGTTTTGCAGAACTCAGTGAAAACAATTAGTGACCAGTCCCGGAATTGCACCGAGAAAAACAGGAACAGCCAGGGGAAGAGAATTGAATTCTGGAATGGTAATGTAGGCTCCAAGAGTTCTCCATAGTTTTATTAGCAAACAAAACAAATTGTTCGTTTCCCTATCGTGAGGCACAGTTCCTGATACATTGGGGGGAACAATAGAATAAAGAACTGTGACCCGTCTGCAATTATTTTTGGGGGTGAGATCATTACAGAAGGGGTATGTTTTGGCTGATAAACCTGTTTCAGCTTTGCTGATCATGATAAAGGCAAGGGCAAGCAGGAGACCGGGAAGAAGCAAGTAAATGCCTTCGAAGAATCCTGTCCATGAAAGAATGAGAGCCAATAGTTTGGCATCACCTGCCCCTGCATGAGTCATAGCGGTAAGAACTGAGAGCACAAATCCGATGAAAAGATACTGAGTGAGAAAGAAGAGTGGATAGAAGAGGTTCAAAGTGCCGTTTTCTTCCACGATAGAGATACATCGAAAATTGAAGAGAATTCCGAGTGATAGATAAGTACCGAGCAAAAGATTTGGGATACGTCGATCAAAAAGATCTGTGAGAGCAGCTCCGAAAAGAAACTGCAGAAGAATCAGGTTTGATGCTATCATGTTGCCTCCGTATGAATTTGTGAGTTCAGTATAGGCGCTGTTAATCAGGATTCATATAGTCTAAAAAACGACCATGTCTAAAATCAGACTATACGTTCTGTGAAATGAAAACATAATAGTAGAATTATGATGTGCATGGAATCAAGAAGACTGATAGTGCTTACATTCATGGATTTCAAGCCGGTTCACAGATACCTGAGTAAACCTTGGCTGTGAGTTATAAAAACAGAAAACCATAGTCCTTGGTCAATGCTGACAAAACATATGTAAGATTATGGTGATTATATACAAATGCCTTGATATTTCGTAATTATTAATAAGCGCTTGATTGATAAACTCTTGGGATATGCTAAAATATCTAGGTCCAAAAACACTCATATGTCGAGGATGAAGATAAAATCATTAGATATAAATGATGGAGAGCAATATGGATTTTTTTGAAGAGTATAAGCGTTGGATAGAGTTTGCAAAGGGCTCTGATGAAGATATAGAGAAAGAGCTTGAGTCTATGGAGGGTGATGAAGTAAAAATAGAAGATGCCTTCTACAGAGATCTCGAGTTTGGAACAGGAGGACTCAGGGGAGTAATCGGTGCGGGAACCAATCGTATGAATGTTTACACTGTTGCTAAAGCTTCCCAGGGACTTGCTAACTATGTGGTAAAAAAGTATCCTGTCGAGAAGCGCCGTATTGCAGTTTCCAGAGACAGTCGTATCAAATCAGATATTTTTGCCAGAACGGCGGCAACAGTCTTTGCTGCCAATGGAATAGATGTTTATATCTATGAGGATATAATGCCTACACCTTGTCTCAGCTTCGCTACAAGGGAGCTTGAGTGTGCAGCAGGTATCATGGTGACAGCCAGCCACAATCCGTCAAAGTATAACGGCTATAAGGTATATGGAGATGACGGATGCCAGATAACAACCGTAGCTGCTGCAGAGATACTTTCAGAAATCGAAAAGATAGATATATTCAGTGGAGTGAAAAATCTTCCATTCGGAATCGAGGGCACAGCGGATGAGCCTGTTGCCATCACTGATGCCGGCGATGAAAGAAAGGGAAGGATATACTGGATAGGTCCAAAGATCTACACTGATTTCATAAAGAATGTAAAGGCTCAGTCAGTACTTTCTGAAGATGAGAAGATAGATAGAAATGTCGCCATAGTTTATTCACCCCTTAATGGTACAGGATTAAAGCCGGTGACCAGAGTTCTCAGTGAGAGCGGATACACCAACATTACAGTGGTAAAGGAGCAGGAAGCTCCTGACGGAAATTTCCCGACATGCCCGTATCCGAATCCCGAGATAAAAGAGGCTATGGCCCTTGGTATGGAGTATGCAAGGAAGGAAAATGCAGATCTTTTACTTGCAACCGATCCGGACTGCGACAGAGTTGGAATCGCTGTTAAGGATGAAAACGGAGAGTACCGTCTTTTAAGCGGAAATGAGACAGGTATACTGCTCCTCGACTATATTGCATCCAAGCGACAGAAGAATGGCAGCATGCCGGAGCATCCTGTTATGGTAAAGACCATAGTTACCATGGACATGGCAGAGCGTATCGCCGAACATTATGGAATAAAGACCGTCAATGTACTTACAGGCTTCAAGTTCATAGGTGAACATATAGGAAGACTTGAAAGTGAGGGAAGGGAAAAGGATTACATATTCGGTTTTGAAGAAAGCTACGGTTATTTAAGTGGTGGATATGTGAGAGACAAGGATGCTGTTGACGGAGCCTTCCTTATCTGCGAGATGTTCTCGTACTATAAGACCAGGGGTATAAGTCTTCTGGAGAAGCTCTCAGAGCTCTACAGGGAGTATGGATACTGCTTAAATACTCTTCACAGCTATCAGTTTGAGGGTTCTGCAGGATTTGAGAAGATGCAGAGGATAATGCAGCAGTTCCGCATGGATTCCTACGCGGCAAAGCTTCAGGGTGCAGCAGTACCTGAGGATAAGCCGGGACAGCATCAGGCAGAAGCATTGGAATGCTTTGGCGACAAGGCTATAGAAAAGCTTTTGGATTACAAGCCGGGCCTGGACGGACTTCCCAAGTCTGATGTACTGAAGTATCTTTTGAGTGACCACTGCTCCGTTGTGATCCGTCCTTCAGGAACGGAGCCTAAGCTTAAGGCGTATATCTCCATCAGTGCGGAGAGTCGTGAAGCGGCAGAAGCCGTTGAAGAGAAGATAGCTTCAGAGCTTCAGGAAAGAATGAAGTGAGAATAATGACAGTGCGAATACCGAAGAGATTCGATATCATTTTTTGACGCGCACATTATAATATTTGATCCGGTGAATTTTTCGATTTCTGAATCGGAAGATTCACCGGATTTTTTTGTAGAAAAATATACAAATATAGGGATGATTATTTTAATAAGGTGCTTGTCTTTGGATGGTAAAAATAAAAACAAAATAAAATTAGCACTCACCACTTGAAAGTGCTAACAACTGAGCTATAATCATTATTAACAGAGAAAGATATATCCGGATGTTTTCTCTGTATGTTTTTCAGGAGGAATCAGTTTATGAATATCAATAAATTTACCAAGAAATCAATAGAAGCTATAAACAAGTGTCAGGATATAATCACAGAGTACGGGAATCAGTATGTTGAGCAGATACATCTCTTGTTTAGTCTTATCACCATAGATGAGAGTCTTATCGCTCAGCTTTTAAAGAAAATGGGAGTTCCTGTTGATGAGTTCAGGGATAGTCTGGAGGCTGAGATCTCCAAGCTTCCGAAGGTCACAGGAACGGGTCAGATGTACATGTCACAGGCTGCAAACCTTGCCTTGACTAGAGCTGAGGATCATGCAAAATCCATGGGAGATGAGTATGTTTCCGTAGAACATATTTTCCTTTCCATAATGAAGGAAGCAGATCCGGCAGTAAAACGTCTTTTTAAGGAATACAACATAACAAAGGATGGATTCTTAAAGGCACTTTCTGAGGTACGTGGTAATCAGAGAGTGGTTTCAGATAACCCGGAGGACGTTTACGATACCCTTAATAAGTACGGATATGAGATGGTGCAGGGTGCCAGGGAGCAGAAGCTTGATCCTATCATCGGTCGGGATGATGAGATACGTAACATCATACGTATACTTAGTCGAAAGACTAAGAATAATCCTGTTCTTATAGGTGAGCCCGGTGTTGGTAAAACAGCTGTAGTTGAAGGTCTTGCCCAGAGGATAGCAAAGGGAGAGGTTCCTGAAAGTCTCAAGGATAAAAAAATATTTGCACTTAATATGGGTTCCCTTGTGGCAGGCGCAAAATACAGAGGTGAATTTGAGGAGAGACTCAAGGCTGTTCTTGATGAAGTAAAGAAATCAGAAGGACAGATACTGATGTTCATAGATGAGCTCCATACCATAGTGGGAGCGGGAAGAACAGACGGGGCCATGGATGCAGGCAATATACTTAAGCCTATGCTTGCCAGAGGAGAGCTTCACTGTATCGGTGCCACGACTCTTGATGAATACCACAAATATATAGAAAAGGATGCGGCCCTCGAGAGACGTTTCCAGCCTGTACAGATCGATGAGCCGGATGTGGAGGATACCATTTATATTTTGAGAGGTATCAAAGAGAGCTATGAGCAGTATCATGGAGTCACCATTACGGACAATGCTCTTGTGGCGGCGGCAACATTATCCGACAGATATATCTCCGACAGATTTCTTCCGGACAAGGCCATAGACCTTGTGGATGAGGCCTGCTCCATGGTGAAGACCCAGATGGAATCCATGCCGGAGGAAATGTCAGAGATTCAGAGCAGACTTACACAGTTAAGGATGGAGCAGATCTCTCTCAAGAAAGAGGATGATAAGCTTTCAAAAGATCGTCTTCAGGAGATAGAGAAGGAGCTTGCAGAGCTTCAATCTGAGTTTGATGCCAAGAAGGCTCAGTGGGACAATGAAAAGAATTCCGCTGAAAATCTTCAGAAGCTCCGTGAACAGAGAGACCGCGTCCGTAAGGATATAGAAAAGGCCATGCAGATGGCTGATTATGATAAGGCTTCAAAGCTTCAGTATCAGGATCTTCCGGAAATAGAGAGAAAGCTTTCAGAAGTTGAAAACAGTGTTCACGGTGAGGACAAGTCACTCCTTCAGGAGACTGTAACTGAAGAGGAGATAGGGAAGATAGTAAGCCGCTGGACAGGCATACCTGTTTCCAAGCTCAATGAATCGGAGAGAAGCAAGGTACTCCATCTGGATCTCGAGATTCACAAGAGACTCATAGGTCAGGACGAGGCTGTGGAGAAGGTAGTGGAAGCGATCCAACGTTCAAAGGCAGGCATAAAGGATCCGGGAAGACCTATAGGCTCATTCCTGTTTATGGGACCTACCGGTGTAGGAAAGACCGAGCTTGCCAAGGCTCTGGCTCAGAATCTTTTTGATGATGAAAATGCTATGGTACGTATAGATATGTCGGAATACATGGAAAAGTATTCCGTATCGAGACTTATCGGTGCGGCTCCGGGATATGTTGGATATGAGGAAGGCGGTCAGCTTACAGAGGCTGTGAGACGTAAGCCATACTCTGTTGTGCTTTTTGATGAAATAGAGAAGGCACATCCGGATGTGTTCAACATACTGCTTCAGGTACTGGATGACGGACGTATCACAGACAGTCAAGGTAAGACAGTGGACTTCAAGAACACCATAATCATACTGACCAGTAACCTGGGCGCCCAGTATCTTCTGGAAGGGATCGATGGAAACGGAAACATCACAGAGGCAGCAAGGAAAAATGTTCATGATGAACTCTTTAAATCCTTCCGGCCTGAGTTTTTAAATCGTCTGGATGAGATCATAATGTTTAAGCCTCTTAGCAAGGACAACATCGGAAACATCACAGATCTCATGATAAGCGATATCAATAAGCGTCTTTCGGACCGTCAGCTTTCCATAGAGCTTACATCCGGTGCCAAGGAATATATCGCAGATTACGGATATGAACCTCAGTTCGGTGCAAGACCACTTCGTCGTTTCATTCAGAAGAACGTAGAGACAATGGTAGCAAGATGCATACTTGAAGATAAGGTTCAGGAGGGTGACACCATGGTCATCGATCAGAGATTGGGAAAACTCAGTGTTGAAATCAGACATTAAGGATATAAGAGGAGTAGTAATTTCAGTATCCTGTCATCTAAATTTAAGCATTTCTTTTACTATTCTGTGATATACTCAAAAAGATTTAAGATGGTGCACATCATAAGAGCTTTATATGTGCATCATCATATCTTTTTGATTGAAGCAGCCCTTAGGTGCTGTTCATCATATTGTATTCCGGGAGAAAAATATGAAATTAAATAAGATGATAAAAGTCATGATAACAGCGATGACCCTGTCAACACTGGCCGGTGCTCCGGCTATGGCGGACTGGCAGTACACCCTTTACGGACCGGTCGCAGTATGGACCAATACCGTAACCGGTGAACAGACAACTGTGTATGCAGGTCAGCCTGCACCGGATGGTACAGCAGCACCGACACTGGCATTGACACAGGAGAACACAACCGCATCCTATGACGTCAATGCGGCCATAGCGGCAGCAAACGCGGCTGTGGATGCAGCGAAGGCTGCCCGGGGCGGAAGTACAGGCAGTGTTATTTCACAGGAGCAGATGGCGGCAAACACTGCAGCGGCTAATGTAAATATGAATACAAATACGGTTACCGTCATAAACGGAGTCTCATCAGGAAGCAGGGCAAGTGGACTCAGCAACGCAGAGCTCCCGATGATCTCGACCGGAGACCAGACACAGTACAATTCCACAGGTCTTTCTGATGGTACATATGTAGGACCGGGTAACAGTGTTTCTGCAAAGATTTCAGGTGGAAAGGTTTCCACTCAGGATTCAAGCTATGTTGCAAAGGACGGGCATATAGTGACAAATGCCCAGGCTCCTGACGTGACAGCTGTTTCTGTTGCGTCATCAGGCAGTACAGGCTCAAACGGTACCGCTTCGGTTCCGGGAACTTCAACAGCCACATCGACAGCTGCTTCAACAGGAAATACTGTGGTCAATTATAGCGGTACACTGCCATCTACAGGTGCAGGTAATGTAAGCACATATTCAACTCCTGTAGCTTGAGCTTGAGCCTATATTGTAGCCGTAACTTCATAGCCAAGTCATTTAGGCTATATGTAGTGTATAGTAAAACCTAAAAAAATGTGTTAGTATAATCTCCAAATGCCGAGAAGGCATCTGGAGATTTTTTTATGACAGAAAATGAAATAAATAATATAAACAAAGAAGCCGGTGATGATTCAGCTAAGGGTGCTTCGGATGTTGTTATCGACGTGAAGGATGTTACAAAGATCTACAGACTTTACGACCAGCCGATAGACAGACTGAAAGAGGCTATAAGCGTTACCCATAAGAATTATCATCGAGATTTTTATGCTTTAAATCATATAAATTTTCAGGTGGGGAAAGGCGAGTCTGTAGGTATCATAGGTACCAACGGTTCCGGTAAGTCCACTATACTGAAGATCATAACAGGAGTTCTCACCCCGACAAGCGGTTGTGTGAACATTAACGGTATCGTATGTGCACTTTTGGAGCTTGGAGCAGGCTTCAACCCTGACTATACAGGTATCGAGAATGTTTACATGAACGGTACCATGATGGGCTTTACCAGAGAACAGATGGATGCGAAGCTTCAGGAGATTCTTGATTTTGCTGACATAGGGGATTTTGTGAACCAGCCGGTAAAGAGCTATTCAAGCGGTATGTTCGTACGACTTGCATTTGCCATGTATGTAGCCATGGATCCAGAGATCCTGATAGTAGATGAGGCTCTTTCTGTAGGAGATGTCTTTTTTCAGGCAAAGTGCTATCACCGTATGGATGAGCTGAGACGAAACGGTACAACTATCCTTATGGTCACCCATGATCTTGGTTCGGTTATGAAGTACTGTGACAGAGTCATACTTATAAACAAGGGTGAAAAGATATCTGAAGGTCAACCGGGAGATATGGTGGATCTTTATAAGAAGATCCTTGCCGGAAGATTCACAGAGGAAGATAAACTGGACTTAAAGCGCCGCGAAGAAGTTAAGGCTGCCAGTGATTTTATAGATGGGCAGAATTTCGGTGTGGATACTGTTGGGACAGCCGCCATGGATGAAATGGCAGATTCCGCTGCATCCCGAACTGAGGATAAAACTAAGGATGTATCGGCGGTTATCGAGAAAAGTGAGACTTCCGGGAATTCTGAAAAGCAGCATTATACTGAAGCCGGTAAAAATTCTTATGAAGCCGGAAAACTCATGCAGGATGAGCTGAGTCTTAATCCACATGTTCAGCATTACGGTGACGGCAGAGCATCCATATGGGATCTCGGTATCCTGGATGAAAGAGGAAAGGTCACCAATGTTATAGTTAAAGGTGAGATGTTCTCCATAAAAGAAAAAATCAGATTTAACGCGGATATCGAGGCGCCTATATTCACCTTCACCATAAAGGACAAGCGGGGCGCGGACCTGACAGGAACCAACACCATGATAGAAGGCAGCGACATTAAACCTGTTAAGGCCGGAGATGAGTATGTGGTTACATTTACCCAGAGGATGACCCTTCAGGGAGGGGAATATCTTCTGAGCATGTCATGTACCGGATTTGAACAGGGAGAGCATGTTGTATATGACAGAAAGTACGATGTTGCTTCCCTTACGGTACTTTCAAATAAAAACACTGTAGGTGTATACGATATGGAGTCTCAGGTGACTCTGGAAAGGCATAACAAATAATGAGTTTTACACGTCATATGACCAATCTTATAGATTGGTTCTATTTTGAAGATGTGACCACCGGTATGGAAAGGGACGCATCTGTGCTGATCCTCGGTGAAAAGGATTATACAGCACCATTTATCGAGCTTCTTGAAAAAAGAGTAAAGACAGTATCGAGAAGACTTGATGAGTCTACATATGATTACGTTATCATTCCTGTACTCACCAGGAGAGTTCTCAAGATGTTCAAGGGAAATCTCGGAACCATGTACAGCTCAATTACCGGAACCTGGCTCAAGCAGGGCGGATGTATTATGATGGGTATGCAGAATGCTCTGGATATCGACCGTATGTCATCGGGAGAGAAGGAAGCAGATGTTATCTATATGCGCTGGTCAAAGATAAATGAGCTTCGCAGTCTCCTTCGCGAAGAGCATCCTGAGTCAAAGGAATGGATGTATTATCCGGTTCCCGAGCTTAAGATGCCACTCAATTTTTATACTGATGAGCGCCTTCCGGGACCTGCGGATGAAACAGAGAAGATAGCTCTTCTCGTTAAGGAGAATCAGTTCCAGGAGTTTGCGCCATCCTATTATTACATTTTCCAGCCGGACGGAACTCATCGTAGCAGGGCAAAGGATTATCGAAAATACCTTCCGTTATATCTTAAGTACAATTCAAGCAGAAAGCCTGAATATGCCATAAAGACAGAGATATACAGAGACGACAAGGGAAAGCGCCATGTGGTAAAGGCAGGAATCACTCCGGATGCCAATGCTCACATCGATTCTCTTACCGAAAAGGCAAAGGAGCAGCGTAAGGCAAATCCTACCGTGGATGTGCTTATGGCTGAGGAAACAAGTCATGCTCTCGGAGATTTCCAGCTTCTGAGCTATCAGGTATACCCATATCTTGAGGGAAAGAATCTCGGAAAGATCCTTGCAGATATGATAAAAGACGGAGTCGCTCCGTTAAAGGAGCTTGCCGAGTCTGTAGACATGGTCATCGGTGCTGTGGACGGCACGGTCAATCCTGCAAATCTTGATTGTCTCTTTGATAATGTGATCATGGAGAACGGAAGACCTACACTTATTGACTGTGAGTGGGTACTTCCAAGGGAAGTGGAAGTAAGGTTCTTACAGTTCCGTATCCTTTATTACTGGTATCTTGAGTACCGTGACAGCATGGCTTATGATGATCTGTTCGGATTCCTGCGTAATTTCGGATTCACAAAGCCGGAATGTCAGGAGCTTCTCGACAAGGAAAAGGAGTTCCAGCTCTTTGTTCACGGGGACGGTCAGGACAGCAATGTAAATGCCTACTATGAGAATAAAGTGACGGTTCATCGTTTCAATGAGCTCAAGGGCAACCTTGCCGTAGCTGAGAATGAGAGGACCATACTCGCTCAGGAGACTAAGGAGCAGAAGATCGCTCTCAGGAAGGAACGTGAGATCAACAGACTGACATCTGTGCATGTTGCCAACCTTACAAAGGTGATAAAGACCCACGAGAGAGACATTGACACCCTCATCAAGGAGAGAGAATACTATAAGGCTCATATGGGATGGACAGGAAAGGTATCTGAAAGCATCAATGATGCCTACACAAGAAGATTTCCTGTAGGCTCCAGAAAGCGTAAGCTTCTTTCTTATGTCGGTCAGACCTTTGCACATCCTATAAAGATGCTTCCTATGTTCTTTACCGAGGAAGGAAAGAACCTTATCCGCGGTGATTTCAACATAGGCGCTTTTTACAGTGAGTACGGAAAGGTATCATTTGAGAAAACAGACAAGCCTCTGGTAAGTATCGTTATTCCTTGTTATAACCAGATCAACTATACATATCAGTGTCTAGTGAGCATAAAGCAGCACACTGATTTCGAGAAAACTCCGTATGAGGTCATCATCGCAGATGATGTTTCGACTGATGCGACCCGTGAGATCGGATTCTATGCCGATAATCTGGTGATCGCCAGAAATACAGAGAATATGGGATTCCTCAAGAATTGTAATCAGGCAGCAGCCATTGCAAGAGGACAGTATATTTTCTTCCTTAACAACGATACAAAGGTAAATGACGGATGGCTCGATTCTCTTGTTGAGCTTATAGAGAGTGACGACTCCATCGGTATGGTGGGATCCAAGCTCGTATATCCTGATGGACGTTTACAGGAGGCAGGAGGAATCATCTGGTCTGACGGTTCAGGCTGGAATTACGGAAGACTCCAGGATCCTGATGAACCTGAATACAATTATGTAAAGGAAGTAGACTATATTTCCGGTGCAGCCATCATGATCCGCACAGATCTCTGGAAGGAGATCGGAGGCTTCGATGAGAGATTTGCTCCGGCTTATTATGAGGATACCGACCTTGCCTTCGAAGTGCGTAAGCATGGAAAGAAGGTTGTGTTCCAGCCGAAGTCGGTAATCACTCACTTTGAGGGTATCTCAAACGGTACAGACACATCGGATACTTCGGGACTTAAGCATTATCAGGTGGTAAACCAGCAGAAGTTCAAGGAGAAGTGGGCGGAGGAGCTGAAGAAGCAGTCAGTAAATGACGGCAGTCCTAACCCGTTTGCAGCCCGTGAGCGCGGACAGAATTCCAAGTATATCCTTGTGGTGGATCATTACGTTCCTACCTGGGATAAGGATGCAGGCTCCAAGCTTGATTATCAGTACATGCAGCTTTTCATGAAGGTTGGTTACAGGGTCAAGTTCCTGGGCGATAACTTCGCACATGAGGAGCCTTATACTTCGGCTCTTCAGCAGATGGGAATCGAAGTACTGTATGGAAACACCATGCAGTCGGGAATCTGGGATTGGATAGACAGGAACAAGAAGTTCATAAATATCGCATATCTCAACAGGCCTCATATCGCTGCCAAGTATATCGACTATATATGTGACAACACAGATATCAAGGTCATCTACTTCGGTCATGACCTTCATTCGCTTCGTCTCATGCGTGAGTACGAAATCGATCATGATGAGAAGACCAGAGAGGATGCGGAGTACTGGCACAATGTTGAGTATGGTGTAATGCGTAAGGCGGATGCCAGCTACTTCCCTTCAGAGGTTGAAGCTGAGATCGTTCGCAAGGAGGATCCGACCATCAATGTAAAGGGAATCACAGCCTATGTATATGATGAGCCGGCGGTTCTGGACGAGGATTATGCCCACAAGCAGGGTCTTCTGTTTGTAGGCGGTTTCGGTCACCCGCCAAACAAGGACGGACTTCTCTGGTTCGTTAACAACATACTTCCAAAGATCAAGGCTCAGATTCCTGATATCGTACTCAATGTAGCCGGTTCAAAGGCAGATGATGAGGTGCTTGCACTTAATGAGCGTCCTGATGTAAATGTTCTCGGCTTTGTATCGATTGAGGAGCTGGATGAGCTATATCGAAAGAACAAGGTGGTTGTTGTACCGTTACGTTATGGTGCAGGTGTAAAGGGTAAGGTCGTTGAGGCTCTACATGCAGGTGGAGCTATAGTTACTACCTCCTGCGGTGCAGAGGGTATACCTGAGGCTGCAACTGCTCTCCGTATCCAGGATACCGAGGATGGTTTTGCACAGGAAGTTATAAATCTTTATAACAACACTTATGAGGTTGAAAGGATGTCTCACAGAGCGGTAGAGTTCATTAAGGAATTCTACTCACCTGAGGGAGCATGGAACAAGATCCGTGAGGATTTTGAGACAGATTACAGAAAATGATCATCGGTGGGTGGCAATTCTTTTGCCACTCACTTCTGATAGTGAAAAAGGTATTTACAGGGGGGATGGTTTTGAAAAAATATAAGCATTGCTTTGCAGTAGCTGCATATGGAGAGTCAAGATACCTTCCGTATCTGCTTAATTCACTGAAAGCCCAGAGTATTGAAAGTAAGGTTATCATATGTACCTCAACGCCCAATAAATTCATAACAGCCTGTAGTGCAAAATTTGGATATCCTGTCTATGTCAGAAACGGAAAGCATGGACTTAAGGATGACTGGAATTTCGCCTATGAGGAGGGAAGCAAGCTGGCACCTCTCGTGACCATAGCACATCAGGATGATCTGTATTTTCCTGATTATACAAAGGCTTTGCTCAATGCCTACAGCAGGTTTCCGGATATGTCGGTTTTCTGCTGCCACTATGACACTATAGACGGAGATGGTAATACCATTAACGGAACATCTGAAAAGGTAAAGCAGTTCCTGAGATTTAAGCTCCGAAACCATGGGAGATCCGACAGGACAGAAGTAAAGATGTCGGCATTAAAATACGGAAACGGTATAGGATGTCCGACCTGCACATATAATGTTAACTACTGTCCGGCACCTCTTTTCAGAAATGACTATAAGTTTGTTATAGACTGGGCAACACTAATCAGACTTGCAAAAGAGCCGGGTAGATTTATCTGTTTGGAAAAGTCTCTTATGGCGTACCGTGTTCATGAAGGTGCCGAGACCATGAGAAACATCGAGAACAACAACCGGGAGAGGGAAGAATCGGAACTCTTCGGACAGATGCACTCAGAGCCTGTAAGATGGCTGCTTATGCATTTCTATAAAAAGGCCTATGGAGCGTATGAAAATAAAAAAGGTAACTAAAAATAAAGTGCAAATGGTGCTTCCTGCACTTTTTGCGCTTATTTTAATTGGTTTTTTTGTAAATCGAAATATTCAGATAAGGGGACTGTATGGTGATGATCTGTACCTTTGGTCATTCTATGGGGAAGACAGCTTTTTGGAGTTCACATTTCCTAAAAGTACCAAGGGAAACTTCAGACCCTTCTACTGGGCAATGAGCTATCTTGAGTTTATGATAGTCGGTCGGCATGTGAATTTTTATGCGGCCTTTAATACAGCCTTTAATATCTTTATTTCCTTCGTGGTGTACTTTTTTGCTTTGGATCTCACAAAGATCTGTAAAAGAAGAGAAGGGTATACCTTTTCGGCGGAAATGATATCGTTTCTGGTAGCCGGTATGTATCTCGGTTCGCATTTTGCTGCATATCAGATAGGACAGGTACTGGGGCTTTTGGAATCACTGGGGCTCCTTCTTGCCATTATTGTCCTGTGGCTTCTTTACAGATTTTCCGAATATGGAAACAGTGCTTACTATTACGGGGCGAGCTTTTTTTATCTATTGGTTATGTATACTCATGAGAGATACATCGCACTGTTCCCCCTTTTCTGCCTTGTATTGCTCTTCAGAGGATTAAAGAGCAGAGCAGAGGGGACTAAAGCTAAATGCCTTATGAAGCTTATGATACCGATCATGGAGCTCCTGCTTTTCTTCGGTGTTCGTGTTCTCGTGGCGGGGCAGGCAATGCCGGCTGGTACTGCAGGGACAGACGTAACAGATACCTTCAGCATAGGACAGGCATTTATGTATGCCATACAGCAGGTACAGTATGTTTTTGGTGTAAATGTGGGGGAGAGCTACCTAAACGGAATAACCTGGTCGGAAGCTCCGTTATGGCTCCATATCTGTGTGTACACAAGCTGGGCTGTTATCCTCGGAATGCTTGGAATATATGCTTCTGAAATAAGAAGGCGTTCCCTGGATATTATGGAGATAGCTCAAAATCTTTTATTCATAACATTTATTGCTCTGTGTATAGGATGCAGCTCCATAACAATCAGGCTTGAAATAAGATGGGTGTATGTAAGTTATACGGCTGCACTTCTCTACATATGTTATATGTTCGGAAGAATAGGCTTTGGAACGGTGGATGGAATTGCTAAAACAGCAGGAAAAAAGAAGGACTTCAAAGCCTTCTCTGCATTTTTTGCCCTGTTGTTTTTGATTTATTGCTGCCTGATGATTCCTGTCGAGCAGTTCTACAGAAGCTGTTTTAGAAATATATTCTTCATGACTGAGCTTGACAGGGTCAATTCTCTGGCGGATGAGACTATAGGAAAATACGATGACTTTCTGGGTGTTCGTCAGACATATATTTTCTACAACAGCTTCGGAATGACGGATTTTTACGGAGAGTATTTCTATAAGCCATATGATCCGGAAAAAACAGGTCAGGGATCAGAGCTTCATTATATTGATGATATATCAGAGCTTCCTGAGGAGGCGGTATATGAGAATTCCGTAGTCCTTCTGGAGACCTCCGACAGAAGAGGATATATAGATATAACAGATCAGGTATTCGGAAAAGCAGACTGGAGCACCGTAAAGGGAAGATAAGGTTTAAAAATGTATTTTCAAATTTACGCGGAGAGAAACATATGATTCCGGGTAGATCCGATTCGTGCATGACCCATGGAGGTGATAATGGGAACAAATATAAAACAGGATAAAATGAACATTGAAAAAAGAATACGGGATTTTTTGATGTTTTGTCCTGCTTTAGGTACAGCCTTTCTGTTTTTTTACATTAAAACAGCGTCTGAGGATATAGTTTATTCGGACTATATCAGGCTTATAAACAGTTATCTTCCGGATACCATGTCGAGTGACAGCTTTTTTGTTCCGGATATACTTACGCGTATCCCCATAACCTATCCTCTCAGATGGGTCAATGTAAAACTCTTCAGGTATTCTGTGGATTTTGACAGGATCCTCGGACTCCTGGGGATCTTCGCTATGATGATGATACTGTGCAGATATATAAAACGGGTCCGTTTGGGGACTCTTTCTCTGGCAGCACTTATGCTTGCCGGTTTCAGTCTCAACAAATGGGAGCTTTTGATAAATGGCTCGGGATATCCGCATTTCATAGCTTACGGTCTTTTCTTCTATAATTATCTGATACTTGAAAAGGTGTTCACAGGAACCGGAGAATTTAAAGATGAAGCGAAGCTTATGGTCCTGCCTTATATTGCACTTCTTTTCGCCGGTCCTTATATCGTTCAGTATTGTCTCAGCCTTATTGCGGCATATCTGTATATGGTATTGATAAAGAACCGGAATGTTTCTGTTAAACGTATACCAGTCTATATACTTTCGTCAGCTATTCCCATGATTTTGTTTCTTATAAGTAACAGCACGGCAGAGTATGAGCACAATGTGACTGAACAGCTCTCACTTATGGAGGTCATCACCGGAGAAATAGGATTTACGGTACATTTCATTTTGAATGGTTTTGCCTCAGAGATTCTTTCCGGAAATGTTTGGGAAAATTTGCTTAATAGCGGAAAGATAGGTTACGGAGTGATATACATGACAGGAGCGATGATCATACTTTGCTATGTCTTTGCTCTGGTGCTGTATTTTATAAAAGGGATTTACCGAAGAACACTTTTTCCGCTCATGCTTATCATGAGCGGTATAGTGAGCCATCTTCTGGTGTTTTGCTCAAGATACCTGTATCTTGTGGAGACCTATGCATGGCAGAGCAGATATTCCTTACAATATCTGCCGGGAGCTTTTGGAATACTGATAATTTACGGTATAGTTATAAAAGGCTTTCTTGAAGAGAAGAGAAATGAAAAGATAAAGCAGAAATACAGTACAGTTACATTTCTGACCTCTGTAGTTATTCTCTGTGCTTTTCTGACCGGAAGCTTTATAAGTACTAAAACAGAGCTTGTAAATGCCCCGTATCGCAAGGCATATTTCCGGTCCATGAAGGATACGGCTTTTCACATTGATGATTACACAGATGATGAACTGAACGGCATTTTTGAGTATAATCATGGTGCCGGCAAGGTCAGATCGGCTTTTTCGGTACTGAAGGATAACGGGCTCAACATATACAGTGAATGATATGATGGCCATTCCGTGCAATGCGACATATTTTCGGCGGGAAACAGCATAAGACTTTTGCTCATAAGATACAAATGTACATAGGCTCCCGCTTTGGAGGATATATTAATGAAAGTTTTAATTTTAGCAGGTGGATTCGGAACACGTATTTCAGAAGAGTCACACCTTAAGCCAAAGCCAATGATAGAGATAGGAGAGATGCCTATTCTATGGCATATCATGAAGTATTACTCAAGTTACGGATACAATGATTTCATCATACTTGCTGGTTACAAGCAGTATGTTATAAAGGAATTCTTTGCTAACTATTTCCTTCATAATTCTGATGTCACCTTTGATCTAAGCAACAATCAGATGGAGGTTCATAACAATATGAACGAGCCATGGAAGGTCACCATAGTCGATACAGGTCTCAATACCATGACCGGAGGACGTATCAAGAGAGTACAGAAGTATGTAGGTGATGAGCCGTTTATGCTTACCTATGGTGATGGAGTTTCTGATGTGGATCTGTCATCACTTGTGGATTTCCATAAGTCACATGGAAAGATAGCCACAATAACCACAGTATCTCTTGCTCAGCAAAAGGGCGTTCTGGATATAGACGGAAACAACTGCATAAAGTCCTTCAGAGAGAAAGAGGACGAGGACGGAGCAATCATTAACGGCGGATTTATGATCTTCGAGCCATCTGTATTTGATTATCTTTCCGGAGATAAATGTATATTGGAACAAGAACCTATGCATAAGCTTGCAGCAGACGGACAGCTTATGAGCTTCTATCATCCGGGATTCTGGCAGTGTATGGATACACAGAGAGAAAAGAAGCTTCTTGAGACACTGTGGGAAGAAAACAGGGCTCCATGGAAGCGCTGGAGCTGATCACAGCTTAGGAAGTTTTACTGTTACGGTACTTCAGATATTTTCTGCCAATAATCAACGACTCATAAATCGACGTGGATAGTTGGTTATTTTAACAAGAGATTTTGAAGGATCCTAAAGGATCCGTGCTAACAAAGGAAATAATAAATGTCTAAATTAACTGATCTTAAAGAGTTTTATAGCGGAAAGAGAGTCCTTGTGACCGGACATACAGGCTTCAAGGGAAGCTGGCTTTCACTTATGTTGAAGATTCTTGGTGCTGAAGTCTATGGTTATTCACTGGAGGCACCTACTGAGCCATCGCTTTTTGGTATTCTGGGATTAAAAGAACAGATACATTCGGAGATTGGTGATATTAGAGACTTTGAACACCTGAAAAGTTTTTTTGAAGAAGCCAGACCCCAGGTAGTGCTTCATCTCGCGGCACAGCCTATAGTCAGGACCTCATATGAGTTCCCGAGGGAGACCTATGAGACCAATGTTATGGGAACAGTAAATCTTCTCGAGTGCATAAGGAACTATAATCTGAGCCATGAGGAAAAGATTATTTCGTGTCTTAATGTAACAACAGACAAGGTTTATGAGAACAATGATCTCGAGAACCATGCTTTTAAAGAGGATGAGAAGCTGGATGGCTATGATCCCTACAGTAATTCAAAGTCCTGTTCTGAGCTGGTTACCCACAGCTATAAGAAATCATTTTTTGACCTTAAGGATGGAAAGGGAACTCTCATTTCCACAGCAAGAGCAGGAAATGTTATAGGAGGCGGAGACTTTGCGAAGGATCGTATCATTCCTGACTGCGTAAGGGATACCGTGGCAGGGAAGATGATACATGTGAGAAATCCATACAGCACGAGACCTTATCAGCATGTTCTGGAACCATTGTATGTGTATCTTCTCATAGCCATGAAGCAGGTAGAGAAACCTGAGCTTTCAGACTGTTATAATGTCGGACCTGATGATGAAGATGCCATAACAACAGGTGAGCTGGCAGATAAGTTCACAGCCTTCTGGGGAGATACTGCGAAGTGGCATACCGAGGCTGAGCTGAATGCTCCTCACGAGGCATCCTTCCTGAAATTAGACACTACAAAGCTCAAAGAGAAATTCGGATGGGAGCCGGTATGGCATGTGAATGATGCCGTGGCACAGGCAGTAAAGTGGTACAGAGCATGGCATGATAAAGAGGATATGCTTTTGTTTACCGGGAATCAGATACAGGAATTTCTTTCAGAGTAAGGGTTCGGGTTAAAATTAACCCAATATAGTATTCCGCAGGACCGCTTCACGGGATGAAACTCAGGGAATAAGGTAGTGTACAGATTAAACATAAAAGCTTGGGAGAAATATGATGGAAAATAGAAAGCCTAAGCGCAGAGTCTGGCTTGATTCCGTACGTGGTCTCGCTATTCTTATAGTGCTGACAGTTCATATCATACAGGCAGTTCCCGGATATCATGATTCGGTATCCGGTTGCGGAAAAATAGGTGTATGGCTTCTGTTCCTGCTGACAGGTTTTTTTACTCTTCGTCCATATATGATTAAGGGTGAAGAGGATACAAAGAGACTGAAGGCGGAATCGTTAGCCGGAATGAGACAGTATGTGTGCTCATCTTTGAAATTTTATCTAAAAAGAATAATACGGATTTACCCGGCATTTTCTGTGGTGCTCGTATTAAGCGTTTTTATCGGTTATATTGATGTTCCGGAGGCTTTGAAGAATTTTCTTCTGGTAGAGGGAAAGGGTCACTTCTGGACTCTTCCGGTAGAGATGAAATTCTATCTGATGACGCCTGTTATAGGAACAGCATTTTCAGTGCTTAAGAAAAAAAAGCAGAGAGGCATACTGCTTGTTCTTTCGTGCCTTGTGTTTTCTTTCCTTTTCTTCTATAAGAATTGTCCGGAGAACAGCATACAGCTTGGCTGGTATCTACCGGTACTTCTCCTGGGAGGAGTTCTTAATTATTTAATATGTAATGAAGATGAGAGTATAAAGGGAGATAATGGTTTAGATCGAATTGACGTGAAAAAAACATATGTGTATGATGCGGCGGCAATTCTTATACTTATTGGATTTTTCCTGATGGTTCCTGGAGTAAGATATGCTGTATTCGGTATTCCTGCAAGCAGATACCTTTCAGATAAATATCTGTATTTAAGCCTACTGTGGATGATATTTCTTATCTCACTGGACAGATCCCGTTATATGCGTCCGTTGCTTGAAAAAAGCAGGATTCTTCCATTTTTCGGTAAAATAAGCTATTCTTTATATCTTGTTCACTATATAGTGATACAACATTTGGGATTATTCATGGAAAATCAGAAGTTGAAAAGTGCTATGGCTTTTATTATAAGTCTTATACTTTCTATAGTACTTGAGATGACAGTAGAAAGACCGGTAATGAGATTATCAAAAAAACTTTTCAGCTAACTGAAAGAACTGATTTTTCTACGGTGGATATTTCGCGAAAAAATAAGTCATAGACAAAATTAAATTAAGCCTTGCAGGATAATGCAGGCATAGTATCGTCGTAAAAGAGTTTTTTGGGGATCGGTTCCCCGGATGGAGTGTAATAATGGAGAAAACAGAGCAGCAGGCAAGACAGGAAATACTCGACCTTGTATCTGAATATGCAAAAAAATATAAGATGCCGGTAAAACCTTACGAGGAAGGTGATCGTATACCATATGCGAGCCGTGTATTTGATGATAAGGAAATGGTAAATCTGGTGGACAGTGCCCTTGAGTTCTGGCTTACAGCCGGTAGATTTACAGATGAATTTGAGAAGAAATTCGGAGAATACCTTGGAGTTAGATATGTGAGCCTGGTGAATTCCGGCTCAAGTGCCAACCTTCTTGCCTTCAGCACACTTACAAGTCCCCTTTTAAAGGAGAGGCAGATTAAGAGAGGTGATGAGGTCATAACAGTAGCAGCGGGGTTCCCTACCACAGTTAATCCTATCATACAGTATGGTGCCGTGCCTGTATTTGTGGATGTTACTTTCCCGACCTGCGATATCGATGTGAGCATGCTGGAAGAGGCATACAGCGCTAAGACCAAGGCTGTTATGATAGCACATACTCTCGGAAATCCTTTC
Source organism: Oribacterium sp. C9 (assembly GCF_002007235.1). Classification (GTDB taxonomy): domain Bacteria; phylum Bacillota; class Clostridia; order Lachnospirales; family Lachnospiraceae; genus Oribacterium. Next base: position 124,123 of record NZ_MUHW01000001.1, read on the forward strand.
AATCTCAAGGCTGTAAAGGAGTTTTGTGATAAGCATGGTCTCTGGCTTGTAGAGGACAACTGTGATTCTCTGGGAACCACATATGAGATCGACGGAGAGACTAAGCTTACCGGTACTATAGGTGACATAGGAACTTCAAGCTTCTATCCGCCTCATCACATGACCATGGGAGAGGGCGGAGCCTGCTACACAAACAATCCGCTTCTTCACCGTATCATGAGAAGCTTCAGAGACTGGGGTCGTGACTGCTGGTGTGCTCCGGGAAAGGACAATACATGCGGACATCGTTTTGACGGACAGTATGGAGAACTTCCTAAGGGCTATGACCATAAGTATGTGTATTCACATTTCGGATACAATCTCAAGGCTACGGATATGCAGGCTGCAGTAGGTGTAGCACAGCTTGAGAAGTTTCCTTCATTTGTTGAAAGAAGAAAGCATAACTTCAGTTTTCTTAAGAAGCTTTTGATCGAAGGAGGAGCAGAGGATAAGCTCATACTGCCTGAAGCAGAGCCAGGTTCCGATCCAAGCTGGTTTGGTTTCCTTATGACATGCAGGGAAGGTGTTGACAGAGAGCATGTAGTCAGATATGTGGAGGACCATGGTGTTCAGACTAGAATGCTGTTTGCCGGAAATCTCATTAAGCACCCATGCTTTGATGAGATGCGAAAATCCGGAGAAGGATATCGTGTTGTAGGAAATCTTGAAAATACGGACAGAATCATGAGAGATACTTTCTGGGTAGGACTTTATCCGGGAATGACCGATGAGAAGCTGAGCTACATGGCTAAAGTTCTGATAGAGGCATTAAAATAATCATATGAATAATACTGTAGAAAAAACTGACTGGAACTTTGATCTTGAGAAGATACATAAGGCTAATCTTGAGATACTGAAGGCTATCAGGGATATATGTGAGAAACACAATATTTCCTATCTTATTGATTCCGGAACACTTCTCGGTGCTGTAAGACATAAGGGATTTATCCCATGGGATGATGATGTGGATCTCTGTTTCAGACGAGAGGAATTTGAGAAGTTCAAGGCTATAGCAAATCTCGAACTGCCCAAGGGCATGGAACTGGTGTTGCCATATGAGTACAGAAACGGTGAATCCTTCTATGATTTCGTTCCGAGAGTTGTCTATCTCAATTCAAGAAGACATTCTGAAAATGATGAGGATATGGAGTTCTACGAAGGAAAGCTCAATCATCTCTGGGTAGATCTTTTTATCATAGACAGGCTGCCTTCTGATGAGACAGAAGCAAAACTTATGAAGCTGAAGCAGCAGATCTATTTCGGCCTGGGAATGGCCCACAGAAGAAAGCTGGACTGGTCTAAATATAAAGGGCTGCAGAAGCTTGAGGTCATGGTGCTGGTGGGGGTCGGAAAGCTGATCTCCCTTAAGACCATATTTAAATGGCAGGATAAGAGTGCCAGAAAATACACTGACTTATATAGTGAACAGAAATCTGGTACAAATGGAAAATCATTTTTTTCAAATTATCAGCCTGATTTCCAGTATTGCACCGTAGAGGATGCATGGGAAGAGCCCATACAGTTTGAGTTTGAAGGAGAAAAATTCACAGGACCCAAGGAGTGGGATAAGGTTCTCAAAATGCTTTATGGGGATTATATGAAGCTTCCGCCTGTTGAAAAGCGTCAGCCATCCCATAGCGGACGAGAACTTGAGATATTGGAAGAAGCAGACTAGCTTTCATGCGATAATATATACCGGATAATAGGAACAGGAGAAATCATGAAACTGCTGAGCATCGTCGTTTCAGCTTACAATGAAGAAGCTGGATTACATGAGTTTTACAGAGTTACAAAAGAATATGCAAAATACCTGAAGGAAAAGAACTGGGGTTACGAGTTTATCTTTGTAAATGACGGATCAAAAGACGGTACAGGAGAAATACTCCTTGAGCTATCGGAAAAGGATCCTGAGCATGTAAAGTTCATAAGCTTTTCCAGAAATTTCGGTCATGAAGCTGCTATGATAGCCGGACTTGATTATGCAGAAGGTGACGGTATGGTCTTTATGGATGCGGATCTTCAGCATCCGCCCGAGAATCTAGAGAAGATAGTTGATGCCTTTGATTCAGGATTTAAGGTCGTATCCATGGTGCGTACCAGAAATGAAACAGCAGGAATTATAAAAAAGATCACCAGTGGAGGATTTTACTGGTTCATAAATAAGGTATCGGATATATATCTTGAACCGAATGCTTCAGACTTCTTTGCCATAACTCGCTCCGTACAGGATATTCTGAAAAAGAATTATCGTGAAAAGGTCAGATTCCTTCGCGGATATGTACAGAACGTGGGCTTCAGGAAAACAACCATAGAGTATGAGGCAGCACCGAGAATAGCGGGGAGCAGCCATTATTCTATAAAGAAGCTTTTCACATTTGCCATGAATACCATCATGTGCTTTTCCAATGTACCGTTGAAGCTTGGCATATTTGCTGGATTTTTCAGTGGATTTTTAGGATTGGTACTTCTGATATATACTCTCTGTACCCATGATGGAGCGCCATCAGGCTATGCGACTATAGTGGTCCTGCTATGCTTTATGTTTGCTGTACTATTCATAGTCGTAGGAATAATCGGAGAATATATTGCGGTACTTTTTGAAGAGCTTAAGGACAGACCTCTGTATATAATTGAAGATATGAAGAACTTTGATAAAGATAATAGTTTAGGTTGACTTTAAATTGGTTAGTTAAGTTTTTTAGGATGCGATATTATATCGCATCCTTTTTTGATTAAATTTAAAATAATTAAGAGACATATTTAATGAATTTAGGATGACGTATATCAAACTTCATAAAAATTCTATGGCCGATAAGATATGAAAGGATTTTCAAGATTCAAAGAAGAATAATCTATTCTATCCGTCATGGGGGATGGATATAATCTACTCAAGAAACACGGGAGTTCCCGTAAACAACAGTAAATCTAGGAGGATTGAATTATTATGAAGAAAGCACTTAGCTTACTCACAGTTTCAGCAATGGCAGTATCAATGCTTGCAGGTTGTGGTTCATCTAACACAGCAGCTACAACAGCAGCTACAACAGCCGCAGCTACAGAGGCAGCAAAGACAGAGACAGCAGCTCCTGCAGCCGCAGCTACAGAGGCAGCAACAACAGCTGCAGCAGAGGCTGGTTCAACAGATCTTGCAGACAAGAAGGTGGGCGTATGTATCTATCAGTTCTCTGATAACTTCATGACACTCTTCAGAACAGAGCTTCAGTCATATCTTGAGTCACTTGGATTCAAGCCAGAGAACATCTCAATCGTTGACGGTGCTAACGATCAGGCTACTCAGACAAACCAGATCCAGAACTTCATCACTTCAGGTGTAGACGTGCTTATCATCAACCCTGTAAACTCTTCATCAGCAGCTACAATCACAGATATGGTTACAGCAGCTAACATCCCTCTCGTTTACATCAACAGAGAGCCTGATGAGCAGGAAGAGAAGAGATGGGCAGACGAGAACATGAACGTAACATATGTTGGATGTGATGCTCGTCAGTCAGGAACAATGCAGGGTGAAATCGTTGCTGACCTTGAGAACAAGGGTGATATCAACGGTGATGGCAAGGTTTCTTACATCATGATCGAGGGAGATCCTGAGAACGTTGATGCTCAGTACAGAACAGAGTTCTCTGTAAAGGCTCTTAAGGATGCAGGTATCGAGGTTGAGGAACTTGATGATCAGGTTGGTAACTGGGATCAGGCTCAGGCACAGTCACTTGTTGCTAACTCACTTGCTCAGCACGGTAAGGACATCGAAGTAGTATTCTGTAACAACGACGCTATGGCTCTTGGTGCTCTTCAGGCTATCGAGGCAGCAGGCGAGACAGTTGGAACTGATGTATATCTCCTTGGTGTAGATGCTCTTCAGGAGGCTTGCGAGAACGTTAAGACTGGAAAGCAGACAGGTACAGTATTTAACGATCACATCTCACAGTCACACTCAGCAGCAGATGCAGCTGTTAAGTATCTTAAGGGTGAGACAAATGATCACTACATCGGCTGTGATTATGTAAAGGTTACAACAGCTAACGTTGATGATATCCTTGCTTCACTTGGCTGATAAGCAAAAAGAAGTAACTAATTTAATTAAGATCATTAGACAGGAGTGCGGGTGCGAAATCGCACCTGTGCTCCTGCTTTGTAAAAAAGTAAAGTTAACTGGAGGACAAAATGGCGGAATATAAACTGGAACTTAGAGGGGTATCTAAGTCATTCCCAGGTGTAAAAGCGCTGGATAAAGTCAATCTTGCTGTTCGTCCAGGTACAGTTCTCGCACTCATGGGAGAAAACGGTGCCGGAAAGTCAACACTTATGAAGTGTCTTTTTGGTATCTACCACATGGATGAAGGAGAAATATATCTGGATGGTGAGAAAGTTGAGATCGCTAACCCTGATGAAGCAGCAAAGCGTGGAGTAGCGATGGTACACCAGGAGCTTCAGCCTATCCCGGCAAGAAGTATCGGTGAAAATATGTATCTGGGCCGTTTCCCGGTTAAAAAGTACGGTCCTATACAGATGATAGATCATGCTACCATGTTTGCCGAAACAGAAAAATGGTTAAAGGAGCTGGGACTTGAGTATAATCCAAAGGCTCTTCTCGGATCATTATCCATCGGTCAGATGCAGCTGGTAGAAATTGCCAAAGCGGTTTCACGTGAGGCAAAGGTAATCATATTCGATGAGCCTACATCTTCCCTCTCTGATAATGAAGTTGATTTCCTTTTCAAGGTCATGAATCAGCTTAGAGAGCGTGGAGTTTCCATGATCTATATTTCCCATAAGATGGATGAGATCAAGAGAATAGCTGATGATATTCAGGTAATGCGAGACGGTACTTATGTAGGAACATGGCCTGCAGCAGAGCTTACAACAGATCAGATCATCGCAAAGATGGTAGGTCGTGAGCTTACTCAGATCTATCCCGAGCATGATCATGAGATCGGCGAAGTTATCCTCGAAGCAGAAAATGTAAGCTCGATCCATGCAAAGTCCTTCCAGAATTGTTCATTTAATATCCGCAGAGGTGAGATCCTCGGATTTGGCGGACTTGTTGGTGCACAGAGAACTGAGCTCATGGAAGGTATCTTCGGAATAAGACATCTTTCAGAAGGAACCATAAAGATCCATGGCAAGGAAGTGAAGATCACAAAGCCTAAGGATGCTATGGATGCCGGAATCGGTATGATCACAGAGGATCGTAGAGGAAACGGTATCTTCGGATGTCTGTCCATCAAGGATAATGTAGGCATTTCCATTTACAATAAGCACCTTAAGGGCGGATTTGTTCTCAATCATCCAACAATAAACAAAATCGTTGATGATAGCATCAAGCAGCTTTCTATCAAAACACCGAGCATGAACCAGCACATCGAGAATCTTTCCGGTGGTAATCAGCAGAAGGTAATCGTATCAAGATGGCTGGCAAACGATCCTGACATCCTCATCATGGATGAGCCTACAAGAGGTATCGACGTAGGAGCCAAGCATGAGATCTATGAGATCATGGAAGATCTTGCAAAGCAGGGTAAGGCCATCATTATGATTTCATCTGAAATGCCTGAGCTTCTCGGTATGGCGGATCGAGTTTATGTAATGTGTAACGGTAAGATCACTGGTCAGATAGATCAGCAGGAAGACATGACTCAGGAAAAGGTCATGACTTTTGCAACAAAGTTCTGATTTAGTATTTTAGATTAAGGGGAAAGTAAAATGCAGAAGACACAAAAACAGAAAATCACGGATTTTCTTATCAATAACGGTGTTATCATCGTAATGTTCGTACTCGTTATATATACGGGATTAACAACAAAGAATTTCTTGACACCAAACAACTTCCTGAACCTTCTTGCTAACATGTCCTATAGACTTGTTATCGCTCTTGGTATTTCAGGTGCAGTTATCACCGGCGGTTGCGATCTTTCCGGTGGACGTATGGTAGGTTTCGGTGCATGTATCGCAGGTACTCTTCTTCAGAAGCAGGAGTACGGCGGACGTTTCTTCCAGGAAGGCTTCCTTGCAAGCATCACACCGCTGAATCCTTTCCTGGTACTTATCATAGCAATGCTTATCTGCGGATGCTTTGGTGCAGTTACAGGCTGGTTCATAGCATTCCTTCATGTTCCACCATTCATTTCAACACTTGCAATGATGGAGATCATCTATGGTCTCGGTCTTATCTATACAGGTGCAACACCACTCGGTGGATATGTAACTGAGTATACAGGATTTTCTACAGGCAGATTCCTGGGACTCAGCTGGCTCATCTGGATGGCTATAGCTATGGCTGGAATCACATGGTTCATCTACAACATGACTCGTCATGGTAAGTATATGTATGCTATCGGTGGAAACCCACAGGCAGCAGAGGTTGCCGGTGTACCTGTTAAGCTTACAATGGTACTCATCTATGCAAAGGCTTCTGCATTCTTCGCAATGGCAGGTTTCATGCTCGGAGCAAAGGCTGGTGGTGCTTCTATCAATACCGGTCTTTCATATGAGATGGAAGGTATCGCAGCCTGCGCCCTCGGTGGTGTATCTGTAACAGGTGGACGTGGTAAGGTTTCATCAGCTATCATCGGTGTAGCCGTACTTGAGCTTCTAAAGGTTGCACTCCAGTTCCTCGGAGTAGATGCAAACTCTCAGTATATCGCAATCGGTATAGTAATTTTTGTTGCTATCTCACTGGATATCAGAAAGTACGTTCAGAAGAAGTAATTGAGGGATGTAAATCCATAGATTATAATGAGGTCTGTGACTTATGCCACAGACCTTTTTTGTTACCCTGATGGTGAAAAACGGGGATACCAAAATAAAAGGAATGCCTGCACTAAGTGGATTTGCAGGACATTTTTCATTGTATTAAGTGAGGTATTTTATATGGTGATGCTTGCAGAAAATGAGACACTCATTACACAGTTTTTATCAGCCCATGCCATGCAGCTTTTTATGGGGGCTATATTTATATACTATGCTGTAAAGCTTCTGGTATTTAAGGACGTGGATGCAGTGAGACCAAAGGAATGGGGGAAGCTTAAGGAAGAGAATGTTGAGCCCTATGCAAAGGAAATGGGCATACTTATTCTCTGCTTTGCAGCCTGCGTTTTTGTAATGGAGGTCGTGTCACAGTATGATGGACTCATGGGTATGCTGTTCCTGCTCTTGTCTATAGCTGTAGTCTTCTTCAGATTCAAGAAGATAGAAGAGAAGTACGGAAACAGGAATCATATGGGAATGTGATCATAATTTACTTTGATATATAAAGTGAGGCAGATAGTGAGGAACGGCGAAGCTAAGAATTATTCGGTTATGCTGGTTGATGATGAGGAGACAGTAATTCAGGTCATCATCGATAAAATAGATTGGGAGAGTCTGGGATTTTCGGTTCAGGGATATGCCCACAACGGTCTTGAGGCTTTGGAAATGGCAGAGGAGAATCAGCCGGACGTTGTGATGACTGATATCAAGATGCCATATATGGATGGTCTTGAGCTGGCAAGACGACTTAAAGAGCAGTATCCGACCATCAAGATAATCATCTTCTCAGGCTTTGATGAGTTTGAATATGCAAAGGAAGCCATAAGGCTGGAGGCTGAGGAATACATTCTGAAGCCCATAGATTCTACTGAGCTCAGTGAGGTTTTCAAAAGGATAAAGGGTTCTCTTGATAAGGAATTCAACGAGAAGCAGAACATAAATATGCTTAAGAAGTATTATCAGGAAAGTCTTCCTATATTACAGGAGAATTTCTATACTGCTCTCATAGAGGGACGTGAGGATGAGGAGACATTGGCAAAGGATATGATGGACTATCAGATAAGTCTGGGTGGTCCTTTTTATGATGTGGTGATCCTCCATAACAGTACTTCCCTTGCTCCGGAAGGTATCAACCCTCTGCTCATAACCATGTCCGTAAGAAAGCTGTGGGAGGAACATATAAGCGAGAAATGGGATGCCAGGTTTTTCTCTTATCTTGGTAATGTCATAATTCTGGTACAGATGCAATCCGAAAATGAAGTAAGACAGCTGACGGATGAATGTCAGGTACTCTGCAGGCTCAGTAAGCATATTTCAAAGGCTACGATAACTGCAGGCATAGGAAAGCCGGTCTCAAATATCATAAATCTTCCCAAAGCATATTTGGGTGCAAGAGAGGCTACATCCTACAGGGTTATCTACGGCCGTGGTCAGGCAATAAATATCGCAGAGATAGTTCCTGAGGACAATAGGACCGGAGATAGCATGAAGCCGGAAGGAACTGATGATAAGCTGTATTCGGTTTTTAAGGCCGTAAAGATGGATACGGAGGAAAATCTGGATGCAGAGATAGACAGTTTTATAACTCAGGAAGCACCGGTAAATCCTTCAATTCAGGACTATAAGTTCTTTGTTATGGATCTGGTAACGGAGATATACAGATTTATGAAGAGTAATCATGTAGAGCCTTCAGGCATCTTCGGGAAGGATGAGGATCCATATGACAAGGTACAGCACTTAGACATTAACGAACTTACCAAGTGGCTTAAAAAAACCACTCATGACATAAGAGAGACCCTTCGTGCCAACCGTTCCGACACCACAAGAAGCTTTGTATCCAAGGCGATAGACTATGTGAGGGAGAATTATGGCAACAAGGATCTGACTGTTGAGAGCATATGCTCATATCTTGTTATCAGTTCTGCTTATTTCTCTACAGTATTTAAGAAGGAGACAGGAAAGACCTTTATCAATTATCTTACAGATATACGAATGGAAAAAGCTGTTCGTATGCTTCTTGAAGATAATGAGAAGACCTATGTCATAGCAGAGGCTGTGGGATACAGTGATCCAAATTACTTCAGTTACGTTTTCAAAAAGAAATTCGGAGTTTCACCTTCAAGGTATAAGATGCAGCAAAATGGATGATAATGTTTACCTTAATCAAACTGATATGAATGTAGGCGCACCGAAGAATGAAAAGGAAGCGATGGAAAGAGAAAAGCTGGTAAAGGCAAGCTTGAGAAAGACAAAAAGTGTTTTTTACAGGTACATGCCTCATGATATTCAGGGAACCATACTCCTGACCTTTACCATCGTTTCCTTCACACTTCTCATGATCCTCGGCATAGTACTCTATACTCTTTTTGCCCGGCGTATGAACATAAGCTCCATAGAAACTACGGAACAGCTTATGAAGCAGTCGGTGGTGAATCTCGAGGATTATCTTCTCAGTATGAGGCGAATTTCCGATGCCATGTACTATGATGTCATCAAAAATACGGATATAGCCGAGGGTTCTGTGGATAATGAGATGAATCTTATCTACGAAGCCCATAAGGATAATCTCGTGAGTTTTTCACTCTTTCTGAACGATGGAAGACTTATTTCCGCAACTCCCATAGCTACTGTCAAGGAGGATCTGGATGTCACCGATCAGGTGTGGTTCACTTCGGCTCTCGGAAAGATGGAGAACCTCCATTTTTCAACGCCGCATGTGGAAAATCTGTTTCTGGATCCAACCTACAAATACAGCTGGGTCGTATCTCTGAGTCGAGCGGTGGAGCTTACAGAGGGAAGTAACCCTAGGCTTGGAGTGCTTCTTGTAGATATGAACTATTCTACTATCAAGCAGATGATGGAGAGGATAAACAAGGATAGCGCAGGACAGTATGTTTATCTCACGGATTCCAGCGGTAATATCATCTATCATCCCAAGCAGATGCAGCTGAACTATGAGATCATCAAGGAGAACAATATTAATGAAGCTCACTACACCGACGGACTTCATGAAGAGGTTTTTCATGGTGAGCACAGACAGGTCATAGTGGACAGCATTTCCTATACAGGCTGGAAGCTTATTGCTGTTCTTCCAGAGAGTGCGTACCAGTTAGACATTATCAATATGCGTTTTCTGGTCATACTTCTTCTTTCCTGTGCCCTTCTCATCATGATCTTCATAAACCGTATAATTTCCAGCAGGATTTCTCTTCCCTTAAATCTTCTCAACAGATCCATCAGAAATATGGAAAATGGTGATATGTACCCGGAAGATATTTATGTCGGAGGAACCCAGGAGGTTGAACATCTTGGAAGGACCCTTAGACATTCCATAGAGCGTATAAACCAGCTAATGGACGATATAGTCATAAAGCAGGAGGAGAAGAGAAAATCCGAGATGGATGCCCTTCAGTCCCAGATAAATCCACACTTCCTTTATAACACTCTGGATTCCATAGTATGGATGGTAGAGGGGGGACATAACAAGGATGCTGTGTTCATGGTGACCCAGCTTGCCAGCCTTTTCCGTATAAGCTTAAGCAGTGGAAAGAATATCATTTCTCTTGAGCAGGAGTTACGCCATGCTGAGAACTACATGAATATTCAGAAGGTAAGATACAAGAATGTATTTAATGTAGTGTTCGATATCGATGATAAGATAAAGAGCTATTCTACGATCAAGCTCATTATTCAGCCGATTCTGGAAAATGCTATCTATTACGGTGTGGGCGATATGGATCCGGATGACGGGGGTGAGATCAGAATATGTGCAAAGTTCGTACCGGCTCTTTCTGATTTTCTTACAATAAGTCATGAGAAAAGTGAAGGAAAAGCAGGTATAGAAGACGTAAGTACAGATGAAATGATTCCGGAAGGAGACATTTACATAGATGTTATAGATAACGGATATGGAATGCCTCCGGAGGTATGTGATAATCTTTTCAATGAAGAGTATGAGCCTAAGAGCAGTACAGTGAAGCATGGATCCGGAGTGGGACTTGTGAACGTCAACAACCGGATAAGACTCCGATTTGGAGAACAGTATGGTCTTACTGTTGAATCTGAGCCTGATGAAGGCACGAAGATAACCATACATATTCCGGCTATACCGTTTAATGAAGAGAATCAGAAGATCCTGGAAAGCGGACATTACAGAACTTTGAGAAAAAAAGCGGATAAGGAGGATAAAGCATGAATGAAGATCATGAAATAATGCTTCCTCTGGTAATAGGCATTTTTATAGTTATCCTTTTCTGTCTGGTGATGCTTATAAAAGGTACTAATTCAGAGGTTTATAAGGTCTCTGTCATCGTAAGTAATTCTTCCTCCGGCAGATGGGTGCCCTTTAAGGCAGGACTGGAGCAGGCCGCCAATGATAACAATATAAGACTGGATTATGTATATACTGATTACATTGACAATATCTATACCGAAGCATCCATCATTAATGACGAGATAAGCCGTGGAGCAAACGGAATCATAGCAGATTTTTGTCTGAGTGAAGGCTCGGAGGATGTTGTTGCATCCATAAGTGCAAGGGTGCCTATCATGCTTGTGGAGACAAGTGTCAATGCCGGAGCAGATATAAGAGGAAACCATGCAACGGTTATGCCGGATAATTATGCTATAGGACGAGCCATAGGAAATGAAGTGGTCATAGACTATGGTGAAGAACTGAAAGGAATGAAGATCGGTATAATTGCAGGTAATCAGAATCAGTATGCCATGCAGGACAGGCTCAAAGGTTTTATGGATGCAACTATGAAGATAAATCCTGAAGCTGTATGGTGTATTTCCGAAAGTCGCTATACTGAAGATGAGCTTATAAAGGCCAATGAAAAGAATCCGGCAGATATAGTAGTCGGATTGGATAATAACAGTATGGAGACGGCAGTAGACTATTTTCTGGGAAATAGAGGCGGCAAGGTAAAACTATACGGATCCGGATGCAGTAAGAAGCTTATATATTATATAGATGCAGGCGAGGTGGATTCCATGATAGTACCGGATGATTTCAGTATGGGATATCAGAGTATGTCGGATCTTGCCATAAAACTTCAGAATCGTACCTCGGCGTTGGTGGACAGAGAGGTGGGATTCAGTGTGGTCAACAGGGGTAATCTCTTTGTTGGAGATAATCAGCAGATTTTATTTCCTATAGTTCAGTGACATGGTGAGATATTATGAAGAGAACATTTCTTTGCTTTTTAATTATCGGAAGTATGGCTGCCTGTCAGGCATGCGGTGTGAATGAAATATCTGAACCGGAGTCCGGCAGGGAGATAAAGATAGGTGTCACAGTCTATGACCAGTACGATACCTTTATTTCTTCCATACTTAATGATCTTAATGAAGATGTACTGAAAGCCAGATCCGAAACAGGACGGGAAATCATTCTCGAGACATATAACTCCGCCCAGAGCCAGGCCACTCAGGATGACCAGGTGGAAGAGATGATCAAGGATGGCTGTGATGTTATATGTGTTAATCTGGTGGATAGAACAGCACCATCAAATATCATAGATGCCGCAAGGAATGCAGACGTTCCCATAGTGTTTTTCAACAGAGAACTGGTTGATGAGGATATGCACAGATGGAATAAGCTCTATTATGTCGGAGCCGATGCTTTTTTATCAGGTAAAATGCAGGGCGAGCTGGCGGTGGATGTCATCAGGGAGAAAAATGTTGATAAAAATCATGACGGTGAGATCCAGTATGTGATGCTGGAAGGCGAGGCAGGACATCAGGACGCCATAGTACGTTCGGAGAACTGTGTAAACAGGATGCTTGAGCTTGGAGTCAGGCTTGATAAGCTTGGCTATGCCATAGCAAACTGGAACAGGGCTCAGGCTGCAACGCAGATGGAAAAGATGATAAAAAACCAAGGTTCAGATATAGAGTTTGTATTTGCAAACAACGATGATATGGCTCTTGGAGCCATAGACGCTTACAATGCCTCAGGTATAAACCGTAGCAGCTGGCCGTATATAATAGGCATAGACGGTACAGAACCGGGACTTTCTGCGGTAAAGGACGGTACTATGGTGGCTACGGTCTATAATGATGCTCCGGGACAGGCTGATGCTATCTTCCAGCTTGCCTACAGACTATCATGTGGAGAGAGTCTTTCCGGGCTTGAGCTTCAGGGAGATAAATATATCAGGCTTCCATATCAGAAGATAACACAGGAAAACGTCGATAAGTTCGGTTAAGATTCCATCTCATTCCAGTATTTTTCACCGTTATCGATCATACTGATGTATGTTTTCTTAAGCACCTCTCTAAAAGCCTTACAATCTTCCTGATAACCGAATTTTAAAGGGATGAAAAAACTTATGTCCAGTATATCTCCGGCGATTTTTAAGGCTAGATTTTTGTCGGTCAGTTTAATGAGACCGAAGATGGTGGAATCATAGGTCTTGTCCTCAACACAGCTTCTGATCCATAATCTGGCGAAATCTTCCCATTCACTGATAAGTATATCATCCTGTGAAAAATCAAGAATACAGAGATCCTTCAGGTAGCCGGTGACTTCTTTTTTTACACGGTCCTTATTTATGAAATTGATTCCCAAACGGCCTGTTATAAGCATGTTCATCCATGCGGCGATGAAATTATCCTTTCTTATACCCATGAATGTTTTTTCGGGATAACGTTTCAGAAGGATCTCCAGACGTCTTTTGTTTTGAGCTGATATCTCACTTGAATCCTGAGTGTCGGAAATGATTTTTCTTAAAATCTTTTCTCTTTCGTCTATATCTTTTATCTCATAGTAATGTAAAGGCCAGTCCTCTTCATAATTTATATGTCCTTTCCCTTCAGTGCGTAAAAGCATGATAAACAATCCTCCGTAAAAGAAATATATGGAAGCGAGCCATATTCAGAAACAAAATTAATTCTATCATACAGAAAGAAAAAATATAAATCATAAGAAGAAACTTGCTTGACATAAATTGGCGGTGATGTTATCATGTTCAAAATTTAAAAGGAGAAAGAAAAAATGAACAAGAAATCCTTTGGAAACGAATCTAGAATCGACTGGATGATAACATTGGTTCCATTTATGATGATAGTATTCTTATGTGTACTGTTTTTTGTTTTTCCGGATGATTCCAATGTGGTGTTGAACAGCATCAGAGATTTTCTCGGAGACAGCTTCGGAGTTTATTATCTTCTCATAGGACTGGGAACAGCCATAGTCTCCATATATATTTCCTGTTCAAAGTATGGAAGTATAGTCCTTGGAGAGCAGGATGAAAAACCTAAGTACAGTTTCTTTGTCTGGGGATCCATGATGTTCACCTGTGGACTGGCGGCAGATATACTGTTCTATTCCTTATGTGAATGGATACTGTACTGGGAGGATCCTCATACAGCAGAGCTTGGAGATCTCATGGACTGGTCCTCCACATTCACGCTGTTTCACTGGGGACCCATACCATGGGGCTTCTATCTGGTACTGGCTGTGGCATTTGGATTTATGCTGCATGTAAGAAAGCGTAAGCGTCAGAAGTATTCAGAGGCATGCAGACCGCTGCTTGGAAAGTACACAGACCTTCTTCCGGGTAAGCTTATAGATCTTCTTGCAGTATTTGCTCTACTTGCGGGAACGGCAACTACATTCTCAGTAGCTACTCCTCTCCTCAGTCAGGCGATAAAATCTCTTGTAGGCGTTGACATTTCCGACAGGACCATAACCATAGCCATACTTGTTATCACCTGTGTTATATATACATATTCCGTAATGAAGGGAATGATAGGAGTTTCGATACTTGCCAATGTCTGCACCTATCTTTTCTATGGTCTTCTCTTTTATGTGCTTCTCTTCGGAGGACAGTGTAAATTCATAATAGAATGCGGTTTATCGGCTATGGGAAGACTTGCCCAGAATTTCATAGGGCTTTCAACATATACAGATCCAACGAGATCAACCGGCTTCGCACAGAACTGGACCATTTTCTATTGGGCCTACTGGATGGTATGGTGTGTTGCAGCACCTTTCTTTATAGGAAGTATATCAAGAGGAAGAACAGTAAGGCAGACTATCCTCGGTGGATATGTTTTCGGAATGGGAAGCACCTTTGTGAGCTTTATAGTACTGGGTAATTATGGTCTGGGACTTCACATGTCGGGACGGTTCGATGTTGTGTCTTTTTATGAAAAGACCGGAGATCTCTATGTGACCATAATTGAGATAATCAATCAGCTTCCCCTTGCACCGCTTGTAATGGCGGCTCTAATCATAGCCATGATAGCCTTTTACGCAACCTCCTTTGATTCCATCACGCTTGTCGCGGCTCAGTACAGCTATAAGGATCTCAAGGAGGATGAAGAACCTGATAGTAAGATAAAGGCATTCTGGTCAGTGCTTCTCATACTTCTCCCTATAGCACTGGTATTTTCTGACAGCTCCATGTCCAATATCCAGTCGGTAAGCATAATCGCAGCCTTTCCTATAGGACTGGTTATAATGCTTATAACGGCAGCATTTGTAAAGGATGCAGACATGTTCCTGAAGGAAATAAGGCAGGAGGAAACTGAAAACATTAAGATCATACAGGCTCATAAGCCTGTGAAGGTAAAAGACGAGGATGAGCTCTCAGATGATAAAATAGAGGAAATCATCGAGAATTGGGAGTACATGTATGGAGATAGATGATGATTTGTGATAGAATGCTCATGCTGCTTTAAAGGCAGCATGAGCATTTTTATATATTTAACGGGAGAAAGACATATGCTTCAGGGCTTTTTTAATTATGATAATCCGATATGGCGTTTCGTAGGAAGATTAGGAGATATGATGGTACTAAATGTACTTTGGATATTATGCTCCCTGCCTGTGTTTACTATAGGAGCTTCTACGACAGCTCTGTACTACTGTACCCTCAAGATAGTAAGAAATGAGGATTACGGCAATATAAAGATGTTCTTTAAGTCCTTCAGTCAGAATTTTAAGCAGGCCACCATTATCTGGCTCCCTATGCTCTTTATAGGAGGTGTTCTTGTTTTTGACTTCAATTTCTTCGGAAAAGTCATGGCGGATACCGGGGTCATGAGGATCATATGCCAGGCAGTGACCATGGCCATAATGGTGATCTGGATCTTTGAGTTTCTTTATGTGTGGCCGGTGCTCAGCAGATTTGACAATACCATAAAGAACACAGTGACCAATGCTGCATTCATGTCCATAAAATATCTGGGCTCTACACTTTCCATGATCATAAGTGATGTGATAGTTGTGGGTATAGCGTATGTGTGCCTCTTTTATGTGGGATGGATCACAGCGGTTATGGTGCTTATGGGATTTCCGCTTCTTGCGTGGATAAATTCCACCATGTTAGAGCACATTTTTGAAAAGTACATGCCAAAGGAAGATGAAAGCCATAACGAGCTTAATCCCATACTTCAGGATATAAATATAGATGGAACATTGAAGGATGGAGCTTCACAGGAAACGGAGAGTGCGTTGGAAGGACTGAAAAGAGAAGAAGAGGTCTGATAAAATATCATAAAATGACTTAAAAGTCATAGTTTGATCGTTCATATGACGTTCATAATTGTTTACAAATTGTTCAAAAGGAAAACATAGTTTGTTCACCGTTGACTTTTATAGTATAAGCATGATAACAAAAACGTTATCAATAGTTAATAAGATTTTTTTCATAATACTCGGGCAGGGACCATTGGTCACCTGCCCTCCTCCCTTTTATGGGGAAAATTGGGCTCCCTCCGGCTGATCCGGAGAGAGCCCTTTCATTTAGTATAAAGTTATTCCTGACTCAGCATATCCTGTATGCTGGTATCGCTGGGTATGGATGCGAGAGGTGCGTCCTCTGTATCCATACTGTCATCAGCCCCCGAGTTCTTATCCTTTTTTCGATAATCTCTTGGAGACATGCCGTAAGCCTTGTGAAAGGCATCTTTAAAGTAGTTTGAGTCGCTGAAGCCGTTATTGAGCGCCACCTCTGTGACAGTGTGATCGGTATGGGCAAGTTCTATGGCAGCCTTGTTAAGGCGCACGTAAGTGAGATACTCGTGGACGCCGATTCCTGTATCTTCCTTGAACTTTCTCGACAGATAATTAGGACTGAAGCCGCTGGCATCGGCGATGTCGGACAGAGATATACGCTGGTTGTAATTTCTGTTTATAAAGGTTGCTGCCAGATTTACCTGACGGTTTGTGGTATGAAGCTCATCCATAAGAGTTGTGTCGATACCTGTTGAAAAACGGTTTATTATGACAATGAGCTGAACGAGACAAAGTGAAAGCATGGTTGGGCTTATCTTTGTATCATTAAATCTCTGTTCCGCCTCCATATTACGGATAAGCTGCTCAACGTGTACCTGATACATGGGCGGGATCTGAAGTATAAGCTTATGCTTCCCGTTCTTCAGCATATCACTTATGAAAGTGAGGTTCGTGAAGTTGATATCAAGTTCTCTGAAGAGGATGCTGGTACGCACAGATTGTTGTCTTGAGGTATAATGTATCAGATGAGGCGTATTGGGCGGTATGATTATAACGCTTCCAGGAACAAGATTATAGGAGTGGGATTTCATTATAAAGGTACAGCTTCCCTTACTTAAATAAAACAGCTCATAATGATTATGAACATGCGGTTCGATCATCTTGTAATCGGAGCTTCTGTTTTTGGTATCAACAAAGATTCTGCTTATGGAGTAACCTATGATTGGCATAATAAAACCTCTTAAAAAATATAAAATGAGCTGATAATCCGTAAAATAAAAGTGAAAAAAGAAAAAATCAGCGAAAAAATTAAAAACAACTATTAAATGAATAAATATTCAGTACTTTTATAGTTTTACAACAAAAAACATATAGAATCAAATGCTAATTTATCTTATTGTAATATAGGACTTCAAAGAGTCTAACTATTCTATACTCTATACTATCAGGATTGAGACCCGATTACCCCTCACTCAAATCGGGCCTCCCGCAATCCTGGAAAAGCTTAGGCTTTAATCACCACATTATCATATTGTTTTGAATTTTTCGACACCCGTTGCAGGGTGTTTTTTTTGTACTATAGATAAAAAACTTATAAAAAGTTCATAATATTCCGAAAGTAATTTTAGAAACTAAAGATTTTTTTATGTTTTAACAATAAAAAACAGACATCGTAGGAAGATTTCAAGGAGTATTAGGTATGAAGAAAGAGTTTTTTTGTATCGGAATCGGAGTAACTGCAGTACTCATGCTTTCATCCTGCAGCAAGGTCGATGGAATAAAGGAAGAGTTAACTGATAAGGTATTCGGCATAAATATTGGAAAACTTGCTTCCGGGGAAGAGGGCAATAAAGAAACTACTCATACCACCATTAAGCTGTTCAATGGAAAGGCAGAAGTAGAGGAGCAGATACAAAGACTGGCACAAAAGTATAAGGAACAGACCGGAATAACAGTGGAAGTTGAGTCAGCTAAGTCCGGCGTTGATGTACAGGCCACATTAAAGGCATATTATCTTTCGGACAAGATGCCTGATATTTTTGTATGTGAGGCATCCAGCTTTTCTAACTGGGAAGGGCTGTTGGAAGATATGAGTGATCAGGCATGGACTAAGGATACAGAAGCAGAATATGTTGATAAGCTATACGGAACCATAGGTTTTCCATATGCTACTGAAGCCATAGGTCTCATATATAACGCAGATATACTGTCGAAAGCAGGCATAGATGCATCAGAACTTAAAACTCCGGATCAGGTGAGAAAGGCCTTTCAGGATCTGGATGCAAAAAAGGCACAATTGGGACTTACTGCAGTGGTAGGGTACTGTGCAGAGGATAAGAATCTAAGCTGGTCGACGGGCAACCATATATTCGGAAATTATATAGATGCAGGTCTGGACAGATCAGATACAACTTATATAGATATGATAAATAATGATCATGCTCTGGATCAGGACAGAATGCTTAAATTCTCGAAATTTATCGGATTGCTTCAGGAATACAGCGATCCTGCGCTTCTTCTGGATGGAACATATGATGATCAGGTTAGAAATTTTGCTTCGGGCAAATATGCCTTTGTAACACAGGGGTCATGGATAGGCGCTGTTATGACAGGAGCCGACGTGTCAGAATACGATGCGGCAGGTAAATTTGAAGTCGGAATGATGCCGTATGTGTTTGATGAAGGTATAGATACCATTCTTACGAATCCGCCATCCTGGTGGGCTGTACTCAAGGAAGGGAATTCAGAAGCATCGAAGGCATTTCTCGAGTGGTGCGCTGAGGATGACGGGCAGAAGATACTGGTTGAAGACGCCGGTTTCGTAAGTCCCTTTGCATCCTGTAAATATGTGGCGGCTGATCCCTTTGCCCATGTGGTATCAAACTATATTGCTGAGGGTAAGACTTCAAACTGGCACTGGATGAACATGAAGGAAGGAATAGCAGCCAATGCTTTAGGTCCGGTATTTCACAGCTATGCTGCCGGAGAGATGAGTGCTGATAGTTTTGCATCAGAAGTTGATTCTGCGATAAAGAGTTACTATCAGGGAGGAAAGGAGGTACAGAATGGATAATATGGAAGTTGAAAGCAGCATGAGAAAGCTGAAAGCAAGGAAAAGACCTTTATTTTTCTGCACCATTATTTTTCAGATAACAGTCATAAACATTATCATGCTCATAGCCTTCATATTCGTTATGAGGATGCTCATCAATCAGATGCAGCAGCAGACCGTGAACAGCAGAACCATGTCTCAGTATGTTCTGTCCCTCAGCACCGGTGAAGCGGATCTGAAATCGGATGTTATGTCGCTGTACGATCAGGCCATAGGCTATGTGTCTGCAACAGCGGATGAGACCAGAGAGGCTCTTCTTCCGGAGATCAAAGCTACCAGAGAAACCATAAGCGCAGAGATCATCAGTCTGGAAGATCATTTCAAGGACGATAATCAGGAGGAGGCTGTAAATGCCCTTTTGGAGATAAACAGTCAGTATGATCGTCTAAATGTCATAATAGATGAAGCTATGGCTTCGATAGATGCAGGTGACAGGGATACAGCATATGATATCCTCTTTAACAGGGCAGAGATTCAGAAGGTCGCTATCTTCCATACCTGCAAGGTCATAGATAAGGCGGTATCAGCTGAGGCGGATTTAAGTAATCAGCAGATGCAGAACATGCTTGTTGAAGGAATTCAGGCTGCAATACAGGGAACAGGTCTCTTTGTTCTTCTGATCATATTCAATTATCTTCTTAACTATTTCGGTATAGTAAGAAAGATCAAGAGGATATCAAGGGAGGTCAATGACATAATCGGAAAGATCGAACTGAGAGAGGGAGATCTTACAGCCAGAATCTATACCAGAAGTGCATCGGAACTTGTCTATATTATAAATGGAATCAATCACTTTATAGAGACGCTGCAGGCTATTATGAGGGAGGTGAAGTCAGGAGTTGAGGTACTTAACACTTCCACAGATACGGTTACTCGTAAGTTGAGTACTTCCAACAGTAATGTTCAGAGTACATCAGCTGCCATGGAACAGCTCAGTGCCAGCATGCAATCAGTATCAGAGATGGTCAGCTCCATGAACAGTCAGGTTATCGATGTTAAATCCTCCACCGACGAAATCAATATTGAAGCGAACAATGGATGTACAACAGCTTCCGGTATAAAAAATGAAGCCGATGAAATAAAGCAGCATGTGACAGAAAGAAAGCAGGGCATGAGTGAAAAGATGGGTGAGCTTAGTGCTGTGCTTTCGAAGTCTCTTGAAGATTCCAAGAAGGTAAAGGAAATAGATAAACTGACAAAGAATATACTGGATATAGCTGAGCAGACCAATCTTCTTGCTGTCAATGCTTCCATTGAAGCTGCCCGTGCCGGTCAGGCAGGCAAGGGCTTTGCGGTAGTAGCGGCTGAGGTCAGCAGTCTCGCGGCAAATTCAAAGCAGACGGCAAACAACATTCAGACTATAAGTAAGGAAGTTACAAGTGCTGTAGGTGAACTGGCTGAAAACTCTCAGAAGGTACTTGAGTTCATAAACACAGATGTGATGGATGACTATGACTCCTTTGTAGAAACAGGCAACAAATATGAGAATACGGCAGATACTATGCATAAGATACTTACATCCTTTAAAGAAAAGGCGGATTATCTGAATAATGTAATGTCAGATATGGCAAATGCTGTGGATTCCATAACGAATTCTATTTCCGAAAGTTCTCAGGCAATTAAGATGTCTGCAGATAATACCATGGAAATTGTCGGAGAAATGAGCGGAATATCAGAAGCTATGGATAAAAATGTTGAAGTTACAGGAAAGCTTAACGAGGCCACACATAAATTTGTACAAGTATGATGGTCTTATACGATCCGTAATTAAGTAAAATCGTTAAAAAATAAGCACAAGATATCTTGATGAAAAGAGATGTCTTGTGCTATACTTTTACATGTTGTGAAAACGCTTACATTATCTGGCAAATTATATATGATGCAGGCGGTAGAAACGCTGAATTCTGCTTTGCGGCAGCAGGCAGTTTAAAATGGAGGAAGATATGGACTTGAATTTAAGACCAGCAAATGAGTGTGCATTTGAAGCAGCTTCTTTAGGAGAGGTTATGCTCCGTCTCGATCCGGGCGAGGGCAGAATAAGAACAGCAAGATCATTCCGTGCATGGGAAGGCGGCGGAGAGTACAATGTTATTCGTGGACTTCGCAAGTGCTTTGGTTTAAAGACAGCAGTTATTACAGCTCTTGCAGACAACGAGGTAGGACATCTCGTTGAGGATTTCATGATGCAGGGCGGTGTTGATACATCACTGGTTAAATGGATGGATACAGATGGAATCGGCAGAATCTGCAGAAACGGTCTTAACTTTACAGAGAGAGGATTCGGAATCCGTGGAGCAAAGGGCTGCTCAGACAGAGCTAACACAGCTATTTCAAAGGCAAAGCCTGAGGATTTTGATTTTGATTATATCTTTGGTGAGCTTGGTGTACGCTGGCTTCATACCGGCGGAATCTATGCAGCTCTTTCAGAGCAGGCTTCAGAGACAGTTATCGAAGCTATCAAGACAGCAAAGAAGTACGGAACTATGGTTTCCTACGATCTTAACTATCGTCCTTCTATGTGGTCAGCTATCGGCGGACAGAAGAAGGCTCAGGAGGTTAATAAGGAGATCGCAAAGTATGTTGATGTTATGATCGGAAATGAGGAGGACTTTACCGCATGTCTCGGTTTCCAGATCGAAGGACAGGATGAGTCTCTTAAGGAGCTCAATGTTGACGGCTACAAGAAGATGATCAATGAGGCTGTTAAGACATATCCTAACTTCAAGGCTGTTGCTACAACTCTTCGTACAGTTCATACAGCTACAGTAAATGACTGGTCAGCTCTTTGCTGGGCAGACGGTGAGATCTATAAGGCTGCTGATTATAAGGGTCTTGAAATCATGGATCGAGTAGGTGGAGGTGATTCTTTCGCATCAGGTCTTATCTATGGTCTTATGACAACAGGCGATGCAGAGAAGGCTGTAAACTATGGTGCAGCACATGGCGCACTTGCCATGACAACACCTGGCGATACAACTATGGCTACAAAGAAGGAAGTAGAAGCCGTAATGGGCGGTGCAGGCGCACGTGTTCAGAGATAATTAAACAGAATTCTATTTTATATAAAAAAGATGCAGACCCATTGCATGGTCTGCATCTTTTTTTGCCTGAACTAGACAAGGGTCGAATTCACTATAGGAACCAGTATTACGGTCAGGATACCTGCAACACAGATGCTTAAAGAGCTCATGGCTCCCTCTACTTCCCCAAGCTCAAGAGCCTTTGCAGTGCCGACAGCATGAGCCGAGGTACCAAGTGCAAGCCCCTTTGCGATAGGGTGAGTGATATGGAAGATCTTGAATATAGATTCAGCGATCATATTACCGAGGATCCCTGTGATGATGATTCCGGCAACAGTGAGAGTAACTATACCTCCTGCTTCCTCTGATACTCCCATACCTATGGCTGTGGTTATGGATTTCGGGAGCAGTGTTGCTATGTGTTCATCGCTGAGACTGAAAAGCTTTCCCATTACAAGTATGCTGAGAAGTGAGCAGCAGGTACCAGCGGTTATGGCAGAGAAAACAGCCAACAGGTTATCCTTGAGAAGCTTTAACTGCTTATACATGGGAATCGCAAGGCACACCGTTGCGGGAGTCAGAAGAAAGTTAAGCATACATGCGCTGGATTTATAGGTATCATAGGGAATATCTAAAAATGTCAGAAATGCAATGCACATTAATGTGGAGATGAGCAGAGGATTAAGTATAGCGAGCTTGAATCTGGATTTCAGTTCAACCGCCAGGACAAAAAGTGCGATACTTAGAATGAGACCAAAATAGTTCGAATTAATGATGGCTTCTTTCATACTGAGGCCTCCTTTTTTATATTTTTCGATTCCTTATGCTTTAGAATGGCAGAAGCCACTAGACCTGTGACTGTCATGACTATTATGGTAGAGATAACTATCATAATGATGTATGGGATAAGCACCGGCAGAAGGACGTCTGTAACGCTCATGATACCAACAGCAGCCGGAATGAACATCAGGGTCATGGTATCCAAAAGGAAGTTACCTGTGGCTTCCACATCTGAAAGCTTCACAAGACCTGTGACCAATGACAACAAAAGCAGGATAAGACCATAAACACCTGCGGGAACCGGTAACGGCAGCAGAGCGTTGAGCGCTTCGCCTATAAAAGTGAATGCGATTATCCATACAATCTCTTTTACAAATTTCATTATTTGCACGCTTTCTGAAATGTGGAAATTTTTTTCCTTGTATTGTATACAAAGAAAAATCAGAAAAAAGCATAATCAAATTACTGTTGGAGTTCAATTGTGATAATGAACAAATTTTGACTGAGATGAACCTTCGCTATGACCAAGAATACATGTTAATTCTGATGAATATGTATGCATATTTGTTCTTGTGATTTAATAAAAATGAATTATACTAAATCTCGGTAATGCACTTCGGACAAAAGTGTCCTTAATTGAATATGGAGGGTAAAGATGGCAGATTTTAAACCTGTTAAGGAAGGTAAAGTACGTGAGATCTATGATCTTGATGATAAGCTGATTATGGTTGCAACAGACAGAATATCAGCATTCGACGTCATTCTTCACAATCAGATCACTGATAAGGGCAGAGTTCTTACTCAGATGTCAAAGTTCTGGTTCGATCTCACAAAGGACGTTATTCCAAACGATTTAATTTCCGTTGATAACAAAGATATGCCGGAATTTTTCCAGAAGCCGGAATTTGACGGCAGAGCTACACTTTGCAAGAAACTTACTATGATTCCTATTGAGTGTATCGTACGTGGATACATCACAGGATCGGGATGGGAGAACTATAAGAAGGACGGCACCATCTGCGGTTTAAAGCTTCCTGAGGGTCTTAAAGAATGCCAGAAGCTTCCTGAGCCTCTTTACACACCATCTACCAAGGCTGAGCTCGGAGATCATGATATAAACATTAACTTCGAGCAGTCAATCGACGTTCTTGAAAAAGCATTTCCGGGAAAGGGCAAGGAGATCGCCACAAAGATCAAGGATGCTACACTCGCTGTGTACAAGAAGTGTGCGGATTATGCTCTTTCAAAGGGTATCATCATTGCTGACACCAAGTTTGAGTTCGGTCTCGATGAGAACGGAGAGGTAGTACTTGCCGATGAGGTACTTACACCTGACAGTTCAAGATTCTGGAGACTCGATAAGTACAAGGAAGGACAGGGACAGGAGTCCTTTGATAAGCAGTTCGTACGCAACTGGTTAAAGGCAAACCCTGATAACAATGCGACACTTCCTCAGGAAATAGTTGAGAAGACTGTTGATCTTTACAAGGAAGCTTACAACATGCTCACAGGAGAGACACTGTAATATCCGAAAGTGCAATGACAGGATAATGGTGGGCTAAGTATTAAAATAAAAACAAGGACTGGTACAAGAGAAGACTTGTGCCGGTCTTTTTTTGTATGGTAAAATTTATGAAATTATAGATTTTGTGAAATTAAATTTAATGTGATGTCTTGTGTTTGTAAACATATTTCGGGATTTTTTTGTCTTTTTTTGGTGAGAAATGCCGGATTTGTGCGCAGAATCAGAAAATTGATTTAAAGGGAGAATATAGTGAGTCTATTGAATGATGAGGACCTGATGGAGCAGAAATCAAATGGAGAATTCACCGAAGAGGTGGATATTCCCGGACTTGATTATGACGGAAGTCCCAAAAGCAAGGAAGAGTACTCGGTAAAGCCAAAGCTTGTACAGAAGATGGAGATGCATGTCCGTACACGGGGTGAAGACATCGATGAGGAAGAGCATAAGAAGAGAGAGTACTTCAATAAAATAGTGGACGAAGCTACCGGCGCCTCGCAGGTGGAACAGGGAACACCTGTTAAGGAGGCTGAAGGTTCCATACTCTATCGTATATGGTCAAGAGTAAATAAGGAGAGTCCTAAACCAAAGGATCATGTGGAGAAAAAAGTAGAGTATATAGAGCTGTTCTATGATCTTATATTTGTATACAGCCTGAGAACCATAAATGCCATGTTCCATGAGTATGAGGAAACATTTCCTCCTGTCGATACCATAATGACCTTTATATTTCTTACGGCAGTAGTCATGCAGGTATGGATGTTCACCACCATGTTTTTTAACCGGTATGGACGAAAGTCGCTAAGGGATTATATCAGTATCCTGTTAAATATGTATATGCTCTACTATATGGCAAGTTGTTCCAATAGTCATTGGGCGGATCAGTACATACGTTATCACTCTGCGTGGGGCATGATCATGGCGAATCTTGCATACAGAAGCTGGGATAAGCTTCGTTTTGCACCAAGACTCGATGAGATAGACAAGGAGATCCTCAGGAACAATATCACCATCCTCAGCTTTGAGTTCGCTATCATAACCATATCTGTACCTGTGCAGTATTTTACAGGTATAATCATTTCACCTGTGGCACTCATAGTCGGATATCTGGGAAAGCTGAAGGAGCATTCGGCCTATGCGCAAAGACCGTGTGATTTTCCTCATTTTGCGGAGAGAAATCTGCTTCTGGTCATTCTTACCTTTGGCGAGATGATCATCGGTATCGGCGGATACTTCACAAGCGAAACACATATCTTGTTTAACGTACTTTCTTTCCTGGTAGTCATAGGGATGTTCCTCAGCTACGGCTTCTTTTATGACAATGTTCTTGACCACCATAAAAAGACCTCAGGTCTGGGATTTCTGGTGATCCATGTTATCATGATCCTTGCCATAAATTCTACGACTATAGCATTGGAACTGCTGGCGAGACCGCTGGTGCCTATTTTCCCGAAGACCATGTGGATGGTCATAACCATGTTCATATATTACCTCTGTCTCCTTATGACAGAAAAATATGGTAAAACTCATGGAAAGCTCGGATATAAGTCCATGGGAAAGATTTTTGTGATCATGGTCGGATATACAGTGCTCATGCTTTTTGCAGGGCACAACCAGCTTATCGGTGCTATCGTTACAGTGGGTTTCATATATCTTATATTCTTCATGTTCCTTCAGAGACATAATGTTCATCTTAAGGAGATGAAGGTTGGTGGATATATCGAGTGATAAGTATAGGGGACTCCCGGACTTCAATTGTCCGGGAGTTTTTTTATGTGGGAATTACGACAAATGTAACTGCCGGCCGCTTCATATACATCAGAGCATTCAAGGCCGTAGCTGTATTTTCATAAAGCAGTTGAGGAGTTCATTACTAAATGCTAATATATCATCGTACATTTGTTTGAAATATATACTTGGTTTTTCTCAAGTATCACGGGATAAATAAATATGAAAATTATTCACTGTGCAGATATCCATCTGGATAGCAGATTAAATACAAATTTAGATGAAAAAAAGGCAGAGGAACGCAGACAGGAGATGCTCGGAACGTGGTTGAGACTACTTGACTATGCCAAAAGTCATCAGGTCTCGGCTGTGCTTATTTCCGGAGATATGTTTGATACGAAGGCTGTAAGTACTACAACAGCGCAGACTATACTTGGAAGCATGAAAAGTCATCCGGAAATAGTCTTTTTCTATTTGAAGGGAAATCACGACACAGATTCTTTTCTGAACAGAGCAGAGCTTTTACCTGAAAATCTTTATACCTTTAACGACTCCTGGCGCATGTACAGGTTATCCCAGAATATAGTAATATCGGGAAGAGAGCTCAGCAGCAGCTTTGGAGGTGCCAGACTTCCGGAAAACTGGGCTGCCAGAACTCTCAATCTCCGGGATGAGGATTACAATATCGTGATGCTCCATGGACAGGTGGTTTCTGCACATGCTACCATCCCGGATGAAGATGAAGAGATACATCTTGGAGATTATGTCGGAAAGAATATAGACTATATGGCTCTTGGTCATGTCCATAAGTATATGAGCGGACAGCTTGATGGTCGCGGTATATGGTGCTATCCGGGATGCCTTGAGGGAAGAGGCTTTGATGAGTGCTCAAAGCACGGATTCATATTGCTTGATATTGATGAAGCGACCCATAGTATAAAGAGGCAGCTTGTAGACATTAGCAGGCGGCATATGTGGATGATACCCGTTGATGTTACAGGGCTTACGAGCTCTATTGAAATGGTAAGAAGGGCCAGGGTCCAGTTTGATATTCTCAGCGGGACACCGACATCTTCTGAAGAGATACAGTATATCAGTCAGGATGCCATCAGAGAGATAGTGGACAGTGCCGGTGGAAGACGCCTGCATGCAGATGATATGGTAAAGCTTGTCTTGACAGGTGAAGTGGAGCTTGAAGCAGAGAAGAGTCTTAAATTCATAAGTTCTCAGCTGAGCCCGTTATTCTACTTTCTTAAGATTGAAGATATGACCCGCAGAAAGATAGATTATCAGAATTATGTAAACGACAGATCTCTCAAGGGAGAGTTCATACGTTCCGTAAGAGATGACAGTCAGCTTGATGACAGCATAAAGCCGGAGGTTATCGAAGCAGGTATGAGACTACTGATGGGAGAGGACATCTGATCAAGACCGGATTTTGAAAGTAAATAAGATGAGATTAATTAGTGCAAGAATTGAAAATTTTGGAAAATTGCATGATGTAGATATAGATTTTGATGAAGGGCTCAATGTCTTTCTCCGGGAGAACGGCTATGGAAAGTCCACATTGGCATCCTTTATCAGGGTCATGTTCTATGGTCTTTCCGGAGAGCGTAAGTTCCAGGATGCGGAGAATGACAGAAAGAAATTCAGACCATGGCAGGGAGGCGCTTTCGGTGGAGAGCTGGTTTTCAGTGTAGGGGACGGTATAAAAAAGTACCGGATAGAGAGAAGTTTCGGGGAAAAAAAGTCCCAGGATATCTTCAGGCTCTTCGATGCGGAGACAAATCTTGAAACCACTGATTATACGGATAACCTGGGAGAAGAGATACTGAAGATTGATGAAAGATCCTTCAGAAAGACCGTTTTTATAGGTCAGCAGGAGCTGGAGACGGGGATTACTTCACAGATCAATGCCAAAATAGGAAATCTGTCGGAAGACCGGGATGATATGAATCGGTATGAGGCTGTCGTCGAGAATCTTAAGGATGAGATCAATTCACTGTCACCAAACAGAAGGACCGGAGACATTTTTAAAAAGCGCATGGAGCTGGAGATCATAAATTCTGAGCTTAGGGAAAAGGAATCTCTGGAGCAGGAGTTTACCACCTATGCAGAAAAGCTTCACGATGCAGGAGAGGAACAGAGAAGGCTGTCACGAACCATAGAGAGCTTGAATTCCCGTATTCTGGAGCTGTCCAGATATCAGGATCTGATAAAGGAAAAGATGAGTTACGATAACCTTGCAAAGGAGATATCGGACTCCGAAAGAAGACTCATGGAGGCTCAGAGGAGACATTTTGGAGCAGCCTTTGAAACCATTACAGCAGAATCGAGGAACGGAGAGATAAACAGAGGACTTAGAGAGCTTGATGAGCGATTCAAGTGTGGCATACCGGATGAAAAGGACCTGTACACTATAGAAAAGCGTATAGCAAAGGTGCAGTTTCTGAGGGAAAAGCTTAGTCTGATGGAACAGGATCCCCACGGTTACACCGGAGATTTCGGTATTGGGGTGACGTTTTTTTCATATATTCTGGCGGTCATACTCCTGTTTTCCGGAGGATACCTTATTCTTTCCGACAGTCATACCTTTTTTGGGGTGGTCATGGCTGCGGTAGGAGCGGCGGTTGCCATAATCAGGACAGTTTCCATATCTGCAAGAGGAAACTATAACAGAAGACGAAGACCTCAGGGGATGGATGAGATATCGGATGAAATAGAACGGCTCTGTGAAGAGATAGCTTCTTTTTTTAGTAAATATTATCCGAGATATGATTTTTCTGATGCTTATGATCTCGATTTTGAGCCATTCAGAGGCTTTGGAAACGATATTTTAAGATATAACAGGCTTTGCGATATCAGAGAATTTGCGAGAGAGCTTACACTTAAAAGGAAAGAGAAGGCTCAATTTGAAAGTACTCATGACATGGATAGGCTACGTGATCTGAATTTTCCATCTGATGGAGAAGGATCTTTTGAGTCGCTGAGTGAGAGGCTTAATGAGCAGACACTTAAATTCAATGAAATAACCGAGAGTATCCATGGCCTCAAATCCCGGATGAAGATATCGGAAGATAAACTGCGGCTTGTCTTCGAAAAAGAAAGACGTTATGAAAGCGGGCTTCAGGAGCTCCATGAAATGGAACAGAGATATAATCTTCTGCTGCTGGTCAGAGATCATCTGGAAGAGGCGCATAACAGTTTTACCAAGGCGTATCTTTCACCTCTCATGGAAGCATTCAAGAAGTACTACAGTATGTTTATCAATGTTTCCGGCTTAGAGGAAGTGCCATATCGGATGGATGCAAGTTTTAATGTAAATCTTGTTTCGGAAGGGCAGTCTCACAGTACCGGGCTTCTTTCTGCGGGATTCCGTAATATGGTAGAGCTTTCGAGAAGGATGGCATTTGTTGATGCCATGTATGAAGCTGAAAAACCTTTTATCATATTGGATGATCCTTTTGTAAATCTTGATGAGGAGAAGGTTGAGGGAGCCATGAAGTTCCTTAATGAGATCGCAAAAACATATCAGGTGATTTACTTCACCTGCCATGAAAGCAGGAAATAAGAACAGTGTGAAGCTGTGTGATTTTCCAAAAAACTGAATTAAATTTTTAACCATAAAAAAGAGTTGAATCTTTACAGGAAGCCGGATTCCGACAATTGGATTTTAGATCTAAGGACCGGAATCGATTCTGGATTTGAAAGATTCAACTCTTTTTATTTATGGAATTATATATGCTGCTTTATATTATTTACGCTTGTGATTTAATCTGGATTCGGCTTCTGCTCCATCCTCAAGATTCTGTGAAACTGTGAGCTCCTGATTATCTATATGCTCCTTCATAAGAGTTTTGGCACGTATGATATCTCTGATCCTGATGGCTTCCAGTATATTTTCATGCTCGTTAATGAGAGTTCCTCTCTGGGCCTCATCCTTTATGTACTCGAGACGATAACGGTACATCTGTTCACGAAGGTTATTGATCATCTGAACCAGCTTATCGTTTCTTGTGGCCTTGTATATGATGTCGTGATAAGCTTCGTCAGCTTCGGCGATCTCCATCTCTGAGCCATTGTTCTCTACCACCTTCTTGAAGTGATCTTCGGCGTCTGTAAGCTCCTTGAGCTCCTCCTCGTTGATGCGCTGACATGCGAGGTCTGTAGCAAGCTCCTCAAGAGCACCTCTAACCTCCAGAACATCCTGAAGGCTCTTATGGGAGATCTTCGCGACCTCGGCTCCACGTCTTGGGATCATGATAACAAGTCCCTCAAGCTCCAGCTTTCTGATAGCCTCTCTGATAGGTGTACGTGATACTCCCAGCTTCTCGGCAAGCTGTATTTCCATAAGTCTCTCGCCAGGTTTTAACTCGCCCTTGAGAATAGCCTGTCTGAGAGTATTGAAAACGAGATCTCTTAAAGGAAGATATTCGTTCATATTAACTGTAAATTCGCTCATCAAATTATTGTCCTCCGTAATATATAGTTAAATCAGCGCCATGGCTCAGTCAGATAGACTTGCTTGGCCAGATGCTTATTCTTGCCGAATCTCAAAGATTCATAACATTTTTTTGCCTTATGTTCATCGTCAAAAATGCCGAAAACTGTGGGACCGGAACCGGACATGATCGCATTTACGGCACCAAGTTCCTTCATAGCGGCTTTGATGTCTTCGATTTCGGGATAATGCGTACATGTAACTGTCTCCAGGATATTGCCCATACATTCCGCGACGTCTTTTATATCATGCCTGCTCAGTGCTTCTATCACCGAATCAACATCAGGGTGAGCTGATCCGGGAAGATCGTTGACATGAAGGTTCTGATATACAAACTTGGTTGAAACAGAAATAGCCGGCTTTGCCAGTACGATAGGACATGGCGGTAGCTTCGGCAGAGGTGTAAGTATCTCGCCTATACCTTCAGAAAGAGCAGTTCCGCGCATGAGACAGAAAGGAATATCTGCCCCTAGTGTCACAGCTCGTTTTTTCAATTCCTCAATAGATAACTTCAGATCGAACAGCTTGTTCATTCCATAAAAAACCGAAGCTGCGTCTGTAGAACCACCGGCCATTCCGGCTGAGACAGGAATAACCTTTTTAAGCTGCATGGATACGCCCTCTTTTATATCGAACTCATCCATAAGTAATTTAGCAGCTCTGTACATGAGATTGTTTTCGTTCACCGGAAGAAAAGAAAGATTCGTTTTTATACGAATTCCCGGTTCCCGTGTCTTCTGCAAATCTATATTATCGTGAAGTTTTACGGTCTGCATGATCATCCTTACATCATGATAGCCGTCTTCTCTTTGCCTCAGAACATCCAACGATAAATTGATCTTACCGTATGCCTGAAGTTTGATACTATCCATAAAAAACCTGATCCCCCTATAGTTGTATAAATCACTACAATTTAATAGATGAGAATGTTCATATATAAATCGTTCTTTGTATACAATACTTCGCTATTGTAATGCAAATCGTGAGTTTAGGCAAGGAATAGTGTACTCATAAATATACAATATTCTAAAATTTATATAAAAAATCATTATTTTGACATTAAATGGTGATTTTTTAACCGATGTTTTGTTGACAAAATGACAGGGTGTCACTATACTCTCATAAAGAAAATGACAGATTGTCACCATTTTGGACTGTAGTTTTGGCCCATGAAAATTTTATTTATATAAAACGGCTTCAGGGTGAAAGGTGACATCATACAGATATTTTAGAATGCGCCTGGGAGCCACAGGGGAAACGGAGGCGGAATTTGGCAACCGAAAGATTTGAAAAGCTATCCGATGATAAGAAAAAGCGGATTCTGATAGCAGCCCGTGAAGAATTTGCAAGGGTACCGTATGAGGAGGCATCCATAAATCAGATCATCAAGAATGCCGGTATTTCAAGAGGCAGTTTTTATACTTATTTTGAGGATAAGAACGATCTTCTTCAATATGTATTCAGTGAAGATGAGGAAGACAGCAGACGGTTCTTCCGTGAACTGGTGCTTGAGAATGATGGGGATTTCTGGAAGGCCATAACAGACTGGACCGTGAAGGTGGCAGGCTATCTTAAGCAGGGAACTATCCAGCAAAGGATAAATATTCTTGCAAACACAGGCATCATGAAAAGGGCAGTGGTCTGGACTGAAAACGATTGCAGCAAGAAGCAGGAGAGAGAAAAGGAACAGCTGGACTGGCTGATGGAAAAGCTTGATCTAAGTCTCTTGGATTACAGAGGAAGCAGAGAAAGATTTGAAGCGATAGTGAAATCGGCACATATGATTTCTGGACTCGCCATATTGAATCTCATAGCTTATCAGAATCAGGATAAAGAAAAGATCCTCGAGGAGTTCCATCTCAAGATGAATGTACTTCGTTTTGGGGCGGATACGAGAAAATGACAACAAAGCGAGAAAAACGCAGAAATTGTATAAATATATCATAGAAGATATGCCGACATGTCTTCTATATGAAGTAAATATGAATTTACTGAAGTTATATGTTTCAGACAAACAAGTGTCTGCTTGTTATAAGGCGTAAAATGAGCTGACACATAAAAACAGGAGGATATATGAAAAAACCAGTTACCATAATCATAGTTGTTGCGTTAATTGCAGGTTTAGGTGGTGCTGTCGTTGCAAGACTGATGAAACCTGAGGAAGAGATGCAGGTCAAAGAGCTTCCGGCAGTTACGCTGTCCAAAGCTTCCGTCGGAAATATAGAACGTGAAACCTCACTTATGGGAAAGATCCAGCCATCTGATACATATCATGTGATGCCGAAGACTTCCGGTGAGATCATCGAAATATATGTTCAGAACGGAGATCAGGTTAAGCAGGGAGATCCTATTGCGAAGATAGATAACCAGAAGGCCATAGATTCGGCAAAGGCATCTTATGATTCTGCCAATGCTTCACTTCAGGCGGCACAGGATCAGGCAAATACGGCGGCAGATGCGCTCAATCGTATGACTCCGCTTTATCAGGCAGGGGATGTAGCGCCTCAGACATATACCTCAACAGTTAATTCGGCAAATGCCGCTCAGTCGCAGGCTGCTGCTGCAAGAGCTCAGTTGGATTCTGCGAAGCTCCAGTATGATACTCAGATCGAATATTCGACGGTAACAGCACCTGCTGACGGAACTATTCAGAACCAGAATATGACATTGAATTCAACAGTTTCACCGTCATCTGAGCTTTGTGTTATCACAGGTTCAGGACAAAGGAAGGTTAAATTCAGTGTTACTGAGGATATCCTTAACAATCTTTCTCTGGGGCAGAAGGTAACTGTTGAAAAAAACAGCTCGGTATATGAGGGAACCATCTCTGATTTATCAAGAATGGTTGATTCGTCCACAGGACTTTTTTCTGTAGAGGCTGAGCTTATAAATGCCGAAGCCCTTGCAGACGGTGTTGCAGCAAAGGTTCAGCTGATATCCGCAACCGCCAAGGATGCTCTCATCGTTCCATCGGACTATGTATACTATTCCAGCGGAAATCCATACGTTTATGTATATGAAGACGGTATAGCCAGAAGAACCTTCATTACATTGGGAATCACATCTGATTCGGAATATCAGGTCCTGGAAGGTATAACCGGATCGGATATGATCGTTTCAAGCTGGACAAAGGATATCTATGATGGGGCAAATGTTCGTATCATAGATGAAAACGGGAATATAGCAGCTGACTGATACCAGGAAGGAGCATAATAATGCATAAAATAACCGAATTTGTCATCAGAAGACCGGTTACCACCATCCTGGTAGTTATCAGTCTCATATTCTTTGGAATAATGTCCCTTCTTAATCAGAAGATGGAACTTATGTCCGATATCAATGTTCCGATGATCATCATAACCACAACCTACAATGGAGCTTCTCCTGAGGACGTGGATGAGATCATTTCAACACCTATAGAAGAGGGTGTTTCCGTACTTTCGGATGTAAAACGAGTTACATCCAAGTCTTCTGAAAACTATGGATTTACCATGGTAAGATATGAGTACGGCACGGATATGGACAAGGCTTACGATGACATGAAAAAGAAGATCGACTCCATAAAAGCCGGATTTCCTGAAGGCGTAAAGGAGCCCAATATCCTTACCATGAACGTAAGTGAGCAGCCGTCCCTGAGCTTATCTATAGAAAATTCAGCACAGGATAATATGTACAACTATGTTGAAAATGATATTTCTCCTGAGTTTGAAAGCCTTGGTACTGTTGCCAGCGTATCGATTTCCGGCGGACAGAAGCAGTATGTGAGCATTGAGCTCATACCTGAAAAGCTTAAGCAGTATAATCTTAGCATGTCTACTGTAGCTTCAACGGTCGGCGCGGCAGATTTTGCTCAGCCTGCAGGTACTACCAACGTAGGAAAACAAAAGCTGTCGGTAAGTACAGGTAATGATTATGATGACGTTAATTCTCTCGGCAACATTCCTATTACGACCGGAAACGGAAACACGGTTTATTTAAGTGATATAGCCAGAATAAATCTCAGCCTTAAGGATCGGGATGCCATAGGAAGATTTAACGGCCAGGATACCATCATGCTTGATCTTACAAAGAAGCAGAGTGAGTCGGCTGTAAATATGTCCAATCAGGCAAAAAATCTCATTGCCGATCTTGAGTCAAGAGATGAGAATCTTAAGATCCACATAATCGACGATGATTCAGACAGTATCCTGAGCTCTCTGACTTCCGTATTTGAAACCATGATCATGGCCATAATCATTTCCATGATCGTTATCATACTGTTCTTTGGAGACCTGAAGGCTTCTCTGATAGTTGGTACATCCATCCCTCTGTCTATACTTACCGCACTTGTGGCTATGTGGGCGATGGGATATTCCCTTAACATGGTAACCATGTCAGCTCTCGTTCTTGGTGTAGGTATGATGGTTGATAACTCTATCGTTGTACTTGAGGCCTGTTTCAGAGCCATGGATAAGTATTCAACCGGCGGGTTAAAATCAAGGCAGACTGCAGCTCTTGATTCAGTAAAAACAGTCGGTGAGTCTGTTCTCGGTTCAACCATAACGACCTGCGTTGTTTTCCTTCCGCTTGGATTTATGAGCGGACTTATGGGACAGTTCTTCGCACCCCTTGGTTTCACCATTGTGTTCTGTATGCTGTCATCCCTTGTTTCAGCGATTTCCATTGTTCCTCTGTGCTTTGTTCTTTACAAACCGTCAGAGAATTCAAAGGCGCCAGCCCATTCTGCTATTCAGAGAATGCAGGTGCTGTACAGAGGTATCATAGATAAGCTGCTTAATCACAGGGTGCTTGTGCTTGTCATTTCCGTAGCACTGTTTATAGCTTCTCTGGGATTCCTGAAATATATCAGGGTAGAGATGATGCCGGCAACTGATGATGGTAAGATAACCATAGATGTAAGTACAAGAGCAGGACTTAAGATAGATGAGATAGATAATATACTTCTCAAAATAGAGGATGTAGTCGCGAAGGATCCTGATACAAAAAATTACAGAGTATCTTCTGGCGGTTCCAGTATCCAGTCTATGTATTACGGAAGCAGTTCTACTGTTTCGGTTGAGCTTATAAAAAACAGGAGCATGAAGACAAAGGATAAGGCGACTTATTATCGTAAGCTTTTTGACGGAACACCGGATGCGGTCATTTCAGTTACGGCAGACAATTCCATGTCCGGTCTTTCAACTGCCAAGGAAACCTATGAGGTTATTTTACAGTCATCGAACTATAACAACCTTAAGCAGGCTTCAAAAGATATAGTCGAAGAACTTCAGCATCGAAATGATGTTACTGCCGTACATTCATCACTTGAAAATGCGGCACCACTCATCAAGGTTCATGTAGACCCCATTAAGGCGGGGGCAGAAGGACTTACTCCTTCAGGAGTCGGAACTCAGCTTTATAATATGATATCAGGTAAGAAGGCCATGACGATGCAGATAGATGGACAGAATACTGATGTCACAGTGGAGTATCCTAAGGATGAGTATGATGATGTAGAAAAGATAAAGGATATATTTGTGACATCGCCTTCAGGAACCCAGGTACAGCTTAAAGATATAAGCGACGTGGTATTTGAGGATTCCCCTGCATCCATTTCGAGAGAAAATAAGAAGTATAATGTTACTATCACAGCTGACTATACGACTAATGCGGATCAGATGTCCAGAATGCGTATCAACAATGAGGTTATTTCAAAGTATCTTAACAGTGGAGTGACCATGGGTATGAATTCTTCGGATCAGTCACAGAACGAAGAGTTCTCAGCCTTTGGAGGAGCCCTTGTTATCGCGGTATTCCTTATTTGGGTAGTAATGGCATCACAGTTTGAGTCCATGAGATTCTCTTTCATGGTCATGACAACATTGCCTCTTGCCTTGATAGGTTCCTTCGCACTTTTATGGCTTACGGATTCATCCATTTCCATGGTCTCTCTTCTTGGATTCATGATGCTCATTGGTACAGTTGTTAACAACGGTATCCTTTATGTAGATACTGTTAACCAGTACAGGATGGCCATGCCGAAGAGACGAGCTCTTATTGAAGCCGGTGCTACCAGACTTAGACCTATTCTCATGACAACGCTCACCACCGTACTTTCCATGATTCCTATGGCGATAGGT
Source organism: Oribacterium sp. C9 (assembly GCF_002007235.1). Classification (GTDB taxonomy): domain Bacteria; phylum Bacillota; class Clostridia; order Lachnospirales; family Lachnospiraceae; genus Oribacterium. The sequence goes on from NZ_MUHW01000001.1 coordinate 161,178, forward strand.
ATAGGCGATAACGGTGAGATGATGAAAGGACTTGCCATAGTAGACGTAGGTGGTCTTACGGCTTCAACCATCCTTGCTCTTCTTGTACTTCCTGTTTACTATACAGTCATGGATAAGAGTAAAAAGATGGTGGACAGGGATGTTCCTGCACCGGGATATATGGAAGGAAAAAAACCTTCGGAGTACTATCAGAAGAAAGCAGCTGAAGATTGGGAAAGATACGGAGCGGCTGACGATGATCCTACACCTGACGATGAAACTGATGTTGATGCAGGAGATTTCAGTGACGGATTCCCTGATTAATGAGTTATAATAACTGAAGCGGTCGGGATTGAATTCTGAAGACTGTGAATCGTATCCCGGAAGGCTTTGGCTTTCCGGGATATTTTGTAAGAAGAATATACTGTTGACTGGATAAAACAGCCGGACAATATGAGGAGTTTTAAAGATGAGATTAAATGGAAAAAGACTTTTAGCCGTGATGCTATCTCTTGTGATGATGAATCAGGGAACAGCATTGGCAGGCGCCAGAGCAACTGTTGACAAGGCTCCGAGACAGACCTCCTATGAAAGGGAGAGAACTGCTGAGCAGTGGGCTGCACTTAGAGATAATGTACTTACATGGGATGAGATAAGGGATCTGGTCCACGAATACAATCCAACCGTTTCGTCCCTTTGGATAAATTACAGGGATAACAATGATACCGGTACCTATGATCTGAGCTATGACGATGTTATAAGCAACATAGAGAGTGTATATGACAATGCTATAGGTAAAAGCGATGCCGGAGATGCTTCAGCAGAGCTTACCAGAAAGCAGGCTCTGGCAAATGTTGATACAACGATTCAGAATTCTGACCGTGAAGTTGTGACTCTTGGCCATGAAAAGACAGAGGTTGCTACTGCTGAGGCTATAAAGCAGCAGATCATCAGCATATATACATCGGAGCTGACTACAAAGCTCAATCAGATCGCCATAGAGCAGGATACGAAACTTCTTGAACAGGCTCAGAGAAAACTTCAGGTTGGATCAGGTACAGAGCTTGATGTGCTGAACGCAGAGAAGACGTTGAAGGATGCTGAGGTCTCTCTTCAGTCATCCATTGCTGATCAAATAAAGGCAAAGCAGACTGTTCTTGTGAATCTTGGATGGAAGTATGATGCAGAGCCGCTTATCTGTGAAGTTCCTGAAGTTACTGATGAAATGATAGCAGTGATCAATCTTCAGGAAGATATACAAAAGGCTATGGGCAACAGCTATACACTCAGGATAGATGAGAGAAAAATGACTCTGGCGGAGTCTGAAGGAACAGCCAGCAGTACAGCCATAAGCCTCAACTCCGATAAGAATCAGGTTCAGTCGGATATAACAGCTAAGTATAATGCACTTCTGGAGGCTCAGAACAATTACAAAAAGCAGCAGTTGAATGAGCTTAACCTCCTTAAGACCCTGGATAAGACTAATAGAAGCTATGCTTTGGGTTCGTCCAGTATGAGAGAGTTAGAGACTGCAAATTATAACTATAACTCTGCTGTCATCAACACTCAGATCATGAAATATAATATGCAGGGTGCATATTTTACCTATATTTCATACAGAGACGGACTTGCAGGCAGCGGTTCCGGCTCAAAATAATGTACATAGGTGATGAAATGAAAAGAAGAAAAAACATGGCAGCGTTTGCTGCGACTGCTGTACTTCTCACCGGCATAAGCGGCAGTGCTATGGCTGAACAGCCAAGGAAGCCCGGTACAAGAGTTATTGTAAATATAAATGATCCCAATGCACCATCAGTGAATCTTACGGGTGTAGATTCCACGGGAAGACCGGATGGAATGGATGATGCCACATGGAACAGACTTCTGGATGATGTCATCGATTATGACGAGATAAACAATCTTGTAGAGTACCGGAGCGTGATAGCGCAGCAGCAGACGGCGGCTATAGACACTTATGCTGTCAATATGAATGATATCATCGATTCCATCAGTGCATCCATCAGCGATGTTGAGTCGGAGATATCTGAGCTCAGGGATAAAAAGAACGAGACAACCGATGCTTCGGAGAAAGCGAACTATAACGCTCTTATAAAAATGTACAGCAGCATGATAAATGCTAACGGTATGGACAATTATGGAATCGAAGTCACGGATGATAACGGTAATGTGACGGGAAAGACCACCCTGAATGTTCAGAAGTCCGGCGCTGAGGGTAATCTCACGAGAATTGTTCGCAATGTCAAAAAAGGTCTGCACGGCACCAAAGTATCCGTGACTACAGGTATGAATTCTGCCTTTCTTGGATATCAGTCCCTCAGGGAACTGGAGAAGATGTACCAGAAGCAGGTGGATATGTATCAGGCCAAGTATGATGCTGCCGTAAGGCAGATGGCAGTGGGATCTGCAACTGAGATTGATGTAAGGACAGCAGAGGTCGAGCTTCAGGGGGCAAAGATCAAGCTGAGCAGTAATCAGGAATCCCTTCGCTCAATTAAAGATAATATGGCTATAGTCCTTGGCTGGAACATGGACAAGGCTACCAATGTCTCCATAGGAGAGATGCCGTTATATGACGGCTCCTATATAGCATCGAGAGATCTCAACAAGGATATAGAGGAAGCAAGACTTTATAATGTGGAATACGGATCAGCCCAGGCAACTGCGAATCCAGACATCACAGGATATTCCGAGGTGGATATAAAGAGAAACTCCACAAAGGAAAACCTTAACATTACCATGGCTTCTCTGTATAACACTGCAATACAGGCTGGAACTCAGTATGAGGCTGCACAGGCGGGATTTATGGTGGCAGCACGACAGAAGGCATCTGCGGAAAGAAGCCTTGCGGCAGGTCTCATCAGCTATAAAGACTATTACGGTGCAGTTACTCAGTATATAGCATCAGAAGCCACTGCCAATATTTCAGCCATCAATGCTTCAAGTGCGGTTTTGAATTATCAGGCAGCGCTGAGAGGATTTGTGTAAGGAACGCAAGAGCGACCTGAAAATATAGTCGTATTTTAGAGTATATTATTGAGCTTTAGCCTGTGTTATACTCCTTGACAGAAAAAAATTTTAAGCTTAAAATACAAAATAACACAAAACATATGTTTCACGGAGGACAAACATGGCTAAGACCAGTAAATCCGCGGTCAATGCGAACCAGGATCACGAGGAAAAATTAAAAGCACTTGATGTTGCTTTGACACAGATAGAAAAAAACTTTGGTAAGGGCTCTATCATGAAGCTGGGAGACTCAGTTGCCAGCCTCAATATCGAGACTATACCTACAGGCTCCCTTTCTCTTGATATAGCGTTGGGAGCAGGAGGTTTTCCTAAGGGAAGAATCATAGAGATATACGGACCTGAGTCTTCAGGTAAGACTACACTGGCACTTCATGCAGTAGCCGAGGTACAGAAGCGGGGCGGAATCGCAGGATTTATCGATGCAGAGCATGCTCTCGATCCTAAGTACGCTCAGGACATCGGAGTAGATATCGATGACCTTTACATATCTCAGCCGGATTCCGGAGAGCAGGCTCTGGAGATAGCTGAAACCATGGTGCGTTCAGGTGCCATGGACATTCTGGTTATCGACTCGGTTGCTGCACTGGTTCCAAAGGCAGAGATCGATGGTGAGATGGGAGACTCCCATGTGGGTCTTCAGGCGCGACTCATGTCACAGGCTTTACGAAAGCTCACATCCATCATTTCCAAGTCCAATTGTATCCTGATCTTCATCAACCAGCTTCGTGAGAAGGTAGGTGTTATGTTCGGAAGCCCTGAGACCACAACAGGAGGACGTGCCCTTAAGTTCTACGCATCTGTAAGACTTGATATACGTCGTGTGGAGACACTCAAACAGAACGGAGATGCTTCAGGAAACCGTGTCAGAGTAAAGGTTGTAAAGAACAAGATCGCTCCTCCGTTCAAGCAGTGTGAGTTTGATATTATGTTCGGTGAAGGTATATCCAAGTCCGGAGACGTACTTGATCTTGCGGTAAATGAGAACATCATCGATAAGTCAGGCGCTTGGTTCTCCTACAACGGAGAAAAGATCGGTCAGGGACGTGAGAATGCCAAGGAATACCTTAAGGCAAATCCACGCATCATGGCTGAAGTCGAGAGTAAGGTACGTGAAAAGTACGGACTTCCCAAGGACGAGTATGAAGAGGCTGAAGCGGCTTCCGAGGCTGAGGAAAGCGAAGATTGATATAGTATTTATACCAGAAAAATTTTGTGGCCGGACATCCCGAATGGGGTGTTCCGGCTATAGTTATAGATGGGAGATATAATTGAAAACTGTAGAAGATTTTCTTAATGAACATCCTGATGAGGTATCAAAATATAATCTTGATCCGCAGAAGCTGACTGAAAGAGATAAGCTTAAGAACAGATGCAAGGAGAGAAGCCTTTATCTTCTGGAACAGTCTCCGAAGACTGAATCAAAGCTAAGAGAGAAGCTTCTTAAATCAGGAAAGTATGATGAAGAGATAGTGGATGAGACCATGGAGTTTCTGAAACGGTATGGCTATGTAGACGATCAGAGATTCGCTGAACAACTCATAAAGCAGTACTCGGGAACGAAGTCCATACGGGAGATAGAACAAAAGCTTTATCAGAGGGGAGTGGCACAAGACTGCATCAAACAGGCCATGTCGGATTTCAGAGGGGATGAGGAATTATCCGGAGATTCTGAAATGAAGGCAGTGAAAGCAGCCATAAGAAAAAAGTGCCGGGACATAGAGGCGCTTGATATGGATGGTAAAAGGAAGCTATATGCATCCCTTATGAGAAAGGGGTTTTCTTATAGTACGGTAACGAAAGCTCTGTCTATTGACGAGGACTGTTAGTATGAGTAAAGGGCGAAAAATGAAAAGAGAAGTAATGAAGCATGACAGATTTATCATCTGTATAGGACTGATGCTTATAGTGCTCGAGATATGGAAGCAGCTGACACTATGGATTGTAGAGTTCGATGGAAGATATAATGTCTGGTACTTTCCGTTTCAGCTTTGCTCCATGCCTATGTATATCATAGCGATGTATGCTTTTTTACTGAGTAGAGATTCATTTGCGGGATTCAAAACTGAAAAACTTAGAAAGGTGCTGCTGACATTTCTTCAGGACTATGGTTTTCTGGGAGGAATCTTATCTCTTATAGTTCATGACGGTCTTATTCATCCGGGACATATACTGCTGACGGCACATGGTTTTCTGTGGCATCTGTTTCTGGTAGTGCTGTCTCTTTATATTTCAGTAAAAAAGCTTTCGCTTTCCGGTGCAAAGGGTTTTCTGTGCACTGTTCCTTTATTCCTGTTTTTTTCTTTTATTGCCGAGATGATCAACATATCACTTCATGGCTATGGCGACTGCGACATGTTTTATATTTCTCCTTTTCACCTTAGCTCGCAACCGGTATTTCATGAAATAGATATTATGGTCGGAAGATGTGCAGGTATAGGTATTTATCTTACTACCGTGATCATAGGAGCCCTGATGATCCATAAAATTCTGGAAAAAGCGAATAAATTGTTGACAATCTAATTTAAGTTGTGTACAATCTATCCATAAGTTAAATATGGTTTAGTTTTAATCGGGTCGGATCTAAGACCTGATAACAGTAACACTCGGTGGACGCGTGTTCATCGGGCTGACATTCCAAGATATGGAGGATCAGATATGTATGATGTAATTATAGTTGGTGCAGGTACAGCAGGGCTTTCAGCGGCGATCTACACAGTCAGAGCCGGAAAATCAGCACTCGTAATTGAAGCTGCTTCATATGGTGGACAGATCGTAAATACACCTGATATTGAAAATTATCCCGGCATCGCCCATATCTCAGGCTTTGATTTCGCCACAGGTCTTTACAATCAGGCCAAGGACCTTGGGGCGGAGGTGAAATTTGAGCGTGTAACAGAGATAGCTGACGAGGGGAACATTAAAAGGGTAAAGACCTCTCAGGGTGAATATGAGTGTAAGGCTGTCATACTTGCAACAGGAGCAAAAAACAGACCACTGGGACTGCCCAATGAAAAGGATCTGGTGGGGAAGGGAGTTTCCTACTGTGCAACCTGCGACGGTATGTTCTACAGAAACAAGGTCGTAGCAGTGAACGGTGGCGGAAACACGGCTCTTGAGGATGCCCAGTTCCTTTCGAATTATTGTGAGAAGGTTTATCTGGTACACAGAAGAGACCAATTCAGGGCAGACGAAAAGGAAGTTGAGCGCTTAAAGTCCAAGGACAATGTAGAGTTCGTACTGAACAGTACTATAACTAAGCTCAATGAAGATGAATCAGGTCTTGTTTCAATTGATGTTGTCGATAAGAACAGTGGTGAAACAAGAACCATAGAGATCTCGGGTCTCTTCGTGGCTATCGGACAGGCGCCGGATAACGCAGCATTCCAGAATGTTGCAGTGCTTGATGAGAAGGGATATATCAAAGCCGGCGAGGATATGAAGACAGGTACTGATGGAGTGTTTACTGCAGGAGACTGTCGAACAAAGAACGTAAGACAGCTTACAACAGCAGCATCAGATGGAGCAACAGCAGCTCTTCAGGCATGCGGATACATAGACTCACTTTCGTGAGCGAAACCTAAATGAGATTTTGGTAGTAGAATACATTTTTAAATTGTGGGAATCCCGACAGATACGGGATTAGAAAAAGGAGAATAACATGGCAAATATTTTTGATATCAAGGTTTTGGATAAGGATAAGAACGAGACAACACTTGAGGCATATAAGGGCAAGGTACTTCTTATTGTAAATACTGCAACAGAGTGTGGATTCACACCTCATTACGAGCAGCTTCAGGATATGTACGAAAAGTATCGTGATAAGGGTCTTGTTGTACTTGATTTCCCATGCGATCAGTTCGGACATCAGGCACCGGGAACTGAGCAGGAGATCGCCAAGTTCTGTTCCAGCAGATTCGGAGTTAATTTCCCTATGTTCGCAAAGATCGATGTAAACGGTGAGAATGAGACTGAGCTTTTCAAGTTCCTTAAGGCAGCGCAGGGCTTCAAGGGATTCGGAGAAGGTCAGCAGGCTGACTTCATGAAGGATTTTGTAGGAAAGGCTCATCCTGACTATGAGAGTACATCAGATATCAAGTGGAATTTCACCAAGTTCCTTGTAACCCGTGAGGGTGAGGTTATCGATCGTTTCGAACCGACCATGGACATGGCAAAGGTAGAGGAAAAGGTAGCAGCAATACTTTGATGATAAAGAAATCCTTATTTTCTGTAGGTTTTTCCTTGGGTAAATCATATAAAATAAGGATTTACAGAAATTTAATTGCAAGAAACATGGGATTGTGATAATATATCGGCGTTTTCGAGAGACTTGCATAACGCATTATGCGTTGCACTGCGACTAAATCCGGAGGATATGATGACAGGGAATTATGAGTCATTAAAAATTGAAAATCAGTTATGTTTTCCGCTTTATGCGTGCGCCAAGGAGGTTGTGCGACGTTATAAGCCGTTTTTGGATAAGCTTGATCTTACATACACTCAGTATATAGTTATGATGGTCATGTGGGAGAAAAAGCGTGTAAATGTTAAGGAACTTGGTGAAAGACTGTATCTTGATTCGGGTACACTTACACCACTTCTTAAGCGTCTTGAGGCAAAGGAGCTGATTAAGAGAGAGCGTTCTCATGAGGATGAGCGTGCTCTTGACGTTAGTATCACAAATAAGGGCGAGGATCTGAAGGATCTTGCTCTGCAAGTTCCCAGAGAGATGGGAAGCTGTATCAAGTTGACCAAAGAAGAGGCTTCAACCTTATACAATTTGCTTTACAGAACACTGAACTGTGTAGAAGAGTCAATGAGATAAGAATCTTATATAGATTGCCGCCGCTGAATCCATGATTTGGCGGCCTTTTTTCGTACTTCTGAAGGGCTTTGTCCACACGCCTTTTTATTGACAGTAACTGTTATATTATATAAAATGTAATGGTTAAGTTAATGATTATATTGATGGCAATATAACTTTTTATATAAATGGAATTGGACGGAGCTTGGCCGTTTTGTCGGCATTTATAGCTTTTCACATATCTGTTTGTACATTAACAACAAAATAGTGAAGGAGGTACACAAGGTGTCCCCAGTAGTAATTGCTGCTGTTATAGCAGTTGCTGTTGTTGTGGGTATCGTTATGTTCGTTGCTGGCCAGAACAAAGCTAAATCCGACTATGAGAAGGTAGTTGGTTCCGCGGAGCAGAAGTCCAGAGAGATAATTGATGATGCTATAAGAACAGCTGAGAATAAAAAACGTGAAGCTCTCCTTGAGACAAAGGAAGAGGCATTAAAAGCAAAAAATGATCTTGATAAGGAAATCAAGGATCGCCGAAAGGAAGTATCTGATCTTGAACACAGGATGTTGAAGAGAGATGAAGCTTCTGAGAAAAAGGCAGCAAACCTTGAGCAGAAGGAGCAGGAACTCCAGAAGCGTCAGGAGAAGATCAACAAGAGAGAAACAGAGGTTGAGGAACTTCATAACCAGAAGGTGACAGAACTTGAGAGAGTTTCAGGACTCACAAGGGATCAGGCGAAGGCTGAGCTTCTTAAGTCTCTGGAAGAAGATACAAAGCATGATTATGCTATGATGATCCGCGAGCTTGACAATCAGGCAAAGGAAGATGCGGAGAAGAATGCAAGAAACTACATTGTGGATGCGATTCAGAGATGTGCGGCAGATCAGGTGACTGAGTCAACTGTTTCTGTAGTTCAGCTTCCTAACGATGAGATGAAGGGTAGAATCATCGGTAGAGAGGGACGTAACATCCGTACACTTGAGCAGCTTACAGGTGTTGAGCTTATAGTAGATGATACACCTGAAGCAGTTGTTCTTTCAGGATTTGATCCTATCAGAAGAGAAGTTGCAAGAATAGCTCTTGAAAAACTTATCGTAGATGGACGTATCCATCCTGCAAGAATAGAAGAGGTAGTTGAGAAGGCTCAGAAGGAAGTTGATGAAACTATCCGTGAGGAAGGTGATGCAGCTGTTCTTGAGGTCGGAGTTCATGGCCTCAATCCTGAGCTTGTGAAGTTACTTGGACGCATGAAGTTCAGAACTTCCTACGGTCAGAATGCATTGAGACATTCCGTAGAGGTTGCCCAGATTTCAGGTCTCCTTGCTGAGGAGCTGGGACTTGATGTCCGTATGGCAAAGAGAGCCGGACTTCTGCATGATATAGGAAAAGCCATTGATCACGATGTTGAAGGTACGCATGTACAGCTTGGTGTTGAGCTTTGTAAGAAGTATCATGAGCCGGAGATCGTTATCAACACTGTTGCCTCCCATCACGGCGGCACAGAACCTACTTCACTTATTGCTTGTATAGTTGCAGCAGCAGATGCTATTTCAGCCGCAAGACCGGGTGCCAGACGTAAGTCACTTGAGACTTATACAAATCGTCTTAAGGAGCTTGAGGATATCACAAATTCCTACAAGGGAGTTGAAAAGTCTTTCGCAGTTCAGGCGGGTAGAGAGGTACGTATCATGGTAGTTCCTGATCAGGTATCAGATGATGATATGACCATCATGGCACATGATATGGCCAAGCAGATTCAGGATCAGATGCAGTATCCTGGAGTGATCAAGGTAAATATCATTCGTGAATCAAGAGCCGTAGATTACGCTAAGTGATTTAAGAATACGAAAAAAGGTCTGTACGCCATTTGGCGTTACAGACCTTTTTTATTGGCTAATGTTAAATACAATAAGATAAGTTTATATCAAACCATTGCGTTTTTACCTGCGGTTTGATAAAAAGAAATGTAATAAATGAGGAGACCCCGGCAGGCTTTCGCCTAACCGGGGCAATTATGAAAAATTTATATTGGAAAAATAACCAACGACTGAGATTAAAAAGTCACTTGTTTGTTAACTTTTTACTATGTATTAAATATAGTATCTAATTATGAACAAAATATGAATAAAATTTTTACAATATGTAAACTATTAAAAATTTATAAAATGGATATTTTTTATAATTTCACCTAAAGATCGGAGGATATATGGCAAAAGAAAAAAAGAAGATACAGCACAACACTGAGAGAGAAGTACTGGTAACAGGTCACAGAAATCCGGATACAGACTCGATCTGTGCAGCGATAGCTTACTCCAGACTGAAGAATAAGATCACTAATTCCGAAAGATATATTCCGTGCAGAGCGGGAGAGCCTTCCAGAGAAACAGCTTTCGTCCTTGACTATTTCAAAGTTCCGGAGCCTAGACTCATAACATCTGTAAAAACACAGGTATCTGATATTGAATACAGAAAAACTCCCGGCGTAGACAGAGATATGTCACTTAAGAAGGCATGGACCATGATGAACGAGGATAATCTTGTTACATTACCGGTCCTTACATCCTACAATTCACTGGAAGGTGTTATAACCATCGGTGATATTGCTAAGTCATATTTCAATGTTTATGACTCTCACATCATTTCCAAGGCTCACACAAAGTTTGCTAACATCCAGGAAACACTAGAGGCAACAGTTGTTACCGGAGACATGAGCCGCTGCTGTACAGAGGGTAAGGTTCTTATTGCGGCAGCAAATCCTGAGATGATGTCATATTATATTGAAAAGCATGACATCGTTATACTTGGTAACAGAGCTGAGAATCAGCTTTCTGCCATGGATAACGGTGCTGACTGTATCATCATCTGTGAGGGTGCCAATGTATCACCTACCATTAAGAGTCTTGCTGAAGCTAACGGCATGATCATCATGGTAACAAGCTATGACGCATATACAGCAGCCAGACTTATCAACCAGTCCATGCCTATCAGCTACTTCATGACAACTGACGGTCTCATCACATTTACAGAAGATGATTATGTAGATGACATGAGAGATATCATGGCATCCAAGAGACACCGCGATTTCCCTATCATGGCAAAGGATGGCACATACCTCGGTATGGTATCCCGTAGAAATCTCCTTGGGAATCACGGGAAACAGGTGATACTTGTTGATCACAACGAGCCGGGACAGGCGGTTGAAGGAATTGAGGCTGCAGACATTCTCGAGATAATCGATCATCATAAGATCGCAACAGTACAGACCATGGCGCCTGTATACTTCAGAAACCAGCCTTTGGGATGCTGCTCAACCATAGTTACACAGATGTACAAGGAGAACAACATCGAGATCGACAAGCAGACAGCGGGTCTTCTTATGTCGGCTATCATTTCCGATACACTGCTTTTCAGATCTCCGACCTGTACTCCGCTTGATGAAAAGACAGGAAGAGAGCTTGCCGAGATTGCAGGAGTAGATATAGAGAAGTATGCATTCTCCATGTTCTCAGCCGGTTCCAACCTTAAGGGAAAGACTATTGAAGAGATCTTCTATCAGGATTTCAAGCACTTCACGGCAGGAAAGATCGAATTCGGCGTAAGCCAGGTTACAAGCCTTAACAAGGAAGAGCTTGAGGCATTTAAGGACGGACTTGAGAATTTTGCTAACAAGGCTCTGAAGGTAGAGGGAATAGACATGAGCTTCATCATGCTCACAAACATTCTTGACAGAAGTACTGACCTTCTTGCCATCGGACAGGGAGCTGGAAAGCTTATTGCCAATGCTTTCGGCGTTGAGCCTGTGAAGAGAGAGAACACTGAAGGCGGACTCGAGGACTGCTGGTCAGTTATCCTTCCGGGAGTGGTATCCAGAAAGAAGCAGCTGGTACCACCGCTCACTCTTTTTGGAGAGCAGATGTAATTAAAAACTTTGTTCTATAAAGTGCCGGTCTTTTGGGGCGTAAACCCAAGGACCGGCATTAAAAACACTTGAATCTGGCAGGTACTAAATCAGCTGCCGGATAATTTTTTGGAGGACATTAGCTTTATGAATATCACTATGATCGGTATGCCGGCATGTGGAAAATCAACCATCGGAGTCATGCTTGCCAAAAGATTCGGAATGAGCTTTGTGGATATAGACATTTTGATTCAGGAAAAGACCGGAAAGCTATTGAAGGAAATAATCGCTTCAGAAGGAAATGAGGGCTTTTTGAAGATAGAGGGAGATATAGCTGCAGAACTCAATGTGAAAAATTCTATTATCGCTCCGGGTGGTTCTATCTGCTATGAAGACTGGGCGATGGATCACCTCAAGGAAATAGGCAAGGTGGTCTATCTCAAGGTTTCGTATGAGGAAATGGAGAAACGGATCGGTAATGTCGTAGACCGTGGGGTTGCTATACCTGAAGGGTATACATTGAAGGATCTTTATGACGAAAGAACTGCACTCTATGAGAAATATGCGGATGTTACTATAGATGAAGAGGGAAAAAATCCGGCGGAAATAGTGAACGAACTTAAGCAGTGGATCGAGAAGCAGAAATAAATATCAGGTGTTAACATGTGATGATCTTAATGAAGGTTTATTCCATTTGGAATACATACCTGGATCATCACTTTTTTGTTATACACAATTTTGGTTCTGATACATGAAGTATGCTATCATAGTGAAGTGTAAAAAAATGACCAAAATCGGGAGGATACATTTTGGAGGAAAAGTTAAAGAAACGTCTGGTAATAGGAATACTGGCTCACGTTGATGCAGGTAAGACAACATTGTCCGAAAGTATCCTTTTTGAATCGGGAAAGATCAGAAGTCTGGGACGTGTAGATAACGGTAATGCTTATCTCGATACAAATCATATGGAAAAGGAAAGAGGAATCACCATTTTTTCAAAGATGGCAGCCTTTGACCTTAAAGATATAGCGGTATCCCTGCTGGATACCCCGGGACATGTGGATTTTTCAGCAGAAATGGAAAAGACACTTAGCGTACTTGACTATGCCATACTGGTGGTGAATGGCGCCGATGGCGTTCAGGGTCATACAGAGACCCTTTGGAGGCTGCTGGAGAGGTATAGTATACCGGTATTTATATTTGTCAACAAGATGGATCAGCCCGGAACAGATAAGGAAGAGCTTCTCAGAGATCTGGAAAAGCATTTTGGAAATTCCGCAGTTGATTTCAGCGATGCGGGTGTGTATTCCATGTCTGAAACTCTGAAGGAAAATATAGCCATATGTGACGAGCGGATCATGGAGAAGTATCTGGAGAAGGGAGAGCTGGATCCTAAGGATGTTAGAAATATGATATGGGACAGAAAGCTGTTCCCTGTATATTTCGGTTCGGCACTGAAGAATTTCGGAGTGAAAGAATTTCTTGACGGTATTTATACCTTCACAGAGATCCCGCTTTATCCAGATGCCTTTGGGGCAAAGGTTTTCAAGATAGCCAAGGATGATTCCGACAGAAGACTTACCTATATGAAGATAACAGGTGGAGAACTGAAGGTTAGAACCGAGATAGTACCTGATGAAAAGGTATCAGAGATAAGGATATACAGCGGTTCCAGGTATGTTAATGTTGACACCGCGGAGGCAGGCACTGTATGTGCAGTCCTTGGAGTCGGAAGCCTCAAGACAGGAGATTCGGTAGGATGTGAACCGAAGGGAAAGGAAATGTCCCTGAAGCCTGTCCTGGATTATCAGGTGGTTTCCCGGGATGTGGATTCTCTGGAGCTTTACAGGAAGCTTATGACCATCTCTGATGAATTTCCGGAGCTTCATATAAGCTGGGACAACGCTCTAAAGGAAATACACGTTCACCTCATGGGTGAAGTTCAGATAGAGATCCTAAAGAGAGTTGTGAAGGAACGTTTCGATATTGAGCTGGAACTTGGAGAAAGCAGGATACTCTATCTTGAGACCATAGCGGAGCCTGTTCTCGGAGTGGGACACTTTGAACCACTTAGACATTATGCTGAGGTGCTTCTTCTTATGGAGCCGCTTCCGAGGGGATCGGGGCTTCAGTTCAGGGCTGATTGTTCAACAGACGAGCTGGCGGTCAACTGGCAGAGACTTGTGCTCACACATCTCCGGGAAAAGGAGCATGTGGGAGTACTTACGGGAAGCGGAATTACAGATATAAGATTTACACTTATCGCAGGAAGAGCTCATAACAAGCATACAGAAGGCGGTGACTTTAGAGAGGCTACCTACCGTGCTGTAAGACAGGGCTTAAGAAAGGCGGTCAATGTTCTGCTGGAGCCCTACTATGCCTTCACCCTGGAAATTCCACAGGAATATGTTGGAAGGGCCATGACGGATCTTTCCAATATGAATGCTAAATTTGCCCCGCCTGAAATAAAAGATGACAGCTCGGTGATAGTTGGAACAGCGGCTGTAAAGGCAATGAGAGATTACCACAAGGAGGTAATGGTCTACAGTAAGGGAAGAGGGCATCTTTTCCTGAGGTTCAGCGGATATGACAAGTGCCATGATGCGGAATCTGTGATTCTTAACAGTGGCTATGATCCGGATGATGATATTCTTAATCCGAGCTCCTCAGTATTCTGTGCCCAGGGATCGGGTTATATAGTTCCTTTTGATCAGGTGGAGAGCTACATGCACGTGGAATCTCCTGTAGACCTTTATGAGGATGTGGAGAAAAGGGATTTTGAGGCCGATGCTGTCCGGATGGAGAGAAGTCGTGAAAAGAAAAGCGATCAAAAATATAAAAACGGTGGACAATATATAGCGGATCAGGAGCTTGAGGAAATATTCATACGTACATTTGGCCCTATAAAGAACAGGGCAAAGGAGGTCAATCTCGCCAGTGCGAGAACCATACGAGCCAAAGAAAAAGAGGCAAACAAGGCTCAGAACCATCGTGAGATAAAGACTTCCGAAAAGAAAAAAGAGTATCTTCTTGTGGATGGATATAACATCATATTTGCCTGGGATGATCTCTGCGAGCTGGCAAAAACAAATATAGACAGCGCCAGAAGTAAGCTTTTAGACATAATGTCTAACTATGCAGGATTCACAGGAAAGTCTGTGATAGTTGTATTCGATGCATATCGTGTGGCAGGACATCAGGTTGAGCAGATAAAGTATCATAACATCTTTGTTGTGTATACAAGAGAAGCCATGACTGCTGATGAGTATATTGAGGAAGAAACGCATGAACTGAAAAAACAGTATGATGTGACTGTTGCCACTTCGGATAAGGTGGTTCAGGTCATCACATGGGGTAAGGGTGCCGTGATACTTAGTGCCAAAAATCTTTTGGAAGAGGTTGAGCGTATTGACAGTATAGTGAGAAACGAACATCTCGGAAAGGATCCTGCAGCCGGCCCCATAGGGACAAGACTGGAGATACCTAAGGAAATCAGTGAAGATATCTAGAGAAAGGTAGCGGAAAACTATGCTTAAAAAGATATGGCTCAGGCTTTCCATAGACAGAAAGGTAAGGAGCTTTGCTCTTGTTGTCATAGTTATCATACTTGTATCCTCCGGCTTTTCCATGCTCACCATGGGATTTTCTTTGAAG
This sequence comes from Oribacterium sp. C9, assembly GCF_002007235.1. Classification (GTDB taxonomy): domain Bacteria; phylum Bacillota; class Clostridia; order Lachnospirales; family Lachnospiraceae; genus Oribacterium. Next base: position 176,559 of record NZ_MUHW01000001.1, read on the forward strand.
GATTACAGCGAGATACTGGATGAAAATAAAATATGCCAGGAGTTTATGGATGCCATGGAGTCGGAGGGCAATGCTTTTCATTCGTACATAGCCCAACGTTCAGATACCAGCAGAGAAAACCTGGACAATGCTATAGCCCGTACAGAAAGAAGTGTCAATGAGCTGCCCTTTGATTATGAGATCATAGGTTCGGAAAGGTACGCCAGAACATGGAATATAAAGAGCGCATATGAGCAGTATAAGGCTTTCAGAGACGATATGATGAGTATCGGTGTCAACAAGCCCGGATTTGTCATGAGGCTGAGCGAATACAACAGGCGGGAAAAGTACCTGGAGCAGTATTCCAGGCGTCTTTTGCAGCTGACTGTTGAGGCCGGTTCGGATGCTTATACTGAAAAGCTGCCAACATTCAGGCTGCTTCCTTTTATACTGGCGAATTTTACCCTCATAATGCTTTTCATAGTATTCAGCGTAAGCCGTGCCATGACTGAGTCAATAGTAGTTCCGGTACTGAAGCTGTCACAGGAGGCGAGACGCATAGGACAGTCGGATTTCAGCGGTGAAGACATCAGCATAGAAAATCAGGACGAGATAGGAGATCTGGTAAAGATCTTCAACGGTATGAAGCATGCCACTGAGGATAATATCAACACTATCCGGGAGAATCACCGCATGACTGAACTGCTGCAGCAGGAAAAGATGGAAAATATCGAGATGGAAAAGCGCCTCGATATGAACAGGCTTGAGCTTTTGAAAAGTCAGATCAATCCCCACTTTCTGTTCAATACACTCAATATGATAGGTTCCATGGCGGAGCTTGAGGAGGCTGACACAACAGTGAAGATGACTCATTCTCTGGCTCAGCTTTTCAGATATAATCTGAGCACCAAGGAACAGGTGGTTCCTATAGAATCCGAGCTTATGATAGCTGAAAACTATATGTATCTTCAGAAGATGAGATTCGGCAGCAGGGTACAGTATGAAGTTATCAGACCGGAGGACGTAGGCAGTATAAGGATTCCTTCTTTTACCATGCAGCCTCTGGTGGAAAATGCTATAGTTCACGGAATATCCAAAAAGGAGCAGGGTGGAAAGGTAAGTGTAGACATTAGCATGAAGGATAAGGGGATGGTGGTCATCACCATATCGGACGACGGCCTAGGAATGAAAAAAGAGGTGCTTGAAGGGCTTTTGGAGAGGCTGAGGGAGCCGGATGAGAACCGCACTGCGAAAGTAGGAATAGGACTGGGAAATATCTACAGACGTATAGATACACTGTACAAGGGACAGGGTGGACTTGAAATCGAATCGGAGGAGGGCAAAGGAACAAGAATAGTTCTAAGTATCCCTCAGGAGGCAACATAATGTACAGAATACTTGTGGCAGATGATGAGAACATAGAGAGAAAGGTGCTTCTTAAAAAATTAAGAGCGAAATATGATGGGGTGGCTTTGTTTTATGAAGCGGAAAATGGAAGAGAAGCTCTTCAGAAATACAGAGAGGAGGCTGTAAAGATCCTTATACTTGATATCGAGATGCCCGGAGTTACAGGACTTCAGGCGGCTCAGGAAATAAGAAAGGAAGATAAGAATGCGGTGATAATATTTCTCACCGCATTCGATGAATTCAGCTATGCAAAAAAGGCGGTTTCTGTTCATGCTCTCGATTATCTTCTAAAGCCCTACGATGATAAGGAGCTTTTTTCATCTGTGGATACGGCCATGCACTATGTGGATGAAATAAGTCAGGGAAAGCTCAGATCGCTTCCTGTAAGCAAGGAAGAGTCTGGATATGCTATACCGGGAGAAACCGTAAAGTCAGGAGCTGTACAGGATAAGTCATCCATCATGAATGGTCATAAGCTTATGATGGATTATGTGGAAAAGCATTATACTGAGGATATCTCTGTCCAGGATATAGCAAAGGCACTGAACTATAGTGAGGCTTATTTCTGTAAGCTCTTTAAACAGAATTTCGGAACAAATTTCGTTTCCTTTCTTTCAGAATACCGCATAACCAGAGCCAAAGAACTGCTTTCAAGGACCTATGTTAACATAAAAGATATTGGCAGATCTGTGGGATACCCCGATTCCAATTATTTCGCGAAGGTATTTAAAAGAGTCACCGGAAAAAGTCCTTCTGAATACAGGACAGAGCTAATAGGAGAGTGATACTTTTGCTGCATGAATTAAAGACAAATGTCAGGGCATGCAGGCATGCGGACCATCCGTTTATTTAAAAATGTTAGATATGAAATACTATAGGAGCAGCTTTCTGTGCAAGGACAGAAGGCTGCTCTTTTGTTTAATTTGTACACATGGTAATTAAAAAAATAAATAAAATAGAAATGATAAGAAAATGTGCACAATTGAATGGCCATATATTTGTGCAAATGGCGAATTATACATAAATAAAACTCATAAGAGGACAAAATTCTTCTACAAATGCAAAAAATTTACCATCGAACAATGAAAGTGCTTACCATATAATTTTATCAGATAAACAAAGTGCCTGGGAGATAGGGCACAGGTTGAATAATGGAGGAAGTAACAGTATGAAGAAGAGAATTTTAAGTTCAGTTCTTGCGGCAACAATGGTAGCTACATCACTGGCAGCATGTGGCGGATCACAGAAGCCTGCAGAAACAGCAGCAGAGACAAAGGCTGAGGCAAAGGCCGAGACTAAGGCTGCTGAGGAGACAAAGGCAGCAGAAGAGACTAAGGCCGCTGAGGAAACCAAGGCCGAGACAGAGGCTGCAAAGGACGGAGAGTACAAGGTAAATGAGGCAGCAGCAGCTGACCCTGCAGTAGTTCTTACTATGGCAGAGGTTAACCCTGTAGATGATACTATCTGCGGAAAGATGGATAAGAAGTTCATCGAGGCGGTTGAGGCTATGTCAGGCGGATCTATCACCATTGATCTTCAGGGCTCAGGCGTACTTGGAAGTGAGTCTGATGTACTTGATTCCATGCTTGGCGGTGGCGGAGACATCGATATCTCACGTATCTCAGCATTTGCACTTACATCATATGGAGCTAAGAAGTCAGTACTTCTTTCTCTTCCATATACATTTGAATCAAGAGATCACTACTGGAATTTCGTAAACAGTGACCTCGGTAAGGAGATCCTTGATGAGTCAGAGAAGGAAGGCATCGGCGTTAAGGGCCTCTTCTATGGCGAGGAAGGTTTCAGACATTTCTTTACAGTTAAGGACAAGCCTGTTTCATCAGTAGAGGATCTTAAGGGAATGAAAATCAGAGTATCCAATGACCCTATCATGGTAAAGATGGTTGAGTCACTTGGTGCTACAGCTACATCTGTTTCCATGACAGAGCTTTATTCAGCACTTCAGACAAATACTGTAGATGGTGCAGGTCAGCCTATCGTTAACTACGCTTCAAACAGATTTGATGAAGTTGGTCCAAACCTTACACTTGACAGTCACACACTTGGTGCCATCGAGGTTGTAATCGCAGAGGATTCATGGAACAACAAGCTTACAGATAACCAGAGAGCTGTAATCGAAGAGGCTTCGAAGATCGCATCTGACTACTGCCATACAATCGCTGTTGAGACAGAGGCTAAGGTTCTTGAAGAGCTCAAGGCTCGTGGATGCAATGTAATCGAGATCACAGACATGGGTCCATGGGAGGAAGCTTGTAAGGCTATCGCTGAGGAGAATGCACAGGGAGATCTTGCTGACGTATATGCAAAGATCAAGGCTCTTGCATAATCTCTGAAACGTATTAAACAGCATGAGTTAAGGTGCTCTGCGACATATACATATGTCGGGAGCACCTTTTTTAAGAGAGGTGGCAAAAGTCTATGAAAACTTCGAATGCTGCGTCAGTTGTTGAGAAGGTCAGCACTGACGTTTCCAAATCAGAAGGAGGCTCTATGGCAGCAATACTGGAATTTTTAAAGAGAGCAAAACCTGTATATGACATGGTATATAAGACTACTATGCTCATATGCAAGCTGCTGTTGGTGGCAGACATTATAATCATGACATGGGTCGTTATAGCTAGATATCTGACATTCTTCCCTGCACCAAACTGGGGTGAGGAAGTTATACTTACGCTTATGGCATACATGTCGGTACTTTCCGCGTCACTTGCTATACGGCGCAATGCTCACATCAGGATGACTACCTTTGACCGTTATCTTCCTGTCGGTCTCGTTAAGTTCCTTGATCTCCTGTCAGATCTGTTCGTAATGGGACTTGCGCTTGTGATGCTTGTGGTAGGCTGGAAGTATGCTACAGGAATAGGCGCAAAGGGAACCTATATTTCCATGCCATGGCTCAGCAAGACATGGATGTACATGCCTATCCCTCTTGCAGGAGTTGCGATGATCTTCTTTGAGATCGAGAGGATCGTTGTAGATGTGGAACATATCCTTGATAAGAATTATGTACCTGATCTTGGATTTACACTTGATGAAAAAAAGGAGGATAAATAACTATGACAGCTAATACGATGGCGATAGCAGTTTTACTGGTATCCTTCTTTGTGATGATACTTCTTCGTTTTCCTATTGCTTATGCAGTTGCGTTATCATCTATCTTTTGTCTGACATATCAGGGGATACCGCTCAATACAGTTGCACAGCAGATGGTTAAAGGAATTTCTTCCTTCTCGCTTATGGCAGTACCTTTCTTTATCACCATGGGCGTACTCATGGGTACCGGTGGAATATCCGAAAAGCTTCTGGATCTTGCGGACGCATGCGTAGGCTGGATGACGGGTGGACTTGCCATGGTTAATATCGTGGCATCCTATTTCTTCGGTGGAATCTCAGGCTCTGCATCCGCAGATACAGCATCACTCGGTTCTCTTGAGATCCCGATGATGGTGGACAGAGGCTATGATGTGGATTTTGCGACAGCTGTAACCATTGCTTCCTCAGTAGAAGGAATGCTGGTTCCTCCATCACACAATATGGTAATCTATGCCACAACAGCAGGCGGAATTTCCATAGGCGCACTTTTCCTGGCAGGATATCTTCCGGGAGCTGTCCTCGCGATCTCACTTATGATAGGCTCATATATTATTTCTCTTGAGAGACATTATCCAAAGGGAGAGCCTTTCTCGGTAAAGATTCTTTTCAGACAGCTCACTACATCACTCTGGGCACTTCTTTCCATACTTATCGTAGTGGTTGGTGTAGTTGCAGGTATCTTTACCGCTACAGAGTCAGCAGCTATAGCAGTTATCTATTCACTTTTTGTATCTCTCTATATTTATAAGGGAGTTACCTGGAAGGGAGTATGGAAGTGCCTCAATTCATGCATTGATACATTATCCATAGTGCTTATCCTTATTTCCACATCTTCTGTATTCGGATACTGCCTTACGAGACTTCATGTACCTGATCTTGCAGCGAACCTTATCACCGGTGTTTCAGATAACCCTGTAGTGATAGCTATCCTGCTCAATATCATCCTTCTGGTGCTTGGATGTATAATGGATATGGCGCCTATCATCCTTATCTCAACACCTATCCTTCTTCCTATAGCACAGTCAATAGGTATAGATCCTGTTCAGTACGGAATCCTTCTTGTGCTTAACTGCGGTATCGGACTTCTCACACCGCCTGTTGGGGCAGTGCTTTTCATCGGTTCAGCCATTGCACACAGACCTATAGAAAAGGTTGTTGTAGCCATGGTACCGTTCTATGCAATGATGGTGATAGCCCTTCTTTGCATTACATTCATCCCGGAGGTATCACTCTGCATACCTAAGCTTTTTGGTTATGTCCAGACCGGAGCCGGAATCCTTGCTTCCATGGGATAGTGGAAAAGCGGCATATGCCATGAAGCATATTAATTAAGTGTACTAACTTTTTTTCATAAAAACTTCTCAGACAGGGCAGCGGATATATATATATATATATATATATATATATATATATATTCGCTGTCCTGTCGCGTTTTACGCTGCTCGATCTTCACAAACGATAATAAGGTGAGCACAACAAAAAATAGTGGTAGAATGTTCGGGGAATCTCGATGCACTTTTCTGCCCGCTGATCATAAGCAGCGATCAGAACAGCGTCTGTGAATAAGTGATTGCAGCCGAAACCGACTGTAATATAGGAGAGAAAATATATGGATAGATATTGGCGATACAATTTTCGGAGGATGGGAGCAGTGGTGCTTTTGCTTCTGGGTTCTGTGTTAATGACTTCGGCCTGCCAGATATCATCCTCCCGGTCAGGCGATTCGGACAAAAAATCAAAGGGGACACCGGAGTATGTGTTTACATATGCTGAGAATCAGACCAGTGATTATCCAACTACACAGGCTGCAAGATATTTTGCCGGGCTGGTCAATGATAAAACAGAAGGCCGCATAGAGATAAGGGTCTATCCGGGAGCGGAACTGGGAGATGAGGTATCTACTATGGAGCAGATGAAGTACGGAGGCATAGATTTTGCCAGAGGCTCACTATCGAGCCTTGCTGACTACAGTCCTGAATCAGTGGTGCTCCAGATGCCATATCTCTATCAGAATGCAGATCACATGTGGAGGGTTCTGGACGGAGAGATCGGGGCGGAGATAATGAGTTCATTTCAAGGCTCAGGACTCAAGGCTATGGCATGGTTCGACGCAGGAGTGAGGAATTTTTACACCATAGATAAGCCTATAAGCAGTCTGGAGGATATGAGAGGACTTGAAATACGAGTTCAGGATTCAAGTCTTGCAAAGGATATGGTAAGAGCACTTGGAGCAACCCCTGTACCTATCGTCTATGAGGATGTGGGAGACGCTCTTCAGACCCATGAGGTAGACGGAGCTGAGAATAACTGGTCGTCCTACGAAGCCATGAAACATGATGCATATGCCAGATATTACAGTCTGGATGAACATATGAGGATTCCGGAGCTCCTCATAATGAGTGAAGTCACCTGGGAAAAATTACCGGCAGAGGACAGAGATATCATACTTAAATGTGCTGTTGAAGCCGGAGAATATGAAAGAAGGCTCTGGAAAATGAGAGAGGACAGCTCAAGGCAGAAATGCATAAAGTCAGGAACGATTGAAATATCACTTTCCGACAGAGAAAAGCAGAGGTTCAGAAACGAGATGAAGGAGCTGTATGAGAAGTATTGCGGTGACTATATGGATATTCTGGAAAAGATAGCTTCCGCAGCCTCCCTTGCGTAATGCTGACCCCGATGATATAATCTGTAAATTATGACAGCGGCGTTGCTGCCAGAAAAATCATTTATTAAAGTACGGAATATCATACACTTCGTGCTTAAAACACTTTCACAGTAAGAAGGTATATATATGTATCAGATAAAATTCGATGAGCCTGTACATGTTCATTTTATTGGTATCGGCGGTATATCCATGAGCGGTCTTGCAGAGATCCTTCTTTCAAGACATTTTAAAATTTCCGGCTCGGACAGCAAGGAATCAGAGCTTACACAGAAGCTTGTGAGAGAAGGCGCTGTAGTTAACTACCCTCAGAAAGCCGAAAATATTACAGATGATATAGATGTGGTTGTTTATACAGCTGCTATCCATCCTGACAATCCGGAGTTTGCTGCGGCAAAGGATGCAGGTATTCCTATGCTCTCAAGAGCCGAGCTTTTAGGAGAACTCATGCGTAACTTTAAGCAGGCTATCAATGTTTCCGGCACACATGGAAAGACTACCACTACTTCCATGATAACGGAGATCCTTCTTGAGGCAGAGGCGGATCCTACAGTATCTGTAGGAGGCATGCTGAAGGATATAGGAGGAAATATCCGTGTCGGAGGACAGGATACTTTCGTTGTGGAGGCATGCGAGTATACCAACTCGTTTCTATCATTTTTTCCTACAATAGAGGTCATACTGAACGTCGAAGCAGATCATCTTGATTTCTTCAAGGATATAGATGATATACGCCACAGCTTCAGGCTCTTTGCCGAAAAGCTTCCTGAAGATGGTCTTTTGGTCATAAACAGCGACATAAAGCATTATGACTACTTTACTACAGGATTAAACTGCAGATGCATAACCTACGGTCACGATAAGGATTCAGACTATACAGCCAACTTCATAAGCTATGATAAATTGGCGCATCCGACTTATACACTTTTCTATAAGGGCGAGGAAATTGCCAAGGTTGAGCTTGGCGTCACAGGAGAACACAATATCTATAACTCCATGGCCGCAATTGCGGTCTGCAGAGATCTCGGTATAGATATGGACACCATTTTGAGGGGACTTCGCCGTTTCACAGGAACAGACAGACGTTTCCAGAAAAAGGGCAGCGTTAACGGATTCACAATTATTGATGATTATGCCCATCATCCTCAGGAGATAGCGGCAACCATTGAAGCTGCCAAGAAGTATCCTCACAGAAAGCTCTGGATAGCATTCCAGCCTCATACCTACAGTCGTACAGCGGCACTTCTTGATGACTTTGCCGGAGCGCTGAGTCAGGCGGATGAGATAGTTCTGGCGGATATCTATGCGGCTCGAGAGAAGAACACCATCGGTATAAGCTCTGATGATCTTCGTAAGCATATGCTGGAACAGAATACCAATGTATATTACATTCCTGAATTTGCTGATATAGAGAAGTTCCTTCTCGAACGTGTTAAGGAAGGTGACGTTCTCATCACCATGGGAGCAGGTAATATTTATGAAGTAGGAGAAGATCTCCTTAGACTGCCGGGTGCGGTTGTGGAGTAGTGATGATTGATCCTCGTATATAGATGGAAGCGGCTTATATGCCGCTTCTTTTTTTGTGTCCATACGTATCTATGTGTAAAAGTATATAATCCACAAATAAATTTTTTGACTTAAAAAAATGGTTAAAATATATGTAATTTTGGGATATAAGGTAAAAAAACGCATAAAAAAGATTATTTTGCCACCACTATAAGTGCTTTTTGAAAATAAAATAAATTTTTTTATTTCTGAAAATAAAGGAAATCCACCGTCTTGATGTGGATAACTAAGCATTGTACTTTTAAAATACAATTACACAAGGATATTGACATTGATTTTGCGTGTTTTTACACATTGTATTTAAATTGTGAACAAATTAAAATGATTGTAGGGCACTTGACATTTTAGTAGTGCACATTATCCACAGCAATGTGGATAAATATGGTGGATAAAGTTGTGGACTGGGATTATTGAAGCCCCATTTTTAGTGTGTTAATATCTAGGCACTGATGAGGGAGCAGTGTCTGTATTGCAGTGCAGGCACGTATGCTCGTGCGTTTTTGGGGGTTATGAGATGGGCACAAATATTGTTGATAATCTTGCGGTTCGAGCGACATGCATATCAGATGATTTTCTGGATAAGTATCTCGGAACTGCCAATGGAGACTATATTAAGGTCTATTTATATATATTGCGTCATAGGGGTGAGAAGTATTCTCTTGAGGAAGCTGCGGATTCACTGAATCTTACAGATAATGATATTGAGAGAGCTGTGAGATATTGGGAGAAGCTCGGTGTTTTCAAGAGCTCTGAAGGAGTAGCGGTTTCAGAAGAGGATGCAGCAGAAAAAGCTGAAGAGCATGCAGCATCCATGGAGCAGGTTGAGGACCAGTTCTTTAAGGCACAGGAGGCCATTGAGCATATCGAAGGCACAGTGGATGATATTCAGGATGACGAAGAGTTTAAGGGAATTCTTTTTGTAGCCAAGCACGTTCTTCCTACACTTCCGAGTATCAGACAGATAGAAGCTCTTGAGTATATGTATAAGGATCTCAACATGTCTGCAGATGTTATAGAGTATCTTCTTGAGTACTGTGCAAGTATAAAGAAGACTACATATAAGTACATGCAGGCTGTGGCTATAAACTGGCATGAGCAGGGAGTTGTTACACTTCAGCAGGCCAGAGAGCTGGTTAAGTCCTTTGAAGAGAAGGCTGTAAAGAAGGCGGCTCCGAAGCCGGTGGCAAAGACCAACAAATTTGTTAATTTCACTCAGCGTGCGGATGACCTTGATGGTCTGGTACAGACACGCCTTTTGAACAGGATGAATCATGTCATTGACTAATGCACAGTACAATCAGATTATGCGTGTCTACGATGAACGCCGGATGGAAGATAACAGAAATCTGGAGATGAGACGCAGCATGGTATATCGGAAGCTTCCGGAGCTTAAAGCCCTTGAGGATTATGTCCGTACGGAGTCTCTTAAAACCTTTCATCTTATGAAGGAGGGCAGAAAGGAAAAGCTGTCCGAGCTTAAAGCTTCCATAGAAAAGGTCCGTCAGCGTAAAAGAGATATACTGTCGGAGCATGGACTTCCTGAAGATTATCTGGAGCTTCATTACAGATGTCCTGATTGTAAGGATACGGGATTTATAAACGGCAGGAAGTGCCACTGCTTTATAGAGATGCAGATGAAGTATCTGTATCAGCAGTCAAACATCGATAAGATAGTTGAGAAACAGAATTTTGATTATTTTGATATCAACAGATACGATGATCAGGTGCCTATACTTGCAGATGGCAGGACCAACAGGGATTATATGAGAGAGATTCACAGGTCACTTCTTCAGTGGGTCAGAGACTTCGATAAAAAGGGAGGAAGTCTTATGTTCACCGGAAGTACCGGAACCGGAAAGACCTTTCTTATTAACTGTGTTGCGAAGGCTTTGATGGACAGCTTTCATTCTGTCATATATCTCACAAGTACGGATCTGTTTGAAAGCTTCTCCAAAGCTATGAGAAAGGATGATGAGGATCAGCAGGAAATTCAGGATGCTATATTGAATTGTGATCTTCTGGTCATAGACGATTTAGGGACAGAATTAAATAATAGCTATACAACATCAAAATTGTTCTATGTGCTTAACCAGCGTATGGTTTTTCACAAATCTGTGATCATTTCCACTAATCTGAGCTTAAATATGATCAGAGATTTGTACACGGAACGTATATCTTCACGAATTATATCCGATTATTACATCATTCCTCTATATGGAAATGATCAAAGACTGTATTGACAGCAATCAAACGATGAAGTAATTTATCTAGTGGTCATCAGAAAGATAGTAGATAAAAACTATGGTTTTTGTTGATTTATTTATAAAATGACAGATGTATACAGTTAGGACAGTTCTTAAGGAGGAGAAAAAGAAATGTCAGATTCCAGAACTTCAGAGTTTATTGAGCGTATTCCGGTTGGACCTCTTGCACTTATGCCACTTGACTCAATCATGCCTCTCGGACAGAGAGTAGATGAGTATTTATCAAAATGGCGCGGTCAGCGTGAGAGCGAGCATAAAGAGACTATCGCTTTCAACGGTTATCAGAAGGACAGCTACATCGTTAAGTCAAAGGTTTCCCGTTTTGGCTCAGGTGAAGCAAAGGCTAACATTTTAGAGACAGTTCGTGGTGTTGACCTCTACCTTATGGTTGATGTTATGAACTATTCACAGACATACAGCCTCTTCGGACAGATAAACCATATGTCTCCGGATGATCACTATGCTGATCTTAAGAGGGTGATCGCGGCAACAACAGGAAAGGCAAAGCGTATCAATGTTATCATGCCTTTCATGTATGAATCACGTCAGCATAAGCGTACAGGCCGTGAGTCTCTGGACTGTGCTATCATGCTTCAGGAGCTTCATGAGATGGGTGTTGAGAATTTTATCACATTTGATGCTCATGATCCTAGAGTCATGAATGCTATCCCTCGTGACAGCTTTGATAACATCTCATGTTCATATCAGTTCATCAAGGCTATCCTCAACAGCATCGATGATCTGGATATCGACAAGGATCATATGATGATCATTTCCCCTGATGAGGGTGGTATGGGAAGAGCTATCTACTATGCCAACGTTCTCGGAATCGACATGGGTATGTTCTACAAGCGCCGTGATTATGCACAGGTTGTAAACGGACGTAATCCTATCGTTGCTCACGAGTTCCTGGGAACAGACGTTGAAGGTAAGGATGTATTTATCATTGATGATATGATCTCCTCCGGTGAGTCATTGATCGATACAGCCAAGGAACTTAAGGAGCGCAAGGCCAAGAGAGTATTCGCATGCTGCACATTCGGTCTCTTCACTTCAGGATTTAACAAGTTCGATCAGGCGTATGCAAACGGCACACTTAACGGCGTTTACACCACAGATCTTATCTATCAGCAGCCTGAGCTTCTTACCAAGCCATGGTACAGAAGTGTAGACATGTCAAAGTATATTGCACTTCTTATTGATAGTCTGAATCACGATATGAGTATTTCTCCTATCCTTGATACTTCAACAAGAATCAACCAGAAGGTTGCTGCTTACAGAGAGCATCGTGCAGGTGTGAACAAGCAGATGGAACTGTCATTTGATTAAAATTGTTATATAATAGTACGAGACCATGGATTCTATATGATAAGGAAACACTTGGGTTTGTACAGAGATGAAGGGTCGTCCGGAAAGGACGGCCTTTTATTGTTTATGCCATAAGGCTTTCTGGCAGGCGTGCTGCTTGCATTAGAGAACGTCTGAAAAGTCTGAGTGGAATAGTGCGGCAGCAGATCTGCTGCGCGGATGTTACGATAAAGCTTGATTTTTTAAAGGAAAAGTTTTGACGAAGAACAGTTTTTCTAACAAGGTATATGTATTTACATTTCTTATGAGTGTGCTGGTGGTGTTGGTGCATTCCGTGAATTTTGCATCGGACAACAGTACTCTGCTCTTGATGATCCAGTCTTCTGATCTGAATAATATCGATCTCGGCGGGATGACAGGAATCGCTGCCCATATCGAGAACTTTTTTTCCAATGCCCTGGGACAGGCGGCAGTACCCGGATTCTTTATGCTTTCGGGATACATGTTTTATAGGACTCTGGGCGGATTTAGAGACATTGTCAGAAAATGGAAGAGCAGGTTCATGACACTTCTGGTTCCCTATGGGGCGTGGAACGTTATCTACTATATAATATATATTGTGATGGGGAGAGCTTCGGTAAGCATAGCGGAGCTAAACGCGGCGGTAACGAACTACAAGTACAATCCGGTGTTTTGGTACCTGTATCAGCTTATACTACTGACTGCTCTTGCCCCGGTTTTTTATCTGCTATTAAAAAGAGGGGTAGTAGCAGCTCTTGCGGGAGTCCTTTATATATGCTTTCTTATCAATGGAGGAGATATTCCGTTAATTAATGAAGACGCCTTGATTTATTATTTTACTGGGGGAGCACTTGCATGCTTCTTCGGCAGCTCTTTTGAAAATAGTAAAAAAACGGGACGCGTAGTTGGAGTGTTGCTTATAGCTCTAGTGTGGATCTCGCAGATATTTACAACTGTGGGGATGCAGAATTTTGTTGTGTCACCTGTGGACACAGGTCTCATGAATCAGCTTTCCTATTGGTATTTTGGTGGAGACATTTCCGTATTTATGAGTGGAGTGCTTGCTAAGCTCCCTAAAGATGTGTTAATTGATATTCTGTCAACGGGAGGACAGCTTGTAGTGAGCTCGTTGCGCCGTCTGCTGCTCTGCATCGGTATCTGGTTAGTGCTGCCTGAAAGGATGCCTGATGCCCGTGAAATCATGAAAAACAGTTTCTTTTTGTATGCAGTACATTTCCCGATTGCCAGAGGGGTGATATTTATGTTAGAGTACATGAACGTTGGCTATCATGGGTTTGCTGAAGAGGCATTCAGACTGGCGGCGTACTTTGCCACACCTGTGATAAGCATAGTTATTGCATACAGATTGAAGCTGATGCTTAAAAAATACATACCTTTTTCGTGGAAATTACTCAGTGGAGGGAGATAATCAGATGTTTATAGCAGATCATTGGAAAGACTATGAAGTGATTGATACAAGTTCAGGCGATAAGCTTGAAAGATGGGGAAAGTACATTCTCAGAAGACCGGATCCTCAGGTTATCTGGCAGACTCCTTTTAAAAATGCCGCATGGAAAAAGCTCAACGGACACTATCATCGTTCTGACAGAGGCGGGGGAGAATGGGAGTTTTTTGATCTGCCTAAGCAGTGGAAAATCTCATATGTCCTGGGCGGCGCAGGAAAGAGTTTCTCCAATCTTGCTCCGGAATCAAAGGAGACATACAGACCGGTTGAACCGGTATATGAGAATCTTTCAAAAGTACCGGAAAAGGATCGTACTCTTACATTCCATCTTAAGCCTTTTGCGTTTAAGCATACCGGTCTTTTTCCTGAGCAGGCAGCTAACTGGGACTGGTTCGCCAATGAGATAATGGGAGAAACGGAAAGACGAAAAAAACTTGGGATAGATGAGCCAGTAAAGGTGCTCAATCTCTTTGCCTATACAGGAGGTGCTACACTGGCTGCGGCTGCGGCAGGTGCGCATGTGACTCATGTTGATGCTTCAAAGGGAATGGTACAGTGGGCGAAGGAAAATGCCGAGGCGTCAGGACTTTCTCAGGCTCCTATCAGATGGCTGGTGGACGATTGCATGAAGTTTGTGGAAAGAGAGATACGTCGCGGAAACAAGTATGATGCTATCATCATGGATCCGCCGTCATATGGAAGAGGACCAAAGGGAGAGATCTGGAAAATTGAAGATGCTGTATATCAGCTCATTAAGCTTTCATCTGAACTTCTGACAGATAAGAGTATTTTCTTCCTTATTAATTCATATACAACAGGACTTCAGCCTGCTGTCATGAGCTATATGCTGGGTGTACTTATAAAGAAGAGATTTGGAGGAAGCATTCAGTCAGAAGAGGTTGGCCTTCCTGTTACTGAAACAGGATTGGTTCTTCCTTGCGGATGCTCCGGAAGATGGATGAAGAATGTCTGAAAACCATAGAAATACAAGGGTTTTAGGGCGAAACGGTGTAAGATAATCGTAATTTTTTCATGTTGATTGTTAATGGAATATAAATTGCAATTGATACACCCTAAAGTTATTATTATTACATCAAGCATTGATTTTTTTAGATTCAAGGCGGAATAAGGATTTTACGATGGTCTTCCGTGGAGATCATCAGGAGGGTGTTATATATGTTAAAAGAGAAACTTGCAAAACTGATGCTCGTAACCGGAGCATTGGCGGCAATTTCCGCCATCGAAGTTATGGCAGCAGGATGGACAACAAATGCGGGTGGAGAGCAAGTATATGTTCAGGACAGCGGTAGTGTTGTTACCAATTCATGGATAAAGGCCAACAGTAACGGTCAGGTCATATGGTATTATGCTACTCAGGACGGAACTCTTCGTAAGAACGGCTGGCAGAATGTTAACGGGTATGATTACTACTTCGATGAGAACGGTATCATGCAGACAGGATGGATAGATGACTATAAGTACTATTGCGATCCTAATTCCGGAGCGGCTGCCTCAGGCTGGAAGTATATAGCTATTCCGGATGAGATGATCTACCAGTACGCTAACGATTCTCACTATACGACCGGATCATATGCATGGTTTTATTTCGGAACCAGTAATAAGCAGAAGTATTGTGCACAGAATGAGAATGTCACAGTAAAGACCATAGATGGAGTAAAGTATGGTTTTGATGATAACGGTGTTATGCAGCTTGGGTGGACAAAGGTTACCGAGGCGAGTCCTGAGATAGCCGGATACATGTATTTTTCCGAGAAGACTGACGGAAACTTCAAGCAGGGACAGCAGATCTCAGGAACCTGGTACACCACCATAGGACCTGTGGTTTCATCAGGCACAGGATCATATGATGAGAGTCTTGCTACCGGAGATGTAGAGTACTTCTACTTCAAGGCAAACGGATATGTAGCGGCAGGATCCAGCTCGGCCTACCTTGTACAGTCAATCAATTCCAAGAAGTATCTTTTCAATGAAAAGGGAAATCCTGTTTACGGAATGCAGAAGGGCTATACAGAAAATGAATCGGAAACCTACTATTACTATTGCGGCTCAACAAAGAATGACTGCTCGGTAAAGACCGGAAGATTCTCCATGACAGAAGCGGATGGAGACAGGATCACATTCTATGCACAGTCAAATGGCAGAGGATATACCGGAGTTAAGGATGGATTCCTTTATTACAATGGAAAACTTCAGTGCGCTGATTCTGATTGCAAGTATATGGTATGTAACGTAAATGGTAAGGACTATGTAGTATCAACAAGCGGTGCGGTTCAGAAGAACAAGAATAATCTCAAGGATTCTGACGGAAATAAGGTATCTACCAATTCCGACGGAACACTTAAGGCAAATCTTGGCGGAAGCTTATCGACACTTACAGCTTCATCACCTGATATAGATGAAATAGATTGATAGCATAATGAAGATTTACAGAAGAGTTCGGACAGGGTCCGGACTCTTTTTTTGAACAAAAATTAAATAGGGGCTTGCAAATAAAAAAAGCTGATGTTATTATATGACACGCACGGCAGGGTGTGACCCTGCTGGGCGGTACATTAATAAAGATACGCACGGCTAGGTGGAAAATGCATAGGATTTTATACATTTTTTAGGAAAAACCGCTTGAAATCAGAAAAAGCCTGTGTTATCTTAGTATTCGCTGTGACATGATAGCGATGAACTGAAGATTACTTGCATGGACGAAAGCCAAGATCCGTACAGTATTATCTGAAAAGATCCAGTGAACCTTAGGGTTCCGCCTGAGAGCTGATACGGCAACCAAGTATAAGGCATGTAAGAGAACTTCACGGAGCGAATGTCTAGTTTAGAAACTGACGGCAGGTCACTGTACTACAATTTAATCCATTAAACAGCAAATGGATTTTTGATGCACAAAACATAATCTCACGATTGTTTTGCGTGCATATTAATGTACAGTCACCGACTTATCGTCAAATAACCGATAGGAGGCGACTTTTTTTATGGCAAGTCAAGTAATGAGAATCACACTCAAGGCGTACGACCACACACTTGTGGACGAATCAGCCGCAAAGATTGTGGAGAACTGCAAAAAGACAGGTTCACAGGTTTCCGGACCAGTACCTCTTCCAACAAAGAAGGAAGTTGTTACAATCCTTCGTGCTGTACATAAGTACAAGGATTCTCGTGAGCAGTTTGAGCAGAGAACTCACAAGAGACTTATCGACGTTATCAGTCCTAACCAGAAGACAATGGATGCTCTTCAGAGACTGGAGATGCCAGCAGGCGTTTACGTTGATATCAAGATGAAGAACAAGTAATGATTCTAGGATGAGTCTGAGACATCGGACTCCGCTGTAGAAAGGAGAACACATGAAGAAAGCTATTTTAGCTACAAAAGTAGGAATGACACAGATCTGGGATGCAGATGGTGTGCTTATTCCAGTAACTGTACTTCAGGCTGGCCCTTGTGTAGTAACACAGGTTAAGACAGTAGAGAATGACGGTTACGCAGCAATTCAGGTAGGCTTCCAGGACAAGAGAGAGAAGCTTGTCAACAAGCCACAGAAGGGTCAGTTCGATAAGGCTGGCGTACCTTGCAAGAGATTTGTCAAGGAGTTAAGACTTGAGGACGCTGAGAACTACAACGTTAAGGATGAGATTAAGGCAGACATCTTCGCTGAGGGTGACAAGGTAGACGTTACCGCTATTTCAAAGGGTAAGGGATTCGAGTCAGCTATCAGAAAGTATGGTCAGCACAGAGGACCTATGGGTCACGGTTCCAAGTTCCACCGTCATCAGGGTTCTAACGGTACATCTGCTACACCTTCAAGAGTACTTCCTGGTAAGGGAATGCCTTCACACATGGGTGCAGTAAAGGTAACAACTCAGAACCTTACAATCGTTAAGGTTGATGTTGAGAACAACCTGCTTCTTATCAAGGGAGCTGTACCAGGACCTAAGAAGGCTCTTATTACTGTTAAAGAAGCAGTAAAGGCCTGAGACGAAAGAAAGGAGGAACATATAGATGGCTAACGTATCAGTATTTGATATGCAGGGTAAGGAAGTTGGCAAGATGGATCTCGCAGATTCCGTATTTGGAGTTGAGGTTAACGAGCACCTTCTTCACCTCGCAGTTGTTGCTCAGCTTGCTAACAAGCGTCAGGGCACACAGAAAGCATTAACTCGTTCTGAAGTTTCAGGAGGCGGAAGAAAGCCTTGGAGACAGAAGGGAACAGGACATGCAAGACAGGGCTCTATCAGAGCACCGCAGTGGAAGGGCGGCGGAGTTGTATTCGCACCTACACCACGTGATTATACAACAACAATGAACAAGAAGGAAAAGAGAGCAGCTCTTAAGTCTGCACTTTCCAATGCTGTTGCTGAGAACAAGCTTATCGTAGTTGATGAGATCAAGTTCCCAGAGATTAAGACTAAGAACTTCCAGGCTATGCTTGATGCTCTTAAGGTTAATAAGGCATTCGTTCTTCTTGATTCTGCAGATAAGAGCGCAGTTCTTTCAGCTAGAAACATCGAAGATGTTAAGACAGCTGGTGTTAACGAACTCAATGTTTATGACGTACTTAAGTACCAGACAGTAGTTGCTACTAAGGCAGCTGTTGAGAAGATTCAGGAGGTATACGCATAATGGCAGATATCAAGTATTATGACGTTATTCTTCGTCCGGTTGTTACTGAGAAGTCAATGGGCGAGATGGCATCCAAGAAGTATACATTCCTTGTAAATCCTGAAGTAACAAAGTCTCAGGTTAAAGAGGCCGTTGAGAAGATGTTCGAGGGAACAAAGGTAAAGGCTGTTAACACAATGAACGCTGACGGAAAGACAAAGAGAAGAGGTCTCCGTTTCGGTAAGACAGCTAAGACAAAGAAGGCTATCGTTACATTAACAGAGGAGTCAAAGGACATCGAGATCTTCAAGGGTCTTTGATTCTGAGTTGACATAGCAGACACAGTCACGTGAAAAATTCTCTATTATACGTGACAACATTAAAGGAGAAAACAAGTCATGGGTATTAAGACATATAAACCTTATACACCTTCGAGAAGAAACATGACCGGTTCAGACTTTTCTGAGATTACAAAGAAGACTCCTGAGAGATCACTTCTTTCTACAGTTAAGGAGAACGCTGGTAGAAACAATCAAGGTAAGATCACTGTTCGTCACCAGGGTGGTGGAAACAGACAGAAATACAGAATCATCGATTTCAAGAGAAACACAAAGGATGGTATCCCTGCAACAGTAATCGGAATCGAGTATGATCCTAACAGAACAGCTAACATTGCACTTATCGCTTATGCTGATGGTTCAAAGGCATATATCCTTGCTCCTAACGGCCTTACAGACGGTATGAAGGTAATGAGCGGTCCTGACGCAGAGGCAAGAGTAGGTAACTGTCTTCCTCTTTCAAAGATTCCTGTAGGTACAAACGTACATGCTATCGAGCTTTTACCAGGTAAGGGCGCACGTATGGTTCGTTCAGCAGGTAATGCTGCTCAGCTTATGGCAAGAGAAGGAAAGTATGCAACTCTTCGTCTTCCATCAGGCGAGATGAGAATGGTTCCTATCGAGTGCCGTGCAACAATCGGTGTTGTAGGTAACGGCGATCACAACCTTATCAACATTGGTAAGGCTGGTAGAAAGAGACACATGGGATGGCGTCCAACAGTTCGTGGTTCTGTCATGAACCCTAACGATCACCCACACGGAGGTGGAGAAGGTAGAGCTCCTATCGGTAGATCTGGACCTTGCACACCTTGGGGTAAGCCAGCACTTGGTCTCAAGACACGTAACAAGAAGAAGGCTTCTAATAAGCTTATTATCAGAAGACGCGATGGTAGAGCCATCAAATAATTGAGGAGGAGAGAAAAATATGGCACGTTCAATTAAAAAAGGACCATTCATCGATGCTTCACTTAAGAAGGCAGTTGATGCAATGAATGCTTCCGGAAACAAGGCCGTAATTAAGACATGGTCTCGTCGTTCCACAATCTTCCCATCTTTTGTTGGTCACACGATTGCGGTTCACGACGGTAGAAAGCACGTTCCTGTATATGTTACAGAGGACATGGTTGGTCATAAGCTTGGTGAGTTCGTTGTAACAAGAACTTTCCACGGCCACAGCGGTAACGAGAAGAGAGCTTAAACTCGCGCATATTTGAAAGGAGGACATTTTAACAATGTCAAAAGGTCATAGATCTCAGATTAAGAGAGAGAGAAATGCAAATACTGTAAAGAGACCTTCAGCTACTCTTTCATATGCAAGAGTATCAGTTCAGAAGGCATGCTTCGTTCTTGATGCTATCAGAGGCAAGAATCTTGACGAGGCACTCGGTATTGTTTCATACAACCCTAGATATGCTTCTACATTAGTAAAGAAGCTTCTTGAGTCTGCTGCTGCTAACGCAGAGAACAACAACAACATGAACAGAGATAACCTCTATGTTGCTGAGTGCTATGCTGGTGCAGCTCCAACAATGAAGAGAATTCATCCAAGAGCACAGGGCAGAGCTTATAGAATCTTAAAGAGAAACTCACACATTACTGTAGTTTTAGACGAGAGAAAGTAAAAGGAGGCATATAAATGGGACAGAAAGTCAATCCGCACGGCATTAGAGTCGGCGTTATTAAAGATTGGGATTCCAAGTGGTATGCTGACAAGAAGAACTTTGGCGATACACTTGTTGAGGACTACAATATCAGAAAATTCCTGAAGAAGAGACTTTATTCTGCAGGCGTTTCAAAGATCGAGATTGAGAGAGCTGCAAACGACAAGGTTCGTGTAGTTATCTTTACAGCAAAGCCTGGCTTCGTAATCGGTAAGGGCGGCGCAGAGATCGAGAAGGTAAGAAAAGAAGTTCAGAAGTTTACTTCAAAGAACGTTAACATCGATATCAAGGAGATCAAGAGACCTGATCGTGATGCTCAGCTTGTAGCAGAGAACATCGCACTTTCTCTTGAGAACCGTGTATCTTTCAGAAGAGCTATGAAGCAGGCTATGCAGAGAACAATGAAGTCTGGCGTACTTGGTATCAAGGCTTCTGTAAGTGGCCGTCTTGGCGGTGCTGATATCGCTAGACGTGAGTTCTATTCTGAGGGTACAATTCCTCTTCAGACTTTAAGAGCTGATATCGACTACGGCTTTGCCGAGGCTGATACAACATATGGTAAGCTCGGTGTTAAGGTCTGGGTTTATAAGGGAGAAGTTCTTCCTGCCAAGAAAAACAAGGAAGGGAGCGATAAGTAATTATGTTAATGCCAAAGAGAACGAAGTATCGTAAGCAGATTCGTGGTAACATGAAGGGCAAAGCAACCAGAGGAAACAAGATTTCTTATGGTGAGTTTGGTATTGTCGCAACTGAGCCTTGCTGGATCAGATCAAATCAGATCGAGGCAGCCAGAGTAGCCCTTACAAGATACATTAAGCGTGGCGGTCAGGTTTGGATCAAGATCTTCCCTGACAAGCCAATCACAGCAAAGCCACTCGGAGTCAGAATGGGTTCCGGAAAGGGTGCTGTAGAATATTGGGTAGCAGTTGTTAAGCCAGGTAGAGTTATGTTTGAGATAGCAGGCGTACCTGAGGAGATCGCAAGAGAGGCACTTAGACTTGCATCACACAAGCTTCCTTGTAATTGCAAGATCGTTTCCAAGGCAGATCTGGAAGGCGGTGATAACTAATGAAGAAGAAAACCTACTTAGATGAGTTAAAGGCAAAGTCAACAGAGCAGCTTAATGCTGACCTTGTTTCAGCCAAGAAGGAACTCTTTAACCTGAGATTCCAGAACGCTACAAATCAGCTTGATAATACAGCTAGAATAACAGAGGTTCGTAAGAACATCGCGCGTATTCAGACAGTTATCACAGAGAAAGCTAAAGCGTGAGAAAGGAGAGCACAACAATGGAGAGAAATCTTAGAAAGACACGTACCGGTAAGGTCGTTAGTGCAAAGATGGACAAGACCATCGTTATCGCTATCGAAGATCACGTAAAGCATCCGGTAATCGGAAAGATCGTTAAGAGAACAGTTAAGATCTATGCTCATGACGAGAACAACGAAGCTGGTGTTGGCGATACAGTTAAGGTTATGGCTACAAGACCACTGTCAAAGACCAAGAGATGGAGACTGACAGAGATCGTTGAGAAGGCTAAATAATTAAGAGGCAAGGAAGGAGCATTATATGATTCAGCAGGAAACAAGACTTAGAGTTGCTGATAACACAGGTGCAAAAGAGCTTCTTTGCATCCGCGTTATGGGTGGCTCAACCAGAAGATATGCTGCAGTCGGAGATACAATCGTAGCATCTGTTAAGGATGCAATCCCTGGCGGACAGGTAAAGAAGGGCGATGTTGTTAAGGCTGTTGTTGTAAGAACAGTTGATGACATTCGTCGTAAGGATGGTAGTTACATCAAGTTTGATGAGAATGCAGCTGTTATTCTCAAGGACGATGGAACACCAAAGGGAACTCGTATTTTTGGACCGGTAGCTAGAGAGCTTCGTGATCATGGTTACATGAAGATCGTTTCACTCGCTCCGGAAGTACTGTAAGGAGGTTACCAGATGCGTAGAATTAAGAAAGACGATATGGTACAGATCATTGCCGGTAAGGACAATGGTAAGCAGGGTAAGGTTCTTAGCTTTGACCCAGCAACCAATAAAGTAGTCGTTGAAGGCTGCAATATGGTAACCAAGCACCAGAAGCCATCTCAGGCAAATCCTCAGGGTGGTATCCTTCATAAGGAAGCAGCTATCGACGCTTCTAATGTTATGCTCGTTGTAGACGGACAGCCAACACGTGTTGGTTTCGAAGTAAGAGACGGCAAGAAGGTTAGAGTTGCTAAGAAAACTGGTAAGGTTATTGACTAAGAGAAAGGAGGAATTTTAAAATGGCTAGATTAAAGGATCTTTACAATAGCGAAATCAAGGATGCTATGGTTAAGAAGTTCGGTTACAAGAATGTAAACGAGATTCCTAAGCTTGATAAGATCGTTATCAACATGGGAGTAGGAGAAGCTAAGGAAAATTCCAAGGTTCTCGACAGCGCAGTTCGTGATCTTGAGATCATTACAGGACAGAAGGCTGTAACAACTAAGGCAAAGAAGTCAGTCGCAAACTTCAAGATCAGAGAGGGACAGGCAATCGGTTGCAAGGTAACTCTTCGTGGTGAGAAGATGTATGAGTTTGCTGACAGACTTATCAATCTTGCGCTTCCTCGAGTTAGAGACTTCAGAGGCGTAAATCCTAATGCATTTGATGGCAGAGGAAACTATGCACTTGGACTCAAGGAGCAGCTCATTTTCCCTGAGATCGAGTTCGATAAGGTTGACAAGGTTAGAGGTATGGACGTTATCTTCGTAACAACAGCTAAGACTGACGAAGAGGCAAGAGAACTTCTCAGACTTTTCAACATGCCGTTCGCAAAGTAATCGGAGGGAAATATGGCTAAGTTATCAATGAAGTTAAAGCAGCAGAAGGCACCAAAGTTCTCTACCAGAGCTTATACAAGATGCAAGATCTGCGGAAGACCACACAGTGTACTCAAGAAGTATGGCATCTGCCGTATCTGCTTCCGTGAGTTAGCATACAAGGGTGAGATTCCAGGAGTTAAGAAGGCTTCTTGGTAAGTCTTTAAACTCTACTAGAGCCGATGGCAATGTTTTGGATTTATATCCAAAATGTTGTCAAAGGTGATAATTTCTGGATTGTATTCAAGGAAATACAAAAATATTTCTAAAAGATACGCCAGACCGGGTTGAAACTCGGAATAAAATGGTTATAATGTAAATGTTGCGCCACAGGAAGTACAGATTCAGTTCTGTACCATTCGATTAAGCATTTATCTTCTCCTGGAAGAGAGATGGACTGGTCGGGTGAGAACAACCTGGAGACGTGGCATTTGCTTTGTCCGAAAATATTTCGGATTTGTAACAAATTTATTTTTACACTATTTGAGAAAGGATATCCGTAAAAATGAGTATGAGTGATCCAATCGCAGATATGCTTACAAGAATTCGTAACGCAAATACTGCAAAGCATGACACAGTAACCATCCCATCATCAAAGATGAAAGTAGCTATTGCTGACATCCTTGTAAATGAGGGTTACATCGCAAAGTATGAGCTGGTTGATGGCGGTAAGTTCAAAGACATCAAGGTAACTCTGAAGTACGGCGCTACAAAGAACGAAAAGATCATCAGTGGTATTCGTAAGATTTCTAAGCCAGGTCTTCGTGTTTACGCAGGCAAGGAGAATATGCCATCTGTTCTTGGCGGTCTTGGTATTGCTATTGTTTCTACAAATCAGGGCGTTATGACTGATCGTGAGGCAAGAGCTAAGGGCGTTGGTGGAGAAGTTCTCGCATTCGTTTGGTAATTTAATTACTGACCGGAAACGGAATTATTCACAAATTGAAACTATTAAAATCTGAAAACTGTCGCTAGACAGAGAATTTAAGAGAGAGGAGACATAGTATGTCACGTATCGGAAAATTACCGGTAGCTATCCCAGCAGGCGTTACTGTTGAGATCAAGGACAACAACCTCGTAACTGTTAAGGGACCTAATGGTTCTCTTGAGAAGGCTTTCGCTTCTGAGCTTACACTTGAGCAGAAGGACGGAGAGGTTGTAGTTACAAGACCTAATGATAATAAGAAAGAGAAGTCCCTTCACGGACTTACAAGAGCACTTCTCCAGAACATGGTAGACGGTGTTTCTAAGGGATTCGAGAAGAAGCTCGAGATCAACGGTGTTGGTTACAGAGCTGCTAAGCAGGGTAAGACACTTACACTTACACTTGGCTATTCTCACCCTGTAACTATGGAAGATCCTGAGGGCGTTGAGACTGTTCTCGAGGGTACAAATACAATCTTCGTAAAGGGTATTGACAAGGAGAAAGTTGGTCAGTACGCAGCTGAGATCCGCAGCAAGAGAGGACCGGAGCCATATAAGGGCAAGGGTATCAAGTATGCTGATGAGACAATCAGACGTAAGGTTGGTAAGACAGGTAAGAAGTAATTAGGAGGAAAGTGAAATGGTAAGTAAGAGAAATAAAGCTGAACTTCGCCAGAAGAAGCACGTAAGACTTAGAAACCGTTTATCTGGTACTCCAGAGAGACCACGTCTTTCAGTGTTCAGATCTGACAAGCATATGTATGCACAGATTATTGATGACGTTGCAGGCAACACACTTTGCGCTGCTTCAACTCTTGATAAGGATGCAAAGTTAGATATCACAAATAACATTGAGGCTGCTCAGTACGTTGGTAAGGCCATCGCTGAGAAGGCTATGGCTAAGGGAATTAAGACTGTTGTATTTGACAGAGGTGGTTTCCTTTATCACGGTAAGGTTCAGGCTCTTGCAGATGCTGCTAGAGAAGCTGGCCTTGAATTCTAATCGAGAGGAGAAACAAGCAAGATGAAGCGTGAAAGAATTGATGTAAATCAGTTAGAATTAAACGACAATGTCGTAGCCATCAAGCGTGTTGCGAAGACTGTAAAGGGTGGTCGTACCATGAGATTCTCTGCTCTCGTAGTAGTTGGTGATGGCAATGGTCATGTAGGTTGTGGTATTGGTAAGGCAGTTGAGGTTCCTGAGGCTATCCGTAAGGCACGTGAGGCTGCTTGCAAGGCTATCGTTACAGTTCCTGTAACAGATGAGAAGTCTGTACCACACGATTATGTAGGTAAGTTCGGAAGTTCTACAGTACTTCTTAAGAAGGCACCAGAAGGAACCGGTATCATCGCCGGCGGTCCTGCTCGTTCTGTTCTTGAGCTTGCTGGTATCAGAAACATTCGTACAAAGTCTTTAGGTTCAAACAATAAGACAAACGTAGTTCTCGCTACACTTGAGGGTCTTACAGCAATGAAGACTCCTGAGGAGTTTGCTGCTCTTCGTGGTAAGACTGTAGCTGAGATTACAGGTTAATCAGGGAGGGTAAAGTAATGGCAGATAAGAAGTTAAAGATTACACTTGTAAAGTCTCCAATCGGTGCTATCCCTAAGCAGAGAGCAACTGTTCAGGCTCTTGGTCTCCGTAAGATTCGTCAGACTGTAGAGCTTCAGGACAATGGAGCTACAAGAGGTATGATTCAGAGAGTTAACCATCTTGTAAAAGTTGAAGAAATCTAAGGAGGCATACAATGGAGTTAGCTAATTTAAAGCCGGCTGACGGCGCTAAGCAGTCAAAGAACTTCAGACGTGGCCGTGGTCATGGTTCAGGAAACGGCAAGACAGCTGGTAAGGGCCATAAGGGTCAGAAGGCAAGATCTGGAGCACCAAGACCTGGTTTCGAAGGTGGTCAGATGCCTTTGTTCAGACGTATTCCTAAGAGAGGATTTACGGATCGTAATTCTAAGGTTATCACAGGTATCAACCTTTCTGTTCTTGAAGCAAAGTTCAACGATGGTGAGGAAGTTACTATCGAGGCTCTTCTTTCAAAGGGCGTTATCAAGAAGATTAACGATGGTGTTAAGGTTCTTGGAAACGGTGAGCTTACAAAGAAGCTTAACGTTAAGTTAACAGCATTCTCTGCATCAGCAAAGGAAAAGATTGAAGCTTTAGGCGGAACCTGTGAGGTAATCTAATGTTCAAATCACTACTAAATGCATTTAAGGTTAAGGATTTAAGAAATAGACTTATATTCGTTTTCCTGATGCTCGTAGTAATTAGGTTTGGATCGAATCTTCCTATTCCGGGTGTAAACTCAGAGTATTTTGCCGAGCTGTTTAACAGCATGGCTAACAATGATGCATTTGGTTGGTTTAATACGATGACTGGCGGCTCTTTCGAGCAGCTGTCAGTCTTCGCGTTGTCAATCACACCGTATATTACTTCATCCATCATCATCCAGCTTCTTGCAGTTGCCATTCCGGCTCTTGAAGAGTTGCAAAAGGATGGTGAAGAGGGAAGAAAGAAGCTTACCGAGTACACCAGATACGTTACCATCGGTCTTGCTCTTATCGAGTCAAGCGCTATGGCTATCGGATTTGGCGGACAGGGACTTCTCATCGGTTACGCTGATGCGAGCACAGTGAGAAAGATTGCTGATGTCGTTATCGCTGTTATTACGATGACTACAGGTTCAGCTCTTCTCATGTGGATTGGTGAGCAGATTACAGATAAGGGCATCGGAAATGGTATTTCCCTGGTGCTTCTTTTCAATATTCTCTCATCAGTTCCTAGTGATTTTCAGACTCTGTATGTAAGATTTATACAGGGAAAGAATGTTGCAACAATGGTTGTTGCTGCTATTATCATCGCAGCATGTCTTATCGCTCTTGTTGCATTTACAGTCGTTTTGACTGACGCAGAACGCAAGATACCGGTACAGTACAGCCGTAGAGTACAGGGCAGAGGTCTTGTTGGAGGACAGTCTTCATCAATTCCGCTCAAGGTTAATACAGCAAGTGTTATGCCTGTTATCTTTGCAAGTTCACTTATGACAATGCCCGTTGTAGTTGGACAGGTTCTGAACGTAAATTATGGTACAGTTGCAGGTCAGATCTTAAGAGGTCTTAATTCTGGCTCATGGTGTGATCCGGATGCTCCGATCTACAGCATCGGTCTTATCCTTTACATACTTCTTCTGTACTTCTTCGCATACTTCTATACATCGATTTCTTTTAATCCTTTAGAGGTTGCGAATAATATGAAAAAGCAGGGTGGTTTCATCCCGGGCATCCGTCCTGGAAAGCCAACCAGCGATTACCTTGACAGTATTCTTACTTATATTATTTTTATCGGTGCATCCGGCCTTGCCATAGTTGCCATCATTCCTATCTTTGTATCAGGAGTGTTCAATGTAGGCAGAATTTCTTTCGCAGGAACTTCACTGATCATCATAATCGGTGTAGTACTTGAGACATTGAAGGCTATTGAGTCACAGATGGTAGTAAGAAACTATAAGGGATTTTTAAACGACTGATGATATTAAGCCTCCTCTGAACATGATTTCGGGGAGGCTATAAGTGTTTATTTATCAGACTATATTGGAGGCCTTAAATGAAGATCGTAATGCTGGGAGCACCTGGTGCAGGTAAAGGCACACAGGCAATTAAGATTGCAGATAAGTATGGTATTCCACACATTTCAACCGGAGACATTTTCAGAGCAAACATCAAGGGTGGTACAGAGCTTGGAATGAAGGCTAAGTCCTACATGGATAAGGGTGAGCTTGTTCCTGATGAGGTAACCATCGGAATGCTTCTTGACAGAATTGCTCAGGATGATTGTAAGGATGGATATGTACTTGATGGTTTCCCACGTACTATCCCTCAGGCAGAGAGTCTTACAAAGGCACTGGCTGAAAAAGGTGATAAGATAGATTGCGCAATGGATATCGAAGTTCCTGATGAGGCTATCGTTCAGCGTATGTCAGGAAGAAGAGCATGTCCTAAGTGCGGTGCAACATATCATATTGTATATGCTGCTCCAAAGACAGAGAATGTTTGCGACAAGTGCGGATCAGAACTGATCATTCGTTCAGATGATAAGCCGGAGACAGTTCAGGATCGTCTCAATGTTTATCATAAGCAGACAGAACCACTTATTTCTTATTATAAGAACGCCGATGTACTTCGCGAGGTTGATGGTACAAAGGAGCTTCAGGAAGTATTTAATGACGTGGTTGCTATTCTTGAGAATAAATAAATGTAACACTTTGAGGATATAAGCTCAGTCGTTATATCTCGAACTGAGCCATATCCCTTTTTCTAAGTTTTGAGTCGGAAAGAAGTTATCAATGATAGAAATCAAATCAAAGCGAGAAATCGAATTGATGCGTGAGGCTGGAAAGATTCTTGCCGAAATGCATGAAAGAGTGGGTGAGAAGATCGCACCCGGAATCAGCACCGGAGAGCTTGATGAGTTTGCCGAGAAGACCATGCGCAAGCTTGGCGGTTTTCCAAGTATGAAGGGATTGTATGATTTTCCCGGATGCTGCTGTATATCATTAAATGAAGTAGTTATCCATGGTATACCTGATCGTCATCGTATATTAAAAGACGGAGATATCGTTTCGGT
This sequence comes from Oribacterium sp. C9, assembly GCF_002007235.1. Taxonomy (GTDB): domain Bacteria; phylum Bacillota; class Clostridia; order Lachnospirales; family Lachnospiraceae; genus Oribacterium. The sequence goes on from NZ_MUHW01000001.1 coordinate 205,379, forward strand.
TGATACCTGCACCAGCTATCATGGCTACAATGCAGATGCTACCAGAACCTGGGCAGTGGGTAATGTTTCCGATGACGCTAAGAAAATCATGAAGGTTTGCTATGATGCATTCTGGAAGGGTGCTGAGCAGGCTGTGGAAGGAAATCATTTAAATGATATCTGCGCCACAATAGGAAATTATGTTGAGTCTCAGGGCTGCGGTGTTATCACAGATTACTGTGGACATGGTATCGGATCAGAGATTCACATGGATCCGGAGGTTCCAAACTATGATCTTCGAAGGAAGGGACCGAAACTTTGTGCAGGCATGGTACTTGCAGTTGAGCCTATGATCACACTTGGTTCACCGGCAGTACACACAGGCGCTGACGGATGGGCGGTTATTCCAGACGACGGCAGCATATCATGCCACTATGAAAATACGATTCTTATTACAGAGAACGGACCTGAGATCCTGACTCTGATTAAGTAAATAAGAAGAAACTGATTAAATAATGAAGAGGAGAACTGAATGTCAAAGTCAGATGTAATTGAGATTACCGGTAAAGTAATCGAAAAACTTCCGAATGCAATGTTTCAGGTTGAGCTCGAGAATGGCCATCAGGTACTTGCACATATTTCCGGAAAGCTTCGTATGAATTACATTAGAATTCTTCCGGGTGACAAGGTGACGATTGAGCTTTCACCGTATGACCTTTCAAAGGGCAGAATCATCTGGAGAGACAAATAAAGCCGAAAAAATCATTCTTACATTAGTTGAAAAAAGTCTTTACAAGTAAAGATGCTTTTGTTAGAATAATACGGCAACTTTGTTCGAATTCGTTATTAGAAAGGGGAATTACTATGAAGGTAAGATCATCAGTAAAGCCTATCTGCGAGAAATGCAAAGTCATTAAGCGTAAAGGCTCTATCAGAATTATCTGCGAAAACCCTAAGCACAAGCAGAGACAAGGTTAATTTTAACAGGAGGAAACAAAAATGGCTCGTATTGCAGGTGTCGATTTACCTAGAGAGAAGCGTATCGAGATTGGTCTGACATATATCTATGGTATCGGACAGTCTTCAGCTGATAAGATTCTCAAGGCAACAGGCGTTAACCCTGATACACGTGTTAAGGATCTCACTGACGATGAAGTAAAGGTACTCGCAAACTATATTGCTGAGAACCAGGTAGTAGAGGGTGATCTCAGAAGATCAACAGCTCTTGATATCAAGAGACTTCAGGAGATCGGATGCTTCCGTGGAATCCGTCACAGAAGAGGCCTTCCAGTTAGAGGTCAGAAGACAAAGACCAATGCTAGAACACGTAAGGGACCACGTAAGACTGTAGCTAACAAGAAGAAGTAATTAGCTTATTCTTGTAGGTAAGAAAGTCCAGATCAGAAATGATCGATCTGATTTTAGATCAGAAGTAACTATTGTGATCTTCATGTTTTAAATACAGGAAGACAGTTAAAGGAAAGTAGGTTAGTTTTAATATGGCTTCAGGTAAGAGAATAACAAAGAAGCGCGTAAAGAAAAACGTTGAACGCGGACAGGCACATATTCAGGCATCTTTCAACAACACTATCGTTACACTGACAGATGCAGAGGGTAACGCTCTTTCATGGGCAAGTGCCGGTGGTCTTGGATTCAAAGGTTCAAGAAAATCTACTCCATATGCAGCTCAGATGGCTGCTGAAACTGCTGTTAAGGCAGCTTTAGTACACGGCTTAAAGTATGTGGATGTTAGTGTTAAGGGACCAGGATCAGGACGTGAGGCAGCTATTCGTGCACTTCAGGCTAATGGTCTTGAGGTAACATCTATCAAGGATGTAACACCAGTTCCACACAACGGATGCCGTCCACCAAAGCGCAGAAGAGTATAATCTTTTTTTGGATTAGCTTAACGCAAAACTTAAAAGACATAGGCCGTAGTATGTATAAAATAACGGCAAATCTGTCCGAAGAAGTCTTAGGATGTAAAGGACGTATCACGTAATTTTTCATGATATTAATAAGGAGAGAGAATTATGGCAGTTGATAAAACTCCCGTACTTAAAAGATGCAGGTCACTTGGACTTGACCCTGTATTTTTAGGAATTGATAAGAAGTCAAACAGACAGCTCAGAAATCCTCGTCGTAAGATGTCAGAGTATGGTACTCAGCTTCGTGAGAAGCAGAAGGCTAAGTTCATCTACGGCGTTCTTGAGAAGCCTTTCAGAAATTACTATGCAAAGGCTAACAAGATGAAGGGCCAGACAGGTACAAACCTTATGGTTCTCCTTGAGTCACGTCTTGATAACGTAATCTTCAGAATGGGTCTTGCACGTACACGTCGTGAGGCACGTCAGATCGTTGGTCACAGACTCATTACTGTTAACGGTAAGGTTGTAAACATTCCTTCATACCTTATCTCAGCTGGTGATGTTGTTGCTGTTAAGGAGAACAAGAAGTCTCTTCAGAGATTCAAGGATATCCTTGAGGTAACAAACGGTCGTTTAACACCAGCTTGGCTTGATGCAGATCAGGAAAACTTAAAGGCTACTGTAAAGCAGCTTCCTACTAGAGAGGAAATCGACGTTCCAGTTAACGAGATGCTTATCGTCGAGTTGTATTCAAAATAATTAGCCTGCAATAAAGGAGGCATTGCATGTTCGATTTTGAGAAACCAAACATTGAGATTGTTGAGATTTCAGATGATAAGAAGTACGGCAGATTTGTTTGTGAACCTCTGGAAAGAGGCTATGGAACAACTCTTGGCAATGCTTTGAAACGTATCATGCTTTCTGCATTACCTGGTACAGCTGTATCTCAGGTGAAGATCAATGGCGCTGACAAGGATAGTGATACTATTCCTGGTGTCAAGGATTCCCTGACTGAGGTTATCATGAACCTCAAGAGTCTTGAAATTAAGAACACATCGTCCTCCGATGACCCGAAGATCTTATATCTTAGTTTTGATGGAGAGGGTGTAGTTACTGCATCTGATATCCAGCTTACAGAAGATATAGAGATTCTTAACCCGGATCAGAAGATTGCTGCTACTGATGGTACAGCCAACTTCGAGATGGAGATAACTGTTACTTCGGGCAGAGGCTATGTTGGTGCAGACAGATCAAAGACAAATGATCTTCCAACAGGAGTGATCGATGTTGATGCGATCTATACACCAGTTGAACGTGTAAATATGTCTATAAGCAATACTCGTGTAGGTAATATGACCGATTACGATAAGCTTACTATTGATGTATTTACAAACGGAACTATGAGTCCGGACGATGCTGTATCTGATGCAGCAAAGTTCCTTTCAGAGCACTTGACTTTCTTCGTTGAGCTCTCACAGAATGCTCAGAATGCTGAGGTTATGATCGAGAAGCCGGATGATGAGAAGGAAAAGGTTCTGGAAATGAATATTGACGAGCTTGAGTTATCAGTTCGTTCATACAACTGCCTTAAGAGAGCTGGAATTAATACAGTTCAGGAGCTTTGTGCAAAGACTCCTGAAGATATGATGAAGGTTCGTAACCTTGGTCGTAAGTCTCTTGAGGAAGTACTTGCAAAACTTAAGGAATTGAATCTTAGCCTTACTATAAGAGAAGAGTGATCTTCTCTTATAGTATGTAATCTGTGAAAAGCCACAGACGCTGAGAGGTATTTACCGGTAAGACTAAAAAGCACGGTGGAGGATTATAAAAATGGCAAAATACAGAAAGTTAGGTAGAGAGTCAAGACAGAGACAGGCTATGCTTCGTGCTCTTACAACATCTCTTATTCATAACGGTAGAATTTTCACAACTGAGGCACGCGCTAAGGAAGTTCGTAAGCAGGTTGAGAAGCTTATCGCTCTTGCAGTTAAGGAGAAGGACAACTTCGAAGAAGTAACTGTAAAGGCTAAGGTTGCTCGTAAGGATGCTGAGGGCAAGCGTGTTAAGGAAGTTGTAGACGGTAAGAAGGTTACAGTTTATGACGAAGTAGAGAAGACAATCAAGAAGGATAAGCCTTCAAGACTTGCTGCTCGTCGTCAGATCCTTGCATACCTTTACCCTGTAACTGAGGTTCCAACAGCTAAGGCTGGTCAGAAGAAGAATACCAAGAAGGTAGATCTTGCTGCAAAGCTTTTTGACGAGTACGGTGCTAAGTATGCTACACGTAACGGTGGTTATACACGTATCGTTAAGGTTGGCCTTAGAAAGGGTGACGCTGCAATGGAAGTTCTTCTCGAGCTCGTTTAATAGAGTCGGGAACGCCCGAGCGTTAGAAGATATTCAGAGAATCATCCAAGTGATGATTCTCTTTTTTTATTTCAGATAAAGTATATATAACATAGGTTGCATGATATAAGCACATTTATCAAGCATCTTAAAACATTTGTAAATTGAATGATGCTCAACAAAAGTTATACTTATTGTAAACAGTTATGTTAATTTGCGGGAGAAAAATATGAGTCTGAAGAAATGCTATAATTCTGTAATACATATTATCGTTATGATGCCACTATTTGTATTTCTTTTTTGCGGGACAACCTTCGCAGGTGATACAAGTGTAAGGATTAACTCGGTTCGTATTACAGTTTCTGACTATTTAAAGAATATTGAGATAGATGGTAATGAAGAGATTCCTTCAATATCAGAAAGTGATTTTTCTGTCCCGGACAACAATCAGTATGAAATAAGTAATGTCACATGGCTTGGCAATGATAGTCTTAATATCGGAGGAACACCGAATGTTGAGATATATCTGACATCGATGGAAAAGCAGCGTACCAACGACTATTACACTTATTACTATTTCAGCGGTACATATAACAGTCAAAATGTGCATGTAAATGGAGGAAACTTTGTATCAGCCAGACTGGAAGGTAATTATGCTCTCAGAGTTGTTATTTCTCTTAAGGGAATAAAAGGGACATATCAGTCTCCATCATCCCCTGCATGGAGTTATTCAACATTGGGACTTGCAGTATGGACAGCTCCTGCCAATACCTCGGGCTATTACAAGGTAAGTCTCTTCAGAGATGGTGTGAAGACAGCGAATATCATCACGGATCAGACCTCCTTGAATATGTATCCGTATATGGTCAGAACAGGCTCCTATCACTTTGAGGTATCTACGATACCATATACAGAAGCACAAAAAAACGGCAAGGAATCCGACGCAGTAGCATCATCCACTATAAATATCAATGAAGGTGAAACTTCCGACGGGTCAGGAACGTATAATGACTCTAAGTATCTTTTAAACAGCAATAATGTTTTAAACGGTGCTCAGCTAACGGGCAATATGAATATCACCAATACAGCAGTGAATTACAATTCCGGCACGACATATACGGTGTATAACTCACATACAGGTCAGACAACAACGCTTCCGGGATACGAGAACACAGTCGTATCCAACGGCAGTACCACAACAAACACCGGTTCCTATACCACAGGAAGCTGGTACAAGGAGGGAAATTACTGGTACTTCAAGACAGTCGATGGATCAAAGGTATGCAGCGACTGGCTGTTATGGAAGAATGCGTACTACAGATTTGATTCAGATGGAAAGATGCTGACAGGCTTCTATTACAAGGATAATTTTTCTACCTATTATCTTTCTAATAGCGGGGCTTTAAAGACCGGATGGGTATTGATCAATAATACATGGTACTATATGAACCCTCAGGTTGGCGAATATTATGGACTCATGTACAGAGATGCCGTTGTAAACATTGGCGACAAGAGCTATTATTTTGATGCTGATGGAAAGATGAGGACAGGGTGGGTGATCATAAAGGATGCTGACGGCATCGACCAGTATTACTACTTCTATCCGAAGACGGCAGAAAATGGCAATAATTATGGTCATATGGCGAAGGGTACAACCATACTCGATGGTTTCACCATAGCAGCGGATGGACATTGGATCCACTGATGACGGATCCTTCTGACGTCCTGCAGGCCATCATATAAATATTTAATAATTAAAGATAATAAAAACAGAAACAAGCTTGAATTAAACAGAGCAAAGGTATATGAATATAGGGCAGACCGCACGGTCTGCCCTTGTATTTTGTTAGCAATTAAAATATACTAAATCAGATTGACAACTAATAGTTCCTTTTTAGTTGACAACCTATTAATTGATATATTTGGATTTTTGAAAGAGTAGAATATAACAGTATGAGAAGCCTGTAATATTACTCTGAGATTTTATATTACATTTAAACAGACCGGGAGAATAAAGTGAAAATCATAGAAGCGATACATTTGGCATATGATTATATCCGTACAGATGAAAATGATAAGGTCGTGGAGAAGACCCGCGCTTTAAATGACGTAAATCTGTCAATTGAAGAGGGTACCTTTGTATGTGTGCTGGGACATAACGGCTCGGGTAAATCTACCCTTGCAAAGCTCATAAATGGCCTTAATCTGCCTTCTGAGGGTACCATGCTGGTAAGTTCCAGGGATACGAAAAATGAGAAGGAAATATGGGATATCAGAAAAGAAACAGGCATGGTTTTCCAGAATCCCGACAATCAGATCATAGCTTCTGTAGTTGAAGAGGATGTAGGATTCGGACCTGAGAATATAGGTATCCCCACAGAGGAGATCTGGGAAAGAGTAAACAGAGCTCTGAAAGCTGTAGGTATGGAATCATACCGAATGAAGTCGCCTAACAGACTGAGCGGCGGTCAGAAGCAAAGAGTTGCCATTGCAGGTACCATGGCTATGATCCCGAAGACCATAGTACTTGATGAGCCAACAGCCATGCTGGATCCGAACGGTCGCGCCGAGGTAATCCGTACTGTAAAGGAGCTTAACAAGACTCAGGGAGTAACCATTATACTCATAACCCATTATATGGAAGAAACTGTCGATGCGGATCGAATTATCGTTATGGATAAGGGGCAGATGGTCATGGATGGCACTCCAAAGGAAGTCTTTAAGAACGTAAGAGCTCTCAAAGATATAAGGATGGATGTACCGGAGGTAACTGAGCTTGCATGGATGCTTAAGAACGAAGGAATGCCAATTCCGGACTCTGTGCTGACGCGAGAAGAGCTTGTTACATATCTTCAGAAGTGCCTTCCGAAGCAGGCTGATTTCCAGCCGGACTTTGTTAAGAAAAAGCCAGAACACATGGACATAACCGATCCTGTGATGCGAGTGCGCAATTTAAGCCACGTATATCAGAAGGGTACAGCCATGGAAAGCTATGCACTTAAGGATGTTTCCTTTGATGTGCAGAGAGGCTCTATTGTTGGATTTATAGGGCACACCGGTTCCGGTAAGTCAACATTGACACAGCACCTTAATGGCCTTTTAAAGGCTACCGATGGCGTAATCGAGGTAAACTTCAGGGACAATTCTGATCTTTTCAAGGTACCAGGAAAAACAAAGACAAAGGGTGCCAATGCTGACACCACTGCTTTTCGTGGAGGAAAACTCATTTCTGATATGTCGGAGAGTATAAAGATGAACCCCGATAATTCATATAATGAAGGAGCAGACAAATCGAAAAATATCGCTGTATATAGAGAAGAGCCACTGCATGAAGGAATAGCCGCAGGAGACGGAACAGGCTTCGTAAATATCTATACCGAAGGATTTGATATGAAGCAGCTCAGGTTCAAGGTTGGTCTCGTATTCCAGTATCCTGAATATCAGCTGTTCGAGATCGATGTGCTGACGGATGTTATGTTCGGGCCAAAGAATCAGGGTCTTTCACAGGAAGAAGCACAGAGGAGGGCCGAGGAGGCGCTTCAGATGGTAGGACTGGGAAAGGAATTCTGGAAGAAATCTCCGTTTGAGCTCAGCGGAGGTCAGAAGAGACGTGTAGCCATTGCAGGTGTGCTGGCAATGCACCCTGAGGTACTCATACTTGATGAGCCTACAGCGGGTCTGGACCCGGCAGGAAGAGATGATCTTTTCAAACAGATCAGATCGCTTCATGACAAGGCGAAAATGACAATTATTCTGGTGTCACATTCAATGGATGACGTGGCCAGATATACAGATCAGGTAATAGTGCTCGATCATGGTGAACTCAGGATGACAGGAACACCGGAAGAGATCTTTAAGAGATATAAGGAACTGGAGGAAATGGGGCTGGGCGCACCTCAGATGACCTACCTCATTCATGATCTCAAGGATGTAGGCATTCGCTTTGAGGACAGACCTGACACGGTTGAAGAAATGGCAAATTGTATAGTTGATCTTTGGAAACGTTATAATAAGATAGCAGAAGCGGAAAAAGCTTCCGGAAAGGAGGCCGAGTAATGTTCAGAGAGATAACACTTGGACAGTATTATCCGGTTGATTCTGTTATCCACAGGCTTGATCCGAGAGTGAAACTCATGGGCACGCTGGTATTCCTGGTTGCTCTGTTTATAGTGAACAGCTGGACTATGTATGGTGTAGCAGCAATCGTACTGGCAGTACTTATAAAGTTAAGCAACGTTCCTTTTAAATTCATGACCAAGGGACTAAAGAGCATACTGATACTGCTGCTGATATCAGTCAGCTTTAACCTGTTCCTTACTCCGGGTGAGCCTCTCTTTCAGTTTGGTATCTTAAAGATCTCCCATGAGGGACTTGAGATAGCACTTAAGATGGGCATAAGACTGGTTCTTCTGGTGCTTGGCTCATCACTTATGACATTGACAACAACGCCTAATCAGCTTACCGACGGTATGGAAAAGGGACTGGGGATATTTAAGAAAATAGGAGTTCCTGTACATGAGATTTCCATGATGATGTCTATAGCGCTTAGATTTATCCCTATTCTTGTAGAGGAAACAGACAAGATCATGAAAGCTCAGCAGGCAAGAGGCGCTGATTTTGAGTCAGGAAATATCATAGACAGAGCAAAGGCGATGGTTCCTATACTTGTTCCGCTTTTCATAAGTGCATTCAGAAGAGCAAACGACCTTGCTATGGCTATGGAAGCTCGCTGCTATCATGGAGGAGAGGGCAGAACCAAGATGAAGCCGCTTAAGTATGAAGGAAGAGACAGAGCGGCATATCTTCTTATGATAATATATCTGGCGGTTTGTATCGCTTCCAGATTCGTAAAACTTATATAACGAAAAAATACGATACAAAAATCAGGATGATATTGAGGAAAATGCCTTGTGAAAAGACGCATTAAACTGACAATTTCATATGATGGCAGTAACTATAAAGGCTGGCAGATACAGAATCCGACCAGAGAGAGACCAGAGGGAGATAAGCCGACGATTCAGGGGATGCTGACCCTGGCAATAGGCAATCTGATTAAGGGAGAAGAAATTCTGCTTATCGGTGCCAGCAGAACAGACAGTGGAGTGCATGCAAGGGGTAATGTTGCAGTCTTTGATACAGAATCTTCCATACCTGCAGAGAACTTCCCCTTTGCCATAAACAGCTTTCTGCCGGAGGATATAAGAGTTCTGAAGGCGGAAGAAGTAGATCCGGACTTCAATCCCAGGTTTGTTCCCCATAAAAAGACCTATGAGTATAAGATAGATAACAGTCTTATACAGCTTCCTGTGAATAGATTGTACACATACAACTTTACATATGCTCTGGATCTCGAAAATATGCAAAAAGCTGCTGACTATCTTGTTGGAGAACATGATTTTACAAGCTTTGTAAATCCTGACAGTCAGGTTTTTGAACATGGAGGAGATGCTGTAAGAGAGATATACAGCGTTGAAATTCACGGAGAAATGATAAGTACTGGAGAAAATTCCAGTACTGTTAAAAAGTCAGAAAATACGAAATTTAGCGGTGAAAAGGTAGCTAAGAGCAGAAGAGTAAAGGAGTCTGAATCACAGCTTATCACCGTAAGGATAAGTGGTAATGGATTTTTGTACCATATGATACGTATCATAGTGGGAACTTTACTTCAGGTAGGGAACGGAAAAAGGTCTCCTGAAGAGATAAAGGAGATACTAAAGGTCAAAGACAGGACAAAAGCAGGTCCTACCGTGCCTGCAAAGGGACTCTGCCTTGTAGAACTTTGTTACCCCTAAAATGAAAGAGTGCTTGGGTCTGAAAGCTTCAGATCATAAGCACTCCGTTTTTATAGGTGGCTTTTTAATAATAGAAATACACATAATAAAGATTACAAGAGAAATAAAGGGAACAGTACTATGAAATATAAAGATATTAAAGGGTTTATCTTTGACATGGACGGAACGATGTTCGATACAGAAAGGGTGTATTATAAATTCTGGAAAGTTACAGCCGAGGAGCGCGGATTCATTATTACCGATGAAATGATAGATAAGATGAGAGGGGCTTCTGTCGAGAATATAGGGGTACTTTTCAAAAAAATTAATCCTGATTTTGACTATATGGAGGAACGTGCGATCAGAAAAGGACATATATATGACTATTTAAGGGAGCATGGGATACCAAAAAAGGAAGGGCTGGACGAACTGTTTTCATGGCTCATGGAAAAGGGATATAAGCTGGCTCTTGGATCCTCTTCCATAAAAGAACAGGTCATGATGTACCTGGACGAAACAGATTATACTGGAAAATTTGACTATATATGTGCCGGCGATATGATCAGTAACGGCAAGCCTGCACCGGATATTTATCTGCACTGTGCTGAAAAACTGGGACTAAATCCTGAGGAATGCATAGTTGTTGAGGATTCACCTAATGGAATAAGGGCCGGATATGCTGCAGGATGTAAGGTTTTCGGCATCAAGGACATGAGCGAGCTTACGGAGGTCAGGGAAATGCTTACAGAAGAGCCGGAGACATTGACAGATATCATAAGGATATTTGAGGAGAGTTAGTCTTTCGGGAAAAGAATGCGTCGAGAACAGTTGTGATAATGATTTGTATAGTAGTGATTTCTTTATACGGAAGAGAACATAACAGATATCTGTAGACATTTCTAAATGGAATCTGATGATTAAGATTGTAAAGAGAAAATAAAATGTTTACAGCTGTATTGACAGCATTTGCAATTCAAAATATAATACATGATGCTGTCTGATAAAACGGCGTAGTTTCTATGCTGTTAAGACAGGTAACTATTTACAGCAGGGTTCGATATAGAGCCCGGGCTACATTAAATACTGAAATCAGTCTCAGAGTGGACCACTTGCAAAGCTGATAAGCTGTTTTGACGGTTTGTCATGATGCTGGCCGTAAGCTTTCCATAAGGAAGCGAGCATATAACCCGATGCAGGCAAGCAGGCAGAAGTTCTGTTTTGGACAGAGACCAGAGTAAGTAGCCTTATAACAGGAGGTTGTTATGAATTCATACGTAGCTACAGCTTCTACTATTGCACAGGACAGAAAGTGGTATGTAGTAGACGCAGAGGGTAAGACACTTGGTCGTCTTGCATCAGAAGTTGCTAAGGTTCTTCGCGGAAAGAACAAGCCAACTTACACACCATTCCTTGATTGCGGAGATTACGTAATCATCGTTAACGCAGAGAAGATCGCTGTTACAGGTAAGAAGCTTGATCAGAAGATTTATCGCACACATTCCAGATATGTTGGTTCAATGCGTGAGACAACACTTCGTGATCTCAAGGCTAAGAAGCCTGAGAAGGTAATCGAGTATGCTGTTAAGGGTATGCTTCCTCACGGACCATTAGGCAGACAGATGTATAAGAAGCTTTTCGTATACGCTGGCGCAGACCACAAGCACCAGGCTCAGAAGCCTGTTGAGCTTACAATCTAAGGGAGGATATCAAAATGGCTACAAACAGAAATTACGGAACAGGTAGAAGAAAGTCTTCTGTTGCAAGAGTTTACATTATGCCTGGAACAGGTAAGATCACAATCAACAAGAGAAGCCTTGACGAGTACTTCGGTCTTGATACACTGAAGCTTATCGTTAATCAGCCACTCGTTCTTACACAGAATGTTGGCAAGCTTGATATTCTTGTTAACGTACACGGTGGTGGTACAACAGGTCAGGCTGGTGCTATCCGTCACGGTATCTCAAGAGCACTTTGCGAGATGGATATCGAGTACAGACCAGTTCTCAAGAAGGCTGGATTCCTTACAAGAGATCCAAGAATGAAGGAGAGAAAGAAGTACGGTCTCAAGTCCGCACGTCGTGCTCCTCAGTTCTCAAAGAGATAATCTTTGGAGAATCGAAAAGAATTCACAAACCTCAGAAACCTCGTGTTTCTGGGGTTTTTCTTTACTCAGAAACGCTGTGGGATGGTATGAAAATCAAGAAATTTTAGACGGTAATAAGCAAGTAATAAGCAGGTAAGAAGCAAAATTCGTATTTGCTTCAAATCTGATTTATCGCTTCCAATAGGGCTTTTACATCAAGGTGTGTGTACACCTTTTCGGTGAGAGACATGGCTCCGGAATGACCAACTATGCTTTTTATCATAGTCGGATCCACATGTGCTTCTGCTAACATAGAGATGCAGGTATGTCTGGTATCGTGTGGATTATGATCTAAGCCAATATTTTCCATTAAGGCATTCCAATATGTTGTGTGGTAGTTCCAGTAAGCAAAGTGTTCGTTATCCGGTGTATGAAGAAGGTATTCACAATCGGAACTTTCGTACCAGGACTTGTAGAAGGGCAATACTTTGTCTGCTATCGGAACTCTTCTTATGCCGCTTTTGGTTTTGCTGGCAACTACATCGAAGTACTGTTCTTCAAGATTCACATTCTCTTTCTTTAGATCCAGAAATTCCGTTATTCTGCAACCGTTATAGATAAGCATTAAAACAATTTGGATGAATGGGTCATCCTTCATAGTCCAAAGTTTATCCACTTCACTTCTTGTAAACTTATTGTGATCACGTTTGTCCGGATTTTTGTCACTGTGTTTTAGGATATCCACATAAGTTGAGTAATCCTTGATGCATATGTCATTCTGCATGGCATATTTGTAAAGCTGATTGAACAAGGTTTTTATTTTCTTTAGTGTAGGAAAATTCTTGTTGCAAGAATCTATCACATATTGCAGGTCGGCAAGCTTTATGTCCCTAAAAGGCTTTTTGTATAGCGTTCCGCATACGTTATAGGACGCTTCATAGCCATGAATATTGGACTTGGATATCGTGGGAAATTTACTTTTTGACCAATATTCATATACATCCTGAAAAGTCAGCCTTGCAAGTTTAGTATCAAATGGGTTCCGGTGATAATCCGCCAACATTTGCTGACCTTCAGCACGTGTGCTGGCATAGCCCACAATAATGTACTTTTGTACCTGCTTTTCCTTTACAGGATCAAATTCCCATCCATCGGTAATTCGTACCATGTAGGGTTTTCTTCGTTTACCAGACATTTTAAAAACACTTCCATATCCGTTTGGTGATTTCAAATTTTCAAACCTCCTATGTTTTATTTACCCAGGATATTTATGATAAAAGGACTTAACCTTCATCAACGCTTTTATCTTTTAACGTGATGTTTGAATAATATGAGAGCTCAGTCTCAAACCAGTGATCGAATTGCGCCTTAGAATGTGCTGTGTTATCAAGATTTTCTATTTCATCAGAATATCTCTCAAGAAACAGGCAAAGATCCTGGTTTAATTCCGCATCTTTGTTGTTTCCGTCAAATTTAAGGGTACAACTCCATTCCCCATCATTATCAGGTTTCTTAACAGTAACATCGAAATGTATACCAGCTTTCTTATTTAGTTCGTTAATTACATAAAGCACATCGGATAATGTTTCGAGATGTATTTCCTGTTTCTGATATCCGATAAGATGTGATGGAGAAACATTCAAAACTTTAGCGATTTCATTGAGCATAGCGAAAGATGGCTCTATTTCTCCGCTTTCATATTTTTGAACAGTGCGCATTGTCTTGCCAAGTCTGTCAGCAAGTTCAGTCTGATTCATGCCTGCAGCTTTTCTTGCGTCTCTTATTTTTATTCCTAAATCTGTTTTTTCTTTCATGATATTCACCTCGTAACTGAATTGTAACATGAAGCTGTGCGAATTGTAAAGACGTTATACGAACCAAAACGTCGTAAACGTGTTGACATATGAAATAAAAGGGTATATCATCAAAATGCGAACAAATAGTTCGTAAATCAAAAGAAGGGAGAAATATATGACAGAAGCACAAAACTATCAGGAGATTCCACATTTTACAGGAAGAAACGTATCCATTGCGGAGATTGCAGATGCAATGCATAAGGACAGGCAATTTGTAAGGGTTGGGATTCAGAAAGGATATCTGAAATTTGGGGTTGCCTTTAAACCGGAAAATTCCACCGAATATAGTTATTACTGTCCTGATAAAAGGGTATGGGAAGAAATCGGATACTTTTGTCCGGAAGCAGGTTAATGGCAAAAAAATAGACTTACCTGTTCGCACCAGATAAGTCTACAAGTAAAAGCCGGAGCCTTTATCAAATTCATTAAGAGTATAACAAGACCTCCGGCTTTACACAACAGATAAAGAATGTAAGGAGGGTAAAAATGGAAGAATTAAAGACTGAATTGAAACTGATTCAAATGTCATCCATTGAAGCAGAAGAAGTTTCATGGCTGTGGTATCCGTTTATACCATTCGGAAAGCTGACCATAATTCAGGGAGATCCTGGAGATGGTAAGACAACGATGGTTTTGAATATTGCAGCTAAACTCTCAAAGGGTGAAACCTTTGATGATCATATGATCGGCGGTGATCCGATCAATATCATATATCAGACTGCTGAGGATGGACTTGCAGACACGGTAAAACCCCGTTTGGAGTCGGCAGGGGCAGATTGTACACGTATAAGTGTAATAGATGAGAGTGATAAATCGCTTTCCATGGCGGATTCGAGAATAGAAGAAGCGTTGATACAGACAAAAGCAAAGCTACTGATATTGGATCCGATACAGGCATATCTTGGTGGTGAAATGGATATGAACCGGGCCAATGAGGCCAGAGATATGACTAAACGACTCGGAGCTTTAGCTGAAAAATATTAATGCGCAATTGTCCTTATCGGTCATATGAATAAGGCATCCGGAAATAAAGCGGCTTACCGGGGAATGGGATCAATAGACTTCTACGCTGTAGCACGAAGTGTACTTCTTGTTGGAAGAATTGAAGGGGAACCTAACTTGAGAGCAATGGTTCAAATAAAGAATAATCTGGCAGCATTTGGCAATTCAAAAGCATTTGAACTATCAGAGGAAGGTTTCACCTGGATTGGTGATTACGAAATAACAGCGGATGAAGTGCTTGGGGGAGTTATGCCAAGGGCGAATAAGCAGGAGAAGGCGAAAGAGATATTAAGAAAAATGGCTGAAACACGAAGTTTGGTTCCGAGTAGTGAAATAATGGAACATGCCAAAGAAGAAGGCATATCAAAGAGAACTATGGAAAATGCAAAAAAGGAACTTGATATAAAAGCCAAGAAGCAAAATAACGTTTGGTATTGGAATTTGGATAACTATAGACATTAAGGAAGAATGCAACAATGCAGGTTGTAAGGGATTGCGGACTTAAACAGTGCAAGGTTGCAAAGTTGTAAATACTCTGCATTGTTGCGGACTTGAAGGAAAGGATATGAAATGAAGAATGTACTTATTTCAAGAGAACTGTTTCTGATGATTCTGAAATATCATTTATTTGGGATAGAAAGATTTGATGAAGATATCAGAAAGGGATTAAAAGACAAACTGCATAGCATGGAAAGACATGATACTTACAGTAAGTCGAAAACGGCACCAACGGAAGCAGAAAGGGAGAAATCTCGCAAGGAGTATTTGGATATGATCGGGATGCATCAGGATTACAGATGGTGATTCTGCTTACAGAGATAGTACGAGCGTGTGAAACACGCTTGTTGATAATCCGGCAAAAATGCTTATCGATTATGCGGAGCGGAACTCCGCGAACATAATCGATAACCCCCTATGGATAATGACACTACGTATCATTATCCGGGGGCTCTGCGAGGCGGATAGAGCCATTCTATATGCATATGAATCAAGATGGAAAGGAGTTTGGATGATATCGTATTCGTTACATCTGTCAAATAAAAAGCATGCATTGAACACTGTAAAAAAGGTTAGTACTGCTAGTAAACATAATATGAGACAATTTAAAAGCGAAGATTATTGCAAAGATAATATCATTGTAATAAGGGGAAGTGATAATATCCTTGAGGATGTGAAGAAAAAGTATCATGAAGAATTTGATGAAGCATTGGTTAAGTACAATGAGGGTAAAAGATCAGACCGTAAGATACAGGATTACCTAAAATATGTGTCGGAAAGTGGGAAGAACGATGTGGCAGCGGAGATAATAATTCAGCTGGGAGATGAAGAATTTTGGCATGACAAGTCGATGAATCTGCAGAGAAAGATGGTTCCGATACTTGAAGAACAGGTCCGGCATCTGGAGGAACTTGTTCCGGATTTCAAAATAGTATCAGCTGTGGTTCATCTGGATGAACATTCACCCCATGCTCATATCATTGGGGTTCCGATAGGACGAGGATATAAGCGTGGAATGGAGAAACAGGCAGCCAAAACCAAGGTTTTTACTCAGGACACTCTGAAAACACTTCAGGATCAGATGCACAAGCATGCTGAGAGGGATATGGAAGCTCACCCGGAGATTTTTGAGGGAGAAAGTCTGAAAGAAATCGAACAGGGTAGGAACAGTGACTGGTCGAAGGAATTCTACATTACAGGTTCTTATTGCAGGCTGAAAGCAGAGAAATCAACAGGCAAAAAAATAGAATATTGAAAAATGCAGATATTGTATATAAGCATAAGCTGAGAAATGGTGATAATACACCATTAGCTAAAAGGACTAATGACTTTAGCAAGCTTGAAAAGGCTTGTAATTCATATTGTAATTAATAGAGTTAGTTCTCCTTCCTGCCGTCACCGAGAGCCCTGGGCTGCTCCCGGTAAGAAACAGGTAATAAGCAAAAACTTCTGAAAATGGCGGAATTTCAAGCTTTTCACCATGCCCTCAGTTCTCAAAGCGATAATCGTTGGAGAATCGAAAAGAGTTCACAAACCTCAGAAACCTCGTGTTTCTGGGGTTTTTCTTTTATCTATAATTGTATTAAGTAGTGGTGAAACGCAGAAAATTTTGTACCGTAAACAGCGAGTAAACAGCAGGTAGTTCCACCATTTACAACTGATTTTGGTGCGAATATTACACTCGGTGAAAATGTCTATATAAATGCATTTGTTTCCATGCAGGATCAGGGGGGTATCTATATAGAAGATGGGGCATTGATAGGACATCATGTGGTGCTTGCAACCTTGAATCATGAACTGAATGAGGCGCATCGACATGATCTGATAGCAAAGCCGATACATATCGGTAAAAATGCATGGATAGGAGCCCGTTCAACAATACTTCAGGGCGTTACTGTTGGAGATAATGCAGTCATAGCTGCAGGAGCGGTTGTGACTAAGGATGTACCTGCCAATAGTATTGTTGGGGGTGTACCTGCCCGACTTATAAAAAGAATTGATGAATAAAAAACATCACATGTACAAGTAAAATTAATGTCCTACATCAACTTATATATTCATGTATGCACATGAGTATAAATTTTTTCATGGATTCTATAAAATCAACCGGTATGTCCTTAAAACCTGCCAGTTTAGATGCTTCCTTTGCTATTGGATTTACGGTACATACGCCGTTAAGTCCTAGAGCATGGAAGAATACACTTGAATAAACCTTTGCAAATGTATCTGGCGTGCAATTCAGATACTCTGCAAAGTGTTCAATTACCATTCCGTTATATCTATAAAAAATTTTTTTGAATTTTACCAGTTTTTCCAGTGAAACGTTCGTTTCCAAAATCACCTGTAGAAGACTGTAGTAAGTAAGATAATCCTTGTTGCTGTTTATTATTCCTGCCCATATAGAGGATATTGTTTCGTGATCAAAATTAGAACCAATTGGGCAGGCAGTGATTATTTCATTACTTTGCTTTATGTGTTTATCGGCAAGTATTTCGAGAATTATTTCTTCCTTTGTTGATACATATTTATATAATGTAGCACGAGACCAACCAAGACTGCTGGCTATGGTTGCAAGAGAAATCTCGTGATAAGAAGTTTCCAGAATCATTTTTTCGGTTATATCTTTTATCTCTTTTAATCGTTCTTCCCTTTGTTCATCTGAACGGGCTCTTACAAAATCAGGCATTACTATCCCCTCTAAATCCATTGACTGATACTTGTTAGATACTAACATAAAATTTAAATGTTGACAATAATACATATAGATGCTAATGTGCCATATAACAGTACACAGTGTATTCTAAAAACAAAGGAGAACTTGAAGATGAAAAGAAAGATAATAATGATATTACTTGCCATGACACTTGCAACAACCGCTATTGTAGGATGTGGAGCACAGGCTGCAGGCAATAATGAAGATGTAACAATATCAGATACAAAAGAAACTGAAAATGATGAGGAGGAACAGGACCTTATGAACGTAGTCAATACTGATAATAAAAATCTTGCAACACGTATTTCAGAGGAAGAAGATCATTATATATTTGAAATTGAGGATGGAGTCACAAGAGAAAAAGTTTATTACAAAAATCGATTTGGTATAGAGATTGCAGCAGATCTTTATAAACCTGCTGACTTTGATGAGAATAGTTCTTATTCAGCTATTGTAGTAGGACCTCCTTTTGGTGGTGTCAAAGAACAGGGACCCGGAGTATACGCAAATCAGCTTGCAAAAAGAGGCTTCGTTGCTGTAGCGTTTGATCCTTCATTTCATGGTTACAGTGGAGGTGAGGTTAGATACTCAGGCTCATCATCCACATATGTAGAAGATTTCAGCGCCGGTGTGGATTATCTTGGGACTCTTTCATATGTAGACAGAGAAAAGATAGGCGCGATCGGAATATGTGGATCCGGTGGATTTGCAATATCAGCTGCATCCCTTGACCCAAGAATAAAAGCAGTTGCTACAAGTGCTCTTTATGATATAGCAGGGAATATGAATGCACTTCCGACAGAAGCGAGAAATCAGATGTTGTCCCAGGCTGCTGATATGAGATGGGCAAGAGTTGATGGAAGCACTGAGACTTGGCTCAAGTCATATCCTGATGAGCCTGCTGAAGAAATTCCGGATGGCCTCGATGCAAATAGCGCAGAGTTCTTTGAATTTTACGGTACTTCAAGAGGCTGGCATGAAAATGCACTTGGAAATGTGACAATGGAATCCATGATGGATCTTATGACACTGCCTACAACTGGTCATGTGTCTGAAATAGTCCAGCCTGTTTTAATGATTACCGGAGATATTGCCCACAGCAAGAGCTTTACAGATGATATCTACAATCAACTGACAGGTAATAATAAAGAACTGATAGTTGTAGAGGGTGCACGACACATAGATCTTTATGATGATGTGGAAAAGATTCCATTTGATGATATTGCACGATTCTTTAATAATGCCTTTGATGGTGAATAAAATGATAAAGGAAATACTTAGGAACGTCGATTGGATTACAACCATTGAAATTGCATAAAACTAATAAGAATTTACAGATTGTCCTCACCTTATTTTTCAGCTCAAGCTCGGCAAGATGAATCAAAATTAAAATGAATCCTTCACTTGGTTGAGAAATTTCTCGGCTATAGGCGTAAAGGTCTGGTATTTGTTCCAAATCAGGTACAACTTTGTTTCCTGCTTTGGAGATAGCGGTCTGAATACAAGGTCGCTTTCTTCGGAACAGTTAATGAGATGTTCAAAAGTAAGAAGAATTCCAAGACCTTCTTTTGCGAACATGGAGGCATTATAAGAAAGCCGGAAAGAGCCTTCCAGATGGAGCTTGGGATGGTGTTCTCCGGCCCATTCAGGTATTTCAATATTCCAGCTTTGTTCAGAGCAGTAGAGCGGCTGTCCGATGAGGTCAGTTGCTTTAATGCTCTTTTTCTTTGCCAGAGGATGGCTTTTTAACATAACTGCTCCCCATCGATCGGAATCGGGGAAAACGATATATTCATATTTGTCCGTGTTTGGCGTTTCGCATATTACTCCAAAATCCAGAAGTCCTTTATCGAGTTTTTCGGTTACCTGTTCAGTGTCTCCGCTGGTGATGTGATAGGTAAAGCCTGGATATCTATCCTTCAGTTTTTTTATCTCACGGGCAAGCAGACTGATCTGATAGGATTCCGCCAGACCAAAATAGATATCTCCGCCGGTGATGTCATCTAAAGAAATGAATTCCTGCTCAATTTTATCGGCCATTGCTACAAGATCTTCTGCTCGGTCGCGAAGAAGCATTCCTTCGTCTGTGAGTTTGATAGAAAAGCTGTGTCGGGTAAAGAGCTTTTTGCCAAGTTCATCTTCCAGGGCTTTAAGTGTTTTCGATAATGTTGGTTGAGTCACATGAAGGATTTCTGCAGCATGGGACATGTTTTCTTCTCTGGCTACCGCAAGAAAGTAACGAAGGTTTTTTATTTCCACTTTTTTCTCCTCTCGCAATGGACTTGAAATGCAATATGATATGCCAAAATGAAATATCATGATATTCATTTTATTCATTAGCGTATTTCATGTCAATCAATTATGCTGATTATAGAAGGTAAAAACAACGAATTTATGCGGAGAATTGGCGATGGAATTGAAAACGATGATCGACTGTCTGTCTGATGTCGGATGCGACGATAAGCAGAAAGAAATGGCGAAGCTGTTTTTTGAATTTGGGCAGAAGTCTGAGTTGATCGGATATCTGAAGAAATGTAGATGCAGTCTGATAGAAGAAATGCATGAGAGCCAGAAAAAAGTAGACCGCATGGATTATCTGATTCGGCGGGCAGAAAAGGAAGCAGAATAATAACACAACCCACAGGAGGATGGAGCAATGATCAGAAAAGAAGAACTTAAGCTGGTGCAGGAATGGGATAAGACTTTTTCAAAGAGTGATAAGGTAGAGCACAGCAAAGTAACCTTTGTGAACAGATATGGAATTACCCTTGCAGCAGATATGTATGTCCCCAAAAATGCGGAAGGAAGGCTTCCGGCAATCGCTGTCAGTGGACCATTTGGTGCAGTTAAAGAGCAGTGCAGCGGATTATATGCGCAGACCATGGCAGAGAGAGGCTTCATTACAATCGCGTTTGATCCTTCTTTTACCGGTGAAAGTGGCGGAAACGTAAGATATATGGCATCGCCTGATATCAATACGGAAGATTTCATGGCGGCAGTGGACTTCCTTTCTCTGAATGAGAAAGTAGATCCTGAGAGGATCGGAATCCTTGGAATATGTGGCTGGGGCGGAATGGCCATCAATACGGCTGCACTTGATACAAGGGTAAAAGCGACTGTGGCTTCCACTATGTATGATATGACAAGAGTAAATGCAAACGGATATTTTGACTCTGCAGATTCTGAGGAGGCCAGATATGAAGCGAAGAAAGCACAGTGTGCACAGCGCTTGGAAGATCTGAAAAATGGTGAATATAAGCAGGGCGGTGGAGTGGTAGATCCGCTTCCTGAGGATGCGCCGTTTTTTGTCGTGGACTATCATGATTATTACAAGACTGATCGAGGGTATCATGTAAGATCACTTAATTCCAACGGCGGCTGGAATGTGATTGGATGCGAGTCGTTTGTAAACCAGCCGATTCTGAAGTACAGCAACGAGATCAGAAGCGCAGTTCTTCTTATTCACGGAGAAAAAGCACATTCTTGTTATTTCTCAAAAGACGCATATGCTGCAATGATAAAAGGCAGTAAGTATGCTGATAATAAGGAACTTATGATCATTCCTGATGCTGTTCATACCGATTTGTATGATGGTGGTGGAAAGAATGCGATTCCTTTTGATAAGTTGGAGAGTTTCTATAGGGAGTATCTGAAATGAAAAGAACGGTTTTCTTTATAGCTTCGGTGATGCTATGTATCTCGATAGTCTTTGGCTGTGGCAATATTGCAACGAAAGCGGAACCGACGCCTGCTGTTAGCGTGGATAATAATAGACCATCTGAGGAAAAGGCTAATGAACAGGTGACCGAAGAAGTAAAACCGAATGCAACAGAGGAGGATACAGATCCGGAGCCGGAAGGAGAGTTAGGCATGGTCATGATAATCGGTGATACAAAAGTGGATGTTATCTGGGAAAACAATGCTTCTGTAAATGAACTGAAAGAACTTGCGTCAGAGGGACTTGAAATCTCAATGTCTATGTATGGTGGATTTGAACAGGTTGGATCTCTCGGCAAGAGCATCACTCGTAATGACGAACAGACAACTACGTCGGCAGGGGACATTGTCCTTTATTCGGGAAATCAGCTGGTAGTTTTTTATGGTTCCAATTCATGGTCGTACACAAGACTTGGAAAGATCGATCTGTCCAAAGAAGAACTGACAAAGCTACTTGGTAACGGAGATGCTACCATTTCACTTAGCATGGAATAAGGAGGGCAAATGGCTAAAAATGTACTTATAATTGAAACAAGCTTCAGGGCAAATAGCAATTCCGACAGACTTGCAGAGAGCTTTGCAGAAGGCGCAAAAGCGGCTGGGAATGATGTTGAAATTATTTCACTTAAAGGAAAGAACATCGGCTTCTGTACCGGGTGCTTTGGGTGCCAGAAGATAGGATATTGTGTGATCAAAGATGATGCAAATGAAATCACTGAGAAGATCCTTGAAGCTGATGTAGTCGTTTGGTCCACGCCAATTTACTACTACGAGATGAGTGGACAAATGAAGACCATGATAGACCGGGCAAATTCTCTGTATCCCAGGGATTACAAATTTAGAGAGGTTTATCTTTTGTCTGTTGCGGCTGAAGATGAAGATTATGTCGATAAGAATGCTGCCGGCGGTGTACAAGGTTGGGTGGACTGCTTTGAAAAAGCAGTGTTTAAAGGAAAAGTCTTTGCTGGTGGTGTAAATGATCCGGATGAGATTGAAGGCCATAAGGCTTTAGGTGAAGCCTATTCTATGGGGAATACAATCTAAGTGATGGTGCGTAAATCCGAAGATAATCTTACAATAATACTTGTATGGACCTTGCTCTTTAGAAAAAATAATAGAATTGCTGTCAGCCGCATACCGTAGCCCTGAGCTTTCTACCGTACGCAGCAGGTAAACAGCAACTCGACCTACAAATGCCACAAACAAGGCACTTAAGGCAGTGAAAAAGTGTTCAAAGAGATAATCTTCGAAGAATCGAAAAGAATTCACAAACCCCGGCAACCGATATGGTTCCGGGGTTTTTCTTTTTGGAGAATATGATTTCTAATAAAAAGGGGAACCGGATTGTTCCGATTCCCCTTCAAGTATGCATTTATTTCATCAACATTTCTGTAAGTTCGGGATTATCCAAAGCCTTTTCGATAATCTTTGCCAAAACGCTGGTATAACCTTTTCCTAAAGCCTTAGCTTTTCGAACTGCTCTCGGAGATAATCTCAGAGTTACATTCTGTTTTTGATTACTTTCACGTTCCTCTTTGATAAGTTCAGACACCCTTCTGAACTGTGAAAGCTCTTCTTTGGAAAGAATTGGATTATCTTCATCGAATACATATTCAGTCTTTTCTGCCTCTTTCAGCATATTTAACTGTTCGTTTGTAAGCCCTGCGGATACATCTATTTTTTTTCTAATAGTAGCCATAGTATTCATCCCTCTCTTCCTTTTCAGCTTTTCTTGCAGATATTAAACGGATAACCTTATCATCATTTCTCATGGTATAAGAAACAACGATGACCATGAGGTGTCCATTGATTGCTCCGATAACCTTAAAGCGATCCTCATCTTCACTGTGCTTTCCATCAAACTTTTCTATACGGCGATCGTCACCAAAGACATGCGCTGCCGTAGAAAAATCGATTTTATGTTTCTTGATATTTGTTTTTTCTTTTTGGTCATCCCATTCAAATATTAGTTCTTCCATAGATTAATCATACATTTTGCAACACAATAATGCAATGCAATTTTGCATTCCTGCCGTCACCGAGAGCCCTGGGCTGCTCCCGGTAAGAAACAGGTAATAAGCAAAAACTTCTAAAAATGGCGGAATTTCAAGCTTTTCGTCATACCCTCAGTTCTCAAAGAGATAATTTTTTCTCACGAAAAAGAGAATACCAAAAAGCTCTCCGGTTTTCCGGAGAGCTTTTTTATCTTTAATTACGTTTTTTAATAAGGTCTCTGACCCATAATCCTACCGATGTAAGATCTCCATCGTTGATGGTGCGTGAAGGGGCATAGGACGTCGTGAAAAGTGCAGAGGTTTCAGCTTTATTGGATAGATTCCATACTGCGAAGCTAATACCCTTGTCTTCTAACAGACGGAACCATACAGCTGCAGACTCAAAATCCGCATATCCGCTTCCACTGGCTTCGGAAATGCCGCATTCGGAAACGAAAACAGGAAGACCTCTGTTTAGCGCCTCTGTCAGCACATCCTGCAGATCCTTACGGTGAGTTGAAACGTAGAAGTGAAGAACATACATTATGTTGTCATAGGCTAAAGGTCTGTCAGCTGCATCCAGAAGCTTCTGGGAATAGAATGGTGTTCCTACAAGTATGACAGAATCCGGGCTGTTCTTTCGTATGACCGGAACGACCTCATTTGCATAATTATATATATCAGACCAGCTTGTAGAGCCGTTAGGCTCATTGCATATCTCGTAGATGATGTTGGGGCTGTCCTTGTATCTGGAGCTGACCAGATCAAAAAATGCAAGTGCTTCGTTCTTATGCATATTAGGATCGTAATCTTCCAGGATATGCCAGTCAACTATCACATACATATCATTTGCGATAGCGTAGTCGATTCCCTTTAGAAGAAGAGTGAGATTCTCTGAAGGGTTTCTCGTATATTCTGCGGAATACATGGCGAGTCTTATGAGATCACAGTCCCAGTCCGAGGAAAGCTGTCTGAAGAAATCTTCGTTGATAAATCCCGGAAACCATGAAAGCCCATGGGTGCTGAGTCCTCTCAACATCACGGGCTTTCCGTACTTATCTAAAAGTTTCGTTCCATTTACCGATAGCTTTCCGTTAACGGAAGGTCTGGGTTTTGCCAATGTCTCTGACTGTGATGCATAGCAAGTGGTTTTAACATATAAGCTACCAAGTAAAACTGCAGTCAGTAAAAGCATCGAAAAAAATCGAATTATTCTTTTCATGCCTCTGGAAACTCAGAATACCTTTTCAACTACCATACGAACCTTTCCGTTCTTGATTCTCACTCTTACATCGGAAGCAAGGTTCGCAATGACTGATTTTTCCATATTATCAAGTGCCACACTCGGATCAGGATTCTCTTTGATTTCTTTCTTGTAGCTGTCAAGGGACCAGCTGTAGCCTTCTTCAGCCTTTCCGCCTACTCCTCGACGGAAAATTCTTGCGATCTTTTGTCCGAGACCGAGATCTGCCTCATTTTTTCCGGTGGTGGAAAGAGAAAGAAGTGTGCTCTTCTCTGAGACATTGGTGTCTACATCAGCTTCAAGAATGATTTTATATTTATTGCCCTCGCCTTCGGCCCAGAATTTAGCATTGAAATCGGTAACAACCAGACGAACCATAGCTAAGACTTCCTCTGCGAGAAGTCTCAGATGTAAAGTGTTGTTACGTGAAAGTGCCTGACCATCTGCCAGACCTTCAACCTGATCCAGCGCAAGCTGCATGTTGGTGCCATTGGAATCAAGTACAACTACATTTGTCTTCATAGCTTTCCTCCTTTATTCAATCGTCATGATGGAAGAAAAGCCCGTAACCTCCATTATTTCTAGCACGTTTTCATTGAGATTTCTGAGCTTCATAGTTCCGTTGCCCTGTATCTTCTTCTGAGCGGAGAGAAGCGTACGTAATCCGGCAGATGACACATAGTCCAAAGCGGTAAAATCAAAAATCAACTCATTTGTGCCATCCAGGATCTCGCCGAGCTTAGCTTCAAGTTCCGGAGCTGTGATGGTATCAAGCCTGCCGGTCAGAGATACAGTAGTCGTTCCATCCGTTTTTTCTGTTTTGATTGTCATGTCGGATCTCCTTTTCTGATGATTATTTTTCTTTATTTTAACTTTTTGGAAAAAACTCTTCAATCTAACTTCGTAAAAAATCACCAAAATATAAGAGAATTTGGAAAAATAACACTAGAAGATATTGACAAAAAAACTACGAAATCTTCGAGTCTTTCAAAGCTGATTTCCCTCCAGCAGAGTCTGGCCGGGAAGGATGCCTGTAGGTATCACGATATGTTTATTCGGGACAGGTTCTCCTTTTATGAGATGCATGAGCTGATCACAGGAACACTGTGCAAGGCGCTTTGTATTCTGCTGTACACTTGTGATGTTTACACTCTTGCAGGCAAGGGAAACGCCATCGAAACCGATGATACAAATGTCTTCAGGAACGTGCTTTCCCATGCTGATGGCACCGGTGTAAGCACCCAGTGCTCTCCAGTCGCTGATGGCAAAAACGCTGTCGAATTCAACACCCTTTGCGATGAGATAACGAATAGCTTCCCGGCTGTCTGTGAAACCATCCTTTGTGCTCTCTATTTCGACGATGTTTTCTTCAGTAAGTTCTATACCTGAGCGCTTGAATTCTTCAAAAAATCCCTGTTTACGTTCCTTGCTCCTTATACTTCTTCTGGTGCTCATAAGCATGATGGGGTGCTTGCAGTTCTGATTCAAAAGTGCTCTTGCAGCAAGACATCCAGAGACATACTGGTCACTTGTGACAGTGCATATGTCATCTGTGTAGGGAGATGAATCATTACAATCTATCCATACGTGAGGAAGAGAAGGATCTAGTATGTCTTTGATGGAAAGATAATCGCCGCTGATGATTATGATGCCGGAAACATTGGAATCATAAAGTGTCAGAAGAGAGTCTCTCAGGCTAAAACGACCACGTTCCATACTGCAATTTATGACAGTATAATCATAATCTGCCATGAAATTGATGATCTCATTCAGGAGGCTTGCGAAGTAATCCTGATTGCTGACACTTGTGATGACGCCTATCTTTTTTCGGGTTCCGGAAGTAGTCTTTTCAGGTATCTTGTAGTTTGAATTTAGGCAGGCTTCCAGCACCTTTTTTCTGGTGGTTTCTGAAACCTTGGGATCATTATTCAGAGCTCTCGAAACTGTGGCGGTGGAAACTCCACAAAGCTCGGCTATGGATTTAACGGATACATTCTTTTTCTTGCTCATATGATTATTCCTGTCATATTCGGATTTATAGGATGATAGCTGCTGTTTTATGCTGTGGATTTGAAAAATATCATTTATAGAATTTTATCTGTAAAGGGATAATATTTCTCTATAAAAACAGAAAAATTCATTATCAGTTGGATATCACCCGTTAGAAATATGATATCACATAAAATGTAACGTTACATAGAAAAGTTGCATAAAATGTAAAAAATATATTGTAAGAAATAACGAAATGGCAAAAACAAGCAAGGAATTCGTTGAAAATATACAAAAATGAAACTAATATGTAACTATAACATAACAAAATCCGATGTAACGTTACATCGATGGAGATAAAGAAAGGGGAAAGGATGACGAGTAAAGGATTTCCTGAAGGATTTCTCTGGGGAGGAGCCACAGCGGCAAATCAGTGCGAAGGTGGTTATGATCAGGGAGGAAGAGGCCTCAGCAGTGTGGATGTGGTTCCCTTCGGACCTGATCGTATGAAGGTGGCCAGAGGAGAACTGAAGATGCTTTCCTGCGAGGAAGGATACAGTTATCCGTCACATGAAGCTATAGATATGTATCATCATTACGAAGAGGATATAAAACTCTTCGCGGAAATGGGCTTCAAGTGCTACAGGCTCTCCATTGCATGGACCAGAATCCTTCCTAACGGAGACGATGACACTCCAAATGAGGCCGGACTCCAGTTTTACGAGGATATTTTCGCACTCTGCAAAAAGTATAGTATAGAACCATTGGTAACTATTGATCATTTTGATACACCAATAGCTCTTATAGAGAAATACGGTGGTTGGCGTGACAGAAGGATGATAGATGCCTATGTGAAATATTGCGGGGTGATCTTCAACAGATACAAGGATCTGGTCAAATACTGGATCACGTTTAATGAGATAAACATGCTCCTTCATATGTCCTTTATGGGAGCTGGAATCGTGTTTAACGAGGGTGAAGACAGACAGAACGTTTTATACAATGCTGCCCACTATGAGCTTCTCGCAAGTGCAAAGGCGGTAAAGCTTGCTCATGAGATCATGCCGCAGTGCATGATGGGATGCATGCTGGCAGCCGGTCAGTTCTATCCTTACTCACCTGATCCCAAGGATATTTGGGACGGATTTGAGAAGGACAGAGACAATTACTTCTTTATAGACGTTCAAGCCCGCGGAAGCTATCCGGTATGGGCATGGAAACGCATGGAGGCAGCAGGGGTCAAGCTTGACCTGCAGGAAGGGGATAAGGAGATTCTTCAGGCAGGTACAGTTGACTATATTTCATTCAGCTACTATGCGTCCAGATGTACGACAGCAGATCCTGAGATATTTGAAAAACATCAGAGACCCGGAAATGCTGTATTCAGGGCGGTAGTGAACCCGTATCTCAAAAATACAGAGTGGGGATGGCAGATCGATCCGCTGGGACTCAGAGTCACCATCAACACACTTTATGATCGCTACCAGAAACCATTGTTTATAGTAGAGAACGGTCTCGGAGCTACAGATAAGGTGGAAGAGGATGGAAGCATTCACGATCCGTATCGTATCGATTATATGCGTCAGCATATTGAGGCTATGAGAGATGCTGTCAATGTCGACGGAATTCCGGTTCTCGGCTACACCTCATGGGGCTGTATAGACCTTGTTTCTGCATCGACAGGAGAGATGAAAAAGCGTTACGGCATGATCTATGTTGATAAGGACAATGAAGGAAACGGAACCTTAAAGAGATCCCGTAAAGACAGCTTTTACTGGTACAAAAAGGTAATAGAAACAAACGGTGCAGATCTCAGCTGGGATAAGTGATAAAAGAATAAATATTATCCTGTTTAAAAAAAGAGGATAAAAACGTTGTATAGCAGATATGTTGGTTAAAGACGTTTGAAATTTTACGGTATTTATCATTGAAGGAGACAATGATACTTATAAATAAAATTCTATCCGAAAGGATAGAAATAAAAATATTAAAGGGGAGAAAAACATGAATTACAGAGAATTGGCTGCCACCATTATCGAGAACGTTGGCGGCAAGGAAAATGTTAATCAGGTCGTACACTGTGCGACGAGACTTCGCTTCCGTCTCAAGGACGACAGCAAGGCAAAGACAGATGTACTGAAGAAAACAAATGGTGTACTTTCTGTTATCAATGCAGGAGGTCAGTATCAGATCGTTATCGGCCCTGATGTAGCTCAGGTCTATCAGGAAGTGGTTGACCTTGGCGGATTTGAAGCAATGGCACAGGTTCCTGATGATGAGCCTAAGAAGGATCAGAATAAGCTGAGCGCAGCCCTTGAGTTTATCGCAAGTATGTTCCAGCCTATCATCCCGCCTATCACAGCAGGCGGTCTTATCAAGGCTATCATGGCACTTCTTGTGACTCTGAATATGCTCGATAAGACAACTCAGACCTATGCCTTACTTAACGCATTTGCTGATGCACCATTCTATTTCCTTCCTATATTACTTGCATCAAGTACAGCAAAGAGATTTAAATGTAACCAGTTCATGGCTATGACTCTTGGCGGTATACTCATTTATCCGTCATTCATCACCATGGTATCTGAGGCGAAGGCAGCAGGCGCAGGAATAGCGATGTTCGGAATTCCTATCACACTTGCAAGCTACAGTTCATCAGTTATCCCTATCATCCTCGGCGTATGGTTCATGTCCTATGTTGAGAAGTTCATGAACAAGGTTTCGCCAAAGGCCATCAAGTTCTTCTCTGTACCTATGGTTTCACTGGTGGTTTCAGGTATCGTGACACTTTCAGTTCTCGGACCTATAGGAACATGGGTAGGTAATCTTCTTGCAGCATTCTTCACATGGCTCAATGCTACAGCCGGCTGGGCAGTACCTACACTTGTGGGAACATTATCACCGCTCCTTGTTATGACAGGAACACACTATGGACTTATCCCTATCGGTGTAAACAATCTTGCAACAACAGGCTTCGATACAGTAGTTGGCCCTGGAATGCTTGCTTCAAACGTAGCACAGGGTGCAGCAGGTTTCGCAGTTGCGGTTCGTTCAAAGAATAAGCAGACAAAGGAGCTCGCAGCTTCAGCAGGTCTTACAGGCGTACTTGGTATCACAGAGCCGGTACTCTATGGTATAAATCTTAAGTTCATCTATCCTTTGATCGGTGCGATGATCGGTGGTTTCTCAGGCGGACTTTACATGGGAATCACAGGTACAGGACGTTTTGCAGCAGGTTCACCGGGACTTCTGGTACTTCCTGGATATATCGGCGGTGAAGGAATGACAAACTTTGTCAATGCCTGCATCGGTACAGGTGTGGCTGTAGCCGTATCATTTGTTGCCACATTTATACTCTTTGGAGTATATGCCCGTCAGGGAAAGCTTGATTCAGAGGAAACAGGCATTAAATCTAAAAAAGACGATGCATCTGTTGCAGAGAATGCAGAGTCACACGAAGATACAGATATAGTTTCTGTTGCAGATGGAAAGATCCTCGCGAAGGAAGAAATCAAGGATGAGATGTTCAAGGAAGAGGCTATGGGACAGACCATTGGTGTTGAGCCTGAGAACGGAATCATCGTTAGCCCTGCAAACGGAACATTGGAAATGGTTTATGAGACAGGACACGCATTTGCAGTAAGAACATCCAATGGCAGAGGATTGCTGGTACACATCGGAATAAATACAGTAGAGCTTAAAGGAAAAGGCTTTACACCACTTAAGAAGCAGGGAGAAGCTGTCAAGGCAGGAGAACCTGTAATTAAGGTAGATCTCGAAGCAGTAAAGAAATCAGGATATTCAATGCAAACATTTACAGTTGTGACAGAGACAGAAGATGGTGATGAGATCACATTCACGGCTTCCGGAAAGGTTACAAAGGGTCAGACTATCAATGCTTAAGCCGTAAAACCCCAAAAACTGAAGGGGTAAAATATGAAAAAACGGCAAAAAACAGTAAAAATCCGAGGTATTTAGAGAATATTCGAAAAAGGAAAAAGCTGTAAAACAAAATTAAAAGAGATAGGTCTATATTATGACCTGTTAAAAGAGGATCGATCAGAAACCAAAAAATGGCTCTGATCGGTCTTTTTTTGTTGTAAAGGTAATAGACAAGTGAAAACTGTAAGGATAATGGCGTAAAAAACATGTAAAATAGAGGGGGTGTATACAGAAAAGTCTGAAAAAATCGGAAAATTAAAAGAAGCATAGATTAATTAAATTCATACAATTAGCCGCAAAGAATTAAGAAAAACGCATCAAATTGAGGCTATATGGGATTTTTTGAAAGCGTAAGAATAAAGAAAATGAAAATCCATCACCTTTGACTTTTTTTAAAATCTCAATCCAGAGCAAGGAGAGAGGAAAGTGTGAATCAGCCAAAAAGAAGAACGTATGTATCTGTATTGAAATGGTGAATTTATGCTATACAAATAGAAAGCGTAAAAAAGCACGGAATTACGTAATCTGGACAAAATTTACAAAGCAGATAATTTTGAAAATGATGAAGAAAAGAAATGAATTGAAATTTTGGAAGACACAGGAAATATGTAAAGTACTTGAAAAATTAGTTCGTAGAAAAATTGAAAAATTAAACGAATTTAAGAATGGGTTAAGGGGATAAAATTTTCAGGTTTTTTAAAAAATGTATGAGGAAGCAGTAAGAAGAGCTCGAAGCGTATGATATGGGCGTTGATTTGATAGGGACTTAATAGGGTAAAAAGCCACAAAACGTCTAGAAAGCGCATAAAACCGTGCTTTCTAGAGTTAAAAGGATAAGACATACAGAAAAAAGCAAAAAGTGATGAGAGAAGAGACGTTAAGGAAATGGTAGTTCCAAAAACAAGTGTTTTTTATCCCCTTAAGAAAGCAAACAGAATATTTCGGAAAAAACATCGTGGGGTAGGATAAAGATAGCTGTGAATAAGAAGATATAGGCAGCTTGGTTCCGGTTCTGAAAGATATAAACAGGGACAATTTTAAAAACCCAAAAAGAGTAAATTTACTGAAGGCTGTGAAGATACAAACAAAGCGCTATATAAAAAGAAATGAAAGTAAATATGAATGAACAGATGAAATTGATCCTGAACTGCTGAAAAAAGGTAAAGGGTATCAAATTCGAATGATAATGCATAAAATTTTTCAGTATGCATAAAGGCAGTGAAGGATTCCGGTGTTAATGAGACACGTATGAAAACGGAAATATGAGAAAAATGGAAATACACCATTAATGATAAATCGAAATAAAAATAAAGGAAAAATGAGAGAAAGAAATTAAAATGCATACAAAATTGCAGAAAAATAACAAAACACAGAAAGTAAATGGACGTTTACATGGTTTGGGAGTATGAGGCATAAGTGACTGGAATATACTCTGATCTACATGAAAAAAAGTAATTAGAAGCAAATAGTATTAAATAGTTGATTTAAATGATCTAAATTTACGAATTATAAAAGTGATAAGAAAATCTTTGAAAAATCAGAGATTTGCGGCATAAAAAGAAAAATGGATGAAAAAATGTCCGGGAACCGGAAAATAAGGGGATAGTATTTTAAAAATGGAAAAATATATACCATATGTAAAGGAACATGGAGGAATGAGGAAAGTACAAAATACGTATGTTAAATATTTAAGTATTTAAAGGTGAAGATAGAACAGTAAAAATGAGAAATTTCTGAAATGATAAAAAAGGGATTAAATTTATAAAAAGTTTAGAAAATTCAACACAAAATGTGTTCATACAGATGGAAAATTTTTATTCTTCGTATAATCGTAAGCTTCGGTAAAAGATATAAATCTCTGATTCTTTATTTTGGAATTGAGGTACTGAAAATGTGGATGAATACATGCTCCTGATTAGGATAAAAAGATACCTCTATAGTGAAAAATAAATGCATAAAGGATATAAAAATAATGAATAATGTAGGTTGAATAAGGTGCAAGCAGGTACAAATATCAAAAGATAAAAATATACTTGTTAAGCATGAATGAGAGTAAAAATGGAAATAATCGACAATTTATGTATAACTGTTTAAAAAGCAAAAAACTTTTTTTAAATAGGCCCCGATATATAGATCCTGAAAGGTGAAATGATTAAATCAGGCAGTGAAAAATATATGATCCAGGTACAGCTGAAAGTTAAGAAATAGGGAATTATAAGAATCGAAAAAATACGATGTTCTATAAAGCACACAAAAACAAGCTTTTTTGGACCTTATTACAAGCAGAGGGCAACTACATCGTATACGAGCGAAATGAAGGGCGTTTTGAACCCTAAAAATAATTGATTTTGCTGCATGATCTAATGTGAAAAATGTATTTATTTCGTGGATGAAATTTTCATGAGGCGCACGGAGGACTTTTCGCGACGCAAAATAGAAATTTGCTCCAGAAAATGACAAAATCGCGACAAATACTTAAAATTTATAAAAAAATAAAAACAATTAAGAAAATCATTTGGTTAAGGCGTAATACTAACAAGCTTCCGGTTTTTTGATGAGGATATTAATTATTTTTGGGATATACGCAAGATAATTTGTGTTTAAGGGATAAAGTATTATCTAAATTAAATAATTTACTGTTGAAATAAATGAAATGTCATAAAACTTGTTTTTCAGAATACTCTTAAAAAGCCACCTTGTTTTAGAGCTGATTATCATTTTAAAAGTATAGAAAACAATAAATGCATCAGATAAAAAATCTATTTATAAAATATAAAGAAATAACGTGGGAAAACAAACTTAAAAGTATAATAAAAATTAGTAAAACAAATATAGAAGAATAATAAAAAGGGTATAGGAATGATGATTTTTTATAGTATTCAGAATCTATCTAAATAATAATTTTTTAGATTTAAAAAAATATAGAGTTTCTGTTCCATAAAACAGAAAAGCAAAAATACAGTATAAAAGTTAAGTGGAAAAATGTGATTTTATAAAAGGCATATTGGTGAAAACATATATATATTAATTCTTCCTTTTTAACGATTTTTTTGATAAGGAAAGGTGCATAATCCGGAAATGGATAAATTTTCCCTAAGAGCGGAGAAAGGTATGATGATTTAAGAGAACGAGTGTGCTGATTTATATATCGAAAATGGATGGTTTTTTGACCAGAGAAGAACAAAATCCGGGAGAAATCCGGAAAATACAGGACTTTTTACTATAGAAAAGATTTTTAACAGTGACAAACGCAAAATAATGAAATAATTAGCTTTTGTTTTACTTTAATACGCTTAGAAAAACGGTGAAAAAATGCATGCTTAAATAGCTTGGAATACCATATAGGAAATAATGTTTTAAAGTGGATTATGATGACTGCTTGTTAATAAAAAGAAATATAAAGATGACTTTTCTTCAGGAAATACGTGCATCTACAATAAATTGTGATAGCGAATTTTTGGATTTAATTAACACTTAGCTGATTTATGGGGGATAAAAAACAAAAAAAGCAAAAACATCATCAAATTTAACTGATATGGTAAGAGACATATTACTCGAAACTCAGGTTATTTGTGTGTTGATAAATTACATATATCTGTTAATGGGTGTCGAAAGGATCAAAAACCGAGGAAAAGCTTTGCTCCTAAAAGTGCGGAAAACCATAGCAAAAAACAATATTATTAAGTGAAAATAGGGATTTAATGGCCTGCATCCGGAACCTGAGAGATTAATATGCTAAGTGCAAAAAATTATTTTGCAGCATGAAAATACAGAAATTAAGAATATGAATTGTGGATAAATCAACTAAAAATGTGGAAAAGTCAGTAGGGATAAAAATAAAGGAAGAGATTTGAGCTAATCGGTAAAAAATGTCTGTTTTAAGAGAAGAATTTAAGAGTTATTCTGAAAAGCTACCGGAAAAAACCGGAGACTGTATTGCAAACACCTGAGTAAAAGAGCCTGTTATTTGCAGTCTTTCATTATAAAGTGGAAAAAATGTAAATTTTACATTGTATATATAAACTCAGAAAATCTGATATTTGGATGAGAAAAGCTCAGAAAATTACGCGAAAACGAGAGTTACAGAAGAAATGATTTTATATTATGTGGATTTTATAGTGCAGTAAAGGGAAGAAAGTCTCAGATTATTTCAAGTGATTGAAAGATACATCATTTGTCTGGAAACAATTATTTCTTTACCCAAAATGTATTCATCTGTAAGATGATTTTATTGAACTAAAGGATGAAAATATTTCAGAAGAGACCTGCAGGATCGAAGTAGAACCAACTTGTTTAGAGGAAGGACTGATTTTTATTTAATACACATTGTTAATTTTGTAGCATTGATGCCTCTGATATGCTACTCTTAGCACACTGTATACAAAAAGGTTAGTGTAACCTAATGCTGACCTGAGAATTAGACTATATGAGAGATATTACTCAGAAGATAATATGTAGACAAATCATATTTTCTACTGTTACAGATCGGGCAGACTTTGCTTTGCGTTTTTATCAGTTAAAATAATTCTGTACTGTTAGAGATAAGATCCACGTAATATTCAGAAAAATCAGAATCGATTTATCATTTCATAGGCAGTTCGATCAGAGTATAAAAATAGGAGTAAGAAATAGGATATGGAGAACAAAATGAATTATTTTAAGATATTGATATCAGCTGTGCTTGCGGGAATATGTATCGGACTCGGAGGAGTGGTGTTTTTATCGTTGGACAACAAGCTGGCTGGTTCCTTCTTCTTTACAACAGGACTGTTTGTGATCTGCAGCATGGGACTGCATCTCTTCACCGGAAAGGTGTGTTATATGTTTGATAATAACAGAGAGTATGTCTTGTCACTTCCTATAATATGGATCGGAAACCTTTTCGGGACCACATTGGTTGCAAAACTCGTTTCCTTCACAAGAATCTCTGGAATCGCACAGAAGGCAGCTGCTCTCTGTGAGACAAAAATGACAGATACTTATCTTAGTCTTTTCATATTAGGTATATTTTGCAACATGCTCATCTACATAGCTGTGGAAGGATATAAGATCATCCCGCATGAAACAGGCAAATATCTCGCTCTTTTCTTTGGTGTGATGGTATTTATACTTTGCGGCTACGAACACTGTGTGGCAGATATGTTTTATTTCTCGGCTTCAGACATGTGGAGCTTGGAGGCATTTCTTAGGCTCTTTATCATTACATTGGGTAATGCTGTGGGAGGAGTGTTGTTCCCCGTTCTCAGACACAATATATAGTTGAGGGCAGAACTTTTACCCCCTGATATCGAAAATCACATATAGATAATTAAAAAATAAGAGGGTGAAAGCGGAAAAAATCCGCTTTTTACCCTCTTTATTTTTGAACATATATTTGGAAATATGATGATTTCTTAACTATTATACATACAAGGGGGAGATTTAAGCGTTTTGGTGTAAACGTAAAAAGTGTGCAAAATGGATAAAAAATAAGGGATAAACGGAGCTGTAAATAAAATGTATTATAGCTAGTAAAAACGTGGTGTTGAGAAATACGGTCATATTTAACAGTATTATATTTATTTGTAATAAAAATATATCAAAATAGACCAAAAAGATGAGTTTTAGATATAGACGGTTTTTCAGAATGCGGTTATAATTCAAGAAAACAGCAAAATATTACCCCATAAAAGAGCTGTAGATTCAAGGGAGGATGAGGAGGCAGCTATGAAACTATACAAGAGACAGTATTATCTGAAAAAGATCCGTGAGTTTTATCAAGACAAAGAGCTGATAAAAGTCCTGACCGGAATAAGAGGAAGCGGAAAAACCTGTATGATGGAGATGATCATCAACGAGCTACGCTGGAGGGGCAATGCTGCAGTTAATCTTATCCACATCGATCTTGATACCAAGGAGTTCAGAAATATAAAGAACATCGAGAAGCTCCGCATCGCTATCAAGGAAAAGATGGTGCCCTCCAAGGATGGAACGATCTATCTTTTCATAGATGAGATACAGATGATAGATGATTTCGAAACACTTATCGAGACTCTATACAATGAAGGCAGATATTCCATTTTCCTGTCAGCTTCAAGCTCATACCTTTTGAGCGATACCTTTAGACAGAAGTTTGAGGATCACTACAAGGTATTCGAGATATTCCCGCTGTCTTATGCGGAATATGAAGGCATGAAGGACTTCATGGGCATGAAGAAGGAAGAGAATCCTTTGCTGGAGTTCGTTCGCTACGTACATGATGGCGGACTTCCGAGGATTCTTCAGTGTGACAATGCTCAAGAGAAGCAGAAGTATATCCTTGGGGTGCTTGAAGAGATCTTCAAGAAGGATATAGCGAAGATGGAAAAGATCCGACATGTGGTATATTTCAAACAGGTACAGGAGTATATCATTGACACCTTCGGTGAAAGCATTAGTATGACCAGACTTACGGATTACTTCAGAAATTACGTGAGGATACCGGTGAAAAGAGAGACGCTGGAGAGGTATCTGGAGCTCCTTGAGAAGGCTAAGCTTGTATACAGGTGCAATCGTTTCGATATAAAGACCGAGAAAGAGCTTCAGGGTGATCAGAGATATTACCTTACAGATCTCGGATTCTATTTTGCGAAGAAGACAGATTCGAAGATCGACTACAGTCTCATCATGAAGAACATCATCTACATGTACCTGAGGAGCCGTGAGTACAACATCGCAACCGGAAGGATCGGAAAGAGGGAGTGCGATTTCGTGCTGGCTGATTTCGTAAGCGCAGATGAGCTGGGTTCTGACAGTGGACGTGAGGGCGCAAGAGCGTATAGGAGCGATAAGTCAAAGTCAGGAACAAAGGGTAACAAGGTGGTGGCTCAGGCAGTCAGCAAGAACTCGATCACAGAACGTATCAGGGAGTTCAAGGCCAGCAGAAGCGCTGCGGCTGCACCGGCACCAAAGACGGCGGCTACCGAGACAGTTGAGAGACCTCAGGACATCAACATAAATGTAAGGGTGGATGAAGAGAAAAATGTCTCTAACGGCATGTCAAGTGCTCTTCAGAAGTATCTGGAGTCCAGAAAACAGAGTGCGGCAGTAAATGGAAGAATGGGCGCTCAGGAGCGGGATGGAATGTCGGATGCAGAGGAAAAGACACGTACATTCGCAGGTGTTGAAACCGTAGAAGAGCCTGTATCTGAGTTCAAGGCCGAGATGAGACCTGAAAAAGAGACCATCGAGATGGACGATGAACTCTTTGAGCAGGCTGTAGGACTTGATGAGGATTATGACGAAGACATGATGGATGATGAAAGAGAAGAGGAGCCGGAGTTTGTTCTTACAAATTTCAGATACATCAAGTTCGCCATCACAACTGCAGACCCTTACAGAGAGCAGGTAGAGTATGCAGCTCTTGACAGCATCCGGGATAACTATCCGAAGTTCATGCTTACGCTGGATTCCAAGATTCAGGAGCATAACGACATAGTTCATCTCAATGCTATCGAAGCTTTAAAAGAGGAGAAGGAGTTTTAAACATATTTATGTGGCAGGTTTCCGAAGGGGACCTGCCACATGTTGTTTTTATGATGCTCCGGATCAAAAGCTCAATTTATTGCTTATGATCGTTATAATGTATTCTACTTTACACATTATTTAACAGAGGTATGCTTGATACCACTATGAAGTTGAAATATAATTTCTTCTAAACGCTGTATGATACCAGTGTTGGAAACTTTTTCGCAAAAGCGGATCAGAAAAACAGTGATGCCAGGCTTTATCGGAAACCTGACATTAAGTCCCTGACACCTTTTATTAAAGGCAGGAGCTCAGGTTTAGGAGGAAATTATGAAAAAGAATATGTTTTTAAACGGCATTCTTGCAGTATGTGCTGCAGGAATGATGCTTACAGGCTGCGGCAGTTCAACAACAGAAACTACCACAGCGGCAGCTACCACAGCGGCAGAGACAAACGCAGCACCTGAAACTGCAGCAGAGACTGAGGCTGTAATGAGTGCAGCAGAAGAGACTACAGCCGCAGAGAGCGCAGCAGAGCCAACAGAAGCTGCAAAGAGCGAGAGTCCAGCAGAGACTGAAGCATTTGGTGATACCGGAGAAGGCGCTATGAAGATCGGTTCACTGAAGGGACCTACAACCATGGGTCTCGTAAATCTCATGGATGAAGTTGAAAAGGGCGATAAGAGCGGCTATCTTTTTGAGATGCAGACTCAGCCTGACGTGATCCTTGGAAAGCTTGTATCAGGAGATCTGGATGTGGCACTCATTCCGGCTAACCTTGCGGCTATCGCTTATAACAAGACAAATCAGGGAGTAAGCGTCGTAGACATTAACACTCTGGGCGTGCTTTACTGCGTTACAGCTGATGAAAACATCAAGAGTGTGAAGGATCTTTCAGGAAAGACTGTGCTTTCAACAGGTCAGGGCGCAACACCTGAGTATGCTCTCAACTACCTTCTCGAGAAGAATGAAGTTACAGACTGTGATGTCCAGTTTAAGTCAGAGGCAACAGAGATCGCAGCAGCTCTCGGAAACGATCCGACACAGATCGCTATCCTTCCACAGCCATTTGTAACAGTTGCCATGGCTCAGAATCAGGATTTAAAGCTTGCGTTCTCACTTACAGATGAGTGGGATGCTGTTTCAGAGGATTCCAAGCTTCTCACAGGTGTTACAGTTGTGAGAAACGATTACCTCGAGGCCAACGAGGATGCTGTAAAGACATTCCTCGAGGATCACAAGGCAAGTACAGAGAAGGCTGTTTCAGATACAAAGAGCACTGCAGAGCTCGTGGCAAAGTATGGAATCATTGCCAAGGCTCCTGTAGCTGAAAAGGCACTTCCACAGTGCAACATCGTAGCTGTAACAGGCGATGAGATGAAGAAGGATCTTTCCGGATATCTGAAGGTTCTTTTTGACCAGAATCCAAAGTCAGTTGGCGGAAAGCTTCCTGAGGACGGTTTCTACTACGTAAAGTGATGACTGCAGGGGTCAGAGTTTTTTGATCTTCATTATGCATTCCTGAGAGATCATTTCTTCAACAGGATGACGTCCATCTGTATAATGTTTCCGTGGGAAACTACGGCGTGAATATGGTTATTTTAAGTGCCACAGTTCGGAACATTTAGTTCTTACTGTGGCGCTTTTTTGCTAAAATAAAAAGTACGTGTATTTGTGGCAAAAAACGTGGTGTGAAATGAGAGAACAACGAAGAAAAGGGCCTGAAGGCTCGATCAAAAAAATAGGAATCATTCTTTTCTGGATACTTGTGTGGCAGCTGCTCAGTATGACCATCCACAACAGTATCCTTCTGGCAGGCCCCGTTGAAGCGGTCATAGCCCTAAAACATATGATTTTAACGAGGGAATATTGGGATGCGATCATGTTCTCGCTTTTCAGGATCATAGGGGGCTTTTTCTTCGGCTCAACTCTCGGGATTATTCTCGCCTGGCTTTCCTATCGGGTGAGCCTCGTAGAGGATATCCTGCGCCCGTTCATATCGGTTGTGAAGGCGGTTCCCGTAGCGAGCTTCGTAATCATTCTGCTCATATGGGCAGGCAACAGGATATTATCCTTTTATATAAGTGCCCTGGTGGTGCTGCCGCTTCTCTATATCAACACACTCGGTGGACTCAAGGCAACTGACATTAAGCTCCTTGAGATGGCTGAAGTATTCAGGATACCCATGCTCCGACAGCTGAGACACATCTATCTCCCATCGGTCTACCCGTATCTTCACAGCGCATTTCAGACGGCGCTGGGCATGGCATGGAAAAGCGGCGTGGCTGCGGAGGTCATAGGACAGCCGCTGGGCTCCATGGGAAACGGACTGTATCAGTCGAAGATCTATCTTGAAACCGCTGATCTTTTTGCCTGGACCATCACTATAGTAGTGGTCTCATTCCTTGTGGAAAAACTGTTTCTGAAGATCGCAGGATACAGCATCGGACGCATGAAAAGGAGTCTGATTTTATGAAGATATA
Organism: Oribacterium sp. C9; assembly: GCF_002007235.1. Classification (GTDB taxonomy): domain Bacteria; phylum Bacillota; class Clostridia; order Lachnospirales; family Lachnospiraceae; genus Oribacterium. The sequence goes on from NZ_MUHW01000001.1 coordinate 246,348, forward strand.
TTTTAAAGATATAACAAAATCCTATGACGGAACTCCGGTGCTCGATCACGTGAATTTTTCCATCGATACCGGATCGGATGCCAGAGACATACTTCTCCGCGGACCATCAGGCATAGGGAAAACCACTCTTCTTAGGATCATTGCCGGTCTGGAAAAAGCAGACAGCGGAAGTGTGGAAATAAGTATGGGTGAAGCGGCTCATGGAGGAAGCGGCCTCAAGGTCGGGATGGTCTTTCAGGAAAACAGGCTTCTCGAGCATATGTCTTCGGTTGCCAATGTCTCTCTCGTGGACACTTCTGTCTCTGAACAGAGAGCCAGAAAGGCGCTTGGTGAGATTCTGCCTCCGGAAGCTCTGGACAAACCCGTAAGTGAACTATCCGGTGGTATGAAGAGAAGAGTGGCAATAGTAAGGGCCATGCTTCCGTTCTCAGACATACTCGTGATGGACGAGCCCTTCACCGGCCTTGATGCCGAGACCAGAGAAAGAGTCATCGATTACATCATGAGAAACAAAGGGAGGCGTCCGCTCATCATTGCAAGCCATGAAGTGGAGGGACTACCGAAAATGAGGGAGCTGGTATTGGAGCAAAAACAGCTCTGAAATCAGATAAGAAGATAAAAAAATAAGAGGTGAAAATAATGTACGAAATTGGACCATATACCATAGAGGACAATCAGAAAAGGGAGGACAGAACAGAGCTTATTGACGGTTACATCTATAAGATGAAGGCGAATCTTCCCATATACGGAGTATATCTCAGGAATCTCTACGGGATGATAATGCAGGCATGCAATGCATCGGATGAATATGCGAGAGCCTTCATGTATGTGGGAGTACGTATAGATAAGGACGATAAGACCTGCATAGTGCCTGATATCTGTATAGTAAGAGATGAAGAACAGGTTGCAGGAGGAAAGTTCGTTGAAGGCGCCCCCGATGTCACCATAGAGTTTCTGGGAAGTGACCTGGAGGACAGAAAGCGTGACCTTTTCCTGAAGCTCAACAAATACAGGGAGGCCGGAGTTAAGGAATACTGGATCATAGATGTGGAACACAAGGGACTTATGGTCTACGATTTCTCAGAGGTCACTCTGCCAAGACATTACAGCTTCGATGAGGAGGTTCCGGCGGGAAGCATTGTACCTGGATTCAGTATCGATTTTAAAGCGCTGGAAGAGAAAGTGAAGAAGTTCTATGAGATGGCTGAATTCACCAGAAAGATGAAGGAGAAGAAGGCTAAGCAGGGATGATTGCAGCCTGCCAGGCTGAAGCCTGTAATATCCCGAAAAGAATTTGTAATCAGCTGCCGCAAATCTGCCACACCGATAATCTAGTTTAGCCGTCGTGACCCGGGCTAATATAACCACGAGCTCGAAAAGAGCAACGAAAAACATGATTTGGTTATATTAGGAGGTCAAAATGATCGTAAATAGAAACAACGGAAAGAACAGGTGGATCCCATCTATAGGAAAAACTGTTCTTGCAGCAGGCGCTATAGCAACATTTATGGCTACAGGAGCCCTGGCCGCAGGCTGGCAGCAGGAAGGTGAGGAGTGGTACTACGTCGACAGCGACGGAAACTATGTGACAGACAGCTGGAAGGTTTCAGACGGAAAGTATTATTACCTTGGATCCGACGGAACACTTGCCAAAAACACACTGATCGAGGATAGTAACGGCTACTATTATGTAGGCTCAGACGGTGCCATGGTGACCAACACCTGGAAGGCTGTGACCACAGACGATGACAATTATGACGGCTATGCCTGGTACTATTTCCGCGATACAGGAAAGGCTTATACCGACACATCTACGCCGGTGACCATCAGCGGTAAAAAGTATATGTTCGACGAAGAGGGCAAGATGCTCTACGGATATGTGGATGAGAGCGGAGAGATGATCGATGTCTCGGATGACCCTCAGGCGGTTTATGAAGCCGTATGGTACTTCGGCGACAAGGACAGCGGTGCCATGGTGACGGGCTGGCATCAGTACGAAGAGGACCTTACGACGGCAGATGATACCTATGAGGATTACTCAACCATCTGGTTCTACTTCAAGTCTGAAAACGGAAAGAAGCTTACCGATACAACAAAGGTCATCAATTCCTACAGATATACCTTCGATTCTAACGGTGTCATGATCTCAGGATGGGATGACGATGCATCCTCATCCACAACATACAGATACTCTGATCTCTCTTCAGGATCTATAAAGAAGAACTCTTGGGTACAGGCTATTCCAAGTGAAGAGATGAATTCGACCGATTATGAGGATTCAACATACCGCTGGTTCTATACAAACAGCTCAGGATATGTCATCACTAACCAGGCAAAGAAGATAAATTCAAAGTGGTACTATTTCAATGATTGCGGAATCATGCAGAGCGGTCTTCTGGTACTTAATTCAAGCTCCATTTCAAGCTGCAGTTCTATAGTAAAGGATCTTGATGAGGATGAAATAACAGCAGAAGACATCTACGACCTCGGAGATGCTAACGGGGGAGATCTCAATCTCTATTACTTCGGTGATGAGAACAGCGGTGCCATGAAGAAGGACGGAACCGTAAACATCACACTATCAGATGATACCTATACCTTCTATTTCAACGCTAACGGTAAGGCATACAACGGAATCAAGAGCAAGAAGTACTATAAGTACGGTATCTTACAGAAGGCTTCAAGCGATGAATATTATAAGCTTGTAGAGTACGGTGACACCGGAAGCTACTTACTTGTAAACACGTCAGGAACAGTCGTAAGCAGCGGATATGTAAGGGATGCGGATGAGAACTACTATGCGATCTATGACGGAAAGGTAGCATATATCAAGTCCGATGACCTCGCAGCAAAGGCGGCTTCTGCATACAAGTCAGGAGAAGAGACCTTCACATATAACTCTGAAACATATGAAACAGAGAAATACGTAACAAAGGAGTACACACTCTATAGCTAAATAAGCTGATTTGTAAATAACTTAGAAACTGAAAATCACTCCCCAAAAACAAGCTTTCCGATCCGTATGGATTTAGACGGATCAGAAAATAAAGCGGCTCAATGCTTCTGCCGTAAACACTTACCTCCGATCCGGAAACGGACCGGAGGTTCTTTTGTTCTCATAAGCTTATTCAGTCTCATTTCAGAAAATAATGTTAGAATCTGCGGAAAATAGGACAAGAGGGTAAAGATGGAAGAGAAACTTATATATGTAATAGACGATGAAAAAGATATAAGGGAGATGGAGAAGACCTTCCTTGAGAATGAAGGATACCGGGTGGAGACCTTTGCAAATGCTGACGATGCCATGGCTGTCATGGGGCTTGCAGAAGCAGATGAAGACGTGAGACATCCCGGTACTGCCGCGAACTTATGCACTCATTATGACGGAATGCCTGATCTTATCCTGATGGATATAATGATGCCCGGAACCGGGGGACTTACGGCTTGCAGCAGGATAAGAAAGTCTGAAGATCCACGCTTACGGGCTCTGCCTGTGATACTGGTTTCTGCAAAAGACACACCCCTTGACAGAGTGACAGGACTTACTATGGGGAGCGATGACTATCTGATAAAACCGTTTCTTCCTCTTGAACTAGTCGCGAGAGTGAAAGCGCTCCTGAGACGGTCAGATATTCTCAGGGATCAGCTGCTGAATTCCACGGAAAATATGATTTTAAATGAAGACGGAACTAAAATCTTAGGAGAAAATTCCGGAAAAAACCTAAACGGGGTAAAAAGACCACAGAATGTGGGTGAAAATCAGGAAAAATGTGGAAATCTTGTGGTGAATTTTGCGGCTCACAGGGTCTATGTGGAATGTGGAAGTGGAAACCCACGGAATTCCGGTCCGGTCTATGAAGTGAATGTGGATAAAGATGCCTATAAATCCGTGGTAGACATACATTCAGAGGCTAGAAAGATTTCCGGAATAAAATATAATGAAAAATTCTCCAATGGGGAAGAAAGAATCACCGCTTTGGAGGTAGACAATTTTAAGGGTATAAAAATCGACAAAAAAAGCCTGAAAAATGAAGAATTTGAAGAAAACGAAGAAAAAATTAAAGGGAAAAGAATCATGGAGGTCCAGGTGACACCTATGGAGTTCGATTTCGTCAGCTTTCTTATACTCAGAAAAGAGACCGCTGTATCCAAAGCTGAGCTTCTCAGGAATGTGTGGAAATTGCCCGATGCAGAGCTCCTGGAGGACGTCAGAATGACTGATGACCTGGTAAAACGCCTGAGAAAGAAGCTAAGAGCAGCAGGATCCACCGCAAGGGTGGAAACTGTATGGGGCTTCGGATACAGAATGACGGAGAATTAAAGGTTAAAAATGAATTTGTTGAAGAGAAGATTAAGAATACTGCTTCCGGTCCTTACGGTGCTAATGCTTTTTACAGGAGCAATCTGGCTTGTTATAGAGAAGGGTGCAGGTAATTATCTGTCCTTTGCTGCTGAAACAGATGTTGATCAAAAAATGCGTGAAGTCAGGAAGGAGTATGAGAAACCACGCCCAAATGAGCTGGACTTTCAGAATTCCGTGAAAAGGTACTTCAGCTTTGAGCCGGATGATGCCGAACTTTTGATTCTGGATGCCGAAAAAAATGTGGTGTTCCATTCCTCAGGGAGAAATTACCGGAGCAATCTCGTTCAGGAGCTCGCAGAAGCCCTCGAAAAGGCCCATATAGGCGAGAAAAGCACTTCAGTGGACATAGATGGGGACAAATACCAGGTAGCGCTGTTTAAAGCGAATCAGTACTACATCGTCTACAGGAAAGTGGAGAACGCAGCCATACTGCTCAGACAGATGCGATACTACATCCTCTGGATCACAGCTCCGATGATGCTAATAGCTTCGATTTTCATCTTTTTGCTGTCAAACAGGATGGAGAAAAGAGAAAGAGAGCTGGAGAGGCAGAGAGAACACGAAAAAATGGTGCTTGAAGCCCAGAGGGAGAAGGAAAGACTGGCGAAAGAAGTGGAGAGAGAAAGGGCTGATAATGCAGCCAGGACTCAGGAGGCAAGAGAGAGGCTTTTTCGCGACATTTCACATGATCTCAGGACCCCTTTAGTATCCATAATCGGATATGCCGACGGGATTGAAAGGGGGATAATTACCGAACCTGAGAGAGCAGCCTCCGTCATAGTGAGAGAAGGCAGAAGGATACAGAGACTTTTGGAATCAAGCCTGACACTATCGAAGCTGGATTCAGATGCATGGCCTAAAAACAGAGTCCGCCTTTCCTTTAACGAGCTCATATCAGAACAGGTAGAAGTCCTTGAAAAGCTTGATGACAGTAAGAAACTGGTGTTTGAAGAGGATGAAGATGTTGACGAGGAAATCATGGCGACTACAGATCCTGACCTTCTGATACGCATACTGCAAAATATAGTCTCTGACTGTATGAGATATGCGGAAACGGAAGTGGAGATCAGGCTTATGGGGGGAGAATCTGTGACTATTGAGATCTCGGATGACGGACCCGGGATCTCAGACGAAGATCTTCCTCACATGTTTGAGCTGTACTACAAGGGAAAGGATGGAAAATACGGCATAGGTCTGTCTGTTGTTTCGAGTGCCGTAAAGTATCTCGGAGGTAGCATTGAAGTAAAAAATAAGCCTTCGCCGGAGCATGGAGCTGTGTATACACTCGTTTTGCCGCAAAATTAAATTTTCCAAAATGGATGGATGATTTAAGCGAAAACGCATAAAATTTTAAAATCAGGCGATTTCAGACGTTTTTCAGTGCAGACGCAAATTTGGCTGACGGATTTATTTGAGCGACCTTTCCGGGGCATTTTGAAAATCATCCGGTAAAGGGATAAAAGGGGATAATTTGAATTATGAAAGTACGGAGATGCAGAGAGAGCAGAAATGAATTCTCTGCATCTTTTTTCTTTTATCTTCAAAAACCCTGATTTCACTATATGACCAGATTACTACCGTTTGCGAGAGAAAAAAGCAATTCCTCACGGAGAAAAGAAAAAAGCGGAAAAGCTATACGCTTAAAGCACAGAATGAAAAGAAAAGCTACCGTTTTTCTGACTTGCAGCCATTTTAAAGGGGATAAAGCAAAAATGAAATCACGTTTTTATGATGGTAAATTTATGCCGATTTTCGTGAAAAACAGAAAAACTCGTAAAATATGAAAGTTATCTAAAAAATTAATAGAAAAAAATAAATTTGAGTATCCTCCAAATGAAATTTTAGTGAAAAGAAACTTAATTATTAAATAGATAATGATGGTATGAAGATTTATAAGAAGAAACGATAAAATGGATATGATCAGATTAAATACTTAAGAAAATGCCTGGAATTTCATTAAATAGAAAAGCAAGCTGTTACAACTATATATAGGGATGGATACGATATAATTACTAAATAGAGGAATGGGAAAACAGAAGTTTTGCCAAAAAATTAAAGAAAATAATTTCAAAAAAATATAAGTGTAGAAAATAGCGTTTCAACGGTGGTAAATGGGAGTTTTTTGACTTGTTTCAGAGCGTATAAATCATGTAAAAACCATAGATCAACCTTTAGAAATTACATCCGGAACTCAGCCGGTACAGGTTTCCCTTTTTAAAAGGCGTTTTTTTGAATGGGAGTATTAATTCCATAAAGAATATTGCATTTTGAAGCCGATTTTCTAAGGGACCGGAAATAAACTATATGAGAATGCCAATAATGTGCGATTAGGGGTGGAATACATCACCAAAAAGCATCAAAAACTGTTAAGGGGAGTAAATATGGGTAAAAAATGGCACAAAATGAAGCAAAGTAAAATGTGAAATTCAGCATTGAAGACCGAAAAGTTAATTATTTAACAGCCGGGCAAAGGCAATGCAAGCCTTGGATTATTAAAAATCTGAATTCTGAGGCAAAAAATAAGAAACTAGCAAATTGCGCAAAATATATCCATATTTTGTTGATTTTTAAAATTTGAACAAAAGATATTTGTTATTAAATCTATAGCAATAGCCCAATAATTTAACAATTGCGTTTTTGTTTGTCTTTTTACGAAAAAGGTATAGACTAAGAGGAAAAAATATTAGAGGAAGCTATAAAAGGAAACTGAAATATGACTATTACTGTGTTTACATATCTTATTTGTTGCCCGTTGTTGTTTCTGGCAGGTCTGGTTGATTCCATAGGCGGAGGCGGGGGGCTTATTTCTCTGCCGGCTTATCTTCTTGCGGGACTGCCTGTACATACAGCCATAGCCACCAACAAGCTTTCAAGTGCCTGCGGAACAACTGTTTCAACTGTGAGATTTATCAAAGAAGGACTTGTCAACTGGAGGATTGCTGTACCGTCTATAATTGCCGCCGTCATAGGTTCATCCTTCGGCGCCAGATTAAGCCTCGTGATCCCTGAAAAGGTTCTTATATATATACTCATTGTGGTACTTCCGGTCACTGCATTCATAGTACTGAACAGAAAGATCTTTAAGGATAACGGAAGCACGACAGTGGAACTTGACAAAAAAACATATATCACTGCTGTGATCGCCGCTCTGGTCATAGGCTTTTACGACGGTTTTTACGGTCCCGGCACAGGAACATTCCTTATTATCGCATTTACAGTTTTTGCAAAGCTTGGAGTAAAGACTGCGAACGGGCAGACAAAGGCGATAAATCTGACCACCAACATCACATCTCTTATTATCTTTTTCCTTAACGGACAGGTACTTTTTGCAGTGGGACTTCCCTGTGCACTCTGCAACATGGCAGGTAACTACATAGGCTCCGGCCTCGTGATGAAGAACGGGATCAAGGTCGTACGCCCATCCATCATGGCTGTTCTGGGGCTTCTCGCCATAAAGATAGTGACAGAACATGTGCTGTGAGGCTAAAATAAAAGCCGGTTTAATTTAGAGTCGTGCAAAAATAGAATGATGGCAGGCTGACGTGAAGCTATAGCAGATGTCAGTATTCAGTGCGAAAGGTAAAGATAATGAAAATTAAAGTAGCTAAGTATATATCAGAAAAACTTGTGGAGAACGGCATAACCCAGAACTTCTCAGTCACAGGAGGCGGTGCCATGCATCTCAACGATGCTTTCGGACATCAAAAGGGCATGCACACCCTCTACCAGCATCATGAGCAGGCATGCGCCATGGCAGCAGAGTCCTATGCCCGTATCTATAACAGACCGGCACTTCTCTGCGTGACTTCCGGTCCCGGTGGAACCAATGCCATCACAGGAGTCCTCGGAGCATGGCTTGACTCCATCCCTATGATCGTTGTCTCCGGACAGGTTCGCTATGACAATACAGCGAGATGGGCAGAAGAGCAGAACGGAACACGCCTTCGTGCCATGGGAGATCAGGAGTTTGAGATCACTAAGTCCATATCCTGCATGACGAAGTATGCGGAGATGCTCAGTGATCCTATGAGAGTGCGCTATGCAGTGGAAAAATGCATTTACCTCTCACAGACCGGCCGTCCGGGACCTGTATGGCTGGATATCCCCGTAGATGTACAGGGAAGCTTCATTGAAACAGATGATCTCGTAGGATTTGACAGAGAGAATTACGAGGCAGGTGGTGACGGTTGGGCAGCCGGTGGCGAAAATTCTCATCGGATACCGGCTGACAGTGACACCGGGAATCGTGAGAAGCCGGTTCCGGCACTGGATCCATCTGTACCGCTGAAGATCATAGAGAAGATCCGTGAGGCAGAGCGTCCTGTATTCTATACAGGAAACGGAATCCGCATCGCGGGAGCGGAAACACTGTTCCTTGAGGCCGCACATCGACTTAACATTCCTGTGGTCGTCGGCTGGAACGGACCTGACATCATCCCGACAGAAGATCCGCTTTATGCCGGACGTCCCGGTGGAAGAGGAGACCGTCCGGGAAACCTTTCCGTGCAGAATGCAGACCTTATACTTAGTATCGGCTCCAGACTCAACATCCGTCAGGTGGGTTATAACTTCAAAACCTGGGCGAGAGATGCTTACGTTATCGTCAACGATATAGATATAGAGGAACTTAAGAAGCCTTCTGTTCATTGCGACATGGCGATCCATGCGGATGCGAGAGCTCTTCTCAAGGCGCTCCTCCATGAGCTTGATAAGATGGGCATAACCAGAGATGAACCGTTATTCAAGGGCGGAAAGGGCATCCTCAGAGAAGATGCAAAGAGCATATGCCATAACGACAAGGCAAAGGCTGTAGCAGATGGTGAGTGGGCTCAGAAGACTGCGACCGGAGAGTCTCGTGACAATTGTGCCGGAAAAGATGAGCTTCGTCTCAGCTGGCTGGAGACTTGCGCCTTCTATAGAGAGAACTATCCGACAGTGCTTCCTGAGCACTTTACACCTAACAGTGAAGATCCTGACAGGCAGGATGATCCTGAGAATCGTGCCAATGTCTATGCCGTAATTGATATCATTTCCCGTCTGGCAGAGCCGGGACAGGTCACAGTGGTAGGAAACGGCTCCCCTTGTGTTGCAGGAGGACAGGCTTACATCATCAAGAACGGAACCAGATTTATCTCACAGGACGGCGTGGCTTCCATGGGATACGGACTTCCTGCAGCCATAGGTGCGGCAGTGGCTGTTCATGCGGTCAATTCAAAGGATGACCCTTCTTACTATGAGACAGAGGATGAAAGACTTAAGGCAGAGATACATGATCCGTACTGGACAGGAAAAGACGAGACCTATCCTCCATACGAGAAGCATGACATAATCCTTCTTACAGGAGACGGCTCCATTCAGATGAATCTGCAGGAGCTTCAGACCATCATAAGCCACAGGATGCCGATAAAGATATTTGTCATAAACAACGGAGGATACCACTCCATCAGACAGACCCAGACGAACCTCTTCAAGGGAGAGCCTCTGGTGGGCATAGGTGTTGACTCAGGTATAGAGGGTATAAATGACCTTAGCTTCCCGGATATGGAGAAGCTGGCAATGGCTTATGGTTATCCGTTTATGAGAGTATCCCGCAACCAGGATCTGGAAGAGACATTCAAAAAGACCATGGAAACAGAGGGACCTGTTATCTGCGAGATAATGGTGACCATGTCTCAGCAGTTCCTGCCTAAATCGGCTGCCAAAAAGCTTCCGGACGGAAGTATAGTGAGCCCTCCGCTTGAGGATCTTGCCCCTTACCTTTCAGAAGACGAAATGAACAAAATAATGCTTGTCAAACGTATATAAAAGGGTATTATTAGGGGTAGGCAATAAGCCTTAGAGTATAGGGAAGAGGGGAACACCGTATGAAAGTACTTATTACCGGAGTCACCAGTTTTCTTGGTGTATATACAGCACTCCAGCTTTTAGGGGAAGATCATGAGGTGATCGGGGCAGTAAGACCCGGAAGTAAAAACGAAGCTGTTCTGGATGAAAGAGGTATAACCAAGTATTCCAACTACAGGACAGTCTACATGGATTTTGATGAGCTGCCGGATGCAGAGTGTGGCGAGGAGCATTTTGCCGAGTTTGTTGAAAAGTCGGGAGACGGCGGCAAGGTCATCGACGCGTGGATCCATTTCGCTTGGGATGGCATCGGATCTGCGGGAAGAGAGAACACAGACATTCAGATTCAGAACATTGAAAATGCTAAAAAAGCCTATATCATGGCGAAGCTCCTGGGAGCAAAGAAGTTTATCTTTGCAGGCTCACAGGCGGAGTATGGAGACGGTAATCACCGCTCTCCGAGACCTATAAGTCCATATGGCAAAGCAAAGCGTGCCTTCGGACGCTGGGCGACAGAGCAGAGTCTCCTTGGTCAGATCTATGACAAGGATGCCATGCAGTTCATCCATATGCGTATCTTCAGCGTGTATGGAGACGGAGACCACAAGACCAGTCTCGTCAACACGGTACTTAAGGGCTCCATCAAGAAGACTCCTGTAGTACTTGGACCATGCGTACAGAGATGGAACTATCTTGAGGTTCGTGACTGTGCCAGAGCCATAAGCATTCTCATTGAATCAAACGATACACGCACAGATGTATATGATATAGCAGGAAGCGATTCCAGAGTGCTGAAAAAGTATGTTCAGGCTATGAATGAGATAGCCGGTGGCGGAGCGGAGCTTGAATTTGGCATGCGAAGCAACAACGCTGAGGGCGGTTTCAGCATGTCGCCTGAGATCCTTAAGCTGCAGAGGCTTGGATTCAAGCAGGAGATCTCATTTGAAGATGGAATCGGTGAGCTGGTTGAAAAGAAGCGCATGGAGCTTGAAGCCGGCTGAAAGTAAGATTAATGAAGCCCTGATGGCGGATTTTCGTCCGCTGTCAGGGCTTTTGACTAGAAGAATAGAGAGAATGATATGAACATGAAATGTATAGCCTGCGGGCATGAAATAAAGAAGCTTATGACGGTTGAGAACATGCCTGCAAGTGCACAGAATATACCGAATGAAACTGAGCTGAAGGACGATCATCCTGTTACACTTGATCTCTGTCAGTGCCCTGAATGCGGTCTCGTACAGTTCGACTGCGAGCCGGTTGAATATTATAAGGATGTTATACGTGCCGGAGGCGGCACCAGAACTATGACCAGGCTCAGGCATGAGGAGTACGCAAGGCTTCTCGAGTATATGCAGGAGTATGGGATCAAAGGCAGAAATATAGTGGAAGTGGGCTGCGGAAGAGGCGAGTTCCTGAGGATGTGGCAGAATCTCGATGAGGATAAGGATGGAGCCAAGGCTCTTTCCGGTGACAGGGAGAAGGACCCGCTGTCTGGACAGCCAAAGGCAGCAGCCATCAGACTTACGGGAATCGAGCACAAGAAGGAGCTGGTGGAAGAAGCTGAAAAGATCCGAACTGAGACAGAGTGTCAGGATATGGGAAATACGTTTATGACATCAAAAGAAGAGACAGCCGAATCAGATAGTGATAGCCGGATCAGAAGAACTAAAGCTTCGGACAGGATCGATTATCAGGTTGTCGAAGGCTTTGCTGAAGGGGATTACAAAATTCCAAACGGACCCTTCGACGCCTTTGTACAGTTCAACTTCCTCGAGCATCAGCCGAATCCAAAGGATATGCTGCAGAACATCAGAAAGAATCTGAAAGAGAAGGCCCTTGGACTGGTCACTGTTCCGAGCTTCGAGTACATCCTTAAGTACAACGGATACTATGAGCTTCTTCGTGATCATATAGCGAACTATACTGAGTTTACGCTTCAAAAGCTCTTTCAGGATAACGGGTTCGAAGTGCTCGAGATGCGTACAGTGAACAGAGATACCATCGAGATAATAGTGAAAAAGGCTGAGCCGGAGGAGCTTACAAAGCTCTGCTATAACGGAGCACTTATCGATGTATCTGCATTGAAGGAAAGCTACGAAAGACTGGATAAAGAGGTCAATGCTCATATAGAACATCTCACAGAGGCCGGAAAGACCATGGCTGTCTGGGGAGCCAGTCATCAGGGCTTCACTCTTGCTGCGACCACAAAGCTCGGAGGAAAGGTGAAGTACATCATCGATTCCGCGAAATTCAAGCAGGGAAGATACGCGCCTGCATCACATATACCTATCGTTTCGCCGGAACATTTCCACGAAGAAAAGGTGGATGAGATACTTATAGTGGCTCCGGGATACACAGACGAGATCGCCTCCATCATCAGCGAGAAATACGGAAAAGATGTAAAGATACTTGTCCTGAAGACCGACAAGATAGAGGAATATGCAGCCGACTGATAAAATTTTTTGCAGATGGTTTATGCAAATAGATATAATTGCCCCGGTGTTCCCGGTTAAGTAAGAATATCGAATACATGATTTAATGACAGGAAGTAATAATGAAAGCACTTGTTTTAAAGGGAAGAGGAAAAATCGCATATATAGATAAGGCAGAACCGAAGCTTCTGGAGGAGCATGGGGTTCTTCTTGAGCCTGTACTGGTATCTCCATGCACTTCGGATGTTCACACCATATGGCAGGGAAGTCCTAAAAGAGATGATCTTACTTTGGGGCATGAAGTGATAGCCAGAGTGAGAAAAGCCGGAACCGGAGTAAAGGATTTTAAGCCGGGAGAAATAGTTGCGGTATCAGCCATAACCCCTGACTGGAGCCAGCCTGACGTGGATTTGAATTATGCCCACGCGGGGCACAACTTCAGCGCTCACATGATAGGAAAGTCCATAGACGGAGCTTTTCAGAGTGTCTTCTATCTTCCGTATGCAGATAAGAATCTTGCTCACATCCCTGAAGGCATGAGCCTTGAGGATGCGCTCATGTGCGTTGACGTAGTACAGACAGGATTTACTGCGGTTGAAGAAGCCGGAGTGAAGAGCGGAGATACAGTGGTGGTCATGGGCATTGGCGCCATAGGTCTTGCTGCCATCATGGGAAGTAAGCTTGCAGGAGCATCGAGGATTTTTGCGGTAGGCTCCAGAGAAGACAACGTTCGCATAGCAGAATCCATGAGCGATAGAAACTGCCGTGTAGAGGTTCTGAATTACAAGACTCTGAACTGCGACCTCCCTGAAGGCATGCACCCTCTTGCAAACTCCACCGGTTCATCTGTGGTGAACTACGTGCTTTCGGAGACAGGAACCAAAGGTGCCGATAAGGTGCTCATATGCGGTGGCAATGACTACAGCTTTCCACAGGCCGTTGATATGGTGAAATACGGTACGGGTGTTGTGGCCAACGTGATGTACTACGGCGCAGACACAGATGTACAGGATGAGGAATACAGAAATCTCACGAATGATATGAAGGATCCGGACAATGCTTCGCCCGAGACCGATGATCCGAGAGAAAAAAAGAGGACAAATACAGTTATCGACTCCATACAGATACCTAAATTCTCCATGGGACGCGGAATGGCAGGAAAGACTCTGAAGTTTTCTCTCAGCAAAGGCGGTCGGGAAAACCTTGAGAGAGTCATGAAGCTTATAGGGGAAAACGACCTGCATCCGTCAGTATTTATTACAGAGAGATATTCAGGAATAGACAAGATTGAACAGGCTATATATGACATGAAAGACAGGAAAGCCATAAAGATCGCAGTTGAGCTGAACGGTATATCTTGCTAAACTCATTGGCTGAGTGTACAATCGACTCTGTGCGTCCTGATGGAGGCCATGCCTAAAGGTGTAGCTTTTCGGAAGGATAAGATAGTGTATGAAGGATGCATAAATCAGATGATGCATCTTGAGAGGAAAACAATTTGAAAACAATCAGCATAGTAGTTCCATGCTACAACGAGGAAGAGAACGTGGTGCCTCTTTACAAGGCCATCAAAGCCATGTTTGAGGAAAGACTGCCTCACTACAAATATGAAATCATTTATATAGACAACGATTCCAAGGATAAGACCAGGGAGCTGGTGAGAGGACTCTGTGAAGAAGACAAGGACGTGAAGGCGATCTTCAATGCAAAGAACTTCGGACAGTTCAACAGCCCATACTACGGTATGCTCCAGTCAACAGGTGATGCCACCATGCTCATGGCTGCGGACTTCCAGGATCCTGTTGAGATGATCCCGGAATTCGTAAAGGCATGGGAGGAAGGCTACAAGATAGCCATCGGAGTAAAGACCCGTTCACAGGAAAACCCGCTCATGTACTGGCTGAGAGGCATCTACTACAAAGTCATAAAGAAGATGTCATCAGTAGATCAGATCGCTCAGTTCACAGGCTTTGGACTGTATGACAAGGCATTTATCAATGTCATGCGTAATCTGAACGACCCTACACCGTTTCTTCGTGGAATCGTAGCGGAGCTTGGATTCCGTCGAAAGGAGATTCCGTACACCCAGCCGCGCCGCCGCGCCGGGATAACTCACAACAACTGGTACTCACTCTATGATGCCGCCATGCTCAGCTTCACCAGTTACACCAAGGTGGGTCTCAGAGTAGCAGTGTTCTTCGGAGGAATCTGCAGTGCCATCAGCATGGCCATCGCCATCATCTATCTCATCATGAAGCTCATCTGGTGGGACAGATTCCCGGCAGGTATGGCGCCGATGCTTATAGGTATGCTGTTTCTGGGCTCCATACAGATCTTCTTCATAGGACTTTTGGGAGAGTATATCCTTTCCATCAACCAGAGGATCATGAAGAGACCGCTGGTAGTAGAGGAGGAGCGTCTCAATTTCGGAGATGCGCCTAAGTACCGCGGAGTTAAGGATATGGAAAAGAACGTAAATCGCTTTGCGGATCATCAGGTAAATCAGGTATCTGAAGAAGCCCTCAAAGATGAATCAAATTCCAGAATAGAGAAATAAGACCGGAGAAAATTCAGTTATGCGTTATAAAGTAGATGTTGCCGTATCCAGAGAAGGAAAGATCACCTTCCTCGGCTGGGCGTTCGGCAAAGATCCGGAAACTCCGGTGAAATATACAGTCCTCGATGGAGAAGGAAGACCCGTAGAAGGGACCGTAGTCGAATCTGTGAGACGAGATGAAGTAGCGGAAGCCTTTTTCAAGGACTACGAAAAGGAACACGGTCCGATCAAAAGAGAACTGGGTTATGACATTAACACGCCATATAAAAAGGGCGAGACCAGATATATCGTCATCGAAGTGGACGGAAAGACCAGAAAAGTAAAGTTCAACGACCAGATCCTCGAGTCCTTCAATTCGGTGGCTCATAAAAAAAGAGAAAAGCTCATGGCGCTGTTCCATTGGGAGACCGTGGAGGTTGCCTGGGAATATTTCAGAGACCACGGCTTTCGGGCTCTCTGGAAAAAATCCGTGCATCGTATAAAGGGCATTCAGGAGGACTACGACTACAACGAGTGGTATAAAAGAGAAAAGGTCACAGAGGAAGAGCTGGAGAAGCAGAGAAACACGGTCTTTGCGCTTCAGCCGAAGTTCTCTATCGTGATACCTGTCTATGAGACACCGGAGAAGTTCCTTCGGAAGATGCTCGCCTCCATAGAGAATCAGACCTACGGAAATTTTGAAGTCTGTGTGGCAGATGCGACTCCATATGATAAGTATGGAAAGGCAGATGCAGCGGGTAAGCTTCCAAAGGAAGTGCTTCAGGAGTTCCACGACAGAGATCAGAGATTCAGATTCAAGGTTCTGGATAGGAATCTCGGCATTTCTGACAATACCAATGCCGCCATTCAGATGGCTGAAGGGGAGTTCATCGTATTCGCAGATCATGATGATGAGCTTGAGCCAAATGCACTTTTTGAGTGCGCGAAGGCTGTAAACGAACATCCCGATGCAGTGATGATCTATTCCGACGAGGACAAGATAGATTTTGAGGACACCTACTACTTCGAGCCTCATTTCAAGAGTGATTTCAATCCTGATCTTCTTCGTTCTGTGAACTATGTGTGCCACCTCATGGCATTTAAGAAAGAGCTACTTGAGGCTATAGCCGAGGAGGATGAGGAAGGAAACAAGGTTTACGAGCGTAAGGCATATGACGGAGCTCAGGACCATGACCTCATACTGAGAGCAGTCGAAAAGGCTCAGGAGATGGAAAGAGAAAAAACCGGAGGAGACCTGTCGAAGCTTAGTGATTCCGACAGAAAGCTTCTCAAGGAAGGTCGATTCACCAGCTCGAATATCTGTCATATACAGAAGTCTCTCTATCACTGGAGATCACATCAGGCGTCCACAGCACAGCATCCGGAGGCAAAACTTTATGCCTTTGATGCCGGAGCAAGAGCAGTATATGATCACTGCAAGAGACTGGGACTTCCTGTAAAGAAGGTGGAGAAGGGGATAACCTACGGCTTCTATCACACGGTTTATGAGAACACTCAGCCGCTGATCTCGGTCATCATCCCTAACAAGGATCATACGGCTGATCTCGATAAGGCGATTCAGTCCCTTGCAGGCAGTAACTACAAGAATCTTGAGTTCATTGTGGTAGAGAACAATTCCGATCAGGAAGAGACCTGGAAGTATTATGAGGATATCCAGAAGCAGTATCCTACAGTACGTGTTGTGAAGTGGAAGGGTTCCTTTAATTATTCCGCTATCAACAACTTCGGTGTTAAGTTCTCGAGAGGAGAATATATTCTCTTCCTCAACAACGACATCGAGCTTATAGAGCCGGATTCTATCGACGAGATGATAGGTTATGTGCAGCGTGAAGACGTGGGAATCTGCGGTGCGAGACTCCTGTATCCTGATGAAGACATACAACATGCCGGAGTCATCATGGGAATGGGTGGAATCGCCGGAGCAGCATTTGTCCGTACCCACGATGCAGAGCTTTCCTATATGCACAGAGCGAAGTGCGTACAGGACTATTCCTGCGTAACAGCAGCCTGCCTTCTTACAAAGAGAAAGCTCTTTGATGAAGTAGGTGGCTTTACAGAAGAACTGGCTGTGGCATTCAACGACGTTGATTTCTGCATGAAGATAAGAGCTCTCGGCAAGCTTGTGGTATATAATCCATATGCCAAGTTTTATCACTACGAGTCGAAGTCCCGCGGTATGGAAGACACCCCTGAAAAGGTGGCGAGATTCAACAGCGAGATCGTCGAGTTCGCGAAGCGCTGGCCGGAGTGCCTGAGATACGGAGATCCGTATTATAACCCAGCCCTTACCTTTATGAAGTCAAACTTCACATTGAAGAACCTCGATAAGGAAGTGGTGGGAGAACCCTTCAGAATGGATATTCTGGAAGGCATAGTATAAAAGAGAAAGGAGGATGTTCGGCATCCTCCTTTCTCTTTTCTTACCTATTAAGAAAATTCTAATATCATTTTTATGGAAATTTCTGAAAACGAGAGTATACTTCCATTATGATTAAAGACAACCAACAATTTTTAAACCATTTCCATGTGGTTCTTGACGCGATGGTCATCATAGCAGCATACGCTCTTTCCTGGTATCTGCTCATAGCATCGCCCATCTTTCCAGAGGGTCATGGAGTACTCCCTCCGGATGTTTATTTCAGAGCACTTATCCCTGTGGTTCCGGGATACCTGCTCCTTTATTGGGTTTTCCATCTGTACGAACCCAAAAGGACCAGAACAAAAAGAAAAGAGTTCATAAATATAATTGAGGCTAATGCTGTTGGCCTCATGCTTTTTGCGTCCGTACTTTTCGCCTTCAGACGTTCAGGATACTTTGCCAACTTCTCGACGAGGATGATCGGAGCCTTCTGCTTCATCAACATCCTGATGACGACCGTTGAAAGATTTGGCATCAGATATATCCTTACGAGGATGCGTAGGAACGGCTTCAACCAGAAGCATATCATGCTGGTCGGATTTTCAGATGTGTCGGATCAGTTCATAGATGCCTGTAGAAGAAACCCTGACTGGGGTTATAACATTTACGGAATAGTTGATGATATTACAGAGACCGGAGCCTCCTACAAAGGAGTAAAGATCGTAGGAAAGATAAAGGATCTTGAAAACATTCTCGCAGGAAACACCATAGATGAGATTGCCATAACACTTCCCCTTGCAGCCTATGAGAAGCTGGGAGGAATAGTTGCGGTCTGCGAGAAGTCAGGCGTACACACCAAGTTCATACCTGATTATAACAATGTCATCCACTCGAAGCCGGTGACTGAGGATATGGACGGACTTCCTGTTATTAATATAAGAAACGTTCCCCTTACAGACCCTGTAAAGGCAGCAGCAAAACGTGGAATCGACATCATCGGGGCTGTTTTTGGAATCGTGATCTTCAGTCCTGTGATGCTTGTCGTTGCAGCGCTTATCAAGCTCTCATCCCCGGGACCCATCATCTTCAAACAGGAAAGAGTCGGGCTTCATAACAAGCCCTTCATGATGTATAAGTTCCGTTCCATGGTAGAGCAGAAGCCGGAGGACGAGAAAAAGGGATGGACTACTCCGGGAGATCCGAGAGTTACAAAGATCGGTAAATTTATAAGAAGAACTTCGATAGATGAGCTTCCACAGTTTTTTAACGTGCTTATGGGAAGGATGTCCCTCGTGGGACCAAGACCTGAAAGAACACAGTTCGTAGAGATGTTCAGAGAAGAGATACCTCGATATATGGTCAAGCATCAGGTCAGACCGGGCATCACAGGCTGGGCTCAGGTCAACGGACTTAGAGGAGATACATCGATTCATGAGCGCGTGCGCTATGACATCTGGTATATCGAGAACTGGAGTATGGAGCTGGATATAAAGATCATGTTTTTGACCATATTTAAAGGCTTTGTAAATAAAAATGCCTACTGATTCAGTCTGCGCACAGATAAAGTTTGCCGAATCAGTTTATATGTGATAAAATGCCGATGTTTTATGAAAAAGATGAGGACTTATAAATGGCATTAGACAATGGCAAGGATACCCGACGCCCGCATTCTCAGGAGGAAGCGGACAAGCGCCAGAGGGAACTTGAAGATAAGATAGTTAACGATAAGGAAATGGGAGACAAGCTCATGGATCGCGCCATGAGACCCCAGAGGATGATCCGGAACGAAGAGATAGTCGTTCCGGATGAAGCCTTTAGAAGAGGCGGATCAAAAGGAGATATCTCAGGCATAGGAGCCGCAAGAGGGAGCTCTTCAGGGGAACCTCGCGTTACCCGTGATGATAGATCGACAGTCTCGCCGAAACAGACCGGCTCAAACCGTAAAGTATCAGTTATCACACTGAATGATACTTCGGAAGTGGAACATGACATAGAGTTTGCCAGAAGGATGCGCGAAAAGAAAAAGAAAGCTGTTCGCACAAAGTTCCTTCTTATGGCGGTAGTGGAGATACTTACTCTCATCTGTATATTCGGCTTCGGTTCGGTATACAGATATATGAACATGACTCAGGCAGTTGAGTTCGATGTATCGAAGGTTCAGAACAACAACATTGACATAACTCAGAAGCAGAAGATGTCAGGTTACTGGACAGTAGCCGTATTCGGAGTTGACTCCCGTGACGGTGGAGTAGGACGAGGAGCAAACGCTGACGTTCAGATCATCTGTAACGTTGACATGGCTAGCGGTGATGTGACCCTTGTATCTGTATACAGAGATACATATCTTAAGACTGGCTCCAGCAACAGATATGCAAAGATCAACGAGGCTTATGCCATCGGAGGACCCGAGCAGGCAGTTGCGGCTCTTAACAGCAATCTGGATCTGAACATTGAAAATTATGTGACATTCAACTGGAAGGCAGTTGCGGATACCATCGACATGCTGGGCGGTGTAGATATCGATATCACGGATAAGGAATTCTACTATATGAATGCCTACATCCATGAGACATCTGTAAAGGCAGGCATTAACGAGAAGAATCCGGCTGCCAACTATATAAAGAAGGCAGGACCTCAGCATCTCACAGGTGTTCAGGCAGTAGCATATGCGAGACTCCGTTACATGGATAGCGACTTCGAAAGAACCAGACGTCAGAGAGAGGTTATCTCACAGTGTCTCGACAATGCGAAGAAGTCAGATCTTGCCACACTTACATCTATCATAGATACAGTTCTTCCTCAGGTGGCATTCAATATCGATGCAGGGGATATCGTAGAGCTCGCAAAGGGAATTTCCAGATATAATATCAAGGAGTCAGCAGGCTTCCCTAAGGATATCAAGGATCAGATGATGGGCAAGAAGGGTGACTGTGTTATCCCTGTTACTCTTGCTTCCAATGTAAAGTGGCTGCACAGCGTACTTTTCGGTGATGAGGATTATAAGGTATCAAGTGCGGTAGAGACTTACTCACAGAAGATCGCGGATGACTCCGGTTACTATGCTAATCATAGGGACGAGACATCAAGTACCAAGAAGGAAACAACATCTGAAGGATCCCACGATTCGGATGATTCGGACTCAGGCAGCAGCAAGAAGTCTCAGAAGGAAACCGATAAGGACGGATATGTGATAAAGGGAACTGACGAAGACGGCAATACCATCTATCAGACAGATGCAGACGGCAACAAGGTCAAGTCCTCTGATAAGTCAAAGACCAAGACTGAAAAATCCGAGACTGAAGAAGGTGAAGAGGCAGAGGAGGATGTAGACACAGAGGAGACTGAAGAAGAGACCGATGAGGATGGAAATGTCGTAGAGACATCCAGATCCACAAAGGAATCTGCTTCTACTGAACATGGTCCTGCTTCGGAAGAGACAAGCTCAGATAAGAACAAGAACGAAACAAAGTCTTCAGAAACCAAATCATCGACAGAGGAGACTACCAAGTCTTCCTCAAAGAAGGAAACAAATTCTGAAGATGTGATAGAACCAGGTCTCATCGACGATGATGACGATGCAGGTGCCGGTCCAAGTGGCGGCAACACATCGTCCCCTGATTCAGGAGGACCCGGATCCATAACAAATTTTGAGGAACTGGAGGTTGGTCCCGGTATAGGACCTTCTTGATAGATCTAAACATTAAAATTGAAGCGATCACTCAGGTAATTAAGCCGGGGTGGTCGCATTTTTTATATATAACGAAAGATTCTTAGGACTTTCTTAATTCCAGTTTAATATTTAGGTTAAGAAATGCGTAAGAAATAGAAAATATTTAGTTATGTACTTATATATGGCGGTATTGTATTATGTGAATGTAATCGAAACGGGATTGAAAAAATTTCGTGCATCCCTTGGGAATTATTTGAGAAAAGACTTGAATAATCATTAAGTCAGGGGTATAATCCCATCGTAATTGAGCTTATAAAAGCTCTAAAACAAAAAGGAGAGTGCATTTATTATGAAGAAGCAGACAAAGTTATTTACAACTCTTTCAGCTGCAGCACTTCTTACTATCGGCGTTTCAGCTGTATCTATGGCTGCTGGTTGGGACAACTCAACAGGCGAGTGGAGATACCTCAACAACGATGGTACAGAGGTAACTGACGCTTGGAAGTCAGCAAACGGAAATTGGTTCTACCTTAACAGCGACGGTGTTATGGCTACAAACCAGCTCATTGAGGACAACTCAAACTCTAACACACGTTACTACTATGTAGATCAGTACGGTGCTATGGTTAAGAACACATGGAAGGCTGTAGCTATGGACAGCCAGGATTCTGATCTTGATGCTGAGTACTGGTGGTACTATTTCGGATCAGACGGACGTGCTTATACAAACACATCCAGCAAGGTATCTTCAAGCCAGATCAAGACAATCGATGGCAAGAAGTACACATTCGATGAGCAGGGTCACATGCTCTATGGCTGGATCGATGCTGACAACGTTGCTCAGCAGGATGGCGATGAGTACGCTTGGAAGCATTCAGATTATTTCTTCAACGGTTGGAACGATGGTCACCTTCAGACAGGTTGGGCTCAGATCACTGTAACTGATAACGAGGTTAAGGACGGTGAGGATGAGACTCAGACTTACTGGTTCAGCTTCAAGAACGACGGTAAGAAGAGAAAGGGAAGAAAGAAGGTTAACGGTAGTTACTATCACTTCCACTATGAAGATGGACATATGCTCACTGATTGGGCTGAGGCTTCTAGCAGCGTAACAACAAGCACAACTGCAAATGAGCTTTCATTCCTTAACGGCGATGGTTCTGAGAGAAAGAACAAGTGGGTATGGGCTATTCCTGATGAGAACTATGACAAGACAGACTACGATGATGATGAGTACTCATGGTGGTACTTCAACAAGAGTGGTTCACTTGTTTCTGATCAGATCAAGAAGATCAACGGCAAGAAGTACGCTTTCGATGCTAAGGGCAAGATGCTTAAGGGCTTCGTAACAGCTGATTCTGATGCAAAGAATGTTAAGGATCTCGGAAATCCTGATGACTGGACAAGAGCTAATGTTCTTGCAGGCACATCTTCAAAGGGATCTGTTGATTCAGCACTTTACTTCTTCTCAAATGATAAGGAGAAGGATGGCTCAATGAAGAAGGGTTATCAGACTCTTGAGCTTGATGATATGACATGCCAGTTCTACTTCAATACTACAACAGGTAAGGGTGAGACTGGATACAACACAAAGATTAAGAAGTACACAGTAAATGGTCTTGTAATGGCACCTTCAAACGATGATGATTACAACTATGCTGGTGTAGATATGTCAACTCCTGCTATCAAGTTTGGCGCTAACACAGAGGGCTATGTACTTGTTAATAAGTCAGGAACTGAGGTTAAGAACAAGGCTAAGCTTAAGGATAGCAATGATGGATACTATATCGTAGATTCAAATGGTACAGTTCTTAAGTACTTCAGATCTGAGACAGAGTATGACAACTTTGTAGAGTTCACTGCTACAAAGACAGAGAACGGTAAGACAACAACTCTTACAAAGAAGTTCAGCATTACTAGTGATATGCTCAAGGCAAATCATGACTTTGCTAGCCTTAAGACAGCTATGGATACACAGGCTAAGGCAGATCTTGCTGGCTACACAATTACTTGGAAAGAGGCTAAGTAATAGCGAGTTAATTTAGTAATAGACTAGATTAATAATTAAAAGGTTCGAGATTTTCTCGAACCTTTTTTTTATAGAAAAAATGATGTATAGTCTATCTGCATATATTAAGAGTATATCTTGGAATAAAAGGGCTAAAATATATAGAGGGAAAATCAAAATGGGCAAATATAAAACAATATATGGCAAGATAAAAGGAGAAGATAAGATGAAAACCGAAGCACAAATTAAAAAATTGTTCGGCGGCATTACGGAGAGACTTATGGAAGTTTATGTATTGTTTTATATATGTTTATTTCCACTCTGCATGCATGATAAATATTACGATGTACTGCATTTTCATTTCAAAATATTTTGGAAACCGACAATTGCATATTTCGTTGGCTTTTTGATTATAGGACTGTTGTTTCTGTTTTGCGATGCGCTTTATAATCATGGAGCTATCAGACGAAGCTATTTCGATAAATTAAATAAGGATGAAATGTCTGATACTAAAGGTGCTAAGAAGGCAAATGAAGAGAAAAACAATTTTGAAGCGAAGAAAAAATGGAAAATATGTGAAGTTCTAAAAGTTGGTTCATTAGATATTTCTATAACAGTATTTCTTCTTATCTTGATAATATCAACCATATTTGCTGAATATCCATATGAAGCCTTTTGGGGAGACAGAGGCAGATATCAGGGTCTTCTCCTTTGGCTAATGTTTTATATTGCCTATTGGCTTGTGACCAGATTCTATAAGTTTAAGAAATGGCACATTTTTGCATATATGGGATTTGCTTCATTGGTATGCATGTGGGGGATATCGAACTTTTTCTTAAACACATATGGAATGTTTGAGGGTACAAATGATATTTTTAAATATACTTTTGTTTCTTCAATAGGAAATATCAATACATATACAGCATTTACCGGTATACTCTATGGCGTTTCTGTAGGGATGTTCATCAGCAGTGAAAAATTAGGAACGACAATATATGCATATATTGTGGTGCTTATAGCTAGCTTTGCTCATATTATGGGGCTTAGTGATAATGCGGTGCTTTCAATGGGGATAGTTCTTGTGGCTGCACCGTTACTTTTATGGAAGAGCTACAAAAATGTCACAAAGTATTTTCTTGTTGTTACAACATATATTGCTGCTATGAAGATTACATCATTGATTACTCTGTCCGGGATTGGAACCATGAATGATCTAGATCCTAGTTTTCAGATCACATTTGCGGGAAAAGAATTCTTTGCAAAGCTAATTGTAGTTTCTGTGGTGTTAACAATGTTTTTTTTCGGTCTAGCTATTAAAGAACACAAGGGTACTAAAAAAATCAACAAGAAAAATATAAATACTGAGGAGACTGTAAAGCTGAATACAGATAACAGTAAAAATAGTTCAAAGGCTGTAATAACAGGCGAAAATACCAAAAGCCAAGAGATGGTAGTAAAGGATGAGAAGAGTGTTATAAAAAAACTGAAATTTGCCTGGTGCGGCGTGATTGTACTGGTTGTTGCTGCGATTATAACTGTTCTCGTGCTTGCAAATACAGGCTGGCATGCGGAATTATGGGCGCCTTATAGTAATATGCTTATATTTAACGATTCCTGGGGCACAGGAAGAGGTCTCGTATGGAGACTGGGCATGGAATACTGGCATAATGATGCTACTTTGATTTCTAAGCTGTTTGGATACGGGCCTGATACATTTTATATCATAACCATGGATCGATTTATGAATATAATGCAGAATGCAGGATACGGAATGTTTGACAGTGCACATAATGAATATTTCGAATATTTCATAACTATAGGTATATTTGGTTTACTTGCATATGTTGTATTTATGATAACGGCATTAAAAGAATTGTTTAAGGATGGAGTATATTCAAAGATTATAGGGCTAGCGGTACTTGCATATGCATGTCAGGCTCTCGTGAATATCGCAGTGCCAATAATCACACCGGTTTTAATGATATTTATGTTTGCGGGAATAAAGGTAAGTAAAGATTCAAAAATCGTTAGAAAATCATAAGAGCATTAAATGTTGATTCGATAGGATTAAAATGTTATTATTTTCTTCATGTTTGTTTTCAGGAAATGAAAAGATAATAAGGAGAAATATGAAGAAGTTAATAGGTTCAGTAATTATATGTTCAGCAGTATTGTTTTCGGGTTGCGGAAAAAGATATGTTTCACCGCTGGAGACGCCTTCCATGACAAAGGCAGCGGAGGACCAAGCCTATGAATTTGACTTTGATCAGCTTAACAACGATGTTATAGAGAGCTTACAGGACGAAGAAATATATAGTTTTGTTAATGATCTTTCTATAAGTGGAGATAATGGTAATAAGGAAATAGTCCTTGAAATAGATATCAAGGATAATGTTTTACCGGATGCTATAGAGATGCTTCTTGCGGATTCTACCAAGGTGATAGTTGATAGTGCACATACACAGGATTTTAGAATCGATGAGTGTACAACAGATAGTTTCGGAAATCTGTTTGATATGTATTCGTATCATTGCGTAGTAAAGTGTGGTGATCAGATAGTCAGAGAAGAAAACATTAAGGCAGGAGAAAGTGTTCCATTTGATCCCGGTATGACATTTGAACAGGTTATCGGTTGAAAGTAATAAGTAAGAACTTTTTCAACAGTAATAATTGAGACAAAAAAGCTAGGAGCAAATCCTAGCTTTATTTTTTAGAATTATTTACAATAGATATAAAAGTTTTAAGAACAAATATTATAGAAAGAATAATTCAAAATATGAAAGTGGTTTTTATAAATCCTCCGTTTAAGTGGGAATATGGTAAATTTTCAAGAGAGTCCAGAAGTCCGGCAGTGGCAAAGAGTGGTGTACTTTACTATCCTTTGTGGCTCATTTATGCTGCGGCGTATACAGAGAAAAAGGGTTTTGATGTTAGCTTTTTAGATGCGCCGGCAAAGACCATGGACTTTGAGCAGAGCTTGGAAGCTGTTGAGAAAGTCCTTTCGACTGATGCAACAGAAAAAGACGAAAGCAATGTAAGTATACAAGAAAATGGTGAGGAAGCTAATAAAGAAGATAGTAAGAAAATTTGTACGGAGAATAGTAGGGAAATAAGTTATAAGCAGCAGGGAAACACCGTTGAGTGCCTTTTCGTCTTGGATACAAGTACACCTTCAATAGATGGTGATGGGGCTTTTGCTCAAAAGCTGAAAGATAAATATCCGAATTCTTTCGTATATATGGTAGGAACGCATCCAACTTCTACGGCTGATGAAACGCTAAGAAACTACCCGGGTGTTGATGGTATAGCCAGAAAAGAATATGATTTTACGATAGCAAAATTAGCAGAGATCATCCAAGAGTATTACAAAAATGCAAAAAGTGTAGATTTTGATATAAGTAGTGATAAAGACATTGTTAAAAAGGGTAATAGAGATGATATCCAGAGCGGAAATGACAATAGTGAAATAGTTAATACCGATAATGTGAATAACACTGATGAAAATGTAGCTGATGCTGTATATGAAAGTTCTAGAAGAAAATTAACGAAAGACTTAGCTGCACTTAGAGGAATAAGCTATAAGGATGTTCTGACAGGTGAGATAAAGCATAATGCTGATGCGGATTATATAACAGATCTCGATGAGATTCCGCTGGCTGCGGAGTTTATAAAAAAGCATTTGGATTATAAAAACTATTTCTTTGCTGCAGCTGAATATCCGGAGATACAGATTTTCACAGGAAGAGGATGTCCTTGTAGATGTAATTTCTGCGTTTATCCTCAAACCATGCATGGACATAAATATCGTTTGAGAAGTCCGCAGAATGTTGTATCGGAGTTTTTGTATATTGCTGAGAATTTCCCGGAAGTGAAGGAAATAGTTATCGAAGATGATACATTTACTATAGATAAAAAAAGAGTATCTGAGATATGTAATCTTCTGATTGACTCAGGTATGAGTAAACGTTTTAAGTGGCTCTGTAATGCAAGGGTAAATACTCTTGATCTTGAGACAATGAAGCTTATGAAGAAGGCCGGATGCAGACTGGTAATTCCAGGAATAGAAAGCGGAACGCAGGAAATACTAGATAACATAAAAAAAGGTACGACCATCGAACAGGTTAAAGAATATATAAAGAATACCAAGAAAGCCGGACTTTTGGTTCATGCCTGCTATATGGTAGGAAATCAGGGAGAAACAAAGGAGACTATGCAGAAAACTCTGGACCTGGCACTAGAGCTTAATACTGATACGGCTCAATTCTTCCCGCTTATTCCATATCCGGGAACAGAGGCATATGGATGGGCAAAGTCCAATGGTTATATCAAGGCCGGTTATAGTGAGTACTGCAGAGAAGATGGAACACATAATTCTGTTCTTGATCTTCCGAATCTTAGCGGGGAAGACATGGTTAAATTCTGTAATGATGCCAGAAAGAAGTATTATTTGAGGCCACGCTACATTCTGCATAGACTTTGGACTGGACTCAAAGATCCAAATGATCTGAAGAGGTCATTGAAAGCCTTTGGTAAATTCAAGAACTATTTGTTCAAAAAATAAGTATTTAATAGTCATAACGAAAGATTAAAATACACGATAATGAAATAGTTTGGTATAATTAGCAGATTGGGTGGAAACTCGGTCTGCTATTTTCGTAATACGGAATTTAAGATGGTTCTGTACTCATGCAACAAAATATTTATGGATTATAAGAATCGAGAATGACACATCGGTTAATAAATGGACCGATGTGAATGCAAATATTAATGAAGAGCAAAATAAAATGGAAAAAGTTGTTGTTTTGATGTCAACCTATAATGGAGAAAAGTATCTGAGGAACCAGATAGACAGTCTGATAGATCAGGAAGGCGTCGAAGTTGAGATATTGGTTAGAGATGATGGTTCTTCAGACGACACCATAAAAATCCTTGAGGAATATAAGAAAAATAGATATGTAAAGCTGGAGTACTATCTGGGTAAAAACATGGGACCGGCAAGAAGCTTTCTGGATCTCATGAAGCATGCGCAGGAAGCAGATTACTATGCATTATGCGATCAGGATGATACATGGTTGCCTGATAAGCTGAAAATTGCAGTAGATTCTATAAAAAGGATTTACAGCAAAGCTTTTTTGCATGAAATACCGGTATTATATTATGGTATGCCGAGATTTGCAGACAATGATGGAAATCTGTTGAAAGGACCTAAGGGGATATATGAAAAGTCGTTGGATTTCCCATCTTGTCTGATAAAAAGTAATTCTACAGGATGCACTATGGTATTCAACAGAAAACTGTTGGAAATTATAAACAGCAAAACTCCGGGATCTATAACCATGCATGATGAGTGGCTGCATAAGGTGTGTCTGGCTTTAGGTGGACAGATTGTATATGATGAAGATGTACATATCTTATATAGGCAACATGGTGGAAACACCATAGGTGGACAGCTTTCCATCATGAAAGTGATAAAGAGATATCTTAAAACAATGTTCAGACCAGACTGCATAAGAAGCAAATGTATAAGCTCTCTGGTAGAATGTTACGGACCTGAAATGGCGAAGAGAAATCTTGATTTGGCAAAGAAAGTCCAGCTTTATAAAACAGGATTTATCAATAAGTGGGACTTGATGCTTAATAAGGAAATAAGAACAGTGTATTTTAAAAGGAATCTTCTATTTAAACTTGCGGTTTTGTTTGGGATTTTTTAACTTGAACTAAACAAATAATGGATAAAAAAATGTTAAATGAGATAAGATCGAAAAAAGTATCGGTAATCATGCCGGCTTATAATGCGGCTGGTACCATACGAGCTTCAATAGACAGTCTGATAAATCAGAGCTTTAATGATTGGGAGCTTTTGGTGATAGATGACTGTTCATCAGATGATACCGTGAAGGAAGTTGAAAAATTAATAGAAGAAACTAGCGGTTATGATATCAGGCTTATAAAGAACGAAGAGAACAGAGGAGTTGCCTATAGCAGAAATCATGGAATCGAACTCTCGAATGGGGAGTGGATAGCGTTTTTGGATAGTGATGACATGTGGGAAAGAGACAAGCTTGAAAAGCAGATAAAACATGCAAAGGAGTTGGCGCTTAATGAGGGGCTCATTTTTACAGGCTCTTCATTTATCTCTAAAGACAACAGAAGATTGGATTATATTCTTCATGTCCCTGAGATGATAGACAGAAAGTCGCTTCTTAAGCAGAACCTGATATCCTGTTCATCAGTGCTTGTTAGCAGAAAACTGATCATGAAATATAAGTTTCCGGAAGGCATAAAGACTATACATGAAGATTTTGCAGTGTGGCTTGATGTGCTCAGAGAGATAAAAATCGCTTATGGTATAGATGAACCTCTTTTGATTTACAGAATTGCATCGGATTCTAAATCGGGTAAAAAATCAAAGGCTGCTGTGATGAACTGGAACACATATAAATATGTGGGATTAAGTGCTATAGAAAGAGTTTATTATATGCTTCACTACATTATAAATGGGATAATGAAGTGGGGGCAAATAGGAAGGGCTGAAAAGTGGGAATAAAAAGATTTCTCGGTACGAATAAGATAACGAAAGAATTATACAGGAAAATAAAGAAAAGCTATTATCGAAGGAAAAATTTCACCACCAAATATAGCTTTATAAACCGTTCCACAGGAAGTGATAAGTTATGTATAGTTCTGGCGGGATATAAGAATTATCTTATACCTTCAGTTATGGGAAGGATAAAGAGATTTGCACCTAAAGATGTAGATATTTGCATCATTACTTCCGGAAAATGGTCGGAAGAGATAAATGAGTTGTGTGAAAGAAATCAGTGGTCCTATCTCAGTACAAAGAGAAATAATGTAGCTCTGGCTCAAAACATGGCCATAGACCTTCATAAGAAAGCGGATTATATTTATAAGCTTGATGAGGACATCTTCATTACCGAGGGTTACTTCGAAAGAATGCTGGAAGCTTATAAGGCTTGCGAGGAATCAACGGATTATAATGTAGGAGTATTGGCACCTATCCTCCCTATAAATGGATATGGACATGTTCAGGTGTTAAGAGAATACGGCTGTGAAGAGGTCTACAAATCTCTTTTCGGGAGTTTGAAAATTGCGGCAGGACCTGACAGAAAGATAGAATCGAGTCCTGAACTTGCGAGATTTATGTGGGGAGAAGCGCTCGCTTTGGAGGGAAAAGAATATAGACTTCCAAGTATCGATGAGATGAACATCAGGTTCATGAATAAGGAACAGGAGATTGTGGCATGTCCCATCAGGTTTAGTATAGGTGCCATACTTTTCGAGAGGAAACTATGGGATGCCATGGGCTTTTTTAGGGTCGAAAAAGGACCGGGAATGGGGGCGGACGAGGCTCAGATATGTGAGTACTGTATGCTTGAGTCAAAACCTGTAATGGTGAGTCATAACATCCTCGTGGGGCACCTTGCTTTTGGAACACAGAATAAAGCAATGAAAGAGTACTACGAAAGTCATACTTCGTTATTCCTGCCACCAACATACAAAAGTTGAAAAGAGCTTGGTAACATGGAGAAAAAGAGTATCAAAAAAAATTACATATATAATACGGCATATCAGGTACTGTTGCTTATAACTCCTCTTATCACGACTCCATACTTAGCTCGTATTCTTGGGGCGGATGGAGTCGGAACTGTAAGTTTTGCTGAATCCGTGGTTTCATATTTCACTTTGTTTGCAACTCTTGGAATAAGTACATATGGACAAAGAGAAATCTCATACCATCAGGATGACAGGGAAAGACTTTCGGCGGTATTCTGGGAAACAAAGATATTACAGATTCTTATAAGTGTCAGCGTTTTGGCTGCATATCTGATTTTTGCATTTACTCAAAATGATTGCGGACTTTATCTTATTCTTTCATTCAATATAATTGCAATAACGGCAGATGTTGTATGGCTGATTCAGGGAATGGAGGAATTCGGTAAGATAGTTTTTAGGAATGTTCTGTTTAAGGCGCTGGGGATAGTATATATTTTTGTTGCAGTCAGAACAAAAGCAGACATCCTGAAATATGTTTTCGGAAGTTCTTTTTTTCTTCTTCTCAGTAATATTTCATTGTGGCTTTATGTTCCTCGATATGTTGATAGCCCAAAATGGAAGGAAATAAAACCATTCAGAAATATCAAGAGTGTATTTTCTTTATTTATTCCTACAATCGCAGTTCAGATATATACTGTTTTGGATAAAACCATGATCGGACTTATCACGGGAAG
The DNA here is from genome assembly GCF_002007235.1 of Oribacterium sp. C9. Classification (GTDB taxonomy): domain Bacteria; phylum Bacillota; class Clostridia; order Lachnospirales; family Lachnospiraceae; genus Oribacterium. Next base: position 277,830 of record NZ_MUHW01000001.1, read on the forward strand.
TGAATTTGAGAACGGTTATTACGAGCAGGCAATCAGAATCTCAAAGATGGTCATGACTGTTGTTACTTCATTGGGGACAGTCATGATTCCTCGTATAGGTTATTATTTCGGCAGAGGAGAAAATGAAAAGGTTCTTTTTTATCTGTACAGAGGGTATAGATTTGTCTGGTTTTTAGGGATTCCGCTTTGCTTTGGCCTTATAGGGACAGCACCGAATTTTGTTCCATGGTTCTTTGGAGATGGATATGTTAAAGTCGTTCCACTGTTGGGGATACTCAGTTTTCTTATTTTAGCAATAGGAATCAATAATGTAACAGGAATGCAGTATTTTATACCAACGAAGAGGCAGAATTTACTGACTATTACAGTTATTATAGGTGCAGTTGTGAATTTTTGCTCAAATGTTGTACTCATTCGAATTTTTCAGTCAATTGGAGCTGCAATTGCTTCGGTGGTTGCAGAAACAGTTATAGCACTTTTACAGATAGCACTTGTAAGAAATGAAATATCTTTTTATAAGATCATGGTTTCAGGCTGCAATTACTTTATGGCTGGCGGAATCATGCTTGTGGCTCTGAAACTGACAGGTACATGGCTTACGTCTTCAGTCATAAACACTTTTATTATGGTTATGCTTGGCGCGATGGTATACTTTGCAGTTTTGCTGCTGATCAGAGATAGTTTCTTTGTGGAGAATCTGAAGAGTGCTCTTAACAGAGTAAGAAGAGATAATAAATAAAATAATATAACAAGTGGTGAATAGCCAAAACATATTACTATATATTTGATGGGTTAAGAAAAAAGTTAAAGGCATTGGGGAAAAAGATGATTGCAATACTGCTTGCTTCATATAACGGTGAAAAATATATAGAAGAACAAATACTAAGTATCATAAATCAGATGGATCAGGTGGATGAAGCATGTAAAATATTTATTCACGATGATGGTTCGTCTGATGGTACAACCGAAATCATAAGCAAATTAGAGAAATGCTATCCTGACAGGATAAATGTACTTGAAGCTCCTCCTTGCGGTGGAAGTACAAAGAACTTCATGTTTATGCTGGAAAAGGTAGAGGCAGACTACTATATGTTCGCGGACCAGGATGACGTCTGGTTGGATACAAAAATAAAAAAACAATTCGAAGAGATAAAAAGAATGGAAATAGAAAAAAGCGTGGAATATCCGCTGATGGTCTTTTCGGATATGAAGGTGGTTGCTGAATCATTGGAAACAATAAATGAGTCTTTTTACACCTATTCAAACCTGAATCCTTATAGATCTAAACTGAACGAACTCATACTGGAAAATGTTGTTTCCGGATGTTGCATGTTGTTTAACAGAAGTCTAAGAAATCTCGCTATCATGTATACTGATATAAACAAAATAAAATGGCATGACTGGTGGATCACAGAAGTGGCTTCAGCGGTGGACGAGTCAAATGGGAATATCGTTTATATCGATGAACCGCTTATGCTGTACAGGCAGCATGGTTATAACTCAGTAGGAGCGATTGACGATCTGAATTCTGTCCGAATTAAGAAAAAACTTAAGATGGTCATAGGTGGAGAACAGTCAAAAGAAACCAGAATATACATCCGGGAAGCGATAGATCAAGTGAAACAGCTGGATAATCTAGGAAATGTTATTACTTCAAACGCCTGTGATATAATAAGATATCTGAAAAAATTTGATGCTCAAAGTAAAATACAAAAGATCATCAGTTTTAGAAAATACAAAATCTCGAGGGACAAAAGAAATATATGGATGATGTTGCATCTTTAAGCGATAAGGTACTGACTATATCTGTTGCGGCATACAATGTTGAAAAAACAATAGAAGAGACTCTGGATTCATTGGTTGTGGGAGTTCCGGATGAAATCCTGCACAAAATAGAGATCATAGTTGTAAATGACGGATCACAGGATGGGACATCTGATGCTGTAAAAAAATACGCCGAGAGATACCCGGAGTCGGTAAGGATTTACGACAAAGAAAATGCCGGCTGGGGTTCTACAGTCAATACTTCCATAAAGCTCGCAAGAGGAAAATACCTGAAGCTTCTGGATGGTGATGATTGGTTTTTGACAGAAAACATACCAGAATTTGTACATTTTTTGGAGGGTGCCGAGGCTGATCTCGTGATGTCTCCTTATATTAAGCGATATCCGGATGAAGAGCTACAGGAAAATAATCATAGGCTAATAGGTAAGGAATTCTCTAGAATAGAAAGACTTGATCCTGAAGAGGATATCTTCATGCATGAGCTTGCGGTGCGAACTGACAGGCTTCGTTCGGGAGGGGTTAAAATAGCCGAAAAATGTTTTTATACGGACAATGAATTTGCTTTTGAAGCTATAAGGTGTTCCGATACTGTCCAGAGATATGAGAAGCCTGTATATGTATATCGATTGGGGAATGCAGAGCAGAGCGTAGGACTGAATGGAATAAAAAAGCATTATCATGATACGGTGGTGGTTGCAGAAAGAATATATGACAGCTTTCAAAAGTATGAAATGGAAAGCAGATGTTCAGATGTAAAGGTTGATCTTCTGAAGAGGAAAATACTGCTTATTACAGATGCACTTTATGTTTCTTATCTTTTGATGGATTCCTGGGAAACAAAGAAAGAATTGATGGAATTTGACTGTAAGATCAAGGGCAGATATGGAAGAGTGTACGAGCTTACAAATGCGACGAAAAAGATAAAGCTGCTCAGATTATCAGGATTTATGTTGTATGGATTTATGGCGAGGAAGGTTAAACAGAGGTATGGCGGGTAAAATTTTTGATTGGTATCTAAATTTTGACAGAAAGAGAATATATACTCCGCTATATTACTTAGCTATGATTATATATTTCCCTTTGATGCTTATTTCTATATCTTATTTTCAACCACAGCTGGGTGAACAGGGGATAAAGGTGGTTCATTATACACGAATACTTGCATACCTTATATTTCTTTTGATTGTAGGGGATGGAGTTGCAAAAAGTTCTTTGAAAGAAATGTGTAAAAAGAAGTTTCCGCCGATGTCGCAGATAATACTGGTAGGAATGCTTGCGGTTTCAATTATAAGTGCCTACTTTTCCAGAAAAAGTGAAGCTTTCGTTATCATGCTGATAATAGCAGCTACCGTAGAGGTAAAGCCGGATACAAAGAAGCTGTTTATGCTTATTGCAGGTATTCAGTTCTGTTCGATCATTTTTTTCTGGTATCTTTCTATGGAGGGTATTTTACCAAACGAAATTAGGGATTTAGACAGGGGCATTTTAGGAAGGCATTCTTTTGGATTTGCTTATGTGACTTTTCCACCTATGCTTATGCTGTTTATAACTATGGAATATATATATGCCAGAGGCGTTGAAACGGTTACTTTGACAGAGATGGGGATTCTGGGAGTGATAAATTACATATTATTCCGTTATTGTGTTTCCAGAAACAGTGTAATTATAGCTGGTGTCTATCTGATGAGTGTATTCCTTTATAAATATCTAAGTGTCATCATAGATAAGCTGATGGCTCTCGGTATGAAAATATATGGGATGCTGATAGCAGTCTTACTGGCAGTATCATTTTTGGGACCCGGGCTCTATGTGAAATACTGGAAAGGAGATGTTTCTGAGGAACTTGGGACCTTAACGGCCAGATTGTGGCTCTCATATAGTGCAATGCAGAGATATAATGTGTTTACACTGTTTGGGCAGAAAATCGAATGGGAAGCGCCACTTCTAGGAGAGAATAAAGGAGACTATATCTTTGTTGATAATGCGTACCTTCATTTGCTTCTGGATTTTGGGGTGGTTTTTTTTGTAGTAGTAATTCTTATATATTTATTTATCATAGATACTTTTAAGGTTAAGAACGAATATATCAATTGCATAATGATGATACTGATTTTAGTTCTTGCTGTAGTTGATCCTCGTCTTTGGGTACTAGTATTTAATCCGTTTCCTTTGCTACTCTCCATCGGATATGAAGATATGATAATTAAGATGACATTACGCCGGAAGAAAAAGTAGTGAAAGTCAAACGAGTTATATTAAAGAGAGTAATCTATAAAAATCCATAGATGTTGAAATGTGGATATGAAATAATATGAGGAAAAGGGTGGGGGATAACCCTGAAAATAGAAACGATGGATGATAGGATGGATAAAACTTCATTTATAAATATGAAAGACAGTATACGGAGTAATATGGTCGGGATTACAGAGTATATGTATTATATGGCTCTTATAATATATGTTGTGCTCAGTATGATATCATCATCGATGGTTATGAATTTTTTTAGACCGAAAGTTTTTGTACTGATTATGTCAGGTATGCTTGGGATACTTGCTCTCTGTGAAGCACTGACTTTTCTGTTTATCAAAAGATATGGAATACGAGAAATCATAGGACTCGGAGTATGCCTTTTCTTTTGGTACATAGCGGAGAAAAATGATTCATCGGTTATGCTCTGTTCTTATTTCATCATATTTTGTGGAAGGAATATCGATTTACAAAAGAGATATAAGATAATCGTTCCGTTGATGATCCTGGTGATCTTTGGCGTGATGTGGGCTGCAAATGAAGGCTACATCTTACAGTATACCATGGCGGAAGAAGGGGTATACAGGCATACCTTTGGGTTTGGGTACCCGCTTGTATTGCCGTGCTATATCTTGAACATCGCTTCAATGATTGCCGTAACGAGAAAGGAGAAAGCATCCTGGACAGAGATAGCTGTAGTCTTTTTGGTCGCAGCTACATTTTACAGATGGTGTAAAGCGGATCTATCTTTCGGTGTCACAGTGATGGTGGCAATGCTTATACTTATAGTAAAAGCATTGCCAAAGATCATTACATCAGATTTCGTTTTGTGGAGAATCGTGGATAAGATTCTGATTATAATATTTCCACTATTCTTTTTGCTCAGTTTATGGATCTCACTGATATATGATCCTTCTGTTAAATGGATGAGTACTTTGGATGAAATTTGCAGAGGAAGACTGTCGCTACCGCATAATGCGATAAATACATACGGAGCAAGACTTCTAGGACAGAGAATCGGATTTGTCGGTATGGGATTAGGTTTAGATGGAGAATCTGTAACAAATGGGGCATATAATTATGTTGATAATGTATATATGTCATTACTCTTGCGCTATGGAGTGCTTTTTTCTATCATAGCTTTGGGGCTGCTTACGGTGACCATGTACTTCTGCTATCAGAAAAAGATGAGAATATGGCTTTGGGTGTTATCGCTGTGGGCGCTTCATGGACTGTTTGAAGACAAAATGCATTTTCCGTATTATAATTCGCTTCTTTTGATAGTAGGACAGGCGATACAGAATGTGGATTTACGTTTAGATAAATTCAGGAAGCACTGATTTCGTGCCGAAGTGAATTTTATCCATGATACAATTTGCAGAATGCCGGAAATTGTAAATAAGGCAGAATTTAATGAACGAGTAAGGGAATGATGATAATCCTCTATGACGAAAAAAGATAGAATAAAGAGAATAATAAAAAATATTTATACAGTGGTGAGTCTAGTCATAGCATTTATGACATCAGCTGCGATCTGGTACTGGAATGTTTCACCCGGATGGAGTGAGGGCTTTTTTGGCTTGAGAACCCTCGTTATGGTCGGAATACTGTTTTGCATTGTATATTTCTTTTTTTCTAAGATGTATAATGCTCATAAGATAGGTCTCTATAGATTGCAGGAGCTGGGATTTTCACAGATGCTGGCTTATAGCATCGGAGATTTCGCTCTGTTTGTGGCAACATTTTTCTGGTTTCATAATTTCAGCCGCATCAGTTTAAGGTTCTTTTTGTTGGGCTTTTTTCTGCAGTTAATCCCGATACTGTTCGTTACGTTTGTTTTCAACAGGCTGTATGCCAGATACGATGAACCGAGAAAAATTCTTATAGTATATGGATCTCAGGACTATAAGAGGCTCCTTGAAAAGATGAAAGCAAAACACAGACGGTATGAGATTCTGGATACATTTCATGAATCAACGGATATCCATAGGATTTTTGATGTGCTTTCAAAGTGTAAGGATGTTTATCTCTGTGATGTATCAAAAGAAATAAAAGAGAGTATCATGCTTTTCTGTGATGCTAATCATAAAGATGTTCATTTCTCTGTAGATATTTCGGAACTCCTTACTTTCAGCAGCGAAGTGTCACATACCTTTGACACACCGTTTTTTAGAAACAAGAAGACACCGGAAGCATGGTATTATGTAGGTGTAAAGAGAACTGCGGATGTAGTTATAGCGCTTTCAGCTATTATTATACTGTCTCCGATATTAATAGTGACTGGAATTCTTATAAAAATGTATGACGGGGGTCCTGTGTTATACAGTCAGAAAAGACTGACTAAGGACGGGAGAGTCTTTTCTATATATAAATTCAGAAGTATGAGAGTCGATTCTGAGAAAAATGGCGCGAGACTTGCGAGCGTTAATGACGACAGAATAACTCCTGTTGGCAGAATCATAAGAAAATTAAGAATCGATGAGCTTCCACAACTTTTTAATATTTTAAAAGACGATATGTCTGTGGTTGGACCTAGACCGGAAAGACCAGAGATAGCAGAGCAGTATGAAATGGAGATACCTGAGTTTGGACTGAGACTTAAGGTTAAGGCTGGGCTTACCGGCTATGCTCAGGTCTATGGAAAATACAATACAACACCACTTGATAAGCTTAAACTGGATCTAATATATATTTCACAACGTTCGGTGCTTTTTGATCTTAGGATACTATTCTATACTGTGAAGATCATATTCATTCCGGAAAGTACTGAAGGAATTGGTGAAGGTCAGACTACGGCGTTGAGAAAAGGTTAATAGTAAGTTTGTGAATACATTCACAGTATCGTGATAAACAGTTATTTTTTAAAGGTTGGTAAAACATATGAGATTATTAAGGAATGTTGGAAGTTTTTAGGACGTAAATACAATAGATATTAACGGAATAACTGTAATAGCAGTAGCAGATAAGAGAACTTGCTTTAGATAATGGTAGGAATTTTGTATACTAGGAACAAGGATTAGAAAAGGGTATCATAATACTTGACAAGCCCGAGAATTCACACCCAAAATGGCAGAAGATGTGGCTGAAATAATAGTTATTATGCAGGTTGAGTATAATATGGATGTTTTGTTGAGCACACAGTACAGATTTTTTGCTTTTATTCGGTATTATCCACAAAAATATGACGTTATCGATAAAAATAAAGCATATTTAATAACAAGTTGCTTATAGTGTAATTTAAGGATTAAAGAATATTAGAGCTTGTTATAATTGATTTCATAAAGATTAATATGACTGATTTTTAGAATGGAAAGAAATTTGTTGCAAGAATAATACAGGTCAATGGTTGAATTCTATTTGAATGAATAACTGAAGGAGAAAGGTTAAACTTGGTTAAAGGAAATTTTAGAAATGAAAATAAGATAATAAAGAAAATTGATCTTGCTGTGTTTTTACTGCTTATAACAGTTACGGCGATGTCCTTTAGATATAAGGAAGTGTCGGAGATGATAGATAGGTTCTTCCTATCAGAGAAAAGGAATCCAGGGTACTATGAAATCTTGAATAACTACGGGAAGAGTTATATAAGTGATGAACTTTATGAGAAGGGTACTAAGAATCTAATGGTCAATGCCCTTTGGTCCGGAATGAGGGATGCGGGATATAGCATCGATGTACATCCTGATGGCGGCTTTGCGGTTTCGGGAAGTTATAAGGGAGATGGTGACAGATATGAGTATCCGATGAGCACGGACAGAGGACTCATCCTGCCTGTCGGTGACTATATTTTATCCGATGGAGGAGCTTCATCAGAGGATGGAATCTCTCTAAGAGTTGTGGGAGTTCAGTATATGAGGGGCGGAGAAACTAATTACGTGTCGGTTGCGTGTCTCCCTGAACGGGCTTCGTTTCACTGGTACGGTGATGTCAACACGGAGCTTCTGATTGATATGGTGGTACGACCGGGATTTAAGACGGAAGGACTCGAAGTAAGACCCATGCTTCTGAAAACAGATGATACTTCTTCAGGGAGTACGAAAAACGAAATAATCTATGATGGTGGGATGAAATCCAAATCTCAAAAGAAAATAGAGTTTCAACCCTGCCTAACGCCTAACTATGAATGGGAGAATGAAGGTTATATAGTTCATTCACGTTATTATCTATACAGCATATCTAAGGGAGCTATTGATGGAGAGGTGGTTACGGATGCTGACTGGAGCGTGCTCACAAATTCTATCCGCTATCAGATGCAGGCTGATCACGCGATAATCGATCTTCTGGACGGAACAGGGATAGAGATCGAGAAAAAGGAGTTTCCTAATGCAGTGTACGGAAAGCTTGATTCATCAAAAAGAGTCAGAGAAGGAATCGAGATAAAAATCACAGACTTACGTGAAGTAATGGATATGATACAGGAACAGCATCAAGTTAAACTTGACCAAATCCGGGATTTTTACGATTATCTGAAAGCTTTAGATGGCAAAGATTATACAGTGTTCATTGTCGTAAAAGATGAAGGAGTGAACGCTCTGAATCATGGCTCTATGAAATTGTTGAAAAAGCTCGGAGTAAAGACACGACTTATAGAGAGTGATAAAGAAAATAATTTGAGAAAGCAAAATTTGTATCACAGTTACTATGCGATTCTCAAGTGTGGAAAAGTACTAGAAGAAAAAATAGGTGCAGAAAAGCTGACAGCGTTCGGAAAGCTTCAGAACGGAGTTGGGTACACCATAGAAAGTGAGGGGGCCGTTACCGGAGAGGAGAAGGCATCCATAAAGATAGACGGTGTTGAATATGCCATGAATCTTCGAGGGATGAATTTTGTAGTATATGATGAGGAAAAGCATGAAGTTGTTGATTCTGTTTGCTTCGATACAAATGCAGGACTTTGGTGCCATAGGCAACCGTAAAGCTATCCAAATTCTTAAGATTTTGGACAGAGTTTGTCAAATATCAGAATTATGTTAAAATGACTCTAGAAAGATTATATAAATCAAATCGGGAGAGGAGACGCGGAGGGCGGAAGCTTTCCGCTTTTTCGTTTGTAAGGGGACTATGAAAAGGAAGAAACTTGAGCTGGCCATCACGATTGTTATATACATAATGACTGCGTTTTTATCCAGCGCAGCAGCGATCTTTTTTCTGAGAGAGTTGTCAAAGCTTACGCCACAGTTTAGGGAAGGAAATATGTGGATGAGCGCTGTTATGCCTGCGGTACTCGCGGAGTGTTTGGCTATGGTACTTTCTCTCTACAATGGGCAATACAGCTTTCAGAAGATTGGAATCTCCAGATACTTCTGGATGGCTTTCAAGGCTACAGTATATTTTGTTGGTGTATGGGGAGCTATGCTTCTCATACAGAAAAATAGTATATCGGAGTCCAGATATTTTTTTGTGACTACAGTTTTTTTACATATAGTTATCATGACACTGGCATTATTCTTTGTACAAAGGATGATCATCAGGAATTTCTACAAGACTGGAGCAGCATCTCTTGTGGCAATTATAGCGAGAAGAGAGGATGCACCACAGGCCTCTGATATGATGAAGAAGGACTGGTCCAGAAGAATTGCTGGCATCATGATTTGGGGAGAAGAAGCAAAAAATACCGAAACTATTGATCACATCCCGGTTATAGCCTATGGAAAAAATATAGTGGACTGCGTAAGAAGAAGCGCTATAGATGAGGTATTTATCTTCATCTCAGATGAAACTACAGATGATATTAAAGCTATGGTTGAAGAGTTTGCACAGATGGGAATACCGGTTCATGTGAATCTTTCTTCTGTAAGAAGATTGGAGAGTGAGCTCAATTCTGATGCTCAAAAGTATATACCAAAGATAGAGACGAGACTTGGTTTCGTGGAAAAGTACCCTATGGCGATATTTGAAAGACCTGAGGTAAAGCTCAGATTTGAGTTTGCGAAACGTATATTGGATATTCTGGGAGGAGCGGTCGGAGCGATTGTGGCGTCAATTCTCTTTATAGTAGTAGGAATAGCCATAAAGCTAGACTCCGCGGGACCGATCATCTTTTCTCAGGAGAGAATCGGGAAAAACGGACGGAGATTCAGGATGTTCAAATTCCGCTCCATGTATCAGGATGCAGAAGCTAGAAAAGCAGAGCTCATGAAGCAGAATGAGATGAACGGACTCATGTTTAAGATGAAGGATGATCCTCGTATAACGAAGGTTGGTAAGTTTATTCGTAGGACAAGTATCGACGAGTTTCCTCAGTTTTTTAATGTTCTTTTGGGGGACATGTCATTGGTTGGAACCAGACCTCCAACCGTTAACGAGTTCAATGAGTACTCCAATTATCATAAGAGAAGACTCAGTATGAAACCGGGAATAACAGGAATGTGGCAAGTGAGTGGTAGATCAGAAATAACGGATTTTGAGGACGTAGTAAAGCTGGACTGCCAATATATAGATAACTGGAGTCTGAGCCTTGATTTCAAGATATTGGTGAAGACAGTGATGACTGTGGTACTGAGGAAAGGGTCAGAATAGAGGGGGGATTCCAAAAGTTAGGAGTTATGGAAAAATGACAATCATTATGTAGATGGTATAATACTAGCTTGAGAGCGATTGACTATAAGGTTGTGATATGTATGATAACTTAAAGAGACTTGACATAGCTTTACAATACTTATCAAAAGGATTAAAGTGGTGAGGACGTTTTTTCATCCAATGCTAAACGTTAACTATGACTCAAACACCGATTTTTACAAGATATCAGTTTAAAGAACGAATCTTTATAGTTGGATATGTACTTAGCTACTATCCCCCTTTGTGGGGATGAGAACGGTTAAGAAGGATATAGATATGGACTATTTTGACAAAAATATAACTCATTCAAAGGAGATTGGATAGAGATTTGCTTTAGCTCCGGATTTTGAAAAGGTGATAAAAGATGCTTAAGGTATTAAACGGGAGAATGCTGTGACAGTTCAAAGTTGAGCTATCTGCTCTATATGATCAGAATATATGTTTTGAGTAAGCAATTTGAGATCTTTGGTTTACTCTATCGAAGTTGAAGCACTGATAGACGTAAAGACGTATATAAGGTTGTAAATATTCTCAAACAAATTGGAAGAGCGGAAGAATTGTTGGATGATTGGCATCAAAAATGAGTACTTAAACTGTGTTAGGCATATTCAGAACAATATGAAGGCTAGTATCCTAGGGAGGCTTTTAGAGATAAGGTTATGTAGATTGATAACGGTATGAAACAGTTACTTATTGTTGGATAAACTAATTTGGGATTTTAGATAACCACAATTTATGTAGAAGAGGAGGCCAGAGGATGATATGGGCAAGGGATTTTCAAAACAACATAATGATAAATATGTTCAGCATGTGTTCATCATAGGATCGAAATCTATAGGACAGTATGGTGGATACGAAACGTTTGTTGCTCGCCTAATAGGCGAGCATGAGAATGAAACGTCAATTAAATATCATGTGGCTTGCAAGGCAAACGGTGATGGTTTTATGGATGAGACAAAGCTTTCAGGTGTGAGTGACGAGAAGCTTGATAAAAACGGAACTATAAGAGAATTTACATACAAAAATGCTCATGTGTTTAAAATCCCTTGTCCTAATATAGGATCTGGTGTGGCCATATATTATGATACAGTTGCAGTGCTGTATAGTATTAATTACTGTAAAAGCCATAACATTCAGCATCCAATTTTTTACATTCTGACTTGCCGCATCGGATTATTCATTGGCGGATTAGCTAAGAAAATCAAGGCTATCGGTGGTAGATACTACTTAAATCCAGACGGACATGAATGGATGAGAGCTAAGTGGAGCAAGCCAATAAGAGCCTATTGGAAGTGGTCAGAGAAGAGGATGGTTAATCTGGCAGATTTCGTTATTTGCGATTCTGTGAATATCGAGAAGTATATTAAAGCGACCTACAATCATCCGAATACAAAGTATATAGCTTATGGCGCAGATGTGGAGAAAAGTAGCTTATCCAATGATGACCCGAAGTTTGCGGATTGGCTTAATGAACACAAGCTGAGTATTAATAACTATTACCTTGTGGTTGGTAGATTCGTTCCGGAAAATAACTATGAAATAATGATTCGAGAATTCATGAAATCATCTACAAAACGGGATTTCGCACTTATTACTAATGTTAATGAAGGCTTTCTGGCAGAACTGGAATATAAGCTGCATTGGAAAGGGGATAAGAGAATAAAGTTTGTCGGTACTGTGTATGACCATGAGCTGTTGAAGAAGATACGAGAGGCTGCTTATGGTTATTTTCATGGACATGAAGTTGGAGGAACTAATCCTAGCCTTCTTGAAGCTTTGGGATCAACAAAGCTCAACCTTCTTTTAAAAGTTGGATTTAATGAAGAGGTTGCTGAAGATGCCGCTCTTTATTGGACGAAGGATTATGGAAGTTTGGCAAGGCTTATAGATAAGTGTGAAATGATAGATAGAGAACCTTTGGGTTTAAAATCAAAAGAAAGAATAAAGACTGCGTATAGCTGGGAATATATCTCAAGTAGATATGCAGAGATTTGGAGATAGAAACAATGAAAGTCTTGTTTTTGAATCAGATACCTGAAGTAAACAATAAATATACTTTTAGCTTAGCTAGAGCGTTGAAAAAAGGCGGTGTAGATATAGTAGTTTGTGGAATATCAACGGATAATTATGAAGCTTATTCGGATTGTGAAATCATTAATATTTTTAACTCTTATAGTAGTTTGAGTAATCCCATTAGCAAGATTATTTCATACAAAAACAGTTGGGAGAGTGTTTTAAAATATTGTGTTAATCAAAGAGTTGATATTGTGCATGTGCAATGGTACATTTTTTCTCCTTTTGATTTTTATTATCATGAGAAATTAAGAAAAAATGGGGTGAAAGTGGTAACAACGATTCATGATTTATTACCATTTAATTCGAAATTTTATGATAAGTTTTTTCATAAAAAGATTTATTCAAAGGCTGATAAAGTAATTACTCAGGCAAAAATGAACATTACAGAACTAATAAATAATTTTGGGACTAAAAAAGAACATATTGAATATATTCCGCATGGTCATTATATGGAATTTGCTGAAAATGCTACCAAGGAAGAAAGCCTAAATGCACTTGGACTTCCTGATGACAGAAAGATAATTTTATTTTTTGGTCAGATAAAAAAAGTAAAAGGTGTTGATGTATTGCTAGAAGCTATGGCTGATGTCGCAGTAAAACATCCGGAGGCGTTATGCTTGATAGCTGGAAAGGTCTGGAAAGATGATTTTTCCATATACCAAGAAATAATTGATAGAAAAAAACTAGCAGCAAATGTGAGACTGGATATCAAGTTTATAGATGATGAAGATATCAAGTTTTATTTTAATGCTGCAGATATTGTTGTTCTGCCATATAGACAAATATATCAAAGTGGAGTTGTGTTATTGGCATATGCCTATGAGAAACCGGTGATAGCCACAACTGAAGGTGAGTTTTTAAACGTAATTAAAAATAAAGAAACTGGACTTCTTGTGCCATCGGGGGATTATAATGCGCTGTCTAAAGGGATTAATTGGTATTTGGATAATCCAAATGAAGCAAAAAAATATGCCAAAGATGGAAAAAAAGATATAGATCTAAGATTAAATTGGGATACGATAGGGAGACAAACCATTGGAGTATATAATGAAATTTTGGATGGTGATAACGAATGATAATAACAAAAACTCCTTTCCGAATGAGCTTTTTTGGTGGCGGAACTGATATAGAAGATTACTTCAAGGAGAATGGCGGAGCAGTTCTCTCCACGACATTTGATAAATATTGTTATGTAAATGTTAGACATCTTCCAAGATTCTTTGACTGGTCAAATGAATTGTCATATTCAAAAACAGAGAGAACAACATCTGTTGATGAAATTCAGCATCCAGCCATTCGCGAGGCAATGAAAATGCTTAATATGAGAGAAATCCGACTTACATATGAGGCTGATCTCCCAGCTCGTTCAGGTCTAGGAACCAGTTCTTCATTTGCTGTTGGTATGCTGAATGCTTTTTACGCTTTAAAAGGGAAGTATGCGGATAAGAAAAAGCTTGCTGATGAGGCAATATACTTAGAGAGAGTATTGTGTAACGAAATGGGGGGATGGCAGGATCAGATTGCTGCATCTTTTGGTGGATTTAATAGAATTAACTTCAGTGCTGATGGATATGAAGTGTTTCCAGTAATTATTTCACCGGAAAGAAAGAGAAAATTAAACGATAACTTGATGATGTTCTTTACCGGTTTTACTCGGTTTTCTTCTGATGTGCAGAAAGCTAATAACGTGAGTGGCTCCGAAGAAAAGAAAGAGAGACTTAAAAAGATGTATGAACTTGTAGATGACGCTGAAGGAGTTCTTACAGATAAGAATCGAGATTTGGATGATTTCGGTAGATTATTAGACACAACTTGGAGGTTAAAAAAAGGTACTGGTGGATCAATCAGTACAGGCAGTATTGATGAACTTTATGAAAAAGGAATAGCTGCAGGGGCTCTTGGTGGAAAATTACTTGGTGCTGGTGGAGGTGGTTTCTTGGTATTTTATGTTCAGCCAGAAAAGCAACAATCAGTAAAAGAGACCATGAAAGACTTGATGTATATTCCATTCAAATTTGAGGATGGTGGCACAAGGGTGATTCATTATAGCCCGGAAGAGTATGAATTAAAGAATAGTTAATGTTAGAGAATGGAATAAAGAAGCAGGTAGATTTGCTTATTGAACTATGATGTTTGCAGCGGGATTTTTTGGAGGAATTGAGTAATGAAGGTATTGGTAACTGGTGCTGGCGGTATGGTTGGTTCTCATATGGTGGAACATTTATATAATCGTGGCGATGAAGTGATTGGCATTTGGCATAAGAATAAGAAGAATGTAGAGCAGATTACGCTTCCGATTAAGTTTGTTCAGTGTGATTTGAGATATGCACAAGGTATTGATGAGTTGATTATGGATTTCATGCCAAATCAAATTTATCATTTGGCGGCTCAGTCATATCCAACAGTATCTTGGGTAAGCCCTACGGAAACTATTGATGTTAATATCAATTCAACTGTTAATATTTATGAGGCAATTAAGAAGGCAAGGAAATATGTAGATAAAAATTACGATCCCATGGTTGTGGTAGCATGCTCTTCTGCTGAATATGGTGAAACTCTTAATCAAATGCAAGGTGTAGGGAAAGTGTATGTAAAAGAAACAGCTCAATTACAACCTCTACATCCATATGGCGTAAGTAAAGTAGGACAGGATTTGATTTCTTTCCAGTATTTTATGAATGACCATATTCGTTGTATTAGAGCCAGAATTTTCAACTCTACAGGGACACGTAAAGTCAATGATGTTACTTCTGATTTTACCAAGAGGGCTGTTGAAGCGGAAAAAACTGGTGTGTGGGAACTTCGTGTAGGAAATCTTGAAACCCAAAGAGCAATTATGGATCAGCGTGATTTGGTAAAAGCATTAATGCTTCTTGCAGATAGGGGCATTGTAGGTGAAGCGTATAATATCTCTTCTAAATATGTTTATAAGATGAGTGAAATTGTTGAACTCATTGAGAAGCAGATAGGGCATAAGCTTGAAATAAAAGTTGACGATAAGCTTATCAGGCCAACGGATGAGAAGATAATTGTTGGAGATATAAGCAAACTGCAGAAGGATACAGGTTGGAAGCAGGATATCAGGATGGAGCAGACCATTGCTGATATGTTGGACTATTGGAGAAGAATGTAATGGCTATTAGAAAAAAGAGAAACATAATTTTGTTTGTGTCTTTCTTTCTAATTTATTTTAGTAATTGTTATGTGTTTTTTGACACATTTATTTCTAAAATTATTCTGTATGCGGGACTATTAATTTTGTTGGGATATGAATTTGTTATCATGTTAAAAACAAAAGCGATAAAACGCATTTTATTGATTTTGTTTTGTGCTGTATTATCGTCGATAGGGTTTTTAAATCAAAATCTTATAGTATCAAAAAAAATAGTGTTATTACTGTCTATGATTATCATTTTTTCACTGCTACTTGGTGGTAATAACTTGATAAGAAGAAAGCGAGATTTGTTATCTATAAGGAATGCAATAGTTTTGGGAGTTGTTCTGAATTGTATTATATGTGTTTCATCAGGATATAGCTTGTTACAACAAACATTGGGCGATAGAGAGATTCTGGTTTTTAATGGTGGGATGTTTGATAAAAATTATTTTGCTTATTCTTGGTTAGTAGCATTTATTATTTCGTATTTAGATTTCGCTTACTTTCGTAAAACTTTAAAGAGATACTTGAATGTTTTGGTAGCATGTGTAGTTTTGCTGGTATCTGGCAGTAGAAGTGCGATTCTATTCGTGGTGTTTTTTGTAGCAATATTGAATCAAGAAATAATACTAAGAAGCATGAAACGATTCAGAAGGATGGTTGTTTATTTAATGCTTATTAGTGGGATTTTTGTTACATATTTGCTTTACACGAAAATCTTAGTAAATAGTTCGACATTTATGTTAAGAATAAATGGTCTTATTAATTTAGCAGACTATGTATCGACTAATATAAGAGGATTGGTTTATGGAATGTCTGAAATAGCCTTTGTAAGTTCGGACTATCAGAATAATATAAGACGTGTTCTTGGCTGGGATGGGACGTGTGAAGCTGCTATTTTAGGAATTATCATTAAAAATGGTTTGTTCGGAATCATAGCATACACAATTGCAATAATAAGAAACATTCAAGAATTCAAAAACAAGAAAAAAAATCAAAAAGAAAAGTTATTATTTTGGGCTTTATTCATTTGTTCATTGTTATCGTGCTTTATTGAAAGCTTAATTATAGATGTTAAATATGTATTTGCTCCATTTATATTCATCTTTTTAGCATCATTAACATCTGAACAGACTATCATGGATTCAATAACGCAAAAACAGTACCCAAATCACATCTAAGGAGCATTACTATGAATATTATTTTTACATTGCGTTTTTTTCCAGTGTATGGAGGCGGCGAGACAGTAACAATTAGTCTTGCCAATAAGTTTTCGCAAATGGGTCATAATGTACATATTTTCTATTTATGGGAACGTGGAAATGCCGAACTGAACTCAGGTGTAAAACTATATAGAGCTGCGAATGTTCATGACCCTGTACGGCAAGAAAATGTACATAAACAGGATGAAGATAATGTCTATAATCAGTTACGTTATTATATCGAGAATAACAATATCGAAATTGTTATTAATCAGTGGCTGGATCCAAAACGTGTATACAATGTATCGCATGATAAAGCTTATGTTGTGAATTGCAGACATTCAGCGGTGTATATTAATTCGCCACGAAGAAATATCGCTAGGTGGATAATGGGAGAGAAAATATTTGATGCTTTATTAAGAAAAAAATACATGCCGTATGTTAAATACTGCGATAAGTATGTTCTTCTTTGCAATGAATATAGGGAAGAGATAAATAAGATTTTTAATAAAAAAATTAATGCCAAAGTAACATATATATATAATCCGTGTAGATTTTCTGTTAACAATTATGAATTTAAAAAAGAAAAATCAATATTATATGTGGGTCGACTATATCCTGAAAAAAGGGTTGATATTATCATTAAAGCTTGGAAGAAGCTTCAGGATGAAGGTAGAACAAATGGCTGGAAGTTGTGGATTGTGGGTGACGGAAAAAGCCAAAAAGAATTGATTCAATTATCAGAGAAATTATCATGTGAGAATGTTTACTTTGAAGGGCATCAGAATCCGGAAGAGTACTATAAAAGAGCTATGTTGTTTATTTCTGCATCGGCTACAGAAGGGTATCCGATGACTATTGTTGAGGCAATGGCATATGGTTGTGTTCCAGTAATTGCAAATACATATTCGGCTTTGAAAGGGATATTAAATAATGGAGACCACGGAATAATGGTTAATGAATGCACAGACAATGGATTTACAAAAATACTTCGCCAAATAATAAATGATGAATTTAAGATTAAATCAATGAGTAAAAAGGCAAATGATTTTTGCAAAGACAATTATGATATTGAAATTGTGTATGAAAGGTGGAAGAAGTTATTTTCGGAATCGAAAAAGACGCAAGAATATAAAAATGAAAAACTCAGGACTTAATCTTTTAAAAATAATTTCGGCAGTGTGCGTTTTAGTATATCACACAATCAATACTTTTTTTGATATAGAACAGTTTGATGGATTAAAAAAATGTTTTGTTAGTGCTTTTTTCTGGGGGAGTGGAAGAATTAGTGTTGCGGTATTTATCATTATTTCAAGCTGGTATTTGTGTGAAAAAAAACAATTTATCAACCGAATTATATATTTATGGTTAAGCACTTTATTGTACTCAACAATAGTTGGCTTAGTATTTATTTCAGACAATTATTCGTTTTTTATTAAGCAATTATTTCCGATTACTAACAATGTTTCTTGGTTTATCTCGACCTACATTTTTGTTTTAATATTAGCGCCGTTTATGAATGAAATATTAAATCGATATGATATAAAATATTTACTTATTACATTCGGTTTGATTTTTGGCGTGGTAAAGATGGTGTATCCTAATAGCAGATTATGGATTAGTGATATTGATATATACATATACATATATATGCTTACAGGCTTTATTAAATTACAAACGAAATTTAGACCAAAGATGATACCGTGCATAATAGTATTTTTGTTGTCATATCTATTAGAAATATTATGGTTTACATATTTTGACACTGTATCCCACTTTTTTTCGATCATTCCTATAATGGGATATTCAAAATGGATGTTTTTTCAAAACTTTCAGTACTTACTTCCTTTACTAACCGCATATTCGTTGTTTGGAATATTTATTAATATAAATATCACATCGGTTAAACTAACTAGATTTATAGATTATTTATCGGGGGGGTTATTTGGAGTTTATGTTTGCTTGTCTATGGATGGACCTAATGGACATTTGTGGTGGGGAGAGTTTTTTAACATATCAAAGTATAATCTAGTAAAAACATATTGCTGTATTATAATAATATTTATTTTGACTGATTTTTTGGACCATTTTCGATTGATAATAGTAAAATATATAATGAGTTTTAATGCATTTAAAAGGATGATAAACAAGGCGGAACTACTGTATTGTCCAAGTAATGATTGATGTTACAGGAAGAGTAAAGAATTGTTTTTGGGCTGAAAAAAATAAGAAGTCAGAGAGGTGGTTCTTTTATGAATGATTTAATAAGTGTTATTGTATTGACATACAATTCTGGTAAGACGGTCATAGAAACTTTAGAGAGTATAAAAAATCAAGTTTATCAGAATATTGAAATTGTTATAGCTGATGACTCTTCAAGTGACAACACACTTGAAGTTGTAAGAGAATGGCAAGATAAAAATCAAATATGCAAAATGCAGATTGTAACAACAAACAAGAATACTGGGGTTCCTGCAAATTGTAATCGTGGTGTTAATGCATGCTCAAGCTCTTTGATAAAAATCATTGCAGGAGATGATTTGTTAGAGCCTGACGCAATTGATATATATTATAAGAATTATCTCGAAAAAGGAGATATGATGATTGGAATGGGAAAGGTGAAGCTTTTCGGCAATCCAACATCATTACAGACTGAGTATTGTTGTGAGAGTTATAAACTGGTTCAACTATCACATAAAGAACAGTTACACAAGATGCTGGTTTCGAATTATATTGTTTCGCCATCTGTAGGGATACTCAATAAGGACATGATACTGAAAGAAGGGGGGTTTAATGAAAGCTTTCCGGCATTCGAAGATTATCCATTCTATCTCAAACTTTTAGATAGAGGATTTAGTTTTTATCTTATAGATAAAGTTCTTGTGGATTATAGAATTGTCAACACATCAATGAGTAATGGAATGTCTAAAAGATATATGACATCAATGAGTGATTATTTCTTTTTGGAAAAGTCAAGATTGTTAATTAAACATAGAAGATTTATGGTGCTTGTAAAACAAATTGTTCGGTATTTTATAATGAAATCAAAATGTAATTAAGAGGGAAGAATTATGAAAATTCCATTTGTGACTTTTAAGCCATTAGAGGCTGAATTGGATAGAGAGTTACGCGCTGCATTTGAACGTGTTTTTACACGTTCTTGGTATATTGAAGGTATAGAAGATGAGACTTTTGAGAAAGCATTTGCTGAATACTGTGGAACTAAGTATTGTGTTGGTGTGGGTAATGGATTAGATGCACTCATGTTAGCACTGAAAGCTCTAGAAATTGGTGAAGGCGATGAGGTTATTGTCCCTTCGAATACATATATTGCTACTGCCTTGGCAGTTACTTATATTGGAGCAACTCCTGTATTTGTTGAACCTGATATTAGAACATTCAATATTGATCCAACAAAAATTGAAGAAAAAATCACCAAAAGAACAAAAGCTGTCATGCCTGTGCATCTTTATGGGCAGGCTTGTGATATGGATTCAATTATGGAGATTGCAAAGAAGCATAATCTCTTTGTGGTAGAGGACTGTGCACAGGCACATGGTGCTACATACAAAGGAAAGTTAATTGGTTCATTTGGTGATGCAGCTGGGTTCTCTTTCTATCCAGGGAAAAACTTAGGAGCGCTTGGTGATGCAGGAGCTACTGTGACAAATGATGAAGAACTGGCCAAGAAGGTACGAGCGCTTGGTAACTATGGCTCTGACTATAAGTATCATCATGTTTATAAAGGTAATAACTCGCGCCTTGATGAACTTCAGGCGGCATTTCTTTCTGCTAAACTTCCACTTATCGAAAAGGTTAATGAGAACAGAAGAGATATTGCAAATAAGTATTTAGCTGGAATTAATAATAAGGAAATTATTCTTCCATTCGTTCCTGATTATACTGTTCCAGTTTGGCACATCTTTGGTATTAGATGTAAGCGAAGAACAGAACTTGAGAAATACCTTAACGATTCTGGTATTGGTACTAACAAACATTATCCAATTCCTATGCATTTGCAGGAATGCTATAAAGATCTTGGCTTCAAGGAAGGTGATTTTCCAATTGCTGAGGAAGTTTCTGCTACAGAACTAAGCATTCCAATGTATTATGGAATGGCTGATGAAGAGGTTCAATATGTAATAGATAAGGTGAATGAATTTAAATGAGACTTAGAAATTTAGAATTAAAAGATGCTCCATTAATGCTTGAGTGGATGCATGATGAAAGTGTAGTTGAAAAGCTTCGTGGTAAATTCGCTGAGAAAACAATAGAAGATTGTCGGACTTTTATAAAATTATCTGAGAATAAGGAAAAAGACATTCATTTTGCAATTGTATCAGATGAAGATGAATATATGGGCACGGTCAGTCTAAAAAGTATTAACAGAGCAAATAATAGTGCAGAGTTTGCCATCACGGTAAGAAAACAAGCGATGGGTAGAGGGTACTCTTGGTGGGGAATGGAAGAAATTATTAGGCTAGCTTTTGAAGAATATGGTCTTGAAAGTGTCTATTGGTGTGTATCAAGGGCTAATGAAAGAGCTTTACGATTTTATGATAAACATAATTTTCATGAGGCTGTTGATATTTCAGAGGAAATCCTGAATCGTTATGAAGGAATAGAAAATCTGAAGTGGTATTCTGTACTTAAAGGGGATGTGCTTGACGATAGAACAGAAGTAGCTGGATGTAGGATAGTACATATAAAGACCATTCCTACTGTGGGTGCAGGAGAACTTTCCTTTTTTGAAGCTAATCACGACGTTCATTTTGAATTTAAGAGAATGTATTATATCTCAAAGGTACCTGAAGGGACAAGAAGAGGATTTCATGCTCACAATAGGCTTAAACAATTACTATTCTGCCCATATGGAAGAATTCAGCTTGTTCTTGAGAATAAACACGGTAGAGAGGAAATAGAACTTTCCGATCCTTCTATTGGAGTAGTGATTGAAGAGCCTACGTGGAGAGAGATGTTGTGGCTCCAAAAGGATTCTGTATTATGTGTTGCGGCATCTGATTATTACGAGGTTGAAGATTATATAAGAGATTATAATCTTTTTAAAGAGCTTTATATAAAAGGATAGATTTTTATGAATAAAAGTTCTGTTTGTAAGTCTCTGCAAGCGTTAAGCAGTAAAGTAAATATGTAAAGATTTAGGAGGAAGAGAGTGCTGTATATGTTAATACAGTACATTTGTGAACTGATATGATAGATAAGTTTAAGAGATATCTGAAAAAGGCATTATTTTTATTTCGAAAAATGCTTGTAAAAGAAAAATATGCAACTTTGGTTCATGTAGATGGTGGAATTTGCTCGCAGATGTATCAATATGTTGTTGGATATGCTATGGCTAATCAAAATAGAAATGTAATGTATGATTTATCATGGTTTAAAAAGTATGGAAAAGATATGAATGGTGAGTATATCTATAACTTTGATTTACTAAAACTATTTCCGAATTTAGATATACATATTGCTGATGATAAAATGTGTAGAGAATACAATATTGTATCAAGTTTTTTTCCGAAGAGTGATTCGGAAAAAATTACAATGTGCAGCAACAGAATCCCTTCAGAACCGGTTTTGATGCAAAGTTACTATTGGATAGATGAGAAAACGTACAAAATATATCCATCTCTTTTTAAAATTGATTTGAACAATATAGTTGATTTTAGTGTTGAAAATCAGAAGATGGCCAATAAAATAATGAAAGATGATAATTCAGTAGGAGTTCATGTTAGAAGGGGAGATATGGCATCTACGACTGGATTTTGGATTCAATTAGGACCAGATTACTTTATTAATGCTATTAAACTATTTGATATAGAAACAACTCATTTTTATTTTTTTTCACAAGATTTAGATTGGGTTGAAAAAAATATTGTTAGTAAAATAGATGGCTTAAAATCTACACTTGTAGATATAAATGACAGCGAACATGGCTACTGTGATCTTGCATTATTATCATTATGTAAAAATCAAATTGCTAGTCAAGGATCATTTGGAGGAGTAGCATCTATTTTGAATAGTAATAAAGATAAAATTCTTGTTTTGCCTAAAGTTGAAGGCGGCTTTAAGTATCATCCAAAGGCGTGTAAATGGGAAGATGTGACAGAAGCAATGGTATGGTATGCAGAAATATGAACGTTAAAAAGGACAAAATAGGAAGAAAAAAATCTGCGGTAATTAATAGTATGATTGGATTAGTGACATCAATTATATCTATGACTATTGCTTTTGTTACAAGAAGTATTTTTATTAAATATTTAGGGGTAGAACTTTTAGGAATTAGCAGCACTTTTACCTCTGTTTTAGGAACTATTTCTTTAGCGGAATTAGGATTTCAAACGGCGATAATATATTATTTATATAAGCCTCTGTCAGATGAGAACTATACAGATGTAAATGAGTTGATTTGTATACTTAAGGTTGTATACAATATAATTGGCGTATTGTTTATAATTGTTGGTATTTGCTTGATCCCGTCACTTCCTGTTATTTTAAAAGGGATTAATGTTGATGGACATATAATTGTTTATTATTTGATACATATTCTTAATGCATCATGTACATATTTTTTAGGGTATAGACGAACATTACTATATGCAGACAAACGCGAATATACAATTAAAACCGTCGATTCAATTATTAGTATTGTTTTTTGCATTATGAAAATAATTGCTGTAATAATGACAGCGAATTATTTGATTTATATTGTTTTAACTACAATACAGACGATTACATCAAATATAGTCCTCCATATTCTTTGTAAAAGATATTATAGATATCTTGTAGATGTGAAGTTCAATGTGGTTAAATTTGAATCCATTTGGAAAGATATAAAAGTTTTATTTGTAGGTAAAATAGCAGGATATATTTATGGTAGCACAGATAATATAATTATTTCGTCTGTGATCGGTGCTGTTTCCGTTGGATATATAGTGAATTATACAACAGTAATAAACGCAATAAGCACATTGGTATTTAGTGTTTTTTCTCCTATAGCCCCAATGATTGGAAATCTCATAGTAGAAGAACATGATAAAAATCGAAATGAAAAGATATTTCGAACATATACATATGTTAGATATTCTATAACATTGTGTTCAGTGATTCCATTTATTGTGTTAGCTCAGTCATTTATTGAGATATGGGTTGGTTCACAATACATGCTTTCGATGGTTATTGTTTGGCTTTTTGGAATAGATAGATATATTAATTTTGTACATAGCTCATTATGTGATTTCATCAACGCGGATGGATTATTTGCACAAGATAAAAATATTGAAATTATTGGAGCTTTAACTAATATTGTCATATCTATTATTCTTGCACATTTTATCGGTATAATTGGGGTGTTAATTGGCACTATAGTAAGTCAGGGCGTTTTTTGGATTGGAAGAAGTGCCGTAGTTTATCAGAATTGTTTTAAGGGTACAGATGGAAATTATAAAATGTATTGGCAGCAGCAGGCTTTGTATTTTATCATATTTATATTTTTAACTGTTATTTGTGAAAAGATATATGATATCTTGCCGTGTTATAATTATGCTTTAAGATTTGTTACTGGCGGAATAATATGTGAGATTTTTGCAATATCGTTCAATCTACTATTATTTCACAAAACGTATGAATATAAATTTATTAAATCGACAATTTTAGAGATTATATTCAAAATTAAAAATGTTTGATACTACTCACATATAAAGAAGAAAAGGGATTATTTTGATGATAACAAAAGATTCTAAAATATATATAGCAGGGCATCGAGGAATGGCAGGTTCGGCTATATACAGGATATTAAAAAGTAAAGGATATACTAACTTTGTACTCAGAACATCAAAAGAACTGGACTTAACTATACAAGCAGATGTGGAACGGTTTTTTGAAAAAGAGAAGCCAGATGTTGTTATTTTGGCAGCTGCAAAAGTTGGTGGTATAATGGCTAATATTCAGTCGCCGGCTACTTTTTTATATGATAATTTGATGATTCAAAATAATATAATTAATTCGGCCTATAAAAATGGTGTCAAAAAATTGGTTTTTCTAGGTTCATCATGCATATACCCAAGAAATTGTCCACAACCAATGAAAGAGGAATATTTACTTGATGGAAAGGTTGAACCGACTAATGAGGGATATGCCATTGCGAAAATAGCAGGTATGAAATTGTGCGAGATGTATAACCGCCAATATGGCACAGACTATATTAGCATTATGCCGTGTAATCTGTATGGTATTGGAGATAGCTTTGACCCAATACGTTCGCATGTTGTGGCAGCAACGATAAGAAAGTTTCATAAAGCGAAGATTGAACATAGCCCGAACGTAACCATTTGGGGGACAGGAAATGCAAGAAGAGAATTGCTGTTTACAGATGACATGGCTGATGCGTGCGTTTATCTTATGGAGTCGTATTCTGGCAATGATTTCTTCAATGTCGGTACAGGATTCGATGTTTCGATAACGGAATTATCTTTGATGGTAAAAAAAATCGTTGGCTATGATGGAGAATTAGTTTATGATACTTCAAAACCAGACGGTATGCCACAAAAGTTAATGGACTGTTCTAAGTTGGCAGATAGAGGATGGATCTATAAGACCAGTTTAGAAGAGGGTCTTAGAAAGACGTATCAGTGGTATTTAGATAATTACGATGAGTTTAATTAAACTTTAATATGGAGGATTTATTAGGTGAAAAAGGCATTAATAACAGGAGTAACAGGTCAGGATGGAAGTTATTTATCAGAACTGCTACTTGAAAAAGGCTATGAAGTTTATGGGATGATTAGAAGATCATCTGTAGATTTTCGTGAGCGTATTGCACATCTAGAGGGAAGCCTGCACTTTCACTTAGTTTATGGCGATTTGGCAGATGCGGTTTCGCTGATAAAGGTTATGACTGAAGTAAAACCTGATGAAGTATATAATTTAGCAGCACAGTCTCATGTTCAAGTGTCATTTGATGTTCCTGAATATACAGCTGATGTGGTTGCTACTGGCGTATTAAGGATACTCGAAGCTGTAAGGATAGCAGGGATAGCGGATACTTGTAGAATATATCAGGCATCTACATCTGAACTTTATGGAAAAGTTGAGGAAGTTCCACAGAATGAAAATACTCCTTTTCACCCATATTCTCCATATGCTGTTGCAAAGCAGTATGGATATTGGATCGTGAAAGAATATAGAGATGCATATAATATGTTCTGTTGCTCTGGAATATTGTTTAATCATGAATCTGAAAGAAGAGGAGAAACTTTCGTTACTAGAAAAATCACCCTTGCAGCTGCTCGAATAGCTCATGGAAAACAAGATAAACTGTATCTTGGAAATTTGGATTCGCTTCGTGATTGGGGTTATGCTAAGGATTATGTAGAATGCATGTGGCTTATTTTGCAAAATGATAAACCGGAAGATTTCGTGATTGCAACCGGGGTGCAGCATTCTGTAAGAGAGTTTACTACTCTTGCGTTCCATGAGGCAGGTATAGAACTTGAATGGAATGGAAGTGGTCTGGAAGAAAAAGGAATAGATAAAGCCACGGGAAGAGTGCTGGTTGAAGTGTCGCCTGATTTCTATCGTCCAACTGACGTTGTAAATCTTTGGGGAGATCCAACTAAGGCTAGAACTGAGCTTGGATGGAATCCGACTAAAACTTCATTTGAGGAATTGGTTAGAATAATGGTTAAACATGATATGCATAAGGTTGCTGTAGAAAGAGCAGAAGAAGTTGTAGCATCAAATCTTGCAGAGTATCTTGAAAAAGGTATTATCAAATAAGGAGGAGAGATATGGATTTTAAATTATGTGATAATCCTTGGGATAAAGAGGAAATACAAGCTATCCAAAGTGTTATAGATAGTGATATGTATACGATGGGTAAGAATGTAGCTGAGTATGAAAAAGAATTTGCGGCGCATTTTGGTGCAAAGTATGCTGTTCAAGTTAGTTCGGGTTCTACAGCAAATCTTTTAGCTATCGCTACATTGGTATATTCGGGCAGACTTGAGAGAGGATCGGAAGTAATCGTACCGGCTGTTTCATGGAGTACAACATATGCACCGTTGGAACAATACGGTATGAAATTCATATTTGTAGACATCAATAAGGAAACTTTGAATTTAGATGTTGATGCGGTAAAGAGGGCAGTAACACCTAACACTAAGATGATATTTGCAGTGAATCTTCTTGGGAATTCTTGCGATTATGATGAACTGCTAAAGATATGTGATGAGCATAATATAATTTTAATTGAAGATAATTGTGAATCACTTGGCGCAAAGTATAGAGGTAAGTTTCTAGGAACAATAGGACTTATGGGCACATACTCTACCTTTTATTCACATCATATGTGCACGATGGAAGGTGGAGTTGTTGTTACGGATGATAAGGAACTGTATGAATATATGCTTTCAATTCGTGCGCATGGATGGACAAGAAATCTTCCTAAAGATTCCACTATATATGAAAAGAAAAATGATCCTTTTTATGAGAGCTTTAATTTTATAGTCCCAGGATTTAATTTGCGTCCACTTGAAATGGAAGGGGCAATAGGACTTAAACAGTTACAAAAAATCGATAAGATGATTTCAAATAGAAGAAGTAATGCTCAATATTTTATGTCCAAGATGGAGAAATATAGTGAGATAAGAACTCAGAAAGAGGTAGGTGAATCATCTTGGTTTGGATTTTCTTTGGTATTAACAGGAAGTCTTAAAGATAAAAGGTCTAAATTGGTGGAGGCTCTTCAGAAAGCAAATATAGAGTGTCGACCAATAGTTGCCGGTAATTTTACAAGAAATCCTGTTATTAAGTTTATGCAATATGATATACCTGAAATACTTATTAATGCTGATGAAATACATGAGCAGGGATTATTTATAGGAAATCATAGCAGTGATAACAAGGCTCAGATTGATTATTTTATAGAAACATTAGATGATTTTCTGAGAAAATAATATATTATAACAAATTACCGTATGATTTAAGAGGTGGCAATAAACCCAATGTTGATACCTTTATAATCATACGGCATATTTTTTATTGTACGTTCAAGTATAGACGAAATTATGATAAGAGCGGTGAATGAAACATGAATATCATTTTATTATCTGGTGGTTCCGGAAAGAGACTCTGGCCCCTGTCAAACGACATCAGATCCAAGCAGTTCATAAAGATCTTTAAGGAATCGGACGGCTCCTATGAGTCCATGGCTCAGAGGATGTACAGATCCATAAAAAAGATAGATGCAGAAGCAAAGGTTACTGTGGCTACATCAAAGGCTCAGGTTTCCACTATCCACAATCAGTTAGGTGAGGATGTGGGAGTTTCCGTAGAGCCATGCAGACGAGATACATTTCCGGCCATAGCACTGGCAACAGCATACCTTCATGATGTGCTTCATGTGGGAGAAGACGAGGCAGTGGTGGTCTGTCCTGTGGATCCTTATGTTGATGATGACTATTTTGCGGCACTGAAAAAGCTTGCAGAGCTTGCGGAGAAAGGTGATGCCAATCTCACACTTCTCGGTATGGAGCCTACCTATCCGAGCGAAAAGTACGGATACATCATCCCTGAGAGTAAGGACCCTGTCAGCAGGGTTTCAAGATTTAAGGAAAAGCCTGATGAGGAAACCGCAAAGAAATATATAGCAGAGGGAGCCCTTTGGAACGGCGGCATCTTTGCCTATAAGCTAGGCTATGTGCTGAAAAGGGCTCATGAGCTCATAGACTTCAAGGATTATGATGATCTTTATGAGCATTACGGAGATTACACAAAGATCTCCTTTGACTACGCGGTTGTTGAGAAGGAGCCTAGCATTCAGGTGCTTCGTTTCGACGGTCTATGGAAAGATCTCGGAACCTGGAATACCCTTACCGAGGCTATGTCCGAAAAGATAGTAGGCAAGGGAGAGATGAGTGATTCCTGTGACAATGTTCATATTGTGAACGATCTGGATGTTCCGGTGTTAGCAATAGGAGTGAAGGATGTTGTTATATCTGCGTCTCCGGAGGGGATTTTAGTGTCGGATAAGACCGAAAGTTCTTACATTAAGCCATTTGTCGACAAAATGAAACAGCCGGTGATGTTTGCAGAGAAGTCATGGGGAACATATCTGGTTCTCGATGTTGAGAAAGAATCTATGACTATAAAGGTGACTTTACATGCGGGCAATGCAATGAATTATCATAGTCACGATCATAGAGATGAGGTCTGGACTGTTATTTCGGGAATCGGAAGAACTGTGGTCGATGGTATGATTCAGTATGTAAAGACAGGAGATGTCGTAACAATGCAAGCAGGCTGCAGACATACTATAATTGCAGATTCGGAATTACAGCTCATCGAGGTGCAGATAGGAAAGGAAATCAGTGTTCATGACAAGCACAAGTACAAGCTGGAGATCTGAAGATGAGGGAGCTTTAGATAAGCAAAGCTATTATTTCATTTGTGCTAAGCAAGGTGTGACTTAAAGGACAAAACATAATCACGTTGGTGCCTGACAGCAACGTGATCAATATAGCGTTAACTTTAAGGAAGCCATAGAAAAAAACTGAGTAAGTTAGATGGGAGTAAACCTGTATGCAAAACAGATTAGTAAGACATATAGAAACGTTGATTAATAGATATCCGTCACTTGAATCATGTAAGAATGACATAATAAAGGCATATGACATACTTGAATCTTGCTATGAAAGTGACCATAAATTGTTGATTGCTGGAAATGGTGGGTCGGCTGCGGATTCAGAGCACATAGCCGGTGAACTTATGAAGAGGTTTAAGATATGTAGAACGGTTCCTGCTGAATTTGAGGAAAGACTTATCTCTGTTGATCCGGAGAGGGGAAAGACATTAGCACATAATCTCGAGCGTGGCTTGATGGCCATTCCGCTTGTTGCTCATGAGGCATTGTCAACTGCTTATATTAACGATGTGGATGGGTTGGGGGTTTTTGCACAACAGCTTTATGGATTTGGAAGACCGGGAGATGTATTTTGGGGAATAAGCACTTCCGGAAATTCAAAGAATGTTATGTCTGCAACAGTTGTTGCAAGAGCGCTAGGAATAAAAGTTATAGGACTTACAGGAGCAAATGGCGGTGAGTTGGCATCAGTAGCTGATGTGGCTATCCGAGTTCCTGAGACAGAGACCTATATGATACAGGAGCTGCATCTTCCGGTTTATCATTGCCTTTGCCTTATGCTCGAAGATAGATTTTTCGGGGATAGTGACTGAAATTTGTGCATCTGGATGTATTCATTGTAATAAAAGGTAATTATTAAGGATAGAGATAATGAAAACAGTAATTATGGCCGGTGGTAAGGGCACCCGTATTTCAGAGCTATTTCCGAATATTCCCAAGCCCTTAGTGCCTATAAAAAATAGTGAAGGGATTGAGAAACCCGTGCTTCAATGGGAAATAGAATCACTGACTTCCCAAGGATTTAGAGATATAGTACTTACTGTATCGCATATGGCTGACCAGATCATAACTTATTTTGGTGATGGAAGTGCATATGGCGTAAAGATTGGGTATTACAGAGAGGATAAGCCGCTTGGTAATGCCGGTGCTCTGTTCAAGATGCGTGATTGGCTGGGTGTTGAGCCCTTTCTTTTGTTAAATGCTGATGCAATTTTTGACGTGGATTTCAATAGGATGGTTGAATATCATAAAGAGCATGATGCGTTTGTGACATTGTTCACACATCCTAATTCACATCCATATGATTCGGGGCTTATTATTGCGACATCTGATGGTGCGGTACAGCGCTGGCTGACGAAAGAGGATAAAAGACCAAAGTGGTACAAGAATAGAGTTAATGCCGGACTTCATGTTATCGATCCGATAGTTTTGGATATGGTCGGTGTAGACGTGGAAAATGTGGGCGCAGAAGATGAGAACGGAAACATTGTAAAAGTAGATCTTGATAGACAGATTTTGAAACCGCTTTGTGGAAGTGAAAAAATGTTTGCCTATGATTCTCCGGAATATGTTAAAGATATGGGAACGGCAGAACGATTCCACTCAGTATGCTACGATTTTCAGAATGGTTTAGTTGGAGCGAAGAACTTATCAAATCCTCAGAAGGCCATATTTTTGGATAGAGATGGCACCATAAATAAGTACGTAGGTTTTCTGAGAAATATAGATGATTTTGAGTTACTGCCGGGAGTTTCTGAGGCTATAAGACTTATAAATTCTGCAGGATATCTTACGATAGTGGTGACGAATCAACCGGTGATTGCAAGAGGCGAGGTGTCTGTTCCTCAGTTGGATGAGATACATAATAAAATGGAGACTCTTTTGGGTGCTGATGGTGCATATGTCGATGGTATTTATTATTGTCCGCATCATCCTGACTCAGGATTTGAAGGAGAAGTTAAATCTTTAAAAATCAATTGTGATTGCCGTAAGCCAAAACCGGGAATGCTTTTGAAAGCAGTCAGAGAGTTTAACATTGATTTGAAGAATTCATGGATGATCGGTGATGGAGCAAATGATGTGAAAGCAGGTATAGCTGCGGGGACGCATACGGCTTTAATTAAAGAGGTCGGTGGAGATACTGAGACATATGGCGCGGATGTAGTTGAAGGTAGTTTGCTGGAGGCTGTGAAGAGGATACTTGAAAAGTAACTAGACTTACGTACCATTAAAAGAGGCTTATAAATGGAAAGTATGGACTTAAAAAATGAGTCTGATTCAAAATTGAAAGTTTCAAATTGCATTTTTTTAGATTTGATTATTTCGATCGTTACGGTTTGGGTTTTGTTTGTTAGCCCAGAGATTACAAACATAAAAAATTTTTCGACATATGGAATAAAGTATTCCTTAATAGCTATTCTGATATTTGGATTATATAAAAAATCCGGGAGCATCCGAAACGAATTATTTGATTATATCTTATTCAAAGTTGCTTTTATTCTGTTTGGTATTTTTAATACAGCCGGGATATACATGTATTATAAAAAAAGCTTTCCGGATTCAATATTCGGGTGGTGGGATTTTGTATTACGAGTATTTGTATATGCTGTACTTTTCTATAAGTGTCTTAACTTGCTGATATATTATTTTAAAGGATCCTTTGAAACGTTTGATTCCAGCTTTGTTGAGAAAATCTGTAATATAGAACAGAATTTTAAAAAAAGAATCGGACTTAAGGAGATAATTGAAGTCGCAAATAGACATAGATATCTGTTTATTACAGTGTTTATATTTCTATGTTGGCTTCCGTGGATCGTTACATTCTATCCGGCTAGTATCGAGATGGATACCTATTGGCCTATCGAGCAATTCCTAGGAATAAAAGAGAAATCCAATCATCATCCATGGACTTATGTCCTGATAGTGGGTGGATTTTATGACTTGGGGCTAAAGATAGGTGATAAGAATATCGGAATGTTCTTGTACATTCTTATAAGAGATGTCATATGTGCTGCGATATATGGAACAGTAGTTATGAGTTTACTTGAAAAGAATGTAAAAAGAGCCGTGTGTTTTGCAGTGATGCTGTTCTATGCCATAACGCCTGTATTTGGCGCATATTCGAAACATGCATTTAAAAATACATTGGCCGCAGCGTTATTTTCGCTTTTTATGCTTATGGCGGTTGAGGTAGTAGGACATCTTAAAAATGATACCTTTTCTTGGAAAAACAGTTTGAGATTAGGTGGAAGTGCATTTGCGCTTTGCGTGTTTTTAAATAATGGGATTTATGTTACAGTTCCGATTGTAGTGATAATCTGCTTTGTTTTAGTAATGAAGCGAAAAGTACGAACAGCTCTTTTGTGTTTTGTTATAATGCTATCGTTCTTTGGCTATCATAAACTTGGGATGATGTATTTTGGCATCACGCCTTCGAGTCAGGCCGAGGCTATGGCCATCCCTATGCAGCAGGTTACCAGAACGATAAAATATAATATGGCAACTTTATCGGATGAAGATAAGGAGATGCTGAAGGAATATGGTGATTTGAATAGTATTTCAGAGGCATATGATCCTCTGATTTCTGACCCGATAAAGACTATTTGGATGGATGAGCATCATGGAGCTAGAGAATTAATGAAACCATGGTGCAGATTGCTGGTTAAATATCCGATGACATATATTGAAGCATTTATCGGGCATAGCTATGGTTATTATGCATTTACACCTAGAGAAAAAGAACATGCCGGAAATGGTAACAGTGGTATGACATTGTTCCATTGGGTTAAGGATCCTATATATTCGGATGAGTTCACATGTGATTATATTGATGGATTTGAAACCGGACGAAAGCTTCTTGAAAAATGGGCGGATTTATGGGATGTGATTCCGATACTAAACTTAACGGATACTATGCCTCTGTATACATGGAGTATAGTATTTATGGGAATCTGGATGATAAAGAGGCGGAAGTTTTTAATGCTGATTCCTGTCATGGCAAGTTTGCTGATGATTCTTACTTGTATAGCGTCTCCGGTAAACGGTTGCTTTAGATATTTTAGTTCTGTCGCTGCGGCTTTTCCTGTTTTGTTTGCGCTTGTTAAGCAAGATGACAGATGTACGTGTGAGTGATGTACAACTGTTAGTCCATGCTGCTGGATAGTTTTATTTGAAAAAGTACTATTTTATCTCTTTTGTAATATGAAAATTCTGTTAAAATGAGATTTGCTGAGAAAGTAAATCGATATTACCTGAAAGGATCATATATTAAATGGGATATTTAGTCATATTGAGAGCATTTGTTGCACCGGTAATAGCTGTTATGTTTTTGAACAGTATTCCGGTGCATCTTTTTAAGAGAACTTTTGGGGAGACGATGCCGCTTACGTGGGTATGCAGTTCCTTTATCCTCTATTTCAGTCAGTTTTTAATGGGTTCCTTTTTCCCAGGATACTATCTTCTGGTTGCATTGACGCTGTGCGGAGCGGGCTTGATTTTCTTAAAGAAAAGTAAGCTGGATAAATTTTTATCTGCTGGGTTTCTGACATTTTTAACCCTCAGCGTCATAGCATTCATATTTGATTTCAATAGAAATCTGTCTGATTTTGATGAGTTTTGGCACTGGGGAACTATGATCAAAGAGAGCCTTAGGTTAGATAGATTCTATTGTGTGAATGAATCAAGGCTCATCATTCACAAGGATTATCCTCCTTTTCTGTGCATGCTGGAGCTGATGTGGGCTAAATTCGCCGGGATTTATCGTGAGGATGTGGTGACTATAGCATTGCACTTATTCTGCGGATCTGTTTTAGTGTTGCCTATTGCAGAACAGATTGCAGAAATAAAGGGCAGAGTGGGTATATTTGGTACAGGGAAGGATAAGTTCGCGGATAGTACGGCGGGATTTTCGAAGAAGATTATTTGGATAATTTGTATCATGATATTTTCCGCCTGTGCACTTGTTGCTGTATATGCGCCTATAATAGCTCTTGATATGCCGCATATTACATCCACACTTTTGGCGGATACACCGCTTGCTATTCAGTTTGGCTATCTTCTTTACCTTATTTATGATGGTAAAATTTATAAAGATAGATTTACATATGTATCGTTTATTGCTGTATGTATGTCTATGGTGATGACAAAACAGGTTGGTATAGCGATGCTTTTAGTGGTTTTGTTTTCATATTTTCTTACAGGTTTTATATGTTATAGGACTAGTTTTGTTGATCTTGCAAAAAATACAGTGCTTTCGGGAGCAATTGCCTGTGGTGTGAATGTATTATGGAAAGCTTATGTTAAAATGCTTAATGTTTCGGACATACGTTCATCTGCAGGTGGAAATGGTCAGTTCGATCTCGGAAAGATAGATGTAGGAACTTACATTAACGTAGTAACCGGAAAGGTCGGTGGCTTGGAAAGCGAGACCTTCCATAAATTATTGAGAGCCTTCTTTTTAAGGAGGATAAGCGGTGTCAGATATCTTCCTGTGACTTTTGCAACAGGAACTATAGGGACTTTGATCCTGGTATGGCTGATTCACAGGTTTTTCACTAAGGATTTTAGCAGAGAGAAAGCTGTTTCTTTTTCGGTTACATGGATACTTGGTACACTGGGATATGTATTTATGCTTTCGATACTTTTTGTGTTTTGCTTTACTCCGGATGAGATGGAGGAGCTGCGAGGGTATGAAAGGTATGTGGATTCGTTTTTTGTAGGCGGAGTGCTGTGTCTTTTTTTAATGCTGTTGGTACTTTTCGTGAAGAATACGGGATTAAAGTTGACTATTCCTTTGGTTATAGCTGCCACTGTGGTATGGGCTGTCATAGTTACAGGAAACTATATCGGTAATTATAAGCCGTTTTTTATGAGAAATGATAATTATTCATATTATAAGAAGTGCGCTAAGGATATAATCGGGAAAGCTGAAAAGGATTCGGCGATAACATTGATATGCAATGACTCATGGTATGGATATCCACAATCCATAATTTACTATTATGCCAATGAAAATGATATTCTTTGGGGACAGGATATTTATGCAACGGATTTTTCCGATCCCGCAGCTCGTGATGCGGTTAATAGTCAACTTGAACAGAGCGACTATATTTATATAATGGCATCCAATGATCAGGTGGATAAATATTTTTCGGAGATTTCGAATGAAGTTGCCATGACTCCTGGGGATTTATACAGAGTTTCTCATGGAGAAAAATTGTTTATAGAAAAAGTAGAATGATAGAAAAGGGTTAAGGGGATATGTATGGATGAGATAGCGGTGCTGATACCCTGTTATAATGAAGCGAAAACGATAGAAAAGGTGGTACTTGATTTTAAACGGGCTTTACCGGGTGCCGTGATTTATGTTTACAATAATAATTCTTCGGATGATACTGCCGCCATTGCTGAAAGAGCAGGAGCGAGAGTTGTAAATGAATATCGCCAGGGAAAGGGCAATGTGATCAGACGTATGTTCAGAGACATTGACGCCAAATGCTATGTGATGGCGGATGGAGATGATACTTATCCAGCAGAGGCTGCACCTAAAATGGTGAGGAAGATCCTCGATAGAAATGTGGATATGGTGATTGGCGACAGATTGTCTTCGACATATTTCGAGGAAAATAAGAGACCCTTTCATAATTTCGGAAATTCTTTGGTAAGGGCTTCGATCAATGTTTTGTTCGGGACGGATGTAAAAGACATCATGACCGGATACAGAGCCTTTTCTTATCGTTTTGTTAAGACTTTTCCGGTTCTTTCCAAGGGTTTCGAGATAGAGACTGAAATGACTATTCATGCCTGCGACAAGAACATGTTCATGGAAAATGTTGTGATCGAGTACAGAGACAGACCTGAGGGTAGTTTCTCTAAGCTCAATACTTATTCCGATGGTGCCAGAGTGCTCCGTACGATAGGCGGGCTGTTTAGAAACTATAAGCCAATGGCGTTTTTCGGAATAGTTTCTGCGATTCTTTTCATCGTTGGAAGTGCTTTTATGGTTCCTGTCCTGATTGACTATGTGAATACCGGTTTAGTGGATAGATTCCCGACACTCATTGTGTGCGGCTTTGTTATACTCGCTGCGATTATTTCTTTGTTTTCCGGCATAATACTTCAGACTATCGCCTATAGAAACCGTCAGGATTTTGAAATGGAGCTGATTAAAGCGGAGGAGAGGTATAAACTTACCAGCAAATGAATCTATGGGAAAATTCGATAGATAATGGGAAGTAGATTTAGTTGATTGTAAATAATATAGTGAAACTCAAAAAGGAACTCAAATAATTTGAGTTCCTTTTTGAGTTCATGGGCAAAAATTTGATATAGTTGACACAGCTTAAATATAGAACTATCATATTAAATATAAATGGGAGGAACTAAAATGACAACTGAAGAATTGATTGAAAAATTAAATTTGATACAGAAACTAAAATGTGAAACGCCAACATTAGAAATAAAAAGTGCAGAGTCGGGCTGTCCAAAGCGTTTGTATGATACGTTGTCAAGTTTTTCCAATCAAGATGATGGTGGAATAATAATTTTTGGAGTGGATGAGAAGCAGGATTTTAAGGAAGTAGGTGTTTATGATCCGCAGGATATACAGAAGAAGATAAATGAGCAATGCATACAGATGGAACCAATTGTAAGACCACTATTGACTGTTGCAGAAAAAGAAGGGAAATTTTTTGTTTCTGCTGAGATTCCGGGAACTGATATTACTGACAGACCTGTTTTTTATCAAGGCAAAGGTAGATTAAAAGGATCCTATGTCCGTGTTGGGGACAGCGATGAGCCTATGACAGAATATGAAGTGTATAGTTATGAGGCATATAGAAAAAAATATCAGGATGATATTAGAGTTGTAGAAAGGGCATCACTCGCATCGTTAAACCAGGATATGCTGTCTAAGTACATAGAGTTATTAAAGGTTGGGAAACCGCGTTTGGCAGCTATTTCAGACGAAGAGATTTATGAGTTGATGAGTATTAAGAGAGATAATATTCTTACACTAAGCTCGGTTATGAACTTTAGTCCCTATCCACAGATTTATTTTCCTCAATTATGCATTATTGCTACAGTTGTGCCGGGGACAGACATGGGTGTTGTTGGAGAACAAGGAGAAAGGTTTGTAGATAATCAGCGGATTGAAGGAAATATACCGGAGATGTTGGAAGGTGCAATGCAATTTGTTAGTAGAAATATGCGTTCTAAAACAATTATTGATCCGCAAACGGGAAAACGTGAAGATCGTACGGACTATCCTGTTTTGGCAGTTAGAGAGGCAATACTGAATGCATTGGTGCATCGCGATTATAGCATTCATACTGAAGGAATGCCTATTCAAATTATAATGTATGAGGATAGATTAGAAGTAAGGAATCCGGGTGGATTATACGGAAGAATTAGAATTGATCAGTTAGGAAAAGTACAGCCAGATACCCGTAATCCGGTAATTGCAAATGAACTTGAGGTGTTGAAGATTACGGAGAATAGATATTCAGGTATTCCAACAATTCGTAGAACAATGCAGGAATATGGACTGCCAAATCCTGAGTTTTTGGATGAAAGAGGCAGTTTTATAGTTAAATTCTATAAACATGGAGAGGTTATTAATCCTATCCAGACCGAAAATATAGAAAATAATGAATTGGTGCAGTTCTGCAAAACGCCTAGGACTAGAATGGAAATATGCGAGTTTTTGGGGATGAGCACTGTTACATATGCTATTCAGACACGTGTAATGCCGCTGGTTGAACGAGGAATAATAAAGTTGAGTATTCCTGACAAACCAAAGAGCCCAAAACAATTGTACTATAGTGAATAAAAGCAAAATATTAGTCTTATTCTGCTATATTGAGAAATGCCATATGAGTAGTATGATGATATTAGATGAAGAAACTAAGGTAAGATGATTGCGCGGTTTGGAAGTATTTACTAAAAACCGAATAAAACTAAGAAAGGATGAGGTTATGATGGATAAGAAAGCTATGTACAAGTTGTCTTATGGATTGTTTGTTTGCACAGCGGTGGATGGTGAAAAGAAGAACGGCTGTATCATCAACACTGCGATTCAGGTGGCTTCGGAGCCAAACAGGATCTCCCTTGCTATAAACAAGGCGAACTTCACACATGATATGGTCAAACGTACGAAGCAGTGCAATGTCTCCGTACTTGGCACATCGGCCGGATTCGACATTTTTAAGCATTTTGGTTTTCAGTCCGGACGGGATGTTGATAAGTTCGCTGCTGATTTTTCTTCGGAAAATTATGCTATAGCCGAAAATGGAATTCCATATATAACAAAGGGAACTAATGCGTATTTTTCTCTGAAGGTTGAAAGTGAAGTGGACCTCGGCTCACACACCCTGTTTATCTGTGAACCTGCCTTCATGACTGTGTTGTCGGATGAAGCTTCTTGCACATATGAGTATTATCAGAACAACATTAAACCAAAACCACAGGCTGTTGGAACCACAGAAAAGGGTGAGACCATATGGCGCTGCAGGATATGCGGATATGAGTACGTGGGCGAGGAACTGCCCGATGATTTTATCTGTCCGATATGCAAGCATGGGAAGGATGATTTCGAAAAGATAGTTAAATGATTTTGATACAAGGAGCAAAATAAAGGAAAAGTAAAAGGGCAATTAAAAGCGGTATAGGAAAGTGAATTTTAAATAGGTTTTATGGTATATGAGGGGGAAACAATATGTGCACAGCTGTTAGATTTAGTGACGACAGAGGAAATATGTACCTTGGCAGAAATCTTGACTGGTCAGTGGGATATGGACAGAAGGTTGTGATCACTCCAAAAAACTACATATTGAATTCCGCATTTTGCGGAAAGCTGAATGTCAGGTATCCGTTGATTGGAATGGGGATCGTGCAGGAGGGGATTCCGTTGTATTTTGACTGTGGAAATGAAGCGGGGCTCGCGATCGCCGGTCTTAATTTTCCGGGTTACGCACAGTACGAGACAGCGCCGGTTGAAGGCAAGACAAACATTGCCGCATATGAGTTTCCACTTTGGATCACCATGAATTTTGCTTCTGTTGATGAAGTTGAAAAGGCTCTTGAAAACGTTGCGATAGTAGCAAAGCCTATAAACGAGAAATATCCGGTATCTATGCTGCATTGGATCATAGGCGATTCCAAACGGAGCATCGTAGTGGAGTACACAAAAAATCACATGGAAGTCCACAAAAATGATGTTGACGTACTGGCTAATCAGCCTGGCTTTGAGTGGCATCGCGAGAATCTCCGTAACTATATGAATCTTGATAGTGATATGCCAAAGGAGGTTTTCTGGAAGGATGCGAAGATGACACCCTTCGGTTCAGGATCCATGATGCGCGGTCTTCCGGGGGATTATTATTCCACATCCAGATTTGTCAGGGCTGCATACTTAAATACCCACTATCCGACAAAATCAGGGGAGGATGAGAACGTATCGAGAATGTTTCATACTCTTACCGGTGTTGCGATGATAGATGGTGCTGCTGAAATGCACGATGGAATGTATGAGAAAACCATCTATACAGGTGGATTTTCTTCAGCCGCCAATACCTATTATTACAACACATATGATGATCCGGCGATAAAAAGCGTGAGTATGGAGGATTATGATCTGAATGGAGAAACGCTGATAGAAGCTATCCCTAAATCATCCTGATAAACAGGTATAGCGATGAACAGGCTGTTGTACGATTGATTTTTGCTCTTTCCGGTTTTATAATTCTGTATCTTAGAGTGGTATTAAATACAAGAAAGAATAGAGAGATTAAAATAATGAATATAGTTTTATTATCCGGTGGTTCCGGAAAGAGACTCTGGCCCCTGTCAAACGACATCAGATCCAAGCAGTTCATAAAGATCTTTAAGGAATCGGACGGCTCCTATGAGTCCATGGCTCAGAGGATGTACAGATCCATAAAAAAGATAGATGCAGAAGCAAAGGTTACTGTGGCTACATCAAAGGCTCAGGTTTCCACTATCCACAATCAGTTAGGTGAGGATGTGGGAGTTTCCGTAGAGCCATGCAGACGAGATACATTTCCGGCCATAGCACTGGCAACAGCATACCTTCATGATGTGCTTCATGTGGGAGAAGACGAGGCAGTGGTGGTCTGTCCTGTGGATCCTTATGTTGATGATGACTATTTTGCGGCACTGAAAAAGCTTGCAGAGCTTGCGGAGAAAGGTGATGCCAATCTCACACTTCTCGGTATGGAGCCTACCTATCCGAGCGAAAAGTACGGATACATCATCCCTGAGAGTAAGGACCCTGTCAGCAGAGTTTCAAGCTTTAAGGAAAAGCCTGATGAGGAGACCGCAAAGAAATATATCGCAGAGGGAGCCCTTTGGAACGGCGGCATCTTTGCCTATAAGCTCGGCTATGTGCTGAAAAGAGCTCATGAGCTCATAGACTTCAAGGATTATGATGATCTTTATGAGCATTACGGAGACTGCACAAAGATCTCCTTTGACTACGCGGTTGTTGAGAAGGAGCCTAGCATCCAGGTGCTTCGTTTCGATGGTCTCTGGCAGGATCTCGGAACCTGGAATACCCTCACCGAGGCTATGTCTGAAAAGATAGTCGGCAAGGGAGAGATGAGTGATTCCTGTGACAATGTTCATATCGTGAACGATCTGGATGTTCCTGTACTTGCTTTAGGCTTAAAGGACGTGATCATTTCTGCATCTCCTGAAGGTATTCTTGTGTCCGATAAGACGGCAAGCTCCGGAATAAAGTCATACGTTGAGAAGATACAGCAGCCTGTAATGTTTGCTGAGAAGTCTTGGGGAACATATCTGGTGCTTGATGTCGAAAAGGAATCGAGGACCATTAAGGCTACCTTAAATAAAGGACAGTCTATGAATTATCATAGCCATGACCATAGAGATGAGGTCTGGACAGTCATTTCGGGAATCGGAAGGACAGTGGTAGACGGAATGGTGCAGAACGTTAAGGCCGGAGATGTCATCACCATGAAGGCAGGCTGCAGACATACTATAATTGCAGATTCGGAATTACAGCTCATCGAGGTGCAGATAGGAAAGGAAATCAGTGTCCATGACAAGCACAAGTACAAGCTGGAGATCTGAGGGTACAGGTAGCGATTTTAACCTGAAGTCTGAGGATTTTTTCAGTGAGTCGGGGAATAAGACCCGACCTTTCCTCTTGAAGCCTGCGGCCAAGGACTATCTCTGGGGCGGTAACCGGCTTAACGATGACTACGCAAAGAACATCGACATGTCGCCTCTTGCAGAGACATGGGAGTGCTCCACACACCCTGATGGTCCCAGTGTGGTTGCAAGCGGAGAGTATGAAGGCAGGGAACTTGGAGAAGTTCTAAAGGCTCATCCTGAATTTTTGGGTTCACATCCTGCAGCTATCATAGATGAAGGAATCCCAATTCTTGTAAAGTTCATCGATGCGAAGAATGATCTGTCAGTGCAGGTGCATCCCTCCGATGAGTATGCAAAAGAGTACGAAAATGGTCAGCTGGGTAAGACGGAAATGTGGTATGTGGTGGACGCCGAGCCCGGTGCAAGGCTTGTCTACGGCTTCAGATACCGTATGACCAGGGAGCAGGTCCGTAAGAGTATCGCAGACGGATCTATAGAGAAGCATTTGCAGTATGTTCCTGTTCATAAGGGTGATGTGTTCTTTATTCAATCAGGAACGGTCCATGCCATCGGCGGAGGAATCCTCATAGCTGAAATTCAGGAAAGCAGTAATCTCACTTATCGTATGTACGATTATAATCGTGTCGGTAAGGATGGAAAGCTCCGTGAGCTGCATGTTGATAAGGCGCTGGATGTTATGAATCTGAATAGCAGCGCAGAACCGAGACAGCCCATGCGAGTTCTGAGATATCGTCCGGGAAGCGCCTATGAGCTTCTGAGTCGCTGCAAGTATTTTCAGGTTGAGCGACTTCTCGTCAACACTGAAAGAGTTCGTGAAATGGCGGATTTCCAGACAGGGGAGAATTCCTTTGAGGTTTTGCTGTGCGTGGATGGATGCGGAGTGATTTCCGGTGAGGATACTCACATCAATATTTTCCGCGGAGACTGCGTATTTGTGCCTGCGAACAGTGTCCCTCTGAAGATACATGGTAAGGCGGAGTTTCTGAGGATAAGCTGCTGATTTTTTATTAGATCTTAATATACGGGTGTCGGTTTCTGTTGAGACCGGCACGATTTTTTTGGATTTCATGAAAATGTAATGAGCGGTTAAATACAAAAGAGAAATAATTATAGATTTTATGGTGTCCTGTATGCTAATCTAAATTGATATAAAAAATAAGGAGCGATTTTACGATGACTTATGATGACGAAATGGAAATAGATCTTATCCAGCTTTTTCTCTTATGTCTGAGAAAGTGGAAGACTATCCTAATTACTGCTGTTGTGCTTGGAGTTATTCTTGCAGGCTATAAGGGCGGTAAGGGACTTGCTTCTCTCAGAGCTGCATCGGCTGCTTCAACTGAGAGTGACGAAGAAATAAGCCAAGATCAGTATGATGCCGGAAAGGCTGCATATGATGAGCAGATAAAGCTTCTTGATGACATGATAAAAGAGAACAATGCTTACAAAGAGAGCTCTGTTCTCATGAATCTGGATTCAAATGACTATTTCTC
The DNA here is from genome assembly GCF_002007235.1 of Oribacterium sp. C9. GTDB lineage: Bacteria > Bacillota > Clostridia > Lachnospirales > Lachnospiraceae > Oribacterium. The sequence goes on from NZ_MUHW01000001.1 coordinate 320,934, forward strand.
TGCAGGTAGCATGTACTATGTCAAGACCGATTATCAGATCATGCCGGAGATGAGCATACAGAATGATGATTATACAGACGATGTTGTTGATGCCTATATCACTTATATCAACAGCAACGAGTGTTTATCTTATATTAAATCTCAGCTGAAAGAAGATCTCTCTCTTAGAAACCTGAAGGAGCTCATCAAGGTCACAAAGGGAGTTCATTCTATTAATGTTGAGGTTTATGGTGACTCTGCTGAACTGGTTGATGGTATCATGGCAGCCCTTGATGAGGCAGTGATGAATCAGAGCGCTCAGATTGGTGAAAAGGTTCATGCACATGAACTGAGTCTCCTCGGAAAGACAAAGGCTGACAATGTTTCCGGCTCAGCTCATGAAAAGATAGTTTTCGAGGATAAGAACCTAAAGCCTGTTGAGGCAGGCTATGTGAAGGCTAAGCAGACTGATTTCGCAAATCTCCAGAACAGCCTTATCACTCAAAGAGATGCTGCTTTAACTATGAAGAGCAGACTTACTGAGCCCACGGAGGGGGGGACTGCTTCAAGCCTTAAGAGTGTTCTTAAGTCCGCTGTGAAGTTTGGAATCATAGGCGGCGTAGCCGGAGCATTCCTTGCAGCGTTTATCATTTGCCTTAAGGCCATAATCGTAGATACTGTTAACAATGCTTCTGAGATCACAAGACTGTTTGGGATCCGCGTCTTTGGAGATTATAAGTCCGGGAAGTCTACCGGTAAGTGCGCGGACATGCTTTACAGGATGTCTTACGGCGATGCGTCACCGGATAAGGCTGACTTTATCGGAGTTCTTACTGCAAACATCGATGCGTATGTTGAGGCCTTTAAGGATAAGGAGATAAATGAGATTTCATTTGTCGGAAGACTCAAGACGGAAGATATGAAGGAGATCGTAAGTTCCGTTAACAGCTCCGAAAGCTCTGAGCTTTTGAAGTTTGCCGGAGATATCCTTACGGATTCTGAGGCCATTCGCACCATCAGTGACAGAAAGTATGCAATCGTTGCTGTGGACAGAAACACCACGAAGAATGACTTTAGAAAACAGCTCGAAAAGCTTCAGGGACTTGAAAAGACAGTTATCGGTGCGGTTTTATTTGATTAAACAATTTTCTATTTGCTTTTTATGATTCCTTTGGATATGCTGATATTAGCAGTTGTGAACGTACACTAAGATGCAGTCTAAAAAGGAGGATTAAATCGTGAAATTTTACAAAATTGATGATCAGATCGTGATTTCCGACAAGAGCTTATCTGTAGGTGAAGAGCTTGTAGCCAACACTACGGATGCGGCGCAGGAGAAGCATGTTCCTGTTGTGACACAGCAGGACGGAGTGGTCAAGGTTCAGGTCGGTTCTGTTGAACATCCTATGCTTCCTGAGCATTTTATCGGATGGATCCTGATCGAAACAGAAGCCGGATTCCAGATTCATTATCTTAAGCCGGGCATGAAGCCTGAGGCAGAGTTTCTGGTAAATGAAAAGCTTGTAGCGGCTTATGAGTATTGCAATCTCCATGGTTTATGGAAAGCGACAGTCTGATTCGGACAGGTACTATATTTTTATCTGAATGGCCGGACAGGGGCCATAACTACAGTTTATTGAAGAGTAAAAGGGGCTGTCGCTTTAGATGATTATCATCTAGGCGATAGCCCTCTTTTCATGCCACA